>CAWKME010000057.1:0-4146 GCA_963850645.1 uncultured Actinomycetota bacterium | reverse complement strand
GAAAATCGCTGGCCGCCGGGCCTCCGTAGGATCGCGTCAGTGTCAGGGTGAGGTTGCCGCATGTTGCGGTGGTTGGATCCTGATCACCTGGTGTCTGGCTCGTAGGATCGCTGCCGCCTTCGGGTTGGTGTTCATGCGTTTTGTCGGCATCAGGTGTGAAGGACCGGCCGGCGTGACTTGATAGCGCCTCTGTGTGTCAAGCGGCTTCGGGAAGGAGTTTCCGTTGGTCGCGTTTCATCGTGCGGTAGATGACATTGGAAAGCCTGCGTTTGAGGGCACGGCGTGCTTCGGGCGGTGTCTTTCCTTCGGAGATCTTGCGTCGGTAGTAATCCTGTCCGAGTCCGCTGTCGCGGATCTGACAGGTGGCAACGACATGCAACACGCAATTGAGGGCACGGTTGCCGCCGGTGTTAAGCCGGTGGCGGATGGTGTTGCCGCTAGACGCTTCCAGCGGGGCACTGCCGGTATAGCTGGCGAAGTGATGCTCGGTCGGAAATCTGTCGATGCTTCCCACATGTCCGAGGACTTTGGCGGCCAGCACGATTCCCATTCCAGGCAGTTCGGTGAGCGTCGTTGCGGTGGCGTCCAATGCATCACGCATCTGCGTTTCGTTGTCCTTGATCAAGCGGTCGAAGCGACGCAGGTCGGCGACAAGATCGCGGACGAGGTCGCGTCGGCAGCAGTCGGTCGCGGTCAATGGCCGGATCCGCTTGAGAATGTCGGCGGCCTTGTCAGCAGACAGCGCGGTGGGCGCGCCTCCTGGGACCAAGTCGCGCAGCAGGACGTGAAGCCGATTGAGCAGACGGGTGTGCTCACCGACCAGGTCATCGCGGCGTTCGGTCAGCAGCCGCAGGATGGTGGTCTGGTCTTCGCGCCAGACCTGGCGCAGGTCTGGTCGGAACAACGCGACTTGGGCGACGTGCAGCGCGTCGGCGGCGTCGGTCTTGCGGTTTCCGCCGGTCGCCAGCATGCGGGCCCGCGCCGACAGTGTGGAGGGAACGTCAACAACGTGCTCGCCGGCTGCGGCGAGCTGCTGGGCGATACCGCGACCCAAGCCGCCAGCGCCTTCCACGGCGAACCGCCGCTGCGGCCATCGCTGGCACCAAGACATCAACTGTCGAAAAGTTCCGGCGTTGACCGGGAACCGGCGTTGAGCAATCTTGTTGCCCGAACTGTCGATTACGACTGCGGTATGGGTGGCTTTGTGCGGATCGATACCGATCAGGATCACGGATTACCGGCCTTGCGCTCGTTGGGATGGGACGTGCGCGGTGGGCACCCTGACTTAAAGTCGATCTGCTTGCATGCCTCTGTCGAGCCACACCGCTTGGGTGCCGGACGGCGGTGGCACGCTATCAATGAGCCAGCCCGAAAGCGGCAAGGAGCTGTGCGAGCCAGTGCCATCCGGCACCCTCGGACGCTACGAGGCCGAAGACTCTCGCGGTGTCCGCGTTCGATTCAACAAGTCAGGAGCGTGGCATCGCCCCCGACTGAGATGTGTCCGCCGACCGGCCCAACCGTCACCTCACAGTGAAGGAGGCAACCTCCATGGTTGTTGTTGGAGCCGATGTGCACAAGCGCACGCATACCTTTGTTGCGGTCGACGAGGTGGGCCGCAAGATCGCTGAAAAGACCGTCAAAGCGGTTACGGCGGGGCATGCCGAGGCGGTGATGTGGGCTCGGGAACGCTTCGGTGCGCAGGTGGTGTGGGCGATCGAGGATTGCCGGCATCTGTCGGCGCGCCTAGAGCGCGATCTGTTGGCCTTCGATCAGAAGGTGGTGCGGGTGCCACCGAAATTGATGGCTCAGGCCCGCAAGTCTGCGCGCACTCGGGGTAAGTCCGATCCCATTGATGCGTTGGCGGTCGCGCGGGGTTTTCTGCGTGAGCCTGATCTGCCGGTGGCCTCCCATGATGAGGTCTCGCGGGAGTTGAAGTTGTTGGTGGATCGCCGGGAAGATCTTGTGGCGCAACGCACCGCCACGATCAACCGGCTGTTGTGGCGGGTGCATGAACTCGATCCCGATCGTGCGCCTAAGTCCCGGTCGCTGGATTTGGCCAAGCATCGCCGGATCCTCGCTGACTGGCTGGACACCGTGGACGGTTTGGTCGCGGAGTTGGCTCGTGACGAGCTGGCTGATATCACCCGTCTCACCGAGGCCATCAACGCGTTGGCCAAACGGATCGGCGCACGGGTCCGCCCGGTCGCCCCGGCACTGCTGGCTCTTCCGGGCTGCGGGGAATTGACCGCAGCCAAACTCATCGGCGAGGCCGCCGGAGTGAGCCGCTTCAAAAGTGAGGCCGCTTTCGCTCGCCACGCCGGGGTGGCGCCGATCCCGGTGTGGTCGGGCAACACCGCCGGGCGCGTGCGGATGACCCGCTCGGGTAACCGTCAACTCAACACCGCCCTGCACCGAATCGCCGTCACCCAGATCCGCCTCACGGGCCTTGGACACACCTACTATCGCCACCGCATCGCCGCCGGCGATTCCAACCCTGAAGCCCTGCGCTGTCTCAAACGACGACTATCCCGAGTGGTCTTCGGCCACCTCCACACCGACCACCAGAACAGAATTCAGCCTTGCCAACCGGCAGCGGCTTGACATAGGAGAAACTCATGGGCGCCGATGTGCTGGCCGGCCTGATCGCCGAGCTGCCCGAGGGGATGGTGGTCACCGACCCCGCGGTGACCGAGTCCTACCGCCAAGACCGGGCCATCGACCCGTCGGCCGGAAAGCCGATGGCCGTGGTGCGCCCGCGACGCACCGAAGAGGTGCAGACCGTCCTGCGGTGGGCCACCGCTCACCAGGTCCCGGTGGTGACCGCGCGGCATGGGCACCGGCCTGTCCGGCGGCGCCACCGCCGTCGACGGCGGGATCGTGCTGTCGACGGAGAAGATGCGCGACATCGACGTCGACCCGGTCACCCGCACCGCGGTCGTGCCAACCCGGACTGCTCAACGCCGAGGTGAAGAAGACGCGTCGCCGAGTACGGACTGTGGTACCCGCCGGACCCGTCGTCGTACGAGATCTGCAGCATCGGCGGCAACATCGCGACCAACGCCGGCGGGCTGTGCTGCGTGAAGTACGGCGTCACCACCGACTACGTGCTCGGCGTGCAGGTGGTGCTGGCCGACGGCACCGCGGTCCGGCTGGGCGGCCCGCGGCTCAAGGACGTCGCCGGGCTGAGCCTGACCAAGCTGTTCGTCGGCAGCGAAGGCACGCTGGGCGTGATCACCGAGGTCACGCTGCGGCTGGTGCCGCCGCAGCAGCCGTTGAGCACGGTGGTCGCCAACTTCGCGTCGGTGGAAGCCGCCGCCGAGGCGGTGCTCGCGGTGACCGCACGGCTGCGCCCGGCGATGCTGGAGTTCATGGACTCGGTCGCCGATCAACGCCGTCGAAGACAAGCTGCGGATGGGCCTGGACCGCAGCGCCGCCGCGATGCTGCTGGGCGCATCCGACGAACGCGGCCACGGCCGGCGCCGAAGACGCCGAGTTCATGGCCAGGGTGTTCACCGAATGCGGTGCGACGGAAGTGTTTTCGACCGACGACCCGGACGAGGGCGAGGCGTTCGTCGCCGCCCGCCGGTTCGCCATCCCCGCGGTCGAGGAGAAGGGCCCGCTGCTGCTCGAGGACGTCGGCGTGCCGCTGCCCGCGCTGGCCGACCTGGTCGGCGGGATCGCGCGTATCGCCGCCGAGCGCGACCTGATGATCTCGGTGATCGCGCACGCCGGCGACGGCAACACCCACCCGCTGATCGTCTACGACCCCGCCGACGCCGCGATGACGCGAGCGAGCCGAGCTGGCGTTCGGGGAGATCATGGATCTGGCCTTGCAGCCTCGGCGGCACGATCACCGGCGAACACGGCGTCGGGCGGTTGAAGCGGCCCTGGCTGGCCGGCTATCTCGGACCCGAGGCCATGGCGCTGAACCGGCGCATCAAAGACGCGCTGGACCCGCTGGGCATCCTCAACCCGGGCGCGGGCATCTGAGTCACGCCTGTCACAGCAGTCTCTAAGCGGAGCGGCACCGTCGGTCCGCCTCTGAGCGAAACGGGAGCGTCTGCCCACAGAGCATCGTCAGTGCGCGGCGAGCTGTTGACACATTCAGCTTATTGTCGTACGAATAAGACATGATGACGACTCGTC
>CAWKME010000056.1:0-6438 GCA_963850645.1 uncultured Actinomycetota bacterium | reverse complement strand
AGCGACGCCCCTACGTAGGATCGCTGTCATGGCCGACGATGCGCTGGCCGGCCTGATCGCCGAGCTGCCCGACGGGATGGTGGTCACCGATCCCGCGGTGACCGAGTCCTACCGGCAAGACCGTGCCTTCGACCCGTCGGCGGGAAAGCCGATGGCCGTCGTGCGTCCGCGGCGCACCGAAGAGGTGCAGACCATCCTGCGCTGGGCGAGCGCTCACCACGTTCCGGTGGTCACCCGCGGCATGGGCACCGGCCTGTCCGGCGGCGCCACCGCGGTGGACGGCGGGATCGTGCTGTCCACCGAGAAGATGCGCGACATCGAGGTCGACCCGGTCACCCGGATCGCAGTGTGCCAGCCCGGACTGCTCAACGCCGAGGTGAAAAAGACGGTCGGCGAGTACGGGCTGTGGTACCCACCTGACCCGTCGTCGTATGAGATCTGCAGCATCGGCGGCAACATCGCGACCAACGCCGGCGGGCTGTGCTGTGTGAAATACGGCGTCACGACCGACTACGTACTGGGTGTGCAGGTGGTGCTGGCCGACGGCACCGCGGTCCGGCTGGGCGGTCCGCGGCTCAAAGACGTTGCCGGCCTGAGCCTGACGAAGCTGTTCGTCGGCAGCGAAGGCGCACTGGGCGTGATCACCGAAGTGACGTTGCGGCTGGTGCCGACGCAGCAGCCGTTGAGCACGGTGGTCGCCAATTTCGCGTCCGTGGAAGCCGCCGCCGAAGCGGTCCTCGGGGTGACCGCGCGGCTGCGCCCCGCGATGTTGGAGTTCATGGACTCGGTCGCGATCAACGCGGTGGAAGACAAGCTGCGGATGGGCCTGGACCGCGGCGCCGCCGCGCTGCTGCTGGGTGCCTCCGACGAACGCGGAAACGGCGGGGCCGAAGACGCCGAGTTCATGGCCGGGGTGTTCAGCAAATACGGCGCGACCGAAGTGTTTTCCACCGACGACCCGGAGGAGGGTGAGGCGTTCGTCGCGGCCCGCCGGTTCGCGATTCCGGCGCTGGAAGCCAAAGGCCCGCTGCTGCTCGAAGACGTTGGGGTGCCGCTGCCCGCGCTGGCCGACCTGGTCGCCGGGATCGCGCGCATTGCCGCCCAACGGGAGCTGATCATCTCGGTGATCGCGCACGCCGGCGACGGCAACACCCATCCGCTGATCGTTTACGATCCCGCCGACGCCACGATGAGCGAGCACGCCGAGTTGGCATACGGCGAGATCATGGATCTTGCTTTGCATCTCGGCGGCACGATCACCGGCGAGCATGGTGTCGGCCGGTTGAAGCGCCCGTGGCTGGAGGGCTATCTCGGACCCGACGCGATGGCGCTGAATCGCCGCATCAAAGACGCACTGGACCCGTTGGGCATCTTGAACCCCGGCGCGGGTGTCTGACCCGATTCACCGAGCCGCCTCGAGGAATCCGGCGAAGTGTCCCAGCGCCACGTCGCGTGCCGCAGCCTGCCCTACCCGCCTCAGCTCGCCAACGTGTTGAACCGAGTCCAACCGCTGAACCTGCACGGCCAACATCGACTCGAGCCGTCGCAGCACCTCCAGGGTGATCACGCCCCGAATGCCGCCGCCGTCCAGGGCCAGCAGCTTCTTCGGCCCCGGCGAGCTGACGCGGTCCCGATAGGACATATGCCCTCTTCGAATTCAGGCGCCACACTGACCGGTTGCTTCCGCGGCGGTGTCGCAGAACGGCAACTGCGGCATGCCGTCGACGGTGAGCTGAAGGAGTTGACCCGGCGAGCCGGCGGTGAGCGTGGCTGTCACCGGCGCACCGACGGCGTGATTCGCTGGATCGGAACTGGCTGTGATGCTTCCGACGGCCACGCCGTCCAAAGCGGATGTCAAAGTGAAGGTGAGGGTGCCGCGTGGCGCGTCGCCTTCCGAGCAACTCGAACAGACCCCGAGGTCGGGGTAAGTATCGACGCCGGTGCCGGTGTTGTCGATCACGAGCCGCGCGTCGTGCTTTTGCCAGGTCCCGACAAAGGGCGAGAGGCCGGGAACGTCGGCGCTCGCTGATGGCGCGAAAACTATTGCGGCGCTTACCAGTCCAACGAGTATGGTCTTCATTCTCATCCTTTCCCCGAAATCAGAAGGCTCTTACCGCGGTCTGGACTTCACCCATGGGGCCCCGGTCACTGAGAGGTTCAAGGGCCATGCCGTGTCCAGTCGCGTCGTTCGTGACGGTGGTGCCGTCATTGTCATTCCGCTGCATTGTCCAACCATTGACGTGGTAAGCCTGCCCCGCCTCGAGAGTGAACCAGCCCGGGCCGGCCGCGCCGGGAATGCCGATGTTTGCGTCTCTCCAACTAAAGGTTCCATCGGCGTCAACTACAGCCTGATCCATGTGCATCACCTCGGGGCACTCGGGGGCGAAGCAGGGATCAACAGGCGCCTGCGGGAAAACACTCTGGAGGCGGTGCTGCCGACATCGGCTTCACAGATCGCTGACGGAAGCTTCACGTACGGCGTCGCCGAATCGGCGGCAGCGTGCGGGGCGAGAACCAGTGCGGCGACGATTCCCGGCCCGGTGAGAGCAACGTGCACATCCACCTCCCATGCTGAATGCCCGTTCAGTATGGAGGGAGCCGCGTGTAGTTTCTCAAACTCCCTGGCGGAGCTCGACGCCTCTACCTGCGCGTTCGCAGAATTCTCATCAAAATGGCGGAGCAATATTTCTCATCTTCGTGGCGGATCCTAGAGCCGCACGGTTGTGCAGTTCAGCCGCTCGCACGGGAGGGACGTCGCCAGCACGTAGCTACGTCGCCTGGAGTTCAGCCCGTAGAGCTCGCAGGCCCTTGGAGGTCATGAATTAGAGAGCTGCTCTGACACCGACGAATGCTGCGCCATGGTTAAAGCGACTGTGCTACAACGGTTTTCATGGATAATCGGCATTATCCATGACATCCGCGAGCTTGCCTATCGGAGTCGTTCCCGACAAAGTCACGTGACCGAAGGCCTGGCAGCTCGCTGGCGTGAAGGTGCACGCAGAGCAGGCTCGCGCCTACGGACTGTTCGGCCCGTAAGTCCTTCGCGGCTGACTCGGAACGGGGGTCACGTTCAGCGAGCCAGCCGCGATCCGACCGTGACGAGCGGCGGCTCGCGGGTTGCTCGGCACCGAGTAGTCCTCGTGGGGCGGCACCTGCGATACGACGTTGATGATCGGATGTCCGATCTCGGGCCACGCGAACGCGACCATCTTGTAACTGTTCGTTGGAAACCCGACCCGTGTGAAGGTGATGCCGCACGGGCGGTAGATCCGCCGCACCGGCGGCGTCTCAAAGCTGATGAGAAACTCGAACCCCGCGATCTGGACGTAGCCGCCGAGAATCTCGCTTCCCATGCTGGCCGGGCGAAGGCGTATGGCCTTCGGTATAGATGGGTGGTCGCGGTCGTGGTCGAGCAGAACGTACAGCCCCCACGTCTTGGGCCATTCCGCCCCGCGCCACAGGATTTCAGCCAACTGCTGGCTCGTCACGCCGAGTCGGAAGCGTTACGCAGTTTGACCGTCTAATTCGATCGCGCCGGCTTCGATGGCACCCCAGATGACTTTGAGCATCCACAGCTCGATGTAGGGGCCGCTGACCATGGTGAAGCCTCGCGGGAAGCTGTCACGGTCGTCGTTCCCCAGGTATTTGAAGATGTCGAGGTGGTCCTCCAGGAAGTACCGGAAGAACTCGGCGGCCATCTTGTCCAGCGGCGACAAGGCGTTGTTATGGCGGCGGCACAGCATCTTGCGCGACAGCGACGCGCGGCCAATCGTCTTGCGCCGCTCGGTATTGTCCTGCCATGCGGCGCCCTCGACGACGACGACCTTGCCGTCGGCCGAGATCGCACCGAGCACGTCGTCGGTGATGAAGTGCTCGCGGGTCAGTTCCTCGTCGCAGTCCTTGCTCGCACGGGCGTAGCAGCCCGGGTTCGCGTGGCCCGTGCGCGGACCGGTCAGAAGGGGCGGCGGTGGCTCGGCGATCCACGATCCGTCATTCGCCCGGTGACAGCGGGTGGCCTGTCGACGCGATCCGCAGGGACAGTTGTCCTCGGGCGGCGGCCCGTACCAGTGGCTGGCACGCACGTCGGCATCTCGGACGACCTGTTCATCGAGTCGTCTGACAGCCTCCTCTAGTCCGTCGCTCACCGTTCCGACGATAGCGTCGCGCACCGACATCAAACCCCAGGCGGCTGGTGCAGATTGACGTGCAGTGATGCCACTGGAGCCGCACCTGCTGGTGTTAGCCCGAGGTCGTACAGCGATGCGAAACTGATCGGTACGAGATACACCGAGATCGCCGACGAGTTGGCCGCGAACGCCAACCCCTTGAACGACGAGGTGTCCAGCCTCGCAAAGCTGTTCTCTGAGACCGCGTTTCTTGGTGACAACCGCAACTTCCCGCACGGGCTTGGCGCTAAACCGGAAATAGCGGCCACGGCCCTGACGCTCCACGCTCAGCAGGCCGGCATTCACGAGCCGGGCAAGATGCTCGCTGGCGGTAACAAATCATGCGCAACTCGACGCGGTTCGGGTCGCTTGTCGATGACGTGTCATTCGACTCTCCAGCCACTTACACTAGTCAGCGTATCTTTACTACAATAGTCGTTCAGCGGCACCGATGACACCAGCAACAGGTGGCGAAGTCGCTGAGGCGAAGATGGCGCGTGCGGAACGCAGCGAGCGCACCGCTGCGCACGCGCCGCGGCGGTCGGGTCCACGATGATCAGGCTCGGTGGCATTGACGTAGGGTTAATCCTCGTGGGATCAGGTGGGCGAATGGAGCCGAGGGCGGCATGGACGACGAGCAGCGGGTTGATCTAGGGGTGTCGTTGTTCATCCCGTACCGGTACACCGAGGACCGGATTTTCCGGGCCATCCAGGATGCCGGGTTCGACGACTGGACCCTCACCCAGTGCCGAGTGTTTCAACGCATCGCCCCTGACGGTTCGCGCCTCACAGACCTCGCTGACCAGGCGCAAATGAGCAAGCAGAGCGCCAGCGTGCTGGTCGACCAACTGGAACGCTTGGGCTATGTCCGCCGGGTCCCCGACCCCGCGGATGGCCGCGCCCGGCTGATCGTGATCGAGCAACGTGGCCGGCGGGCGGTCGAGGTAGCCAAGGCGACACTCGACGAGATCCTCTCGGAGTGGAAGGCCTACCTGGGCACCCGCAACTTCACGTTGTTGCACCAGATCCTGGATCAACTCCGCGAGATCACCGACCCCTACGCAGCGGTAAACCCGGCCGCGCTGAGCCGTCCGCCCCCGATTCCCGTTCGCCCGAGCCGCCGGAGCCAGCGGACGACAGCAGGCTTCGACTCCGCCTTGACATTAGTCAGCTTTGTTGACTAGTATCGTCAATGATCCTGACGATTTCCGGTGATAGACGGGCGGCTGCCGCGATGCAGGGTCAAAAAACACCGCGCACCAGCACGCCCATGTCATCCCTCAATAGAAAGCGAAATATTATGAAGTTTCTTGTCCTTGGAGCAACCGGCCGCACCGGCGTCCCCTTCGTCAAAAAGGCACTCGACCAGGGACACCAGGTCACCGCCCTCGTTCGGAGGGCCGACGCCACCGTTGACCCGCGCGCTCAAATCGTCAGCGGCGACGTCACCGACGCGGCCGTGATCGCGACGGCAGCCCAAGGCCACGACGCGGTCATCAGCATGCTCGGAGTGAAAAACGTCCGCGAAACCCCGACGCTGATCACGGACACCGTCCGTGCAGTCATCGCGTCCGCGAAAACATCAGGCGTTGACCGTTTCCTCATCGTGTCCGCATTCGGGGTCGGCGACTCCCTCGCCAAGGCATCGTTCCTGGCCGGCCTGATTTTCCGCACTGCGCTGCGCAAAAAATACGCAGACAAAGCCGCGTCGGAAGTGCTATTGAGGGCTAGCGATCTGAAATGGACCCTCGAATACCCCGGAGCGTTAAACGACCGAGACAGCACCCGCTACACCGCGGTCGCGCTCGAGGACGTCACGAAATTGCCGATCTTCCCCTCAACCTCTCGCGCAAACGTCGCCGACTTCCTCTTCCACTCCGCCGTGGAAGACACCTTCATTCGTCAGACCGTCGTCGTCACCGACACCAAATAGGTCGCCGATGCAGGCCCAAAAACACGCTCGACGAGGCCGGGGAAGTGGCGAGTTTGAGGGGGTTGGTTCCGGGCTCTCACCACCGACCGGTGTGAGGTGGCTCTGTCACCGGCGGGATCATATGCCGGGGTAAGTCGTCGCAATATTCGGCCGCCGACGCGGCTATGCGCAACACGCCCAAACGATCTACGGAACCGCCATTTTGATGTCACGAAGATGAGAATTCCGCCACGTTGGATGAGAACCTACAAGCGGAGTTCGGGTGGAACTTCGCGACTGCAGCCTACTTGACACACTCCGTCGAGTGTCGTACCAATAAGACATGGCGATGACTTTGTC
>CAWKME010000055.1:0-54931 GCA_963850645.1 uncultured Actinomycetota bacterium | reverse complement strand
CGATATGGGGCCGTCGCAACGGTTGTGAAAAGCGAAAACACATTACTTAGCGACTAAGCCGGAGCGTCAACAAGCCCCGCACCGTCATCTCACACTGACAATATACGCACTGCAACTTGCATGTCTCCCGGGACCAACCCGAAATATTCATATTCAATCTGACGATAAGCTACGTATTCTTGAAAGGCGCCATATTCGTGTCGCTGCCAAGTTGGATAATTGAAGTATTCATCGAATACAATTATTGTTCCCGGGACGATTTTTTTATACAAATAGCTGAAGACCGATTGTGTCGAGGAGTAAATATCACAATCTATATGCAATAGTGCTATTTTTTCGAATTCATGTGTATCCAAAAAAGGTGCAAGAACGTGGTCGAACCAACCCACCACCAGCTCGACATTTTCCCGTACCTGTGGCAATTCCCCATTGCGTGAAAACTGGCCAATTCCACCCGTTTTGCCGAACCACGCCTCAGGCAACCCCTCGAATGAGTCAAAACCATACACTTTTGAGGACGGTAATAGCGAGGCTATTAAATTGACCGAGCGGCCTGACCAGACACCAAATTCGAGAATGGGGCCGTCAACAGTAATGTTTTTGCAAGCAAAGTCCAGTAGGTCATTTCGGTTCTGAAAGCGAGGAACACCGACCATTTTCTGGGATGCGTAGCGGTGACTTTCAATAGCGGCGGCAAGACGACCTATTTTGTCGATGTTATATGCTCGATCCGTACTCGCGTGCTTCTCAAGGAAGGCGGAGTAGACTGCCTCGATAAACATTTTCCTGCCGTCGTTATCATCCAACAAAGCGGCTAATGTCTGAATCGCGGCGGCCCCGAGAGCTGATTGATTCATGGCAGTCTCATTCATGCTGCCTCCGTCGTCCGCATGCCGCCTCCGTCGCCCACCCAAGCTCTGCCGTTTTCGGCGGTGTTTTCTTCAGTTCTTCGATGATCGCTTCGGCCATCCGAAGATAGACCATCCTATGGTAGTGATTGCCACCGACATTTATTTCCTCTTCATTTCGTACATGATCCTTGAAGGATACTACGCGGACAAACGGATGCGGGGCCGCGATTGCCGTGATTGCGGCGTGATAGTCTGCGGACCATGGCGCATCCATAACTTCCCCGTTGTTAGCACGCACCCGAAAATGATCCGTTATCAGCACCAGCTTCGATCCGAGCGGAACACGGCTGAATATCTCTTCCATCGCCGGGCTTAGGTCTCGCTCCTGGCTGAATTCGACACTCTCATAGTTCTCATGAATGTGCAGGGCTATCTTGGCGATATTGCTCTTGGCTGCGTCTGGCCAATTCAGCCCCGCAACACGAGCAAGGATGTCTTCCCTGGCGGTAGAGACTAGATCGACACCATACAGACCATGAGGCTCCACACAAATTTCCCAGCCGTGCTGATTGTGGCGATAGCGCAGCGACCCAGGCTTGTCCAGCTGCCCGCCAAAAACGAAAGCTGCCCCGGCGGGAGCGCTCTGAAAATAGTCGGTCACAAGCATGTTTTTTGGAATACCGAGTGCGTCGGCCTCGGATTCCAATGATGGCTCCGAACGGTCGCAGGCTGAGAGCAGAAGAGTGGAGCCATTAACCCGGCAGAAAGTCATACCTGCGTGAAAATTGCCGGTGACAGTAGTATGACCGGCGTAGGGCGTGAGGTAGTGCGCAACAGAGTTAGCTTCACACCCGCCATGCACACGAATCTCTGGGAAGATTTTTTGTGCCGCGTTTGTGTGCGTGCCAGTGCCACCAGCTGAACCAAGGCGGATCCAGTCGATCGGGCGAGCGACCGTGATGTCTGTCAGAACCTCGCCCACGATCTTGATCCGCGGGCGCTGCAGATAGTCATAGACCCACGCCTCGACCAACATACCGAGCGTGCGGCAGGAGAAGCAGAAATGATCGAGCCGCTGAACGAGGCGCCCAGTTTGCGGATCAACGACGCCGCTGGCGTTCGCGCCCGTGACCATGTATAGCCCGACGAAGCCGTAATCGCCATATTTATCCACAACCCTGATCAGACCGCTCTGTCGGAATGGGTCATGCAGCAGCGCTAATAGTTCTGCCCGCGCCTTCTTGGGGTCTTCTGGCAGACGCACCTTGGTGAAGTTAAGCTGGTTGGTGCGATTGATCAACTCAACGGCGCGGTCGATATGCCTCTCTACGTCGTACTCGATATACACACGCACGTCACAACCGCGGAGGAACTCCTCGTTGTTGCCCTCCGCCTTGGCTTCATCCCGCTTACGCTGTTCCAGCACTTTGTAATGTGCGAGGCGAGTTAGCTCGCTGTCATCCTTGCCCTTGAAGCGGGGGTCCGATAGCACGCGCGTGAGGAATGTCTCGTCCTCAATCTGCAGATCCGGTATGAGGTCAACCGCTTCTGCACGGTTGAGGTGGTTGTCATCAATGAACATCACGGTAGCCGGGCGGAGCTGGACGGCTTCGATGATCGACGCCAGTCTGGTGGCTTTCGGCCCCCAGGAGATGCTGGGGAAAATGAAGTAGTCGGCGATTCCTTCGCGCTTGAGGATCTCCATGACCTTCACTTCGTCGTTCTTCGAGCAGATAGAGCTCATGATCCCGCGCTGCGCGAGTTTGATCACGATGTCATGATGCTCGCGCACGTATTCCGTGATGCCGCCCTCGGTTAGAGTACCGCGCCAGTAAGTGTCATCGAGATCCCAGATAAGGAGACGGACTGCTTCGATCATGGAGGCCTTCTCACTGCTGCTGGCCGGCCACGGCGGGGTGTATGTAGCGGTTGCGTTTGACCGGACGCGCTGCCGCCGCGCTAAACATCGTGTCGCCGTCCGAGGCGGTGAGGTTCGGCCGCAAGCCGTGGATGAATTCATTGACCATACGCGTCCTCACTTGCGCCGCAGCCAGATCGAGCCGCCGGGATTCTTGAGGAACAGCGGGTTGGTCTCATGAACCAACTCACGCTGTTGGCGCGCGAACAAGCCGTTCCAGAACACCACCTCGAACGCCGAGTTATACATCAGGAAGGCGCGCAGAGCATAGATTTCGTTCCATGATCTACCTTTCTCGAATAGCCATTTCCATGGATACTCGAACGGGTATTGTATGTCGTGGAAATGTATCAGCACGCCCTTGTTGAGGCTGGGCAGGATGGAAAACAGCTCGTAGTGCACATCGCTGGCGGTCTTGAGGACGTGGGTTGAATCGATGAACAGGATGTCGTTCTCAGTGAGTTTGGAGAACGTCGAAACCGTTACATCCTGAACGAGCCCCTCGATGATATCGACCCGGGGCCGGTCTTCCTCGCGAAGCCGGCTGCGAAGGCGATCGGCGTCTGGATCGATACAGGTCATGGCGAAGTCGCTGAGACCGGCATGATCAACGGCGTCGAGCATGCAGGCCGAGGAGAATCCTGATCCGACCTCGATGACGTTCTTCGGCTTAAAATGGGCAATCATCGCGCGCAGCATCATGGCGTCGCCGTACGGATAGTTGCCGTTGTCGTAGAAGTAGCGGTTCTTGCCGTCGTCATGCTCGCTGAACGGCGTGTTCTTTATGAATTCTGCGATTTCTTTCCAGAACCGCACCATGGCGTCTTCATCGAAATGGATGCCTTTGATGTCGCGAGGTTCCTGGAGGTACTGCTTCTCTACGTATTCGGTGATGGTAGACGGATCCACGATCGGCGAATAGTAGTGACCGGGCCAAAACGGGGTCGGCACCGACCTTTCCTGCTGCAGCTTGTACTCTTTCGATTTGACGAAGGCGAAATAGACTTGCTCGGGTGGCAAGTCGGCGGCGACGGCTACCCAGTGAGCGAACTCATCCGGTCGGGGATCTCGTTTTAGGACGGTGGCGTAGAGGCTGGCGACGTATTCCTCGGCGGCGGCAGGGCTCATGTGCGGCATTCTTTTAGATGCTCCTAATACGGGTGTAGTTGGATGGTTCAGGGCCGACGCGGGACGGCCGGGCAGGAAACGACTACTGCTCGCGGCCTTGACCGCGATCACGACGTCCTGCCCGCTCATACCGTCCGTTCGGCCGCACCACGTGCCGTAGCGCAACGGTTCCCGAAGCTCGAGGCCGCATTCCCCATACAGATCCCTGACGAAGGCTTCCGGGTAGGCGATCGCCGCTTCAGGATTCTCGATGTTGGCCGTTCGTGCACCTTGGATCTCATGCTCGAACTTGATCTGTCCCTTTCCCTCTTTGCTGAAGGCCGACGACAGCTCATTGAGCAGGAAGAAGGTGATCAGACTTCGCCCGCCCGGCTTCAGCACACGGACGATCTCGTACATATAGTGCTTCACGTCCGCTGGCAGCATGTGCGTGAATACCGAGGCAAGCAACACTACATCGAAAGACCCGTCGGGATACGGAAAACGGAAGTCTGACGGCTTGTATTTCCCTTTCGAGTTGTACCTTTTGCTCTGAACATCTGCGGCTCTGAAATCGAAGTTCGGGTGCGATCCCGAGATGTTCTCCGTGCACCACGCGATTGCTTCTTTTGCGACATCGAAGCCGGCGTAGCGGCCCTCGCGGTTCAGGTAGCCGGTCAGCGGCAGAGCCATCCGCCCTGAGCCGCAACCAACGTCGAGCACTGCATCACCTGGCTGCAATCCACATAGGTCAACCAAATAACCCAAGAATTCATTGCCGGTCGCCTTGTATACGGCGGGGCCGCCGAGACCCACCCAATCCTGAAGCTCCCGGGGGGGCAGCAACTCACCGGGCGAGCCGCAGTTCGCTGTCGAAGTGCGATTCGAGCCGGGCGGAATACTCCCGGTCATGATGCCACCTCACTGAAGTCAGCCGAACTTGTGCGTCCTCTCAACCACGCCTCACTATAGGGGCGCGTCGGTCTCTTCGAGGAGTATCCGATTAACATGAGCTGTCGCCAAGTTCGTCGAGTAACCCGTCAAACTCTTCGTCGCACATCTTTTGGATCCGTGGTTCAAGGTCCCGCTTCCAGCGGCCGATCGATGACACGGCATCAGGCGATGTTTTATGCGCATTCACATTAGCGGTGGTTTCATTCCCAGCTTTTACCATTGCGTCGACGATATTCGCCGACGAGTCCAGCTCCAGGGCGTCGAGCATCGCACGTATTTGTTCGGTGGGTGAGCGTATGAGGTCCTCATAACGGACAAGCGCGCCGTATTGTGATCTGCTTTTCCACAGTCGTGTAAGATCCAGCATGCTGTTGCGGATGAGGCCGACGAGTTGTTCATCCGTTTCAACCAACTGGCCAGCGAACTCGCCAACCCCCCTCTTATTATCGAACGCCCGCACGGAGACCAGCGTGTCCCTTGGATCCCGGACGAGGAATATCTCCCGCGTCCGCGGGTAAAGCTGCCACATTATCGAGCGGATGTGGTCTGCCGGGGCGAACTTCTCCGCGAAGAATGCAGGTGTCGTGCGTTTTCTGCTGCTGGCGTGCTCGCGGTAGAACGACTCGACGGTGGCCTGCGCCACGCGGGCGAATTCCTCGACCTGATCGGAGCCGTACCAGCGGTCGACGGTTGCACCCACTGAGCCCCCAAATACGACCGGGTCGAGAAAGAAACAAGGGAACGGAGGTAGCCGTTTTCGATCCGTCCAGAACTCGAACGATTCCGCCTGCGAGGTGTCCACGGGCGTGGCTAGCACTTGTATGAAATGCATCCAGTAGCTGCAGACACGCTGCTCGTAGGGAAATCGCTCATGGACGATGATGTCCGGGTGCTCCGCGAGCATCCTCATTAGCAAGGTGCTGCCCGATCGGCCGGGACTGGTAACCGTGATTGGCTGCATGGAGGGGGTGAAGGCCGATGTTAGCTGCTGCGTGCCGCGTATTTCCGCGATCTCGCGTCGGCGTCCATCCTGGAAGACAACCCTCACCCCAATGGTGAACGCCGGTGCGAGGCCGACCGTTCCGATCGCCTTCCAGAACCCCACTGGTGACGAACTGCCATACACTTCGGCCACATCGGGCCGCGAAACATTTAGCTCGCAGCTCGCAACCACGCTTTGCTCGTGGACGAACTCCACCTCGGCTACGGGCGCCTTGCTTACGACCCAGCCGTAGACCTCGAACGCGTATCCGTCGACCGGACCCGTCCGCGGGTAGTCGAGGTAAGCAGCGGTGATCAGGTCATCGCTAGGGCACAGGGTGACCCCGGATATCTCCACCGCCATGCGGCGATCCCGTCCCTCCTCGCCGAGGGCGCCGCTACATCCACGGCGATGTGCTTCGTCGGCAACACCTTCGCCCGCGTCCCCGCCGCTGCAGCGCGGTCTGCGACACCAGCTTCTCCATTGTCCAAGTGTTCCGGACATGACACCATTTCAGGAATCCTGGTGTCAATAGCGCCAAGCCTTCAAGGACGCCTTGGGGTTCGTGTTTCGCGGGCATCTTGATGCATCTCGTCGGCCCAGTGGTCACACACGAGCTTGAAAGGCTGCGCTGCGCCCAGCGAGCAACCCGGTGAGTGACCAATCCGCATAACGCAGCGCTCCTCTTCCACTACGCTGCATCCATGCGATTCGCCGTCGCGATTGTGTCACCTCCCGACCATCACGACAGCAGCGGCGGAGCATTTGACGAGGTCGCGGAGGCATTGCACCATGCTCTTTTGGCGCTTGGCCATGACTCGGTGCTGACCAACCGTCTCGACCTCGACGAGCGCCGCACCATCGTGCTCGGCGGAAACCTCCTCGTCCAGTACGGCTTGGAGCCGCCAAAAAACCCCATCTTCTACAACCTCGAGCAATTGGGTGACGACTTGCCGTGGATGACGATGCCTGAATTCGTCGACCTTTTCCGGCGCTACCCGACTTGGGATTACAGTCAAGCCAACATCGAGCGGCTCGCTGCCCTGGGACTGCCCCGGCCCACCTACGTTCCGATCGGATACGTCCCCGAGCTGACACGGATCGCCCCAGCCCCCGAGGACATCGACGTACTTTTCTACGGCGCGCTCAACGAGCGCCGATACGCCGTTCTCAGGGACCTGCACGACCGAGGTCTTCGTGTCAAATGGCTATCGGGCGTCCTACGGCGCGAGCCGCGATGCCTGGATCGCACGCTCGAAGATCGTCCTCAACATCCACTACTGGGAAGCGAAAATCTTCGAAATCGCGCGTGTTTCCTATCTGCTCGCCAATAGACGCGCGGTGGTCTCCGAGCGTGGTGCCGATCCGACATTGGAGCGCGACCTGGAGTCCGGCATCGCGTTCGCGGACTACGACGAACTGGTCGATCGCTGTGTGGAGCTCCTCGGCGACGAGCGCGCGCGACGCGAGCTCGCCGAGCGGGGCTACCAGGCTTTCTCCGCTCGCGACCAGGCCGCCATCCTGCACCGCGCGCTGTCGGCAGGCCTCGAGGATGTCACCCACGAGACCGCTGCGCGGGACGACCCTTGCATCGATGTGCGCCTCGAAGACAAAGACCACAGCGCAGATCATCAGCTCCGCGAGCGCGCAACCTGTTCAGGCATAAGTCTGCGCACGAACGCGATCTGTTGCTGGCCAAGGTCGAACGCAATCCCGAGGATGCGCGGTCGGTCTTTTTCCTAGCCGAGACCTACTTCCAATTGGGCGATTTCGTCAACGCGCGCAAGTGGTATGCGCGGCGGGTCGAGATGGGCGGCTGCGACGAGGAGGTCTACTGGGCGATGTACCGGCTCGCGGCAGTCGATGCAGAACTCGGTGAGCCGTGGCCAGACGTTCAGGACGCCTACCTGCAGGCCTGGGAGTTTCGACCGACCCGCGCCGAGCCGCTGCATGCCATCGCCTTTCGGTATCGCGTCGATGCAGCGCTACCGGCTCGGTTACCTGTTTGCCCAGCGCGCCGCCGAAATCCCATTTCCCGAAGAGGACCTCTTTGTCCTCGCAGACATCGCAGAGGTTTACGCCTGGCGCGCAACCGATGAGCAGGCGGTGTGCGCATCCTGGATCGGTAAGCACGCCGAGGCGTTCACGCTGTGCCGGCGCCTGCTGGCCCGCCCCGACATCCCCGACCCTGATCGGCAACGGATTGCGGCCAACCGCGACTTTTCGGTGCCGGCCATGATCGAGGCGGCCTCACCGTACCCCGACGCCCTGGTGCAGTCCCTGGCCGCCGGTCCCGGTGAGGCCGAGGTCACCGTCAGCCTGGTCGCCGGACCGGACCGCCAGACCACCGAGCAGACCATCAACTCGTTCCTGACCTGCTGCCTCGATGTGTCACGGGTCGGGCGCTTCCTGGTGCTCGACACCGGCCTGTCCGCCCCCGACCGCGCGAAGCTGCAGCAGCGCTACGGGTTCCTCGAGTTCGCCCGTCGCGGATCCCGGCGACGAGCCCGCCGCCCAGCTGGCGCAGCTCCGCGCTCAGATCGACGGACGGTTCTGGCTGCACCTGGGCGAAGGCTGGCGGTTTTTCGCCCCCGAGAACTTCATCACCCGCCTGACCGCGGTGCTCGACGCCGAACCCCAGGTGTTTCAGGTGGGCATCAACTTCGCCGACGCGGTCAAGCTGACCGGCGCCAGCGCCGCCGAGCAGGCGATACGCCGGGCACCCGACGCCGGCCGCTACCTGCTGACCGAGGCGATGGCCAGCGGCCCGGCGATGTTCGACACCGCACGCCTGGATCGGGCCGTCGGTGTGCACGACAGCGACCCCGATCCGCCCGCCCAACGTGGGCGGCGGGCCGCCGCGCGCCGGGCTGCGCACCGCCAGCCTCGACGAAGTGCTCTGCATCTCAGGTCAGTACCTTTTGTGACAACTGCCCGAAATTACCTGGGTCGGGGATGTCATTAACGAGCTGCTTATCGCTGGTGCCGATCGCTACTCAGTACGGATGGTCCCAGCCCACGCTACGCTACGGTGGTGGCGAATTCGAAACTCGGTGTCGTACCGCGCAGAGAAACACGCCCTTCTCGAAGAAGATTTGCCGGCCACGCATGCACCCGACAGCTACCTTGGCTGAAAACTGCCTATGATTCTCCGGTGCCCGCACGCCGACCGGGTGTGCAATTCAAGACATCAACCACCTGGGTCACTTCATAGACGCCGTGATGCCCGGCAAAATTGTTATTACCGCGCTGGCGCGACACACGCCCACCGACACGAAGACTGCGCCGAGGCCAAACGAATCAGCGAGTGCGACACCCACAGTGGCGGCGTTGCACCGTACGCACCTAACCGACCGATGCCGCGCGCCCTCCAGCAGACCTTTGCCAATCTGACGCGGTTAAGGCCTGAACGCCCAGACCCTGCGGCGGCCGCGCGATCACCGGCTCACCGTGGGTGCCGCGAGATGATCCTCAACCACATCGCGCAGCACACCCACGGCTTGCAGAGGTCGTATCTGTCGAATCGGTCGTTAGCGCGGTTGCTACTTCGCGTGAGGCGCCGGGCATTGGCCTTTAGCGTTGGCGGGGGTCAAGGTGACAAACGTCGCCTGCAGTGTCCCGCCCCCATCTATCGTTCCCCGTGCGGTGATGCACTTGCCTTGCGCGACGGCCTGCGAAGTTGCAGGGACGCCCTTTGAGTATTGCGTCTTGTCGGTGACCGTCACGTCGGTTTGAGCGGGGTTGCCATTGGCGTCGTTTACGGCCACTTGGATGGTGTTACCCTCGACAGCAGCAACCGTGCCGACCGCCGGGAAAGGTTGGTCAGGGCCCGGGGCGCCGGGCGAACCAGCTGCTGCGGGCTTCGGTTGCGGGCACTTGCCGTCACCCGCCGGCGGGTACAGTGTGACAGATATAGCCGTGGCAGGGCCACCGGGGGCCGGGGCGGGTTTGACAATCACTCTCACGCAGTTGCCGGCAGCCACATCGGTCAGCTGAGCCTGCGTGTAATCGGTGACCTTTGCCGAGGGGCTGAGGTCGACGGTGGCCGTCCCACTGTTCTCGGTGACCTGGACGGCGTTGCCGGACACCGACGCGACCTGGCCTTGAACCGAGTCTTTGTTTTTGCCTTTGGAGACCGCCGGTGACGACGACGACGACGTAGCTGGGGACTGTGCATTCTTCGACGAACTGCACGCGCCCACGGACAGCGCGGTTGCGACCGCAACCGCGAGGATCGCGAATCCGGTCAGCCGGGCGGGCTGGACAGTTAGTTGCATCGATATCCTTTCAATCGTCGGCCGCTTTGGCCAGATCAGCTAAGCAATACGATCCACCAGCGGCGGAACTGAGTACCCGCTGATGGCTCGGTGCCACACTACTGCTGTTCTTCGAGCAACCGTGCCGATTCGTCTGACCGGAAAATCATCCAGAGTGACCGGACACGGCGAAGCCACCCGGCGCGGCCGGGGTCACCTTGTGAGGATGACTGTCGATATCCCCAGCGTTCCGACTATCCCCACCTCCGATATTCCATCTATCAGCCCCATCGACCCCAACGTGGACAACACATACGACCTTCCCGACGTCACCGATCCTGGAGTTCCCGCTTACACCTGGGACATCGGGCAAAACGAGATGGCGATTCTGGCCAGCGTCGCCGGCGGAGCCCGCTCCGGTAACCGGGGAGGGAAAGCAGCGCGGATTTCGGCAACTTCCTGGCGCCTGATTCGATCATGAACCTGGGCACCATTTTCGATTCAACGATGGCCAGTCTTTTCGACATAATTCCAAACGACCCAGTGCAGATCACCGCCACGTTGCCGCTGGACTGGACCAACCTGGTGGTGGAGAGCTTGAACGGGCTGTTCACCGCCTCCTGACGTGGAAGCAGGTCTAGATCGCTCGTAGGCAGTCGCGGGCGATCGCCAGCTCCTCGTTGGTCGGGACCACCAGCACGGCGATCGGCGAGGTGTCGGCCGAAATCCGCCGGGCGCCCTTGGCGGACTGCGAGTTTCGCTGCTCGTCGATCTCGATGCCCAGCCCGGCCAGCCCGCTCAGCGCGTCCCGGCGCACCGCGGCGGCGTTCTCGCCGACGCCCGCGGTGAAGGTCACCACGTCGGTGTGGCCCAGCACCGCCAGGTAGGCGCCGACGTATTTGCGCAGCCGGTGGATGAACACGTCGTAGGCCAATTGCGCTGAGCTGTCGCCGGATTCGATCATCTCCCGCAGCCGGCGGAAGTCGCGCTCCCCGGCCAGGCCCAGCATCCCGGAGCTGCTGGTTGAGCATCGACTCGATCTCGTCGACGCTCATCTTGGCCGTCGCGCCACAGGTAGCTGACGATGCCGGCGTCGATGTCGCCGCTGCGGGTGCCCATCACCAGGCCCTCCAACGGGGTCAGGCCCATCGAGGTGTCGACGGGCCGGCCCGCCGGCGATCGCCGACGCCGAGGCGCCGTTACCCAGATGCAGCACAATCTGATTCAGCTCTTCCAGCGGCCGGCCCAGGAACGCCGCGGCCTGTTCGCTGACGTAGCGGTGCGACGTGCCGTGAAATCCGTACCGGCGGATCCGCCACCGCTCGCGCCAGCTCGCGGTCGATGGCGTAGGTCGCCGCCGCCGCAGGCAGGTCGTGGAAGAACGCCGTGTCGAACACCGCGACGTGCGGCACGTCCGGCAGCAGCTTGCGGGCCACCTCGATGCCCTGCATCGCGGGCGGATTGTGCAGCGGCGCCAGCACCGACAGCTGCTCGAGCTCGCGCGATGACCGCGTCGTCGATGACGGTCGGCCGGTAGAACGTCGCGCCCGCCGTGCACTACCCGGTGCCCGACCGCCGACCAGCCCGCACGTCTGTCAGGTCGATCCCGTCATCGGCCAGCTGGTCGAATGCCACGCGCAGCGCCGCGTCATGGTCGGCGACCGGCGACGACGGCTCGCCGATCTGCTCGACGATGCCGTCCGCCAGCGACCGCACCCGAACCCGGCTCGACCAGTTGGTATTTCAGCGACGACGAGCCGGAGTTGATCACCAGCACGAGCGGCTCAGCCGTCATCGGCACCCTGCGCCTGGATCGCGGTGATCGCGACGGTGTTGACGATGTCTTCGACCAGCGCGCCGCGGGACAGGTCGTTCACCGGCTTGTTCAGACCCTGCAGCACCGGGCCGATCGCGATCGCCCCGGCGCTGCGCTGCACCGCCTTGTAGGTGTTGTTGCCGGTGTTGAGGTCGGGGAAGATCAGCACCGTGGCGCGGCCGGCGACCGGCGAATCGCGCATCTTGGTGGCCGCGACCGACGGGTCCACCGCGGCGTCGTACTGGATCGGGCCCTCCACCAGCAGGTCGGGCTCGCGGCTGCGCACCAATTCCGTTGCCGCCCTGACCTTGTCGACGTCGGCACCGGTGCCGGAGTCGCCGGTGGAATAGGACAGCATGGCCACCCGCGGCTCGATGCCGAACTGCGCGGCGGTGCGCGCCGAGCTGATCGCGATGTCGGCGAGCTGCTCGGCGGTCGGGTCCGGGACGATCGCGCAGTCGCCGTAGGCCAGCACCTGATCGCGGCAGGCACATCAGGAAGATGCTGGACACCGTCGAGACGCCCGGCGCGGTCCTGATGATCTCGAACGCCGGCCGAACCGTGTGCGCGGTGGTGTGCGCGGCGCCGGACACCATGCCGTCGACCATGCCGTTGTACACCAGCATGGTGCCGAAATACGACACGTCGCGCATGATCTCGCGGGCCTGCTCGACGGTGACGCCCTTCTTCTTGCGCAACTCGGCGTACTGGTCGGCGAACTGGTCGCACAACTCGCTGGTGCGCGGGTCGATCACCGTGGCGTCGTCCAGGTCGACGCCGAGTTCGGCTGCGCGCAAGCGGATCTGGACCTCGTCGCCGAGGATGGTCAGATCGGCGATCCCGCGCTGCAGCAGCCGGCCGGCCGACTTGAGGATCCGATCGTCGTCGCCTTCGGGAAGCACGATGTGCTTGCGATCCGATCGGGCCTGCTGCACGCAGCCGGTAGGTGAACATCTGCGGTGTGGTCACGGTCGGGATCGGGATGGCAAGCTGCGCCAACAGATCCGCGATGTCGACGTGGCGCTCCATCAGTTCCAGCGCGGTGTCGATCTTGCGCTGCGAGGCCGCGGTGACCCGGCCGCGGGCCGACGGCCACCGCGCTGGCCGTGTCGAAGGTGCCTAGCGCGGTGGCGATGATCGGCAGCCGCAGCCGCAGGCCGGACACCAGCGCCGCGATCGACGGATGCAGCTCGAACCCGCCGTTGAGGATGATGCACGACAGTGACGGAAAGCCTTCGGCGGCATGGGCGCTGGCGACCGCCAGCACCACGTCCGAGCGGTCACCGGGGGTGATCACCGCGACCCCGCTCGCGCAGCCGCTCCAGCACGTGGTCGGCGGTCATCCCGGCGACCACCACGCCCATCACTTCACGTCCCATCAGCGCGGTGTCACCGCTGACCAGTGTCCCGTTCACGGCTTTCTGCAGGTCGGCGACCGTCGGGGCGGCCAGCAGCGGCTCGTCGGGCAGCACGTAGGTCTGCGGGGTCGAAGCGCGCAGCGCCTCGGCGACGGCGCCCAGCTGCGACGGCTCGCAGCGGTTGGCCACCACCGCCGCGGTATGGGCATGCTGGGCGGCCAGCTCGTCCAGACACAGCTCGACGACGTGCGCGACCTCCTCGGCGGTGCGGCCGCTGGCCGCGCACCGACCAGCAGCACCGGCGCGCCGAGGTTGACCGCGATACGGGCGTTGACGCGACAGCTCGGCGGGGCTGGCGACATCGGTGTAGTCGCTGCCGACGATCACCACCGCGTCGCACGCTGTCGGCCATCGCGTGGTACCGGTCGACGATGTCGGCGATGCGCGGCGTCGCGGTCGGCGTGCAGCTGCTGATACGTCACGCCGACGCAGCGCTCGTAGGGCAGGCCGGCGGTGGCTGTGCGCCAGCAGCAGTTCCAGGATGTAGTCGCGGTCCTCGCCGAGCCGGGTGATCGGCCGGAACACCCCGACCTTGGCCACCGTCGCGGCCAGTCGGTGCAGGATTCCCAGCGCGATCGTCGACTTGCCGGTCTCCCCTTCGGGCGCGGCGATGTAGATCGCGGAAGGTCGAGTCGGGCCGGGACCGTCGGGCACGCTGCCCGCCTTTCAGGCCAGCCGCCGCAGCCGGGGCGCCAGGTCCTTCTCGAAAAGCTCCAGGAACCGGCGCTGGTCGTGACCGGGCGCGTGGAATACCAGGTGGTTGAGGCCCCATCTCACGTACTGGGCGACCTTCTCGACGGCCTCGTCGGGGTCCGACGCCACGATCCAGCGCTTGGCGACCTGTTCGATCGGCAGCGCGTCGGCCGCCTTCTCCATCTCGATCGGGTCGTCGATGCTGTGCTTCTGCTCGGCGGTCAGCGACAGCGGCGCCCAGAACCGCGTGTTCTCCAGCGCCAGCTCGGGATCGGGGTCGTAGGAGATCTTGATCTCGATCATCTTGTCGATGTCGTCGACGTTGCGGTCCGCGGCGGCCGCTCCCTCCTTAACCGCTGGGATCAGCTTGTCCTGGTAGAGCTCTTCGCCCTTCCCCGACGTGCAGATGAAGCCGTCACCGGCGCGGCCGGCGTACTTGGCCACCGCCGGGCCGCCGGCCGCGATGTAGACGGGCACTCCGCCCTCGGGAACGTCGTAGATCGAGGCCCCCTTGAGCCGGTAGTACTCGCCGTCGAAGTCGACGCGGTCGCCGCGCCACAGCTCCCGCATCAACCGCACGGATTCGCGTAGCCGGGCGAAGCGCTCCTTGAACTCCGGCCAGGCGCCCTCGTAGCCGGTGGCGATTTCGTTGAGCGCCTCACCGGTACCGACCCCGAGAAAGATCCGGCCCGGATACAGACAGCTCATGGTGGCGAACGCTTGCGCGATCACCGCGGGGTTGTACCGGAACGTCGGGGTGAGCACCGAGGTGCCCAGCACGATCCGTTCGGTGCGCTCCCCGACCGCGGTCATCCAGGACAGCGAAAACGGCGCATGCCCGCCTTCGTGCCGCCACGGCTGGAAATGATCGCTGACGGTAGC
Source organism: uncultured Actinomycetota bacterium (assembly GCA_963850645.1). Classification (GTDB taxonomy): domain Bacteria; phylum Actinomycetota; class Actinomycetes; order Mycobacteriales; family Mycobacteriaceae; genus Mycobacterium. The sequence goes on along the minus strand of CAWKME010000055.1, from coordinate 40,054 downwards.
GGTGTCCATGCCGTGCGCCTCGGCGGCGACCGCCAATTCGACGAGTTCCCGCGGCCCGAATTGTTCGGCCGACGCTTTGTATCCAAGTTTCAATTCAGCCACCTGTCTTTTCTACTCCCGTGCCTAGACTCGCGGTCATGGCACCGGCGCTGAAAACCGTTACCGAGCGCGTGCACCTGGCTCACGGCGAGGCGGTCAACTGGGTTCTGGTCACCGACGACACCGGCGTCATGCTGATCGACGCCGGCTATCCCGGCGACCGGGACGACGTGCTGGCCTCGCTGCGGAAGTTGGGATATGCGGCCGGCGACGTCCGAGCCATCCTGCTGACGCACGCGCATGTCGACCACTTGGGCTCGGCGATCTGGTTCGCCCGAGAGCATGGAACTCCGGTGTACTGCCACGCCGACGAGGTGGGTCACGCCAAACGGGAGTATCTGCAACAGGTTTCGGTCGTCGACGTCGCGCTGCGCCTGTGGCGGCCCAGGTGGGCGCTGTGGGCGGCGCATGTGGCTCGCAACGGCGGCCTGGTCCGCGACGGCATCCCGACCGTACGAGCCGTTGACCGGCGAGATCGCCGGCGAGCTGCCGGGCCACCCGATGGCCATTCCCACTCCGGGGCACACCAGCGGGCATTGCTCGTACCTGGTCGACGGGGTGCTGGCTAGCGGCGACGCGCTGATCACCGGGCATCCGTTGCTGTCCCGCGCTGGGCCGCAGCTGCTGCCGGCGGTGTTCAGCTACAGCCAGGACGACTGCGTCCGCAGCCTGGCCGCGCTGGCCTTGCTGGAAACCGAGATGCTGGCGCCCGGCCACGGCGACTTGTGGCGCGGCCCGATCCGCGAAGCCACCGAGCAGGCGACCGCACTTGCCCGCGGCGGATGACGCACACGCGAGCTGTCGGTAAGTTCGACAGGACGGCCGTGCCCTGGAGGTGGCGGTGGCGCAGCGCCTAGCGGATCGGAGCGGTTGTCGATGGCTCGCCTTGGGCGAGGACGCGCTGCCCGCCGATGAACAATGGCTGGCGCCCGCGGAGGCAGCCAGCCTGGCCGGGCTGCGGTTCACCAAGCGGCGCACCGAGTATCTGCTGCGCCGGCTGGTCGCCAAGCATGCCGTCGCTGCGGTGACCGGCCGACCCACCGACCCGACGGCGCTCGCCGGCATCGAGATCCGCAATGCTCCTAGTGGTGCCCCGTACGTGTGCGTCGAGGGAACTCCGCTCGGGGTGGACGTGTCGATCACCGACCGTGCCGGTTGGGCGGTCTGTGTGACGTGGCCGTCGGCACGGCTGGCGGCGGGCGAGGGCCCGGAGTCGAGTCATCCCGTTGGCTGTGACCTGGAGCTGGTGGAGCCGCGCACGCCCGGCTTTGTGCTCGACTTCCTCACCGCGACTGAGCAACGGTTTGTTGCCTCGCGCCCCTTCGGTGAAGAGCGCGACGTGGCGGCGAACCTGATCTGGTCTGCGAAAGAAAGCGCACTGAAGGTGTTGCGCACCGGACTGCGCCGGGACACCCGCACCCTGGAGGTGACGCTGACAGCTCCGCGCGGTGACGGCTGGGGCGAGTTGACGGTGCGTGCGTCCGAGGGGACGGTCTTTCCCGGCTGGTGGCGGCGAGATGGCCGTTTCCTGCTCACCGTGGCCGCGGAGGTGGCAGCTGAACCGCCGGTCGCCCTCCGCGATCCAGGCGTGCTGGCGGCGGCCCAACCGCGTCATTCTTGGCTCGACCGGCCGCTATACCTTTGACATGCCCCTGTCGAGGGCATCGACGATGTAGGGCCGCAACCCTTGGGCGGTGATGATGTGGTCTACCGAGCCGACCGCGAGCGCACGCTCAACAGTGTGCACCCCGATCGAACTCATCGGCGACTTCGCTGAGCATTTCGGCATGGACCGCTGCCCTGATCTCGGCGAGGTGGGCCCGTGCGGTGCCGGCGTCGGAACCTGTCGCGTCGCGGGCCTGATCGGCGGCCTCGCGTACCCGGGGATCGGAATCGGTGCGCGCCTCCACGTCCCGGACGAAGACGGTGGCAGCGGCCGGCGCACCGCCGATCACTGAGGCGAACGAGCCCTCGACGGCGGCGATCTCCAGCTGCTCGTTGAGCCTCGTGGAGAACACCACAAAGGCACCGCCGTGGTAGCGGGAAACCACCACGAACACGAGCGGGCCGCGGAAATTTGTTACGGCGCGGCCGATCTCGGCCCCATACTCCAGTTGCCAGCGGCGCATGGACTCCGGCGAGCCGTCGAAACCGGACAGGTTCGCCAGCACGACAACTGGGCGGTTGTCGCTGGCCGCGTTGATGGCGCGTGCGAGCTTGCGGGACGACTGGGGAAACAGAGTCCCGGACGACCATGAGGAGGGGCCGCCTGCTGGCACGAATCCGCGGCGGGGCACGGTGTGTGATTCGATTCCGATCAGGCACACCGGGATGCCGCCGATGTGGGCATCCCACACGATCCCGGTCTCCGCGGCGCGCCATTGGCCCCAGCGCTCCAGCGGTGCCGAGTCGGCGTCGGCCACGGCCCGCATCACCGAGCGCATGTCGAACGGCTTCTTGCGCTCCGGGTTGTGATCGGCGGAGAAGATCTCCCCAACCGTTGTCATGTCATAACCCGCGTGCGGCGCAGATCGCACGTCACGGTCTACCGGGTCGGTCGTGGTGCGCCGACGCGGCCACCTCTCACCGGGCAGGACGTAGGTGTACTCGTAATGGCGCAGCAGAATGTCGCAGGCGTCGGCCAGGGTGGGCGCCCAATACTGTCCCTGGCCGTTGGGCCCCATGATCCGATCGAAACCGCCGATACCGAAGTTGTCTTCGGCAGACACCCCGCCGGAGAAGTCCAGTGCCTGTTTGCCGGTCAGCACCATCGCACTGGCCGGAGTCATCACCAGGATGCCGCGGGTGTGCATCAGCATCGTCGACTCGGCGTTCCAGTATGGCTGGGCGCCCACGTTCACCCCGGTGACAACGATGTTCACCTCCCCGCCGGCTTGGGTGAACTCGATGAGGCGGCGCAGCACCGCAGCAATCCAGTCCATGTTCTCGGTACCGCTGTCCATTGCGATCCTTGCCCCAGACGACAGCGCGAACCACTCGACCGGTACCCGCATCCGCTCGGCCAGGTCCAGCGCTGCGATGATGCGTCGGCACTCCGGCTCGGCCAGGTTGCCCAGTCCGCGGGTCGGATCGCCGAATAGCGCCACCCGGGTCATGCCTTCCGGCACCTTTTCGGTGTCGTTGCGCAGCAGGCCGACCACAATGTTGGCGCTGTTCATCCCGTACGGTCGCGACACCGGCACCAGGCTCCCGTGCTCGTCCAGGTCGTGCTCGATGAACTGCCCGGCGGGAAACCGTGATACGGCCCCGGCCGGAGGGGTAAGCATCCGCACGATCTCGTACGGGTAGGGGGCGCCGAAGCGGTTGGCGCGCAACAGTTTCTGTCGGTACGCCGTCAATGGCCGGATCGGCTGCTGGCCCGGTGGGCGTTCGCGTACCGTCACGCCCGCGTCTAACCCCTCCACGTCGAGCACCGCGTCGCGACCGTCGGGAAAGCGCACGCGCAGCACCACCTTCTCCAGTCCGGCGCCGACCGCCAGCGGTGCCAACGACCGGGCCAGTTCGTCCCACGCGTCACGCGGCACATCCCACGGTGGCCGCACGTAAAGCACTATCCGGTTGGCGGCTGGCCGGTTGCGCCCCTCGAATGTGGTCAGCGCTTCCTGCATCGCCGACAGTGCCAGCAAACCCATCAGCTCCAGCCGCGGGTATCGCACCGCGCCGCCGGCGGCCCGGGCCGGGGTCAGGTCGCGCACTTCGGCGAGCGCGAACAGCCGGTGATCGGCGGTGTTGTCGTGGGCCACGGCGTGGAACACGTACACGTCTTCGGCCGAGCGCAGCCGCCGCAGTTCGAAGTTCGCCAGACGCCACAAATCCAGACGCTTCGCCAGCATCGGATGCAGATTGCGATAAAGCGGGTCCTCGACGAATTGACCGTCCCGCTGCCGGTAGGTCACGTGATGGGTGCGAAAGCGCTCCGGTGCGGCCCCTTCGAGGGTCGTAACGGTCAAATCCAGGCGCCGCAACAGGCGCCCGAAGTGGCATCCGGCCAGGAGTTTTTCGGCCTCGGCGATGACGGTGTCGATATCAGCCGTCTCGCCGTGCCGCCACAGCTCCAAATCCACCACGACCTGCCGCTCGGGATCAGACGTGCGCAAATGCCCGGCGATCGCCCGCGACAGGTCGGGCAGCTCCACCAGGGGCGCGTATGCGGTGACCAGGTGGATGTGCTTGTCCTCGAAGTCGTAGTCGGCGCTACCCAGCAGCCACCCGTCATGCTCACCGACTTTCAAATCGCGAAGCTGCCTGATCCGGTAGAACCGGCGGATGTACACCTCCACCACCACTCGACGCAGGCCAGGGTCACGGCTGCCACGCCATCGCCGTAGCAACTCGGCGCGCAGCGGCTGCGGGCAGGCCACCAGGCGGTCGATCCGGCCGGATCGGTCGGCGCCGTCGGGATCGTCGCGCAGCGCATCCAGATCGTGCTGCACACCGGCGTACTCGTCGGCGACGGTCACTGCGAGCAGCGGCTCGTCGAAGTAGTGGAACCGCACATCGCGAGCGAGGTCTGCGACGCTGCGCTGGCGCCCCTGGATGGCCGCCAGCCGGTCAAGCCGGGCCCGCATCTCGGCTTGCATTTCGGGGGTGGCCACCTGCGCCAGCTCGGCGTGGTGGCGGAGCCTGCGCTCAAGAATCGCGGTCACCGCTCCTACCAGCTCGCCGACCCGGCGGAATGAGCGGAACATCCAGACGACGGCTTCTTCGAGTTCCGGCGTGCGTTCCAGCCCACGCACTCCGTACCGCAACAGCGCCTGCTCCAGCCGACGCCGATACGAGTCGGGCAGGCCGGCCCGATCCGCGTCCAGCCACTGCAGGAAGGACAGTAGGTACTCCTGGGTGCTGCCGCCGACGAGCGCCTCCTCCGGCTCGAGCTCGCCGCGTGGTCGGTACAGCGAACCGACGTCGGCGAACAGATCCAGCAAGCTGTCCTCGCAGCGCAGCAGGTCGGTGTCGGCGGGCGCCGCGATCTCGCCCAGTCGGCGCTGCCGGGTCAGCATTGCCTGAACCGAGTCCGGATCCAAGTCATAGCCGAGCAGGTAGGAGCGCAGCGCGCCGTACACGCGCTCACACGGTGGCGTTGCGGACGGCTCCGCGGCGCTGAGTCCGGTGAAGTCGACCGCGGCCGCGCCGTAGCTCTGACCGGTGTCGGACGTCGCGATGCGAACCACCGGCGCTCCCGCTTCCACTTGCACGTTCGCGGCGGCTTCGACGGAAGCGACGGTGCCGGCGAACGGTGCCGTGAGAGTGGTTTCCATCTTCATGCTCTCCAGCACGGCCAACCGGTCGCCCTCGGCGACCTGATCACCGGGTGCCACGAGAACCGACACCACGAATGCCGGCCCAGGGCTGCGCACAAGGCCACCGTCGTCGCGGAACACGGCGTGCGCGGCGCCGTCGACGTCGACGCGCAGGGTGGCACCTTCCACCACCGACACCACACGGTGCACCTGGCTACCGACGACCACCCGCCGCTCGTATCCGTCGCGGTGGGAGACCGTGACGTCCGCGGTGCCGGCGCCGGTAACGCGGTAAGTACGAACACCGGTGCGGTAGACGTCCAGGTTGTACCGCTGTCCCCGGTAACGGAGGCGGCATCGGTGACCCACCTCGGCGGCCATTTCGGCACCGCCGCGGGCGGCGCGGGCATGGAACGCGGCCCGCTCGGCGGCCTCGTCAAGGTCGTACGACTCCACGGCGGCGACCAGCAGGGCAACTGGATCCGGGGCGGGCAGGTGCGCCGCCTCCCCGGTCAGCCGGTCCAGCCAGTGGTTGTCGAAGTGCCCGCCGCGCACCTCCGGCCGATTGAGCAGGGTCAGCAGGAAGGAGCGGTTGGTAGTGCCGCCTTCGACCACGATGGTGGTGTCGAGCAATGCACGACGGAGTCGGGCGAGGGCCTCGGGGCGGTCGCTTCCCCAGGCGACAATTTTGGCGATCATCGAGTCGAAGTCGGGGGGGATCCGGTCGCCTTCGTGTACGCCTGCGTCGACGCGTATCCCGGTGCCGGCCGGCAGGCGCAGGCGAGCCAACCGGCCTGGCGCGGGGGTGAAGGCGTTTTCGGGATCCTCGGCGCATACCCGCGCCTCGATCGCATGCCCTGACACGTGCGGCGGTGCACCGATCAGCCGCCCGCCACGAGCCACATGGAGCTGCAGCTTCACCAGGTCCAGCCCGGTCGTCGCCTCGGTCACCGGGTGCTCGACCTGCAGCCGGGTGTTGACCTCCATGAACAAGAAGCTCCCGGTGTCCGGGTCGACCAGGAACTCCACGGTGCCCGCGTTGCGGTAGCCCGCCGCGGCGGCCAGGCGTAGCGCCGCGTCGCGGATCGCCTGCTCCCCGTCGGCGTCAAGCACCGTTGACGCCGATTCCTCCAGCACCTTCTGGTGGCGGCGCTGCAAGGTGCAGTCGCGGACGCCTACCGCCCACGCGGTGCCGTAGTGGTCTGCGATCACCTGGACTTCGACGTGACGGGCAGCTGGCACGAGCTTCTCCAGGAATACCGTGGGGTCGCCGAAGGCCAGCTGCGCCTCGGCGCGCGCCGAGGCCAGTGCCGCGGCGAGTTCGGCGTCGCTGTAAACCGTCCGGATCCCGCGGCCGCCGCCGCCGGCGGCCGCCTTCACCAGCACGGGATAGCCGAGCCGGGCCGCGAGCACGGTCGCCTCGGCCACGTCGTCGACCGGTCCACCGCTCCAGGGCACGACCGGGACACCTGCGTGCTCGGCGAGCCGTTTGGCGGCCACTTTGTCGCCGAGCCGTCGGATGGTGGCGCTGTCCGGGCCGACGAAGACGATGCCGGCCTCCTCGCATGCCTGCGCAAACGAGGCATGTTCGGCCAAGAATCCCCAGCCGACCCACACCGCATCGGCTTCACTGTGGCGCAGCGCCGCCATCACCGCTGGCTGGTCCAGGTAGCGCGATCGCCGGGTGCCGTCAGCCGGGTCGACAAAGGTCGCGGTCCCGAGTGGCACGGCCTCGTCCGCCTCGCGCACATACCACGCGTCGGCGTCCACGTCGGTATAGAGCACGATGGCCCGGATGGGCGGTTGGTCGCCGGCCTGGTTGAGTTCGGCCACCGCGGTCAGCGCGCGGACCGCGGGCTCACCCCGGTTGACAATCGCCAGCCGGCGAATCTGCCTGTCCATAGCGGTACGTCTCCTCAGCCGCACATGACGGAGCGGATCGGGGCGACGATGTTTGCGGGCGGCGGCTCCGGCAGCGGCACAGTGCGGTACCCGTCGACCCGCAGCACCAGCCTGCCCTCGTCGTCGCGGACCATGCAGATGAAGCCGCCGTGCCCGTCCGGTCGCGCGGTGGCCACGAGCCCGGCCCGTTCCGTCGGCTCCCCGTTCAGGTGCACCGCATCGACATGCAGCGGCAGAGCCAGGACGCCATCGGTGCCGGCCTCGAACAGCCCGACGGTCTGGAAACACAGTTCGACGAGTCGCGGCCCGATCAGCACCGGCTCGTCCGTTTGCGGCGGCAGGTCGGCGGCAAACCGGGCGGCCGCACCGCCGTCCCGTTTCCAGGCAGAACCGACCACCTGATAGGCCGGGCCGTGGAAGTAGAGCCGGTAGACCTGCTCCGGGGTCAGCGCCGGAACTTCGCCGCCGGAGTCAGCTTCGCCGTCGGCGAGCGCGGGTGGGTTGGCCGTCAGCCGCACCGAGCCGGTGAAGTGCACAGTGCGCTGCGGCTGGCCGGCGCCGGGCAGGGTGCGCTCGGCCGACAGGCGGCATTCAGCGACCAAGTCGTCCCCGTCGGGGTGCAGCAGGGCCGTGACCGTCACCGTGCGTGGCTCGTCCCGATAGAACTTGAGCGGCGCCCAGAAGTCCACGTTCTCGATAGCGGCTATGTGCAGGTCGGGCACGAGCAGCCGGGCGGCTTCGGCGAACGTCTCCATGCCCATCACGCCGGGCAGCACCGGCGTGCCGTCGATGCGGTGGTGATCCAGGAACGGCCGGGTGGCCGGGTCCAGCGTGGTCTGCAGCACCAACCCGTCGTGCACACTGGCGCGAACGACCTCACCGACCATCGGCCCCTCTGCCGTCAGTGAACTCGGGTCGATCCCGCCGGTGTCGTGCGGTTCGGCGGCGAGCGCGCCCAGCGCCCCGGCGACGACGACTTCGCCGTCGGTCAGGCCTGCGCCCAGTTCGCGCCGGATCCATGCCACGCCCGCCTCCGCGGGCAGCATCTCGACTCCGGCTGTTGCCATGATCTTCGGGATCGATCCGCGGGTGGCCATGCCGATGCTGCCCCAGGCGGTCCAGTCGATCGCCAGCGCCCGCACCCCCGGACGGGTGCGGCGCAGGTTGCTCAAGATCTTGCACTGCAGGTCGTTGGCGGCGCTGTAGTCGGTCTGCCCCATGTTGCCGAACCGGCCGGCCACCGAGCTGAACGCCACGACGGCGCCCAGCGGGAGGTCGCCGATGGCATGCAGCACGTTGAACAGCCCGTCACCCTTGACCCCGAGTACAAGATCGAACTCAGCGGGCTCCTTGTCAGGTAGCGCGTGGCTGATCTCGACCCCGGCGGCGTGCAGCAGGACGTCGATGTGCCCGCTGGTCTCCCGCACCTGTGCCGTCACCCGCTCGACCGCGCCCGCGTCGGTGAGATCGACACTGTGGTAGTGGGCCGACCCACCCGCCTGCTCCACCGCCCGCACCGCGGCCAGCGCGGCCTGCAGACGCTCGAAGCGCGCCAGCTCCCGCTCGATCAGGACCGGTGTCGGGCGCTCGCCCCGCTCACGCATCCGAGCCGCCAGTTCGACTTTGAACCCTTCCCGGTCTTCGGTGTACCGGCGCAGGTCGGCGTCGGCCGGGTCGGGTTCCGGCGTGAGGTCCAGCAGGTGGAAGGTGCCGCGCCACGCCGCGGCCAGGTCGGCAGTGATCGCCGAAACGATGCTGCCGGCGGCGCCGGTGACGAGGAAGACCGGATCGGGGCCGAGAACCTCGCTGGCCTCGTGCGTGTCGGGGAATCGGCGCTCCAACAGCCCGACGCCCCAGCGGCGGCCGTCGGCATAGCCGACTTCCACACAACCGGGATCACGGAGGGTCTCGTCGATTAACACATCAGCCAGTGCTGCGGTCTTTCGGCCGAGTGCGAAGTCGACGGCCTTGACCAGGGCGTTGGGCCGCTCGCGCCGGTACGCCTTGGCGAACCCGGTGACCGCTCCACCCAGTGGGCAGGTCGCTCCGGCCGCGTCGTAGCCGTGGTATCCGCCCAGCCGAGTGGCGACGACCAGGAACGGGCTGCGCTCGTACAGGCGTCGCATAGCGGTGTAGAGATTGCGTACCCGGCGCTGGAGCGCTTCTCGCCAGCCGGCCAGGTCCAAGTCCTCCAGCGGGCCCTCGTCGTCCAGAGCCGCCAGCCAGTACACGCCGTCGACCGCGTCGCCCAGGACGGTGTCGATGTCGTCGTCGGGCTCCATCGCCAGCACGTCGACACCGAGCCGGGTCAACCGACCGATCAGCGCGTCTGCGACGCCACCGTGGTCACGCATGACGGCGACACGCGTGCCGCTGCCGAGGGCGACCCCGGTTGGCACGCAGGCCGCGAGCTCTGGCCGCAGCGCCGGTACCGGCACCTGCCGGGTGATCCGGTCGGTGGCCGAAATGTCACCGGTCACAGTGGTAATGCGGGGCGACTTCACTCGTGATCGCCGCGGGTGTTTCGGTGCTGGACGGCGTTGCCGATGGCACGGCCGGCGGTGCCGCGGTTTTGTCGCGGATCCAGCCGATGACGTGGGTCAGGGTGGGAAAGTCGCGCAGCTTGAGGCTGTCGTCACGCGCGACACCGAAATGCTCGCGGATCGCGGCGAAGATCTCGGCCTGCTTGACGGTGTCCACCCCCAGGTCGGCCTCCAGGTCAAGGTCCAACTCGAGCAGCTCGGGCGGGTATCCGGTGAGCTGCGAGACGATGCCCACCACGGTGTCGGTGATCTCGTCACCGGCCGGGGCCGCCACCGGCCGGCGGCCGCTACCGGTCGGGCGCCGCCGGTGCTTCAGCGGGTGCGGCGGTCGGCGTCGGGGCGCCGGTCTTGTCGCGGATCCAGCCGATGACGTGGGTCAGGGTGGGAAAGTCGCGCAGCTTGAGGCTGTCGTCACGCGCGACACCGAAACGCTCGCGGATCGCCGCGAAGATCTCGGCCTGCTTGACGGTGTCCACCCCCAGGTCGGCCTCCAGGTCAAGATCCAACGTCAAGCAGCTCGGGCGGATAGCCGGTCAGCTGCGAGACGACACCCACCACGGTGTCGGTGATCTCGTCACCGGCCGGGGCCGCCACCGGCGCGGCGGCCGCTACGGTTCGGGGGCCGCCGCCGGTGCTTCAGCGGGTGCGGCGGTCGGCGTCGGGGCGCCGGTCTTGTCGCGGATCCAGCCGATGACGTGGGTCAGGGTGGGAAAGTCGCGCAGCTTGAGGCTGTCGTCACGCGCGACACCGAAACGCTCGCGGATCGCGGCGAAGATCTCGGCCTGCTTGACGGTGTCCACCCCCAGGTCGGCCTCCAGGTCGAGGTCGACGTCGAGCAGCTCGGGCGGATAGCCGGTGAGCTGCGAGACGACACCCACCACGGTGTCGGTGATCTCGTCACCGACCGGGGCCGGTTCCGGCGCCGCAACCGGTTCCGGGGCCACGACCGGTGCGCAGGCCGGCTGCTCAGCAGGTGCAGGCGCCACGGGCGCGGACTGAGCGGTCGGCACCTGCGTCGGAACCGCCGACGGGACCGCCTGCACCGGCGCACCGGTGTCGACGATCCGCAGCCGGTGCTGGACGACCTCCAGCTCGGCGTCGGCAGTCCCAGCCACCGTCGTCAGCCAGCGCCGCCAGGCAGCCTGGTCCACAATCCGGTACTCATACCCGAGTTCGTCCGGCAGGCGATGACGGCCGTCGGGCATCGGGGTCCAGCGCATCAGCGTCATCGCAATCTGCGAGCCGAACCCAGCGCCCAGCCTCAGCGCGTACCGCACCGGATAGCTTCCGCCAACCGACAGGTTCAGCTGGCCCAGCTCCGGATCCGGCTCTTTGTAATTGGGCACCGGAGGAACCAGACCGGTCTCCAGCGACTTGATGGCGACGACGTCCTCCACGCCGGCGCCCATCGCGTGTCCGGTGAAGCCCTTGGTGTTGGTGATGACCACAGCGTCGGCGTCTGGCCCGAACACCCGGCGCAGCGCATTGATCTCGGCCGCGGCGCTGCCTCCGCGGGCCGGCGTGTACGTCTCGTGGGACACGAACACGGTGCTGGGCGCGATGGCGTGTCGGTCTACGCCGCGAGCCTCGGCCTGGGCGAGCAGGCTCTCCATGACGCCGCCGATGTGCTCGACGTCGAGCCGGGTGCCGTGAAAAGCGCTGTTCGCGATGACGGTGCCGAGGACTTCGCAGATCGGCTGCAGCCCGCGTTCCCGGGCCGCGTCGGCGGATTCCACCACGAAAGCCGCCGCCCCCATGCCGAGGATCATCCCGTGCCGGCGCCGGTCGAACGGTGTGGCGGCCTCCTCCACGACGTCGTCGGTGGCGGCGGCCCCGGACGCCAGGAATCCCGATGCCACCCACGGCAGCAGCACGTCGGAGCTGACGTCGTCGGCGGACACCACGATCACCCGCCGACACCGGCCGGCCCGGATCCAGTCCTCGGCGAGCGCGGTCGCCTGGGTAGTGCTCGCGCACGCGGCGTTGACCTGTGTATTCGGCCCGCGCGCGCCGATGATCTCGGCGAACTGCGAGTGACCCATCGACAGGCACCGGAAGATGAAGCGCCGGTCGAATACGTACGGGTCGGACTGGAGGGCGTGGCGCAGCTCGTGGATGCGCCGGTCAACCTCCATCGCGGCCGGTTCGTCGCTGCTCAGCCGGGCGCGCACTGCTTCCAGCGCCAGCAGTTGATCACGGTGGCCTCGGTCGGTGTAGTAGCGCTCGAGGTCCTGAGCGAAGTTGTCGTAGCCGGGGAAGGCGGAGGCAAAGATGACGCCGGTGTCGTCACGCATCGAATCCGGCAGCCCCCAACGGTCGGGCAATTGGGTGCCCAGTGTCGTGGTCTTGTAGTGCATGACCAGCGGGATCCCGGCGTCGCGCAGGGCGTCGAAGCCGGCTCCGATGGCAAGCCGGGTGGTCGAGTCCAGCGCGGCATCGCGGGCGGCGTCGACCCCGAACTCGGTGACCACGTCCAGCGGCGCGCTGCGGCGCGGCCAGTTTGATGACGTCGGCCTCGTTGTCGATCGTCTCGAAGCTGGGGTCGCCGGACTCACGCTTGACCAGGCGGGTGATGTGCCGGTCGACCATCGCACGGCGTAGCCGGTGCGGGATGGTGTCGATGAACTGCTGGCCGTCGAGGATGCGGGCGATGTTCTCGTCGTCGAAGACTCGCTCGACACCGGGCAGACCGAGCGCTGCGCCGGTTATCACCACCGGTTCGGTAGCAGCTGGCGCCGCAGCGCGTGATGCCGGTGCAGCGGCGGTGCCGGAGACGGCATCCATACCGTGTTCGATGACGTCAACGACGAGGCGGCCCAGTTCGGCGTACTGTTCGCTGGTCATGGCTGTCCTCCCGCTCGGCACCGCGGTCGCCGCGGCGGTCGCGGTCGCGGCGGGAAGCGGGGCGAATCCCAGCCCGGCGGCGTACAGCCCGCACAACGCCTGGTTGAACGACGCGACATCGCCGGTTTTCGGGTGGTTGGTGAACAAGGCGAGCACATCGTCGCCCAGGACGTCCTCGGCAAAGCCGTGCAGTGCCTTCTTCGGGCCGACCTCGACGAAGATGCGGGCACCAGCCGCGTACAGCGTGCGCAGCCCGTCGATGAACCGGACCGGTGAGGCCACCTGGCGGCCGAGCAGGTCGAGCATGGTGTCGACGCCAGCGTCCGCCGGATAGAACTCGCCGGTCACGTTCGACACGATCGGCAGACGCGGCGGACGCAGGTCCAGCCGGCGCAGGACGGTCTTGAGCGGTTCGCTCGCCGGCGCCACGATCGCGGTGTGGAACGCGTGGCTGACCGGAATCCGGGAGGCGTTCATGACCGGCAGCCTTGAACGCCGCGACAGCACGCTCCACGGTATCGGTGGCACCGCCGATGACAGCCTGGCTGGTGCTGTTGATGTTCGCGACGACGACGTAGCCGTCGGTCTCGGCCACGATCCGCTCGATCTCGGCGAGCGGGGCGAACACCGCCGCCATGGCGCCGTTGTCGGCCATCGACAGGCTGGCCATCTCCCTGTCCCCGGGCGCTGACCGCCTCCAAGGCGGCGTCGAACGACAGCGCGCCGGCGGCCACCAGGGCGCCGTACTCGCCCAGGCTGTGGCCCATCACCATGTCCGGCCGCACGCCGTACGCGTCGAGCATCCGGGTCAGGGCCAGATCGGTTGCCAGCACCGCCGGCTGGGTGATCTCGGTCTGCATGAGCTGCTGTTCCAGCCGTTGCGCGGTGGCCTCGTCGGTGCCGTCGGCGAAGACGTACTCGGTCAGCGGCTTACCCAGCAGCGGTGTCATGACGCGGTCGGCCTCGTCGAACGTCGCGGCCACGATCGGCTCGCGCCGGCGCAGGTCAGCCAGCATGTTCACGTACTGCGAGCCCTGGCCGGTGTAGAGGAACGCGACCTTGCCCGGTGCGCCGCGACCGACGAAGACGCCCTGGGCGCGCAGTATCTTCCACATGGCCGGGTTGCCGCCGCCCCGCAGTGCCTGCACCGCCTTCGCCGCCTTGGTCGCCAGGTCGGCCGCATCGGCGTAGTCGATGGCGACCCGAACGGCCGCACCGGCCAGCGCGGGGTCCGGCGGAGCCAGGGGCGGGAGCCCGCCCGCCCGACGCCTCGGCAGCCAGCTGCTCCAGCTGTGCCGCCACCTCGGCCTCATCTGCGCCGCCGACCACGGCCGCTCCACGCAGCGGCGCCTTCCGCCCACCCGTCGCGGCGGTCGGCTGAGCGGTGACCGTCGCGCCCGGAAACGATCGGCTGGCATCCTGCGCGCGGTGCCGGCCGGGCACGTACTCCTCGAGCACGGCGTGGAAATTAGTGCCGCCGAACCCGAAGGCGCTCACCCCGGCGCAGCGCACGCCGCTCGCGGGCGCGGGCCACTCGCGAAGTTCGGTGTTGACCCGGAACGGGATGTCGTCCCAGTCCACGTTTTCGTTGGGCTGGTCGAAGTGCAGGCTGGGCGTCAGCACCTTCTCGTGGAGGCCGAGCACCGTCTTGAACAGGCCCGCGGCTCCGGCCGCGCCCTTGAGGTGGCCGATGTTGGACTTGACCGACCCCAGCGCGATCGAGCCGTTCGCCGCACCCGCCTTGCGGAATACATCGGTCAAGCTGGCGAGCTCGGTTGCGTCGCCGACGCGGGTGGATGTGCCATGTGCCTCGATGCAGGTGGCCAGCGCCGGATCGACACCGGAGACATGCCAGGCCCGCTCCACGGCCAGCCGCTGGCCGACCGGGTTGGGCGCCGTGATGCCCTTGCCGCGGCCGTCGCTGGAGCCGGCGAGGCCGAGCAGCACCGCGTAGATCCGGTCACCGTCGCGCTCGGCGTCGGACAGTCGCTTGAGAACAAACAGCGCAGCGCCCTCGCCCATCACGAAGCCGTCGGCGCCGGCGTCGAATGGGCGGGTGCCGGTCGCCGACAGCGCGCCGATCTTGCAGAACTTCACGAATGCCGGCTGCGTCCATGTTGCGGTCGACGCCGCCGGTGACCACGGCGTCGAAGTCGCCGGCCTGCAGCCCGCGCACCGCGGCCGACATCGCGGCCAGCCCGGAGGCGCAGGCCGCGTCGGTGGTGAAGTTGGGGCCGCGGAAGTTGAACAGGTTCGCCACCCGGCCGGCGATCACGTTCGCGAGCTCGCCGGGCATGGTGTCCTCGGTGATCTCCTCGAACCCGGCGAGAAACGAGGCGCGGGTCTCGGCGAGCACGGCTTCGCGCACCGGCTCCGGCAGTGCCGCGAACGACGGTGCGGCGCGCAGCTCGCGGGCGAACTCGGGAAACTGGATCCGCAGGTTGCTGCGGTGCTGCTTGTCGCCGCCGATGGCGTTGCCGATGATGACGGCGACTCGTTCCGGGTCCACCGTCCAGTCCGGCCACCCGGCGTCCAGCAGCGCTGAGCGGGCGCCCGCCACGGCCCACTTCTGGCCGTCGTCCATCTGGGTGCTGACCGCCGGCGGGACCGGCAGCCGCCACGCCAGCGGCTCCCACGAGAAGTCGCGGACCCACCCGCCGATGCGGGAGTACGTCTTGTCCGGTGCGTGCGGGTCGGGGTCGTAGTAGAGCTCCGGGTCCCACCGCTCGGGCGGCACGTCGCTGATGCTGTATCGGCCGTCCTTGATGTTGGCCCAGAAGGTGGCGGCGTCGGGCGCGTCGGGCATGATCGCGCTGACGCCGACCACCGCGATCGGCTCTTGCATCGTGGTCGTCATGATGATCCGGCCTCCCGTCGGTACAGCGCGTCCGCGACCCGGTCCATGTCGGCGAGCAGGCCGGCCTGCGCGGCCCGGACCCGATCGAGCGGCAGCGCGGCGGCAAGGTCCGCCCCGGAGCCCGCGCCGGCCACCCACCGCAAGCCCTCCTCGGCGACCTTCAGCGCCGCCTCCGCGGGCGAAGACGCGGCTGACCGCGGCCAGCGCGGCGGCGTCGAAGCGGGCGTCTGACTTCTCCGGCAACGCACCGGCGGCCGACGCTGCGGCGCGGCGGGCCAGTGCGCCCGCGCACTCGGCGTAGCTGATCAGTTCACCCAGCCGCAGCAGAACATGCTGGTTGCGGGTCAGCCGGCCGATCCGGCAGGCCTCCAGCACCGCGGCCAGGCATTCCAGCGCCAGCGCCGCCGTGGGCCCACCGAATTCCTCGGGCTACGCCGTCAAGACCGCGCGCCGCGTCGCGGTAGTAGGCGCCAGATGTCTTGAGGTGCTGCTGCCAGCGGTCGCGGGCGATCGTCATCTCCAAGATCTCCGAGGTCCCCTCGTAGATCGTGGTGATCCGGACGTCGCGCTTGATCTTTTCCACCAGGTACGGACGGGTGTAGCCGTACCCGCCGTGCGCCTGGATCGCGGCTTCGGCGGCGGCGTTGCCGGCCTCGGTGGCCAGGTACTTCGCGATCGCGCCTTCGGTGTTCAGCGCGCCACCGGCGCCTTCGCCGTTGTCGATTCGTGTGGCGGTCTCCTCAGATGAATGCACGCGCCGCCTCCAGCCGCACCGCGTGCGGCACGATCAGCTTGTGGGTAAAGCCCTGCTTGGTCGACAGCGGGGCGCCGCCCTGTACCCGGTTGGCGGAGTAGGCGATCGCCCGGTCGAGGGCCGCCCAGCCGCCGCCGAGGCCGAACGCGGCGACCATCACCCGGGTATAGCCGAAGACCTGTTGGGCCTGGGCCAGCCCGCGGCCCTCCTCCCGGCCCACCAGGTTCTCCGCCGGTACCGCCACGTCGTCGAGGAACAGCGCGGCGGTGTCGGACAACCGGATACCGTGCTTGTCTTCCGGCGGCGCCGTCGAGAAGCCGGGGGTGCCCTTCTCCACGACGAACCAGGACGGGCCGCCCGGGGCGCGTGCCAGAACCGAGTAGAAGTCCGCGATCGAGCCGTTGCTGATCCACTGCTTACGCCCGTTGAGCCGGTATGCGGTCACCTGACCGTCGGTCTCTACCGGCGTGGCTGTCGTCGTCATCGCGGCCAGGTCGCTTCCGGCCTCAGGCTCGGTGGCGGCGTATGCGAACAGTATGCCCTGTTCGGCGATACGTCCCAGCCACTCCTTGCGCTGCTCGGAGGTCCCGCCGACCAGGATCGGGTCGCTACCGAGGAACGTGGCCAGCACCGAGGTCGCGATTCCGATGTCAAGGCGGGCGAGCCGTTCGCACACCCGGTAGGAGTCGAACGCCCCGCCCCCGAATCCGCCGTACTCCTCCGGGATGAACACCGAGCTGCACGCCGAGCTCTTCACCGCACATCGCGCGGACGGTTTCCTCCGGGCAGACGTCTTCGTGGTCGAGGTCCAACCGGCGCTCGTCCGGCAGCGCCTCGGCGACGAAATCGTCCAATGAGGTCAGCATCATGTCGAGGCTGTCGCGGTCTAGGCCGACGTTAATGGTCATCGAAAAGTTCTCTTCTCACAGGTTCCAGACGGGCTCCAGAGTCCGTTGACTGAATTGTTCAACCGGCGGGCGCTGCAGCCCAGAGGCCAAAGTCATGCGGTAAGAGGACAAGGTCACCTGTGTTGGCCCACCATCCGGCAAGACCACCCCTAGCGTGCGACCTGCAGACCTAAGTGATCCCGCAGAGTGTGGCCGCTGTATTCGGTGCGGTATGTGCCAGGTTCCTGCAGCAGCGGCACGACCTGGTGGACGAAGTCGTCAAGGCCGTGCGGCGTCAGGTGCGGTACCAAAATGAACCCGTCGCAGGCGTCGGCCTGCAGGTAGCGGTCGATCTCGTCGGCGATGTGCGCGGCAGTGCCGACAAACTGCTGCCGGCTGGTGACGGCGATAACGAGCTCGCGGATCGACAGTTCTCCGCTTCGGCGCGTTCGCGATAACGGCGGGCCACCGCGACGGGGTCGCCGTGCCGTACCCGCCCCTGGGTGATGCCGGTGTCGCCGAGCACGAAGTCGCTGCCGGAAAGACCTTGAGCTGATCCGGATTTCGTCCATACGACGCCGCACGTCCTTTCACGTGGGCGTAGTAGCGCTGGCCGTCCTCGAGTGATCCATGCAGTGTGTGCCCGGCCATGGCGACTTGTGGCGGGTCCGACCCCGAGGCCACCGATGAGGCCACCGCGTTGGCGCAATGAGCGCATCGCGCTATCACAATTCGATCACGCTCGACGTCACGATTCGTTAAGGGATCAGGCGAGAGTTTAAGGACTTTTACGATTTCGCCGCCGAAAGCGGCCTGAATCGAGACTTGCCTCACGCGGATAGCGATGTCGCTTGCGCACAGTGGCTTTCGCCTCGCTCAGCACACGATAGGGACCGTGTCCGTTCACGTACTGTGGTTTGCGGGTCGGGGGATCTGTAACCACAGCATGACCCGAAGGAACAAACAATGATGAACTCCATGGTAAGACCATGCGCCGGGATGTCGCTGGCTGCGGTCTACTCGCCGGTCTGGCTGCCACGGTGATCGCGGCGCCGATGGCGTCCGCGGCGCCCGACTGCAGTGCCGCCGGAGTGGCCAGCACGGTCAGCTCGGTGACGGGATCGGCCAACCAGTACCTCAGCAATCACCCGGACGCCAATGCGGTCGTGACGGCAGCGAAGAACGAGTCGCGCCCGCAAGCGGAGTCGGATCTGCGTGGCTACTTCACTGCGCACCCACAGGAGTACGTCGAACTGCGAGGCATTCTGGCGCCGATCGGTGACACCCAGCAGCAGTGCAACACCACGGTGCTGTCACCCGATCTCGAGTCGGCCTACAACGAATTCATGGCCGGCTAGACATCTGGGTACGGAACGCCGAGGAACTCGCGTTCGAAGTCCTCGGCGTTCCGTATTTTCCAGCCGATCGACACTGTCGGGAGCTCATTCACCGCCCGAACTGCCACGGCACAGCTACGATCCCGCTAACGCACGGGATCAGTTGAACGTAAAGGACAAACGTGGTGGCCCTCTCGCCCTTCCGCGGTCCGCAAGAGCAGGCGCAGTTCATCGCGAAGTGCTGAGCTCTATGAGCTGCCGCCCGGGCCGTCGCGAGATGATGCTGCCGACCGTGCTGAAGGATAATGAGTTGCGCCGAATCAGCGGGCAGGTAACCGTGTTGATCGGTGACCGAGACGTCATCTACCGCGGCGGACCACGCGCCGCCCTTGCCCGTGCTCAGCAGCACATTCCCAACGTCCGAACTCGTCTCGTGCCGAATGCGAATCATCTGCTGACCCTCGACTGCCCCAAGATCCTCGTCACCGAGATGATGACAGCCCTTGGCTGAGCTACCGGATGCTCGCCTGAGCCAGATGCTCCTTCAGCGTGTGGCCGCTGTACTCGGTGCGGTAGGCCCCACGCTCCTGCAGCAGCGGCACCACCTGGTCGACGAAGTCGTCCAGGCCGTGCGGGGTCAGATGCGGCACCAGGATGAACCCGTCGCAGGCATCGGCCTGGATGTATCGGTCGATCTCGTCGGCGATGTGAGCAGCGGTGCCGACGAACTGCTCGCGGCTGGTGGCGGCGATGACCACTTCGCGGATCGACAGGTTCTCGGCTTCAGCGCGTTCGCGGAATCTGCGGGCAACCGCGACCGGGTCACCGTGCCGGACCCGGCCTTGGGTGATGCTGGTGTCGCCGGTCGGATCGACATGGGGTAGCGGCCCGTCGGGGTCGTAGTCGGAAAGGTCACGGCCCCAGATCTGCTCGAGCATGGCGATCGCGGTCGCGCCGCTGACCTGCTGATGCCGGATATGCACCGCTTTGTCGGCAGCCTCGTCGGCCGTATCGCCGAGTACGAACGTCGCTGCCGGAAAAACCTTGAGCTGGTCAGGGTTTCGTCCATAGGAGACGGCACGGCCCTTCACGTCAGCGTAGTAGCGCTGGCCGTCCTCCAGCGATCCGTGCAGGGTGAACAGTGCGTCAGCGTGCCGGGCACCGAAGTTTCGGCCGTCGTCAGAGTCCCCGGCCTGCAACAACACCGGATGCCCCTGCGGCCCGGCTGGCAGCGTCGCCACTCCGCGCACGTCGAACTGGGGCCCATGATGCTCGACGGTGCCGACCCGGCTGGGATCGAGGTAAATTCCGGCGTCCACATCGGCCACCACCGCGTCGGCTGCCCAGCTGTCCCAGAATTCGCTTGCCACAGTGAGGAACTCCTCGGCGCGGCGGTAACGATCGGTGTGGTCCAGGAAGCCGCCGCGCCGGAAGTTCTCGCCGGTGAAGGCATCCGAGGAGGTGACGATGTTCCAGCCCGCGCGCCCATCGGACAGGTGGTCCAACGTCGCGAACTGCCTTGCCACCTCGAAGGGTTCGTTGAAGGTGGTGTTGATGGTTCCGGTCAGGCCCAGCCGGTCGGTGACGGCGGCCAGCGCCGCCAGCACGGTGAAAGTGTCCGGCCGGCCTACCACGTCGAGGTCGTAGATCCGGCCCCGGTGCTCACGCAGTCGCAGCCCCTCGGCCAGGAAGAAGAAGTCGAACAGCCCTCGCTCGGCGGTGCGGGCCAGGTGCACGAACGAATCGAACTCGATCTGGCTGCCCGCGCGGGATCGGTCCACACCGTGGTGTTGTTGACTCCCGGAAAATGGGCGGCCAGATGAATGGGCTTGCGGTGCTTACCTTCTCGGGTATTCATTCGCCGAGCCCCCAGCGCTGCGCGATCAGCTGATGTGAGCGCAGCCGGTCTTCGTGGCGGTGCGTCACCGACGTGACGACCAGTTCGTCCGCTGCGGTCAGTCGTTGCAGCGCCGACAGCCGCTCCGCGACCTCATCCGGATCGCCGACGAATTGCGTCTCCAGCCTGTCTTTGACGACGGGCAGCTGTTCGTCGGTGAGCGGACGGCAATCCTCGGGAGCCGGGTAGGGCATGGCGCCGACGCCGGTTCGGATCGAATACACCCACTGCCCGTAGCCGTCGGCGAGATGCCGTGCGGTGGCGCTGTCGTCGGCAACGACGATGTCGGCAGACACCACGACGTAGGGCCGCTGCAGCGTCGCCGACGGGACGAAGGTGTCACGGTATGCCTCGATGGCCTCCAGCGCGGTCGCCGGGGTGATGTGATAACTCGCCACGAACGGCAGCCCGCGTGCGCCGGCCATTCTGGCGCTTTGTCCCCTGGTGCTGCCGAAGACCCACGGTGTCAGTCCGGATCGCTCGCCGGGCACCGCGTGCACGTCGAAACCCTCGACTTCGTAGGTAGCCGTCCAGCATCGCGAGGATGTCGCCGAGTTGCTCGGCGAACTCGGGCGCCACCGCCTCGGGCTGTTGCAGGATTCCCATGGTGGCCTGCACCCGCTCGGTGTCCAGCAGCCCACGCAAGTCGAACGGCAACGGGATTACCACACCGTCGACTTCGCGCCACTGCCGCGGCGGACGGTTTTTGGCCGACGGCGGCTTCGGCTTGAACCCGGTGTCACGTCGCTGCCCTCGGCCCACGCCAAGGTCGATGCGGCCCGGATAGAAGGCTTCCAGCATGCCGAAACTCTCGACCACTGCGGCGGCTGTGGTGTGGCTCAGTTGGACGGCAGCCGCTCCCACCCGAATCTTGGTGGTGGCGGCGGCGATTTGCCCGATCAATACGGCCGGTGCCGAGCTGGCGACTCCGACGAAATGGTGCTCGGCGATCCAGAAGCGGCGATACCCCCATCGCTCGGCATGCTGGGCCAGATCGATGGTGTTGTGCAGTGCGGTCGCGGCGTCGCTGCCCGCACTGATCGGCGCGAGGTCCAGGATCGAAAGCGGGACGGTCACCGCGCCACCGCCTGATAGCGGTTGGGCGCGGCCGGCAGGCCGAGCCGTTGGCGCAACGTCTGATGCTGCCCGTAGCCGGTACGAAATAGCCTGGCGCGCTGCAGCAATGGCACCACTTGGTCGACGATCACCGGCAGATCGGTCGCATTGACGGCGGGCCGCAGCCGAGCACCGTCGATTCCCAGCCGCTGCCAACCCAGCAGCAGGTCAACCAAATCTTCTGCGCTGCCATTGAATATGACTGCGTCCGACCCGAATTCCGAATCACCGCCGAAGGTCACCACCACGTCGGCGAAGATTTTCAGGTGGGCGCCCCCTGCCGCGTGCACTTCGTCGATGATCGTACTCGCCGAGACATCATCCGTCGGCGTGATGAAGACGAGATCACCACTGGCAGCAGCGAATTCGTAGATACGCGGTGCGTGGGCCAGCGCCGCGACCACCGGCTGGCCCTGTGGCGGACGCGGGGTGATCGAGGGTCCCTTGACTGAGAAGTATTCGCCGTGGAAGTCGATGTAATGCAGTTTGCCCCGGTCGATGTAACGCCCGGTGGCCACATCGCGGATCACCGCGTCGTCCTCCCAGCTGTCCCACAGCCGGCGTACCACCTCGACAGCGTCGGTGGCCTCGTCGAACAATCCATCCGGGGACTGAGAGCCGTTGCGCCGACCGAACAATGCCGCCTCGTGGGTGGTTGCGCTCACCCGCGGCTGCCAGCCCGCCCGCCCGTGCGATACGTAGTCCAATGTGGCGATGGCCTTGGAGACGTGGAACGGCTCGGTGTGGGTAACAGTGGCGACCGGGATCAGCCCGATGTGCCGAGTGACCGGGGCGACGCGCGCGGCCACCAAGACTGCGTCGGCGCGGCCCGCCAGCCGCCTCGGCGAGATTTCCTCGCGGCGTCCGGGCTGGGGCATCAGGGTGTCGTCGATGGTCAGGAAGTCCAGCAGGCCGCGCTCGGCAGTGGCCGCCAGGCCGGCCCAATACCGCCCGCTGAGCACCGATTCCGTCGCAGGATCGGCGGCCAGCGTGGTGCGCCACGCGCGCGGATGCCAGCCGTAGCCGTCGAGCGCCACGCCCAGATGCAGCTGATCGGTCATGGCAGGACCTTTCCGAAGGCGATCGGGCGAAAAGGTCCCCATGACACCAACGGCTCGTCCAACTCGGTGTACCCAGTGGTGCGATACAGCGCCTCTGCCTCGGGTTGGCGATTGCCGGTGATCAGGTAGACCCGCCGATAACCTCTCTTGGCGGCGGTGGCCTCCATCTCGGCCAGCAGCGCCTTGGCGTAGCCGCGGCGACGACATCCACTGTCCGTCCAGACCCGCTTGAACTCCGCGGTGTCGGCATCGAACCGCCGGAACGCGCCGCCGGTCACCGCGATACCGTTCAGCAGTCCGATCAACAAGCCACCATCGGGCGGCGCGAGCTCGGCAGAGGGAACGGGCAACCAACTCAGGTGCGTCTCCGGAGTGCCGCCGTAACGCTGAGCGTACTCGACCGCCAACTCGGCCAACAGCGGCTCCGCCAACGGGTCACCCGGCCCCACCACCACGAAACGCAGCTGGGCCGCCGCGGTCGGCTGGCTGAATCGGGGTGTCACGTCAATGTCCAACGTCTGGTTATCGGCCGCATTCCGGCCGATTACGTCAATGTCCCGCTGACGTAGCGGCCGGCCACCGGCGCTCCGCCCAGATCCTGACGACGCAGCCCCGGTAGCCCGGTAGCGGTGAACAGATCTGCCAGGTCAGTCACCACGGTTCTCCAGCCCAGCGCCGCCAGGGACTCCGCGGCGTCGTGCTGCTCGTCCGGATAAGTGAGCTCGGACATATCGCCGTCGAAACCGTATGGCCGCCAGCGCTGCGCCAGAACGTGCTCCTGGCTGACGAACGGCCGGGTCCGGTTCGGCAGGTAATCGGCCGCCATCCTGCTGCCCGGGGCGCTCAACGCTGTGACGTTGCCCAGCAATTGGTCCTGCGTGACTGGGCGCCAGAAACCCGATGAACAGCCCCTCGGCAATCCACACGGTGGGCTTGGTGGCGTCGAAGCCGAGCCGCCGCAGCGCCTCCGGCCATTCCCGGCGAAGGTCGATTCCCATTGCGCGCCGGTCGGCGGTCGGAGTGGCCTGCAGGCCCCGCAGCGTCTGGGTTTTGAACTCGATCACCTCCGGCTGGTCGATCTCGTAGACGGTGGTGCCCGCCGGCCACCACAGCCGATAGGGCCGGGCGTCCAGCCCCGACGCCAAGATCACCGCCTGCCGAATGCCGGCTCGGCCCGCATCGGTGAGGAAGTTGTCGAAGAATCGGGTGCGGACCGCGAAAAGGTCAGTCAGCAAAGCGAATCCGTTGTCGTCACCGAGCTCGCTGAGGGCACGCTCGCCGCTGGCGACCTGGGTGAAGAAGTCCACTCCCACGGCGCGCACCAACGGCTCGGCGAACGGGTCGTTGATCAGCCCGGCCCGGTTTGCCAGCGCCCTGGCGGTCGCGACCAGTGTCGCGGTGGTTCCGACGCTGGTGGCCGGATCCCAGGTGTCGTGGTCTGTTCGCGCCATAGTCAGGCCGACCCTACGCCGCGCCACGCCGGCCAGCCCGAATCACCGTCCTCCGGTCCGCCGAAAGGCCTGGTCAGCGGGTCGGCCTAATTAGGCTTACGCGCGCTCAAACGCAGCGCCGCCCGCCAGCCGAGCAGCAGTAGTCCAGTGACCGTCGACGCCACCACCACGAAACTGGCGGCCACGCCAGCGGAGGTGGCCTTGCGCAGCAGCATTCCGACCACCACCGTGCACACCCAGACCACGACCCCGGTGGGGACCACGGCCGTCGGGCGCTGCCAGGCCCGAGCGGCCAGCCACCCCACGCCGGTCCCGCTCAGAAACGGCCATGCCGTCGTCGCGATGCCTGCCACGTTGAGCCCTTCGTCGTGGCTGCGCCGCCCGACGGCACAGAAAACCAGCACGCACGCGACATCGACGCCCAGCCATCGCAGGCCTCGTTGCGAGCGCGAACTCACAGCGTGAACACCTGCGCGAAATAGCTCGTCGCCTGGCCCGTCGTTTTCGCCTGGTACATCGCGAGATCGGCGTCGCGCAGGATTTCGACCGCGCCGCGCCCCTCGTCGGCTGGCACTGTGACGACACCGATACTGGCGCTGATACGAGCGCAAACTGTGCTGGCCCCGTCATTTTCGCCAGCGATGACGATCGGTTCTTCAAGCGCCACGTGCAGCTGGTTGACGAGATCGTCGACCTCAGTGCGTTCTATGGGTGCGGCCAGCAGCGCTACGAACTCGTCGCCGCCAACGCGTCCGACCACGTCGTCGAGGCGCAATCCTCGGCGGAGACGTTGGGCGGCGACTTGCAGGACGGTGTCGCCGGCGTGGTGTCCGAGCGCGTCATTGACGCTCTTGAATTTGTCCATGTCGATGAAAAGCACAGCGCCTAAACGGTTCTCATCAGAAGAGATTGCCTCGGTGATCAGCGCGACGATGTGCGCACGGTTGGGCAAACCGGTCACCAGATCGTGGGTGGCCTGGTAGGTGAGTCGCTGATGGGCGTTGTGCTGTTCGGTGATGTCGATGAACGACACCAGCAGCGACGAACAGGGATCGGCCGGATCGAGCAGCGACCAGTTCGCGGACACCCAGATTCGCCTTCCGTCGCCCAGTCGGTCGAAGCCGTAGATGCAGCCCCGCCTCGGGCGACTTGTCAGGGTTTTGAGGACGATTCGCTTGCCGGAATTGAGCAGCCGGCCGTCGGCGTCGTAGACAGAGACCGTGGGCAACTCGACGACGTCGACTCCCGTCGTCGGCGAACCCAGTATCCGTAACGCCGCCGGGTTCGCTGACTCGACGGCGCCGTCGGGCGCGATGACGACCACCCCTTCCTCCAGAGACGCGACGACGGTCTGGAAGTGCTGCTCAGCGCGCCGCAACGCGGTGTGGTCGGCGCATAACACCACGTATCCGTCGTCCATGAGGGACGCTGACACCCGCACGGCCAGAGCGGAGCCGTCGGCGCCGTGATGGGTAGCGTGCACCACTCCCCCGGCGGCGATGATCGCTGCCGGATCCAAGACAGCACCCACCGCCTCGCCGATCGGCAGCCCTAATGTGGCGGCGGCCGACCGGCCGTAGATGGCCTCGGCAGCCGGATTCCAGCTGGTCACTGCGCCGGTCAGGGTGGTGGCGACGATGGCATCACTGGCATGGGCGACCAATGCGGCCTGGAAGCGCAGGTTCGCCTCGCTGGCCTTCTGCTCGGTCAGGTCCCGGAAAACCACCTGGCGAGCGGGTTTGCCTTCCCACTGCGTCCGGACTGCCAGCGCTTCAATCTCCCGGGTGGTCCCGTCAAAGGGTAAGACCAACAGTTCCAGGGGTGGTGGCGTCGCGTCCCCGTCGTCTCGGTGAGCAGCAAGGTGAGCGTGCACCGCGGCAAGCGAGTCCGGGTGTACCCAATCGGTGACTTGACGTCCGAGGAACTGGTCAGCCGATTCGGCCGCCATCTTGCGCACCAGGGTTTCGTTGACATAGACGTAGCGGCCGTCCACATGCACGCCGATCGCGAGCGGACTGTGGTCGAGTAGCCACCGGTACCGCTGTTCGGCCTCGTTGACCTGCGACTGCTCAGCCGCAGCAGCCAAATCCTCGACCTGCTCCGCGCTGATTTGCTCCTCCAAGCGCTCCACCAGCCTCATCCCACCGACACCCCATTTGCTGGATAGTCCAGCACAGGACGGACGCTTGCGCAGAGACATGAACGTCAACAACATCGGCGGGACCGGTTTGCTGTTTCGCAGCGGTCTTACGATGGCCGGATGACCAGCTTCAACCCGCAGGACCCGCTCGGCCTGGATGCGTCGCTGGCTGACGACGAGATCGCGGTGCGCGACACGGTCCGACAGTTCTGCGCCGAGCACATCACACCCCACGTCGCTGACTGGTTTGAGTCGGGCGACCTGCCGGGGGCGCGCGATCTGGCCAAGCAGTTCGGTGCGCTCGGCTTGCTGGGCATGCATCTACACGGCTACGGATGCGGCGGCGCTTCGGCCGTGCACTACGGATTGGCTTGCCTGGAACTGGAGGCCGCCGACTCCGGCATCCGGTCGCTGGTGTCGGTGCAGGGTTCGCTGGCCATGTTCGCCATCTGGAACAACGGCTCCGACGAGCAGAAGCAGCAGTGGCTGCCCGGGATGGCGGCGGGCGAGCTGCTCGGGTGCTTCGGGCTCACCGAGCCCGACATCGGGTCAGACCCCGCCGCGATGAAAACCCGCGCGCGCCGCGACGGGTCGGACTGGATCCTCAACGGCCGCAAGATGTGGATCACCAACGGTTCGGTGGCCGACGTCGCGATCGTGTGGGCGGGCACCGACGACGGGATCCGCGGATTCATCGTGCCGACCGATACGCCGGGCTTCTCCGCCAACACCATCCACCACAAGCTCTCGTTGCGGGCGTCGATCACCAGCGAGTTGGTGCTCGACGACGTGCGGCTGCCCGAAGATGCGATGCTGCCCAACGCGGTTGGCCTCAAGGGCCCGCTGGCCTGCCTGTCCGAGGCGCGGTACGGCATCGTCTGGGGATCGATGGGCGCGGCCCGGTCAGCGTGGCAGTCTGCGCTCGACTACGCAACACACCGCAGCCAATTCGGCCGGCCGATCGCCGGATTCCAGCTGACCCAGGCGAAACTCGTTGATATGGCCGTCGAGCTGCACAAGGGCCAGCTGCTGGCCCTGCACCTCGGTCGGCTCAAGGACAGTGTCGGGCTGCGGCCCGAGCAAGTCAGCTTCGGCAAGCTCAACAACACCCGTGAAGCGATCGAGATTTGCCGGACCGCGCGAACCATTCTGGGCGGCAACGGTATATCGCTGGAGTATCCGGTGATCCGGCACATGGTCAATCTGGAATCGGTGCTGACTTACGAGGGCACCCCGGAAATGCATCAGCTGATCCTCGGCCAGGCGATCACCGGCATGGACGCCTTCCGCTGACAGGAGTATCCAATGAGCGCACGGCTGGAATACACATCCGAACATCACCAGTTCCGGGAGATGGTGCATGATTTCGTGCAGCAGACCGTCGTCCCGGCCCACGAACGCTGGGAGAAAGCCGGTTGCCTGGACCGCTCGCTGTTCACCGAGGCGGGAAAACTTGGGCTGCTGGCATTTTCGGTAGCCGAGGAGTTCGGCGGCCCCGGGGTCGACGACTTTCGCTACAACGCAATCGTCGTCGAAGAACTGCAGCGGGCCGGCGCGGCGGCTGAGGCCGTGTCGATCTCGCTGCAAAACGATATCGTGCTGCCCTACCTCACCGATCTGACGACAGCCGAACAAAAGAAGCGCTGGCTACCCGGCGTGGTGACCGGCGAGACGGTCATCGCTATCGCGATGACCGAGCCGGGCGCCGGCAGCGACCTGGCCGGCATCCGAACCACCGCGGTGCGTGACGGCGACCACTACGTCGTCAACGGCGCGAAAACCTTCATCTCCAATGGGCAGACCGGGGACCTGTTCGTGATCGCGGTACGCACCGCACCCGACCGCCACAAGGGGCTGTCGCTGCTGGTCGTCGACCCGAACACGCCGGGTTTTTCCCGCGGCCGAAACCTGGAGAAGATCGGCCTGCACGCGCAGGACACCAGCGAGCTCAGCTTCACCGATATGCGGGTCCCCGTCGAAAATCTGCTCGAGCAGGAAGGCAGGGGCTTCTATCAGCTGATGAACAACCTTCCACAAGAGCGATTGTCGCTGGCGGTGGGCGCAGTGGCTGCCGCCGAAGGGGTACTGGCCGAAACCCTGGACTACGTCAAGCAGCGCAACGCCTTCGGCTCCCCCATCGCCGGCCTGCAGAACACCCAGTTCGTGCTCGCCGAACTGACCACCGAACTCGACGTCGCGCGAACCTATCTCGACGACTGCATCGCCGAGCACTTGACCGGTCAGCTCACCGCGGCCCGGGCAGCCCGGCTGAAATGGTGGACCACCGAACTGCAAGTGCGCACCGCCGATCGCTGCCTGCAGCTGCACGGCGGCTACGGCTATATGCGGGAATATCCGGTCTCACGGGCGTTCGTCGACGCCCGTATCCAGACGATCTACGGCGGAACCACCGAGATCATGAAGACGATCATCGCCAAGGATCTCGGCATCTAGGGCTGCTCAACTTCGTTGGCACCCGAAGGCCGACCTGCGTACCTATACTATACCCCGTAGGGTATATTCGACTGCCAAGTGCTCGGCTCGCTGACACCGAAGGTCATCTGACACAGGGTCAAATGACCCTGTGCAGCGTTGCGGTGCATGCAGGAAGCTACTAGCGACAAGGATGAGGCCAGCAATTGAGGAAACTTCGATGTTGACTCTTCTCAAACGGGCTTGGGTACCGCTTGTCGTCGTGGTGGCGGTTGCCCTCGGCGGTGTCGCCGTCGATCGGCTGCGCGGCGTTTTCGGCTCTGATGCGATCTTTACTGCGACCGGCAGCAGTGCCGAACCACTCGAGCCCTCCCATGTCAAGCAGGTGACATACGAGGTTTACGGGCCCGGCGACACGACGGGAAGCGTGAGCTACCTGGACAAGAACGCCCAGCCGGAACAGGCGAACTTCACCGGCCTGCCCTGGACCTTCACGATCACGACGACGGTGCCGGCCGTGATCGCGAACGTGGTGGCACAGGGCAACAGCGACAACATCGGGTGCCGCATCACGGTCAACGGTGTGGTCAAAGACGAGCAATCCTCGGCCGGGCACCAAGCCCAAACGTCCTGTCTGGTCAAGGCCGCATGAACACCGACAACGCGGATGGCCAAGCCCACCCGAAATTCATGCGGTTCGTCCGCAGGTTCGCCGTGCCGATACTCATTGCCTGGCTGCTGCTGACCGTGGCCTTGAACGTGCTTGTGCCGCCGATCGAGTCGGTCGCACGAAATCACGCGGTGACAATGTCGCCGCAAGATGCGCCGGCGATGATCGCCGCGAAACGCATTGGCGCACAGTTCCACGAGTCGGACTCCGACAGCATCGCGATGGTCGTCCTGGAAAGCGACAAACAACTCGGCGAAGAAGCGCATCGCTACTACGACGGCTTGGTGCAAAGAGCTGCAGGCCGACCCCAAGCATGTGCAGCATGTCCAGAACGTGTGGGGCGATCCGCTCACCGCAGCCGGCGTCCAGAGCCGCGACGGCAAAGCCGCGTATGTCCAACTGAATCTGGCCGGCAACCAGGGCAGCACCTCGGGAAACGAGTCCGTCAAAGCGGTACGGGAGATCGTCGACAAATCAGTGCCGCCCAAGGGGCTCAAGGTCTACACCACCGGTCCAGCCGCGCTGACCACGGACATGAACGAGGCCGCCGATAAAAGCATGTTCAAGATGATGGGCGTGACGGGTGTGGTCATCATGATCATGCTGTTCATCGCCTATCGATCCATCAGCACGGTGCTTCTGGTTCTCGCCATGGTTGGTTTCGAGATGGGCACGGCCAGAGGGCTTGTCGCGCTTCTCGGGAACTACGAGTTGCTGGGCTTCTCGACGTTCGTCGTCGCCATGCTGTCCTCGCTGGCGATCGCGGCGGGAACGGATTACGCGATCTTTCTCATCGGTCGCTACCAGGAGGCCGACAGGCCGGCCAGGATCGAGAAACCGCCTACTACACGATGTTCCGCGGTACCTTTCACATCATCTTGGGCTCGGGGCTGACGATCGCCGGAGCCACATTCTGCCTGCACTTGGCGCGCCTGTCGTATTTCAAGGCGTTGGGCATTCCATCTGCTTTGGGGCTGCTCGTCGTCGTCGCGGGAGCACTGACCGCGGCGCCGGCCGTTGTCGCCGTGGCCACCCGGTTTGGCTTGCTCGACCCCAGACGGATGATCAAGACGCGGGGGTGGCGGCGCGTCGGCACCGCTACCGTGCGCTGGCCCGGTCCGGTGTTCGCGGCCTCGCTGGTCATCGCCATCGTCGGCATCCTCATCATGCCGAGCGATGAAGGTCAGCTACAACGACCGCTTCTACATACCCCGCAACCTGCCATCGAATGTCGGATATAACGCCGCGGAGCGCCATTTCAGCGCCGCCACAATGAATCCCGATATCCTCATGATCGAGAGCGATCACGACATGCGCAACAGCGGCGACATGATCATCCTCGACAGGCTTGCCAAAGACGTCTTTCGTTCGCCGGGAATCGCCATGGTGCAAAGCATCACCCGGCCATTGGGCGGGCCGATCGAGCACACGTCGATACCCTTCCAGATCAGTGCCCAATCGATTCCGATCCAGGAGAACCTGCAGTTCATGAGGGACCGGACGGCCGACATGCTCAAGATGAGCGACGATCTCGGCGCCATGATCGGCTCGATGCAGCGGATGCAGGACTTGGTGGGGCAGATGGGCAGCACGACTCATCACATGGTCGGCGATATGAACGATATGCAGTCCACGCTGGACGAGATGAGAGACCATCTGGCGGACTTCGACGATTTCGCGCGACCGTTCCGCAGCTATTTGTACTGGGAGCAGCACTGTTTCGACATCCCCGTCTGCTGGGCGGCCAGGTCGGTGTTCGAGGCGATCGACGGTGTCGACAAGTTCAGCGAGAACATGAGCACGCTGATCAAGGACATGAACAACGTCGACGCGATATTGCCGCAGATGCTCGCCCAGTTCCCGCCGATCATCGCCGTCGCGAAATCCATGCAGGGGACGCTGCTCACCATGCACAGCAGCTTCTCGGGTCTGGTCACGCAAATGGCCCAGATGACCGATACGGCGAGCGCGATGGGTCAGGCCTTCGACGCCTCCAGAAGCGGCGACTACTTCTACCTGCCGCCGGAAGCGTTCCAAAATCCCGACTTTCAGCGCGGTCTGAAACTCTTCCTGTCGCCGGACGGCAAGGCCGCGCGCTTCATCATCACCCACGACGCCGACCCGGCAACTCCGGCGGGCATTTCCGCGGTCAAGCCGGAGCTGAACGCCGCGCATCAAGCGGTCAAGGGAACGGCCCTCACCGACGCCAGGTTCTACCTCGCCGGGACGGCGGCGATCTACCGCGATATCCAGTCGGGCTCCCATTACGACTTGCTGATCGTCGGAATCGCCGCGCTGACACTGATTTTCGCCGTCATGGTGATCATCACCCGGGCTCTGGTGGCCTCGCTGGTGATCGTCGGCACGGTGTTGCTGTCGCTGGGCGCTGCCTTCGGGCTGTCAGTGCTGGTGTGGCAACACATTTTCGGCCTGGACTTGAACTGGATCGCGCCGGTGTTCGGGTTGATCATTCTGCTTGCCGTCGGATCTGACTACAACCTGCTGCTGGTCTCGCGGTTCCAGGAGGAAATACGCGCCGGGACTGAAGACCGGCATCATCCGCTCGATGGGCGAGACCGGTGGGGTCGTCACGGCGGCGGGCCTGGTGTTCGCCTTCACCATGATGTCCATGGTCGCCAGTGACTTGCGCTCCATCGGCCAGGCCGGCAGCACGATCGGCCTCGGCCTGCTGTTCGACACCCTGATCGTGCGCTCGTTGATGACGCCGTCGATCGCCGCGCTGCTCGGACGCTGGTTCTGGTGGCCGCAACGAGTGCGGCCGCGCCCGGCCAGCTACATGCTTCGGCCCTTCGGACCGCGTCGGCTGGTGCGTTCGCTACTGCTGGGCGAGGACACGGATGCGGCAACTGCCAAGCTGCACGCGACTGTCTGGTAACGGTTCAGGGTCGCAGGCTACTTCGCCTCAACGGGTTGGCTGAGTGCGTCTGATGGCGGCTTTCAGCTTGGCGGTGGCCTGATCGGCGACGTCCCGCAGTCCTGGCTGGTCGACCACCCGCACCATGATCTGCGGATCCATTGCCTCCACCAGGACCGTGTCGTCTGGCGCGTCGGGATCGGTTCGCACCACGACGTTGCATGGCAACAACTGGCCGATCTGGCGATCCACGTTCAGCGCGCGATGCGCAAGGGTCGGGTTGCACGCGCCGAGAATCAGATAGTTCTCCATGTCCTCGCCCAGCTTTTGTTTAAGCGTGGCTTTTACGTCGATCGTGGTCAGCACGCCGAAACCCTGATCAGCCAGAGCCCGAGTAGTCTGCTCGACCGCTTCGCTCGAACGAGCTGTGCAACTTGGCGTCAGTCCGAATGTCATTGTCTTTTCCTTCTCTTTGATGTCGATGGCTCACGCCAGAGCCAGGAACAACTTCTCCAGCTCGGCTTCGGTCAGTGGCGGCCGCACCGCTTGCGCTGCTACCGGCGATGCACTCCCGAAGACCCGATGCGACGATCTTGAACCCGGCTCGGTCAAGTGCGCGGGACACCGCCGCGAGTTGGGTCACTACGTCCTTGCAGTCACGGCCCTGCTCGATCATCGAGATCACTCCGGCGAGTTGTCCCTGAGCGCGTCGCAGTCGGTTGAGCACCGCAGCGATGCTGTCCTCGTCACCAGTCATTGTTCCTCCATACTCCTGTTGTACGCCATGTTACCCCCTGGGGTATGCGTCCAGCCACTATGGAATACCCATAGGGGTATTGGTATTATATCAGGCATGAGCGAACACACCCATCACCACGATGTACTGGCCGACCTCCACCCCAAACACCGCGCGCTGCGCAAGATGATCCCCGACGTCTACAAGGGGTTCGCGGAGCTGAGCGCCGCCGCACTGACCCCGGGCGCCCTGGACCGGAAGACCAAGGAGCTCATCGCGCTAACGATCGGTGTCGTGGCGGGGTGCGACGGCTGCATAGCCTCACACGCCCAAGCGGCGGTCCGGGCGGGCGCCACGAAGGAGGAAGCGGCGGAAGCCATCGGCGTCACTTTCCTCATGCACGGCGGGCCGGCCACCATTTACGGCGCTCGTGCTTACGACGCGTTCTGCGAATTCGCCGACGCCCAAGGCCGGCTGAAGCCTAGAAGGGCGGGGGATCATTGCAGGCCGCAATCCGCGCGGCCTCTCGGGCCGCTTCGGCTGCGATGCGAGCCTCCCTGACTCCGCGCTCCCAGTTATTGCGGGCGGCGCGATCGGCGGACCTCGTTCGCCGGCGGACCGGCATCATCAGTCCACGATCGGCGGTGTCCGCCGGCGTCCACGTAGGCAACACGAGTTTGCCGGTTGGAATGGCTAACACAGGAAAGAACAGGCTCCCAGCGGGTTTCGTGGTGTAAGTGTGGCCGGTCGGCGATGTCCAAATCACCGTGCCGTCGGGTTCTTGACGATCTCGCCAACCGTTGGGCCCGCAGTAGAAGGTCTTCAGTAGATGATGAATCCTGCAGAGCAGCTTGAGGTTTGACGGATGTGTCGGGCCCAGCGGCCAGGCACGGTGTGGTCGATGTCGGCATGCTCGGCCGGGCGATCGCAACCAGGGAACCGGCAAGTCAAATCGCGGCAGCGAATGAAATCAGCCAACGCCGCCGAGGGCCGCGACCGTGTCATTGCCGAGGCCCTTAGTCGGTTGGCGGAGAACGGTAACGGCGTCGGGTAGCGCGTTAGCCCATTCGCACCGAGGCCCCGTCGACACTGCCACCACGGGCCAGTACCGCTAAAGCGAGTGCGACGAAGAACCAAACCCGCCTTGAGCGTATCCGGCAACTTCACCCGCCGGTTACTTCTCCAGCGTGTACTGGGCGATATCGAGGTAGCCGTCGTGGAACCGCTCCGCACTTCCACTCAGGTATCTGTCATAGCGGTTGTAGGCCGCTTCACCCTGTAGCGCGATGGCCTCATCCTTATGTTCCCTCAGCGCCGCCGTCCACATATCCAAGGTCTTCACATAGGATGATTGCAGCTGCTGGACGCGGGTGCAGGTGTAGCCGGCCTTAGCGGCATAGTCTGGCACCATATTGAGTGTTGGGAGCCGACAGCCGGGGAAAATCTCATCGAGCATGAACTTGGTGAAGCGTGCCAGCTCGAAGGTCAGTGGCAAACCCTTTGCGATCATCTCTTTGGCGGTCAAGACGGTGATCGTGTGCAGCAGCATCACTCCGTCAGCCGGCATCGACTTATAGGTGATGTCGAAGAAGTCGTCATAGCGGTTGAAGTCGAAGTGCTCGAACGCGCCGATCGACACGATCCGGTCAACCTTGCCGTCCCATTCTTCCCAGCCACGCAACTGGACCGACTTCGAGCGCTTGCTCGGGTTCTTGTCGAGAAGGTCTTGAACGTGGGCGAGCTGGTTCTTGACTCAGCGTCAGACCGATGACATTGACGTCGTACTTGTCCAGGGCTCGGTTAATACAGGCACCCCAGCCACAGCCGATATCGAGCAGCGTCATCCCAGGCTCCAGACCCAGCTTGCCGAGCGACAGGTCAATCTTCGCGAGCTGTGCCTCTTCGAGGGTCATGTCTTCCCGCTCGAAGTACGCACAGCTGTAATCTGCGTCGGGTCTTGGAAACAGCCGGAAGAACTCGTCAGACAGGTCGTAGTGCGCCGCGCCATCTCAAACTTGGGGATTAGTTTCCTGGAAATTACATCACGCCCTTCGCTCGAACCGTGTAGAGACGCCTGCCCACAAGCTACGGCGTCACAAGCCTTTATTCGAAAAGTTCGGCGACTACCTGGTGCGATGAGCTTCA
Organism: uncultured Actinomycetota bacterium; assembly: GCA_963850645.1. Classification (GTDB taxonomy): domain Bacteria; phylum Actinomycetota; class Actinomycetes; order Mycobacteriales; family Mycobacteriaceae; genus Mycobacterium. The sequence continues at coordinate 5,046 of CAWKME010000055.1, read as the reverse complement.
GGAAGTGAGCCCGAGACCCGGGGCTTTCGCCGAGCCTCGGGGGGTATCTCAAACGAGTTACCGTGCCGTCGGGTTCTTGACGATCTTGCCAACCGCTGGGCCCGCAACAGAAGGTTTTCAACAGATGATGAATCCTGCAGAGCAGCTTGAGGTTTGACGGATGTGTCGGGCCCAGCGGCCAGGGCACGGTGTGGTCGATGTCGGCATGCTCGGCCGGGCGATCGCAACCAGGGAACCGGCAAGTCAAATCGCGGCAGCGAATGAAATCAGCCAGCGCCGCCGAGGGCCGATACCGCGGCTCGGGCTTGGAGTTCTGCGGGTGGACCACCGGCCGCAGTTTCGCCGAACCGGTCAGCTGTCGCACCGCCTCCGCCGACAAGCCACCGAAGCCCGGCACGTAGCCCGGAGCCGTCGACTCGCCACTGACGGTGGCGGCGTCGGCCAGGACGTGGATGACGACATCTCCGACCGTGGCACCCGGCCGTGCTGCCGGACAATCCGGTGACCCGCAGGTGCACGCCATCGCACTGGCCCGCGCCGCCAGGGCAGACAACGCGTCGGCGCGGCGCTGTGCTTTGGTGCGGGGATCGGCCGGACAAACCGTGGCCGCCAGCTCGTCGAGCCGTCGGTCGAAAGCCACCGCATCAGGTGCCCGAACGTCACCCCAGATCTCGGCCATCCCGGAATCCAGCGGCGAGATGCCGATATGGCGATTCTCCTCGGACTCCCGCGCAACCCGCACCGCGGTGGGTTCCAACTTCTGAATCCAGTAGTCGATGACCTCGACGATCTTCCTGTAGGACCGTTGGCTCCAACGTGAAGCGTTCCGGGCCAGCCAGCCATCCAATCGAGTCAGCGCAGCCTCGTCGATCATCAACTCGGTGCGAAACACCGCCGCGGAGATGACCCGAAAGTCCACTTCGCCGGCGGCGAACAAGGCACCCAGCTTCGGCAAGCGCTCCGTCAGCGCCAGCCCGTACCTCAACTGGCCGGCCGCGCGGCCGCGACTGATTCCCAGGGCCGCCGCCACCTCGGCAGCCACCTGCTCCCACCCGTCGATACACCACTGATCCCGGTCCTCCGCGTCCTGCTCAGCCAGCCGCCGCTGATACAACGCGGCCACGGCGGCGAACTTGCGGGCGGTGAGCGCCGACTCCAGCCGGGCAGCGTCGCGCATGGCATTGACCAGCGCGGCGTCGCCGAGTTCCCGGATCGCCTGCAACTCCGGCAGCTGCACATCGAACATACTTTCGATTATCGGCGATGAGTCCGACCTGGCAAGCCCGCGTTGACTCGTCGAGAATGCGCGCGAAATGGTGCTTCGTTGCCTCATCGAAAATGCGCGCGTGCGGCGCGCCTAGCTGATCGGTCAGCTATGACCCCAGTAGGCCCACATGATGGGGTTGACATTGGCCGAGCGCAGGGCAGTGACCGAGACGATCGCGATCCGCTACTCGCTGGCGGACAAGCGGACAAAGGGCATCATTCTCGATGAGTTGTGCGCCACCGCGGGCTGGCACCGTAGCCATGCCCGCAAGGCGCTCACCACGGCGTTGCAGCCCAAATTGGTATCACCGAGAAGTCCGCGGCCACCGAAGTACGGGCCCGATGTCATTGCCGCGCTGATGGTGTGCTGGACGGTGCTGGGAATGCCGGCCGGCAAGCGGCTGGCGCCGATGTTGGACGAAGTGGTGGCGGTGTTGCGCCATTTTGGGGAGTTGGTTATTGATGAGGAGACCGCGGCGCTGTTGGTGTCGATGTCGGCGGCCACCATCGATCGTCGGCTGGCTCCCCACCGGCGCACACAGCAGCTCAAGGGGCGTGCCGCCACCAAGCCGGGATCGCTGCTCAAACGCCAGATCCCGGTGCGCACCTGGGCCGACTGGGACGACGCCCAACCCGGGTTCGTCGAGATCGATCTGGTCTCCCACGACGGCGGCAACACCGCCGGCCAGTTCGCGTTCACGCTGACAGTCACCGACATCGCCACCGGCTGGACCGAGAACCGCTCGGTGCCCAGCAAGGCCGCCAAATGCGTCTTGGCCGCGCTGAATGACATCGCCTACAAGATGCCGTTCCCGATCCTGGGGGTGGACTCTGACAACGGATCGGAATTCATCAACGTCCACTTGCGGCAATGGTGCGAAAAGCACCAGATCACCTTCACCCGCGCGCGGCCGGCCAACAAGAACGACGGCTGCCACGTCGAACAGAAAAACTGGGCGGTGGTCCCCACCATGGTCGGCTACCACCGGTATGACACCGCAGCAGAATTGTTGCTACTCAACGAAATTTGGCAGCTGCAGTCCAAACTCACCAACTACTTCTACCCCCAGCAAAAGCTGCTGTCCAAGGTCCGCGAGGGCGCCAAGGTGTCCAAGAAATACGACACCGCGACCACCCCGTTTCACCGCGCGATCAATCACCCAACCATGACCGAGGGCCGCATAGTAGGCCTGGCCACAGCCCACGCCCGCATCAACCCCGCCGCCACTCAGCGCCAGATCCAAGCCCTGACCGCCCAGCTACTCAAAATGGTCACCAGCAAAACCGGACCCGCGAACAAAGCCCCCGTCCCTAAGCGCGCACGTTCATATGAGGCAACGAATCGGCCTTCGCGCGCATCTTGACATGAGGCAATACGCACCGACGAAACCGGCGTTGTGGATAAAGGCGCGACTGTGGACAAAATTCGACACGCTCTAGGGTGAAGGCATGCGGGTAGCAGTTCTGGGATCGAAGGGCAAAGTCGGCGCGACCATGGTCCAGGCGGTGCAGGCCGCCGAGGATCTGACCCTCTCGGCCGAGGTCGACGCCGGTGATGCGCTGAGCCTGCTGACCGACAACAAGACCGAGGTCGTCATCGACTTCACCCATCCCGATGTCGTGATGGACAACCTGAAGTTCTTGATCGACAACGGGATTCACGCTGTCGTCGGTACCACCGGCTTCACCGACGAGCGGCTGCAACAGGTGCGGGCGTGGCTGACCGCCAAACCGGACGTCTCGGTCCTCATCGCGCCGAACTTCGCAATCGGGGCGGTGTTGTCCATGCATTTCGCTCAGCAGGCCGCACCCTTCTACGACTCGGTCGAGGTCATCGAACTGCATCACCCACACAAGGCCGATGCCCCGTCGGGAACGGCCGCCCGCACTGCCGCGCTGATCGCAGAAGCACGAAAAGACCTGCCGCCCAACCCCGATGCCACGACGACGAGCTTGCCGGGCGCCCGCGGCGCCGACGTCGACGGTGTACCGGTGCACTCGGTTCGGTTGGCCGGGCTGGTGGCCCACCAGGAAGTGTTGTTCGGTACCGCGGGGGAGACGCTGACCATCCGCCACGACAGCATGGACCGCACGTCGTTCGTGCCCGGCGTGCTGTTGGCGGTACGTCGGGTCGCCGAGCGTCCGGGCCTGACGGTAGGAATTGAATCGCTGCTCAACCTGCAATGACCGGGACTGAGACGTCTAGGCGCAACCTGCGCTTGAAGCTGACGATCGCGTTCATGTGCGCGGCGATGCTGGTGTACATCGTGTTGCTCAGCCGGTCCGCCGTGCTGATGATCGGCTCCGGGCGTGCCGTCGCCGTCATGTTGGGCGTCGCGCTGTTGATCCTGCCCGCCATCGGCCTCTGGGCGATGATTGCCACGTTGCGCGCCGGCTTCGCCCACCAGCAGCTGGCGCGACTCGTTGTCGAAGACGGGATGGAGCTCGACGTCAGCGCGCTACCGCGACGCCCGTCCGGTCGCATCGAGCGCGACGCGGCCGACGCCCTGTTCGAAACGGTCCGTGCGGAATTGGACGACGATCCGCAGGACTGGCGGCGCTGGTATCGGCTGGCGCGCGCCTACGACTACGCCGGCGATCGCAGCCGCGCACGGGAAGCTATGCGGAAAGCCGTGGAGTTACACCGAGCACTACCGGGTCGCCAATGAGCAAGACACTCTTGGTAATTCACCACACCCCGTCGCCAGCAACCCGTGAGCTGCTCGAAGCCGTGCTCGCAGGAGCCAACGATCCCGAGATCGACGGCGTGGACGTGGTGGTGCGGCCCGCTCTCGCGGGGACCGTCCCCGACGTGCTTGACGCGGACGGCTACCTGTTCGGCACCACGGCCAACCTCGGTTACATGTCCGGGGCGCTCAAGCATTTCTTCGACACTGTGTACTACCCGAGCTTGGATCACGTGGCGGGCCGCCCCTACGGCCTCTGGGTGCACGGCAACAACGACACAGTCGGTGCGACGGCGGCGGTGGAAAAGGTGGCCACCGGAATGTCACTGGTCAAAGCCGCCGATGCATTGGAGGTCACCGGCGCAATCGACGCCGGAGTCCGAGAGCGGGCTTACGAGCTGGGCGGCACACTTGCCGCGACACTGATGGAGTGAGCATGCTGGACGTCATGCACTCCAGTCGCCGTGTGGTGGCAGCGCTGGTGGCGTTGCACGCAGTCGAGATGCTCGGGCTCGCGTCCGCCGTGGTGGTGACCGTGGGTCTGGCGCGGTCGAATCCCGGTCGCGGCATGGGGTCAGCGGCGCTGCTCCTGCTTACGGCGATGGTGCCGGTCGGATGGCAGGCTTACCGACTGCTTACCGGGCGCAGATCACTGAACGTGGCCGGGCTGGCTGTGCAGTCCGGTGTGGTGATCGTCGCTATCGCGGTGGCCACGCAGAACCTGGCAGTCGGTGCACTCGGGATCGTCGTGGGGTGCTCGGTGCTGGCGGGTTGGGCCCGGCTGGCCAAGATTGATCCCGCCGGTGTGCAGCCGTCGGCGCAAACCGAACATGTCGCGGCGACCGGACCGGCGACCCAGATCGGGGCCGGCGGAGCAGTGTTGGCGGTGCTGACGGCATTGGTGGTGTTGGCCGCGCTGAGCGTGCGCAGCAATATCGTGTTCGGACTGGCAATTCTGGCCGTGATCTTCATTCCCCTCGAGCGACTGTTCGCGCTGCATCCCCGGAGAGTGCTGCGCCGGGGGTGGCGTACCGACTTGGTGCACTATCTGGTCAATGGCGCCGCGTTGAAGGTCGGGCTGGTGGTCGCGGTG
>CAWKME010000054.1:0-50140 GCA_963850645.1 uncultured Actinomycetota bacterium | reverse complement strand
GCGGCGATCCACTGGCCTCCTGCTGCGTCAACAGCGCTGCGGGAGAAGGGAGTTCGCGGACTCAGCGTCGCCGCGGTACTGGACCGCGCCGCGTTGAGCACACGCGCGTTCTATCGGCATTTCAGCTCGAAGGACGAACTGGTCGCCGCGGTGTTTCTGGAGGCCGCCCGCGCCGAGAGGCGCCGACTGAAGCGCCGAATGAACGCTGCCACAACGGAGATCGAGGCCGTGACGGCGTGGATCGATGGACGACTCGACTTGGCCTTCGACGAGAACGTCGGCGCCGATTTGCGCCAGCTATCGCTGGAGGCTCAGTCGCAGACGTTCGCCTCCCCCAGCCTGGTGCAGCCCGCCTACGCCGAGATGCTCAAGCCGCTCAGCCAAGCGCTGCAGCGCGGCCTACACAGTGGGGTATTCCAGCACATCGACCCGGCGACCGACGCCGAGTTCATCCATGGCGTGGTGTGGGCCGGCATTGACCGGCAGTGGACGACTGGACAATGCGACCGCGACGCAATCCGGGCAAGCATTTTGTATTTCGTGCTGCGCGGCCTGGGCGTGCCGCTGGAAGAACTGATCAGAGGAGAAACCGATGGACCTGGGTTATGCCGGATCGACAGCCGTGGTCACCGGCGGCAGCAAGGGGATGGGTCTGGCCATCGCCCAGACCCTGGCGGCCGAGGGCGCCAACGTCGCGGTGATGGCGAGAGGTCAAGCGGCGCTTGATGCAGCGGTGACGTCGCTTCGCGAAGCCGGTGCTCCGGACGCCGTCGGGATCAGCGTGGATATGGCCGATGCCGAGTCGATCGTCGCCGGCTTCGCCGCGGCCGCAGAGCGTTGGGGCCGACTCAACTGCCTGGTGCACACCATCGGACCGGGCGACGGCTACTTCGAGCAGATGGACGACGCGCAATGGGACGCCGCCTTCTCGCTCGGCACGATGTCGGCGGTGCGATCGATCCGCGCCGCGTTACCGTTGCTGCGTGCGGCGGAATGGGCCCGCATCGTAACGCTGTCTGCTCACTCCATTCAGCGGCAGAACCCGCGCATCGTCGCCTACACGGCGTCGAAGGCGGCGCTGTCCAGCGTCACGAAGAACTTGTCGAAAAGCCTTGCCAAGGATGGCATCCTGGTCAACTGCGTTTGCCCGGGAACGATCGTGACAGCAAGCTTCACCGAAAACCTCAAAGAGATCCTGGCCGCCGACGGCCTCGACGCGACTGACCCACGCGATGTTATGACCTGGATCGACAACAACTTTCATCAGCCATGCGACCTCGGTCGTGCCGGGCTTCCCGAAGAGGTGGCGTCCATCACCGCGTATCTGGCGTCGCGGCGCAACGGCTACGTGACCGGCGCAACCGTGAACGTGGACGGCGGCTCAGATTTCGTCTGAGTCGACTAGCCTTCGAGGTCGCCTTCGGTTTCCAGCAGCACCCGGCGCAGCGCGTCGAGGGTGGCCGGTTGCGGGTCGGCCCACATGCCGCGGCTGACCGCTTCCAGCAAGCGTTCGGCCATCCCGTGCAGCGCCCACGGGTTCGACTCGGCCATGAATTTGCGATTCTCCAGATCCAGCACGTAGGAGTCGGTGAGCTGCTCGTACATCCAGTCGGCCATCACCCCGGCGGTGGCGTCGTAGCCGAACAGGTAGTCGACGGTGGCGGCCATCTCGAAAGCACCCTTGTAGCCGTGTCGTCGCATCGCGGTCATCCAGCGCGGGTTGACGACGCGGGCCCGGAACACCCGGGTGGTTTCCTCCGAAAGCGTGCGGGTGCGGACCGCGTCGGGCCGAGTGTTGTCGCCGATGTAGGCGGCGGGCGCCTGGCCGGTCAGCGCCCGCACGGTGGCCACCATGCCGCCGTGGTATTGGAAGTAGTCGTCGGAGTCGGCGATGTCGTGCTCTCGCGTGTCGGTGTTCTTGGCGGCGACGGCGATGCGCCGGTACTGCCGGTTCATGTCGTCGGTAGCGGCCCGGCCGTCCAGGCCACGCCCGTAGGCGAAGCCGCCCCAGGCGGTGTACACCTGCGCCAGATCGGCGTCGTCACGCCAGTTGCGGCTGTCGATCAGCTGTAGCAGTCCCGCACCGTAGGTGCCCGGCTTCGAGCCAAAAATCCTCGTGGTGGAGCGGCGTTGGTCGCCGTGCTGCGCCAGGTCCGCTTGGGCGTGGGCGCGCACGTAGTTGTCGTCGGCCGGCTCGTCCAAATCGGCGACCAACCGCACCGCGTCGTCGAGCATCGTCACCACATGCGGGAAGGCGTCGCGGAAGAACCCGGAGATGCGCACTGTGACGTCGATGCGGGGCCGACCCAGCTCGGCCAGCGGGATCGGCGCCAGGTCGACGACGCGTCGCGAGGCGTCGTCCCACACTGGCCGAACCCCCAGCAACGCAAGGACTTCGGCGATGTCATCACCGGATGTGCGCATCGCCGAGGTCCCCCAGACCGACAGGCCGACCGAGCGCGGCCAACTTCCGTAGTCGTCGCGGTAGCGGGCCAGCAACGAATCCGCCATGGCCACACCGGTTTCCCAGGCCAGCCGGGACGGCACCGCTTTGGGGTCGACGGAATAGAAGTTGCGTCCGGTGGGCAGCACGTTGACCAACCCGCGCAGTGGCGAGCCGGACGGCCCAGCGGCGATGAATCGGCCGTCCAATGCCCGTAGCGCCTGGTCTATTTCGCCTGCCGTGCCGGCCAGCCGCGGCACCACCTCGGCCGCGGCGAACCGCAACACCGAGGCGACGGCCGGATCGTCGCTGAGGCGCGCAGCGGCGGCCGGATCCCAGCCGTCGGCCTGCAGCGCCCCGACCAGTTGGCGCGCTTGCTCTTCGGCCGCGTCAACCGATTGCCGCTCGTCACTGCCGTCCTCGGCGAGACCGAGTGCCTGACGCAGTCCGGGTACCGACTTGTCGCCGCCGAACAGTTGCCGCGCCCGCAGGATCGCCAGCACCAGGTCCAGTTCCTGCTCACCGCGCGGGACCTCTCCAAGAATGTGCAGGCCGTCGCGGATCTGAACGTCCTTGATTTCACACAACCATCCGTCGACGTGCAGCAGCATGTCGTCGAATGAATCGTCTTCAGGCCGTTCGGCGAGGCCCAGATCGTGGTCCATCTTGGCCGCCCGGATCAGCGTCCAGATCTGCTGCCGGATGGCGGGCAGCTTGCCGGGGTCGAGCGCGGCGACGCTGGCGTGTTCGTCGAGCAGCTGCTCCAAACGGGCGATGTCGCCGTAGGTTTCGGCGCGCGCCATCGGCGGGATCAGGTGGTCGACCAGCACGGCGTGCGCGCGTCGCTTGGCCTGGGTGCCCTCGCCGGGGTCGTTGACCAGGAACGGGTAGATCAGCGGCAGGTCGCCGAGGGCGGCGTCGGACCCGCAGGACGCCGACATGCCCAGCGTTTTGCCCGGCAGCCACTCGAGGTTGCCGTGCTTGCCGAGATGCACGACGGCATGGGCGTCGAAGCTGTTACTGAAGCCGTTGCCGAGCCACTGGTAGGCGGCCAGGTAGTGGTGGCTGGGCGGCAGGTCCGGGTCGTGGTAGATCGCGACCGGATTCTCCCCGAAACCGCGCGGCGGCTGCACCATCAGCACCACGTTGCCGGCTTGTATTGCGGCGATGACGATTTCGCCCTCCGGATCGCGCGACCGGTCGACGAACAGTTCCCCCGGCGGACGTCCCCAGTGCTCCTGCACGGCGTCGGCCAACTCGGCGGGCAGGGTAGCGAACCATGCGCGATAGTCGCCCGCCGACACCCGGATCGGGTTGCCGGCCAGCTGCCCGTCGGTGAGCCAGTCGGGGTCCTGTCCGCCGCGTTCGATCAGGGCGTGGATCAGCGCATCGCCGTCATGCGCATCCACACCGGGCAGCTCGCCCACCTGATAGCCGTGGTTACGCATCGCCCTCAGCAGTGCCACCGCGCTGGCCGGGGTGTCCAGGCCGACCGCGTTGCCGATCCTTGAGTGTTTGGTCGGATAGGCGGAGAACACCACGGCCACCCGTTTGTCGGCGGGTGCGACGTGTCGCAGCCGCGCATGGGCGACCGCCAGGCCGGCGACCCGCGCACAGCGCTCCGGATCGGCGACGTAGGAGATCAACCCCTCGTCGTCAATCTCCTTGAACGAGAACGGAACCGTGATGATGCGGCCGTCGAACTCGGGCACTGCCACCTGGCTGGCGACGTCGAGCGGGCTGAGCCCGTCGTCGTTGTCCGACCATTGTCGACGGGAACTGGTCAGGCACAGCCCCTGCAGGATCGGGATATCCAGCGCGGCAAGGTGTTCGACGTTCCAGCTATCGTCATCGCCGCCGGCTGATGCCGTCGCGGGCTTGACTCCCCCGGCGGCCAGCATGGTGACCACCATCGCGTCGGCTTGGCCCAGCACCTCCAACATCTCAGGTTCGGCGGTGCGCAGCGACGCGCAGTACAGCGGCAGCGGCCGTCCGCCGGCGGCTTCGATCGCCTGACACAGCGCGTCGACGTAACCGGTGTTGCCGGCCAGGTGCTGCGCGCGGTAGTACAGCACTCCGATGGTCGGGCCTTCGGCGTCGACGGCGCCCCGCTCCAGCACTCCCCACGCGGGGGTGGTCGCCGGCTCGGTGAACCCGAAGCCCGTCATCAGCACGGTGTCCGACAGGAAGGCGTGCAGCTGCCGCAGGTTGGGCACACCGCCCTGAGCCAGATAGATATGCGCTTGCAGCGCAACACCCGCAGGCACGGTGGACCGTTCGGTCAGATCCGCATCCGGCGATTGCTCGCCGCTGACCATGACGGCGGGAATGCCGCTGGCCAAAACTGTGTCGATGCCGTCCTGCCAGGCACGGTAGCCGCCCAGGATGCGGACCACGACGATGTCGACGCCGTCCATCAGCTCGGCGAGTTCGCCGGGCAGTAGCCGCGCGGGGTTGGCCCACCGGTAGTCGGCGCCGCTGGCGCGGGCGGTGATCAGGTCGGTGTCGGAGGTGGACACCAGCAGGATGGTCGGCTCGGCCACCTGACATTCGTACCGCATCGCGGGCCTAAGCTTGAAGTCCGGCCCAGAGGAGCATGAAGCGATGAAACGCGAGTCTGTTGCAGAAAAGGTCATTGCCATCACCGGCGGGGCACGCGGAATCGGGCTGGCTACTGCGACGATGCTGCAGGGTTTGGGCGCCGCAGTCGCGATCGGCGATATCGACAGATCGGCGGTCAAGGAGGCCGGCAGCGGGTTGGATCTCAAAGTTGCCCGCCGGCTCGACGTGACGGATCGGCGCTCCTTCACCGATTTTCTGGACACCGTTGAAGCCCGGCTGGGGCCCGTCGACGTGTTGGTGAACAACGCCGGCATTATTGCGGTCGGTAGCGCGGTCGACGAGGCCGATGCCGTCACCCAGCGGTTGCTCGAGGTCAATATTTACGGCGTGATCCTCGGCACCAAGCTGGCTGCCAAGCGGATGTTGCCTCGCGGTCACGGTCACATCATCAACATTGCATCACTGGGTAGCGTGCAGCCGACCGAGGGCATCGCAACCTATTGCGCCACAAAGTATGCCGTGCTCGGCTACACCGACACCGTTCGAATGGAAAACCGCGGAAGCGGTGTCCACTTCTCCGCCATTCTGCCGACCCTGGTCAACACCGAGATGATCGCCGGCGTCGGGCACGCGAAGGGCCTCAAGAATGCCGAGCCGGACGATGTCGCCCGGGCAGTCGCCGGGGTGATCGCCAAACCGAAACCACGGGTGTTCGTTCCCCGTTCGATCGGCGTGGCCGTGTCTGCCCAGCGCTTGATGCCGCGGCGCGTGGCGGAGGCGACGGGACGCGCCTTGGGTACAGGCCGCGTCTTCACCAGCGACGTCGAGGTCGACAAGCGCACGGCTTACGCCCGGCGCACCGGGACGTCCTGAATCTCTAAGCGGTTCGCACGTCGAAGTCGGCAAGCACGGGCTGGCGCAGCAGCTCGTGATGGGTTTCCGGTGTCCACGGGAACAGCTCGGGCAAGCCGTCCTTGCCGAGATACCAGCTGCTGCAGCCGGTGACCCAGATCGTCTGCGGCATGGCCGCTTTCACGCTTTCGTTGTATTCCTTGGTGGCAGCTTCGGTCGGCGCGGCAGCGTGCACGACGCCGTCGCGGAGCTGCCGGATCCACCACATCACATAGTCGGCCTGGTCCTCGGCGACCGGCACCAGAGATTGGTTTCCGATCGGCGAGTGCGGGCCCATCAGCATGAACAGATTGGGGAACCCGGGCACCGCGACCGACCGGTACGCGATCGGGCCGTCGGCCCAAGCCTCGTCCAGGGTGAACCCGCCCTCCCCGATCACCTCGAGCGGGCGCACATACGCCCGAGCGTCAAACCCGGTGGCGTAGACCAGCAGGTCCAGCTCATGCAGGGTGCCGTCGGCGGTCACGACGCCGCGAGGCTCGATGTGGTCGATCGGATCGGTGATCACCTCAACGCCGGGCTGCTGGACGGAACGATAGAAGTGCCCGGCCATAACCTGCCGCTTGCACATCGGCTGATCTTTCGGGGTGAGCTTGGCCCGCAATTCCGGGTCGCGTACCGACAGCCGTAGATTCCATCGACACTCGGCTTGGACGAGACGGCGCTGAAATCCCTCACGAATCGGCGCTCGGCCGAATATGCGCCGGACAACCAACCCCCAAAACCAGTACCCCAGCGCGTTCAACCTCGGCCACCGCGATAACACGACCTTGGTGAGCCGCGAGTAACGCCCGTTAGGCATCGGATAGACCCACTGCGCGGTGCGCTGGAAGACCTTGAGCTGGCGCACTTTGCCGCCGAGCTCCGCGGTGATCTGCACGCCGGTCGAACCAGTCCCGATCACACCAATCCTCTTGTCCGGCAGTGAAATCGAATGATCCCAGCGCGATGAATGAAACGCGGGGCCGGCGAACGTCTCCCGCCCGGGGATGTCTGGATAACGCGGTACCCGAAGGAATCCGGTCGCGGTGACAAGCACGTCGAACGTTTCCTCGCCGTCGGCGGTGGTGAGACGCCACTGCCCATCGTCATATCGGGCACTGGCGACGTCGCAGCCGAACCGGATGTGGGGACGTAAGCGTCGCTCCTCGGCCACCTGCCGGAAATACGCCAGTATCTCCGGACCCGGCGGCAGCAGGTGCGACCAATTCGGGTTCGGCCGGAACGAATACGAGTAGTACCGCGACGGGACGTCGCAGGTAAGTCCCGGATACGTGTTGTCGCGCCAGGTGCCGCCGACGTCGTCGGCCTTCTCGAAAATCGTGAACGAGTCGATTCCGGCGTCCTGCAGCTTGACCGCCATGCAGATGCCCGACATCCCGGCGCCGATTATCGCGACCTTCAGCGACCGCTTATCCGTCATGCCAACCACCCGGCCCTCTCGCTGGCCCGCACGTTACGCCGTTGGCCTCGGCTTATGGACGGTTCTGACCCCTTTTACGCTCCTTTGAGCGGGGGCACGGGTTTGAGCCAATTCGCCGAATTGTCGGTTAGCCCTATGTACTGCGGGCAGTAGGCAGAGATAGAAACGCCGATGAAGTAGCTGGATTGTTTCAGCGAGAGATCGGTGTCCTTCATCAGCTTCATCGCCAGAACGGCGGATTTGTTGGTTTTGTCGAGTCCGGCGCACACCGCATGGGCCATCGCAATCGCGTTGTCGCGGTCAGTAATGACGATCCCGTCCTTCGCCAGAGCCGCAACGAACGCATCATCGGTTGGATCTGCTGATGCCGGCGCGGCGGAATGCAGCACGGCAGCGGCCAGCAGGACGGCGCAAACCGTCGACCGCTTACTTAAACCGCCGTTCATACTCAAAGAACGTTAGTCGAAATCGAGACGTTCTTCGCTCCGGCTGCGCGACCCGTACCGTGAACGGATGGCCAGGACCCGAGACACCGACGCCTGTCCGGGTGCGCTGCAAGTGCACCAGGCGGCCGACGGCGCGCTGGCCCGGATCCGGCTGCCCGGCGGCGTGCTGACCGCCGCCCAGCTGGCGGCGCTGGCCGCCGCGTCGGCTCGCCTGGGATCCGGAACGCTGGAGCTGACTGGCCGCGGCAACGTGCAGATCCGCGGGATCACCGACACCGCGGCAATTGCCGACGCGATTGCCGCCGCCGGGCTGCTGCCGTCGGCGACCCATGAGCGGGTCCGCAATATCGTCGCGTCGCCGTTGTCCGGCCGGGCCGGCGGTAAAGCGGACGTTCGGGGCTGGGTCGCCGACCTGGACGCGGCGATCCAGGCTAAGCCTGCGCTGGCGACAGCTGCCGGGCCGCTTCCTGTTCAGTCTCGACGACGGCCGCGGCGACGTCTCGGGTCTGGGAGCCGACGTCGGCGTGCACGTAATGGACAACCACGCCAACTTGCTGCTGGCCGGGCGCGACACCGGCGTCGGACTGACGGCACCCGAAGTAGTCGAAACATTGGTCGCCGTCGCGGAGAGGTTCGTCGAGACCCGCGGAAGTGCTTGGCGGGTCAGCGAATTGACCGACGCTACGGAGTTGTGGCCCGGCGCCGAGCTGAGCGACCGCTTTCCGCCGGTCACCCGGCCGCCGGTGGGCTGGATCGAGCAGCACGACGGCCGGGTCGCGTTGGGCGCCGCGGTGCCGCTGGGTGTGCTGCCGGCCCGCGTCGCCGAATACCTGGCCGCGATCGAGGCGCCGCTGGTCGTCACGCCCTGGCGCTCGGTACTGGTCTGCGACCTCGACGAAGCCGTCGCCGATACGGCGCTGCGCGTACTGGCTCCGTTGGGTCTGGTCTTCGACGAGAACTCGCCCTGGCTGGCGGTCAGCTCCTGCGTCGGCAGCCCGGGCTGTGCGCACTCGATCGCCGACGTGCGCGCCCACGCCGCGCAATCACTGCACACCGATTCCGACGTGCACCGACACTTCGTCGGCTGCGAACGAGCCTGCGGCAGCCCGCCGGCCGCCGAGGTGCTGGTCGCTACCGAAGACGGATACCGACCACTGAGGTCCGTGGCGAGCGCCAGCGCGGCGGAGCCGGGCGCAGCGGGTCGCCACCATGACAAGTCTTAGGGTGAGCAGGTGCTCGACTACCTGCGCGACGCCGCCGAGATCTACCGGCAGTCGTTCGCGACGATCCGCGCCGAAGCGGACCTGAGCCGTTTCCCGGCCGACGTCGAGCGCGTGGTGGTCCGGCTGATCCACACCTGCGGCCAGGTCGACGTCGCCGAACATGTCGCCTACACCGACGATGTCGTCACCCGCGCCGCCGCGGCTTTGGCGGCGGGAGCTCCGGTCCTGTGCGACTCGTCGATGGTGGCGGCCGGTATCACCGCCGCCGCGGCTGCCCGCCGGCAACGAGGTCGTCTCGCTGGTCGCCGATCCGCGGGCGGCGGAGCTGGCGGCACGGCTGCAGCACCACCCGCTCGGCGGCCGGAGTCCAGCTGTGGGCGGATCGGCTGCGCCGGCGCGGTGCTGGCCATCGGCAATGCGCCCACGGCGTTGTTCCGGCTGCTCGAACTGGTCGACGAGGGTTACCCGCGCGCCGGCGGCGGTGCTGGGCGGGCCGGTCGGCTTCGTCGGCTCGGCACAGTCCAAACAGGAACTGATCGACCGTCCGCGCGGAATGTAGTATCTGCTGGTGCGGGGCCGCCGCGGCGGCAGTGCGATGGCCGCCGCCGCCGTCAACTGCGATCGCGAGCGAACGCGGAATGACCGAGTCGCGGAACGCTCTTCGGTGTCGGGCTGGGTCCCGGCGACCCGGAGCTGGTGACTGTCAAGGCAGCCCGGGTGATCGGCGAAGCCGACGTGGTGGCCTACCACAGCGCCCGCCACGGCCGCAGCATCGCCCGCGGCATCGCCGAACCGTATCTGCGGCCCGGCCAGATCGAGGAGCACCTGGTCTACCCGATGACCACCGAGGCAACCGATCATCCCGGCGGCTACGCCGGTGCGATGGAGGACTTCTACACCGCTGCCACACGAGCGCATCGCCGCGTCATCTGGACGCCGGCCGCGATGTCGCGCTGCTCGCCGAGGGCGATCCGCTGTTCTACAGCTCCTACATGCATCTGCACACCCGGCTAACGCAGCGATTCGAGGCGGTGATCGTGCCGGGCGTGACCTCGGTCAGCGCGGCCTCGGCCGCCATCGCCACGCCGCTGGTCACCGGCGACCAGGTGCTGTCGATGCTGCCCGGCACCGTTGCCGCCCGAGGAGCTGGCCCGCCGGCTTGCCGATGCCGACGCCGCGGTGATCATGAAACTGGGTCGCTCGTATCCGCAGTGCGGGAAGCGCTTTCGGCATCCGGTCGGCTTGACGCCGCTCTGTATGTGGAGCGGGCCAGCACCGCCGGGCAGCGGGTGCTGCCCGCGGCCGACGTCGACGACACCGAGCGTGCCGTACTTCTCGCTGGCGATGCTGCCCGGCGGCCGTCGGCCGGCGACGAGACGCGCCGGCGGTGGCCGTGGTCGGTCTGGGCCCGGGTCACAGCGACTGGATGACGCCGGAGAGCCGCCGCGAACTGGCCGCGGCCACCGACCTGATCGGCTATGCGCCCTACCTCGACCGCATCCCGACCCGGGACGGCCAGCGTCGTCACCCCAGCGACAACACCGACGAACCCGCCCGCGCGCGGCTGGCCTGCTCGCTGGCCGAGCAGGGACGCGCCGTCGCCGTGGTGTCCTCGGGTGATCCCGGGGTGTTCGCGATGGCCACCGCGGTCCTCGAGGAGGCCAAACAGTGGCCCGGCGTGCAGGTGCGGGTGGTTCCGGCGATGACCGCCGCGCAGGCCGTCGCGAGCCGGGTCGGCGCGCCGCTGGGTCACGATTACGCGGTGATCTCGCTGTCCGACCGGCTCAAGCCGTGGAGCGTGATCGCCGAGCGACTTGCCGCCGCGGCCGCCGCCGACCTGGTGCTGGCCATCTACAACCCGGCGTCCAAGACGCGGACCTGGCAGGTGCGGCGCCATGCGGGATCTGCTGCTCGACGCACCGCGACCCGGGCACCCCGGTGGTGATCGGGCGGGATGTCTCCGGGCCCGGAGAAACGGTGAAGGTGGTCCGGCTGGACGAGCTCGACCCGGCCGATGTGGACATGCGCTGCCTGCTGATCGTCGGCTCGTCGCAGACGCAGTGGCATTCGGTCGAGTCGGCCGATCGGGTTTTCACCCCGCGCCGTTACCCGTCCTGAGTGTCGAGCAGCAAGCCATTGGACCGCCTCGTCGACGCTGGCTGCGGTCGCCACGCCGGGCGGCAGTGGCGGTCGGCTCACCATCACCACCGGGACGCCAAGCGCTGCGGCGGCATCCAGCTTGGCCCGGGTCAGTCTCGCCGCCGCTGTTCTTGGTGACCAACGCGTCGATGCGGTGCTCGCGCAGCAGTGCGTACTCGCCGTCGTAGCGGTACGGGCCGCGAGATAGCACCAGCTCGTGACGACGCGGCAGAAGGCCGGCGTCGGGTGCGGTGACCACCCGGATCAAAAACCACGCATCGCTGTCGGCGAATGCCGCGACACCGGATCGTCCCGTGGTCAGGAATATCTCGTGAGAACTGTTGAGAAGCAACGACTTCGGCGGCCTCGACGTCGGAGGCCACCACGATGGCGTCACCGGGGTCCCAGGCCGGGCGGGCCAGCACCAGATACGGCAGCTGCCAACTCCTGCGCACGCGCGCGCGGCGTGCGCGGTCATGGTGGCCGCGAACGGGTGGGTGGCGTCGACGACGGCGTCGATGTGTTGTCGCGCAGCCACTTTCGCAGCCCGTCGACGCCGCCGAACCCGCCGATCCGCACCGGCACCGACCGGCAGCGCCGGGTCCGGGACGCGTCCGGCCAACGAGCTGATGACGTCGACCTGCGGGTGCAGCCGCGCGGCCAGCGCCCGCGCCTCGGCGGTGCCGCCGAGCAGCAGCACCCGCATCAGTGCCGGCTCGCCCCGGGTGCGTCCGGCGGAGTACAGGTAGCTGTCGGAGAATCCCTCGGCGGCCAGCACATCGCCGACGATGATCACCGCGGTCTGGGTGATCGCGGCGTCGTGCATCTGCTCGGCGATGTCGGCCAGCGTCCCGCGCAGCACCATCTGCTGCGGCCAGCTGGCGAAAGCCACCACCGCCGCCGGGGTTTCCGGCCGGTAGCCGCCGGCCAGCAGCTGCGGCACGATGGCGTCGATCTGCGCGGCGGCCAGATGCAACACCAGAGTCGCTCCCGGATTGCGCCAGCGCGGTCAGGTCTTCGCCGGCGGGCATGGGCGTCGACAGCGTCGCGACCCGGGTCAGCGTCACCGTCTGCGCCACACCGGGCACCGTGAGTTCGCGGCCCAGCGCCGCGGCGGCGGCGGCGAAAGCCGGCACGCCGGGCACGATTTCGTAGCCGATGCCCAGCGCGTCGAGTCGACGGCACTGTTCGGCCACCGCGCTGTAGAGCGACGGGTCGCCGGAATGCAGCCGGGCCACGTCGTGGCCGGCGGCGTCGGCCTCGGCGATCTCGTCGACGATCTGGTCCAGGGTCAGCGGGCCGGTGTCGACGATTCGGGCGTCCGGCGGGCAGAGCGCCAGCAGGTCCTCGGGCATGATCGACCCGGCGTACAGGCAGACCGGGCAGCGGCTGAGCAGCCGCTGGCCACGCACGGTGATCAGGTCGGCCGCGCCGGGGCCGGCGCCGATGAAGTAGACGGTCACGGCTTGGTCACCGCCCACTGCGTGATCGGCAGCCGAGGTCGCCAGCCGGTGAAGCCGCCCAGCGGCTCGCCCTGATAGTGCTGGAATCGTCGCAGCTTGCCACCCAGTCGCGAATACCCTTGCGCCACAACGGCTTCCGACTCCACTGTGACGGCGTTGGCGACCAGCCGTCCGCCGGCGCGGCAGCCGGTCGAAACAGGCGTCGCAGCAGGCCGGGCTGGGTGAGGCCACCGCCGACGAAGATCGCCGATCGGCGGTGCCGCGCCGTCGAACGCGTCCGGCGCTTCGCCGCGCAACTCGACGCTGACGCCGAAGGCCGCGGCGTTGAACGCCACGTTGCTGCGGCGCGACTCGTCGCGTTCGAAAGCCACCGCGGTGCAGCCGGCGCCAGCTGCGGCACCACTCGACGGCGATGCTGCCCGAGCCGGCGCCGACATCCCACAACCGCTCCCCCGGCCGCGGCGCCAACGCCGCCAGCGTCACGGCCCGGATGGTGTGTTTGGTGATCTGCCCGTCGTGGACGAAGGCGTCATCGGGCAGCGGCGACGACCCGCTCGTCGGGCAGGTAACGGACCGCGATCACGTTGAGATCGTCGACGTCGGAGGGCGGGTCGGTCGCCCACTGTCGGGCGGTGCCGTCGCGACGATCGCTCGCCTGCGCCGCCGAGTTGCTCGAGCACGGTGAGTTCCGAGTCGCCGCGGCCGTTTGCGGTCGAGCAGCGCCGCCAGCGTCGTGGGCGTGGACCGCGTCGCGGCGACAGCACGATCGCCCGGCCGCCGCGGCGCACCGCGGTCTCCGGCGCGGCGGTGACCAGGCTGATCACCTCGGTGTCCTGGCGCGGTCCAGCCCATCCGCGCGCAGGCCAGCGTCACCGACGACACGTGCGGCAGCACCCGGACGTTGTCGGCGCCGTGCAAGCGGATCAGCGTGCCGCCGATGCCGTGCAGCAGCGGGTCGCCGCTGGCCACGACGTGGATGTCCGGCGGTGTGGTCGTCGAGCAAGCTCTGCAAGGCGGGCAGCATCGGCGACGGCCACTCCCGTCGGGGCGCCGCGACGGTGTCGTCGAGCAGATCAAGCTGTCGCTTAGACCCGTAAATCACTGTGGCCCTGCGCAATTCAGCGCGCGACGCCTCGGACAGTCCGGCCATTCCGTCGGCGCCGATACCGACAACGATGATCATCGCGGCATCCTCCGCCAGACGAACTGCGGCAGCAGCCGCATCCCGAAGAACATCGGCCGCAGCGCCCACGGAATCCACACCGTGCGCCGTCCCTTGGCCAGCGCGCGCGCGGTCGCCGCGGCCACCTGCTCAGGCGTGCTGGACAGCGGCGCGGGCGTCCATGCCCTGCGGTCATCCGCCCGATGACGAATCCCGGGCGCGCAGATCAGCAGCCGCACCCCGGTGCCGTGCAGCGCGTCGGCCAGCCCGCTGGCGAAGCCGTCCAGCCCCGCCTTCGCCGAGCCGTACACGTAGTTGGCCCGACGCACCCGCACCCCGGCCACCGACGAGAACACCACCAGCGATCCGCGCCCGGCCTGCGCGCATCGCCGCCGCGAGATGGGTCAGCAGGCTGACCTGCGCGACGTAGTCGGTGTGTACGACGGCCACCGCGTGCGCCGGCGTCGGTCTCGGCGCGGGCCTGGTCGCCGAGAATTCCGAACGCCAGCACCGCGGTGCCGATCGGGCCGTGATCGGCGATGACCGACGCGACCAGCGGGCCGTGCGAACCCAGGTCGTCGGCGTCGAATTCGCCGGTGTGACACCGCCGCCGCCCCGGCCGCGCGGACCGCGGCCACCTGCTCATCGAGCCGGTCGGCGCCCGCGCGCGGCGAGCACCACCGTCGCCCCGGGAGCCAGCCGCGCGCGCGAGTTCGACACCGATCTCGCTGCGGCCGCCGAGGATCACGCACCGTCCTTAGCCCCCGTGTCATCCACGGCTGCGATTATCACCTGCGCTAGCGTGAGCGGTGATGGCGAACTCCACTGCCCGGCTGACCAACGACGCACTGGCGTTTCTCACCGAGCGCCATCTCGCCATGCTGACCACGCTGCGCGCCGACAATTCGCCGCACGTGGTCGCGGTGGGCTTCACCTTCGACCCCAAGACGCATATCGCGCGGGTGATCACCACCGGCGGCTCGCAGAAGGCGGTCAACGCCGACCGCGGCGGGGTCGCGGTGCTCGTCCAGGTCGACGGGGCCCGCTGGCTGTCGCTGGAGGGACGGGCCAGCGTCAACCGCGACGTCGACGCCGTCCGTGATGCGGAGTTGCGCTACGCCCAGCGTTACCGGACACCGCGGGTCAACCCGCGACGAGTCGTCATCGAGGTGCAGATCGAGCGAGTGCTGGGATCCTCGGACCTGCTGGCACACAAAGCCGACTAGCTGCGGCTACCGCGACAGCCAAAATCCCTGTCAATGCGTGGGATCCGCGATCACCGATCGCCCTAACCGCGCAGAATTCACCTGCTCGTAATCGTGAAAGGACTTGTGACCCTCGCATCAGCGGCCGAACCTTCATAGCCTCGACCCCAATCCAAGGCCGATTTGAGGAGTCGCTGTGGCCGCTGAGCCCCGCACCCGACCATCCGGCACCGACGTGACCAGTTCGCACCGCGCCGGCCCGGATGCGGTGTCACAGCTGATCCGCTTGCAACACGATGTAGACCAGCTACTGGCCAAATTGGATGAGGCTGAATCGCTATGGTCACCGTGGCTGGCCGCGGTCGCTCCCGCGAATCAGAGCAGTGCGCGCAACCTGGTGCGTTACTGGGCGATACGCCAATGCGACCTGCGCGATCTGCAAGGACGGCTGGCCACGTTCGGATTGTCGTCGCTGGGTCGGGCCGAGGCGCATGTCGCGGCAGCCCTGCAGCTCGTGCGGGCGGCCATCGGCGCGATGCTCGGCGAGCAGTGGCATCGTCCGCAACTGGCGACCGTGGGCATCGATGAAGGCTCCCGGCTGCTTCGCCTGCGCACCAACGAATTGCTAGGGCCGCCGCCACCCGGTCGGTCGACGCGGATCATGGTTACCTTGCCGTCGGAGGCGGCCACCAACGCGGCGCTGGTTGCCACCCTGGTGCAACGCGGGATGAACGTCGCCCGGATCAATTGTGCTCACGATGACGCCGCCGCCTGGCGAAACATGGCCCGAAACGTCCGGCAAGCCGCTGCAGCCAGCGGCCGAACCTGCCTGATCGCCATGGATTTGGCCGGTCCGAAGCTGCGCACCGGGCCACTCGAGCCCGGTCCGCGGGTCGTCAAGCTTCGTCCCGCAAAAGACCTTCAGGGCCGCGTCTTAACGCCGGCACACGCCTGGCTCACGTCGGCGGAGGATTCGATGCCGCCACCTCGACCTATGATCGCGATTCCGGTACCGGGAAGTTGGCTGCGCCGCCGCTGCGGCGGAGATGTGCTGCGGTTGCGAGATACTCGCGGCTCCGCCCGTCGGTTGATCCTTCATGCCGACGGGGACGCCATGGAGGCCGGCGGTTTCGTAGTCGAGGTACCCAAAACCGTCTATGTCGCGAAGGGGACGATGCTGCATGTCGCCGGCGCCGAGGATCCTGCCGAAGTCGGCGCGCTTCCCCCCGTGCAGCAGAGCTTGCGACTGCACCGCGGTGATCTTCTCGCTTTGACCAGAGACTGTTCCGCAGCGCCGGTAGGCCCCGGCAATGACGCTCGCATCGGTTGCACCTTGCCGGAGATCTTCGACCATGCACGGGTAGGCGAGATAGTTCTTTTTGACGACGGGCTCATCGCTGGACACATCGTGCGGGTGAGTCCCGACGCATTGACCATCCGGATTGACCACGCCGCCGACAACGGATCCAAATTGGCTGCCGATAAGGGCATCAACGTCCCCGACACCCGCCTTCCGATTCCGGCGCTCACCAGCAAAGATGTTGCCGACCTCCGGGTGGTGGCAGAGCTGGCGGACCTGGTTGAGCTGTCGTTCGTCCGAGAGCCCTCCGATGTCGAACAGCTGCTGGATGAGATGGGTCGGCTGGGTGCCGAGCAGCTGGGCATCGTGCTGAAAATCGAAACCCGCGAGGCTTTCGAACATCTGCCCCAGCTGCTGCTCACCGTCATGCGTCATCCCCGCGCAGGGGTCATGATCGCCCGGGGGGACCTGGCCGTGGAATGCGGCTATGACCGGTTGGCCGAACTGCAGGAGGAGATCCTGTGGCTATGCGAGTCCGCGCACCTGCCAACGATTTGGGCGACCCAGGTCCTTGAGCAGCTGGCGAAGACCGGCAAACCGTCACGCGCGGAGATCAGCGACGCTGCGATGAGCGGGCGCGCCGAATGCGTGATGCTCAACAAGGGCCCGTTTATCGAAGACGCGGTAATAGCGCTCGACGACATTCTTCGGCGCATGGCAGGACACCTGCACAAGAAAGAGTGGTCTGCTGCGCTCGCTGCACTCCTGGCACCCAAGCGCAAAGGTTGGCCGGCGCGCGCCCGACTAGCCGTCGGACTGCCCCACGTCGACTGTCGCTACACGAGAGTGGCGCCGGGCGCCCGGATCACCAGCGGCACCGCCGGGAAGTAGGCCGCCAGCTCCGGTCGCGATTTGGCCAGCGCGGCAGTGCCATAGCCGCGATGCCGGTAGTCGGGATGAATCCAAATCCGGACGTGCACCTCGTGGCCGTCGAGCTCGCCGAAGACCATGCCGACCTTCTCGCCGTCGTCGACCGCGACGAACCAGGCTGCTTCTTCGGCCTCGAACCGTTCCTGCGCCGAGCGGATCTCGTCGTCGAGGCCACCTGCCGGGGCGCCGGATCCGTCGCCCTTGGCGCCGATGTCCTCGGTGCGCGCGGCGAAAATATCGCGGTCGGACGCACCGGAGAACGGGCGAAGCGCCAGCGTGTCGCCGGAGCTGGCGGGCCGGTCCTTGAACGTGAAACTCAAGATGTTGTTCAGATCTTCGAGCTCGGCGGCGATCTTCTTGCGCGAGTCCTTGGTCAGTTGATCGAACGACATGCCGATCACCGCCTCGGCGCCCAGCCGTGAGGTGCCCAGCAACGCGACGATGCCGTCGACGGCCGACGGCCGATCGTCGGCCTCCACGATCAGGTCCAGTACTTCATGTCGCCGTTCCAGCGCGGTGAGCAGGGCGTCGGTGATCTCTCGGCGGGCGGCCGCGCGGTCGTGATCGGTCATCGCACGAGCCTACAACTAGACCGGGACGACGATCAGCTCGTGCGGACGGTGGTTGACGGGCAGCGCGCCGTCTTCGCCCACCACCACGATGTCTTCGATACGTGCGCCCCACCGGCCGGGGAAATAGATCCCGGGCTCGACGGAAAACGCCATGCCCGCTTGCAGCGCTAAACCATTGCCCGCGACGATGTACGGCTCCTCGTGCACCGACAACCCGATGCCGTGACCGGTGCGATGCACGAAGTATTCGGCGAGCCCGGCCTCGGCCAGCACGCCGCGGGCGGCGGCGTCAACCTCCTCGGCGGTGACACCAGGGCGCACCGCCTCGACGGCCGCCCGTTGCGCCCGCTGCAGCACTGAATACTGCTGCGCCACTTCAGCACTGGGCTCACCGATGCTGTAGGTACGCGTCGAATCCGAGTTATAGCCGGGCTCGTACGCACCGCCGATGTCGACGACGACGATGTCACCGACGCGAAGTTCGCGATCCGAGTAGCTGTGATGCGGGTCTGCACCATGCGGTCCGGAACCGACGATCACGAATGCCACCTCCGAATGTCCCTCGGCGACAATGGCTTCGGCGATATCCGACGCAACGTCTGCTTCGGTTCGACCGGGCGCCAGGAATTCCGGCACCCGGGAGTGCACCCGGTCGATGGCCGCGCCGGCCTTGCGCAATGCGTCGATCTCCGAGGCGTCCTTGACCATCCGCAATTCCCGCAGCACGTCGGTGGCCAACACCGGCAGTACACCGAGCACGTCGGCCAACGGCAGCAGGTGCAGCGCCGGCATCGAATCGGTGACCGCGGTCGCCGCAGGTGCGCCCCCCAACGCTGCGGCGACCAGTTGGTAGGGGTCGTCGCCGTCAACCCAATCCCGCACCGCCACACCCAGATCCGCGACAGCGGATTGCTTCAGCGAGGCCAGCTCCAGTCGCGGTATCACCACGGTCGGGTCACCGGAAACCGGCAGCACCAGCGCAGTGAGCCGCTCGAACGTCTGCGCCCGCGAGCCGACCAGATATCGCAGGTCATAGCCGGGGGTGATCACCAGACCGCCCAGACCGGCGTCGGCGGTAGCGGCGACCGCCGCCGCGATCCTGCGGCGGTAAACGTCTGCATCGAAGCGGTGAGACCCCATAGCAGTCAGGCTAGCCGGGATGCGGCTGGCAGGATGGCGGGCATGTCTGCCCCGCTGCTGCTGCTCGACGGCGCCAGCATGTGGTTTCGCTCCTACTTCGGCGTCCCGTCCTCGATCACGTCCCCCGATGGCCGGCCGGTGAACGCCGTCCGCGGCTTCTTGGACTCGGTGGCCATGCTGATCAACAAACAGCGCCCCGGCCGGTTGGTGGTGTGCCTGGACTTGGACTGGCGCCCGCAATTCCGGGTGGACCGCATCCCGTCGTACAAGGCGCATCGCGTCGAGGAAGAGCACCCCGACGGGCAACCCGATCTCGAGGAAGTGCCCGACGAGTTGTCCCCCCAGGTCGAGATGATCGAGGAGATCCTCGACGCGTTCGGCTTCTGCACCGGCGGCGCAGCGGGCTTCGAGGCCGATGACGTGATCGGCACGCTGGCCGCCCGGGAGAAACGTGACCCGGTCGTCGTCGTCAGCGGCGACCGCGACCTGTTACAGGTGGTCGGCGACGATCCGGTGCCCGTGCGGGTGCTCTACCTCGGACGCGGCCTGACCAACGCGACGCTGATGGGCCCCCGCGAGGTGGCCGAGCGCTACGGCGTGCCCGCCGATCGGGCCGGCGCCGGCTACGCCGAGCTGGCGCTGCTGCGCGGCGACCCGTCCGACGGGCTGCCGGGCGTGCCCGGCATCGGCGAGAAAACCGCCGCGACGCTACTGGCACAGCACGGCTCGCTGGCGGGGATCCTGGCCGCCGTCGACGACCCCAAATCGTCGCTGTCCAAAGGCGTTCGGGCCAAGCTTCGCAAGGCCGCCGACTACATCGAGGTCGCCGGTCCGGTGGTGCGGGTGGCCACCGACGCGCCCGTCACGCTGTCGACGCCGACAGACGCCGTTCCGCTGGTGGCGGCCGACCCGACGCGCACCGCGGAACTTGCGACCCGGCTCGGTGTCGGCTCATCGATCGCGCGGCTGCAGAAGGCGCTCGACGCGCTGCCGGGCTCGTGACGGAAAGCTACTTGGGCCGACCGACCTCGTAGGTGCCCTTGTTGTCCTGGAAGGTCACCGTCACCTGACGCTTGGTGCCGTCGATGCTGACGTCGCAGTCGAAGCTGCTGCCCTTTTTGACGGTCGGATTCTGGCCGTTGTTGCACTTGACGTCTTTGACGTTCTTCGCCCCGTAGCCGTTGGTCTCGTCGGTGAGGATCTGCTGCACGCCTGCTTGCGCCTTATTGACGTCCAGTTTGGTGGTGACGAAGAACCCGGGCGCCCAGAAGCCCAGCACCAATACCACCGCGACGACGATGGCGGCGAACACGCCGACCACCGTGCCGATGACCGCGCGCGACCGCTTCGGGCCGCCCGCCGGAGGCTGGCCGTAGGGACCGGGGTATTGGCCGTATTGGCCCGGCTGACCGTACTGACCGGGCTGGCCGTACTGCCCCGGCTGACCGTACTGGCCGGGCTGGCCGTACTGGCCGGGCTGACCGTACTGGCCGGGCTGGCCGTACTGGCCGGGCTGGCCGTATTGAGCAGTCTGCGCGCCGTACTGGTCCTGCTGCGGATAGCCCGAGGGCTGCGGGAACGGCTGAGACGGCGGGTAGTACTGCGCCGGCGGCTGCTGGTACTGCCCGTATTCAGTGGGCGTGTAGGCGGGCGCATGCCATGTCGGTTGCTCTGCACCGGGCGCCTGCCACGTCTGGTCGCCGGATGGCTGCTGCCAGGGTGAGACCTGCTGCGTCGGGTCCTCGCCGGATTGCTGACCTTCACCCTGCGGCGGCTGCCACGGTTGGGTCTGGTCGGGCCCCTGCGGTCCGCTCATCGTGCGTTTGTCCTCTCAGTCCTGGTGCCGTCCTCGCACCGGTCGCGCATGCAACCGTAGCTGGGGCTCAGCCTACCCGGCGTCAACTGCCACGACGCCGCGCCGAATCGCGTCGATCGCGCGTTTTGCCGTCGCCCGCAACTGCGGTTGCGGGGCAGCATTGCGGACCTGATCGAGCAAATCAAGCACCTGTCGGCACCAGCGCACGAAATCCCCCGGCAACAGCGGCGAACCACTGGAACTACCGCCCTCGGCGTCGGCGGCGGCCAACGCGGCGACCAGGTCACCATTGCTGGCCCACCGGTAGATCGCGGCGACGAAGCCGTCGTCCGGTTCGCGACTCAGCGTGATCCGGTGGCGCTGCTCGTCGGCGCGCAACTCCGCTGACACCCGCCGCGTCCGGTGCAGCGCCTGCCGCAACTGGGCGGTCGGCACCTCCGCGTTACGCGGCGGCCCGGGGCCGTCCCCGCCGCGGGACTCGTAGACCACCGCCGAGATCACCGCGGCCAACTCGGCGTCTCGCAGACCGGTCCAGGCGCCGGTGCGCAGACATTCGGCCACCAAAAGGTCGCTCTCGCTGTAAATCCGGGCGAGCAGCCGCCCGTCATCGGTCACCGCGGGGTCGCCGTCGGCGACTTCGATGAACCCGCGCTCGGTCAGCAACCCGACGATCCGGTCGAAGGTGCGGGCCAACGAGTTGGTGGCGGCGGCCACCTTCTTCTGCAGCGCCTCGTTGTCGCGCTCGATGCGCAGATAACGCTCGGCAAGCCGGACCTGGGCCTCCCGACCGGGTTCGCGGTGGACGGGATGACGGCGCATCTGCTCGCGCAGCGATACCAGTTCGGGATCGAGATCGCGCCTCTGAGTGCGGCTGCCGCCGCCGCGACTGCCTGCGGCCGCCCGGAGTCGGCAGTCCCGCGGCCGCCGAACGTAGCGCCGAAGCCAGATCACGGCGCACCCGGGGCTGCCGGTGTTCGACCCGCTTGGGCAATGTCATCGAGCCCACCGGCGCCGACGCGCCGGAATAGTCGGCCGACGAAATCCGGCCGGCCCAGCGGTTTTCGGTCAACACCAGCGGCCGTGGGTCGTCGCTGTCTCGGTCGGGCTCCAGCACGACGGCCAGGCCGCCCCGACGGCCGTGTGTGATCGTGATGATGTCGCCGCGACGCAGCGCGGCCAGCGCGTCGTTGGCTGATTGCCGGCGTTGCAGCCGCGACGCGCGGGCCTGCGCGCGCTCGTGTTGGGTGATCCGCTCCCGCAGCCGGGCGTACTCCAGGATCGGCGCGTCGTTTCCGCCGAGGTCGGCGGCTACCTCGTCGAGCATCCGCTGTCCGCGCTCAACGCCGCGGACCAGGCTTACCACCGACCGGTCGGCCTGATACTGCGCGAACGACTGCTCCAGCAGCCGGTGCGCCTGCTGCGGGCCTACCCGGTTCACCAGGTTGATCGTCATGTTGTACGACGGGGCGAACGAGCTGCGCAGCGGGAAGGTCCGGGTGGACGCCAGGCCCGCGACTTGAGCCGGTTCGCTGGTGTCTTCACCGGGGTTCCAAAGCACCACGGCGTGGCCTTCGACGTCGATGCCGCGCCGTCCGGCTCGCCCGGTGAGCTGGGTGTACTCCCCCGGCGTCAGCGGAACGTGCTGTTCGCCGTTGAATTTCACCAGCCGTTCCAGCACCACCGTGCGGGCCGGCATGTTGATGCCGAGCGCCAGCGTTTCGGTGGCGAACACCGCCTTGATCAGCCCTGCGGTGAACAGCTCCTCGACCGTGTGCCGGAACACCGGCAACATGCCGGCGTGGTGGGCGGCGATACCGCGCAGCAGCCCTTCCCGCCACTCGTAGTAGCCGAGCACCGCCAAGTCGGAATCCTGCAGGTCGCCGCAGCGATGTTCGATCACCTCGGCGATCTGCGCCCGGTCCTCCTCGGTGGTCAGCCGCAGTGACGACCGCAGACACTGCGCGACCGCGGCGTCGCAACCGGCGCGGGAGAAGATAAAGGTGATCGCGGGCAGCAGGCCCTCGGCTGTCGAGCATGTGAATCACGTCGGGCCGCGACGGCGGTCGGTAGAAACCTGGCCGGCCGGAGCGTCCCGGACCTCCTCGCCCCGCCTGCCGCCGAGGGCCACGCCAGTCCGAGAGTCGATCGGCTTCGCGACGATGGGCGATGTGGCGCAACAGATTCGGGTCGACGATCGGCTGGTGCCGTTCACCCGCGCCTTCGGCGGCATAGTCGAACAAGTCGAATATGCGTTTGCCGACCAGCATGTGCTGCCACAGCGGGACCGGTCGGTGGTCGTCGACGACCACCGTGGTGTCGCCGCGCACGGTCTGGATCCACCCGCCGAACTCCTCGGCGTTGCTCACTGTCGCCGACAGGCTGACCAGGCGTACCTCGTCGGGCAGATGCAGGATGACCTCCTCCCACACCGCACCACGCATCCGGTCGGCGAGGAAATGGACTTCGTCCATCACCACATAGGAAAGTCCTTGCAGCACAGGTGAATCGGCGTAAAGCATGTTACGCAGCACTTCGGTGGTCATCACCACTACCGGGGCGTTCGCGTTGACCGACAGGTCGCCGGTGAGCAATCCGATCTGATCTTTGCCGTAGCGGGCCACGAAGTCGGTGTGTTTCTGGTTGCTCAGCGCCTTCAGCGGCGTGGTGTAGAAGCATTTGCCGCCGGCCGCCAATGCCAAGTGCACCGCGAACTCGCCGACGACGGTTTTCCCGGCGCCGGTTGGCGCGCACACCAGGACACCGTGGCCGCTTTCCAGTGCCGCACAGGCCTGCTGCTGAAAGCCGTCGAGTCCGAATGCCAATTCCGCAGCGAACTTGGCTAATTCGCCCGCGGCGCGACTCTCAGGTGACGTCGTCATGGGGCCCGGCGATGCTCGACGGCGCACCGACCGCGGACGGCGGTTCGACGACCGAGGCTTCGTCGTCGGCGATGGCGGTGAGCGCTTCGCGTTTGGCTTTCCGTTTGTCGTGCACCCGGGCGATCTGGATGGCCAATTCGAGCAGCAGCGTCAGCGCCAGGCCCAGGGCCGTCATCGAGAACGGGTCGGAGCCCGGCGTGAAAATCGCTGCGAACACGAACATCACGAAGATCAGGCCGCGCCGCCAGGACCGTAGTCGTGCGTAGCTCAGCACCCCGACGAAGTTGAGCATCACGATCAGCAGCGGGAACTCGAAGCTCACGCCGAAGACCAGCAGCAGATTGATCAAGAAACCGAAATACCGGTCGCCGGACAACGCGGTCACCTGCACGTCGCTGCCCACGGTCAACAGGAAGTGCAACGCCTTGGACAGCACCAGGTAGGCCAGCAATGCGCCGGTGACGAACAACATTGCCGCCGGGATGACGAATGCCACCGCGAAACGGCGCTCCTTCTTGTACAACCCCGGCGTGATGAATGCCCAGAGTTGGTAGAGCCACATCGGGCAGGCCAGCACGACCCCGGCGGTCAGCCCGACCTTCAGCCGCAGCATGAACTGGTCGAACGGTGCGGTGGCCAGCAATCGGCACTGGCCGTCGGCGGTGATCTGCGCCCGCGCCGACGGCGGCAGCGAGCAGTAGGGGTGTCGAAGCCATTCGCCCAGGCTTTCCAGCCCGAACAGAGCGTGCGAATACCAGACGAACCCGAACGCCGTGGTGACCAAGATCGTCGCCATCGAGATCAGCAGGCGAGCGCGCAGCTCGGTGAGATGGTCGACGAGCGACATCGTCCCGTCGGGGTTGGTGCGGCTGCGGCGAAGTCGCGGATCTAGCCGCCTGAATAAACCGGTGGTACGCACAGTGAGTTAGGCGCTCGGGCGCCGCGGCGGCGATGCCAGGCTAGGCCGAGCGTCCGTCAGCCGCCGGCGGGTCGATCCGCTCGGACTGCACCGGTTGGGCGGCCGCGGGCGGCGCGACGGGTGTGTCCGGCTTGTTCTCGTTCTGCAGTTCGCGGACTTCAGACTTGAAGATTCGCAACGACTTGCCCAGCGAACGTGCCGCGTCGGGGAGCCTCTTGGCGCCGAACAGAACGATCACCAGGACCGCAATGATCGCCAGGTGACCCGGGGTAAGAGCGTTCACTTTTAGTTACCTCCAGTCGTCCCCACGATGCTACCGCAGCAGCCGTGCGACTAGCCGGACCGCGCCGCGGCCTGATAGGACTCCAGCGCGGCCGCGGCGGCGTCGCGCACCCGGTTGGCCAGCGACTCTGGCGCCAGCACACGAACGGCCGACCCCAGGCCCAGCACTTGGCGGGCCATCCACTCTTCCGAGGCGTAGGTCATCGCCGCCTCGCAGTAACCATCGGGCAGCTCGCGCAGCAGGCGCATCGGGTAGTACTCGAACATCCACGATGCCGCCGGCGCCAGCCGCAACGTCGCCGACGGCAGCGACGGGTCGGCGTCGAACAGCGAAGTGTCCGGCGGCGCCGCAATCGCGGGTCCCGGTGGCGCGGACCGCTCGTCGAGCACGGTCGCGTCGACGATGCGGTCGAACCGGAATAGCCGCACCCCTTCGGCCTCTCGCGACCACCCCTCCAGGTAGCTCTGGTCGCCGACCAGCACGATCCGGATGGGGTCGACGATCCGGGTGGACAGCGTGTCGTGCGAGGCCGCGTAATAGTCGATGCTCAGCGCCCGATTGTCGTGGACTGCGGCGCGCACCGCGGCCGCGGCCTGACTCTCGACCGGCGCCGGCTCCGTCCACCGCAGCGACGTCCGATCCGTGTCCGGCGGCCCCGGCCGCGGTTTCGATTTTCGCGATCGCGCTGCGCGCTGCCTCTGGATCGACGACGCCGGGAATGTCCGCCAGCGCCCGCAGCGCCACCAGCAGACCGGTGGCTTCCGGCGAGGTGAGCTGCAGCGGCGTGTCCATGCCCGCCGAGAACGTCACCTCGACGGTGTCGCCCTCGAACGCGAAGTCGATCAAGTCGCCCGGGCTGTAGCCG
This sequence comes from uncultured Actinomycetota bacterium, assembly GCA_963850645.1. Lineage (GTDB taxonomy): Bacteria > Actinomycetota > Actinomycetes > Mycobacteriales > Mycobacteriaceae > Mycobacterium. The sequence continues at coordinate 24,458 of CAWKME010000054.1, read as the reverse complement.
GGCAGGCCGCACATCCATAGCTGGTCGAGGTCCTCGCCCAGCTGCTTGACGGAAACGCCGAGGTCAGCGGCGGCCTGCGCGCGGGTGACCCGCGGGTTGGCCTGGAAATACGGCACCATGTTGAGCAGCCGCACCAGGCGGGTCGAAACGGGAGTCATCAGCGCCGCTCCTCCTCATCGCTTCGCTCTGCATCGTCGCCGGCGCGTGTCATCGCGCTGCTCCTCTCCGTCGCCGGCGTGGGCGCGCAACCGGCCCAGCACCTCCTCGCGCAGCGTCGAAGGTTCCAGCACGACGGCGTCGGCGCCATAACCGGTGATGTCGCGCGCCAGCCGGTCAGTGGTTCCGATGTCGAGTTCGATGACGTCGCCGTCGCGGCCGGCCAGCTTGCCGCGGCCCCAGCGATGTCCCGGCGCGCCGCAGCGCGGTGGCCCGCCCGTCGGCCACCCAGACCTGAGCCCGCACGCCCGTCGGCGCGTCTCCGACCGCCGCGGCCACGATCTTGCGCAGGTCGACGTGCTCGGGCCGGGTGAAGGCACCTGGTGGGCCGATCGGCGTCACGTCGCCGCCGATCCTGGACAGCCGGAACGTGCGGGTGGCGCCGCGGTCGCGGTCGTGCCCGACGAGATACCAGCGGCCTTTCTCGGTCACCACGCCCCACGGCTCGACCGTGCGCACGGTGTACGGCTCGGCGCGTGACGGCCGGTGCGGAAACTGCACGGCCTGCGCGGAGTCGATGGCCGACAGCAACGCTCCGAGAACGTCTTCCGACCCGCGCAGTCCCGACGGTCCCGGCCGGCGACGCGATCGCGACCGGCGCGTCCGGGTCGACGTCCACGCCGGCGGCGCGCAGCTTGAGCAGCGCACCCTGGGTGGCGGTGATCAGTTCCGGCGACTCCCACAGCTGGGTGGCGACGGCCACGGCCGCCGCCTCGTCGGCGGTCAGCTCGACGGCGGGCAGCGCGTAGGCGTCGCGGTTGATCCGGTAACCCTCGACCGGATCGAACGACGACACCTTGCCGGTCTCCAGCGGAATGCCCAGATCGCGCAGTTCGTTCTTGTCCCGCTCGAACATTCGCGAGAACGCTTCGTCGCTGGCGGTGTCCGCATAGCCCGCCACGCTGGACCGGATTTTCTCGGCGGTGATGTAGCCGCGGGTGGACAGCAGCGCGATGACGAGGTTCACCAATCGCTCGACTTTCGAGATCGCCACCCGCACTACCCTAAAGGCTGATTCGCCGGACTCCTCCGCCACGCGCTGCGCGACGGCTACATGCTGGCGATCAGTCTCTTGACTCGCTCGTCGACCGATCGGAACGGGTCCTTGCACAGCACCGTGCGCTGGGCTTGGTCGTTGAGTTTGAGGTGCACCCAGTCGACGGTGAAATCCCGACCGGCGGCCTGGGCGGCACTGATGAACTCGCCGCGCAGCCGCGCGCGGGTGGTCTGCGGCGGCTGGTCGACGGCGTCCTCGATTTCTTCGTCGGTGGTGATGCGCGACGCCAGACCCTTGCGTTGCAGCAGATCGAAGACGCCGCGGCCGCGCTTGATGTCGTGGTAGGCCAGATCCAGCTGGGCGATCTTCGGGTCGGACAGCTCCATGTCGTAGCGGTCCTGGTAGCGCTGGAACAGCTTGCGCTTGATCACCCAGTCGATTTCGGTGTCGACCTTGGCGAAGTCCTGGCTCTCCACGGCGTCGAGCTGGCGGCCCCACAGGTCGACGACCTGCTCGATCTGCGCATTGGGCTCGCGGGTCTGCAGGTGTTCGACCGCGCGCGCGTAGTACTCCCGCTGGATGTCCAGGGCGCTGGCCTGACGCCCGCCGGCCAGCCGCACCGGCCGCCGGCCGGTGACGTCGTGGCTGACCTCGCGGATGGCCCGGATCGGGTTGTCCAGCGAGAAGTCGCGGAACGCCACGCCGGCTTCGATCATTTCCAGCACCAGCGCGGCGGTGCCCACCTTCAGCATCGTGGTGGTCTCGCACATGTTGGAGTCGCCGACGATGACGTGCAGACGCCGGTACTTCTCGGCGTCGGCATGCGGCTCGTCGCGGGTGTTGATGATCGGGCGGCTACGGGTGGTGGCCGACGAAACGCCCTCCCAGATGTGCTCGGCGCGCTGGGAGAGGCAGAACGTGGCGGCCTTCGGGGTCTGCAGCACCTTGCCTGCGCCGCAGATGAGCTGGCGGGTGACCAGGAACGGCAGCAGCACATCGGAGATGCGGGAGAACTCGCCCGCGCGGACGATCAGGTAGTTCTCGTGGCAGCCATACGAATTGCCCGCCGAGTCGGTGTTGTTCTTGAACAGGTAGATGTCGCCGCCGATGCCTTCGTCGGCAAGGCGCTGCTCGGCGTCGACGAGCAGATCTTCCAGCACCCGCTCGCCCGCACGGTCGTGAGTGACGAGCTGCACCAGGCTGTCGCACTCGGCGGTGGCGTATTCCGGATGGCTGCCCACGTCGAGGTACAGCCGTGCGCCATTGCGCAAGAAAACGTTGGAGCTGCGCCCCCAGGAGACCACCCGGCGAAACAGGTAGCGGGCCACTTCGTCCGGAGACAGGCGGCGATGACCGTGGAACGTGCAGGTAACACCGAATTCGGTCTCGATGCCCATAATCCGCCGCTGCACAATTCGAGCGTACTGGTTGTTCGGCCGCGACGGTGGCGCGGCTCGCTGATAGCCGGAAGTGTCGGCTTCGGCCATTCAGCGGATTTGGGTGTCGCTAGAAGGGCGGGGGTTTGTTGCGTTCGACGACATGGGCGGCGTTCAGGGCGCGTTCGGCGTCGATGCGGTGAGGCGCGATCTTGTTCGCGTGTTCGCCGGCGTTTGGGCATCATGATCCCGCGATCGCCGGATGGCCGCGGAATTGTTGGCGCAGTGGGCAATTCGCCGGTGGGCCGGCACAGGCTGGGAAACAGCAGGCGACTGCCGGGACGGGTGGTGTACGTCTGCCCGCTGGGCGCGGTCCAGACAACGGTCCCGTCCGGCCGCTGCTCGTCAGACCAGGCGGTCCAGAAAGTTTTCAATAAATGGTGTTTTCGGCAAACACACTTGAGATTGGAAGGGTGCGTAAGCCCACGCGGCCAGGGCACCGTGTGGTCGACGTCGCAGAACTCGGCGGGCTGGTCACAGCCCGGAAACCGACAGGTCAGATCCCGGCACCGGATAAACCGCTCCAACGCAGCTGATGGGCGGTAGCCCGACTCGGCAGCAGCCTCGGCGGGAAACCCCACCGGTGTGACCTGTGCGCCGCCGCGGATCAACTCGGCCAGCAGCGGGGCCGGCACCGCACCACCGCTGACAAGCCGGCCGGACGGCCGTTGGACCCCGTCGCCGGGTGGATCGGGTTCAGGGTCGGGCGCCAGCGCCTCCGAGAGTGGCGTGCCCGGCGTGAAGGGTCGCGCCGGCGCCGCCCCCGACATGTGCGGGTCTTCGACCGCAGCCATTGCCGATTCGTCGGCGACGACGTGAATGACGACACTTGTTGCCCGTGGTATCGACACCGCCAGCGGCCGGGCAGGCAGCGTTGCCGCAGCTACACGCCAGCCGATCCGCCCCGGCGGCGAGTGCACCCAACGCGTCGGCGCGGCGCTGGGCCTGGGTGCGCGGGTCGTCGCCGCACACCCCGTCAGCCAGCTGGGTGAGCCGCCGATCCAATACCGCCGCGTCCGTCGAATACAACGTCCCCCACAGGTTGGTGGTGCCGTCCTGGCTGTGCGCCGAATCGATCACCACATCGCGGCTTCGCGCCGCCACCCGGCTGCGTCGCAGCGCCGCGGGATCGTAGCGATCGACAATCGCGTCGATCGCCCGCTCGGCCTTGGCCACCGAGAGCGGCCCGAACCGAATGGCCTCCTCGGCCAGCGCCTTGTCGGCCCGGGCCAGCGCCGCCTCGTCTTTGATCAGATCGGTACGCGACACCATCGCAGCCACCAACCGCGCGCTGATCATCCCCTCGACGAACAACGCCCCGAGCCGGGGCAGCCGATCGCGCAGCGCCACACCCAGGTACATCTGGCCCGAGGCCATGCTGTGGCTGACATGCAGCGCAGCGGCCACCTCGGCGGCCATCGAAGTCCCAGTTGTCGCACGACCACTGCGCACAATCGGTCGGCCCATCCGCGCGCCGGCGCACCAGCTCCGCGATCGCGGCCAACCGGCGCGCCGACGCCGCCGCCTCCACACACGCCCACCCGGTGATCGCGGCGACTACCATGCTCTCGTCCGCGGTCGCCAAATCCTTCGGCCCCGGCAAGCCTACATCGAACATACGTGCGACTCTAGCCGCTGCCACCAACTCGGCGAGCCCCGCAAACCACGACCTGTGGACAGACTGCCGACTGTGCATAACCGACCGCGTCGGCCGGGGTCCGCGGGTGCACCCACTATCCCGGTAGAATCGGGCTGCTCCTTTCCGCGAGCACAGTCGTCAGAAAGGCTTCTCGAGTCCGGTGGACAGAGCCAGGGTCGCGGAGCACCCGCGGCCGGACCACGTCATCGCACACATCAGCGACACCCACCTCATAGCCGGCGACGGTGACCTTTACGGCCCCGATGCCGGTGTCGACGCGGAGGGCCGATTATCCGAGCTGCTTGAGCGGCTCGAGGCTTCCCAAACTCGCCCCGATGCATTGATTTTCACCGGCGACCTCGCCGACACCGGGCAGCCCGACGCCTACCGGAAACTACGCAACATGGTCGAGCCGTTAGCCGATCGCCTTGGCGCACAAGCTATTTGGGTCATGGGTAACCACGACAACAGGGCAGCGCTGCGCGAGCACCTGCTGCGCGAGACCCCGACGATGGCGCCGATGGACCGGGTCTATGAGATCGCCGGTTTACGTGTAATCGTTTTGGACACTTCGGTTCCCGGCCACCACCACGGAGAGATCGCGCCGGAACAGTTGCAGTGGCTCGCGGCGCAACTTGCCGAACCAGCACCCTTCGGCACCATCCTTGCGATGCACCATCCGCCGATTCCCAGCGTCCAGGACCTCGCCGTCTTGGTGGAGCTGCGCGATCAAACACCGCTTGCCCGCGTGCTGCGCGGTACCGATGTGCGCAGCATCCTCGCCGGGCACCTGCACTACTCCACCACGGCAACCTTCGCCGGAATCCCGGTCTCGGTGGCCTCGGCCAGTTGCTACACCCAGGACCTGCTGACGGCGGGAACGCGGGGCCGCGACGGCGCACAGGCGTTCAACCTGGTGCACTGCTACCCGGAAACCGTGGTGCACACCGTAATTCCGCTGGCGGCCGGCCCCACCGTGGGACGGTTCGTATCGCCCGAGACCGTGCGACGGGAACTCGCCGACTCGACGTGAGCATCCTGCCGGCCGGCCGGATACCGCACATCGCACAGCAGCTCACCCGCACTTAGGCGAAGTCCGGACGGCGGATCAACATTCGAGATCGGTTGCCTTTCAACAGGATCCCGAAAATATATGAGGTTAGCCGTCGAGTTCTGGATGCTAGCTGCGCCAGGATAGTTGTCAAGAAAGCGTCATGATTTCGTCTGTGTCGCGTTAAGAACGCATCATGGAGTGTCTTGGTGGTCAAGACACTGTTGCACTGTGTTGCGCCACTCGTTATACAAGATGCAACGCAACCACCTGAGCTGCCGTTGGCCTGAGGAAACCCAAATTGCTTTATTCCGTGATGAATTGAACTGCGCGCATCCGGTTCGGTGAGTTGAATCTCAGACAGGGACACAACGATGTCTCCCGCCTGTCACCTCAATCAGTTGCTAGGGAGGGTCGATGCCACTCGGTAATGTGCTGCAAGCGCTGATCATGCTGGCCTCAGTTTTGGTCGGCTCGGTGTTCGTCGGAAGCCTGTTCCGTCGGTTCAACCAGCCGGCGGTCGTCGGCGTAATCCTCTTCGGCCTTGTGGCGGGGACAATCCTGGCTGCCAGTTCCCACTCCGTGAAGTCTGTGTTGCTGTCGGGGACAACGAAGTCTCTCATCGAAACCGTGGGCTATGCCGGCCTCTTGCTACTGATGTTTTCGGTCGGAATTGAGCTGCGCGCCTACAGCAAATCGGGCGAGCGGTCACCACGCTGGCAAATCGTGTCCTGCGTGCTGGCTCCCATCGTCATCTCTGCGGCTGCAGCTTGGCCCTTCGCCCACCGACTTGCGGGCACACACGGAAATCCGCTACACGCGTGGTTATTCGTCGGTGTAGCACTGGGCGTCACCGCCGTTCCTGTTCTCGTCCTGCTCATCCAAGATCTCGGGATCCCGACACTGCCCGTCCCGGGAACCGCGCTGCGAATTGCCGTCTCGACCGATGCGATTGCATGGGCCCTGGTGACCGGGTTGATCGTGTTCACCACAGACTTGAGCTCGGTATCGGTCACTGCCCTATGTGTGGGCGTCGCGTTGTTGATCGCAGTGATGTTCGTGCTGCCGCGGCTCGTCCAGCAGTGGTTCCAGGGCTCCGAGCATGCTGCTTCGCTGGTGGGGGCGATGTTCGCGTGCGCGCTTAGCGGTGCGGCAGCAACGCAGGTGTTGGGCTTCCACCCAGCTGTCGGCGCGGTGATTGCGGGTCTGTTCTTCCCCACAGGGCTGGCCAACGAGGCATCGCACCGGGCCTTGGCCACAGTTGCCGACATGCTCATTCCTGCGTTCTTCGTTTCGAGCGCGCTGGCTGTGCCGCTGGAAACACTCTCGGACGTTTTTCGATGGAGCGGTTTGCTGTGCCTGCTGACCCTGACCGTCGCTGCCTTCGGTTCGAAGATCGCGGTCGGTCTTGTGGCAGGCAGGATGCAACGCTGGCCTCTCTCTACCTCAGCTGAACTCGGGATCTTGCTGAACTGCCGCGGCATTACCGAACTCGGCATGGCGTCGGTGGGTCTCCAAGCCCACTTGATCGGTCCCTATGCGTTCGCGATTTTGTGTGTGCTTGCCATCCTGACCACCGCGGTGACGGCTCCGCTGTACCGGGCGGTCAACAACGTCGCGCGTACCCGTTTGTCACGCGCGCCTGTCCAGCACGTATCGCATACCTGAATCCGTCTAAACGTGGCGATGCGGATCATCACGGGGCGATCGCTCGGGTAGTTTGAACGAATTCACTGATACACCAAGGGTTTGGCGCTCGATCCAACGCTCTGCATCGCGATCGCCCCCGAACCGGTCTGCACCGCAGAGACAACGGACAGATGGAACTCACCACCGCACGCTGAGCACCCGCAATCAGTGCGCATGTTTCGGCCGACGTTCCGAGAACCCCCAGATCGACTGCCCGTCAATAGGATTCGAAGCAAGCTGTGGCCCTAGCACGGTCGCAAGGTTCCGGACTTCACCGGGCGCGATTGAGGTGGTCGAACCTGAAACACGGGTAAGTAGCCTGCGGAGTGTAAGTGACTGCTGCCAGGAATAGCCGTCAGGAAATCGTAATGATTTTGCCTACCCGCCGTTAAGAACACATAATGGCGGCCAAGCCGCTGTTGCACGGCTTTGCGCCAGCCCATATAACCGAAATGCAACGCTAAAACACCTACGCGGCTGGACACCTGAGGCATCTCAAATCGCCTGGCTGCGTGATGAATAGCGGATTCTGCACGCATAGGTTTCTGTTAATTGGATCCAGGATAGGGACACAACGTTGTCTTCCGCCAGTGATCTCGATCCGGCGCGAGGGAGAACCGATGCCACTCGGTGACGTGTTGCAAGCATTAATCATGCTGGCCGTAGTCTTGATCGGCTCAGTACTGGTTGGAAACCTGTTTCGTCGGATTAAGCAGCCCGCGGTTGTCGGAGTAATCGCTTTCGGCCTTCTACTCGGCACAATTCTGTCCCTCCTACCTCATTCCATGAAGTCTGTGTTACTTTCGGCGACCTCGAAATCTCTCATCGACGATGTGGGCCAAGCGGGCCTCTTGTTACTGCTGTTCTTGGTCGGAATTGAGCTGCGCAGCTACAGCAAACAACAAAGCGAGCGATCATCACTCTGGCAACTGCTGCCCTGCGTGACGATTCCGGTCGTCGTCTGCGCAGCAGCAGCCTGGCCCTTCGCCCACCGACTGGTCGGCCCAGACCACAATCCGTTGCACGTGTGGTTATTCGTAGGTGTGGCGCTGAGCGTCACCGCCGTTCCTGTTCTCGTGCTGATCATCAAAGATCTTGGGGTCTCGGCGCCTATCCCAGGAGTCGCGCTGCGAATTGCCGTCGCGACTGACGCGACGGCATGGGCACTGGTGACCGTGTTGATCCTGCTGACCACAGACCTGCGCGCGATCTCGGTGACTGCCCTTTGTGTGGGTGTGGCGTTGCTGTTCATCGTGATGTTCGTGCTGCCGCGAATCGTCCAGCGGTGGTCCCAGGTCTCGCAACTGAGTGCTGCTCCGTTTGTGATAGCGCTGTTCGCCTACGTGCTTGCCGGTGCAGCAGCAACGCAGGTGTTCGGCCTGCACCCAGCCCTCGGCGCTGTGCTTGCCGGTCTGTTCTTCCCCGCTGGGCTGGCCAGTGAGGCATCGCAGCGGGCCATAGCCACGGTTGCTGACGTGCTCATTCCCGCGTTCTTCGTTTCGAGCGCGCTGTCTGTGCCGCTGCAGGTTCTGGCGGATCTGTGTCGGTGGAGCGGTCTGGTGTGCCTGCTGACCCTGATCGTCGCCGCTTCCGGTTCGAAGATCGTGGTCGGTCTCGTGGCCGGCAAGATGCAACGCTGGCCACTTAGCACCTCAGCCAAACTTGGCGTCTTACTGAACTGCCGCGGCGTCACCGAACTCGCCATCGCGTCGATCGGTCTCCAAGCCCACTTGATCGGCCCCTACGCGTTTGCGATGTTGTGTGCGCTTGCCATCGTGACCACCGCAGCGACAGCTCCGCTGTACACCGCGATCAACAACCGCGCGCGCGTTCCGGAGTCACGCGAGGACGTTCAGCTAGTGGCGGATGACATTGACCCATCAAGAATTCCGGCATAAGGACACTTATTGAGCACTGACTTAAGCAGCGACGCAGAGCACGCCGTAACGACAACACATCGTGAACAGTTGCGGCTCGGCGAGCGCCGCCAGCCAAAAGTCCGCCGTCGCCAGCCGCGATCGTACAAGACCCTGGGTGTCGTCGCGGCGATAGCAGCCGTTGTCTGCACGATGCTGACGTCGGTCGTTCTATACGTCAATGGTGCTGCTTCCCATCGTATTCCAACTCATGGGATGCCCACCCGAAGCGGCTCAACTGTGACGTTCGATGTGGTAGCCGTTCAAAACAACTACACCGAACTGGTCGGCGACCTCATCGTCAGGCCCGGACCTGCCTTGGTGGATCCGGTGACCGACGGCCTCAAGCAGGACCTCACAGTGGCAGTCACCTCCACTACGACACCGATCAGGCGCACTTGGTCCAAGGGCATGTTGCCCGGTGTCTTCCCTGTTCCGATAACCTTGGCGCGCGACGTCGAACGTTGGCCGTTCGACAGCTACTACACCGGGCCGATCACGGTCACCCTCTTTACCGGCGCAGGACAACCGCCGGAACGCGCCAATGTGACATTTGTCGATCGGCTGGCCGGCTGGAAAGCCGACGTGACTCGCGTGAACGCCAATCCGATGGCACCCTATGAAGTGGACTTGCAGCGATCAGCGAGCACGATGATGTTCGCGATCGTCATCCTGTGCATCTTCGTCACGATCGCCGCAATTGGCTTGTTCGTTGCGATTCAAACGGTTCGCGACCCACGGCGATTTCAGTCGCCGATGACAACCTGGTATGCGGCGATGCTGTTCGCTGTGGTACCGCTGAGAAACGCACTTCCGGGCTCGCCGGCGTTCGGCAGCTGGATCGACCTCACGATCGTTTTATGGGTACTCGTGGCCTTGGTGGTCTCGATGCTGCTCTACATCGCGGCCTGGTGGCGAGCGATAGCCAAACCAAAACCGGAGCCGAAGCCGCCGGGGTCCTAGCCGACGTGCCAGCGGGCGGGGGGAACCCATTGCACCCCCGCCCGCTGGTGCCTTCACTCGTCGCCGGCCGCTCGCTCCCACGGCGCGGGCACCGGGAAGTACCTCTCCAGGAACTCGCCGACGACATCGGCTCGCTCCCGCGCGCTCACCTCGGGGAGGCTGCCGTCGTTGAGGCAGAAGAAGTCAAACTTGCGCTTCTTCAGCAACATCGGCAGTTTCTCCAGCCCGGACCGCAATGTGGTGTCGACGTAGAGCACCTTGGCGGACTCGTGCTGCACCGCACGCCCGGTCATCAACGCGTAGTAGTGATACAGCGAGTTGGTGACCGAGATGTCCGTGCTCGCCCGGAAGCGGCTGGCCCGGGTGCGCGCGAAGTCGGTTGCAAACTCACGCTCGAGTTCACACAGCACGCTCTTGCGCAGCGGCGCAGCGGTGTGTTCGAGGTGGCGGGTGATGATTTTCCCGAACCTTTCCCACAGCAGCTGCCGGTTGACCCGTGCAGCGTTCTCGAATCCGCTGCGTTCAGGGTGGTTGAACCCCAGCCCGATACGCGTGCCGGCCTCGATGAACTTCGTCACCCCGCCCGGCGAGAAAAACGTCGTCGGCGACAGGGCCCGGCCGAAGAACATGTCGTCGTTGGAGTACAGGAAATGCTCTGCGAGACCGGGGATGTGGTGCAGCTGGCTCTCCACCGCGTGGCTGTTGTACACCGGCAGCGCCGACGGGTCGGTGAAGTGCTCCTTGGCCCGCACGATGGTCACCTTGGGGTGGGGTGCGAGCCACTCCGGGACCGGCGAGTCGGTCGCGATGAAGATCCGCCGCACCCACGGCGCAAAGGCGTGCACCGAACGCAGCGCGTACTTCAATTCGTCGATCTGCCGGATCCGCGCGTCGGCGGCATCGCCTTCGCCCACAACGTAGTCCGCCATCGCCATCGCGCGCCGTGCCCGGAACTCCGGGTCATTGCCGTCCACCCAGGAGAACACCATGTCGATGTCGAACGTGATGTCGCCCGCGTGCGGGGCGAACATCCCGGCGATCGTCGGCCAGGTGCGGCCGTGCAGTTCGACCGTCGTGTAGACAATCTCGCTGGCCGACAACGCCTTCCGAGTGAGCGAGTTCTCGATCGGGCAGATCGCCTGCTTTCCGTCGAATACCCAGAACTGCAGTTCCACCCCGGCGGAAGCGCCGTAACGCAGGCCGGAGCGCGGGCATTCGCGCCGCCGGAACACCCGCAGCAGCCTGGGGTCCGGGTCGTACGACAGCAGACCGTCGCCCAGGTACACCGAGCTGCGCCCGGTCCCGTCGAGGATCTTGGCGCGCAGCGGCGCCTCCAGGCACGCTGACATCAGCGCATCGGCGACGCGTGCGCGCAGGCCGATTTCGACGACGAGTGCCGGCCGCCCGTCAGCGCCGCGGATGAGCAGGAACGGAATTCCGGCCGTCTCCAATTCCGCGCGAATGAACAATAGGTCTTGCGCCATCGCCTCATAGGGAGTCAGGCGCAGCCCATCCGCTGAGCCGGCCACGTTGACACGGGCGACGTCGATCATGCTGGTCATGGGAACACCTGCCTTCCACATTCGATGTCGGTCAAGACGCGCACAAAGAGGGACCCACGACGGAAGCGGTGGAGCGGCGACGTTGCCCTCACACGTTGAGCTTTGGCACTGAACGACGTATCCCCGCGGAGCTGGGAAAGCCACTTGGGACCACCCCTTAAGCCGGGGAGATCTGTCCTGATCTTGGGCGTCTCTCGACGTCGTCAGATCAGTGGCCTGTGTTCGTTTCAGAAGCCTCGCCTAACGAGGTGCTTACGCAGGATAGCGCCGAAACCGGCTTCCGGCAACGCAGCTCGCCGGTGCATGGTCAGGACTCGGCGGGGTCGGGCACCTCGCCGAATCGGCTCAGCGCCAACGTCGCGGCGACCGCCACGACAAACCCCGCCACAACCAGCCAGCTCAGGCCATGACGAGTCTGATCGCCGAGCCACGCCACCCCGACGAGCGCAGGGCCGACCGTTTCGCCCACAACCATGCCGGCGACGGCCGTGGTCACCGATCCGCGGCTCAAAGCCGAGGTAAGCAGCAAAAACCCGACCAGTCCGCCCGCGATCACGGCATACACGGCAGGGTTGGTGTAAAAATCGGCTTTGGTCGGATCGATCGGATCGACCAAACGGACAGCGATCTCGACGACCCCGAAGCCGACGCCGGCCCCCAGCCCCAGCACGACTGCGCGGGAGCGCTCGCCCACCCGGCCCGCCGCCGCGCCGGCGACGAACAGGGCCGCGACCACCACCAGCAGCGCCCAGCGAAGCCCGGCCGGCCCCTGCTGCGAACCCTCGGGTCCGGCGGCAAGCCCGAGCATCGCGAGGCTCGCGCACACCACCCCCACCGCCACCCACTCCGTCGTCGACAACCGCACCGACAACACCCACGCGGCCACGATCGCGGTGACAGCAAGCGATGCCGCGATCGCTGCGGCGACGACATAGATCGGCACCAGCCGCAGCGCGGCCACTTGCAGTAGAAAGCCAAGGCCGTCAAGCCCAATGCCCACGAGATAGCGCCACTGCCGCAGCGCGCGCAACAGTAAGGCCGGGTCAACTCCGGAGTCGCTGCCGGCGTCCACCGAGCGAGTCGCCGCGGCCTGCAACACCGTCGCCGTGCCGTAGCACACCGAGGTGCCCAACGCGAGCAACAAACCGATCAGCACGGAACCCGAGCCTATTTCGAGGATTTCTCCGCCGAATCGTTCTCCGATTCAGAGCCTTCTGAACCTCCTGAGTCTTCGCGTCTTCGGAGCCTCCAGAGTCTTCGGAGCCATGGTGTTCGGGCAACAGATGCTGCAGCGCCGCACCGGTGATTCGCCGGAACGCGCGCCGGGGCCGGCTGGCGTCGAGGATGGCGACCTCCAATGTCGACACTCCCAGGGTGGGCTCATCGCCGCCGTTGCGGCTGCCCGCCTGCAGGGCATTGACCGCGATTGCACCGCATCGGCCAGATTGGCGTTCTCGGCGTAAGAGTCCTTGAGCGCGGTGGCGATCGGCTCGGTCGTCCCACCCATCACCACGAAATGCGGCTCGTCGTCGATCGACCCGTCGTAGGTAATCCGGTACAGCTCAGGCGGCTTTGGTCTCGCCGTAGTGCGCGACTTCGGCCACACACAGCTCGACCTCGTAGGGCTTGGCCTGTTCGGTGAAGATGGAGCCCAGCGTTTGCGCGTAGACGTTGGCCAGCTGGCGACCGGTGACGTCGCGGCGGTCGTAGGCGTAGCCGCGGGTGTCGGCGAACTGAATTCCGCCGCGGCGCAGGTTGTCGAATTCGTTGAATTTGCCTGCGGCGGCGAAGCCGACGCGGTCGTAGAGTTCGCTGAGCTTTTGCAGCGACCGCGACGGGTTTTCCGCGACGAACAGCACGCCCCCGGAGTAAGCCAGCGCCACCACGCTGCGACCCCGCGCGATACCCTTGCGCGCGAGCTCGCTGCGTTCCCGCATCGCCTGCTCGGGCGAAATGAAGTAGGGAAAACTCATGAGTCACTTCCCGCGCGCTCCGCGTCCGGACCGAAAGTGTCTGTACGGGAACGTCTTTCGATGACTTCGCGGGCCAGCTCGGCGATGCGCTGCTCGGGCACGTTGGCTGCGCCGTCGGCGCCGATGGTGACTGCGGTCGGGATAGATCCCGCGGACCAGATCTGGCCCCCCGGTGGCGGAATCGTCGTCGGCCGCGTCGTAGAGCGCCTCGACAGCGACCCGGAGCGCGGAATCCGCATCGGTCACCTGCGAGTACAGCTTCTTGATCGACGATTTGGCGAAAATCGAGCCGGAACCGACCGACTGGTAGCCCTCTTCCTCCAGGTTCCAGCCGCCGGCGGCGTCGAAGGAGACTATGCGCCCCGCCTTTTCCGGTTCAGGGTCATGGATGTCGAAACCGGCGAGCAGCGGCAGCGCCACCAGACCCTGCATCGCGGCGCCGAGATTGCCGCGGACCATGATCGCCAGCCGGTTCACCTTCCCGGCGAAGGTCAGCGGCACGCCTTCCAGCTTCTCGTAGTGCTCGAGCTCGACGGCGTAGAGGCGGGCGAATTCGACCGCGATGGCCGCGGTGCCGGCGATCCCGGTCGCGGTGTAGTCGTCGGTGATGTACACCTTCTGCACATCGCGCCCTGCGATCATGTTGCCCTGGGTGGAGCGCCGGTCGCCGGCGATGACGACGCCGCCGGGATGCTTCAGCGCAACGATGGTCGTTCCGTGTGGCAGCGCAGAACCGGGCCCGCCGGGCTCCGCGTTGCCGATGCCGGTGGGCAGCAGCTCGGGTGCCTCACGGCGCAAGAAGTCCGCGAATGAGGAAAGACCGCCAAAAGCGGTTCCGGGAAGTGGTGAGTGGGTGGCCAGGCGATCGCGAAACGGCCAGGTCACTGTCCGCCCTTTTGGACGTATGCGCGGACGAAGTCTTCGGCGTTCTCTTCCAGAACATCGTCGATTTCGTCGAGCAGATCGTCGGTCTCCTCGGTCAGCTTCTCGCGACGCTCCTGGCCCGCGGCCGTGCTGGCGGTCAGGTCGTCGTCATCGCCGCCACCACCGCCGCGCTTGGTCTGCTCCTGAGCCATCGCTGCCTCCTGCATGTCATCGGCCGTGATAAACACGTCCGTCGGTTTCTCCACCCTACCGGTAGATACCGTCATTCCCCCGGGTAACGAGGCTCAGGCGCCCTCAGGTCGTCAGTTGCTCCACCAGCTCAACCGCGCTGTCCACCGAATCCAGCAGCGCCCCGACGTGCGCCTTGCTGCCACGCAGCGGCTCGAGCGTCGGAATACGCACCAGCGAGTCACCACCCAGGTCGAAGATCACCGAATCCCAGCTGGCCGCCGCGATGTCTGCCCCGAAGCGGCGCAGGCATTCGCCGCGGAAGTAGGCGCGGGTGTCGGTCGGTGGGTTGTCCACCGCGTTGATCACCTGCTGTTCGGTCACCAGACGCTTCATCGAGCCGCGCGCCACCAGCCGGTTGTAGAGCCCCTTGTCCAGCCGGACGTCGGAGTACTGCAGATCGACGAGGTGCAGCCGCGGCGCCGACCAGCTCAGGTTTTCCCGATGCCGGAAACCCTCCAATAGCCGCAGCTTGGCCGGCCAGTCCAGCAGTTCGGCGCACTCCATCGGGTCGCGCTCGAGTAGATCGAGCACGTGCGCCCAGGTCTCCACGACGTGCTGCTGCCCGCGCGTCATGGTCGCGGCCGTCGACCAGCTTGGCCACCCTGTCCAGATAGATCCGCTGCAACGCAAGGCCGGTCAATTCGCGGCCGTCGGCGAGCGCGACCGTGGCGCGCAGCGAGGGATCGCGGCTGATCGCGTGCACCGCGTGCACCGGACGGGCCAGCGCCAAATCAGTCAAGTCGATGCCGTGTTGCGCGCCCTCTTCGATCAGGTCGAGCACCAGCGCGGTGGTGCCGAGCTTCAAATATGTCGACGTCTCAGCGAGGTTGGCGTCACCGATGATGACGTGCAACCGTCGGTAGCGGTCGGCATCCGCGTGCGGCTCGTCGCGGGTGTTGATGATCCCGCGTTTCAGGGTGGTTTCCAGGCCGACCTCGACCTCGATGTAGTCGGAGCGCTGAGACAACTGGAAGCCCGGCTCGTCACCGGCGGGCCCGATCCCGACCCGCCCGGAGCCGGTGATCACCTGACGGGACACCAGGAACGGCGTCAGCCCCGCGATGACGGCCGAGAACGGCGTCTGCCGGCTCATCAGATAGTTCTCGTGCGACCCGTAGGAGGCGCCCTTGCCGTCGACGTTGTTCTTGTACAACTGCAGCTTGGCTGCACCCGGCACGCTCGCAACGTGCCGTGCGGCGGCCTCCATCACCCGCTCGCCGGCCTTGTCCCAGATCACCGCGTCGAGCGGGTCGGTGCACTCCGGTGCGGAGTACTCCGGGTGCGCGTGGTCGACGTAGAGCCGCGCGCCGTTGGTCAAGATCATGTTGGCGGCACCGACCTCGTCGGCGTCGACGACCGGCGGCGGGCCGGCCGAACGGCTCAGGTCGAATCCGCGGGCGTCTCGCAGCGGCGATTCCACCTCGTAGTCCCAGCGGGTGCGTTTGGCGCGCTGAATGCCGGCGGCGGCCGCGTAGGCCAATACCGCCTGCGTCGAGGTCAGGATCGGGTTCGCGGTCGGGTCCGACGGCGACGAAATGCCGTACTCGACCTCGGTCCCGATAATCCGTTGCATGTCGTAAAGCCTAGGCGGGGCTCGCGCCGGACGCGGCGAGGGGGCGGACCGGTAAAGGTCAGGCGGCAAACGGGTAAATCCGCCGTAACCCGGCGCCGCAACACGGGGTACGTCATTGACGCAGGTGAAAGTAGTGATTACCTTCACCCTGATGTCTACCGACGCGCTACGCGACCCCACGACCGGCTTGTCCGGGAAACGCTACGGCGAAGTTCTGCTGGTGACGCCGGGCGAGGCGGGGCCGCAAGCCACCGTCTACAACAGCTACCCCCTCAACGACTGTCCGGCCGAGTTGTGGTCGGCGCTCGACGCGCAGGCCATCGCGACCGAAAACGGCGCTGCCACAGCGCTGCTCAACGGACCGCGCTACTGGCTGATGAACTCCATCGAAAAGGTGTCTCAGGGCCCGAAGATCATCAAAAACTTCGGCGGAATCGACATGCAGCTGCAGGCCACCGTCTTGCTGACAGCGATGAACCCGGCGCCCTACACCGCGAATCAGGTCAA
Source organism: uncultured Actinomycetota bacterium (assembly GCA_963850645.1). Taxonomy (GTDB): domain Bacteria; phylum Actinomycetota; class Actinomycetes; order Mycobacteriales; family Mycobacteriaceae; genus Mycobacterium. The sequence goes on along the minus strand of CAWKME010000054.1, from coordinate 7,820 downwards.
CCGCCACACCGTCTTCACCTTCGACGCCGGAGAAGAGGTTTACGAACTGCAGGACCCCGCTTTCCGGCGATGGGTGATGCAGACCTGGAGCCAGATCGTCGATCCCGAGCTGTCCCGCGCCGACCTGCCCAAACTCGGCGAGCGGCTCAACTTGCCCGACGGATGGACCTACCAAACACGAGTGCTGGAAAGCCCATTGCGCATCGACACCGCCACCCGCGCCGCGCTCGTTTTGCAGGACGACCTGACCAACAGCTATTCGCTGATCACCGGTTGAGCCTGCCCAACCTCGCCGTCGAGACTTAAACGACGGCGCCCATGATCGGCGTGTCGTGTACGTCGTTTAAGTGTCGTGCAGCCGAAGCCGCTACAGGTACTGGCCGAGGTTGGACTCGGTGTCGATGGCCCGCGACGCACTCGACGACTTCCCGGTGACCAGCGTGCGGATGTAAACGATCCGCTCACCCTTCTTGCCCGAAATCCGAGCCCAGTCATCGGGATTCGTGGTGTTGGGCAGGTCCTCGTTCTCAGCGAACTCGTCGACGATCGAGTCGAGCAGGTGCTGGATGCGCAGACCCGGCTGACCGGTCTCCAGCACCGACTTGATCGCGTTCTTCTTCGCGCGGTCGACGACGTTCTGGATCATCGCACCGGAGTTGAAGTCCTTGAAGTACATGACTTCCTTGTCACCGTTGGCGTAGGTGACCTCCAGGAACCGGTTGTCGTCGATCTCGGCGTACATCCGGTCGACGACCTTCTCGATCATCGCCTTGATGCATGCCCCGCGGTCACCGTCGAACTCGGTGATGTCGTCGGCGTGCACCGGCAGTGTCTCGACGAGGTACTTGGAGAAGATGTCCTGCGCCGATTCGGCATCCGGCCGTTCGATCTTGATCTTGACGTCGAGGCGGCCGGGCCGCAGGATCGCGGGGTCGATCATGTCCTCGCGGTTGGACGCGCCGATCACGATGACGTTCTCCAGGCCCTCCACGCCGTCGATCTCGCTCAGCAACTGCGGGACGACCGTCGTCTCCACGTCGGAGGAGACCCCGGTGCCGCGGGTGCGGAAGATCGAGTCCATCTCGTCGAAGAACACGATCACCGGCGTACCTTCGGACGCCTTCTCGCGCGCCCGCTGGAAAATCAGCCGGATGTGACGTTCGGTCTCACCGACGAACTTGTTCAGCAGTTCGGGGCCCTTGATGTTCAAGAAGTACGACTTGGCCTCGCGCGCGTCGTCGCCGCGCACCTCGGCCATCTTCTTGGCCAGCGAGTTGGCGACGGCCTTGGCGATCAACGTTTTACCGCAGCCGGGCGGACCGTAGAGCAACACGCCTTTGGGCGGACGCAGCGCGTACTCCCGGTACAGCTCCTTGTGCAGGAACGGCAGCTCCACGGCGTCGCGGATCTGCTCGATCTGCCGGCCGAGCCCGCCGATGTCGTCGTAGGTGACGTCCGGCACCTCTTCGAGCACCAAGTCCTCGACTTCGGCTTTGGGAATGCGTTCGAACGCGTACCCGGCCTTGGTGTCGACCAGCAGCGAGTCGCCGGGACGCAGCTTGCGCGGCCGGGTGTCGTCGTTGAGCGCGTCGGGATGACCCTCGGGCAGGTCCTCGGCGACCAACGGGTCGGCGAGCCACACGATGCGTTCCTCGTCGGCGTGTCCGACGACCAGGGCGCGGTGCCCGTCGTTGAGAATCTCGCGCAGCGTGGAGATTTCGCCAACCGATTCGAAGGTGCCGGCCTCGACGACAGTTAAAGCCTCGTTGAGCCGAACTGTCTGGCCCTTCTTCAAAGACTTGACTTCGATGTTGGGCGAGCACGTCAGGCGCATCTTGCGCCCGGAGGTGAAGACGTCGATGGTGTCGTCGTCGTGGGTGCCCAACAGCACGCCGTAGCCGCTCGGCGGCTGTCCGAGCCGGTCGACCTCTTCGCGCAGCGCCAGCAGCTGCTGCCGGGCCTCCTTGAGCGTTTCCATCAGCTTGGAGTTGCGCGCGGCGAGCGAATCGATCCGCGCCTCGAGCTGGTGAATGTCGCGCGGACTGCGCGCGGCGCTCGGCGATCCGACGGCGTTCTCCAGTTGCTCGCGCAATATCGCCGCCTCGCGCCGCAGCTCTTCCAACTCGGCCGCATCCTCGCTGGACAGGTCTGGGTCGCGAGGGCTACCGAACGTTTCGCGCTCTGACTCACCCATGTTGCGCTCCTTTCCCGCTCCAGGAGGCGGTGCGGCGGATACGTCAACGCTACCGGCGATTTCCAATTCATGCGGGAACTCGAAATGGGGCACACTGGCATCAGCGTTAACATCATGTTGAGCCTGCCTGACCGAGAGGACTTCTGTGACCGTGAAATCCCTAGCCACGGGCGTGGCGGCCGTCGCCGCAATCGGTGCGGCGGCCGCGGGTGTGACGCTGCATTGCATCTGTTACCGCCGCGTCGCCTGAGGTTCAGCCGGTCGTTTTCAGCGCGCCGCTGCCGCTGGACCCGGTCGTGCCGGGCGCCGTGTGCCCACGCCGGACCAACTGGTCCGGCCTGCTCAACACCCTGCAGGACCCGAGCGTGCCGTTCGCCAGCAAGGGCTACCTTATCGAGGGCGGCGATCGCGGCTCGAGGGCCACTTCGCCGACCACGAACTGCAGAAGGCCGCCGCCAAGGGCAGCCTGCCGCTGACGTTCAACATCACCAACATCCAGCCCGCCGGCCCGGGCGCCGCGTCGGCCACCATCACCGCGACGGGCCCGCACCTGGCTCCGACAACCGAGAACCTCACGTTCGTCGACCAGGGCGGCTGGAAGCTGTCGCGCGACTCGGCGATGACGCTGATCCAGTCGGTGCATTCGGCGGGCGGCTGACCGCCGCTGGATGGGCCGACACCTCACCGCAGTCCTGAGCGCCGCCACGATTGTGGCGGCGCTCGGTCTCTCGGGGTGCTCGGGCGACGAGCACGCCGCCGCGTCGCGGATCGAGCCGCCGCCGAGCGTCTGCGTCGGTGACGTCGACGGCGGCGGCGCAGGTCGCTCCGCTGCCGCCGCCCGACGCGCTGGCCGGGGTGCTGTACCGGCTGGCCGATCCGGCGGTGCCCGGCAGCCAGAAGCTGAACCTGGTCCAAGGCGCCACCCCGGACAATGCCGGCGTGCTCGACCAGTTCGCCACCGCGCTGCTGAACGGCGGCTTTGCGCCGATGAAGTTCGACGTGCGAGACGTCGCGTGGTCGGACCGGGATCCGGCCGACGTGGTGGCCAACGTCAACGTCAGCTCGCCCAATCCCGGCGGGCCCAGGTTCTCCTTCCCGATGGAGTTCACGCCGTATCAGGGTGGGTGGCAGCTGTCGGCGCGAACCGCCGACGTGCTGCTGGCCTACAGTCCCGCACAAGTCGCGCCGCCGGCGCCGACACCCGGCCACTGACCCCGCGATGTGGATCGGCTGGCTCGAGTTCGATCTGCTGCTCGGCGATGTGCGCTCACTCAAGCAGAAGCGATCGGTGATCCGCCCGGTGGTCGCGGAGTTGCAGCGCAAGTTCAGCGTGTCGGCCGCCGAGACCGGATCGCACGAGCTCCACCGACGGGCGGGCATCGGGGTGGCGATGGCGTCCGCCGACCGCGGCCACGCCGTCGACGTGCTCGACGCGGCCGAACGGTTGGTGGCCGCCCACCCGGAGTTCGAATTGCTGTCGGTGCGCCGTGGATTGTCGCGCAGCGACGACTAGCCCGGTGACGATGCGCGCCGCTAGCGGCGTGAGGAGGAGGCGGGCAATCAATCCCGCCGGGCCTAGCTGCGCTCAGCGCTTGCGGCGCAGCGGCGTCGGGGTGACGGTGCCCGGCGCCAGCCGGCGCGCGGAGACCAGGAACGCGGTGTGGCCGCGCATGTTGTGTTGCGGGCGCACAGCCAGACCGACGACGTTCCAGCCGCGCTGCAGCGTCTCCCAGGAGCGCGGCTCGGTCCAGCACTGCTGCTCGCGCAGCGCCTCCACCGTCTTGGACAGCTGGGTGACGGTGGCCACGTAGACGATCAGCACGCCGCCGGCGACCAGCACCCGCGACACCGCGTCGAGCACCTCCCACGGCGCGAGCATGTCCAGCACGACCCGGTCGACCGAGCCGTCGGCCAGATCGGCGTCGGCGACGTCGCCGAGGACCAGCTGCCAGTTGTCGGGGACGCAGCCGAAGAACGTCTCCACATTGCGACGGGCGTGTTCGGCGTGGTCGGCGCGCACCTCGTAGGAGATCACCTGCCCGTCCGGCCCGACCGCGCGCAGCAGCGAACAGGTCAGCGCCCCGGATCCGGCGCCGGCCTCCAATACCCGGGCGCCCGGGAAGATGTCGCCCTCGTGCACGATCTGCGCGGCGTCTTTCGGGTAGATCACCTGGGCGCCGCGCGGCATCGACATCACGTAGTCCACCAGCAGCGGACGCAGCACCAGGAACGGGTCGCCGTTGGCCGACTTGACCACGCTGCCTTCCGGCAGCCCGATCACCGTGTCGTGCGCGATCGCGCCGCGGTGGGTGTGAAACTCGCCGCCGGGACTGAGCAGCATCGTGTAGTGCCGACCCTTGGCGTCGGTGAGCTGGACGCGATCGCCGACGGCGAACGGCCCGGTTGCGGACACAGCCGTCTAGCCTGCCAGCAGACGCGCCGACAAAGGTGCGCGGGGTTGTCCGACCTCGCCCCTAGGCTGCGGATATGAGCGGCGAACCGGGCATAGCCACGTCGCGCCGGCGTCAAGACCAGCGCTGTCGCCGTCGCGGGCGGCCGACTTCAAGCAGTGCCCGCTGCTCTACCGATTCCGGGCGATCGACCGGCTCCCTGAGCCGCCGTCGACGGCGCAACTGCGCGGCTCGGTGGTGCACGCCGCGCTGGAGCAGCTGTACGGCCTGCCCGCGCGCAGCGCGGCCCGCAGACCGCCGGCGCGCTGGTCGGCCCGGCGTGGGAGCAGGTGATCGCCGCCGAACCCGAGCTGGCCGCCGAGTTGGACGCCGAGCAGCAGACCCAGCTCCTCGACGAGGCCCGCGCGCTGCTGTCCGGCTACTACCGGCTGGAAGACCCGACCCGGTTCGACCCGCAGAGCTGCGAGCAGCGCATCGAGGTCGAGCTCGCCGACGGCACGCTGCTGCGCGGGATCATCGACCGGATCGATGTCGCGCCCACCGGCGAGTTGCGGGTGGTGGACTACAAGACCGGCAAGGCGCCACCGGAAGCGCGGGCCCTCGCCGAGTTCAAGGCCATGTTCCAGATGAAGTTCTATGCGGTCGCGTTACTGCGCTCGCGGGGCGTGCTGCCGACGCGGCTGCGGCTCATCTATCTGGCGGACGGCCAGCTGCTGGACTACTCCCCCGACGAAGACGAGCTGCTGCGCTTCGAGAAGACGCTGATGGCGATTTGGCGGGCAATCCAATCTGCCGGTGCGACAGGCGATTTCAGGCCGAGGCCGTCACGCCTGTGCGACTGGTGCGCGCACCACGCGCACTGTCCGGTCTTCGGCGGGACGCCGCCGCCGTACCCGGGCTGGCCGGAGCATCCCGACGAAGGCGACGCGGACGCCGTTCTGCAGCAAGCCGACCCGGCGGCCTGACGCCTACTGCAGCGGCGACATCTCCTGCAGCATCGTCGGTATCAGCTCGCTGACCGTCGGGTGGATGTGCATGGTGCGCGCCAGCGTGGTGTAGGGCGCCTTGGCTGACATCACGTCCAGGATTTCGTGGATGGCCTCGTCGCCTCCGACGCCGAGGATGGCCGCGCCGAGGATCTGCTGCGTCTCGGCGTCGACGACGACCTTCATAAAGCCTTGCGTCTCACCCTTTTCCACCGCGCGACCGACTCTGGTCATCGGCCGCTGACCGACCAGCGCGGGGCGGCCGGACGCACGAACCTGCTCGACGGTCATCCCGGCCCGTCCCAACGGCGGGTCGATGTAGAGCGCGTAGGCGGTAATCCGGTCGCTCACCCGCCGTGGGTCGCTTGATCATGTCGAGCAGGTTGGCCGCGACGATCTCGAAGTCGTTGTAGGAGGTGTGGGTGAACGCCCCCTTGCCGTTACAGTCACCCATCGCCCAGATGTGGTCGACGCTGGTTTTCAGTTGGTCATCGACCGTGATGTAGCCCCGGGCGTCGGTTCGCACACCGGCGTGCTCGAGGCCGAGGTCGTCGGTGTTGGGCCGCCGCCCGACCGCCAGCAACAGATGGCTGCCGGCTATCGGGGCCGCGCCGACCCGCGGAGTCACCTGGAATCCTTTGTCCTGCTTCGTTATCCGGATATCAGTGGCGTCAACGACGATGTCGATGCCTTCGTTCTGCAGGATCGCCTTGATGGTGTCCGAGACGTCGTGGTCTTCGCGGGACGCCAGCCGCGGCCCTCTCTCGACGACGGTCACCCGGGCGCCGAAGCGGCGGTACATCTGGGCGAACTCGAGCGCGATGTAGCTACCGCCGATGATCACGAGATGGTCGGGCACGGTATCGAGTTCGAGGATCGAAACGTTGGTGAGGAATTCGACATCGGCAAGGCCGGGAATGTCGGGCACCACCGCACGGCCACCTACGTTGAGGAAGATCCGATCGGCGTGCAGGACGTCGTCGCCGACGCGCACCGTGTGCGGATCCTCGAACCGGGCGTGCCCGCGAACGACGGTGCAGCCGTCCATGCCGGTCAACCAGTCTTCGACACCCTTGCGATCGCCGAGCATGATCTCGTCTTTGCGGGCCTTGACTTTCGCCATGTCCACAGTGACCGCTCCGGTGCCGACGCCGAAGTCGGCGCCGCGCCGGGCCAGGTGCGCAGCATGCGCGCTGGCCACCAATGTCTTGGTCGGGATGCATCCATTGTTGACGCAGGTGCCGCCGATCAGCTTGCGCTCCACGACGGCAACGGTGTGCCCGGCCGCGGTCAGCCGGCCCGCCAGCGAGGGCCCGGCCTGGCCGGCACCCACTACGACCGCGTCGAAACGCGTTGTCACAGAGCAGCTGTTACTGCGGCCAGCGCGAATCCACCCAGCACCGCGACGGCATCCTCGAGCAGGGCGATCGGCAGGTCGCGACCGTGCGCGGCGACCAGGCGGGTGCGCGCCTGGTAGCCGCCCAGCGTGCCGAGCACGGCACCGATCACTCCCGCACCAAGAGCACTCCAGGTGTAGCCCCAGGCGGTGCCGATCACCGCGCCCGCGAACGCGCCCAACACGATTCGGGCGCCGAACGACGGTGGCGCGGTGCGGCTGGGCGTCTTCGGAGCTTGTCGACGACGAGTTCACCGACCGCGAGGACGCTGATGATCGCGACCGTCACCGGATGCCCCAACCAGGAAGCCCACGTCCCGTTGAGGTTGATCCAGTGCAGTACGGCGGCCCAGGCGACTACCGCGGGCGCTGTCATGGAACGCAATCCGGCGACCACACCGATTCCGAGAGCTAACAGCAGAACATAGAAATGCGTCACGGCGACCCTCCTGAGGGCTCGACTACAAAACGCGGCTCTAGCGGGACGTTAACACAGCAAAGCCGGCTGCACCGGCGCATTCTAGGTCAGAATCGGCAGAACCGGATGTCCGACGCCAGGATCGCTTTCGCCCCGATGGCCGCCAACTCGTCCATGATCCCGTTGACGTCCCGACGCGGCACCAGCTCTAGTACGGCCACCCAGTCGGGATCCGCCAGCGGGGCGATCGTCGGTGACTCCAAACCCGGTGTTATCGACGTGGCGTCGTCGAGCACCGAACGCGGACAGTCGTAGTCCAGCATCAAGTACTGTTGACCGAACACTACGCCCTGCACCCGGGCGACCAGTTGGTCACGAGCGGAGGGGTCCGGCCCACCACCATCCGACGCGTCGG
>CAWKME010000053.1:0-24341 GCA_963850645.1 uncultured Actinomycetota bacterium | reverse complement strand
CATGCAACGGATTATCGGGACGGAGGTCGAGTACGGCATCTCGTCGCCGGCCGACCCGACAGCCAACCCGATCCTCACCTCGACCCAGGCGGTGCTGGCCTACGCCGCCGCCGCAGGCATCCAGCGCGCCAAGCGCACCCGCTGGGACTACGAGGTGGAATCGCCGCTGCGCGACGCCCGCGGGTTCGATCTGAGCCGCTCGGCCGGCCCGCCGCCGGTGGTCGACGCCGACGAGGTCGGCGCCGCCAACATGATCCTGACCAACGGGGCGCGGCTCTACGTCGACCACGCGCACCCGGAGTACTCCGCACCCGAGTGCACCGACCCGCTGGACGCGGTGATCTGGGACAAGGCCGGCGAGCGGGTGATGGAGGCCGCCGCCCGGCACGTCGCCAGCGTGCCCGGCGCGGCCAAACTGCAGCTCTACAAGAACAACGTCGACGGCAAGGGCGCCTCGTACGGCGTCGCACGAGAACTACCTGATGACGCCGGCAGACGCCGTTCTCGGCCGTCATCGCCGGGCTGACCCCGTTCCTGGTGTCCCGGCAGGTCGTCACCGGCTCCGGCCGGGTCGGCATCGGCCCCTCCGGCGACGAGCCCGGCTTCCAGCTGTCCCAGCGCGCCGACTACATCGAGGTCGAGGTCGGCCTGGAGACCACGCTCAAGCGCGGCATCATCAACACCCGCGACGAGCCGCACGCCGACGCCGACCGGTACCGGCGGCTGCACGTCATCATCGGCGACGCCAACCTCGCCGAGACGTCCACCTATCTGAAGGTGGGCACCACCGCGCTGGTGCTCGACCTGATCGAGGAGGCCCGGCACGGGATCGACCTCACCGACCTGGTGCTGGCCCGGCCGGTGCACGCCGTCCACGCGATCAGCCGCGACCCGTCGCTGCGGGCCACCGTGGCGCTGGCCGACGGGCGCGAACTGACCGGCCTTGCGATGCAACGGATCTACCTGGATCGGGTGGCGAAGCTGGTCGACACCCGCGACCCCGACCCCCGCGCCGCCGACGTCGTCCAGACCTGGGCGCACGTGCTCGACCAGCTCGAACGCGATCCGATGGAATGCGCCGAGTTGCTGGACTGGCCGGCCAAGCTGCGGCTGCTCGAGGGCTTCCGGCAGCGGGAGAACCTGCAGCTGGTCGGCGCCCCGGCTGCACCTGGTCGACCTGCAGTATTCCGATGTCCGGCTGGACAAGGGCCTCTACAACCGGCTGGTCGCGCGCGGCTCGATGAAGCGCCTGGTCACCGAACACCAGGTTCTCGACGCGGTGGACAACCCGCCGACCGACACCCGGGCGTACTTCCGCGGCGAATGCCTGCGCCGGTTCGGCGCCGACATCGCCGCAGCCAGCTGGGACTCGGTGATCTTCGATCTCGGCGGTGACTCGCTGGTGCGCATTCCGACGCTGGAGCCGCTGCGGGGCAGCAAGGCCCACGTCGGAGCGCTGCTGGACTCGGTGAACAGCGCCGCCGAACTGGTGGAACAACTGACCACCTGACCGTTAGGCCGGGCGAACGTCGGCGGTGACCGGTAGGGTAGAGGAGACCGGCGGCCGTGTGGACTCAACTGCGGCCGCCGACGAGAGCAGGAGGCGGCGATGGCTCAGGAGCAGACCAAGCGCGGCGGTGGTGGCGGCGAGGACGACGACCTCGCCGGCAGCGCGGCCGCGGGCCAGGAGCGTCGCGACAAGCTAGCCGAGGAGACCGACGATCTGCTCGACGAGATCGATGACGTGCTCGAGGAGAACGCCGAGGACTTCGTGCGGGCATACGTCCAAAAGGGCGGACAGTGACCTGGCCGTTCTCCTGATCGCCTGACCACCAACTCCGCATTCCCGGAACCTCCGCCTCGTCGACCTGTCCTCGTTCTGCGGACTTCCTCCGCCGTCAGGCGCCGGAACTGCTGCCGGCGAGCCTCGGCGGCGGCGCGCCACCCGGCGGTGCCGGCGACGCAGCTGCCGCACGGCACCACGATCGTCGCGCTGAAATATCCCGGCGGCGTGCTCATCGCCGGTGACCGGCGCTCCACCCAGGGCAACATGATCGCCGGGCGCGACGTGCAGAAGGTCTACATCACCGACGACTACACCGCGACCGGCATCGCCGGCACCGCCGCCATCGCCGTCGAGTTCGCCCGGCTCTACGCCGTCGAGCTCGAGCACTACGAGAAGCTCGAAGGCGTGCCGCTGACGTTCGCCGGCAAGGTGAACCGGCTCGCGATCATGGTGCGCGGCAACCTGGCGGCCGCGATGCAGGGTCTGGTCGCGCTGCCGCTGCTGGCGGGCTACGACATCGGTGACCCCGACCCGCGAGAGCGCCGGCCGCATCGTCTCGTTCGACGCCGCCGGCGGCTGGAACATCGAAGAAGAGGGCTACCAGTCGGTGGGTTCGGGCTCGATTTTCGCCAAGTCGTCGATGAAGAAGCTGTACTCGCAGGTCACCGATGCCGATTCGGCGCTGCGGGTGGCCGTCGAGGCGCTCTACGACGCCGCCGACGACGATTCCGCGACCGGCGGACCGGATCTGGTCCGCGGTATCTACCCGACGGCGGTCATCATCGGCGCCGACGGGGCGGCCGAGGTGACCGGAGAGCCGATCGCCGAGCTGGCCCGCGAGGTCATCGAAAGCCGTTCGCGCGCAGACACTTTCGGTCCCGATGGGAGCGCGCGGGGTGAGACAGTGAGCTTCCCGTATTTCATCTCGCCTGAGCAGGCGATGCGCGAGCGCAGCGAGCTCGCGCGCAAGGGCATCGCGCGGGGCCGCAGCGTGGTCGCGCTGGCCTACGCCGGTGGTGTGCTGTTCGTCGCGGAGAACCCGTCGCGGTCATTGCAGAAGATCAGCGAACTCTACGACCGCGTGGGCTTCGCCGCTGCGGGCAAGTTCAACGAATTCGACAACCTGCGCCGCGGCGGAATCCAGTTCGCCGACACCCGCGGCTACGCCTACGACCGCCGCGATGTCACCGGCCGGCAGCTGGCCAACGTCTACGCGCAGACTCTGGGCACCATCTTCACCGAGCAGGCCAAGCCCTACGAGGTCGAGTTGTGCGTCGCCGAGGTCGCGCACTACGGCGAGACGAAACCGCCTGAGCTGTACCGGATCACCTACGACGGGTCGATCGCCGACGAGCCGCATTTCGTGGTGATGGGCGGCACCACCGAGCCGATCATCACCGCGCTCAAGGAGTCCTACGCCGAGAACGCCGACCTGCCGACGCCGCATCGCAGATCGCCGTGGAGGCGCTGCGGGCCGGCAGTGCGGACGCCTCGAGCGGCGATCAGCCGGCCCTCGGATGTGGCCAGCCTGGAGGTGGCCATCCTGGACGCCAACCGGCCGCGGCGGGCGTTCCGGCGGATCACCGGCGCCGCGCTGGAAAGCCTGCTGCACGGAAGTGGATTCGGACGGCCGGAAACCGGCGACGCAGCGCCGGATTCCAGACGGCGACTCCGCCGGACTAATCGCGCGCAGTATCGGAGCTCGGCGCTCGTGTGGCTAGGCGGTAGAACAGCTCGAGGCACACCAGTTGGTCGCTGCCGAGCAATCGGACCGCGGTCGGCCGCACGGTGCTGGTGAGCCGTCAGGGTGCCAGACGGCCACCGCCCTTGGGCAGCCGCACGCGCGACCGCCAGGGCCGCGCGCGAAGCTCGTCGGGACCCGTAGGGCGCGGCTTGCGCACCCTCGCCGGCTCGGCACAACCAGTACCCTCGATTACGTGCAGCGACGAATCATGGGCATCGAGACCGAGTTCGGTGTCACCTGCACGTTTCACGGCCATCGCCGGCTGAGCCCCGGACGAGGTGGCCCGCTACCTGTTCCGCCGGGTGGTGTCGTGGGGCCGCAGCTCCAACGTTTTCCTGCGCAACGGCGCCCGCCTGTACCTCGACGTCGGCAGCCACCCCGAGTACGCCACCGCCGAATGCGACAGCCTGGTGCAGCTGGTCACCCACGACCGCGCCGGCGAATGGGTGCTGGAAGACCTGCTGATCGACGCCGAGCAGCGGCTTGCCGACGAGGGCATCGGCGGCGACATCTACCTGTTCAAGAACAACACCGACTCGGCGGGCAACTCCTACGGCTGCCACGAGAACTACCTGATCGTGCGGGCCGGCGAGTTCTCCCGGATCTCCGATGTGCTGCTGCCGTTCCTGGTCACCCGCCAGCTGATCTGCGGGGCCGGCAAGGTGCTGCAGACGCCCAAGGCGGCGACGTTCTGCCTGTCCCAGCGCGCCGAGCACATCTGGGAGGGCGTCTCCGTCGGCCACCACCCGCAGCCGGCCGATCATCAACACCCGCGACGAGCCGCACGCCGACGCCGAGAAGTACCGGCGGCTGCACGTCATCGTCGGCGACTCCAACATGTGCGAGACCACCACCATGCTCAAGGTGGGCACCGCGGCGCTGGTGCTGGAGATGATCGAAGCCGGCGTCCCGTTCCGCGACTTCTCGCTGGACAACCCCATCCGGGCCATCCGCGAGGTCAGCCACGACGTCACCGGCCGCCGGCCGGTGCGGCTGGCCGGCGGGCGTCAGGCCAGCGCGCTGGACATCCAGCGCGAGTACTACAGCCGCGCCGTCGAGCACCTGCAGACCCGCGAGCCCAACGCCCAGATCGAGCAGGTCGTCGACCTGTGGGGCCGCCAGCTCGACGCCGTCGAGAGCCAGGACTTCGCCAAGGTGGACACCGAGATCGACTGGGTGATCAAGCGCAAGCTGTTCCAGCGCTACCAGGACCGCTACAACATGGAGCTGTCCGACCCCAAGATCGCCCAGCTGGATCTGGCCTACCACGACATCAAGCGCGGCCGCGGCGTGTTCGACCTGCTGCAGCGCAAGGGCCTGGCGGCGCGCGTCACCACCGACGAGGAGATCGCCGAGGCGCGTCGACAACCCGCCGCAGACCACCCGCGCCAGGCTGCGCGGCGAGTTCATCAGCGCCGCCCAGGCGGCCGGCCGCGACTTCACCGTCGACTGGGTGCACCTCAAACTCAACGACCAGGCGCAGCGCACGGTGCTGTGCAAGGACCCGTTCCGGGCGGTCGACGAGCGGGTCAAGCGGCTCATCGCCAGTATGTAGCCGCATGCAGCCCGCGAGCTCGCGGCAGACGCGTGGCGCAACCAACGCCATCGTAGGCTGCGAGTGAATGGCGACCTCGAAAGTCGAACGGCTGGTGAATCTGGTCATCGCCCTGCTGTCCACCCGCGGCTACATCACCGCCGAGAAGATCAGGACCAGCGTGGCGGGTATTCGGACAGCCCCAGCGCCGAGGCGTTCTCCCGGATGTTCGAGCGGGACAAGAACGAGCTGCGCGATCTGGGCATCCCGCTCGAGACCGGCAGGGTGTCGGCGCTGGACCCCACCGAGGGCTACCGGATCAACCGCGACGCCTACGCGCTGCCGCCGGTCGAGCTGACCCCGGACGAGGCGGCCGCGGTCGCCGTCGCCACCCAGCTGTGGGAGTCGCCCGAACTGATCACCGCCACCCAGGGCGCGTTGCTCAAGCTGCGGGCCGCCGGGGTGGACGTCGATCCCGGACGGCGCCAGGTGGCCATCGCCTCCCCGGCCGGGCGTGCCGGGCTGCGCGGGTCGGAGGATGTCCTCGGAATGCTGTTGGCGGCCATCGACTCCCGGCAGGCGGTGCAGTTCCCGCACCGGCCGTCGCGGGCCGAGCCCTACACCATGCGCACCGTCGAGCCGTGGGGCGTGGTGACCGAGAAGGGCCGCTGGTATCTGGTCGGCCACGACCGCGACCGCGACGCCACCCGCATCTTCCGGCTCTCCCGGATCGGCGCCGAGGTCACGCCGATCGGCCGCCCGGCGCCGTCACCGTGCCCGACGATGTCGACCTGCGCGAGATCGTGGCCCAGCGGTCGCCGAGACGCCGACCGGCGGGCAGGCCGCGGGTGTGGGTCGCCGACGGGCGGGCCACCGCGTTGCGGCGCGCCGGGACGGTCCGACAGGCGCCCGGCAATTGGGCGGCCGCGACGGCGAGGTGATCGAACTCGACATCGGTTCCGCCGACCGGCTGGCGCGCGACATCGCCGGCTACGGGGCCGACGCCGTCGTGCTGGAGCCGCAGTCGCTGCGCGAGGACGTGCTGGCCCGGCTGCGCGCCCAGGCGTGGAGCTGTCGGCATGACCCCGGTCTCCACCCGCCTGGTCCGGCTGCTCAACATGGTGCCGTACTTCCAGGCCAACCCGCGGATCACCCGCGCCGAGGCCGCCGCCGACCTCGGCGTCTCCGCCAAGCAGCTGGAAGAGGACCTCAACCAGCTGTGGATGTGCGGCCTGCCCGGCTACTACCCGGGCGATCTGATCGACTTCGAGTTCTCCGGCGACACCATCGAGGTGACCTTCTCGGCGGGCATCGACCGGCCGCTCAAGCTCACCTCGCCCGAGGCCACCGGCCTGCTGGTGGCGCTGCGGGCGCTGGCCGACATCCCCGGCGTGGTCGATCCGGAGGCGGCGCGCAGCGCGATCGCCAAGATCGAGGCCGCGGCCGGCACCGATCGGCACGAAGCCACGGCCGCGGCGGCGGCCGTCGACGAGCCGCGCCCATCGAGAGCCGGGCCGCCGCCGCGGTGCGCACGGCGGTGCAGTACAAGCACGCGCTGACCATCGACTACTACTCCGCGTCGCGCGACACCCTGACCAGCCGGATCGTCGACCCGATCCGGGTGCTGCTGATCGGCGGCCACAGCTACCTGGAGGCCTGGTCACGCGAGGCCGAAGGGGTGCGGCTGTTCCGCTTCGACCGGATCGTCGACGCCACCGAGCTCGACGAGCCGGCCGCGCCGCCCGAACCGGCGGTGCAGGCGCCGCCGGACACGTCGCTGTTCGACGGTGATCCCGCGCTGCCGTCGGCCAAGCTGCGGGTCGCGCCCTCGGCGTCGTGGATGTTCGAGTACTACCCGATGCGTGAGGTGCGCGAGTTGCCGGACGGATCCTGCGAGGCGGTCATGACCTACGCGTCCGAGGACTGGATGACGCGCCTGGTGCTGGGCTTCGGGTCGGCCGTGCAGGTGCTTGAACCGGAGTCACTGGCGCAGCGTGTTCGGGATGCCGCGGCGGCGGCCCTGCGAGTCCTACCAGGCCTGTCGCCTGCGCTGAGCGCCCGCGGCGCGGGCACACCGGCCCTGGCCGTGCTGCGGTAGCATCGGGTGGACGTCTGGAGGTAATCAAAGTGGGCAGTCTTAGTCCGTGGCACTGGGCGATCCTCGCTGTCGTGGTGATCCTGCTGCTTCGGTGCCAAGAAGCTCCCCGATGCGGCGCGTTCGCTGGGCAAGTCGATGCGCATCTTCAAGTCCGAGCTGCGGGAAATGCAGAGCGAGAACAAAGCCGACAGCGCCTGTCCATCGCAACGCCCAGCGGCGGCGCCGCACCCCGTGCAGTCGCAGCGAGTCGACGCCCCGGCGGCCACCGAGCAGGGTCAGACCGAAGCGCGCCCGGCTTAGCCCGGCACCATCGTCGCGGTGCCCGAGCGCCACTAACCGAGCGTCGTGAAAGTTTTCAGAGCTTCAGCGCGCACTGCTGGCCTGCTGAAGCGGCTCAATCCGCGCAACAGGCGCAGCCGCACCAATCCCGACGCGACGATGTCGCTGGTCGACCACCTGACCGAGCTGCGCACCCGGCTGCTGATCTCGCTGGGCGCCATCCTGGTCACCACCATCTTCGGGTTCTTCTGGTACTCGCATTCGATGTTCGGGCTGGAAAGCCTCGGCGAGTGGCTGCGCCATCCCTACTGTTCGCTGCCGCAGTCGGCGCGCGCGGACATCAGCGCCGACGGGCAATGCCGGCTGCTGGCCACGGCGCCGTTCGACCAGTTCATGTTGCGGCTCAAGGTCGGGATGACGGCCGGCATCGTGCTGGCCTGCCCGGTGTGGTTCTACCAGCTGTGGGCGTTCATCACCCCCGGGCTCTACCAGAAGGAGCGCCGCTTCGCGGTCGGCTTCGTGATCCCCGCCGCGGTGCTGTTCGTCGCGCGGCGCCGTGCTGGCCTACTTCGTGCTGTCCAAGGCGCTGGGCTTCCTGCTGACCGTCGGCAGCGACGTGCAGGTGACCGCGCTGTCCGGCGACCGGTACTTCGGCTTCCTGATCAACCTGCTGGTGGTGTTCGGCGTCAGCTTCGAGTTCCCGCTGCTGATCGTCATGCTCAACATGATCGGCATGCTGACCTACGAGCGGCTCAAGTCCTGGCGGCGCGGCCTGATCTTCGGGATGTTCGTGTTCGCGGCGGTATTCACGCCCGGATCCGACCCGTTCTCGATGACCGCGCTGGGCGTCGCGCTGTCGGTGCTGCTCGAGTTCGCCATCCAGATCGCCCGCTTGCACGACAAGCGGAAAGCCAAGCGCGAAGCCCAGACCGCAGATTCCCGACGACGAGGCGTCGGTCATCGAGCCACCCCGCCGATCCCGAGCCGATACCCGGAGCCGTCGTTCATCGCCGGCACAGCATGACGACGTCACCTGAGCCGGCGGCGCACCTCGGCGACCGCGTGACCGAGCTCCGAGCTGGCCCGGTTCACCGCGGACCTGCCTTTCGCGCTCGACGACGTTCCAGCGGCGGGCCTGTGCGGCGCTCGAACGCGGCCACGGCGTGCTGGTCTGCGCGCCGACCGGCGCCGGCAAGACGGTGGTCGGCGAATTCGCCGTGCACCTGGCGCTGGCGGCCGGCGGCAAGTGCTTCTACACCACGCCGCTCAAGGCGCTGAGCAACCAGAAGCACACCGACCTGACCGCGCGCTACGGCCGCGACCGGATCGGCCTGCTGACCGGTGACATGTCGGTCAACGGCGACGCGCCGGTGGTGGTGATGACCACCGAGGTGCTGCGCAACATGCTCTACGCGGATTCGCCTGCGCTGCAAGGACTTTCCTATGTGGTGATGGACGAGGTGCACTTCCTCGCCGACCGGATGCGCGGCCCGGTGTGGGAGGAGGTGATCCTGCACCTGCCCGACGAGGTGCGGCTGGTCAGCCTGTCGGCGACGGTGAGCAACGCCGAGGAGTTCGGCGGCTGGATCCAGACCGTGCGCGGCGACACGACCGTGGTGGTCGACGAGCACCGGCCGGTGCCGCTGTGGCAGCACGTGCTGGTGGGCAAGCGGCTGTTCGACCTGTTCGACTACGGCAGCGTCGCAAGCCGGTGCCGGCACGCGAGCCGCGCGTCGACCCGGACCTGTTGCGCCACATCGCGCATCGCCGCGAGGCCGACCGGATGTCGGACTGGCAGCCGCGCCGCGCGCGGTGCGCGGACGCGGCACGCGCCGGGCCGGCCCGCGCTTCTACCGGCCGCCCGCGCGGCCGGACGTGATCGCGACCCTGGACTCGCGAGGGCCTGCTGCCGGCGATCACCTTCATCTTCTCCCGGGCCGGCTGCGACGCCGCCGTCCAACAGTGCCTGCGCTCGCCGCTGCGGCTGACCACCGAGGAGGAGCGGGCCCAGATCGCCGAGGTGATCGAGCACCGCTGCGGCGATCTCGCCGACGCCGACCTCGAGGTGCTCGGCTACTACGAGTGGCGGGAGGGGCTGCTGCGCGGTCTGGCCGCCCACCACGCCGGGATGCTGCCGGTCGTTCCGGCACACCGTCGAGGAGCTGTTCACCGCCGGCCTGGTCAAGGCCGTGTTCGCCACCGAGACGCTGGCGCTCGGCATCAACATGCCCGCCCGCACGGTGGTGCTCGAGCGGCTGGTGAAGTTCAACGGCGAGCAGCACGTGCCGCTGACGCCGGGGGAGTACACGCAGCTGACCGGCCGCGCCGGCCGGCGCGGCATCGACGTCGAGGGCCACGCGGTGGTGCTGTGGAACCCCGGCGAGGAGACCAGCCGAGCCGTCCGCGGTCGCCGGCCTGGCCTCCACCCGGACCTTCCCGCTGCGCAGCTCGTTCGCGCCGTCGTACAACATGACCATCAACCTGGTGCACCAGATGGGCCCCGAGCAGGCGCATCGGCTGCTGGAGCAGTCGTTCGCCCAGTACCAGGCCGACCGGTCCGTCGTCGGCCTGGTCCGCGGTATCGAGCGGGGCAAGCGGATGCTCGACGAGATCGCCGCCGAGCTGGGCTGGCACCGAGCGCGCCCGATCCTCGAGTACGCCCGGCTGCGCGCGCGGATCTCCGAGATGGAGACGCGCGCAGTCCCGGGCGTCGCGGCTGCAGCGCCGGCAGGCGGCCAGCGAGGCGCTGGCCGCGCTGCGCCGCGGCGACATCATCAACATCACCCAAGGCCGGCGCGGCGGGCTGGCGGTGGTGCTGGAGTCGGCCCGCGACGGCGACGACCCGCGGCCGTTGGTGCTGACCGAACACCGTTGGGCGGGACGGATTTCGTCGGCCGACTATTCGGGCGCGTCGGCGCCGGTCGGGTCGATGTCGTTGCCCAAACGGGTCGAGCACCGCCAGCCGAGGGTGCGGCGTGACCTGGCCTCGGCGCTGCGGTCGGCCGGCGCGGGCTGGTCGATTCCGTCGGCGCCGCCGCAGCGGCCGGCGGCCGAGCGACGACGGCGATTCCATCGATCCGGAGCTGGCGTCGTTGCGGGACGCAGTTGCGTCGGCATCCCGTCGCACAACAGATCGCCGAGCCGGGAGGCCAAGGTCCGCGCAGGCCGAGCGCTATCTGCGCATCGAGCGCGACAACGCGCAGCTGGAGAAGAAGGTCGCCGCCGCCACCAACTCGCTGGCCCGCACCTTCGACCGGATCGTGGGGCTGCTCACCGAGCGCGGGTTCATCGCAGGGCCCGGCCACCGATCCGCACGTCACCGACGACGGCCGGCTGCTGGCCCGCATCTACAGCGAGAGCGACCTGCTGGTCGCCGAATGCCTGCGCACCGGCGCGTGGGAGGACCTGAAACCGGCCGAGCTGGCGGCGGTGGTCTCGGCGGTGCTGTACGAGACCCGCGGCGGCGACGGCCCCGGCGCCCGCGTTCGCCGCCGAGGCGCCCACCCAGCGGTGCGGCAGGCGCTGCAGCAGACGCGCGGCTGTCCGATGCAGCTGCGCGCCGACGAGCAGCGCGCACCGGATCGCCCCGAGCCGCGAACCCGACGACGGTTTCGTCAGCGCCATCTACCGCTGGGCCACGCACCGGAGACCTGGCCGCGGCGCTGGCCGCCGCCGACGCGACCGGCACCGGCTCGCCGTTGTTGGCGGGCGATTTCGTGCGCTGGTGCCGCCAGGTGCTCGACCTGCTGGACCAGGTTCGCAACGCCGCCCCGGACGCGAGCTGCGGGCCACCGCCAAACGCGCCATCAATGACGTTCGGCGCGGCGTCGTCGCAGTTGACGCCGGGTAGGCTGAGCCGAAGCTACGGTGGGAGCCGGCGAATCGGCCAAGACGCAAGGGGACTGAGGAGAGACGATGAGCGGACCGCAGGGATCGGACCCGGACCAGCAGTGGCAGCCGCCCGGCCAGGGTAGCCGATCGCGTCCTCGGAGCCGACCCAGGCGGGGTCGCCCTGGCAGCAGCAGCCGCGCCAGGAGGCGACGTGGCAGGCCCCGGCGTACACGCCGCCGGCCGAGTACCCGCAGTACCAGCAGCCGGCCGAACAGGCCTACCCGCAGCAATACCCGCAGCAGCGCCCGGCTACGGCGCAGCCCGAGCAGTACGGTCGCAGCAGCCCGACCCAGTACGGTGCAGCCCGGCCAGTACGGCCAGTACGGCCAGCCCGGCCAGTACGGCAGCCCGGCCAGTACGGCCAGCCGGGCCAGTACGGCCAATATGGCCAGCCGGGTCAATACGGCCAGCCCGGCCAGTACCCGCAGCAGTACCCGCCGCACCGAGCAACCGGCGAAGAAGGCTCGATCGCGCTGATCGGCGGCGTCGTCGGCGCGCTCGCTGTGCTGCTGCATCGCGGCCGTGCTGGTGCTCGGTTTCTGGGAGCCCGGGTTCTTCGTCACCACCAAGCTGGACGTCAACAAGGCCCAGGCCGGTGTGCAGCAGATCCTGACCGACGAGACCAACGGCTACGGCGCCAAGAACGTCAAAGACGTCAAGTGCAACAACGGCGCCGAACCCGACCGTCAAGAAGGGCGACACCTTCGACTGCGAGCGTCAGCATCGACGGCGCCCAGAAGCCACGTGACGGTGACCTTCCAGGACGACAAGGGCACCTACGAGGTCGGCCGGCCGCAGTAGCGCGCTCACGCCGGCAGCGCGTCGAGCGCTTTCTGCAGCCGCGCGATCGACGACCCGACGCCCAGCTGCGGTCGCCAGCTCGGCCGTGCGCTTCGGGTCGGCGGCGGCCAGCGGCAGCGTCGTCGGTCGGCGTCGACAGCGTGACGGGCGCGTCGGTGGCCACCCGCACCACCTGGCCGCGCGGCCTCGATGTAGTCGCTCGGCGGCCAGCAGCTTGGCGCGAAATCCCTTGGCCATCTTCGATTTCGGGTCGTGGGCGGCGGCCAGGATCTGGTCCAGCGAACCGTGCTGGGCCAGCAGGGTGGCCGCCGTCTTCTCGCCGACGCCGGGCACGCCGGGCAGGCCGTCGGACGGGTCGCCGCGCAGCAGCGCGAGTTCGGCGTAGGCTGCCCCGGCCCGGTCCATCGGCACGCCGTAGCTGCTCGGCGACCTCGGCGGGCCCGAACAGGGTCGCTTTGGACAGGCCCGCGGCCGAGATAGAGCACCCGGACCGGCACGGGATCGTCGGCGACCACCTGCAGCAGGTCGCGGTCGCCGCTGACCACGACGACCGGATCGCTGCGTTCCGGCGCCGCCAGCGTGCCCAGCACGTCGTCGGCCTCGAAGCCCTCGGCGCCCGCCGTGGCGATGCCGAAGGCGTCCAGCAGCTCCATGATCATGTCGACCTGCGGCGTCAGGTCGTCGGGGACCTCCTCGACGTCGGGCTCGCCTCGCCGGCTCCGGTTCGGCCGACCCGGTGCGCCTTGTAGGACGGGATCAGGTCGACCCGGAACTGCGGACGCCAGTCCAGGTCGAGGCACACCACCAGCCGGCTCGGGCCGTTGCTGGGTGATCACCACGGCCATCGCAGTCGATGAATCCGCGCACGGCGTTGACCGGCCGGCCGTCGGGCGCGGTGATCGAGGAGGGCACCCCGAAGTAGGACCGGAACCACATGCTGGCCCCGTCGAGCAGCAGTAGCAGGTGCGGGCATGCGGGTTATCCTGCCAGCGCCGTCCGACGCGTTAGCCTGACTGCGCATGGATTCTGCTCGGTTCGACGCCGGTGTGTACGCGCGCCGGCTGGCCGCGGCGGCCGCCGCGACCGCCGAGGCCGGGCCTCGCCGGGCTGGTGATCACCCCGGGCTACGACCTGCGCTACCTGATCGGTTCGCGCGCGCAGACGTTCGAGCGGCTCACCGCGCTGGTGTTGCCGGCTTCCGGTGAGCCGACGGTGGTGGTGCCGCGGCTGGAGCTGGCCTCGCTCGAGGGTCGGCCGTTGCGGAACTGGGCCTGACGGTGCGGGATTGGGTCGACGGCGACGACCCCTACCGATTGGTGGCGCGACGCGCTGGGCGGCGCTCCCGCCGGCGATCGGCCGTCACCGATTCCATGCCGGCGCTGCACCTGCTGCCGCTGGCCGATGTGCTCGGCGTGCTGCCGGTGCTGGCCACCGACGTGCTGCGCGGGCTGCGGATGGTCAAGGAGCACGGCGAGATCGACGCGCTGCGCAAGGCCGGCGCGGCCATCGACCGGGTGCACGCCCGGGTGCCGGAGTTTCTGATCCCGGCCGCACCGAGGCCGACGTCGCCGCCGACATCGCCGAAGCCATTGTCGCCGAAGGGCATTCGGAGGTGGCGTTCGTCATCGTCGGCTCCGGACCGCACGGCGCAGACCCGCATCACGAGTATTCGGATCGCGAACTGCAGGCCGGTGACATCGTCGTCGTCGATATCGGCGGCACGGTACGAACCCGGATACAACTCCGACTCGCACCCGCACGTACAGCCTCGGCGAGCCGAGTCGCGATGTGGCCGAACAGTATTCGGTGCTGCAGCGGGCCCAGCGCGGCGGCGTTGGACGCGGTTCGCCCGGGCGTGACCGCCGAGCAGGTCGACGCCGCCGCCCGCGACGTGCTCGCCGAGGCCGGGCCTGGCGGAGTATTTCGTGCACCGCACCGGGCACGGCATCGGGCTGTCGGTGCACGAGGAGCCCTACATCGTCGCCGGCAATGACTTCCCGTTGGCGGCGGGCATGGCGTTTTCCATTGAGCCGGGGATTTACTTCCCGGGCCAGTGGGGCGCGCGGATCGAGGACATCGTCGTCGTGACCGAGGATGGCGCGCTTGCCGTCAACAACCGCCCGCACGAGTTGATCGTGGTGCCCGTGGCGTAGTGCATGGGTGTGCCGGGTTGGCCTCACAAACAGCCGTGCCGGTCAATTCCCTACATGGCTACGGCGATTTGCGTTGCCGTGAAAACAAGCGTCGAAATTTTTGTATTACCAATCGTTCTGCCTCCGGTATCTTTGCTCTAACGGCATTTTGCAGTTCGAAATGGGGCGATTGTGAACGAAGATGCAGCGGGTGGTGGACGGCCGCCCAATTATCAGGTGCCACACGGGTCCTATGGTCCACCGCCGTCGTATTTCGGCCCGCCGCCCTACCCGGGAGCGTATCCTCCGCCGGGAGATGCGCGCCTTCACGAAAACAGGCGTATCCGGGCCCACCCGCAATGGGCATGGGGGTGCCGCGAGGGTTTTGGCGGTGGGGTTCGCCCGGGCAAGCCCCGTCGTGCGCGCCGATGGTGGCTCCTCCGCGGACTAGCGGTATTCGTCGTCGTGGCTGTGGTGGCTGGCTTCGCTATCGTTAGGTTTACAGGCAACCCCGCCAATCCAGAGGCGCCCCCGAATGCCGCCAGGCCGTCGGCCTCGTCGATGCCGCCAGTCCCGTGTCCGCGCTTGACGGTATGCTCACGAGCCCAGCGCACGTTGCTGCCGCGATAGCGGCACCATCGTTGATCTCGTTTACGAAACCCGCGGATTCCCATGGGTTTTACGGCGACGAGATCGCCGACAACAACTGTGTTGGCGTAGTTCTCGCAGCAATCCAGTCGTTTTATGACGGTACTGGTTGGGTCTCGATGCGCAGGCAAGAGTTGGGGGACACGCGAGACAGCACTGCAAAATATGCCGTGAACGAAGCGGTGGTCGGCATATCAGGACGCCGGTGCTGCGGCGACGTTCTATCAGCGAGCGTCCGATAGATTCCGCCAGTGCGCAAATCGGACCCTCAATGTCCGCGATATGAACGTGCCCAACTCAGGAGCAGCGTACGAGATGGCCGGCCAGGTCTCTGAAAGAGACGGGATTGTTTCATTTCGCTGCTGTGGGAGGGTGCTGACGGCAAAAACTGTCAGCATGGGGTATCAGTACGCAACAACGTTGTCATCGATGTTTCCGACTGCGGGTACAGCGTGCCTGATTCTGTGATACCGGCATTGATCAAACCAATTGCGGCCAAAGTCGACACGGCGCGATGATAGTCGAGAACGCGATGTTGGCGACATGGCGAGCCGATTGTTGATCGCCAAATGATCCGAACGCGAGTTCTATTGTGTGTCGCCGCAGTGTGCATAACGGCGGTTGGGTGTACAAGCACCGTCGGCGGTTCGGCGCAGGACGCACTTAGTAGTGGATGGTATCGACACGGGGGCGCTCGATACCGGCAATTGGCCGACGGCAGTCAAAGCGCCATTGGGCCGCGCCGGTACTGTTCCTGACGGCGCCTTGTTGGAAGCACGCCGGTTAGCCGATGACGCTCGCACCTTTCGAGGCGGACCCCGCACTTTCTGACGCGGAGATGGCCAGGGGGACGCCCCTGCGGAGTGCCGGAGCGCTGAGTTGGACCCTGCCCGATCCGATTCCGGACGGCGCTTCGAATCATAATTTTATTACCGGATTTTCCGCCGAACGAATGGCGATGGGCAAGGAACTCACGAATATTGTGCTGCGTTTCACAACACCGGAAGACGCCGCTGCGGCCGCTGCGGACATGGCCGGCAAGAGCGCGAATATCCAAACGAAGTACAACGGGATGAAGCCGACCCACCCCATTCCTATCCCGCGCCACGCCGGAACTACCGCCGTCACGTATGAAGGGTTTCTCGGCGGCTTGAACAATGTGTTTGCGTACACGGCGCACGGCCCATACGTTCTGTGCCAGTATGCGGATGGGCCCCAAGGAGCCGATGGTCTCGCGAACTTGGTGGCTGCGACGCTTGATTTGCAAGAGCCGCGGATCGACCAATTCATTCCGACGCCCGCCGAACAGCTTCCCGAGTTGCCCATCGATCCCAGCGGGCTCTGGGCACGCAGCTTGTCGGAGCAGACTCAGCCTCCGTTTGACGACGGCGTTTACGATGCGCATGCCATACTGCACTTCCAATACAACGCTTGACGCTCAAAACAACGTTTCGATTCCGCTGGATTGCAATACGTTTCGATAAGTCTGGACACCGTTTATCAAACGGCGGACGCTGCAGCAGGCGCGCTCCTAGATCAGGCTCTCACTGCGGACGCCACGGCACAGGGCCCTGCGGCTGGCGGGGTGCGGGGGCTCACTGCCGCGAAGTGCTTTAAGTCTATGAACGGACCTACTGACATTTTCAACTGCGTGGCACAGGCCGATAAGTACGTGATCGAGGCGACAGGGGACGATCCCGAAGTCCGCGAGAAGGTGGCCGCCCAGTACCTGATGCTAATCGCTAAGTAGCGGCTGGCGCGTTCAGTTCGGGGAGCTGGGCCGCACCGCGCGCAGTTCGGCGGCGCCTCGCTCGTCCATGTCGACGAATTCCGTAGCGACCCGGTGTGCCTTCTTGCCTATGCCGGACAGCGCTTCCTGGTGCGCCTGAAGGATTTTCGTGTGCTGCGCGTGAG
The DNA here is from genome assembly GCA_963850645.1 of uncultured Actinomycetota bacterium. Taxonomy (GTDB): domain Bacteria; phylum Actinomycetota; class Actinomycetes; order Mycobacteriales; family Mycobacteriaceae; genus Mycobacterium. The sequence continues at coordinate 7,514 of CAWKME010000053.1, read as the reverse complement.
CTGCGCTGACGATGCCGTGAAAGTCTTCGGCGGCAGGGAATTCGCCGAACATCCCCGACGGCAGAGATGCCCGCGATAGGTGGCCGGCCGCTTCCTGAGCGTGGTCACCCGCCCGGTGAGACTGGTCGCCACCTGAGTGCAGAGTCTTTGGGTCGACGAACATCGGGCCCCCTTAGAACGTCGTTGCGTCTACTGGCGCTTGTCCGGCAGTAGCGGCGCAAGCCTGAAACCACGCGAGATGATAAGTGGCAGTTGACTTGTCGCCGGCTGCCAACGCGTCGATCGCGGCTAGCAGCTGCCAATTGCCGACGTCGTGAGCGTCGACATTCTCCGGATAGCTGTCGAGGACACGGGAGCTGATAGTAGCGAGATGCTGATGCAGCAACTCAACTTCTTTGTCCAGCACGCCAGTGCCGCCAGAAGCCGCTTTGGCCAATGTGTGGGCCAGCCGAGGCAATCCGTCGCGCCATTGCGTGGCTTGGCCTAATTCCCAACCGAGTTCGTCGATCTCGGGCACGTGCCGCGGCCGTGGTGATGTCGGGATCGGCTCATCCTCTTCAGGAATGTGATGGATCGGGGTGTAGCCGGCCGCGACACTGACTTCGCCGAGCAAGGTTTCCAGGTCTCCGCGTCGTCGCTCGGGCTTTAGCAGCGTGATCGCAGCGGGGAGTTCGATTCCGGGTGGGATCCACCCGCTCGCCAGATCGGTTGCCACCACGGTGGTGTTGTCAGGGCGATCCCCGGCGGCCCAAGCCAGACGGGGTTGTTGGCGGGCGACCGCGGCGACCAGTCGCTGCAGGCGGGCCTGCGCGGTGGCGTTGGCCGATGCCGCTCCGGCGACCGCCCCGGTGGCGGTGGCCGCGACGGATTCGGTTCCCAGGCCAGTCGGTGACGACGGGGGCGGCGGTGGTGTTGCTTGCCGCACCACCGTGGGTGTGCCCGGATTACCTTGCCCCGCTGAGGGATGCACTGGCGCGGAGCCCGGTGTCATTGACGGCGGCAGGCTCGGCGGCGCAGCGGGCGTAGTGGCTGCGGAGGCGGCTGGACGAATGTCGGAGGCGTACGCAGGCAGTTGACTCGACGGCGTGGCTGGGGCAGGGCCAGATGATGGGGCGGGTCCCGACATCATTTGTGGGGCCGGAGCCGCCTCGGGCGCGGACGCATGGGAGATGGGTGCTGGCGATTCGTATGCCTGTGCGGTCACCGGGACGCCCGCGCCCGCCATCGGTGTCGTCGGTGCGGACGGCGGAAGCTGTGGCTCGGTCGGCTGGACCTGAGGAGGCGGGACCGCGCCAGCGCCTGGCAGCGGTGTACCGGCCTGCAGGCCCTTGTCGAAGCTGTGCATCAACTCACCGGGGGTTGCCGGCTGGGGCGGACCTCCACCACCGAATGCACCAGCGCTCATAGGTGATGTCGGAGCGCCGGTCATGCCCGACGTAGGTGAGCCGAACGACGGTGCTCCCGGCATTGAACTGCCACCACCATGCGACACAGGGGGGGACTCCATCGGCCCTGCGGTCGGTGCTGGCGCAGGCTGGGCCTGGACGGGAGGTGTGCGCGCGGAGCTAAGTCCAGGTGGGAGCTGGCCCCCTTGAAGAGATGCCTGCGAAAATCTCGACCCAGGGCCACGAGCGTGTGAAGTTCCTGGTTGCCCCGCCGCCGGTAGCGGGCCGCCGCCAGAGGAAACAGGGGCAGCGGGCGGTGTTTGACCTGGGGCGGTTGCGATTCCATCCGGGACCTTGCCACCTGCTAGGAAGCCTTGCTTCGAGTCGGGATCGCCAAGCGCCGTCCGGACTTGCTCCTCGAGATTCTTTTGGTCGTCCGCGTGTCTGAACATCTGGCTTGCGTCGAGACCGTGAGCCTGCGCGAACTGGCGAGCCGACTGTCCTCCTGGTCCCTCCGCGTCGAGAACCTTCTGCATCGCATCGAACACGTTGCCGGACCATTTCGCCGCAGCCGTGCTAGCCAGCGCTCGGCCTTGATTGATCGCGGCGACGATTTGAGTAACTTTCGCTTCCGCCGGCTCTTTGGAGTTTTCGATATCTTTGATCTGCTGGTTGTACTCGTTGGCTAAATTGGTTAGGTCGTGTTGGAGACTAACCATGCTGTCGTAAGCCGAACCGTACGCGCTCTCCTTTGTTCCGTTCTTTTCGGCGACCTGACGGGCCTGTTCCTCTCCTTGGCGGAACGCATCGCGGAGATCATCGGCCGTATAGCCTTGTTGGTTCGCGAGTGGACCACTTTGGGCATTGCTCAGCATATCCGCGAAATGCGTGAATCCAGACTTAATTTGTCCGCGGTTCAACCTGCCATGCGATAGTGCCATCAAGTCTTCGTCGTATGGCCATTGATCTCCGACAATCGGGAGAGTCCAATCTCCCGAGGGAGGATTCATGTGCACATCCCAGAAACCTTTGATCCGGTCGTTTCTAATGTTTGGAAAGAGGACTGAATTTCCGCGTCGGTTGCCTCGGCCATATAGTTAACAGCAAGTTCCTGATACGCGTCGACGAGTGCCCTGACCGCGGTCGCGAGGTCAGCGGTTGTGGCCGGTTGCTGCGCCAAAGTCTTCGTCAGATATTGACCGCCGTCATACAAGGCCAGTCGTGCGTTTGCAGCAACTCCGAGTAGCAAGGCTGGATCTGTGCCACCGCTGCGACCCGTGTTAGCGAGCACAGCGTGGTGGATTCTGTCGTATGCCGCGCAGACTTTTGTCTTTGCGTCGGCAACTTGCTGGCTATTAGAGGCTGTTGCGACGGTTGAGATGTGGATTTGTTGTCCGATGCAGGGCGGAACCAACTGCCGACCGCGACGCCCAGCGCCACGAGCGCAATTACGAAGGCGGCAATTAATAGCCATTGTGGTGACTGCCTACGCGGCGTGGCCGGCGCCGCCCACGGGGGTGGTGGCGATGGTTGCGGCGGGAAGTGAGGATTCGACACATCGCGATGGTATCCGTGATCTGCCATTTCAAAACGTGTTCCACTGGGGAAGATCTGGCCTCGAAGCGTCCGCATTGCGCGTTGGACTCTCGGCGGGTTCGTATCGGCGGTCAACGTCGGACATGAAACGTATTCCTGTGCAGCCGTTCTGAAGCTGAACTCGTGACGGTAAACTGATCGTTCGAGCGAAGTTAGCGGCGTTTGTCTGCATCTTCGTCGTCCCGCTTCTGGTCCGGCAAGAGGATTCGTCGACTCGCAATCGGTTTGCCCTCAACATGTTTGATCACTTCGGCTGACGGTGGCGGAGTGGTGATGCGTCCCTGGACGGGAGCGCCGTTCTTGACTGTGGGTGCGACAATCCTTTTGGTGTCGGGCTTTTCGTCTTTGCTAGAACCGCCGGCACCGTGCATAGCGCCTGGCGGCATCATCGGCATCCCGCCCATTCCGCCCCGCGGCGCATTGGTCAGTGCTCCGGAAGTGGGTGAGCCCCCGGAGGTTGAATGGGCCACGCGGTTCGGTGCCGGCGGTTGGAGCCGGAAGCGGTCCGAGCATCGCAGTCGGCGTCGTGGCGCCAAGACCACCGCCGCCGAGACCGCCACCACCGCCAAGGGGCCCGGCGCCGCTTGTGGCGCCTGTTAGCGAGGCCGGTATGGCGCCCGCTGCTGCCGCCCCTCCTGCGCCATGTTGCAGTGCGCCCATACCGGCTTGCATGGCTTGCATTGCCTGCTGCGGGAGCTGAGTTAACGGTTGCGTCAAACCGCTCATGGCACCCGAGAGACCGCCCAACATGCCCGACAGCATTTGCGGAATTTGCTGGACCATTTGTGCCATCTCGTTCGGCTGGGCCGCCTTCTGTGCCCAGAATCCGCTTCATTAGCAGGGAATTTGGCGAGCGCGTCGTTGGTCTTCGCATCACGCTCCGTATACCCGGCCTCGGCGGCGGACGTGTCAGCGGGATCACCCGATGTTCGCAGAGACGCCCGAAGATTGCCATTAGTTGGCCCATGAGCGGAGCGCCCCATGGCCAGCTGATCGGGGGTGATCCCGGAGGTAGGGGTCCCCCACCCAGCTTGGCAAGCGAGTCGAGATCGATCTGTATCCGATCCCCAGTCGACGATGTCCTCCGCCCAGCGGCGCCGCTCGACCTGGCCACCCTCGCGGCCCGACGGTTGGCTTCCGAACGCAGCAGCTCGGTACCGACCAACGTCTCGATCCTTCCCCAGCTATCGCGGCCTCGATATCGCCATGGCTCGAAGCGGTCCCCATTTCAAGAATGCGGCAGGTCTGACTGGACTACATGCCCCCGCACGCCCTGATGGCGAGGCTAATCACGGTATGAATCCCGGTCAATTCACCACGACGCGCCGCGGCGTCGACAGCGTGGCGGCTACCTTGCGCCGCCGTCATCGGGTGAATAGCGTCGCCCGACGGCCGGGCGAGAATTCCGCCCGTGACCGTCCTTGCCGTCGACCCGAGGCGATGTTCGCCGCGGCGCGTGTGCCGCCTCTGGTGATGGCCTCACGCGGCGACTGACTATCTTGACGGCGGGTTTCGGGGCCAACATCGGCCTGGATATCGCTGGCGAGGTGTTCGGGCTCGACGTATCAATCAACGGCTAAGTCGCTGTTGAAATGGCGGCGGCCGTGATCAACGCGTGCCGCCACAACGGCGCCCAAATTCAGGTTTGCGCGTCGAACTATTCGAAGGCTGAGGCGGCTTCGACGCTCGGCGGCGGGACCGGGGTGCTGCAAGCACCTGGCGATCCGGTGAAAATCGCCGCCCCTGGCCCCCCGGGCACGTTAGGTCCGGGGGAGCCCCCGCCGCTGCTGTGGGTGGTGGTCCAGTCATTCGTCGACGATGTCTGGCCCAACGGTGATGTGGCGGCGCTGCATTCCGCCGCCGGATGTTGGCGCACCTTCGGGGCGACGGCCAGCGGGATGCAGGGTGGCGCTGAACTCATCGAAAACACTCATCGGTACGCAGCAGATGCCCGAGGGCGGACTCGTCATTCAGGCGCTGTCGCGCATGGGCGACGTCATCGGCAAGTTGGGCGAGCAATGCGGGAAGATGGCCGCCGCCGACGTGGTTTTGCCAACCAGGTGGCTCAAGCCCAAAACAACATCCGGAATCTGTTGCACCGGTTGGAATCTCTGGCAGATATCTGGCAAGACGTGGTCTCGATTTTCGACGGCGATGCGCTCGAAGAAATCAAAGAGATCGCACGGGACATCAATGCCGTGCTGCACGACTTAGGCAGGGAAGCAAGGGCTTTCGAGCAAGGAACGCAGCTGCTGATGCACATCGCCGACGGCCTTGTTGTCGACACGGAGAAGTTCACGCGCGGCCAGCTCACCCATTTTCTGGGTGACGAGGTCGGAAACTCGGTCGCGACTGTTTTCGACACTTTCGTGAACGCGAACGAGGGTGTTGTCAAAGAAGCTGTCAAAACTGTTGTAGGCCTGGGGGACTTGAGCCCGCAATGGTTCCTCCTCGATCCCAAGGGTGCTGCGTCCACTTGGAAGGGCGCCGTGGAGGGTCAGTTCAAGACGAGCTTTCTCAACGAAATTTTGCACCCACGCGAGGGCGTGGAAGCCAACGTGAACGTGTGGAAATCGCTCCTCCACCTTGATGATTGGAGCACCGCCCGGCCGGGAATGGGGTTCGGGGAAGATGCCTTCGATGTCGCCACGTTTTTCATCCCCGGGGTCGGTGAAGCCGGCGCGGGAGCAGAAGCTGGTGCTGCGGGAGCGCGGGCTGCGCAGGGAGCAAGTGACCTCGCGGAAGGCGCCGTCACGATGGGCGTGTCGGTGAGCTTGGGGACGTTGCCGCAACCAGTCGCGCGCTGGGCGATATCGGCACGGTCAGCACCGGTCTGACCAAAGATCTCGATGGCCTGAACTTGGATCTGCCGAAGACTGAGTTGCCAGCCGGTGGTCGCCCGGTTGGTGCCCCGCCGGTCGACGTTCCGGGCCCGCCGCGTCCCGTCGAATCCGCGCCGCCAGGTACGCCCACGCCGCATTCGCCGACAGCGCCGGGTGGTTCACCGACTCCTGGACGGCCTGGGTCGCTGGCGGTGCCGCACCAACCTGCGCCCGAACCCGCCCCCGCGGCCAGCGGTGTGGACGATCCGGATGCGCAGGCACCTGCTGGTAAACCCCTTGGTGGCCAGCATGATCTCGAGCCCAGCCCCTGCTCGACACTGGGCGCAGTCGGCAAGGATATGGCCTCGGCGCACCTCGCCTCCGCCACGCACCCGGGGTCAGCCCCGCTGACCGCTGCGCACCACGTCCCACCTGTGGCGCACCTACCCTCCTCGCGCTATTCACCCCATACGCCGGCTCCATGGCAAAGGCCCACATTGGCCAGGCGAAGGCGGCGCTCCGGCCAATGGATCAGAGGTGGTTGGCGATGGGAGCCGGGGAAATCACGGGATCGGTGAGGGCGGCGGCTCGATCCGACCAATCTTTCGCCGATGACGTCAAGGGATCTGTCGTCCTTCGACGACTACACTGGGCCTGGCCATGGGGACCTAAACGACGCATTGAGGAATCACGCATTGGATGCATCGCAGCGGGAGCGCGTCGATGCACTAAATCGCGCTTTGGAAAAGCTTCCACCGTATGAGGGGCTGGTTGTTCGTGGATCGGACATCCCCCCTGAGATGCTCGCGCGTTACCGGCCTGGCGAAGTTATCACTGAACATGCGTTTCTGAGCACGTCACTGAATCCCGCCGTGGCGCGGTCGTCTGCTTTTGCAGGAAACGTCGAATTCCGCATTGTGTCCCTCACAGGAAGGGATATTTCTTCTTTTTCAAGATTCTCGGCAGAACAAGAAGTTCTGTTTCCGTCCGGTACCAAATTTTACGTAGTCAGTAAATCCGTAGATCCGGTAACGGATAAGACCATCATCAGAATGATCGAACCCTAAACCGAGGTAAATCGAACGGCAAAGCTAGGATAGGAGTTAATGCGTGAGTGAGACGATTGGTGGAAAGACGTTCTCCACGCCCGAAGAAGCGGGTGTTACTCCACCGACCGAGGCAGAGTTGGCGCGGGCACAGCGACTGTTCGACGAATTCGAAGAGCGAGTAAATGCTGTGCGACCTGAAGACAGAGTGACAGAACTCTCGTCGAGATTCTGGGACGACACTTCAGGTACCGAGTTGACCGTCGGCGCAATCCCGACTTAGCTGACTAACCCGACGAGCTACTCGCTGCGGTCGAGGAGGTCGACGAACCAAGAACGCGCTCTACCTGGACCTCGATGACTACGCGTCGCGGGTTGGGTCGGGGAGTGCGATAGCGCTGCGCGTAGCGCAATTCTGCGTCGCGCACGGCGTCGACGTCGCTGTTCACCTTGGACCGGCCCTCTAGCGACAGCCACCGGGCCCCGTCGACCTGGCTCAAGACGGCAACCCCGGCCCGGTCAGCGTTGACGGCCTTCTGCGACCCGCCTGTGGTGGTGACCCGCGCGATATGCGTCTTCGGGTCGAAGGTGAATCCCACGGCCACCACATGCGGCGAATTGTCGGCGCGAAGCGTGGTCAGCATGGCCAGATGACGTTCGGACAA
>CAWKME010000052.1:0-18427 GCA_963850645.1 uncultured Actinomycetota bacterium | reverse complement strand
GCTGGCCGCCGGCGTCGCCTCTCCCTGGTGCGCCTCGGCAGCCAGTACCGCCAGCTGCTCGAGCCGGGTGCGCGCGAAGGCCTGCTGCTCGGTGATGGTCAGCTGGCCGCGGCGTGTGCTCAGGAACGTCACTGTCCACGACAGCAGCGTGCTGACCTTGGTCTTGAACCCGACCAGGTAGACCAGGTGCAGCACCAGCCATGCCAACCAGGCGATGAAACCGCTGAATTCCAGCGGGCCGATCTTGGCGACCGCGGAGAACCGCGACACTGTGGCCATCGAACCCTTGTCGAAGTACTGGAACGGCTCGCGCTCTGCCGGATCGGCCCCGGCGAGCTCGGCTTTGATCGTGGTGGCGACGTACTTGGCGCCCTGAATGGCGCCTTGCGCCACCCCGGGCACATCGTCGACGGCGGCCATATCGCCGATGACGAAGACATTCGGATGGCCGGGCAGCGACAGATCGGGCAACACCTTGACGCGGCCTGAGCGGTCGAGTTCGACGGCCGACTGGCGGGCCAGATCGCGGCCCAACGAGCTGGCCGAGACTCCGGCCGACCACACCTTGCACGCGGATTCGATCCGCCGGACGCTGCCGTCGGGGTCCTTGACGGTAATGCCGTCGCGGTCGACGTCGATGACCATCGCATCCAGTTGGATGTCCACGCCCATCTTTTCCAGCCGCGCGGCCGCCCGCTTGCCGAGCTTGTCGCCAAACGGCGGCAGGACGGCGGGTGCGGCGTCCAGCAGAACCACCCGGGCCTTGGTCGAATCGATCTGCCGGAAGGCGCCTTTCAGCGTGTAGTCGGCCAGTTCGGCGATCTGACCGGCCATCTCCACGCCGGTGGGGCCGGCGCCGACGACGGTGAAGGTGAGCAGCTTCTTGCGACGCTCCGGATCGTTGGACCGCTCGGCCGCCTCGAACGCGCTCAAGATGCGGCCGCGCAGCTCCAGCGCGTCGTCGATGGATTTCATGCCGGGGGCGAACTCGGCGAATTGGTCGTTGCCGAAGTAGGACTGCCCGGCGCCGGCGGCCACGATCAGGCTGTCGTAGGGGGTGTCGTAGGTGTGACCGAGCAGGTCGGACACAACGACCTTGCGGGCCAGGTCGATATGTGTGACGTCACCGAGCAACACCTGGACGTTGCGCTGCCTGCGCAGGATCGACGCGGGTGGTCGGGGCGATCTCGCCTTCCGAGATGATGCCGGTCGCAACCTGGTACAGCAGCGGCTGGAACAGGTGATGGGTGGTGCGGGCGATCAGCTTGATGTCGACATCGGCCCTCTTGAGCTTTTTCGCCGCGTTCAGCCCGCCGAAGCCCGATCCGATGACGACGACCCGGTGCCGACGATCGGGTGAAGTGGCTTCGGGTTGGGCGCTCATGGTGTGGATTGCTCCTCGACTGGCGGCGGTTTACTAAGGCTTCACTACTACCGTAGCCGCCCGGACCTGCAATTATCGAGTCCGACCCTTGTGATCAGCCCCACCCGTGATGTCGAACGTGACGCGCCTCGCCGCGCGGGTCAGAGCCCGACCAGCGGGCGCAGCGCCTCAGCGGCCGCGGTGACCACCCCGGGCGTGTAGAAGGGCATGTTGATGATCACGCCGTCGATGCCGGCGTCCAGCACCTTGGCCTGAACCTGTTCGGCGATGTACTCGGCGCCGCCCATGAGCATGCGCTGGCTCATCTCCTCCGGGACTTGGTCTGGGTTGGCGTTCTCGTCCAGCAGCACGGTCAGCAGGATGCTGGTCTCCAGCGTTGCCGGGTCGCGGCCGATCTCCTCGCAGCGCTCCCGCACAACTTTGACCTTGCCCGGCAGTTGGTCGAATCCGGCGATCACGTTGAGGTGGTCGAAGTGCCGAGCGGCCAGCGGAATTGTCTTCTTCTCGCCGCTGCCGCCGATCATCAGCGGAATGTGATCGCGGTAGCGCGGGTTGGCGATCGCATTTTCGGCGCGGTACCACTTGCCGGAGAAGGTCGCCTGCTCACCTTTGATCATCGGCAGGATGATCTCCAGTGCCTCGTCAAGCCGGTTGAACCGATCGGTGAAGGTGCCGAATTCGTAGCCCAGCTGGTCGTGTTCGAGCTCGAACCAGCCCGTGCCGATGCCCAGAATCGCCCGGCCCGCGCTGACCACGTCGAGGGTGGTGATGACCTTGGCCAGCAGGGTCGGGTTGCGATAGGTGTTGCCGGTGACCAGCGTGCCGAGCTGCACCCGCTCGGTGGCCGTGGCCAGCGCGCCGAGGGCGGTGTAGGCCTCGAGCATCGGCTGGTCGGGGGAGCCCAGCATCGGCAGTTGGTAGAAGTGGTCCATCACGAAAACCGAGTCGAATCCGGCAGATTCGGCCTCGCGAGCCTGCGCGATAACGGTGGGGAAGAGCTGCTCGACGCCGGTGCCGTAAGAAAAGTTGGGAATTTGCAAGCCAAGTCGGATAGTCACGCGGTCTACCCTAATGACCGTTCGCCGACGGCGGAGGCCGCCGATGAATTGTTCGCGCTGGGCGAATTGCCCGGCTCGCCCGGTCGCCGCTACCCAGCGCGCATCGTCGCGCCAGGCTAGGCGAACTGCGTCAGCGCGCCATGGCTGACGTGCAACAGCTGTCCGGTGATGTGGCGGGCAGCGGAGCTGGTCAGGAACAGCGCCATCCGCGCGATCTCGGCGGCAACCGGCGGCGGCGTGCTGGACAGCCCTTCGTAGCCCGGCTGCGCGCCGCGCCCGGCGGCGACGGCGTTGACCGTGATACCGCGGGTGCCGAAGATCGTGGCCTGGCCGGCGACCCAGTTCGACAGCGCGGCCTTGACCGCGGCCTCGGCGCTACCCGCGCGGGGATTCTCCGGCACGACGCTGATGATCGACCCGCCAGAGCGCAGGTGATCGCCCACTGTCTGAACGGTCAGCACCGCCGAGAGCACGGTGGCGTCCAGCGAGTTGCGCCAGGCGGCGGCCAGATCCGTCAGCGAGTACGCGCGGGGGTCTCCGTTGTCCCAACGCGGCGCCGGGATGTTGACGATGGTGTCCAGGTGATGGGGGAACAGCCCGCGGACCTCGGCGAGGCTGGCGGGATCGGTGTTGTCGCAGACGATCGCGTCCGCCTCGAGTTCCTTGGCTGCCACTTCGAGATCGTCTCGACGTGCCCCGGCCAACGTGATCGTGTGGCCGGCGTCGCGGAACCCCTCCGCAACGGCACGACCGAGTTCGGTATCGCCCCCAGTGACCAGCACCTCCACCGCCATGACCTCCTCGCATTCAGACACTGAACCTTAGGTGACGGCCAACGCCGTCGTCCCTGGGATTTCAGGGCGTGTATGGCGTCATTCTGCGTACATGTTACTGGACGGTAGCTACAGATGAAACTCTGTGTCCGGCACGTCGCGGTCACTATTTGGACAACGGTTGGCACCATGCGATCGCGGCTGAGAAACTTAGCGGGTGCTTTCACGGCGGCAGGGCCTGCTCAAGCACCCAGCCCGAATCTGGGTCATGTCGCTGGTGTTGACGACGAATCTGTCAGCCTGTGGCGCGAGCCCACCGTCGGCCACCCATCCCTCGTCCCAGGGCCACTCGTCGTCGGCTAAGACGATCATGGTGTTCGCCGCCGCGCCGCTGAAGCCGACGTTCACCCTGCTCGCCGGAAAATTCCAGGTCGACAATCCAGGCACCACAGTGGATTTCGACTTCGCGGGCTCCTCGGACCTGGCGACTCAGCTGACCTCGGGCGCCGCTGCTGACATCTTCGCCTCGACCGACAGCGCGCAAATGGACACGGTCGCCAAGGCAGGCTTGACGGAGACCGAGCCGGTCAATTTCGCGTCCAACACATTGGTGATCGTGACAGCACCAGGCGATCCCAAGCAGATCCACTCGTTCGCCGACCTCGCCCAACCGGGGCTCAATGTCGTGGTGTGTCGGCAGCCGGCGCCCTGCGCAGCGGCGACCCAACGGATCGAGGACAACACCGGCGTGCACTTCAACCCGGTCAGCGAAGAACCGGCCGTGTCCGATGTTCTGGCCAAGGTCACCGGCGGCGAGGCTGATGCCGGGCTGGTCTATGTCACCGATGCCCGCAACGCCGGCAACCAAGTGAGCACGGTCAAGTTCGCCGAAGCGGCTGAGGCGGTCGTCGCGTATCCGATCGCCATCCTCAAGCATGCGTCGCAGCCCGCGCTGGCCCAGAAGTTCATCGACCTGGTGACCGGGGCGACGGGTCAAAAGGTGCTCAATCAGGCCGGCTTCGCCGGGCCCTGAAGACGCGCCCGGCGAGGATCGGGATGCCGCTCGTTCGCCACGGTCGACAGCGATCCTCGACTCAGCCCGCTGATCTGCGTTGATGCGTCGGAATGCGCGCCCGCAACCGGCGAAAAATCAGTAACATAGTCAGCATTAGGAACTTGCTCCACGGCTGTAACACGGTAGGTTTTTGCTCATGGACGAGGTGCACGCACACTCGACACGGCCCAGAACCCGCTGGACGACGCTGGCGGTCGCGGCGATAAGCGGCGCCGGCGCGATCGCGCTGGTATTACCTGCGGCAACGGCGAGCGCCGACCCGGTGCCTCCGCCGGGAACCACGACGGCGGCGCCGCCGCCGCCCAACGGTCCGGCAGATGCTGCACCCGGCCCGGCCGGTCCTCCGGCGGCGCCGCCGCCCGCCGACCCGGTCGCGGCGCCGCCCGGAGCCGGCCCCAACGCACCTGCGCCGCCGGCGACCGATCCGAACGCACCCCAGCCCGGACGTATCGACAACCCGGTCGGTGGGTTCAGCTACGTCATGCCGGCCGGCTGGGTGGAATCCGACGCCACCCACCTCGACTACGGTTCGGCATTGCTCAGCAAGCAAACCGGAGCGCCGGCCCCCGGCCAGCCGCCGCCGGTTGCCAACGACACCCGTGTGGTACTCGGAAAGTTGGACCAGAAGCTTTACGCCAGCGCTGAAGCCGACAACACCAAGGCCGCGACCCGGTTGGCATCCGATATGGGTGAGTTCTTCATGCCGTATCCCGGGACGCGGATCAACCAGGCGACCGAGCCGCTCAACGGCAACGGTATGTCGGGCGGCGCGTCGTACTACGAAGTCAAATTCAGCGACGCCACCAAGCCGAACGGTCAGATCTGGGCCGGGGTGATCGGTCCGTCGGGGCCGAATGCGCCGCAGGGCTCGGCGAACCAGCGCTGGTTCGTGGTGTGGCTGGGCACGGCTAACGATCCGGTGGATGTCAACGGGGCGAAGGCGCTGGCCGAGTCGGTCCGTCCGCTGACAGCGCCGCCACCCGCACCGGCAGCTCCGGCTCCGGCGCCCGCCCCGAACGCACCCGCGCCACCGCCGGCACCCGCGCCTCCCGCAGCACCGGCACCGGCGCCGCCGCCACCCGGACAGCCCACCGGCGGGAACGGCGGCACGCCCGCCCCGGGCGCGGTATCGACCTGACCTCACGGTAATTCACGCGCGCCCGGCGCAGTTGAGCCGAACGTGCCCGATTGCCCTTGCGACTGGTTACGCTGACGCCGTTACCCAAATGACAGTCCAGCAGCGGGCTTGATGAGCGACAGCAAGGAGTTCGGGATGGATGTCATGGCAGCTAGCCAGTTTCTCGCGTTGTCCACGCCGACCGCTGTCAGCTGGTTCGCTTACATCATCATCGGCGGCATCGCCGGCTGGGCCGCGAGCAAGATCGTCAGAGGCGGTGGCTCGGGCATTCTGCTGGACATCGTCGTCGGCGTCATCGGTGGTTATATCGGCGGAGCGCTTCTTGGCTGGCTTGGCGTCGACGTCGAACATGGGCGCCGGTGGTTCACCTTCTTCACCGCGTTGCTCGGGGCGGTCATTCTGCTATTCGTCGTGCGGCTGGTGCGAAGCGCTGCCAAACGCTAACCAGTTGCGGCCGTAGCAATTAACGGCATGCTGTACTCATGACCCCAGCGACCGCCACCACGATGAACGCGTGGCGGATACGTCGGCCCGGCCCGATGGACACCGATCCGCTGGAACGGGTCAGCGCGCAGGTGCCTCACCCCGAACCGTCCGAGCTGCTCGTCGCCGTGCGGGCGTGCGGGGTGTGCCGCACCGACCTGCACGTCGCCGAGGGCGACCTCCCGGTACACCGGGAGCATGTGACGCCCGGACACGAGGTCGTCGGCGAAGTTGTTGAGGTCGGCGCCGACGCGGGCGATGGGTTCAGCGTCGGTGACCGGGTCGGGATCGCCTGGCTGCGACACACCTGCGGAGTCTGCGACTACTGCCGGCGCGGCGACGAGAACCTGTGCCCGGAATCCCGCTACACCGGTTGGGACGCCGACGGCGGGTATGCCGAATTCGCGACCGTCCCGGCAGCTTTCGCACACCATCTGCCGAGCGGATACAGCGACAGCGAGCTCGCGCCGCTGCTGTGCGCCGGCATCATCGGCTACCGGTCACTGCTGCGCGCCGCGCTGCCGCCGGGCGGCCGGCTGGGGCTCTACGGTTTCGGCGGCAGCGCCCACATCACCGCGCAGGTCGCGCTGGCCCAAGGCGCCGAGGTGCACGTGATGACGCGCGGCGCCGACGCCCGCGAACTGGCGCTCGAGCTGGGCGTCGCGTCGGCCCAAGGCGCCGCCGATCCGCCGCCGGTGCGCCTCGACGCCGCGATCCTGTTCGCCCCGGTCGGCGACCTGGTGCTGCCCGCGCTGGAGGCGCTCGACCGCGGCGGCACGTTGGCGATCGCCGGAATCCACCTGAGCGACATCCCCGTCCTCAACTACCAGCGCCACCTTTTCCAGGAACGCCAGCTGCGCTCGGTCACGTCGAACACCCGCGCCGACGCGCGGGCGTTCCTCGACTTTGCAGCCGAGCATCACATCAAGGTGACCACGCCGGAATACCCGCTGAGCCAAGCTGATCGGGCACTGTCAGACCTCAGCGCCGGTCGCATCGCCGGCGCCGCCGTGCTGCTGGTGTAGACCGTCAGCCGGACAGGTGCCAGACCAACGCCGCGGCCAGCGCACCCAGCCCGTTCAGCGACCAATGCAGCGCGATCGGCGCGATCAGGCTGCCGCTGCGCCGGCGCAGCCAGCTGAAGACGAACCCGGCGACCGCGGTCGCAATCACCGCCAACGTCACGCCGGCCAGCATGCCCATTACTCCGCCGCCGAACAGCCGGGTGAACCCGACGTTGCTGCTCGTCAGCCCCAACGACGTCGCGATGTGCCACAGACCGAACAGCAGCGAACCCGCCACCGCCACACCGCGGAATCCCCAGACCCGGTTCAGTGCGCCGTGCAGCACGCCGCGGAAAGCCAGCTCCTCGGGGATCACAGTCTGCAACGGGATGATGATCATCGAGGCCACCACGGCGCCGGAGATGGTCGCGTAGTGGTTGTTCATGAACATCGGCCGGGTCACCGGCAGCAGCACGCCGACCGCGATCACCGTCACTACCAGCGCTATCGCGGCCAGCGCATACACGGCACCGGATTTCCAGTGGTCACGGCCCAGGCCCAGTTCGGCCCAGCCCAGGCCGTTGAACCGCAACAACGCGACCAGCCCGACCGCCGCAGCGGGGACCATCGCGACGCCCGCCCAGGGGGTGGTGAAGTGGGCGATCAGGTTCGTCAGGGCCAGCACCACCACGACCAGTGCGACGTCGACGTAGATGCGGAACTGGTGCAGCGCCGAAAGCTGCGACACCACCGGATGGGTGTCGGCGGCCACGGTCGCGTCAGACATTCGGCAAGTTTACCTGCGTGCCGCCGGCCTACCGGTTAGCTCGATGCTCAACCTCTATCCGACATCAGCCGGCGGCGCGCGTATTCCTTGAGCTCGGCCGGGAGCGCGTCGGCCACCAACAGCTGGGGAAGCAGTTCCGGTTCAGAGAATCGGGCGCGGAAAACCAACCCGATGGTCACGTCGTGATCGGGACGGTAATCGACTGCGATCGCGTCGCCCGCGCGGACGGTCCCGGGTGAGATCACCCGCAAGTACGCGCCGGGTTTTCCCGCCTGGATGAAGGTCTTCATCCAGTGGTTCAAATTCAGGAACGCCTGGAACGTTCGGCATGGTGTTCGGGGGGCTGAGACCTCCAGCACCAAGCCGTCGTTGCCGACCCGCCAGCGTTCGCCGATCCGCGCTGCGTTGACGTCGACGCCCGAGGTGGTCAGGTTCTCGCCGAAGTTTCCACTGACGAGTGTGCGTTGGAGTTCAATCTCCCACGCGTCCAGGTCTTCTCGCGCGTACGCGTAGACCGCCTGATCGTCACCACCGTGGAATTTCTGGTTGCCGATGGTGTCGCCGACCAACCCGCTGCCGACACCACCGTGCATTGGCCCCGGTGCCCGCACCATGACCGGCTCGGTGACGGCGATTTTGTCGATACCGGTCACATTCGACATCCCGCGCGGATCGGGATTCGTTCGGACCCGAGCCACGTTGACCGCCAAAACAGTCGCCACCCGTATCAGCGTAGCGCCAGCTCAGCTGCTCGACTCCCAGGTCGGATGGGTCGTCTCGCTCCCGTCAATTCACTACGTTCATTTCCGCTCGCTCGACTCCCACGTCGGATGGGTCGTCTCGCTCCCGTCAATTCACTACGTTCATTTCCGCTCGCTCGACTCCCAGGTCGGATGGGTCGTCTCGCTCCCGTCAATTCACTACGTTCATTTCCGCTCGCTCGACTCCCACGTCCAGCCCGCGATCTGCGGGTCGTCCTCGCCGTGCTCGCGGGTGTATATGACGCGCGGCGAGGCGGGCATCGGCCATCCGCTGGCGCAGCACAGCGGCGCGGTCGCCCAGCCCGTCCACCCGGTCGATGACGTCCATGACCAGATGAAAGCGGTCGAGGTCATTGAGCATCACCATGTCGAACGGCGTCGTCGTGGTGCCCGCGCTCCTTGAACCCGCGCACGTGCATGTGGTGGTGGTTGTTGCGCCGGTAGGTGAGCCGGTGGATCAGCCACGGATAGCCGTGATAGGCGAAGACGACCGGCTTGTCACGCCGAAGATGGCGTCAAACTCGTTGTCGGGCAACCCATGCGGATGCTCGGAGTCCGGCTGCAGGCGCATCAGGTCGACGACATTGACCACCCGCACCGCCAGAGTCGGGCAACTCGCGGCGCAGGATGTCGGCGGCCGCCAACGTCTCCAGCGTCGGGATGTCCCCGGCGCAGGCCAGCACCACGTCGGGTTCGGCCGTCGCGGTGCTCGCCCACTGCCAGATGCCCAGCCCGCGGGTGCAGTGCGCGATCGCAGACTCCATATCGAGGTAAGCCAGCGCGGGCTGCTTGCCCGCGACGATGACGTTGACGTAGTCGCGGCTGCGCAGGCAGTGATCGGCCACCGACAGCAGGGTGTTGCCGTCCGGCGGCAAGTACACCCGCATCACCTCAGGCGCGCTTGTTGGCGACCAGGTCGATGAACCCGGGATCCTGATGGCTCGCGCCGTTGTGGTCCTGGCGCCAAACATGCGAGCTGAGGAGGTAATTCAGCGACGCAATCGGCTGCCGCCAGGACAGTTCGCGGCTGGTGGACAGCCATTTGGCGTGCTGGTTGAGCATCGAGTCGACGATGTGTACGAACGCCTCGTAGCAGTTGAACAGGCCATGCCGTCCGGTCAGCAGATACCCCTCCAGCCAGCCCTGGCAGAGGTGCTCGGAAAGCACCTCCATCACCCGGCCGGTCGGTGAGAGGTGGTCGTCATCGGGCATGGTCTGCGACAGCCACACCTTGCCGGTCGACTCGTAGACCGCGTCCAACCGGTTGGAGGCGGTCTCGTCGGGTCCCATCAGCCGGAACCGGTCGCGGTTGCGGGCGATCACGTCCCGTAGGAAGGTGCCCAGCACCCGGGTGGCCTCGTGGGTCTTCGTCGCCGGTTGCGGCACCGCGACGGCGTAGTCACGGAAGTCGGGCAAGTCCAGGTCATGCAGCAGCAGGCCGCCGTTGGCGTGTGGGTTGGCGCTCATCCGGCGTTCGCCAGCGGGCGCCAGCGCTCGCAGCTCGGCGCGCAGCGCTGCCGTTGTCGTCGAACAACTCCTCGGGCTGGTAGCTGCGCATCCACTCTTGCAGCTGTGCGCGGTGGGCGGGGTTGTCGCGGGTCTCGGCGAGCGGAACCTGATGTGCCCGCCAGGTGCCCTCCACCTGCTTGCCGTCCACTACGCTGGGTCCGGTCCAACCCTTGGGGGTGCGCAGCACGATCATCGGCCACACCGGCCGTTCGGCTTTCCCACCGCTGCGGGCATCCCGCTGAATCGCGGTGATCTCATCGAAGGCTTCGTCGAGCGCGGCGGCGAGCTGCTGGTGCACGTTGGCCGGATCGTCTCCGGCAACAGTGATCGGTCGGTAGCCGTAGCCGCGCATCAGCGACTCCAGCTCGTTGTGCGGGATGCGGGCCAGCACGGTCGGGTTGGCGATCTTGTAGCCGTTGAGGTGAAGGATCGGCAGCACCGCGCCGTCGCTGACCGGGTTGAGGAACTTATTGGAGTGCCAGCTGGCGGCCAACGGCCCGGTTTCGGCCTCGCCGTCGCCGACGACACAGGCGACCACTAGGTCGGGATTGTCGAACGCCGCGCCGTAGGCGTGCACCAAGGCGTATCCGAGCTCGCCGCCCTCATGGATGGAGCCCGGCGTCTGGGCAGCGACGTGGCTGGGAATACCGCCGGGAAATGAGAACTGCCGGAACAGCTTTCGCAATCCTTCGGTGTCTTCTTCGATGCCGGTGTACACCTCGCTGTAGGTGCCCTCCAGGTAGGCGTTGGCGACCAGCCCGGGGCCGCCGTGACCTGGTCCGGTGATGAAGATGACGTTGGCATCGCGGTTGCGGATGATCCGGTTCAGGTGCGCGTAGAGCAGATTCAGCCCCGGGGTGGTGCCCCAATGGCCCAGCAGCCGCGGCTTGACGTGTTCGGGCGCCAGCGGCTTACGCAGCAGCGGATTGTCCAGCAGATAGATCTGGCCGACCGATAGGTAGTTGGCCGCGCGCCAGTAGGCATGGATGCCGGCAAGTTCGTCGTCGGACAGCTGCGCACGCGTGACGGTTTGTGAACTCATCCTCCCGATTCTGCGCAAGCTCGGTGAACAACGCACCACGACGAGGTGGGCGGTGGGGGATAAAACGCCCACTACGCTGGCCGACGTGGACGTGGTCGACGGCGGGGTCACTGGCGGCGACCCGCCGGCACTACTGACGTCGCTGCGGGTGCTCGACCTGTCCGGCGACGACGGCGACGCGGTGACCCGACTGCTTGCGGACCTGGGCGCCGACGTGCTGAAGGTGGAACCGCCGGGCGGCAGCCCGTCGCGCAGCCGGCCGCCGACGCTGCATGGCATGAGCCTGCGGTTCGCCCTGCACAACGCCAACAAGCGCAGCACGGTGCTGGACCCGTCCGATCCGGCCGACCGGACACGATTGGTCGAGCTGGCCGCTAGCGCCGACATCGTGGTCGACAGCGGCAGTCCCGGCCAGACCGCCGCGTACGGCACCTCGTGCGCCGACTTGGCCGATCGGCATCCGCAGCTGGTGGCATTGTCGATCACCGACTTCGGCACAACCGGGCCGCGGTCATCGTGGCGCGCGACCGATCCGGTGCTCTATGCCCTCTCGGGTTCGCTGTCACGGTCGGGCCCCACCACCGGGACACCGGTGCTACCGCCGGACGGTATCGCGTCGGCCACCGCCGCCGTCCAAGCCGCATGGGCCGCACTGGTCGCGTACTACAATCGATTACGTTGCGGCGCAGGCGATTACATCGACTTCGCCCGGTTCGACGCGGTGGTGATGGCGCTCGACCCGGCGTTCGGGGCGCACGGGCAGGCCGCCGCCGGCGTCCGCCGGCCAGGTACGTGGCGCGGACGCCCGAAGAACCAGGACGCCTACCCGATCTACCCGTGTCAGGACGGCTACGTACGGATCTGCGTGATGTCGCCGCGACAATGGCACGGGCTGCGCCGATGGCTGGGGGAGCCCGACGAATTCCAGGACCGCAAATACGACGTGATCGCTGCGCGCTTCGCGGCCTGGCCGCAGATCGGGATGCTGGTCCAGCAATTGTTCGCCGGCCAGACCATGAAGACGCTGGTATCTGCCGGGCAGGCGCACGGTGTGCCGATTGCGGCCGTGCTGTCCCCGGCGCAGATCTTGGCGTCAGACCATTTTCAGGCGGTGGGCGCCATAGCCGATGCCGAGTTGGTGCCCGGGGTGCACGCATGCGTTCCGGTCGGCTATTTCGCAGTCGACGGGAAGCACACCGGCTTCCGCGCGCCCGCGCCGCCCGCCGGCCATGACCAGCCCCGCTGGCTCGGCGGCTCGACAGTCCCTGCGCCGCGAGGGAATACCGGGACTGCCGTTCGACGGGCTGCGGATCATCGATCTCGGCATCATCGTCGCCGGCGGAGAACTCAGCCGCCTCTACGGGGATCTGGGCGCCGAGGTCATCAAGGTCGAAAGCACGGCCTATCCGGACGGATTGCGGCAGGCCCGGGTCGGCGACGCGATGAGCGAGTCATTCGCCTGGACGCATCGCAACAACCTGGCGTTCGGCGTCGACCTGCGCAGCGCCGAGGGCAAACAGATCTTTGGCCGTCTGGTCGCCGACGCCGATGCGGTGTTCGCCAACTTCAAGCCGGGAACCCTTGCCGGCCTGGGATTTCCGTACGAGACGCTGCACGCCCTGAATCGCGGGGTGGTGCTCGCGGAAAGCAGCGCCTTCGGCGACACCGGGCCGTGGAGCGACCGGTTGGGTTACGGACCGCTGGTGCGCGCCACCGCGGGTGTGAGCAAGCTCTGGACAGACCACGACGATCTCGAAGATCAGCCGGACCATCCTGCGGACAACTCACGCCACCGGTTCTACGACGCGACCACGGTCTTTCCCGACCATGTGGTCGGCCGGATCACCGCGATCGGTGCGCTGGCGGCGCTGATCCACCGCGACCGAACCGGCGAGGGCAGCCGCGTGCATGTCTCGCAAACCGAGGCCGTCGTCAACCAACTCGATGCCCGGTATGTCATCGACGCGGTACGGGCGGCAGGCCACGCCGATTTGCGCGACGACACCAGCGTGCACGCCGTCTACCCATGCGCCGGCGACGACGAATGGTGCGTCATCTCGATCCGCACGGACGCTGACTGGGGTTCGGCGACAGCGGTTTTCGGGTTGCCCGAACTGGCCGGTGATGAGCGGTTCGCAACCGGCGAGGCGCGGGTCGCCCACCGACAGGAGTTGATCGCGCAGGTGTCGGCGTGGACCTGCACCCGGACGCCGTCGCAGGTCGCCGAAGCCCTGCAAGCGGCAGGCGTTCCCGCGGGCCAGATGAACCGTCCGCCCGACATCCTCGAAGACCCGCAGCTGCGCGCGCGAAAGCTGTTCAGCGACATGACGCATCCGCTGTTCGATCATCCGCTGCCGGCCGAAACCGGCCCGGCGCCGTTTCGCCACATTCCGCCGGCGCCACAACGGCCGGCGCCGCTGCCCGGCCAGGACACCCGCGAGATCTGTCACAAGATCCTCGGTATGAGCAGCGAGGAGACCGAGCGGCTGGTCGACGACGGCGTGCTGTTTGCCTCCACCGACACCGCCTAGCATTCGCCTGGCGCACAAATCCGCGGAAGGTCGTCATCAATGCCCGTCAACCCCAGGACACCGGTGCTGGTCGGCTATGGCCAGCTCAACCATCATGAGGATCCGGCGGCGGAAGTAAACGCAAAAGAACCGGTGGACCTGATGGTGCAGGCCGCGCGCCATGCCGCCGACCCGCGGGTGCTCGAGGCCGTCGACTCCATCCGGGTGGTCAATCTGTTGTCCGCGCGCTACCGGGACCCCGGGCTGCTGCTCGGACAACGCATCGGTGCCGACCGTCCCACCACCCGCTACAGCGGCGTGGGCGGCAACGTGCCACAGTCGCTGGTCAACCGGGCCTGCCTGGACATCCAACATGGACGCGCGGACGTGGTGTTGGTGGCCGGCGCCGAGATGTGGCGCACCCGAATGCAGTTGCGCGCCAAGGGCAAACGACTCACCTGGACCGACCAGGACGAGTCGATTCCTCTTGCCGAGGGCAGCGACGAGAACGTACCGATGGCCGGGCCGGCCGAGGACCGTATCGGGCTGGACCGCCCGGCGTACATCTATCCGATGTTCGAGCAGGCACTGCGCATCAGCACCGGCGAGTCGATCGGAGATCACCGCAAGCGCATCGGCGAGCTGTGGGCGCGGTTCAACGCCGTGGCGGTGGGCAATCCCCATGCCTGGATCCGCAAACCCGTTACAGCCGAAGAGATCTGCAGGGCAGGCCCGACGAACCGGATGATCAGCTGGCCGTACACCAAGCTGATGAATTCCAACAACATGGTCGACCAGGCCGCCGCGCTGATCCTGACGTCGGTCGAGACCGCGACCCGGCTGCGCATCCCTACCGAGCGGTGGGTCTACCCGTATGCGGGCACCGATGCCCACGACACCTACGCGATCAGCGAGCGCGCCGAACTTCACCGGTCGCCGGCCATCCGGATCGCCGGTGCGCGCGCGCTGACACTGGCCGGCCTGGGCATCGACGACGTGGACTACGTCGACCTCTACTCGTGTTTCCCGTCCGCTGTGCAGGTCGCGGCGGCCGAACTCGGGTTGCCGGTCGACGATCCGGCTCGGCCGCTGACCGTGACCGGCGGGCTGACGTTCGCCGGCGGTCCGTGGAGCAATTACGTATCGCACTCGATCGCGACGATGGCCGAACTGCTGGCGGCCAACCCAGGGCGGCGCGGCCTGATCACCGCCAACGGCGGCTACCTGACCAAGCACAGCTTCGGCGTCTACGGCACCGAACCGCCGGTCGCCGAGTTTCGTTGGGAAGACACGCAATCCGCCGTCGACCGGGAGCCCGACCCGGGAAGCCGCGGTGGAATGGGAAGGCGTGGGCACCGTCGAAGCCTGGACGACGCCGTTCGATCGGGACGGCCAGCCGGAGAAGGCTTTCCTCGCGGTTCGCACCCCCGACGACCGTCGCACGCTGGCGTTGATCACCGACCCGGCGGCGGCCGAAGCCACGGTGCGCGACGACGGGGATCGGCCGGCGCCAAGGTCGCGGTCCGCGCGGACGGCACCGCCACGTTGCAGTAACCTTACGGGTTAGCTGAAAGTTACCTGTGAACCGGCCCGCACGCTTATTGTCGATTCGTCAACAAGGTGCCGTGGAGGTGCTCAGGCGTGCGGATCCTGCTGACTGGCGTCACCGGACTGCTCGGGCGTGCCCTGGCCCGGCAGCTGATCGCCGCCGGGCACGCGGTCACCGGCATCGCAGGCCGCCCGCACGAGAACCTGCATCCCGACGTCGACTTTGTTTGCGGGCCGCTCGGCGACCCGATACTGCAGCAGCTGGCCGACGACTCCGATGTGGTGGTCCACCTCGCCCCGATCGAGGCCGCCGCGCCCGGCAGCGCCGGGATCAACGGGCTGGTGCACGTCGCCCATGCGGCAGCCCGTGCGGGCGCCCGGCTGATCTATGTGTCTGCGGTCGGCCGGGCAGCCGAAGCTGTACCGGCAGGCCGAGGCGCTGGTGTCCACCGGTTGGGCGCCGAGCCTGGTCGTCCGGATAGCGCCGCCGGTGGGCCGCCAGCTCGATTGGATGATCTGCCGCACGGTCGGCAGCCTGCTGCACAGCAAGGACTCGACCGAACCGTTGCGGCTGCTGCATTTCGATGACCTGCTCCGATTCCTGGTGCTCGCGGTGGCGACCAACCGCACCGGGCTGGTCGACCTGGCGACTCCGGACACCACCGACATCGCCGCCGCGCATCGGCTGCTGCGATCGTGTCGAGCAACGCCCGCGGCTCTCCCGCCTGCCGACCTGGCCCCAGCTGATTCCCGACCTCGACCTCGCCGCGGTGCAGGAGGCGTGGCAGTTCGAGTTCGGCTGGCGCGCAAGCGATGCGGTCGCCGACACCGTGCGCGGATTGGCCGGCCGCAGACTCGGCGTCAGGGGCGCCGTGGATGTGCCCGGCCATCTGCCGCTACCCGTGGAGGTCGCGCCCGCGGACCGAGCCGTCCGACGGCACCGTGTTGCGGTCGGCGGCGCCGGACGGGCTGGAGGGCGAGTTCGACGACCGGATCGACCCGCGCTTCCCGGTATTCAGCGCAGCCCCGCTGGCCGAGACGCTGCCCGGCCCGTTGACCCCGATGACGCTCGACGTCCAGCTCGCCGGTTTGCGTGCCGCCACCGGGCGATGAGCCAGGTGATGGCGGTCGGCGACGTGGTCGCCGACGAATGGGGGAGCCGGGCTATCGCGGTTTTCGGTCACCGCCCCTACGTTGGCGTTTCGGCGAGCGTGATCGCCGCGGAGCCAGTTGCCCGGCTGGGACGCGCGACGAGATCGTGCACACGTCGCTGGGCGACGCACCCGTCGATGCGCTTGTTGCCGCATGGGACGTCCGCCGCTGACCGGCGGGCTGCTCGGTTCGGCCGCCAAAGCCAGTTGTCGTCAAACGGGCGTTGGCGTTGTTGCGGCATCTGAAGGCCGACACCCAGGCGTACGTCGCGGCCGCGACGGCCGAGCACCTCGATGCGGCGCAACTGATTTCGCTGTCGGACGCCGAGCTGCAGGTGCGGACTCGGCTGCTGCGGGACCGGATCCACCAGGGTTGGGGCCTCGACCGCGCTGTGGCTGATCGACACCGGCGTCACCGCGGCGACGGTGGAGCGCACCGGCCTGCATGTCGCCGTCTCCGGGGTGGGCGCGTTGTTGGAAAGCGACGCCATCGGGGCCAAGACCTCCGTCGCTGGCGGCGCTGATCCGCAGTGATCCGCAGTTGTGCGCGCTGGCTCTCGACGGAGACCTCGACGGCATCAGCGCCCTGTCGCGCACTATCGGCGCCGCGTTCGCCGCCGCCGTCACCCGGATCGGACACCGTGGTCCGGGTGAAGTCGAACTGGCCAACTTGATGTTCGGTGACGATCCGGCGATGCTGCTGGTCGCTGCCGGACGTGCCGCGACCGAACTGCCGCGGCCGATGTCACCGGACGGATCAGAGGCGAAGCTGGCCGAACGGATGGCGGCCAGCGCCCGGGCTTCCCGAGAACTGGCCTACGACGCGACGATGCGGTTCACCCATGAGCTGCGAATGACACTGCGAGAGCTGGGTTCTCGTTTGGCCGACAGCGGACGCTCATCGACGTCGCAGGCGAGGTGTTCTACCTCACCTGCGACGAAGCGATCAGCATGCCCGCCGACGCCCGGCTGCGGATCAAACGCCGGCGCGCCGAGCGGGAACGGTTCCAGGGCCTGCGCCTACCCGACGTCATCACGGTCAGCTGACCAAACCGCGGGCGTTGCGCACCGTGGTCCAGCCGGTCACCTGCCGGCGGACATCGTCGTCCAGCGATACCCGCACCAACGCCGCGGCCAGACGGGCGTTGGCGCGCGGGGCGAGCGCACCCAGCTTTTCCGGATCGGTGGGCAAACCCAGTGCCTTGGCGGCACCGGCGGCGCGTTTGTCGAAGTACGGTCGCACCCACGTCCAGACGTCCTGAACTTCTCGCAGGTAGATGTCGGCGCCGGTGTCACCGATTCCCTTGAATTCCTTGAGCATTCGCTTCGCAGCGTCGATGTCTTCGTCGCTGCGCCGGGCGATTTCGCGGAGGTCGCCGGAGTATTCGTCGTGAACCCGTTGAGCCATCTCGGTGAGCCGGGTAGCCGAACTCTCGTCGTAGCGCACGTAGTGTGCCCGTCCGAAAGCGTCGATCATTGTGCGCCGATCGGAATCCAGGACGGCCTTTGGAGTCCGCAATCCGTCGCTGAACAATTCGCGTCCGGCGCGCATGGCGATGGCCGCGTCGATCGGCTTGCTGGCCAGCATGCACAGCACCAGCAGCTGAAACAGCGGCATCGGCTTGTCGCTGATCTGGACTCCCGCCTCGGCCGCGTAGGTGGTGCCTGCGACTTCAGCAGTCGTTGCACCACTGCTTCGGCTCGTCCATCACGCTGCGCGTACCCGGGCATCGCAGGTCACCAACCGCGCGGTTGACTTCGGCGGCAGGCTGCCACATGGTTCACCCCGCGGGCCACCCAGCCGGCAAGCTGGCGTTTGGTTTTCAAGTCCGTCGCGTCGACCCGTAGCCAGCCGCGGGCCTCACGGCCGGCCATCACCATCGGGCTGACGTGCGCCCGGTCGAGCAGCCCGCCGGTTTCGTCCGGCGAGACCGTACCGTCAACCCGCCCTGGCCGCTGGCGGCGACGGCCATATGCCCGTTGATCGGACGCGAGGCCGCCGAACATCTGCATCTCGTCGATGCCACGATCGGGCGCCAGAAGTTCGCGGATTCGCTCCACCAGCTCCGTGTAGTAGGCCATGGTCGTGTCAGTCCAGATCCACCCGGATGGTCAGCAAGTCGCTGCCCATCAACCGAACCAGGGCGCTGTTGATCCCGGGCAGGCTGCGCAGCCGCGCGTTGGTGTCGTCCTCGGCGAATGGT
>CAWKME010000051.1:0-123929 GCA_963850645.1 uncultured Actinomycetota bacterium | reverse complement strand
GCTGGCGGTTGCCGTGCCGCTGGCCCTGGTCGCAGTGGCCTGCGGGTCCGACTCAACCGGTGGTTCGTCGAGCCCCGGGGCCCCGCCGGTAACCCCGCCACCGACGCCCGCGACGTCGAACGGTGACGTTGTCGGAAACCGGTGCCACCGTGCTCTACCCGCTGTTGAATCTGTGGGCTCCGGCCTATCACGCGAAATACCCGAACGTCACCATCACCACCGAGAGCACCGGCTCGGGAGCCGGGATCTCTCAGGCCGCGGCCGGGGCGGTCAACATCGGCGCCTCCGGCGCCTACCTGTCCGACGGCGACATGGCCGCGCACAAGGGGCTGATGAACATCGCGTTGGCCATCTCCGCCGAGCAGATCAACTACAACCTGCCCGGTGTCACCGAGCACCTCAAGCTGAATGGCAAGGTGCTGGCGGCCATGTACCAGGGCACCATCAAAACTTGGAACGACCCGCAGATCGCAGCCCTGAACCCGGGGGTTAACCTGCCGGCCACCCCGGTGGTTCCGCTGCACCGTTCCGACGGCTCCGGGCGACACCTTCGTGTTCACCCAGTACCTGTCCAAGCAGGACCCCGACGGCTGGGGTAAGTCGCCCGGCTTCGGCACCACCGTCGACTTTCCCGCGGTGCCGGGCGCGCTCGGCGAGAACGGCACCGGCGGCATGGTGACCGGCTGCGCCGACGACCCCGGGCTGCGTCGCCTACATCGGCACCAGCTTCCTCGACCAGGCCACCCAGAAGGGGCTGGGCGAGGCCCAATTGGGCAATGCCTCCGGCAATTTCCTGCTGCCCGACGCCCAAAGCGTCCAGGCCGAGGCCGCCAGCTTCGCCTCTCAGACCCCGGCGAACCAGGTGATCTCGCTGATCAACGGGCCCGCCCAGACGGGTACCCGATCGTCAACTACGAGTACGCCATCGTCTACAGCCGCCAGAAGGATGCCGCCACCGCGCAGACGATGCAGGCATTCCTGCACTGGGCGGTCACCGAGGGTAACAGCGGCTCGTTCCTGGACCAGGTTCACTTCCAGCCGCTGCCCGCGGCGGTGGCGAAGCTGTCCGATGCGCAGATCGCCAAGATCTCGAGCTAGCTTTGCGGCTTCCGTAGACCATCCGGCGCCGGACGGTTCGACCGCCCTGCGGCGCGGTATCGGTCGTGTCCGGGCGATGACCCGCGACGGGCCTGCCATGCGTTGGCTGGGTGGGTTCGGGGCGGTGTCCCACTGCTCGCCCTCGCCTTCGTGCTGGCGACGCTGATCATCGAGGCGTTGCCCGCGATCCGGCTCAACGGGCTGCACTTTTTGACCGCCGTCGAATGGAACCCGGGCAACACCTACGGCGAATACGGTGGTCACCGACGGTGTCGCCGCACCCCATCGGCGCCTACTACGGGGCGTTGCCGCTGATCGTCGGCACCCTGGCGACCTCCGCGATCGCCTTGATCGTGGCCGTACCGGTCTCCATCGGAGCGGCGTTAGCGATCACGGAACGCCTGCCGAGGACGTCTCGCCACCGCTGTCGGCGCGGTCTCGAACTGCTGGCCGGCATTCCCAGCGTCGTCGTCGGCCTCTGGGGCGCGATGACGTTCGGGCCGTTCATCGCGCACCAGGTCGCTCCGGTGATCGCCCGCAACGCTCCCGACGTGCCGGTGCTGACTACCTGCGCGGCGACACCGGCAACGGCGAGGGCTTGTTGGTCTCCGGCCTGGTGCTGGCGGTCATGATCATCCCGATCATCGCCACCACCACCCGTGACCTGATCCGCCAGGTGCCCGCACTGCCCCGGGAGGGTGCGACCGCGTTGGGCATGTCGGAGTGGGAGTGCGCGCGCCGGGTCACCTTGCCGTGGGTGTCCAGCGGCATCATCGGCGCCATCGTTCTCGGCCTCGGCCGGGCGCTCGGCGAGACGATGGCCGTTCGCCATGGTCTCCGGCGCGGTGCTCGGCGCATGCCCGCCAACATCTACTCCACCATGACCACCATCGCCGCCACCGTTGTCTCGCAACTAGATTCGGCGCTGACCGACTCCACCAACTTCGCGGTGAAGACGCTCGCCGAGGTTTCCCTGGTGCTGATGGTGATCACCTTGCTCACCAACATGGCCGCCCGAGCGCTGGTGCGTCGGACGTCGGGTACCGCGCTGCCGGTGGGAGAGGTGTCTGAGGTGAGTGCGCTCGCCACCCGGCGAAGGATCGTCAACGCCCTGTTCTGGGCGGCCTGCTGGGCTGCCTGGCCGTGGTGATCGCCCCGACGCTGTGGATGCTCATCGGAGTCGTCGGCCGCGCCTTGCCGGTGTTTCACTTCAGCGTGCTGACCCAAGACACCCAGGGCAACGGCGGGGGCTTGCGCAACGCCATCGTCGGAACCGCGGTCCTGGGTCTCGGGGTCATCCTGATCGGCGGCACCGTCAGCGTGCTGGCCGGCAATCTATTTGTCCGAATTCGCCCGGGGCAGAACACGTTCCATTCTGCGCGGCGCCTACGAGGTGCTGTCCGGCATCCCGTCCATCGTGCTCGGCTACGTCGGCTACCTGGCGCTCGTCGTGAATTTCGACTGGGGGTTCTCCCTGGCGGCCGGGGTGGTGACGCTGTCGGTGCTGAGCATCCCGTACATCACCAAGGCCACCGAATCCGCACTTGCCCAGGTGCCGACGTCATACCGCGAAGGCGCGGAGGCACTGGGGCTACCCGCCGGCTGGATCCTGCGCAAGATCGTGCTGAAGACGGCGATACCCGGGATCGTCACCGGGATGCTGGTCGCGCTCGCGCTGGCCATCGGCGAGACGGCGCCGATGTTGTACACGGCCGGCTGGTCCAATTCGCCCCCGACCGGACAGGTCACCGATTCGCCGGTGGCCTACCTGACCTATCCGATCTGGACGTTCTATAACCAGCCGTCGAAGTCGGCCCAGGACCTGTCCTACGACGCTGCCCTCCTGCTGATCGTGTTCCTGTTGGTCCTGATCGCGCTCGGACGGCTGATCACCTGGCTGGCGCAGCGAAATTCGGAGTGATCGTAACGAGCGGTCGCCGGTGGAAGGCGACCGGTACCGCAGTGTGGAAGATTTACAGCAGCTGGTTGACCGCTCGCCGCTTGCTCGATCTGCGGGCAGTGGCCGGCCGCCTCGACGACGGCCCACCGCGCCCCGGGAATCTGGTCGGCGATCTGCTTTGGCCCAGCCGCGGCGGAAGAAGCTTGTCGCACCCGCCCTCGACCATCGAGCGTCGGCAACCGAGATCCGCTCGTAGGCCCGTTTACTTGACGGGCGTCGGCGGCGGCGCAGCTCCGGGCCGGCGGAAACGGGCCGCGGCCAAGGTATCCCAGGCACCGGGCGTCGGTGCTGGATTCGTAACGGCGCCGTACGTAGTCGTCGTCCGATGGATAGGACGGATCGTGGAAGAGCGCCTCGACGATGCGACGCATGGCCGGCAGGTACGTCGTCGTACTTCGTAGAGCGCCTCCATGTGCTGGTTGCGCTGAATTTCCCCGCCACCGCAGATGGCCACCAAGGTGCGCATCGGTAACACCGGGGAATCCGAAGGTGGCATCGACGAGCAAGTTGATGGCGCCCATCGAATTGCCGACGAAATGTGCCGAGTCGATACCGAGCTCGTCGCAGAACCGCGCGATATGGCGGATGCGCATCCCCCGGCCGTCGTTGAAATCGATGACTTTGGCCGACTGCCCGAAGCCCAACATGTCGGTGCCAACACCCGGTACCGGGCAGCAAGTGCAGGTATCGTTCTCTCCCAGCCGATTTCGGCGCTGACGCCGAACTCACCGCCGTGCAACAGGATTACCGGATCGCCGTCGCCGGCCTCCAGGTATCCGGTGGCCACCCGTCGACGACCAGATCTTTGCGTTGAATCTCCATGGCATCCTTACCGGCGACCTGCCCGCGGTCGAGCGTGCGAACGTCAACAACTGCGATGCCAACAGGTCCAGTTGATTCGCAACGGTCGTATCGATCAATTCGCCTGTTTCATCCCAGATTTGGTCTGCGGAGTTGATCGCGACGCCGAGTGGACGTCGGCCAGGCCCTGCAAGGCATTACCGATGCCGCGCAGCTGGTTCAGTGTGCCCACCGCCGCCTGCCACCCGTAAGCGCAGCTGATACAGCCCCACGGTTTGTTGTCCAGATAGACCCGGGAGTCCGCACGCATGTCTTCGATGTAATCCAGCGCGTTTTTCACCAATCCGGAGATGCCGCCGTGGTATCCGGGCGAGCCAACGATGGCGGGCCAGTCCGCCTCGCGCAGGGCCTCGATCAGCTGAATTGCCTCTCGCTGTGCGGGCCGGTTCATGCGGGTTGTACATCGGTAACTCGATATCCCCGCCGCAGTAGAGTTTGGTGCGTCCGCCCTGGCGCTCGACAGCTGCCAAACAGTGGCGCAACGCTCGTTCGGTCGACGAGTTGGCCCTCAAGGTGCCGCCGAGACCGACCACCAGCGGCCCTTGGCTTGCGGGTATTCCGGCTCCTGTTAACATCAACCGCGCCCTCCTTACTTGATCGCGATGGGATTCACCGGAGAGCCCACCGCACCAACGATTCTCAACGGCGGGGCGACGAGCTGAAACTCGTACACGCCATCGGCCGCGCAATCGGCGGCCAGCGCGGTGAGATCCCAGTACTCGCCGAGCATCAGCCCCATGTCCCGCAGGCACAGCATGTGCATGGGCAAGAACGTTCCGTCTACCCCGGATATCGGGTCTTCGACCATAGGTTGTCGGCGGCCACTGCCGCGATGTCGTGATCATGCAGCCAGGAGGCGCACCGCCAGTCCAATCCCGAGCCGGGCTCGGCCCCGTTGCCGGTCTCCAGAAACCTTGCCCACCAGCCGGTTCGGATCAACACGATGTCGCCGCGCCCGACCGTGACGCCCTGCGATCGGGCGACGTCGTCGAGCTCGGCCGGGGTGATCGGGTTGCCGAGTTCGAGAAAGGTCTGCGCACCGCGATGCCGGACGAGGTCCAGCAGCACGCCACGCGAGGTGATGCCCTTGCCGTCGACCTTGTCGATGCCGCAGTGGAATGCGCCGAGGCTGGTCACCGAGTCCGCCGGGAAGCCGTTGTAGAGCTGATCGTCGTAATAGACGTGGGAGAGCGCATCCCACTGGGTGGCCGCCTGCAGCGGCATGATGATCATGTCGTCGTTGAAGCGAAACAGACTGTCCTGGAAGTATTTACCCAGCTCTTGCGCCACCAGGGTTGCGCGCCCACTCCGGCCCGTAGCGGCCCACGTGCTCACATCACCGCCGTCCACCGTCATCACGTGGATCGGGTTGTGCCGGAACTTGAATGCGCCCTGCGGACCCGACGACCCGAAGTCCACGCCGAGCGGAAACACCTTGCCGTGCTTGACCAGACCGGCCGCTTGGGCGACCTTGTCCGCGGTGATGAAGTTGAGCGTGCCGAGCTCGTCGTCGTCTCCCCACCTTCCCCAGTTGCGGACATCGCCGGCGACGCGGCGGAAGTCGGTCAGGCTGGCCACAGTGCTTGCCCTTCCTCGAGTTCCCGCGCGACCGCGGCGCCGATGTTGCCGCCGTCGACCCAGAGGACTTGGCCCGAGATATAGCTGGCGGCTTGGCTATTCAAGAACACCAGGACCGCGGCCTGCTCGGCCGGGTCGGCGACCCGGCCCAATGGTTTGGGGATGTCATCGAGGTACTCCTGGCCGTAGGCGGCGCGCAGCTGGTCGAGGATCGGGGTCTCGGTGACGCCCGGTCCGGTGCAGTTGATGCGAATGCCTCGAGCACCGAGCGCAACGGTATTTCTCATGGTGTAAAGGATGATCGCTTCTTTGGACAACCGGTAGCCCCCGTCGGCCAACGCATCGGGATGGCGATGACACCACTCGATTCCCTCGGGCATCGTGCGGGTGTTCAGCAGCCCGCCGACGACCTGCTGATGCTCCCGATAGCCGGCCGCCGCGAGCGAGGACACACTCACGATCGACGATCCGGCCGGCATCTTCTCCAACACCGCCTCGGTGACATGGCGTAAGCCGAGGAAGTTGATCGTGACGACGAGCAACGGATCGCCGATGCCCGAGGAGACGCCGGCGATGTTGAACAACGCGTCGACGTGACGGCCTATCGACGCGACGGCGCGGTCGATGGATGCCGGGTCGGTCAGGTCGAAGGCGTGAAACTCCGCGATGTCGGTGCTCGGCGGACGCTTGTCCAACCCGACGACGTCGGCCCCGAGCTCGGTGAGCTGCCTGACGACATGGGCCCCGATCCCCGACGCACACCCGGTCACCACGGCACGGCGACCGTCGTAACGCCACAGCTCGTCGATCTGTCCCAACTGTCAGGCAACTTCCGCGTATCACGACTGCTGCTCCTTCTGCTCTTTGGCACGCTGCGCCGCCTGGACGCGACCCTCGTTGATTTCGGCCATGGCTTCGGGGATCTCGCTCGCGGTGAACTTTCCGCCGCGGCCGGTGGGCAGGCCGCCGAAGGAGTAGCCCTCGTCGAACTTCGGGGCGGTCGACTCCGGCCGACGCGCCTCGATCTTCTCGATGACCGGCGCCAACCGCTTCGCCTTGTCGGCCACCGCTTTTGCGTCGCGCTCGATGAATTCCGGCAGCACCTCTTTGCCCATCAGCTCGATGGATTCCATGGTGCCTTCGTGGCTGCGCGGGTTGAGCAGCAAGATGATCTCGTCGACGCCGCTGTCCTCGTAACCGCGGAGGAACTCCCGGACGGTGGCCGGCGAGCCGATGGCGCCGCGACCGGGACCGTAGGCCAGCGTCGGATCCTTCTCGCATTCTTCGAGATAGCGCTTCCAGACTCCGGTCCGTCCGGGCGTGTGGATGCCGGTCATGTAGTAGTGCATGATCCCGAATGAGAAGAATCCGCCGCCCATCCCGAGGCGCTCGACTGCCTGCTCGTCGGTCTTGGCCACCATCATCGACAGGTCGCCACCGATGGCAAGGATGTTCGGGTTGATCTGCGGGGTGATCGGCACGCCGCTCTCCTCGAGCTCCTTGTAGTAGCCGTTCACCCGCTCGGTGAGCGGACCAGGGCCGGTGTAGGCGAAACTCAGTGCACCGATGCATTTCTGGGCGGCCATCTGCACCGAAGCCGGCCGGGTGCAGGCGACCCACACCGGCGGATGCGGCTTTTGCAGCGGCTTGGGGATGACGTTGCGGGCCGGCATCTCGATGTGCTCGCCCTTGAACCCGGTGAAGGGTTCCTCGATCATGCAGCGGATCGCCACCTCCAGCGCCTCTTCCCACTGGGCGCGCTTGTCGGCGGGGTCGATGTTGAAGCCGCCCAACTCGCCGATCGAGGAGGATTCGCCGGTGCCGAACTCGACCCGTCCATCAGAAATCAGGTCGAGGGTGGCGATGCGTTCGGCGACCCGGGCCGGATGGTTGACGGCCGGCGGTAGGTGCATGATGCCGAATCCCAGCCGGATGTTCTTGGTCCGCTGGCTGGCCGCGGCCAGAAACATCTCCGGTGCGGTGGAATGGCAGTACTCCTCCAGGAAGTGGTGCTCGGTCAGCCAGACCGTGGAGAAGCCGGCCTTGTCGGCCAGCCTCGACCTCGTCGAGACAGTCCTTCAGCAGGACGTGCTCGTCGTCCGGCGTCCAAGGGCGGGGTAGTGCGAATTCGTAGAACAATGAGATTTTCAACTGGTACCTCCTGGAACAATTGAGTGAGTTGAGCTTTCACCTGACGAGGTGTTTGGCCGCGACGTAGCCGAACGTCATCGCCGGCCCGATGGTCGCGCCGGCGCCGGCGTAGCTGCGTCCCATCACCGCGGCCGAGGTGTTACCCACGGCGTAGAGGCCGGGTACGACGCGTGTCGTCGGCGCGCAGCACCCGGGCGTATTCATCCGTGCGCAGACCACCCGATGTGCCCAGGTCGCCGAGGACGACGCGAAAGGCGTAGTAGGGCGGTTTGCCAAGCGGATACAGATTCGGGTTGGGCAGAGTGGGGTCTCCGTAGTAATTGTCGTAAACGCTGTCACCCCTGTTGAAGTCGTCGTCGTGGCCGCTGCGGGCCAGTTCGTTGAAACGTGCGGCGGTCTGGCGAAGTTGCGCCGGCCGGCACCCCGATCTTGGTTGCGAGTTCGTCCCAGCTGTTCGCCGCTTTGACGACGCCAGACTCCAGCCAGGCTTTGGGTATCTTTCGTCCGGTGGGAACCGGGGCGCCGGGGATTTTCGGTATCGGCAGATGTCCCGCGACGACATAGCGGTTGAACGATCTGTGGTCGGTGATAAGCCAGCACGGGATGTGGGTGACGCCGGATCTCTGGCCCTCGATCATGGCGTGGCCGAAGTCCATGTAGGGAGCCGCCTCGTTGATGAAGCGCTTCCCTCGCCGTTGACGATGAACTGCGACGGCATCATTCGCTCGTTGAGCATGAACTGCATTCGGCCATCCGGCCATTGGATGGCCGGAAACCACCAGGCCTCGTCGAGCAGGTCGGCGGCGGCGCCGACCTGCTGGCCGGCGCGGATGCCGTCGCCGGTGGCCGCGGGGTTGCCGAAACTCCAGTCCTGTTCCACGGTCGGCTGGTGCTCTTTGCGCCATGCGAGGTCGTGGTCGAATCCGCCGGTCGCCAGGATGACCCCTCGTCTGGCGCAGATCCGCAGCGGCGTACCGTCTTTCACGACGGCCGCGCCGGTCACCGACCCGTCGTCGTCGGTGAGCAGTTCCGTCATCGGTGAGTCCAGCCACAGCGGGATACCGCGGTCCTTCATCGCCAGCCGGAGTCGCGCAGCCAGCGACTGGCCGATCGCCGCGATCCGATCCCCGAAGACTCGCGCCCGGACCATGCGCCACACCAGCTTCACCAGGACGCCCTTGCCGGCCCATGACTGGCGAACTTGGTAGAACGACCGAAGCTCTTTGGGCCCCAGCCAGATTCCCCGGGGCGCCAACGCCAACGGCGCAAGCAGATGCTGTTCCTCTTCGGCCAACGTGCGCAGATCGATCGGGGGAACATTGATCGTGCTGCCGAGCTCGGAACCACCCGGCAATTCCGGATAGTAGTCGGCATAACCGGGCTTCCACACGAACTCGAACCACGGGCTGAGTTGCTCGAGGAACTCCATCATCTCCGGCGCCGAGTCGACGTACTGCTGGATGCGCGCATCGCTGACCAAGCCCTCGGTGATCCGGCGCAGGTAGTCGACGACGCCGTCCGGCGACGGCGCGTAGCCCGGCCCGGCGTTGCGCCGGCGCTCCCGGTACCCAGATGCCACCGCCCGACAGCGCGGTGGAACCACCGAAGTGGCTGGACTTTTCGACGACCAGCGTGTCCAGACCGGAAGCGTGGGCAGCCAGCGCCGCCGTCATGCCGCCGCCTCCAGAGCCGATCACCAGTACGTCCACGACGTCCTCGAACGCCGTCCGGTGCGCGCGGTCATGTCGGCACCGCCGTTCTGACCGCGAAGCCGGCGATCAACTCGGCGGCCGGCCGGTAGTAACGCGACGCAGTCTGGTATGGCCCAGCGGACGCCAGCGCCGCGAAAGCGGCTACCCAGGTGCGGATCTCGTGCGCGGAGTTGCCGCCCTCGTTGAGCGATGAACGAGTTGGACCACTTGTCCAGCTCGTCGAGTTGCCCGCTGTCGAGAATCTCGAGGAATCGCTGATCCCACTCCGGGTTGAGGGCCTGCAGCTCGCTCCCTCCGTCGGCGAAGCTTCTGGCCGCGTCCATCACCGCGGTCTGCCGCGCGAGCCGCTGTTCGGGGGTCATCGGCCGGCCGTGCACGATTCGCTCCACGACTGCCGGCGTCGCCGTCGCCAGCGTCGGGACCGGCGGATCATGCGACAGCCCACCGGATCCCATCACCAGGACCCGCTTGTTCAAGGTGGCCAGATAGCTGCCGACCGCGGTGCCGAGCGTCCGGCAACGATGCAACGGCCCCAGCGGGGTGGCGACCGAGTTGATGAAGATCGGTATCACCGGGCGCGCTGTCGCGTTACCGAACAACTTCTCCAGCGGTTGGACGGTGCCGTGGTCGACGTCCATGTTCGCCGATATGGCGATGTCGACGCCGGCGGACAGCACTGCCTTCGCGCAGCCGACCGCGATGGCCTCGGGCACGTCGAGCGGGCCTTTGTGAGTGCCGTAATCGCCGACCCCCTGCGCTTCGGTGCCGATGCAGAACGGTGGCATCAGCTTGTAGAAGAAGCCGTTGTAGTGATCGGGGGCGAAGATGACGACGAGTTCCGGGTCGAAGTCTTCGACGAATTCCCGTGCCTGCGCGAGCGCGCCGTCGATGTCATCAAGGAGGTCCTGCGCCGGCCCGGGCAGATTCAGTAGCGGGCTGTGGGACATACAGCACAGGGCTATGGGCACTTTGGAAATCACCGCCTCCCGGTGTCAAGGTGAGGACGTCGAAGAGCGAGGCACTCAGCTCGGGTGCGAGTTGAGCGATACAGGCGCCCGCGATGCAACGGTCGGGGCGCAGAAACAGCACGGACTCTTGGTGGGTGTCGAACCAGGCTTTGAGGTCGCCGCCGCGGTCGCCGACGATCAGAACGTCCGGATCGTCGTGTCCGGTCCAGTGCAGCTGACTCAGCGGCCTGGCCGCCACGAACTTCGCGCCCAGCGCCTTCCAGTTCGCAAAAGCTGTGGCTCCGAGAATTTCGCGCGGATTGTTGTTCCAGCACAGTACGGCGAACCACCCGCCCACGACGTCGTCGAGCAGGACGTTCTGCTGCTCGCGGGTATCCACGCGGGGTTGGATGAACAAGGTACCGACCGGCGAATCGGCGCGGCGCGGCTCGGAGTGCACGACGGCCCCCTGCTCGTATCGCGGCATCGGCTTGAACCGCATCTCCAGCACATACCGCTTGAGCGAGGGCACAATCGACGCGGACCGCACCATCAGGTCGCGAACCGCGGCGACTCGCCGGTTGGTCGGCGAAATGACCCGGCCCACCATCGTCGACAGGTCGATCATCGCCCGGGCATGCTTGCGGCGTTCCACGTCGTAGGTGTCGAGCAACGCGTCCTCGGCGTATCCGGTCACCACCGCGGCGAGCTTCCAACCCAGATTCGCCGCGTCGCGGATACCGCTGTTGTAGCCCTGTCCCTGCCACACCGGCATCAGGTGGGCGGCATCACCGGCGAGCAGCAGCCGACCGCGACGAAACGCCCCGGCGATCCGCGAATGATGGGTGTATACCCGGTGCCGGATCACGTCGACTCGGTCAGGGTGCGGAACAAACGTAGAAAGCATGCGCGCGAGAAAGGCCGGATCCTCGGCCTGCTCGTCGGTCTCGTTGGCGTGAATCATGAACTCGAAGCGGCGGATTCCGTGCGCGATCGAGATCGAGGCGTACGGGCGCTGCGGATCGGCACCGACCTCGCTGTTGGGATGTCCGAGCGGATCGTTGGCGACGTCGACGACCAGCCAGCGCGTCGGTGAGGTGGTGCCGTCGAACGACACACCCATCAGCCGGCGAGTGGTGCTCCGCCCGCCGTCGCAGCCGACCAGGTAACGCGCCCGCACGCTGCGCTGGCCCCCCTCGCCGTCGAGTTCCACGGTGACCGCGTCGGCGGTCTCGGTGCATGACGTCATGGGGCAGCCCCACCACACGTCGACGTGCTCGAATCTGTCCAAGCCGCTGAGTAACTCGGCATCGACCAGCGGCTGGACGAAGCCGTTGCGTTTGGGCCAGCCGAAACGTGCGTCGGGCGGCGCCATTTCGGCGAGCACCCGACGTTTGGCGTCGACGAATCGCAGGATCTGATTGGGCACGGTGTGGGGCAGGATGCGATCGACCAGACCGATCGCCTGAAAGGTGCGCAGCGACTCGTCGTCCAGGCCGACCCCGCGGGGATAATCGATCAGCGTCGCGCGCTCATCGACCACCAGGGTGCGGACACCTTGCAGGCCAAGGATATTGGCCAGGGTCAAACCGACCGGGCCCGCGCCGACAATGACAACGTCGACGTCTACATCCTGGTTGGCGGCCACAGTCAGCGCCCCAGCAGGAAGTCGAGATGCAAGCGGTTGAAGGTCTTGGCGTCCTCGTACTGCGGCCAGTGACCACAACCGGGCATCACCTCGAACCGCGCGCCGGGGATCATCGAGGCGATCCGCCGGCCCTCGGTGACGTCGGCGGTCGGGTCGTCACTGGTCCACAACACCAGGGTGGGTGCGGTGATCGAGCCATACTCGGCCGGGCCCAACAGGTTTCGGGCCCGGATCTCCGGATCCTGCAGTGCCATGATGTCGCGCATCGCCGCGACGAAACCCGGCTGGCGGTACACCCGCTGCCGACTGGCGACGAAATCGTCGTAGTCCTTGGACTTGTCGGCCATCAGCCACTTGATCCGCGCCTGCACGGTTTCCCAGGTGGGGTTCTCCGCGGCCGCCATGGACAGGGTGATGATCCGCTGCATCACCTCGGGATCGGCCTGCGAGCCGCCGGCGGTGTTGAGGACCAGCCGGTCGACCTTGTCGGGATGGTCGACGGCGGCGCGGGCGGCCACCCAGCCGCCCAGCGATTCACCGGACAGGCTGGCGCGCTCGGCGCCGATGGCGTCCAAGACCGCCATCAGGTGCTCGACGTAGTGGCCGACCTCCAGCGGATGACCGGGCTTGTCGGTGTAGCCGTGCCCCAGCATGTCGATCGACCAGGTCCAGAAGTGCTCGGCGTGCGCTTCCAGATTGCGGACATACGCCTCGGCGTGACCACCCGACCCGTGCAACAGGATCAGCGCCGGCTTGGCCGGGTCGCCCGCACGCAGGTAGCGGGTTCGCACGCCACCGGCGTCCAGGTAGCCCTGCGCGAACGGGACGCCTTGCAGATCACTCCACACGCTCTCGTGCTCGGCCACTGGTTCCTCTCTGCGCTTGCCGGGGAAATTTTGTTCTCGTTTTGCGCCAACTGTGTGTGCTAAAATCGCACACTGATGTGCACTATGTATAGAGCATCACTCTCCGCCGGTTGTCTGTCAAGGGAAACGCTGGTCGACCGGCGTCCCGGTGCGCTGACATGCCGGAGCTTCAGACCAGCACCGCACCCGGGTCACAGACGCTGGCCCGCGGGCTCAATGCGCTGCAACTGGTGGCCGATGCCCCGTCGGGGTTGACCGTGCAACAGGTCGCCGACGGCGTCGGCGTGCATCGGACGATCGCCTATCGCCTGCTCGCGACGCTTTCCCAATTTCGCTTCGTCGCCAAGGGCGAGGACGGGCGCTACCGGCCGGCCGCGGGCCTGGCGGTTCTCGGTGCGTCGTTCGATCGCAATATCCGCCAGCTGAGTCTGCCGACCCTGCGCGCTCTGGCCGACGATCTCGGTACCACGGTGTCGCTGCTCGTCGCCGAGGGCGACCAGCAGGTGGCCGTCGCGGTGATCGTCCCCACCCAGGTCGCCTACCAGCTGGCCTTCCACGAGGGCAGCCGTTACCCGCTGGACCGCGGAGCCGCGGGCATCGCGCTGCTGGCGAGCATGCCGCCGCGTCCCGACGAACGCGACCTCGTCGTAAGCGCCCGCGAGCAAGAGTGGGTGATCACCCACGGCGAGATCGAGCCGAACACTTACGGTTTGGCCGTCCCGGTGCACCGCCTGCCGCCGTCGCCGCCGACGTGTATCAACCTGATTTCGCACCGCGAAGACGTGGTGATGCGGGGCAAGGACGCAGTCATCAAGGCAGCCGAGGAATTATCGGCGCTTCTCAGCTGACCTGAGCTGGAAGGAAACGAGCTTATGCCGTCGTGGGACCACGAAGTCGACGTCGTCGTACTTGGCAGTGGCGGCGCCGCACTGACCGCCGCGTTGACCGCGGCCGCCAACGGCGCTTCGGTGGCGGTCTACGAGAAGGCCGCGACCGTCGGTGGCACCACGGCGGTTTCGGGTGGCGTGGTATGGATTCCCGCGCACCATCGTTCGCCCGACGGGGAGTTGACGGTCGATGACGCGCTGAGGTATCTCGACGCGCAGTCGTTCGGGTCGATGGACGAGGCGCTGGTCGAGACGTTCGTGCGCACCGGCCCGGCGATGCTCGACTTCGTCGAAGCGCGCAGCGGTCTGCACTTCGAAATCGCTGACGGCTTCCCCGATTACAAACCCGAGTTGCCCGGCGGACGGCCGGCCGGGGGACGGTCGCTGACCGCTGCTCCCTTCGACCTCGCCCGGCTGGGCGAATGGCGGGACCGGATCACGTCGTTCCCCGCGGACTGGTCCAACGTCGGTTTCGACGCGGAAACCCGGGCCAGGCTGCACGCCGCGGTCGACGAAAGCACAACCGACCTGTGCGTGGCGGGCACCGCGCTGATCGCCGGGCTGCTCAAGGGGTTGTTGGACGC
Source organism: uncultured Actinomycetota bacterium (assembly GCA_963850645.1). Taxonomy (GTDB): domain Bacteria; phylum Actinomycetota; class Actinomycetes; order Mycobacteriales; family Mycobacteriaceae; genus Mycobacterium. Next base: position 109,637 of record CAWKME010000051.1, on the reverse strand, counting down.
TGGCGTGATACCCGTGACGAATGCCCGGGCCGAGGAGCTTTACGCCGACGGCGGGGAGATCGCCGGGGTCCGAATCAGCTGCGCCGGAAAGCAGTTGGCCGTCCGCGCTAGACGCGGCGTCGTGCTGGGCACCGGCGGTTTTGAATGGGATTCGTCGTTGGTCAACGCGTTTCTGCGCGGACCGATGCATGGTGCCGTCTCGCCGCCCTACAACACCGGCGACGGATTGCGCATGGCGATGGCTCACGGCGCCGACCTGGCCAACATGGGCGAGGCGTGGTGGGTGCCGATCGTGCAGATCCCAGGCGACACGATCGACGGCAAACCACGCAGCCGCAGTGTGCGCCTGGAGCGGACTCGCCCGCGCAGCATCATCGTCAACCGGGCCGGGAAGCGGTTCGTCAACGAGGCCTGCGATTACAACTCGATGGCCGGCGCCTTCCACTACCTCGACCCGCGCGACGGCTACGTCAACGACCCGGCGTGGATGGTGTTCGATTCCATTCACCACAAGCACTACGGATTCCTGGGTGTCGAGCCGGATCAGCCGGTCCCGGACTGGTTCTGCGCGTCGGCCGATCTGGCCGAGCTGGGCGCCAAGACCGGCATCGACCCCGGCGGGCTGACCCGCACGATCGAACACTGGAACGCCCAAGTCCTCGCCGGATCGGACCCCGACTTCGGCCGTGGCTCAAGCGCATACGACGGCTACTGGGGCGACGACCGCGCGACGACACTGGCCGGCAAGACGCTCGGCCCCGTCGACACCGCTCCCTACTACGCGGTCCCGATCTCAATCGGTGCGATGGGAACCAAGGGCGGTCCGCGGACCGACCGCGACGGACGAGTCCTGCATGTCAGTGGCGCGCCGATACCGGGTCTGTTCGCGGCCGGCAACGCGATGGGCGGTGTGACCGGCCGCGCCTACGGCGGTGCCGGCGGAACCATCGGCCCGGCAATGGTTTTCGGCTTCCGCGCCGGCCATGCCGCGGCCACCGGCAAGCCGGTCGACTAGCTAACAGGCCGAGTGGCCAGTTATTGCAGCCATTTTGACCAATCGCGTGTGATAACTGGCCACTCGGCGCGATCTCAAGCCGCTAGCTGAACGCCTTGGTGATGGCCGCCATGTCGAAGTAGTCACGCCACGCCGCGATCTTGCCGTCGCGCACCTCGAACACACCCATCACCGGCAGCGGAACTTCTCCGCCATCCTTGCGGTGCATCACGTCGGTGCGTTCGTTCATCACCAGCGTGCCGTCGCTGACCTGCCGGTGCACGTTGAAGTCGATGCCGTCGACCGCGGCGACGAATCCCGCGATGAACTGCTTGATCGCGTCGCGACCGTGCACAGGGTCCATGGGGATGTTGTGGTAGACGGCATCTTCGGTGAAATAGCCGGCCAACTCTTCCGGGTTGGGCGACGACCACAGCTTGCAGAATTCGGTGACCAGCTCGTCGGCGGAACGCGTCATGGCTTCATGGAACACGTTGAGAACCAACAAATCAAGACCATGCCGTCAGCTGAACGTGACCACGACCTTGTCGGCGGCGCCAGGGGTCGAGGCCATTCGAAGCGCCTCCGCGACGTTGTCGAAGGGCACGGTGTGGCTGACGATGACGGCGTACTTTTCCCAGTTGGCGATGATGTCTTTGGTCACCTCGAAGATTTCCTTCGGGTAGCCCATCGACCCGACGATGGTGACTTCATTGCTCATCACGTTGAGGAAGTCCACCGGCACCGGTTCCTTGTGGACGGCGACGACCACGACCTTGGCGCCCGTCTTCGCGGCGGTCAGGGCGGTGTTGATCACCGCGGGTGCGCCCGCCGCGTCGAAGTAGATGTCGGTGCCGGCCTTGCCCGGAAACATCGACTCCCCCGGGCCGTGGATGTCGATCAGACGTCGCGCGACGTCTTCGTCGGCGGAGTTGATCACCGCGTCGGCTCCGACTTTGAGGGCTTTGTCCAGCCGCGACGGGATCAGGTCGACCACCGTGACGTGTTGTACACCAGCCGATTTGAATCCAATTGTCGCGCCGAGCCCGATCGGCCCGGCGCCGAAGACCACCACCTTGTCCGACGGCTTAGGCGCAACCTGGTTCACGCCGTGCCGTGCAACCGCCATCGGCTCGTTCAGCGCCGCCACTTCGAACGGGACGTGACCGGGCACGACCTCGAGACTCTTGCCACGCACCGCCTGCTCGATGAGCAGGTAGTCTGCCAGCCCGCCGGTTGGACCACCGTTGCCGATGATGCCGGCCGGCGCGGCCATCGGGTTGATCACGACATGATCGCCCACCGATATGCCGATGACGTCGCGGCCGACGTCGACGACTTCGCCCGCAGGCTCATGACCGAGCGGCATCTTCCCCTGTCGCGGTGGCAAGCCGCCCAACGAGATGTACAACGCGTCCGACCCACAGATACCGCATGCTCGCATCTTCACCAAGACATCGCCCGGACCGGTCGTGGGCATGGGTAGCTCGACGATCTGTGTCTCCCCCGGCGCTGTCACGATGGAGGCTCTCATTGATTGGCCAGCGCCTTGGCGAGATCGATTGTGCCGCTCTGGATCGCGGCGACGACTCCACCGTCGACCAGCAGATCGGTGCCGGTGATGAACGCGGCGGACGGCCCGAGCAGGAACTCGGTGGCCGCCGCGATGTCCTCGGGTGTGCCAAGCCGTCGCAGGCCGGAGTTGTCGACCATGGCCCGCATCAGCGCGCCGGACTCACTGCTCAGCTCCAGTCGACCCATCGCCGTGGAGATGATCCCCGGGCTGATGCAATTGATTCGCGCACCGCGCTCGCCCCACGATCCGGCTGCGGCGGCGACCCGGATCTGGTTGGCCCGCTTGGCGAATGGATACGCCATCTGACTGTTAGTGATCTTCGAGCACGCTTCGAGGCCCAGCAGCTCGTCGGTCGGCGCCGTCGCCAGCTGCCGCTCGACTTCCGGATCAAGCGCCGGCTGCATGTGGCCGGCCATGCTGGCGATGACGACCGCGGCGCCGCCGGGCGCGATGACGCGCCCGAACTCGTCGATCGTCAGCGCGACCCCCAACAGGTCGACCGCCATCACCGCCTCGGCGGATGCCTGTTGCGGCGAAAGTCCGGCGGTGTGAACAACAGCCGTGACCCGCCCGGCCTCACCGGCCAGCTGCGCAACAGCGGCGACCGAACTGCGGGAGGTGACGTCGACTTCTCGGGTCAACACCCGATGCCCGTCGGTGCTGAGTCCATCAGCGGCGGCCTGCAAACCTGCCGCGTTGACGTCAGCCAACACGATGGTCCGTCCTGCGCCGACGCGACGGGCAATCGAGAGCCCCATCCCGCCGACACCGATGATCACCAAAACGTCGTCGTTAGTCGTTGATCGCGTTGTCATGCGTCTTCTCCTCTGCAGCGCAGTTCGGTTGTGGTAGAGGGGCTAGCAGCTGTTCGGCGGCGGTGTAGGGGTCGTCGCGGCCATCGGCCACCGACTCGGCAAGCCGATCGAGGTCCTGGTGAGTGCGTAGCAGAGTATGCGCCAACGACAAGATCTGGGCCCGCGCCCGAGCCGACCGGCGATCGCGGCTGTCGGCGCGGTGGTGGGCGTCGATCGCCTCCATCAAATCCGGCAGACCTTCCCCTTTGGCGGCGATCAGGCTGACGATCGGGGCTTTGGTCTCGGCGCGAAGGTCGCGGACGGTCTGCTCGGCGCCTTCCCGGTCGGCCTTGTTCACCGCGACGATGTCGGCGACCTCGAGCAGTCCGGCCTTGGCGGCCTGGACCGCATCGCCGGCACCGGGGTTGAGGATGACCACGGTCGGGTCGGCGACCGCGGCGATCTCGATTTCGGACTGCCCGACGCCCACAGTTTCCAGCAGGATCACGTCGTAGCCCAGCGCCCCGAGCAGCCGGATGGCCGCGGGAACGGCCGCGGCGAGCCCGCCCAGGTGGCCGCGGGTGGCTACCGAGCGGATCAGCACGTCGGGGTCGTTGATGTGACCAGCCATCCGGATTCGGTCGCCGAGCAGCGCACCGCCGCTGAACGGTGACGACGGATCGACGGCAAGCACCGCCACCCGGAACGCGCGTTGCCGATAGGCCCCCACCAACGCCGCGATCGTCGTCGACTTACCCGCGCCCGGCGGACCGGTGATCCCGACGACGAGCACCGAAGACGGATCGAGGCTGGCCAGCACCTCGTCACGACGCTCACCTTCGACCAGGCTGAGCAACCGGCCTGCGGCCCGCGGGGAACCGCCGCGCGCCGCCGCGATCAGATCAGCGATCGTCATCTGACGATCATGCAGCCGGAACCGCGATGACCGTGGCCGAACCCAGCGCGGACACGGTGACGGCTTCGGGCACGGCCTCTCTCCAACTCGGCAAGCGCGGATTCCAGTCTCCCGCGGTGATATGAGAACATTATTCTCTCAGTTTGAGAGTATGAGTTGCAAGAAGGGAAAGCGCGATGCAAATCAGCGGTAATTCCGCGGTGGTCGTTGGCGGCGCCGGCGGCCTGGGTGAGGCAACGGTTCGCCGGCTGCACGCGGCCGGAGCCAAGGTGGTGATCGCCGATCTGGCCGACGACAAGGGCAAGGAGCTGGCCAGTGAGCTCGGCGCCCGCTACGTGCGCACCGACGCCACCAACACCGACGACGTGCAGGCAGCACTGGCCGAAGCGGAATCTCTTGGCCCGCTGCGCATCTCGGTGGATGCGCACGGCGGGCCGGCCAGCGGTGGCCGGCTGGTCGGCAAGGACGGGTCTCCGCTGGACCTGGACGGCTTCAAGACGACGATCGACGTCTACCTGACCGGGGTGTTCAACGTGCTGCGGCTGGCCGCCGCCGCGATGGCGCGCCAGGAACCGGTCGACGGGGCGCGCGGCGTCATCATCAACACCGCATCGATCGCCGCGTACGAAGGCCAGATCGGCCAGTTGCCGTACGCGGCCGCCAAGGGCGGCGTCGTCAGCATGACGCTGGTTGCCGCTCGCGACCTGTCCCCGCTCGGTATTCGGGTGGTCACCATCGCTCCCGGCACGTTCCTGACGCCGGCCTACGGCAAGGCGGGTGACCAGCTGGAGGCGTACTGGGGTCCGCAGGTCCCCTTCCCCAAGCGGATGGGCCGGTCTGCCGAATACGGCGCGTTCGTGCAGAGCATCGTCGAAAACGACTACCTCAACGGCGAGGTCATCCGGCTGGACGGGGCGCTGCGCTTCCCGCCGAAATGACGAAAAAGCTGCGGAAGCGCCGTTGAATCCGGCCAGCCCGCTGAGCCCGATGAATCCGGCCAACATCGGCTTCTGACGCCGTCGAGTTGCCGCTCGGCGCGGGTGGGCGGTCAGTTCTTGCCGGCCGTCAACTTCGTCACGATCGAGCGGAAGTCCTCGGTCTGGAAGGACTGGTTCTCGGCGGACAGCGCATAGTCGATCGTGGCCAGCACCGCGCGCTCGAGATGCACGTTGAGGACGCGTTTGGTGCTCTCGACCGCCTGCTGCGGCAGCTCGAGGATCTTTTTCGCGGCCTTCACCGCCTCGGCGACCGGGTCGGCCACCGCGTGATTGGCCAGGCCCAGTTCGACCGCCCGTTGGGCGGAGATCCGAGTACCGGTCAGCGCATACTCCTTGGCCAACAGCAGGCTGATGTGCAGCGGCCAAGTCAGCGGTCCGCCGTCGGCGGCCACCAAGCCCACCTGCACGTGCGGGTCGGCCAGGTAGGCGTCTTCGGCGATGTAGACGATGTCGCTCAGCGCCACCAGGCTGCAGCCCAGCCCCACGGCCGGCCCGTTGACCGCAGCCACCACCGGCACCCGGCAGCGGGCCATGCCCAGCACGATTTCGCGCCCGTCGGCGATGGTCTTGGCCCGCAAGTCTGCGTCGCCCGCCAGTTCCTTGAGGTAGCTGAAGTCTCCGCCGGCCGAAAACGCCCGGCCGGCACCGGTTATCACCGCGACGCGGGCACTTTGGTCGTCGCTCAACCGCTGCCACAGCTTCGCCAGCCCGTGGTGCAGATCGTCATTGACCGAGTTGAGCGAATCAGGCCGGTTCAGCGTGATGATTCGCAGCGGCCCGTCGGCCTGGACATCGATTTCGGTTGGCATGTCGTACACGTCAGGCTCCCAATCCCAAGATTCGTGAGGCGATGATGTTTTTCTGGATCTGCGATGTCCCGCCCATCACGCTTTGAGCGCGGCTGTAGAGGTAGGCGCTGAGCAGGCCGGGGTCGTCGATGCCGGTGACAGCCAGCGCCGCGTGGCCGACCGACTGCTCGACCCAGGTCATCAACAACTTGTCCAGCGATCCGTCCGACGTGTGCGTCACGCCGTCGAGTTGTTCGGACAACCGCCGCCGGACGTGATGGGTCAGCATCTCGGTCTGCACTGCGGCCCAAGCTAATTCGGGAGGCGCCGGGCCGTCGGTGCGGGTGGCCAGCTCACGCACCAGCTTGCCGTAGCGCGCCGCGTAGCCCAGCGTCGACGGCTCGCGTTCGTGCCCGACCACCGTCATGGCCAGCGGCCAGCCCTCCCCGGGCGCGCCCACCATGTGCTCAGCCGGCACCGTTGCACCGTCGAAGAACACCTGGCCGAATTCGGTGGTGACGCCGTTGATCATCCGCAGCGGACGCTGTTGCACGCCAGGCTGTTTCATCGAGATGATGAACGCCGAAATGCCGCGGTGGCGCTTGGCGTCCGGGTCGGTGCGGGCCAACAGCAGACACCAGTCGGCGACGTCGGAGTAGCTGGTCCAGATCTTGTGGCCCTGGATGACGTAGTTGTCGCCGTCGCGGGTGGCGGTGGTAGTCAGCGACGCGAGATCCGAGCCGGAACCAGGCTCGCTGAAGCCCTGACACCATCGCTCGGTGCCGTTGATCATGCCAGGCAAAAACCGACGGCACAGCTCTTGGCTGCCGTGTCGGGTCAGGCCGGAGACCAGGTAGCCGAGGCTGGGCCGGGGCGGGGCACCGGCCCGTGCCAACTCTTCGTCGAGAATGACGTCGTACACCGGCGGCAGCTCCTGTCCGCCGTACTCGCGCGGCCAGGACAACCCGAAGAAGCCGCCCTCGTACAGCGCCCGATGCCATTCGCCCTGCTTGGCCCAGTACTCGTCACCCGAGCTCGGAAACTCCTTGGCGTGCAACGCAAGCCACGACCGCAGCCGGTCACGGAAGGCGGCTTCGTCGGCCGAATCACGAAAGTCCAACGTCGATCTCCTCCAGCTTGACGGGCCACAGTTCGGTCGATGTCAGCGCGCGCCGCAAATAGACATGCGCCAGGCATTCCCAGGTATTGCCGATGCCGCCGTGCACCTGGATGGCGGTCTCGCAGACGGTTCGCGCGGCGCGCGCGCAGTAAATCTTGGCGACTCGGCCGGCCCGGATCGCCTCGGCCGGGGCCAGTTCGTCGACCGCCCAGGCGGCATGTCGCAGCACACTCACCGAGCCCTCGATCAGCGCCAGGCTTTCCGCGAGCAGGTGCGCGATGGCTTGATAGGAGCCGATCGAATTGCCGTATTGCTCACGGATTTTCGCGTAGTCGCAGGCCAGGGTGTGTGCGCCTCGGGCCGTTCCGACCAGGTCCGCCGATGTGGTGGCCAGCGCGAGTGCCAGCCACCGGTCGGCGGCATCTGAGTTGAGTTCGCCGACGGCGACGGGTTTTCCGACGACCTCGGCGGTCGCCCTGGTCAGGTCGACGGCCTCGCCGACGGCGCCCAGATCGGCGGCCAGCACCGTCGTACCGTCCAACGCCAACGCCCGCTGGTAACCCCGGGCGTCGATACCGTGCCCACCCACGACGATCGTGGACCCGGCGCCGTCGCGGCCGACATGCCGGGCCAGATCGTCGGCCAGCACCGGCCCGAGAAACGGCGCGTCGACCAATCCGCGGCCGAATTCCTCGGCGACGATGGCCACTTCCACGCCGGATGCCCCGTCGGAACGCAGCGATCGCCAACCCGTCATCTCGATTTGCTTGTCCAGCCGGGCAATTCGCTCGTCGTCGGCGAGATCCTGCACCGATCCCGGGCCGAGGTCGTCGGCCAGCTTGGCCGCGGCGTCGCGCAGTTGTTGTTGTTCAGCTGTCAGACGTACATCCATAGCGCTCCTTTAGCACTCGGCGTAGCACCTTTCCGGAGGGCAGCCGAGGTATTTCGGGCACGAACACCACACGGCTCAGGCGTTTGTACGACGCGAGCCGCTCACCCACCCTGGCAGTGAGTTCGGCGGCGTCGACCGGTGCCCGCGTCGCGACGGCGGCGACAACCGACTCGCCGTCGACACCGTTGGGGATCCCGAACACCGCGCAGTCTTCGACGGCGGGGTGAGCGTGCAGCACGGCCTCGATCTCGGCGGGCGCAACCTGGAAGCCGCGGACCTTGATCATCTCTTTGGACCGGTCGGTGATCCGCAGCCAGCCGCCGGTGTCGAGATATCCGACGTCGCCGGTGCGATACCAGCCGTCGCACAGGGCATCTCGCGTCGCCTCGCACGGCAGATAGCCGGCCATCAGCGACTCCGACCGCGCCTGGATCTCGCCGACCTCACCCGGACCGACCGGCTCGCCGGTCTGTAGCGACACCACCCGCACCTGCACGCCGGGCACCGGCCGCCCGACGGAGTCGAGCCGGGCGCCGTCAAGCGGGTTACAGGCGATGACCGGCAGCTCGGTGGTGCCGTAGGCGGGAACCCACCCGACGCCGGTGCGACGGGTGACGGTTTGGGCGACGCTTTCGCTGACCGGGGTCGCGCCCCACATGATGAACCGCAGCGACGAGAGGTCGTAGGACTCCAGGTTCGGGTGCGACGCGATCGCCAAAGCGATAGGGGCGACGGCCATTTCGACGGTGATGCGGTCGTCTTGGATGTGCTGCAGGATGCGGTCGATGTCGAATCGGCGATGCAGCCGCATCCACACGCCGGTCTGCAGTGCGGTCTCGATGTTGAGCAAGCCGAGGATGTGCGATGGCGGCGTGGCGATCTGGATGCGGTCGCGGGAGGTCAAGCCCAGCGCGTCGCGCCAATGCCGCAACGGCGGCGCTGCAACGACGCGTGGGTGTGCCGGACGGCCTTGGGCAGACCGGTGGTACCCGAACTGAACGCCAGCACCGCATCGGCGTCCGGCGGCGGCGGGCCGAACACCGGCGATCGCCTGGGGAGATCGGCTCGTCGAGATGCAGCATCGGCATCAGTTCCGACAGCACCGCGTGGTCGCCGACGGCGTGGGACGGATTGGTCAACGCCAGCGCGTGCTCGACTTCGTCGCGCTTCCAGGCCGGGCTGATCAGCACGACGGTCGCCGCCAGCCGCCAGATCGCGTGCAGCGCGACGACGAACTCGGGACGGTTGGACGCCATCAACGCCACCCGGTCACCGGCCGTCACGCCGCGCTCCGCGCAGGCTCGCCGCCAGCCCGTCAGCCAGCGCGCTGAGCTGCGCCAAGCTGTACTGCCGGTCTTCGAACGCGAGCGCGGTCGGCTCGCGTGTCGCAGCGACCGCGACCTGGCGACATTGAGAACATCCTATCGTTTTGAGAGAATAGTATTCTCTGAAGTGAAGAACGCAAAGTGTGGAAGGTGCAGGCATGGCGGAACGCCACGTGTTCCAGCGGGCCACGGTGACCCGGATCATCAAGGAGACCGCCGACACCCGCACCTTTGTGCTCGACCCGCACGAAAAGCCGTTCACCTATCGTGCCGGACAGTTCTGCACCTTCAAGGTGACGGTCGACGGCGAAGAGCTGTATCGGTCGTATTCGATGTCGAGCGCGCCGGAAACCGACACCGAGCTGATGACCACGGTCAAGCGGGTCGCCGGCGGCAAGGTCTCCAACTGGTTGGTCGACAACGTGGTCGAGGGTGACGAGCTGACCATGACCAGGGCCGCCGGCACCTTCGTCCTGAGTCCGACCTCGGCGCCGTTGCTGGCCTTCGCCGGCGGCAGCGGCGTCACGCCGATCCTGTCGCTGGCCAAGAGCGCGTTGGCCAGCACCGACCGCGCGGTGCGGATACTGTGCGCCGACCGCGACCGGGCGTCGGTGATCTTCGAGGCGGTCATCGACGAACTCGTCGGCGCGTTACCCCGGCCGGCTGTCGGTGGATCGGCATATCGACGTCGAGCACGGGCTGTTGGATCCGGACGCCGTCGACGAAGTTCGTCGGCGCCGATACCGACGCCGAATGCTACGTGTGCGGCCCGGAAGGCTTCATGGCCGTGGTGCGCTCCGCGCTGCCGGACGGGGCGCGAGTCCTCGTCGAGGACTTCGACGCTTCACCGCCGGTGAAGGCGGCCCCAGCCGAGGTCGCCGCGGCGCCGCGGCGGTGCAGCCGGCGGCACCGTGACGATCCACCTCGAGCGCAAGAAGGTGTCGGTACCGCAGGTCGCCGGCGAGACGCTGCTGGAGACCGCGCGACGGGCCGGGCTGTCGCCGCCGTTCAGCTGCGAGGCCGGCAACTGCGGGACGTGCATGGCCAAGCTCACCGAGGGCAACGCCACCATGCGCACCAACGACGTGCTGGAAGAAGACGAGCTCGCAGACGGTTATGTGTTGACGTGTCAGGCGGTGCCCGACACAACGTCGGTGACAGTGGTTTACGAGTAGCCCGCGCTGCGGCGGCGTTAGGCATACTCGGGCTGGAACGGAATCTCAATCATGACCGACCTTTCAGCCTTCTCCGATCTCGCCGCTGCCGACCATGGGCTGGTCGTCTTCACCACGTTGCGCCGCGACGGCAGTGCCCAGGCATCGTTGGTCAACGCCGGAGTCATGCCACACCCGCTGACGACTGAGCCGGTCGTCGCTCTGGTGGCCATCGGCGGCGCCCGCAAGCTGGACCATCTGCGCGCCGATCCACGCACCACCGTTGTGTCCCGACGCCGGTTGGCAGTGGGCCACCGTCGAAGGTTCGGCCCAGCTGATCGGGCCCGATGACCCACACCCGGACGTCGACGACGAGCGGCTCCGGGTGCTGCTGCGCGAGATCTTCACCGCGGCCGGCGGTACCCACGACGACTGGGACACCTACGACCGGGTGATGCGCGAGCAGCGTCGCACCGCCGTGCTGATCTCGCCGATCCGTGCCTACACCAACCCGGCGTTCGAACTAGCCCTCGAAGTAGTGGCCTTCGTCGAGATCCTCGATGAGGCCGGGACCGTCGGGATGCCAGTCGAGCACTTTCTGCGTCGAGTGCGCTTGACGTCGGATTGTCCAAAGATCCGAACACCGCAAGGAATCCGAAGTGCTCATAGGCCTGCTTCGGCGGAGATACTCACCACCGGCAGGTCCAGATGACGGCCGATGACGGCTGCGATGTCACGGAACGGCACGCCTTCGTCGGCGACACCGTGCAATCTGCGTTCCCGCCGGAGCCGCCTCAACCGCAAGCCGGTACAGGCGCGCCGCGTCGAGCGTATGGACGGCGGGCCAGCGGTTGGACCCGTCACCGACATAGGCGGAAACTCCTTTCGCGCGGGCGATGTCGATCAGGCGGTGAGCGAAGCCGTGATGATCGAGCGTGCTGTGCACCAGCGGCGACAGGCGAATGACGGACGATCGCACCCCGCGGTCGGCCATCGCGATGACGGCGTTTTCCGAGTCGATCCGCGGACCGCTTGCGGCGACATCGTTTTCCGTCGCGGTCCGGCCTTGCACGACTCCCGCCAGCAGTAGGGTGCCCGAGGTGTTGACGAGGGGCCTGCCGGAGCCCGCCAGCACCTCACCCATGGCCTCGACGACCCGCAGGTCCGTTTCGGCGGCGGCCACGAAGTCGCTGTCGAAATCGTCTCGGTAGGCCAGGTGGATGACGCCGTCGGCTGCTGCGGCTGCCGCTCGAAGGCCGTCGAGGTCGGCGAGGTCGCCTCGGTGCACGGCGGCGCCTTTGGCCGTCAGGGCGGCGGCGCCCTCGTCGGAGCGGGCCAGGCCGGTGACCTGATGCCCGGCTTCGACGAGTTCGGTGACGACGGCGGACCCGATATGCCCGGTCGCGCCGGTGACAAAGACGTGCATGGAAATCCCTTTCTGATCGATGTCATCAAGTCAATGACGACCCGCAGCGCCTGTCCAAGGCCTATTCCACATGACGCGATGCATATTTGGCATCACAGCAGCTCAATTAGGCTGTACATAAGAAACCAAGCTTGAGCTCCGGCTACACTTTGCGCATGACTGAGTCGGCATCGCCCGTGGTGGACCTCGACTTGCGGCTGGTCGGGTACTTCGTCGTGGTGGCCGAGCACCGCCATTTCGGTCGCGCGGCCGCCAGTTTGCGGGTGGCGCAGCCTTCGCTGAGCCGGCAGATCCGGCGGCTGGAGCAGCAGTTGGGCGTGCGGCTATTGGATCGCACACCCCAAGGCACCCGGCTCACCGAGGCCGGCGAGGTGTTCCTGCCGAAAGCCAAAGCGCTGCTGCGCTCAGCCGCCCAAGCCACCGCACAGGCCCGCGCCGCGGCCCAACCCAGCCGTATCAGGATCGGCTACACGTCGGGGATGATCGTCACGCCCGCGGTGCGCGAGTTGCGCCGCGAACACCCCGACGCCGACGTTGCGGTCTCGCACTTGGATTGGGATAAAGCCCGGGATGCGCTACTCGATCACCGCGTGGACGCGGTGGTGACCCGGTTGCCGTTTGCAACCGACCAGTTGCACGTGACGATCCTCTATGACGAGCCTCGGGTGCTGGCGGTGTCCATCGATCATCGCCTGGCAGGCCGGGATTCGGTCACCCTCGACGACATCGCCGATGAACCCATGCCACGGGTACGAGGCTCCGATCCGACCTGGAGCGCGTTCTGGCGCGTCGACCCCCGCCCGGACGGGCGCCGCGCGCCGGACGGTCCGTTCATCGAAGCGCTCGAGGACAAGTTCGAACTCATCGCGGCCGGACAGGCGGTGGCCATCACGGCCGGCTTTCACGGCAACAGCCTGCGACCCGACATCACCACCGTCCCTTTGGAAGGTGTTGAGCCCAGCCATGTCGTGTTGGCGACGCGCGCCGGCGACCGCAGCCGATTGGTGGCGGCCTTCCGCAAACTCGCCGAAGCCCACCTCACCACCCCGGGCTGATCTCAGTCGCCGGCCAGCTCCGGCGGCGGGCGGTAGTCCGGCTGGTAACCGACCACCCGAATCGGATTGCCGACCAAGCGAAAATCGCCTGCGCTGACCACGATTTCCGGTGTGGCCTGTAACGCTTCGGGCAGTGTCCGCACCGCCGCCGCAGGCACTCCCAGTGGCTGCAGGCGGGCTTCCCAACCGGCGGCTGTATCGGCCGCCAGGGCAGCCGTGACGACGGCGAGCACCTCGTCACGCCGGGCGACCCGTTCAGCCATCTGTTCGAAACCGTCGATCCCCGCCTCGGCGGCGAAGGATTTCCAGAAGCCGTCGTGTGTGATGAACAGCGCAAGGTAGCCGTCGGCAGTCGGAAACAATTGGGCCGGAACGTAATACGAGTGTGCGCCGTAGGGCCTGCGCGTGCGGCTCGACGCCGTCGTTCAGGTAGGCGGAGGCGTGGTAGTTGAGCTGCGACAGCATCACGTCGCGCAGCGACACATCAACTTGTCCGCCGGTGCCGGAGATGATCTTGGCCAGCAGCCCAAGCGCCGCGCACATTCCGGTGGAATTGTCCGCCGATGAATAGCCGGGCAACGTCGGCGGGCCGTCCGGATCGCCGGTCAACGCGGCGATACCGACACCTGCCTGAACCACGTAGTCGAACGCCGGATCGTCGCCGCCGTAGAGCCCGAAGCCAGTGATCGCCACGCAGACGATCCGCTCATTCCACTGTCGCAGCTGCTCGTACGTCAGGCCGAGCCGGCGGATGGCCGACGGTTTCAGGTTCACCAGCAGCGCATGCGATTCCGATACCAGTTCGCCCAACTGTCGCTGTCCCGCATCGGAATTCAGGTCCAGACAGATGCTGGACTTGTTGCGGTTGAGGCTGGCGAAGTAGCTGAGCCCGACGCTGCGGGAGATCTCGCCACCGCTGGGTTCGATCTTGGTGACCTCGGCACCGAGGTCGGCGAGCAGCATCGTCGCGTACGGGCCCGCGAGCATGGTGCCGACTTCGAGAATTCGTATCCCCGCCAGCGGTGCTGCGGTTGTCAACGCAACTCCGCTGCGAGCCCGGCGATCATCTCCCGGGTCCGGCGCTTGGAGGCGACGAGTTCGTCGCGGTTGTCGCCGATCGGCAGCAGCCGCACCGACAGGTCCGTCACGCCGGCGTCGGCGAATCGGCGCATCCGCGCCAGGATCGCCGCCTCGTCGCCGGCGGCGCACAGATCGCCGACATCGCGGGCATCACCGCGTTCGAGCAGGCGCTGGTAGTTGGGCGACACCTCGGCCTCGCCCAGGATGCGGTTGGCCCGCTCCTTTGCCGCGTCGACTTCAGAAGGCGCACATAGGCATACCGGGATGCCCGCGACGATACGCGGCGCGGGGCGCCCGGCATCCGCGGCGGCCTTGGTGATCTTCGGCGCGATGTGATCACCGATCGCACGCTCGTCAGCCATCCACAACACGGTGCCGTCGGCCAATTCACCGGCAATCTGCAGCATCACCGGACCCAGCGCGGCGACCAGCACCGGCATCGGGGTATCGGCCCCGATCGCCGTCGGATTATGCACCGTGAACGAATCATTCTCGACGTCAACCGATCCCGGACCGCTGATGGCAGCGTTGAGCACCTGCAGGTAGTCGCGGGTGTAGGCGGCCGGCTTCTCATAGGGCAGACCGAGCATGTCCCGAATTATCCAGTGGTGCGACGGTCCGACGCCCAGCGCCAGCCGTCCACCAGCCACCGCATGTATCGAGAGAGCCTGGCGGGCAAGAGCAATCGGGTGCTGGGCCTGCAGCGGCACCACCGCGGTACCCAGCTCGATGCGAGAGCTGTGCGCCGCCATTAGCGCCACCATGGTGAGGCAGTCGAAGTCGTCAGGCACCTGCGGCATCCACGCGGTGTCCAGTCCCGCAGATTCGGCCCACGCGATATCGGAGGCCAGCTTGGCCACCTTGCGGGCCATATCGCCCCGCTCGGCTCCGATCATCACTCCGATGCGCACTGTGTTTCCTTCGACTCGGGGTCCGGAGTGCCAGTGAGAGTGCGGATCTCGCGCACCAGGACATCCAGCGGGGTCCCGGTCGGAAATACCGCTGCCGCCCCGGCTTCCAGCAGCTTGGGCACATCAGCCTCGGGTATCGTTCCGCCGACCACTACGGCGATGTCGGCCGCGTCGGCCGCGCGCAACGCCTCGATGGTGCGGCCGGTCAGCGCGACGTGCGCGCCGGACAAGATGCTCAACCCGACGACGGCCACATCCTCTTGCACGGCGATCGACGCGATGTCCTCGATGCGCTGCCGGATACCGGTGTAGATGACCTCGAATCCGGCGTCGCGCAGCGTGCGGGCGACGATCTTGGCGCCGCGGTCATGTCCGTCGAGACCGGGCTTGGCGACCAGAATTCGCGCTGCCATCTAGAACACCACCGGCTGCTGGAATTCGCCCCAGACCGCTTTGAGCGTGGAGACCATCTCACCGACCGTGCAGTACGCGTTTGCGCAGTCGATCAGCTTGTGCATCAGGTTGTCGGTCCCTTCGGCCGCACGCAACAGCGCTGCAAGGCTGGATTCTACTGCGGCAGAATCTCTTTCGAGTTTCACTTTCGACAGCCGTTTGAGCTGGAGGTCGCGTCCTTCGGCGTCGAGCTCGTAGGTGACGATTTCGGGCGCCGGCTCCTCGGAGACGAACCGGTTGACCCCGACGACCGGGCGCGTGCCCGCTTCGATGTCCTGGTGCATCCGATAGGCTTCGTCGGCGATCAGGCCCTGCAGATAGCCGTCTTCGATGGCACGGACCATGCCGCCGTGCTGATCGAGGTCGTGCATGATCTCGATGATGCGGTCCTCGGTGGCGTCGGTGAGGGCCTCGACGAAGTAGGAGCCGCCGAGCGGATCCGCGACGCGCGCGACACCGGTTTCGTGGGCCAGGATCTGCTGCGTGCGCAGCGCCAGCGTGGTGGACTCTTCGGTGGGCAGCGCGAACGGCTCGTCCCAGGCTGCGGTGAACATCGACTGCACCCCGCCCAGTACGGCGGCCATCGCCTCGTAGGCCACCCGCACCAGGTTGTTCTGCGCCTGCGGGGCATACAGCGACGCCCCACCGCACACGCAGCCGAAGCGGAACATCGATGCTTTGTCGGTGGTGGCGCCGTAGCGTTCTCGCACGATCGTCGCCCAACGTCGCCGTCCGGCACGGTATTTGGCGATCTCCTCGAAGAAATCGCCGTGTGTGTAAAAGAAGAACGAGATCTGCGGTGCGAATTGGTCGATGGTCATGCGGCCGCGTTCCACGACGGTGTCGCAGTACGTGACGCCGTCGGCCAGGGTGAACGCCATCTCTTGCACCGCGTTGGCCCCGGCGTCGCGAAAGTGCGCGCCGGCCACCGAGATTGCGTTGAATTTGGGAACTTCGGCCGCGCAGAACTCAATGGTGTCGGCGATCAACCGCAGCGACGGCTCCGGCGGCCAGATCCAGGTGCCACGCGAAGCGTATTCCTTGAGGATGTCGTTCTGGATGGTCCCGGTGAGCTTGGCGCGCGGTACGCCTTTGCGCTCGGCCGCCGCCACGTAGAAGGCCAGTAGGATCGCCGCGGTGCCGTTGATCGTGAAGCTGGTGCTGATCTTGTCCAGCGGAATGCCGTCGAACAGGATCTCGGCGTCGGCGAGAGTGTCGATCGCGACGCCGACCCGGCCGACCTCCTCACCGAACTCGGGATCGTCGGAGTCGTATCCGCATTGGGTCGGCAGGTCAAGCGCCACCGACAACCCGGTACCGCCCTGTTCGAGTAGGTAGCGGTAACGGCGATTGGATTCCTCGACGGTGCCGAATCCGGAGTACTGGCGAAACGTCCACAGTTTGCCTCGGTAGCCGCCGGCGAAGTTGCCCCGAGTAAACGGGTAGGTGCCCGGCGGCGGCGGTTCGGTACCACGATCCCCCGGCCCATACACGGGCTCCAGCGGGATGCCGGATGAGGTTTCGGTGTGGTTATCCATCGACTGATAACGTACTTGCAAAAAAAGAGAATGCCAATACCGCAGCCTGACCAGGCTAAAGGAGGGCTAGCGCCGCCCTAGGCCCGGCACAGGATCTCGCCGTGCGGGATGGCCAGCCAGCCATCCGGAGCAGCCGCCCACTCCAGCCACGCCGACGAGATTTCGTCGAGGTCCGCGGTTGTGGCCAGCCCCGAGTCCACCAGCTGACCGGCCAGGGCCGACTCGACGATCCGGTCCGCCCACATCCGGCCCCACCACTGGCGGGTCTCCGGCGTCGCGAAGCACCACATGCTGCGCGCTGGGCGTGATGTCGTCGAACCCCGCGTCCTGGGCCCACGACAACAGCCGCCGGCCCGCGTCGGGCTCGCCGCCGTTCGCGCGCGCCGCCTCGGCGTACAGCTCGCGCCAGCGGTCCAGCGGCGGAAGCTGCGGGAACCACATGAACCCTGCGTAGTCGGCGTCGCGGACCGCGACGATCCCGTTCGGCACACACACCCGCCGCAGTTCCCGCAACGCCTGCATCGGGTCGGCCACGTGCTGCAGCACCTGATGCGCGTGCGACGACGTCGAAGGTGTTGTCGGGAAAGTCGAGCGCATGCACGTCGGAAGTCACGAACGTCGATGTTCGACTGGTTGCGCGCCTGCGCCTCTGCGCGAGCCAGATCCAAAGCCTCATCGGTCATTTCGACAGCGGTGACCCGCCCCGGCGCGACCCGGGCGGCAAGGTCGACGGTGATGGTCCCGGGACCGCAACCCACGTCGAGCACCGACATCCCAGGCCGCAGATGCGGCAGCAGGTAGCCGGCCGAGTCCGTCGCGGTGCGCCGGCGGTGCGCACGTAGCACCGACTCGTGATGCCCGTGGGTGTAGACGGCCTGAGGTTTGCTGTTCATCGTGCGACTCCTTGCGATCGAACCACTTCCCGAACGCAAGGCTACCGCCGCTTATTTCATAATACGAAACAACTATCTCATATATGATGAGATCAGCTTAGTCGACCGGGACGTTGAGGATCGGGCGCCCGACCCCGGCACCGGGGCCGTCGAAATGCCACCACTCACCGGAGTACACCGACAAGCCGCCGGCACTCATCGCGTCGCGTAGCCGGGCGCGGTTGGCCTGCTCGTCCGCGCTGACGCCGTCAGTGGCGAAGGCTGTTGCGCGCGGCGAGAAATCATCGAAGTCGGTTCCCATATCGGCCAGGCACAGCCCGCCCAACTGCCGGGCGGGCGGGCAGGGCGCCTGTGCGCTTGCCGTCGTCACGTCCACCGAACGCCCCGCCTCATGGCTGCGCGCATAGGGGCCGGGCTTGGCCACCCAGGCGGGGTTGGGCACGACGTTGAACATCTTGACCTGCACGTCGTGCGGTCGATAGCAGTCCCAGAAGACGAGCACGTCTCCGTGCGAGCCCAGTGTCTTCGCCGCGGCGGCAAGACCGGGAGCCATGGATTCGTGCACCAGACAGCGGGCATCGGCCGGATACAACGGCATTCGGGTGAAATTGTTCGCCGTTGCATAGCGCAGATCGATCACCGCGCTGGGAACCACCGAGCGAACGTCGACAAATCCCGCCGAGCGCGCCTCGGCGCTCAGCGGAGGCACGTCGGCGTTGGCGCGTGCACCCCAGCTACCGGCGGACACTACGACGAGCAGCGCGACCAGAAACCGACGCGTGGCAGGTGTCTCCGTGCTGCAGCCATGCGTCTAAGTCTGCCGTTCCCGGTCGCCTGCAATTGAGCGCTTCAGCCGAAGTGTGGTTTCCGAACCGGTTCGCGGTCGATGCCGGTCCGCTCATCGGACCTAACTCTTCCCCGATCACCCCGATCGGCGCGCAATGAAAGCGACCCGCTGTTCCGCAACTCATTCGAACCAAAGGAAATGTCATGACCGCAACCGCAACAAAGCCCCTGCCCGCAACCCCGCCCGCAGCAGGCACGCCGACGACATCGCCGCGCGAGTTCCTGCCATCGGGCATGGTCCGAAAGGCCCGCACGGCCGAGCAAGTCAAAGCCGCGCAGCCGTTCGGCTTCGACTATCCGGCCACCCAGGTGGGCGTCTCCGGCCCGGTCACGGTGTCCTACGATCCTTCGCTGGGCGCCAGCGGCCTGACGCTGGCGCAGAACCTGCTCAAGGTTGTCGCGGCGCCTTACCAGCAGATGATGTCGGTCTTCGGCATCACCGGCGGTCCGGTCACCGTCATCGTCGCGCCGCTCAGCGGCAACAACGACGGCTCCGGCGGCGCCTATCACTACGGCTGCGATTTCACCTCGGGTGGGGTGATCTATGTCGACGCCACCTTCTCCAACACCACCGCCAACCCGCTGGACCTGGAGGTGTCGCTGTACATCGCCGAGCTGTCCGAATGCTGCATGGGCGCGCAGGCCCGCGGCTGGGGTTGCGGGTCCAGCAACGGCGAAGGGCTGTCGCGCTTCATGGCCGAGAACTCGGCGCCGAGCGCCTTTCCTTCGTGGGGCGTGACCGGGCCGAGCTGGGCGAGCGCCGGCTACCCCGACTGGGTGACCAAGACCGAAGGCACCGACCGCGACTACGTTTCGATCGGCTGCTCGATCGTCTACATCTACTGGATGCGGTCGCTGGGCTACACGGTCTCGCAGATCGTTCAGGCGGGCGGCGCAACCCTCGCGGCCAACTACCAGACCCTGACCGGCAAGACGACGGCGCTGGCAGACCTGCTGGCCGCAGTCAAGCCGCTGGATGTCGCAGTCGGACAACCCGTTCGCCGAGCGGCTCTACCAGATGCACGGCGACGGCACGATCTGGACCTACACCGGCACGCCGATCAGCGGCTGGCAGCAAGTGGACGACAATCCCAGGGCCCGGGCCATCGCTGCGTCCGGCGACCAGCTCTACCAGCTGCACGGCGACGGCAGCATCTGGCGCTACACCGGCACGCCGATCACCGGCTGGCAGCAGCTGGACAACAACGTCCGCGCCCGCGCCATCGCCGCATCCGGCAACCAGCTCTACCAGCTGCACAGTGACGGCTCGATCTGGCGCTACACCGGCACCCCGTTCACCGGCTGGCAGCAACTGGACAACAACACGGCCACCCAGGCGATCGCCGCGGGCGATCGGCTGTACCAGCTGCACCACGACGGGACGATCTGGGTCTACACCGGCACGCCGCTCACCGGCTGGCAGCAACTGGACAACAACCCAGCGACCATCGCGATCGCGGCGGCCGCCGGGGCGCTCTACCAGCTGCACGAGGACGGCACGATCTGGGTCTACACCGGCACGCCGCTCAGCGGCTGGCAGCAGCTCGACAACAACCCGGCGACGACGGAGATCCTGGCTTCCAGCAATGGCCTCTACCAGCTGCACGGAGACGGCTCGATCTGGCTGTACACCGGTCCGCCGCTGACCGGCTGGCTGCGGATCGACGACAATCCGGCGGCGCGGGCGTTCGCCGGCAACGAAGGGGTCTATCAGCTGCACGGCGACGGCAGCATATGGCGCTACACCGGCACACCGATCACCGGCTGGCAGGAGCTGGACAAGAACCCCGCCACCACGGGGATCGCGGTGGCCTACTAGGCCGCCTCCTCGCGCCGCGGCCGCCTGCCGCGCATTTGCTAGCAGGCGGCCGCGGCGCACCAGGCTGTCGAGCCTGCGCGTCACCGGCCGAAGTGTCAGCTCCAGTCGATGGCAGCGGCGCGCTGCCGGACGTCCTCCACTCGGGCGGCGACCTGGGCGGCCACCGCATGCTGATCGTGTTCCATCGTCTTGGCCAGGGATTCGGCTTCCGCCACGATCTGTTTGAGCAGGTCGCGGTGATCTTCGATCATCGCGATGGTCGCGTTTCTGATTGCCACCACCGCCGAACCCCGAGCCTCTGACGGCGAGAAGCTGCCGGAGAGCAGCGGCGGCAGCGTCTGGCGCTCGAAGTCGGTCATGTCGCGGCTCAGGTGCACGTTGAAAGTCGCTCGAAAAGGATCCCGATCGTCGAGTTCAACACTGGATATTTTGAGTGGGTCCATGGGCCGTTCCTTTGGTCGGCGAGGGCGATCTTCGCCCGCGTCACGCCGAATTACATGCCTGTAGTTTACCTTCGCTCACGGACCGCTGCGGAGGCGTCGACGTCGAGCACCGAGCCGGTAAAATGTCGTCGTCAGTTCTGCACGAGCAGCGGCTTACGGAGGAAGATGAAGCGCCTTGTATTCAGTGGCAGGTCCACGGCCACTTTCGGCATCGCGGTCGCGGTGACCATCTTGGCCGCACCTCTTGCCCATGCGCAGACCGATGTTCAGAGTCAGTGCGCGAGTTCCGGCGGCCAGTACACGTCGCAGGAGGTATCACCTCACTTCGGTCAGGCCCCCAGCCTGATCGAGACCTGTTGCATAGCGCAGAAATGCACTACTTGGCGCGACGGCGTGCAAGGGCCGACATACGGAGGTTGAGCCGAAACGCCTGGACCTGACTTGCAGGTCTGGGCCGATGGGCCTCTGCGCTGGTGACGGAGGACTCTGTGCCACGCTGCTTGCGCAACGCATAGTCAGTAAACATGCTCGGGGCAGTGCTCGACGTGTTTCGCCTTCGCCAGTACTTCAACGCGATCACCCGCGCCCGTGAGTTGGCGGCGGGATTGCGTGAGGACGCCGGCTTGCTCACCGACGCAGCCCGCGCCGCCCTGGCGCTGCCGCCCGGCCCCGTCAGCGTCGAAGAGCGGCAACCTTTCCCCCCGATCCAGCCGTACTCCACCCAAGTCGCGAAAGGCCAGCGGATCGCACTGGCGGCGACGGGCGGCAGCGGCGCAATGGCGTCGCTGGTGGGCGCTGCGCGTGCTCTCGAAGAAGCCGGCCTACATCCGTCTGTTTACTCGCTGTGCTCGGGCTCGGCCTTGTTCGGGTTCCCCCTGGCGGCCGGGCTCAGCGCAGAGGAAGTGGCGGACTTCACTCTGGGCCTGCTTCCCCGGGACTACGTCGATCTGGACTGGAGTCGGCTGTTGCGGCTGGCGCTCACCGCAGGACGGGGGTTCGCCGGTGTCATTGCCGGCGACGCGATCGAAGACACCTACCGCTGGCTACTCGGGGACATGACGCTGGGCGACCTGCCGATCCCTGCGTACGCGCCGATATGGAACGTCGAGCAGAATCGCGTTGAATTCATCGGTCCCCAAACATATCCGAAGCTTTCGGTGGCGCGCGCCGTGCATATGGCGGTCGCGCTGCCGCTGTTCATCCAGCCCGTCGAGTTCAACGGGTTTCATTGGTGCGACGGCGGGATCGTCGACATCTTCCCGGTCCACCCGCTACTCGACATAGAGCAGCCCTGCGATGTCACCTTGGCCATCAACGGGTTCTACCCGCCCGGATTCGACGGCGAAGACGCCACCGGCTGGGAGTATCGGAAGGCCAGCATCCTTTATGTGGCAAGCCAGGTGCGCACCTGCCAGCAGATCGAGCTCGCGCGGGAGAATCTGCTCCGGCTCCGGGCTGGTTCGAAACTGATCATGATCGAGCCGGTTTCCTACGAGACAGTTCGCGGCGTCGGCTTCTACCGCCAGTTCCTCAGCACCCGCGACTGGGCCGGATTCATGCGGGCCGGGCGGGACGAGGCACGCCAAGCCCTGACAGCCGCACCCGTTCGAGGTTCGCTGGCCTCTTTGACCGTGACCTGAGTCAGCCTGCGAGCGCCAGTACTTCGTCGAAGCCGGCGACGAGAGCGTCATAGAAGACGTCGTAGTCGGGTATTGCGGCGGTGTCGACGTTGATGCCCAGAGCGCACGTGTCGACGTAGGTGAGCAGTGTGACGTTGACCGACGAGCCGATCGTCGGGCCGAACGCGTACTGGGCGCGCACCGGGGCGCCGCCCAGGAAAACCGGCACCGGTACACCTGGCACGTCGCTGGCCAAAAAATCGACGTGGCGCAGGACCGCGCCGACGTACCACCGCGGCATCAGGTTGAGAGCGCCGGCAATCAACTGGGTATAGGGCATGGATTTCTCACCGCGCACCGCGTCGGTGCGCTGGTGTATTGCCTTTATTCGTGCTGCCGGGTCGGCCTCGCCGACGGGCACGTCAAACCTCATCAGGGTGATCCGGTTGCCGCCCATGCCATCGGCCTTGGTGCGCAGGCTGATCGGCATGGTGAGGTGCAGGTCGCCGACCTCGGCGTGGTGCTTCTCGTGGTACAGGCGTAGCCCGCCAGCCACCCCGGCGACAAACGCGTCATTCAACGCCCCACCGCAGCGGTGCGCCGCTTCCCGCAGCAGCGGCATCGGAACCTCGTGCACACCAAGACGACGGATCGTGCTGCGGTTCTTCACCAGCGGAGATCCGGTTTGGTTTATGGGCCGCACTGTCCGGTAGATCGATGCCGCAGTACCCACTGCCGATCGGACCGTCGTGAGCGGCCGCCGAACGCTGTCGTACACCAGTCGCGGCGCCGATTTGACCAGGCCCGTCAACGCATTTCCGAGTACGCCGGTGTCGTAGCGCCAGGTGTCGCGGTAGCGGCTGAGCCACGACGGTCTGGATACCTCTGGCTCGGGCGGCAGCGGCTCATGCCCATAGAGCTCTTCGGAAACGTTGAACAGGTTCATCGCGATCTGGATGCCGCCGATTCCATCGGTGAGGGCGTGGTGGAACTTGCAGATCATGGCCGCGCCACCGTTTTCCAGGCCATCGATCAGCGTCGTCTCCCAGAGCGGTCGGCTCCGGTCGAAATCCTGCATCTCCGCCAACCGAGCCATCTCGAGCACATCGTTGACCGTGCCAGCGCCGGGGGCAGCCGCTCGCCGGATGTGGTAGCCCAGGTCGAAGTCCGCGTGATACTCCCAGCGCGGCGGGGCCGGGGGCGGCGACGCCACGACCCGTTGCCGAAACATCGGCAACTTCCGGCTTATCAAGTCGAATCGTTCGCGCACCTCGCCCCAGTCCGGGGATCGCTCCAGCAACACGACGCTAACCACGGTTGATCGCAGCCGCGGATCACTTTCCATCGCCCACGTGAAGGCGTCGGTGTTGCGCATAAATTCGGTCATGTTCCTGACCCCAAGGTACGACTGATGGCGGCCGTGGTCAGCGATGATTGGGAAGTGATGACTTTGGTCCCTACGCGTCGAGCGTGGGCTCGTCCCGACTCGACCCCTGCTTGGACCGGCTCGTGCGAGCTCAAGGCTTCCACAGCGACGAGCTGATCACCGGCGGGGCGAGGGTTTTGTGAATATTTTTGGTTGATGCCAGAGCCGGCGTCGTTAAATTTGATTCTTGTGACGCCTCCTACCGAGGGTATGGATGTGCGACGCCGCGCCGGCTGGTTGCCGCAGGATCACGATGACTTAGAGTCATGGCTTACCGGCCATCGGGAGCGGGTGAAAGCCAAAGGCGAACAGGTCGGGCTGCATCCTGTACTCGCCGAGTTTCAGCAGCTGATCGACACCGATCCCGTGGTGCGCATGTACGTCCATCAGATGATCGAGCAGGTCCCGTGCACCAAGCCGTACCGCACGCGCCACGTGCACAGCGTCGAGCAGATGATGCGTCTGATCAACGAGGTCTTGACGATGGCGCCGGAGTTCGGCGAGAACCCGGTGGTCCTTCCACTGTGCGCGATTTTCGACTGGACCATGGGCACACCAGCCGGGTTCGCCGCCTTCCGCGACCCGCGGATCAATGCGATGCTCAAGAAGGTTCTGACGGCCTGGTGCGGTTTTCTCGACAGTGCTGACTCGTTGTATGTGCTCAACGATTCGTCATCTGGCTGGCAGTGCCCCGCGGCGCGCGGTGCCATCGGTATCGAACAGTTCGTGCACGATGCCCAGGATGAGCACTGGGGCTTTGCCTCCTGGAACGACTTTTTCACCCGACGCTTCAAGGAGGGCGCGCGTCCGGTCGCCTCACCGGACGACGACAAGGTGATCATCAGCGCCTGCGAGTCGACGCCCTACCGCATCGCCACGGGGGTCCAGCGCCAGGATCGTTTCTGGATCAAAAGCCAACCGTATTCGCTGCAGGACATGCTGGCCAACGACGAGTCGGTTGATCAGTTCGTCGGCGGAACCGTCTATCAGGCGTATCTGACCGCGACGGATTATCACCGTTGGCACAGTCCGGTGGCTGGGACGATTGTCCAGGCGTTCGTTCAGCCGGGCACCTACTACTCAGAGGCAGTTACGGAATGTTGGGATCCCCTCGAGCCGCCGGATTCACAGCCTTACCTAGCGCATGTCGCGGTGCGGGCGATCATCCTCATCCAAGCCGATGATCCCGTCATCGGCCGGATGGCTTTCATAGGAGTCGGCATAGCGGAGGTCTCTTCCTGCATGATCGACAAAAGCATCACGCCCGGCCACCACGTGGCAAAAGGCGAGGAACTCGGCTACTTCCAGTTCGGCGGCTCGACGTACTGCCTGGTGTTTCGGCCCGGCGCGCTCGCCGGCCTCGCTATGGCCGCAATTCCCCAGTCGCACCACGCCACCGCGCCCCAGGTTCTTGTCCGCTCGAAACTCGCCATCGCCAACACGACGAAGTAAGCACGACAGCCATCGCCGAACTAAGCGCCACAAGCTGCAGCTCACCGCCAAGCCTTTCGACCATGCCGTCAATAGGCGAACACTTATCGTGCAGGGGATCGCGCACGCTTGCCGGCCACAGGTGAGGAGTTGACATGGCTAACAACCGCTACCTCGAAATCATCAAGCGGCTACTCACTGCGGAGACGTACTTCCGCTGGCGCGAGGAAGCCACGGAGCGTGAACAGGAACGCCGGAGGCGAAATGACGACCGAGAACCTGACGTGCCTCAGTAAGATCATCCGGGCGCGCCACTCGGTGTCGTTGACACTTGGAACGTATCTCGTTCGACCCGAAACCTGCGCCGTCGGAAAGCGATCTGCGAGCTATGGGACGGCGCGCGGGTGAATACGCTGCACGGCGCGAAGGCCCATCTGCCATCGGCGAGAGGCCGCCGTGATCAGGACCTCCTTAATTTTTGTCTTGGGTACCGAGATACCTTTCCTCCACACCGTGGATTAGCCGGTGGCGTATTCGTCGGCGATGGTGCTGTCCAGCCAGCGGGAGAAATCACCCCGTTCGAGGTGGTAGCGAAGCGGGTCTGGGTCCAAATGTGGCTATGTCAGCGTTAGTAGGCCCCACTGTGACGGAGTTAATTGGCCCCACTTTGGTCGCTTCGGATGTGGAGTGACGGAGTTATTTGGCCCCACCTACGACACGCCCGGGGTGGTGTGACGGGGCTTGTTGGCTCTCTCCCGGTCGCTCCGGCGGGATGCTTGGTTGGCAACCGCGTAAGTGGGGAGCCGGCTTGGGGTCGAGAGTGGAACTGTTCGAAGCGATCCGTCGCGATGCCCGTCGCGAGGATCTGGGCATTCGCGAGTTGGCCAAGCGTCATGGCGTGCACCGGCGCACGGTGCGTCAGGCGCTGACCTCATCGGTGCCGCCGCCGCGCAAGCCGCGCACGTTCGCCGCGCCGCGGCTGGATGCGGCCAAGCCGTGGATCGATGAGATGCTGCGCGAGGACCTAGATGCCCCGCGCAAGCAGCGGCACACCGCGCGTCGGGTGCTGGCCCGCCTGGTCGATGAGCACCAGTTCGACGTGTCGTACTCCACGGTGCGCGATTACGTGGCCAAGCGGCGCCCCGAGATCGCCGCGGAGGCCGACCGGGTCACCGAGGTCGGGTTTGTCCCGCAGGTTCATTTGCCGGGCGCTGAAGCCGAGGTCGACTTCGCCGACCTGTGGATCGATCTGCGTGGGGTGCGCACGAAGGTGTTCTTGTTCACGTTGCGGTTGTCGTGCAGTGGGCGGGCGGTGCATAAAGCATTCGGCACCCAGGGCCAGGAAGCATTCCTCGACGGACATCAGCACGCGTTCACCGAGCTGGGCGGGATCCCATTCGACAAAATCCGCTACGACAACCTCAAGTCGGCGGTGTCGCGAGTTTTGTTCGGACGCAACCGTTCTGAGTCGGATGGATGGGTGGCGTTCCGGTCCCATATGGGCTTTGATGCGTTCTACT
Source organism: uncultured Actinomycetota bacterium (assembly GCA_963850645.1). Classification (GTDB taxonomy): domain Bacteria; phylum Actinomycetota; class Actinomycetes; order Mycobacteriales; family Mycobacteriaceae; genus Mycobacterium. Next base: position 82,620 of record CAWKME010000051.1, on the reverse strand, counting down.
GCCAGCCCGGCGTGGCTGGGGCACATGAGAAGGGCGGGGTGGAGGGCGAGGGTGGACGGTTTCGGCGCACCCATCTGGTTCCAGTGCCCAAGGTGGACAGTTTGGCCGAACTCAACGCCCGGTTGGTGGCCGCCGACGCCGACGATGATCACCGCCGGATCGGTAACCGGGTGCGCACCGTCGGCCAGGACTACGCCCTGGAGGCCCCGAAGTTGCGGCCGCTTCCTCTCGAGAGGTTCCAGACGGCATTGACGTTGACGCCGCTGGTGGATCGCTACGCCCGGATCACGGTGCGCCAGGCCACCTACTCGGTACCGGCCCGGTTCATCGGTCGCCGGATCCGGGTGCTGCTGAGCGCCGATGAGGTGATCACCTTTGACCGCCGCGTCGAGGTGGCCCGTCACGAACGGTCGACGGTGAAGGGGTCCACCACGGTGGTCCTCGATCACTACCTGGAGATCCTGCGGCACAAGCCCGGTGCCCTGGCGGGCGCGACCGCACTGGCTCAGGCCCGCAAATCGGGAGAGTTCACCGCCGCCCATGACGCATTCTGGGCCGCGGCGCGGCGTGCGCACGGCGACACTGCTGGCACCCGTGAGCTGGTCGAGACGCTGCTGTTGCACCGCCACCTGCCCCACCGCGACGTGGTGGATGCTCTGGCCGCGGCGACCCGCGTGGGAGCCGCCCGCGCCGACGTAGTGGCCGTGGAGGCACGTCGGATCGCCGAACACCGCTGCCACGAGGAACTTTCAGTTTCTGACTATCAGAAGGAACAGCTCCCTGCATGGCAGGTGATCAGTCTGACCCAGCGCCGCTTGGCCGATCCGGCGGCGGTCATCGCCGGGTTGCCTCCCGACACCCGACCGTTGCCCACCGTCGGCGCCTACAACGACCTGTTGACCCGCCGCGCCGCGCAGCAGACCGCGCCCGCTGAAGGGTCGGAGGTGTCATGACCAGCTCGACCACTCGCCGGCGGCGGACAATGACCGAACAAGCTGCCGACACCGCCGTGGATCAAGCATGCCGCTCGCTGCGCCTGCCCACCATCCGCTCGCGCTACGCCGAGATCACCGACGCCGCTGAGCGTGAACAACTGAGCTACCGCGGATTTTTGGCCGAACTGCTGCTTGCCGAGTGCGACGACCGCGACCGTCGTCGCACCGCACGCCGTGTGCGCGCCGCGGGATTTCCTCGCGAGAAGTGGCTTGCCGACTTCGATTTCGAGGCCAACCCCGCCATCAACGCGGCCACCATCCACACGCTGGCCCGCTGCCAGTGGATTAAGAACGGCGAACCGCTGTGCCTGATCGGCGACTCCGGCACCGGCAAGACACATTTGCTCATCGGATTGGGCACCGCCGCCGCCCAGGACGGTTACCGAGTTCGCTACACCCTGGCCACCAAACTGGTCAACGAGCTCGTCGAGGCCGCCGACGAACGCCAACTCGCCAAGACCATCGCCCGCTACGGCGCGCGTGGACTTGCTCTGCATCGACGAACTGGGCTACATGCAACTCGACCGCCGCGGCGCCGAGATGCTGTTCCAAGTGCTCACCGAGCGTGAGGAAACCGCCAGCGTGGCAATCGCGAGCAACGAGAGCTTCTCGGGCTGGACCAAGACCTTTACTGATCCGCGGCTCTGCGCCGCCATCGTGGACCGTTTGACGTTCGCGGGCAACATCATTGAAACCGGCACAGAGTCCTACCGCCTAGCCCATGCCCGCGCCGCGCGGGCCACTACCTGATCTACCCGTCCCGGAAAAGACCCGTATGCACCTGGAGTTCCAGCCGCCGCGGACGCGCTAAATGTTTTGCTGGTATTTGGCCGCTCGGCGGCGTGCTGAGGGCCCGGTCGCCGCGTGAGGTCGGTGGGCCGGGCTCTCGAAGCTTCACACCGACCTTGTGGGTCGTATGGTCGTTTAGTGTGACGCTGTCGGGAAGGCGATCTGGCCCAGCGAGCCGGACTCGGTTGCTATGTCAGGATCGACCACGTCGCCGTTGACGGCGAGCAGCGTTTGGATGGTGACGGGCTGTGACAGTGCGGCCTCGGCCAGGCAAAGCCCTTTGGCTTCCTGGATGAGTGAACGCAGTCGTTCCTGCGGCTCATCGGAGTCAATGTCGACCAGGTAGCGCAGACCCAAACAGACTGCCCGCTGACCGGTTTCGCCGTTGACGTAGCCGAAGGACAGTTCGCTTTCCACTTCGAGGTTGCGCACGTCGAGCTTGCGGTCATTGATCAGCGTCGTCAGATGACTGGTGAGACAGAACGCCGCTCCCGCGGCGAAATACACCAGCGGTGCTGGAGCGCTGTCGGCGCCCGGTGGGAGGCCAGTGCCCTCATCGGACCACAGCTCGTAGGCGCCGTAACCCTTGACCGCCGGGGTGACGTGTGCGTGCTTGCGTAATCCCTCGTCGGTTTTCAGCGCGACCTTCACCGGGAAGTGAAAGACCGGCTTCTTCTTGTTCTCGACGGTATTTGGGGTGCCCGCGAGCCTGGGCAGGGGCACCTCTGATCCTTCGAGCCTGCTCACCAGCGGCGGTTGGGTGTCGGCGGTCATTACTTACTTCCCTTCTGATAGGCGGTGTTCGTTCAGAACAGCGGACTGTGGAATTTGCGGCCTGGCTTCGGCTCCGAGCGTGACGCTCGGTCCTCGGCTGGTCAGCAGTGGCATCGGATGGCGAAGTCTTTCTCCTGTCCGGCAAGGGATTCGGAGCCGCCGTGGTCGCGCACGTTCTGTGCAACGTCGGCGATGCTGGCGCGATAGGCCGCCTGGGTGGTCTCGATCCACTCTCGCCCGCCGTCAGCCTGATAGGGCAGATCGACGGTATGCAGCTGAGGTGTGGTGGTGTCCAGTGGACAGCCCAGGGCCGCCCGTAACGTGGCGCGCTGGTGTTCAGGGTCGCCGACGCGTCCGCATGGTGAGCCGATGGGGTAGTCGACCAGCGCGGTGCGCGGCGGCTGGTAGGCCTCGGAGATATCGCGCAGGGCCGACAGCATCAACGTGGGCAGCCCGCCGGCCTCCAACGCGCGCACCAGCACCGCGGTGGCCTGGTGGCATTGCGGACAAAACGGCACCACCAACACCAGATCAACGTTCTGACGGGCAAATTCGTCGCGGATACGAGGCGCGGTGCCAGTAGCCAGCTGCTCCCACTTGCTGATCGAGCCCAAGACGCTGACCGCCTCGGGCGCCAGCGCACCGATGGTGGCCTCGGCTTCAAGTTCGGCCATACGGTCGCGGGGAAAGGCCACGTTGAGATCCTCATCGGCCCAGAAGCGTGCCGGGGTGGCGTGGTCGAACACGATCTGGTTGCTGGGCACGGCGCGTGAGATGAGGCGGTAGGACAGGTCATTGGTGCGCTGCAGCGGTTGCTGTCCGGGTGCACGTGCCCCCAGGCTCACCAGAAGCCCGACGGTCAGTTCAGCTACCGGCTTGTGCACGGGCACCATACGAGGTGCATCGAAGCGGGGCAATGCGGCTGCCTGGCGGCGCGGCGCGTTGGGCCCTGCCCCGCTATAGCCATACAGCAGGGGCACTAGGGCGCGCTGGTGATCGCTATACAGATACGACATCATCGACCTCCAAAGGTGATTGCGTAGCCAACCCATTCAGGACAAGTTCGACAAGCTCGTCTACGTTGACCCGATTACGTGTCTTGTGTCCGATTGCGACCGCCGCGAAAAGTGCGCCGGCGGCGGCCCCGATCAGCTCAGGCCGCAGTTCACCGGCCTTGGCTCGTGATGTCAGATAGGACTGCAACACATCGTTCCCGGTGGCAACGAAGTCGTGTAAGGCCGCATCGCCGTGGTTGGCCGAGAAGAACACCGACACCACATCAGCGTTGGCGGCGAGGGTTTCGTCGAATGCCCGAATCAGCCGGGGCAACACCGCCCTCGCCGGCTGATCGGCATGCTCAATAAGCAACGCGCGTAACTGCGGAAGGAAACCGCGCTCCTCAAGCACAGCCGCGACCAGATCTTCTTTGCTGTCGAAATAGTGATACACCAGCCCAGGCGTCACGTCCGCGGCGTGAGCGATGTCTTTGACCGAGGCCCCGTCAACACCCTTGCGGGCAAAGACGACCAACGCCGCCTCAATGAGCTGCTCGCGACGTCGCTGGGCCTGCTCTTGCCGCGCACTCATAACACCACCGTAACGTTGACTAAACGTTAAGTCAATGAACCGGCCCTGCCCATCGTCGAACCGAGTTGGACCAGTTCCTTACCGAGCATGGTCACCACGGGAGTATCGGCAGGTTCATCGACGCTCTTGGCTTACAGCCCTGCAGGGCCGACCTTCAATTTCGCGCCAAACATGCCGCCAGACGGTTGGGCCAAATAGCTCCGTCACAGTGGGGCCGATTTACCTTGACACAATCAGTCCAAATGCCGTATCGCGGCACGAAAGTCGTGCATCGTCTTCGCCGGAGCGATGTGCTGGCCGTCTACCGGCTGAAAGTAGAACTGTCGCTCTTTGGGTAACGAGAGGTCGGCGTATTTGTGACGGTGACGTACGTGTGGTCCGGCAGTAGCGTCGGACGAGAGAAGACGGCGAAATGTCAAGTCGCGGCTTGTCCAGCCAACCTCTGCGTCAGCGAACCTTGAGTGCCGCGACCACTTCCTGGTTGATTGCGGTTAGTCGCTGCTCTCGGCCAGCGGCCGCCTTGCTACAAAACATCTCTATGCGAAAAAAGCAGACCGCCTGTCATTCGACGTCCGGCTCCCCTGAGAGGCGCAGGACGGCGTCCCGGGCAGCGCGTTGCAGCTCTATTGCCGCAGCCCAGTCTGTGCCCGAAGGCTGGACCGGCTCACCGATGACGATATCGATCGCTCCTCGTCGCGGAAAGTGATGCTCCGGCCGCAGTATTGCCCGCGTCCCGCGAATGGCGATGGGGACGACCGGCACACCGGACTCGGCAGCCACAATGAATGCGCCCATGTGAAAGGGTCGCAATCCAGGGGCGCGGGCCAAGCGGCCCTCGGGGAAAATCACGAGTGACTGCCCGGCTCGGACTAGGGCAACGAGGCGGTGGGTGTCGACCACACCGTGTTCGCGCTCGTAGCGTTCGACGAATAGGGTGCCCAACCGCTTGAGCGCGAATCCGCTGAGCACCTGATGCTGAAATACCTCGCCGGCGACAAAGCCGAACGACCGCGGCAGCACCGAGGCGAGCACAACTGCGTCGAGCCAGCTCGAGTGGTTGGCCACGACAATGGAGGTTCCTGGCGGGAGGCGTTGGCGGCCAAGCACACTGACCGCCGTCGCGGTTAGGCGGGCCAGCAGCCGGACGGCGCCCTGGGCGACCCGCCAGCGCCATTGCGACCGCGGAAGCACTGCCAGTAAGACCACCACCGATAACGCAAGGACCGCGTACAACACCCAGGTGTAGGCCGCGAACGCGACGGCGGTCGCCGCACGACGGACGCGGCGCAGCGACGGGGCGGCTGCTTGGAGGCGCAAAAGGGCCAACTGCCACCACAGCGCCCGTGGTCGGGCGCCAATCTTCCCTGTCTCGTAGACGTGCCGGCTGGCGGCCCGCCGGATCTTGCCGCTCGAGGTCTTCGGGACCGTGCGCGGCGGCGCCAGGACCACGTCGTCGGGGGCCACACCCAGCAAATCCACCGTCGTGGCGGCGATCTCGGAGTGCAGCGCGGTGCGGGCGTCTCCGGTCGCTCGGGTCTCGGCCATCACGACGAGTCGCTCGGGGCCGCCCTGAGGATCGGGTGAGGCGAACACGGCCACGCACCCCTTGCGGACACCTGCGAGGTTGCTGACCGCCTCTTCGAGCTCGGCGGGGTGCAAGTTGCGGCCCGCCCGGATGATCACGTCTTTGACCCGACCGGTGACGTACAAGTCAGCGTCGGCCAGGTAGCCGAGATCGCCGGTGTCAAGCCAGTTCTCGTGGAACAGCGCATGCGTCGCTCGCACGTTGTTGAAGTAGCCCGCGGTCGCCGACGGCCCGCGGAACTCGATGCGACCTTCACGGCGATCGCCCAATTCGTTGCCGGCGGCGTCGACAATCCGGATTTCGTGACCAGGCAGGGGCCGGCCGCAGGCGACGAAACGAAGCTCATCGCGCTCACCCTGTTCCGCCGGCTCGGCCCGCCCGGAACGCACGAACCTGTCGCGGCCGATTCGGTCGATGAGCGGACCCCGGCCGAGGGGCGGGAAAGCCAACCCGACCGAGGACTCGGCGAGCCCGTACACCGGCGTTATCGCGTTGCGCCGCAACCCATAAGCAGCGAAGCGTTCGGCAAAGCGCTCGATTGTCGTGGGGCTGACCGGCTCGGCGCCGTTATAGGCCAACCGCCACGAGCTCAGGTCGAGTCCGTCGATCTCGGCATCGCGGATCTTGGCGAGGCAGAGCTCGTAGGCGAAGTTCGGGCCGGCCGACATCGTGCCCCGGTTGGCGTGGATCGCCCACAGCCATCGTGACGGGCGGATCAGGAACGCCTGGGGGCTCATCACCACCAGCGGGACACCGAAGTACAGACACCCGAACCAAGCGCCGATCAGACCCATGTCGTGATACAGCGGCAGCCAACTGACGAAGGTGTCCGACGCCGACACCGCCGCCGCCTGGCCCATCGCGTGGATGTTGGCGAGCAGGTTGCGGTGCGTGAGCGCTACCCCTTTGGGCTGACCGGTGCTCCCCGAGGTGTACTGCACCAGCGCGAGGTCGTCGGCTCGCGGCCGCGGAAGGGCGCCTTCGCTTGCGCCGGTGAGGGATTCGGGGACGACGACGTGACGGAGGCTTTCGACATTCGACCGCAGTAGGTGGCCTAGCGTTACCGCCTCGGGCACGGTGACCAGCAGCGCGGCCCGGGCGTTCGCGAGGATGCCGGCGGTGCGACGCAGATGGTCCGCCAGGTGGGCAGGTCTGGCCGGCGGGTAAACGGGAACAGGGATGGCGCCTGCGAGGACCACACCGGCGAAGGTGACAAAATACGCCCGGCAGGTGGGCAGCATGATGGCGACCGTCTCGCCCGGCATGATGTCGTGCGCGAGCAACCCGGCCGCTGCGGCAGCGGCCTCTTGGTGCAGGGCCGCATAGGTCACGTCCATGGGACCGCCAGGCTCGTCGAGGATGCGGATATGCGTCCGGTCCGGGGTCGCGCCCAGGTGCCAATCCAGGGCCTCGTTCAAGGTTGAGGCTGCTGCCGGTGCCCGGCCGCCCGCCGAGGTGGCCGGGGGGGAAACCACACCGCGGTTCTCGCCGGTGGAGGGATGGGCGCGAGCGACGGCCTGCAAGAGGTCACGCGGCGTTTCTGCGCTGGCCAGAATGTGCGGCGGTAGTGCCACCCCGAACTTGTCCTGGACCCGTAGCAACAGTTCCGCGAGTTCCAGGCTGCCGATGCCCAAGTCGTCGAATGTGCTGTCTAGCGCCACTTCGGGCGCCGTGGCGTGGGGGTGAACCTCGGTGACGAGATCTCGCACGAGCGTCAGGACGGCAGACGCGGGCTCTTCGCTTGCCATCAGTCAGGAAGCAGTCTAGAAACCGGCGGCCTTGGGTACATCACACGCGAACTTCCGCAACCTTGGGTGCACCCCCATGAAATAGGTGTCCGCCCCAAGACCTGGCTGACGATCTTGCTCGGGCGGTGCGCGGCAGCGACTGGCCGACAGCCTATGCCATCGGCGAACACTTATCCGTCGATTGGCGGCTTTTCGCCTGACCGCGCCGAGGACTTTCGACTCTCTGGTCTCTACGAGGGGATGAGTGGAACGCCGTGAATGGAATCGCCATCAAGCCTTTCCTCAACCCAAAACCGAGGGAGGGACTATGACCGAGCTCGCTATGCGCCGGCATACACGTTCACGGTGCCGGACTGCTCCGATACATGGAACGACTTTCCCTCATGAGCAGGTTTGCGCCCGCTAGTCGGCGCCCACCTGATCCGGCTCGAGGATGAGATGCAAGACGGCCACTAACTGCTGGTGCCGAACTGCCCAGCATCCATCCAGCCAAGGATGTCGACATCACCGTGCAGAATGGCGAGTTGGTGATCAAGGCCGAACGCAGCGAAAAGAAGGAAGCCAAGGGCCGCTCGGAGTTCCGCTACGGCTCGTTCACCCGCTCGGTCACCTTGCCGGCGGGCGCCAACGGGGAGGACATCAAAGCCACCTACGACAAGGGCATCCTGACCGTGGACGTGGCCGTTCCGAAACAGGCTGCGGCGGCTGAGAAGCACATTGAGGTGAAAGCCGCCAGCTAAAACCATACCCGCGGATTAACGGCATAGGCGTGACGCGGTGAGGGCTTTCGTCATGCGTGAGCGAGTGGTTGATGCGGTGGCTTGTCGGCGTGCAAGAAGGCGATTCCGGCGGCGAGCGTCGGCGCAATCGAGCACAGCTGGATCAAGGTGCCCGCGGTCTTGACTGCAACGGTGTCGGTTACCAGCACGCGGCGCAGATCAAGATCGCGCAGGCGGCTCACCGCGGCATGAACCAAGAGCCCATGGGTCGCGGCCACAACAATGTCAGGTGCTGCGCCGTGCGCGCGCAGCAGCCTAGCCGCGGCCTCTATGGTGGCCCCAGTAGTGATCATGTCATCGACGATTACCGCCGAGCGGCCGCCCACATCGCCAGCGATGTCCAATGCGCTTACCACTGAGCCACTTTCGCGTTGCTTGCGCACGACTGCAACCGGCCCACCGAGCACCGCCGCAAACCGTTCGGCAACTTTTACTGCGCCCAAATCGGGAGCGACGACGGCCGCCCCGTGCGGCAGGTCGCCGGCGAGCTCACCCGACAAGGCGTCAACGGCGCTCAGTGTTTCCACCGGTATTCGACACTGGGCTTCGAAGGTGGGTGTGTGGGGGTCGACGACGACGAGCCGGTCAGCCCCCGCGGCAGCGATCGCGTCAGCGGCCACTGCCACGCCGAGAGCCTGCCCCGGTGCGGTGCGTCGATCCTGGCGGGCATAGCCGAAATACGGCACGATCGCCGTCACCCTGGCGGCGCGGGCCCGCCGGCACGCGTCCAGTAGCAACAGCAATTCGACGAGGTGGTCGTTTACTGGTGGCGCCGTCGGTTGGATCACGTAGACATCGGCGCCACAGACATTTTCGACGATCGGACGCAGCTCGCCGTCGGGATATCGCTCCAAAATGCAGCTATCGGACTCGACGCCCAAGTAATTCGTGACCGCACTGGCCAGGCCTCGGTTGGCACTACCGGAGACGATTCGCAAATCGGTCATCGGGCATTCCTTTCCATCATCACCGGGATCACCTGGGCTGCATGGAACCACCGCCGCCCGGAGTTCATCAGCCTTTCACCACCCCCAGAGGGATGAGACGGGCAACCTTGCGGGCCAGCCCGGCATGGTGGCTGGTTTCGACGACGGCATCGATGTCCTTGTAGGCCTCGGGTTTTTCCTCGGCGAGCCCCCTTCGGGATTTGCCGCGCACGAGGATGCCGGCCTCCGCGAGGCCTCGGCTCAGCGCGTCAGCGCTGGTGTGGCGGGCGGCCTGGTGGCGGCTTTGCACGCGCCCGGCGCCATGAGCAGTGGAAAAGAACGCGGGGTTATCCGGCACACCGGCCAGCACATACGAGGCGGTGCCCATCGTGCCCGGGATCAGGACGGGCTGGCCAACCGCCGCAAACTCCGCCGGCACACCAGGATGGTGCGGCGGTAGTGACCGCGTCGCGCCTTTGCGGTGCACGCACACAGTGCGTGTTTGGCCGTCGACACGATGGTCTTCGATCTTGGCGAGGTTATGCGACACGTCGTAGAGCAGGTCCAGCGACGCTCCCGCCTGCTCGTCGAACACCTGACGCGTGGCCTCGGTGAGCAGTTGCCGGTTGGCGCGTCCGTAATTGGCCGCCGCGGCCATCGCCGCCAGGTATGCCTGTCCTTCAGGGGAGCCGACCGGTGCGCACGCCAACTGGCGATCGGGCACTTGAATTCCATAGCGGCTCATGGCCCGTTCCATTTGGTGAACGTGGTCGGTGCAGACCTGGTGGCCCAGGCCGCGCGAGCCGGTGTGGATCATCACGCAGACCGTGCCCTCCGACAGGCCCATCTGCGCGGCCGCGGCCATGTCGTAGACGTGATCCACGGCCTGCACTTCCAGGAAGTGATTGCCCGAGCCCAGGCTGCCCACCTGCCCAAGCCCTCGTTCGACTGCCCGGTCGCTAACTGTCGCGGCGTCGGCTCCGTCTAACACGCCACCGTCTTCGCATCGCGCCAGGTCCCGTGCTACGCCGTGTCCCTGTTCCACCGCGAACCGGGCACCACCGGTCAACACCTCTTCCAGTACATCGCGGTTGGGCAGCCGCCACACGCCCTTGGTGCCCATGCCGCGCGGTATCGCACCGTCCAGGCGATCCATCACCGCTCGGATCCTCGGTTGCAGCCGCTCGCGATCCAGATTGCTCACCAACAGCCGCACCCCACAGGAGATGTCGAAGCCGACACCGCCGGGCGAGATCACTCCGTCGGCGTCGATGTCGGTCGCCGCCACACCGCCGATCGGAAATCCGTATCCCCAGTGCACATCCGGCATCGCATACGACGCCCGCACAATCCCGGGCAGTGTGGCCACGTTGGCGACCTGTTGCAGCGCCATATCCCCGTGTTCATCGGGCAGCAACGATTTTGATGCGAACACGATCCCCGGGACACGCATAGCGCCCTCTCGTTCGATCCGGAACCGGAACGGGGTCTCCTCGATGATCTTCATGGCTCCCGTCGATCACACGTCCAGCGTCACCGAGCACCGCCAGCTCGCCAGCTCCCGCGCCAGGCGAAGCTCGTTGAGCGACACCGCCTTCGGGATAGCACCGATCTGTGGAAGCGTGCCCGCATCGACCATCGCGAAGGTGACCTCAACTTTGCCGTCGGTGCCGTTCACCTCGAGATCGACCGGCGCCTCGCCAGTGGTGTCCAACAAATAAATGACCTCGTCGAGCACCGCGGCCAGCAGGTCGTCCTCGCGCTCTGCGGTCAACCGGCGCACGAGCGTGTGGTTCGGCCGGGCCGACGAGGTATCCAGGAAGCTTTCTACAGTGCCGCGCACCGCTTCCCTGATGCAGCCGTTGCGGGTGGGCGCCCACGCCTCGATCCGAAGGTCCGCGGTATGCGGCATACTCCGATACCCAGATGGGCTGTCCGCCATCGCTTTCACGCGGATCTAGCTGCGCCCGGCGTGCTCAGATGATCGATGAACCAATCACGGGCCAGCGCCGCGACCTGCTCGAGCGCGCCTGGCTCCTCGAAGAGATGCGTGGCGCCTGGGACCACGGTGACCTTGCTCTCGCCGGGCATCATGGCCTGGGCTCGTCGATTCAGTTCCAGCACCACGTCATCGCGTCCGCCCACGATCAGCAGCGTCGGCGCGCAGACCTTGGTCAGCGAGTCGCCGGCCAGATCGGGCCGGCCGCCGCGGGACACCACCGCGGCCACCTTCACGCCGGGGTCAGCGGCCGCGACCAGGGCCGCGCCTGCCCCGGTGCTGGCGCCGAAATAGCCCACCGGCAGCGCCGCGGTGTCGGGTTGGCCTGCCAGCCAGCCCGAGACGTCGACTAGCCGCCGGGCCAGCAGCTCGATATCAAAGACGTTGGCGCGGTTGCGTTCCTCGCTGGGGGTGAGCAAGTCGAACAACAGCGTGGCAAGGCCCGCTTGGTTCAACACCTCGGCGACATAGCGGTTGCGTGGGCTGTGGCGGCTGCTGCCGCTGCCGTGCGCGAAAACGACGATCCCGACCGGGTGCTCCGGAATCATGAGATGCCCTGCCACCACCGCCGGGCCGGCGGCCACCCGGACCTCCTCATCGCGCAACGGCGGGTCGCCCGTCGCCTCGGAAGCCACTGCCTCCCGAAAACCCTCACGGGCGCGATCAAGCAACGCGACCACTTCATCGTCAGAGGTCTGCGCGAAGTTGCAATAGCCCTGACCAACGCCGAAATAAAACTTAGGTGCGTGTAAGCACACCACTTCGTCGGCGTACCCACTAAACCTCGCGACGGTGTCGTCGGCGCCGATCGGAACCGCCAACACCACCCGGCTCGCGCCCTGAGCACGGGCCACCTGGCAGGCCGCCTTGGCGGTCGCGCCGGTCGCCACGCCGTCATCGACGATTAAGGCGGTGCGCTTCGCCAACGGGACCGGGCCACGCCCCCGACGGAAACGCTCTACGCGGCGCGCCAGCTCGGCCCGCTGCTTCTCCTCGACGGCGGCCATCTCGTCCTCGGACAGGTCGGCTTGCCGCACGACGGACTCGTTGATCACCCGGACCCCGCGCTCACCGATCGCGCCGAAGGCCAGCTCGGGCTGAAATGGCACCCCCAGCTTGCGCACCACAAGCACATCCAGCGGCGCCCGCAGCGCCCTGGCGACCTCGAAGGCCACCGGCACCCCACCGCGTGGCAGACCCAACACCACAACGTCTTGACCGCGCAACGATTCCAGGCGTTCAGCCAGCTGACGCCCGGCATCGACACGATCATCGAACACCCTCATATCACCGCGAAACGAAGCCAGCCGACGGGTCAATCGACGTTCAGCATCGTCACGATCCTCGAACTGCGTCATACCCCGACTGTGCCGCGCCGGGTCGCCGCGCCGAAGGGTCTTAGGACCACTACTGCCGGGACCAACGCCTCCTGACCGGAGCATCGGCGACCATCTAGCGTCGGATAATGCGGCCTGCTGCGCCCGGCAAGCAGACAGGAAGGACGGCGAAATGCCCAGTCGCAGCGCATATGCGGGGATCGTGGTGGGTATCGACGAGTCGGCGTCATCGACGATGGCCGTACGGTGGGCTGCACGTGAGGCAGTCATGCGCAACGTTCCACTGACCGTCGTGCACGTCTCAAGCCCGCTAGCGGTCAACCCCCCGGTGCCGATCCCCGCTGGGCTTCACCGAAAGCACGAAGAAGATGCGCGCAAGATTCTCGCCGACGCGATCAAGGCCGCCGAAGACAGCGTGCGACGACGGCAACCGACCCGAGATCGACACTCAACTGTTGGTTGCGGCGCCCGTGCCGGCCCTTATCGAGCTGTCCAAAGAGGCGCACATGATGGTCGTGGGCTGCCGCGGGCAGGACGCGGTGCAGCGGGTCCTGCTCGGCTCGGTAAGTACGGGCCTGGTCCATCACGCCCACTGCCCTGTTGCGGTGATCCACGACGAGACCCCGATCCTGCTGCAACCCTCACAGTTACCGGTGCTGGTGGGCATCGATGGCTCGCCGGCCTCGCAACTGGCCACCGCGATCGCCTTCGACGAGGCATCCTTTCGCGGTGTAGAACTGGTGGCCCTGCACGCCTACAGCGGCGCCGACGTGTCGATTGCGCCGTTCATGGAGCCACGGCCCGCCGCCGAGAAGACTCTCGCCGAGGGCCTAGCCGGTTTTCAGGAGCACTACCCGGACGTCCCCGTCCGCCATCGGGTTGTGTTTGATCACCCGGCCCACCATCTGCTCGACGAATCCGAATCTGCACAACTGGTCGTGGTCGGTAGCCACGGCCGCGGCGGATTCGGCGGGATGCTGCTCGGCTCGGTGAGCACCGCGGTTGTACATGCAGCCCGCATTCCGGTGATAGTCGCCCGCCAACAGTAATCGGTTGTCCAGCAACACCATTGGAGGTCATTCGACATGGGCGGCATCCCGATAGGACGAATCGCCGGATTTCCGGTCAGTGTCAACTGGAGCGTGCTGGTCATCCTCTGGTTGTTCACCTGGAGCCTGGCCTCCACGTTGCCGGCCGCCGTGCCGGGCTACTCGAAAGGGGCCTACTGGCTGGCCGGAGTGTGCGGCGCACTGATCTTGCTCGGGTCGCTGCTGGCCCACGAACTGACACACGCGATCCTCGCGCGCCGCGCCGGCGTCAAGGTGTTCGACGTGACGCTGTGGCTGTTCGGGGGCGTCACCCGCCTTGGGGGCGAAGCGCAGACACCTCGGGAGGCGTTTCGGATCGCGGTGTCGGGTCCGCTGATGAGCCTGGCGATCGCGGCGGTCTTTGGCGGCGCGGCTTACGGGCTCGGCGTGCTCGGGGTCGCACACATCGTGCTCGGCGTGGCGTGGTGGCTCGCCGGCATCAACCTGCTGTTGGGCCTGTTCAATCTGTTACCGGGCGCCCCGCTGGACGGCGGGCGGGTCCTCAAGGCTTACCTGTGGCGCCGCTACGGCGACCCCGTGCGCGCCGCGATCGGTGCGGCGCGCGCCGGACGCATCCTCGCGTTCATCCTGATCGCCCTCGGGCTGCTGGAGTTTCTGGCAGGCGGCATGGTCGGCGGCGTGTGGTTGGCGTTCATCGGATGGTTCATCTTCGCCGCTTCCCGCGAGGAGGAGGCACAGGTGATAACCCGGCAAGCCATCACTGATGTCCGCGTCGCCGACATCATGACCGCCGATCCCCACACAGCCCCCGCCGACATCACCATCGAGGATTTCATCCAGGATTACCTGCTCGGCGACCGCCACTCCGCGTATCCGGTCGCCGACCGCGACGGATCGATCATTGGGCTGATCACCCTGACCCAACTGCGCGGCATCCCGCCGAGCCAGCGCGCTGCCACCTTGGTGCGTGAAGCCGCGATACCCCTGCCTCACGTGCCCAGCGCGGCTCCGCATGAGCCGCTCACCGCACTATTGGAGCGTCTGGGATCAGACGCCGGTAACCGCGCTCTAGTCGTCGACGAGGGCCGTCTAGTCGGCATCGTCACCGCAAGTGATCTCAGCCGACTGATCGACGTGTACCGGCTAGCGTCGCCCCACGCGGACGCCGCTCACCGGTACTGATTTGTCAATCCTGCCCACCCTTGTAAAAGCTAAGGCCTTGTGGGACAGACTCTTTCGACTGCGGGACGACAAGCAAGCACGAGAGATTGCCTTCCGACGAGGTCGGGTTGGCGTGATGCTCGCCTGCGCCGCTATGACTCGCGGGCGACGATTACTACCGTCTGCGCCGCATGCGCGACGGCCGCGCTCACCGAACCCAGCAGCATGCCGGCGAATCCGCCGCGACCGTGACTGCCGACGACGACGAGTTGTGCGGACTGCGAGTGCTCGACGAGTTGACGAGCTGGCTGATCGCGCACCACCACAGGTCGCACCGTGACATCGGGGTAGCGCTCCTGCCATCCGGCGAGCCACTTGGCCAGCGCCTCTTGTGCCTGCACTTCCATCGTTGCGAAATCCAGACCTGGCACTTCCGACATGCTGACGTCTGACCACGCATGCAGTGCCACCAAGTCCACACCCCGGCGAAAGGCCTCGTCAAAGGCGATCTCGGTCGCCAGTTCCGATGTGGGCGAACCGTCGATTCCCACCAGCACCGGTGCCTGCGCGGGCGGCGGCGAAGCCTCATCATGGACGACCGCGACCGGGCAATGCGCATGGTTCACAAGGGCGGTGCTGACCGAGCCGAACGAGACCCCGCTAAACGCGCCTTCGCCCCGGCATCCCACGACCATCAGGTCCGCAGTCTTGGACTCATTGACGAGCGTCGAAACGGTCGGGCCATGTACCACCACGCTGTACACGAACGGCGGGCCGATGGCGGTGTGCCGCCAGGCGGGGGTGCTGTCGGCGACCGCCCTGCGCGCGTCTTCGAGAACTCGCCTCGCGTCGTCGTCCTGTCGCTGGAAATAGTCTTGGGGTACCGGAATCTCCGGCCACGGCGCGACCGCCGGCACGACCGGTGCGACGACGTGCATGAGTGTTAGCGGAGTATTGCGCATTGCAGCATCGTGAGCCGCCCAATTGACTGCCGCCATCGACGACGCCGATCGGTCGACGCCGACCAAAATGCCACGATGGGTTTCGGAGCCGGACATTTCGTTCTCCTGTTTGGGTCGTATTGGCAGCTTCACGTGTTTGGGTCGTATTGGCAGCTTCACGCATGACCGTAAGACGGCCTTCCAAGGAAGATCAGGTGGCAATGGTCACCGATGTGTTGGACTAACGGCCTTACGCCGCGACCGCTCGCGACTTGCGCAGTCGGATCGAGCTGCGATAGCCGATCCGGGCTGCAAAAGTTCTTCGCACCGACAGAACCCGCCCAATATGACCGAGAATCGCTGGGAATTGTCGAGATTCACCGAGTGCATACAACAGCTGAAACACCTTGCGACACACGGGCTAACCAGGCATATCAAGAATCGCTGAGACACGCGGGTCAAGAATCCGCCGGTAGGTATGCCCTACACGCCGGTGGCAGCGTTCAGGTGATTGATAAGCCAGTCGTTGGTGCCCCACCACAGCTCAGCAAGCTGGCCGCACGTTGTGAATAGAATCGCGGGTCCGTTCGAGCAGTGTTTCCAGATTGGTGCCGCGCAGCACCGACCCGGCGAACAGCGCCAAGAGTTCGGCTTCTTGGGATGCTCGTCGGGTCGCCCGCGTTCGATTGGCCACGTTCACACTGCTGCACAACACCTTTGCCGCAACTATTGGTGACACAGCGGTTCAATGTTCGATTGCCCTCGGGCGTCGGTGATCCTCAGCCGCCGACCCCCGCAGAAGTCATCCCGGGATGTTGTCACTGCGCACGGAAACAACCTCCAGCAGGTCGTTGGGTCGCGCTACAACGTGAATCCCGAACTGGCGGCTGGTGCGCTCAAGGGTCGTGCGCAGCCATTCGGCGTCGGTCTGCGAGGCGCGCTCGAGTCGCATCTTCCGCACGTGCAGTGGAATCATCTGTAGCGAAACGAGTTCACCGCTGGCCGGATCGGTGGAGGTCAAATACAGCAGTCTGAGCTGGGCGCGGAACTGCTCGTGGCCGCCGATGCCTTCATAATCGTCGATGACGTCGCCGCAGCCGTACAGGATCGGTTTGCCGCGGTAGATTTCGATCGGCCGTGGATGGTGCGACGAGTGTCCGTGGACGATGCCGACGCCGGCGTCGATCAACCGGTGCGCGAACCCAATTTCGTCTGACGCTATCGCATAGCCCCAGTTGGATCCCCAATGCAGCGAGACGATCGCGACGTCGCCGTCACGTTTGTGCGCGAGCACCCCCGCTGCCACGTCGTCGGCGACACGGCTGGACATGTCGCGAATCAGCCACACCCCGGGCCGGTCTCCGTGCGCGGCCCAGGATTCGGGAACGCCGGCCGATGTCATCGCCACCGAGCCGACTAGCACCCGGTGGTCATCGTGAACCGTCACCGCCGCCGGGCGGCGGGCGGTATAAAGGTCGGCCCCAGCCCCGGGACCTTGGATCCCGCGGTTGGGTGAGAGCCTCGACGGTGTCGGTGAGCCCCTGGTAGCCGAAATCGAGAACGTGGTTGTTGGCCAGGGCGCACACGTCGGGCCGAAACGCCGCCAGTGCCGGCAGGTTATCCGGGTGCATCCGATAGCACACCGGTTTGCAGTCGGCGAATTGGCCGTCGGCGGTGATCGTGTTCTCAAGGTTGATCACACGAACGTCGACGGCGACCTCATCGAGGACCTCCAGCACCTCGCCCCATGGCCACTCCGAATCCACCGGGCGTGCGATCGGCCCGTTCGCGCGCTCAGCCAAGCGGACATATTCCCGCGCATCACGCATGTACGGCTCGCGTAGCTCCGGTTCGCCGGGATGGGGCAGGATCTGGTCAACGCCACGCCCGAGCATGACATCACCGCCCAGCAGTACCTTCACGAGATCAGAATCACCGGCCACGCCAACCACCGCCGTCTACGATCAATCGCCGACATACACGCGTGCCGCCACGATCGCACTTCAGCCAATTGCGCGCCGAGGGGCCGAACGTCCTGAAGTGGCCGGTTCGGCCCACGGTTTTGATCCGCCCAAACCGGCGTGGCCGAATCCCGGCACACTCCCGGGATGGGCAGCGCGTGATAGCCCATGTGCCCGGCCGCCCATACCATCCGTCGGTCAACCAGCACAGCCGCCGGCACATCGTCTTTCGTGATTGTCGAGGTTCATAACCACCACCGTCGATCGCAAATCAGCAGCGTGCAACCGGCGGCGTCCAGCGCCGCACGACCGGAGGGCCCCAGCAGAACATCCGTCGGCCCCGGCCGCATCGGATCGACCACGACCAACTGGATCGGCGTGGCCGTTCTTTGCAGTTGCTCCAGATAGTTGAGCAGGCTGAAGTGGTCGTGCACCGACTCGATGTCAAGATCCGGATAGTTTCTGCGCCAATGGGTGAGACGGTGATCGATTTGTGTTTCGATACGATGACTTCGATCGGCCGCCGGGCCGGTATCGTAGTGGCCACCGATTTGCCTGCGCCGCATTGTGATAACCCGCAACGGCGCGCCGCGCAGCCGGGCTTCCTGGACGGCCAACTCCAAAACAGTGCTACAGAAAGGTGATTCATCCACGGCGGCGAGAATCAAACCGTCCTGACGCGGCACTGTGCTTGTTGGCATGACGGCGACCGGACAATGCGCAGCAACGGCCAACGCTGCAGCGGTGGATCCGATGCGTCCCTCCATGGCGTGTTTGACCCCCGTCGAGCCAACGCAAATCATCGCCACTGACCGCGAGGCCTCCAGCAGCGCCGCGGCCGGATGGGAGTGCACGATGTCGGCCTCCATCTTGACCGGCTTGCCCGTCGACTTGATTTCGGTGATCACGTTGTTGATGGCGTGCTCGGCAGCGGCGACTTCGGTCGCATCGTCGTCATCGCCCTCAGTGGTGGCGTCGATTGCGTACACCAGCTGCAAGGGAACATCAAGGCCCACAGCCTCATCAATCGCCCAGAGTGCAGCTTGGGCTGCTGAGCGAGAGCCGTCGATTCCGACGACAATGGACGGTGACGGTAAGTATGGACCGCGCATGGCGCCTCCTTTCGGCCGGTATTGGCAAGACTTCGTCGAGCAGTCGCGGCGGTGTCGGCGAAGGCATCCTCGGTTGTGGTGCCGAATCGCACCAGCATTTGTGGCGCGGCATCGTAGTCAAGCAGCGACTTCACTATCTCCACCTAGGGCCATGATTCGTCGCCGTCGAGACGGAAGGACAGGGGCCTTGGTCCTCGATCCGCCGCCATCCGGCCCTCCCCGAACATCGCAGCCGTCGGCCTATTAGCGCTCGTCGAGTATGCCGGTTCGCCGCAAACAAGCTCGTTACTCGCCCCTTGCTCTGCGGCCAGAAGGACTGCGACGCGTCTCCCCCAAGCCCGCAACACGCTGTGCTGCAACAGAATTCCGATCGCCAAAATGGTGAAAGACGTACCCGTTTGCGCTCCCGACAGGCTTACCTTGACGGTCAAGGAGTTCGGTCTCTGCGCTAATCGGAGCGGCCGTCGATAGCGGTTCCACGGTGCGTGACCTCGTTTGGGTGTCGGCTCGGTTTGGCCCGAACGCGGCCATATCAGTTGTTGACTTGTGTCCGGTGTTGCTGGTGCACCACTAAACCGTCGGCTCCCGCTTCTGGCTCGGGCGGGCCTGGAGTGCGGCGACGAGTACTAGGCGGACCTGTTCGACGATTGCGGCGGGGCTCCGGACGGAGAGTTGAGCCTCGGCCGCGGCGAGTTCGGTGGCGAGTAATTCGTCGTGGAAAACGCCGGTGACCCAACGGGAGAAATCGTGCCCGGAGCAGTGGTGGCGCAACACCCCACGCTCGCAGCGGATGAGCTGGTCTTCGAGTTCGGCGAGGTTGGCAGCGACCGCCCCGGTGAGCCTGTCGCCTTCGGTTCGGAAGTAGAACTGGTGGTCGCGGTCGACGCCGGAATATTCGTACTTGTGCTCGTGGCGCAGGTGCGGGGTGCTTCGAACTCCCATGGTGAACGCCACAGCTTGGTGGGGGAGCGCTCGCCAGGCCAGGACCGCTCCGCCGGTTGGCCCGTCCAGCATCCGGGCGACCTGTGCGCGCGGCATGTCAGCGACCGCGGCGGTGAGGTCGACGAGGTGCTTGGAGGGATGCGGTGAACTCAGTGCGATCACCGCGTCCAGGGCGGCTGGGACCTGATTGGCGAAGTCCTCGGGCCGCCAGGTGACGAGCAGGTAACCCTTTGTGGCGGGGTTGAATACGCCCAACGAGGTGCCTGCCCGCCCTAACGGAGCGTGGGCTTCGTCGACGACAACCCATTGGGGAACACCGGTGACGGCCCGCTGGGCCTCGATCTCGGCGGGTAGGCCCGCCAGGTAGTTGGACTGGTGGGCGGTGTCCAGGTCGGACAGGTCAACGACCACCGTCACGTTACGCAAGAGGTGAGCGACCTCGGCGGGGCCGGCGAGGTGGTGATCCTGCCCTCCGGTCACAAGGACGTTGTGTTGCTCGCCCAAGCCGATGTGGTCGCCTTCTGGGTCGATGACGACCACGGCGTAGCCGTAGCGGATCAGTTGTTCACACATCAGACCGGTCAAGTAGGACTTGCCCGTCCCGGTGCCACCGCACACGGCGATGTTGAGTTGGGAGGCGGGGATGGTCACCGCTTCGCCGCGGTCGTCGACGCCCAATGTGATTTGCCAGCGGCGTGAATGGACGTGGGTGCGCCCGGCAAGAATCGGGCCTCGGAGCAGGTCGGCCACCCCTTGACCGTCGGGCAAGTCGAGCGTCACGTCGGCGTGGGCGCGGATGGCCTCGACGGCGTTGGCGACCGCGATGCCCACCTCGCAGACCTCCATCAGGCTGTGGTCGTTTTCGGCATCGCCGACTCCCAAGGTGTTGTGCGGCGACAAACCCAACTCGGCGAGCGCCTCCAGCAGACCGGTGCCCTTGGTCACCCCGGCGGGCAGGATCATCAGCTGATCCCGGTTCGGCACGAGCCGGCAGTCTAGGCCCAAGCCCCGGATCACCTCCAGCGCGGCCGACTCGTCGGCAGCGCTGCAGGCGATCAGCACCTGCCCTCTGCGGTGGACCACACCGCGGGCACTGAGCTCCCAGCTCACGGCCCGATCGATAGGCGCGGCCAGCCGGCGGACGCCGAGCGAGGTCACCAGGACCGCGCCGTTCTCGGCGACCAGCGCGTCGACGTGATCCTCGACATCGGCGAATACCGCTCGCAACTCGTTCACGATCCGCCCGGTGACCAGGATTACCCGGATCCCCCGGGCGCGCGCCTCGGCGAGGGCGGCCAAGGTGTCGGGCGCGACCGCGCCGTCGGCGAGCGTGCCGTCGTAATCGACCGCCACCGCCCGGAAGTAGCCGAGCGCTCCCGCGGCCATGACCGCAACCAGCTGATGGGGCCGCTCGGCGGGCCTGAGCGCGAACAATTCGTCGCCGCTGCCGGTGTCGATGACCAGGGCATCGAATGCCCCGGACCGGATGGCGTGCAAGGTCTCTCGCGCCTCCTCGAGCTCTCGGCGCAATTCCACGGGGTCCTCAGACGCTGCCCCCGCGGGGTCACCGGTCGTCACCGGAACGTCCTTTCCGCACGGCCAACATGGCGCCACGCCGCCGGCGTGGAGACGAAAAGACCAGGGGCGACGGGCGTTGCGTCGGTCACGTAGCTCCGTCCGTTCGTCGAAGCTGTAGGCCGGCGAGAAGCCGGTCGGTGTCGGAGAGATCGCCGACGACCTTGCGGACGGGCTCCGGGAGCTTGCGCACGAGCGTGGGCACGGCCAAGATCTGGTCGTCGGCCGCTCTCCGCGGATTCTCTTGCAGGTCCACGACTTCGATTTGGTAGCGCCCCGCCAGGTACGTCTCGCAGGTGTACTCCAGGTTAGCGATCGCAAGCAGGCACTTGGGCGAGCGATCGGCGACGTAGAGGCGCAACTCCCAGATCTCAGCACCGGCACTACGAGGTGAGGCCACGGTCGCCCTCATTCTCGGCAAGAGCCGGATCGGCCCAGCGCCATGCCGCTAGGGCCGATTGGTCCGCCGCGGCGTCCGCCACCTGTTTCTCTTCGCGCACGTCAAGTCGCTTCAGCTCGGCCCGATCCGCAGATAGCTCGTCCTGCAGCAGACCAAGCTGCGCCTCGTGCTCAACGACGCGCCGCTGAAGCTCGCGCCGGCGACGCTGCAGCTCTTCAGATTGCCGTCGCGCCGCGAGGCGCTGCTCGGCCTGCTGCACGAGGCGAGCCGAGCCGGTCAGAATGCCCTCCGGGCCTACGTAAACGTCGACGAGCTCAACGCCGTGGTCGGTCAGCACGAACTCGCGCACCTGGTTGGAGTGTGGGCTGCCCCGCGACTTCAGCACGAACAGCAGCCGATTTCGCTCGCCGTTGGACTCGACGTTGCGCAGCAGCAGCCAGGTGTCAACGAGCGACGAGACGCTCACGGTACTCGTCTCGTCCTCGCGAGCCAGCGTGGTCGCCATTGTGGTGATCCCCCGGGTCTTCAGCAGGTCGATCTCCCGGGCCACCATCGAGGTCACCTCGGAACTGGAAGCCCCGTGCATGAGGCCGGCCATCCCGTCGAGCACGGCCACGGACGGCGCGACCTCCTCGACCAGTCCGGCCAAGATCGCCAGATGGGCCTCGAGCCCGTAGGCGGTCGGCCGGGCCGCCCAGATGCGCAGCATGCCGGCATCAACCCAGCGCCGCAGCTCAAGCCCCACCGACCGCATGTTGCGGATGTACTGGTCGGGCGACTCCTCGAACAGGACCAGAAGCGCCCGCTCACCCCGCGTGCATGCCGAGTCGATCAGGTGCGCGCCGAGGGTGGTCTTGCCCGTACCCGCGCCCCCGCTGACGAGGATGGTCGATCCCCGGTACGGGCCCCCGCCCAGCATGTGATCAAGTCGCGGCACTCCTGTCGAGACGCGCTCCTCAGACACGCTGTAGGCCAGACCAACCGACGTACTCGGCAGCACCAAGAAACCGCGGGCCGAGATCAAGAACGGGTACTCGTTGGTTTCGTGTGCCGACCCGCGATACTTCACGATCCTGAGGATGCGAGTGGAGATCTCCTCGCGCACGCGCTGGTCGAGAACGATCACGCAGTCAGAGACGTACTCCTCAATCCCGTGGCGCGTCAGCCCGTGCGCATCCCGCTCCCCGGTCACGATCGCGGTGACGGAGCGCTCCTCGAGCCAGTTGAACAGCCGACGGAGCTCCGCTCGCACGGTCGCCTGCTTTTCAAACGCCCCGAACAGCACCTCGATCGTGTCCAGGACCACACGCTTTGCCCCGATCCGCTCGATCGAGTCGGCTAGCAAGATGAACAACGGCTCAAAATCAAACTCCCCGGCCTCGCTGAACTCGAAAGGATCCACCCGGAAGGCGTCCGCGATAAGCAGTTGATCCCGCTGCAGCCCATCGAGGTCAAAGCCCAGTGATGCGACATTGGCGGTGACCTTTGCCGTCGACTCCTCGAAGGTCAAGAGCACACCCGGCTCCCCGTACTCCCGAGCACCCGCAACGAGGAACTGCAACCCCAGCAGCGTCTTGCCTGTTCCCGTCCCCCCTGTTACCAGCGTCGTCCTGCCCCGGGGCAATCCGCCCCTGGTGATCTCGTCGAGTCCCCGGATCCCGGTCGGAGCTTTCGGCAAAACCGGGCCAACAGGAGTTTCGGGCGCGCCTGACATCAGGTCCGTTACGCCATGATCGGACATCACACTGCCTTCCGAGCGCTAATGCCGCCCCGGCCGCGGCATTTCAGATCCCTACACCACTGCCAGGCGTCACCACCACCTGATGCTTGGCACTATCCAATGACGTCAGACTCTCCGAAATGAGTTCGGTATCGTGCCGCAGACCGCGGACCAGGACGCTCAGGGGTCGCTTCTCACCAGTAGCTCTATCGGATCGTTTGCGTCGCCCATGCCTGGGAGAGTAAGCGCCCCGAGGAGTGGGAACGAGTGCCTAACGCCCTGCGGCGGGGAGCCTTAAGTCCCTGGGGCCACGCCTCGATCACCGTAGCCGCGCACACCTACGCGGATCTATTTGACGACGAACTCGATGAAATCGCCACCACGCCCGACTCGCTCGACGAATTTCACGAGGGCGGCAGCTGACCGAGTTTTGGCCCCATATCAATGATTTCCCGCGACGATCGACGCGCCACCAACACGAGCTTTCGATGCTCTGACCTCGATAGACTACCTGGTGGCCAGGGCCGGGATCGAACCGGCGACCTTCCGCTTTTCAGGCGGACGCTCATACCGACTGAGCTACCTGGCCGGAAGGCAACGTGTGCCTCGCGCGACGGCGACCCTGACGGGACTCGAACCCGCGACCTCCGCCGTGACAGGGCGGCGCGCTAACCAACTGCGCCACAGGGCCTTGCTGTAGTTCTGCTCCGCGTCACCGCGTTGCGTACCCCCTACGGGATTCGAACCCGCGCTACCGCCTTGAAAGGGCGGCGTCCTAGGCCGCTAGACGAAGGGGGCCAGAACCGAATCTCTCCGGGGTACTCGCAACATGGTTACGTTGTGAGCCAAGCTAGCTTAGGTCACCAGCGACCCAATCCTCAAACGAGCACCGCCCGGCAACCAGTTATCCTGTGCGTCGCGGCCCCTATAGCTCAGTTGGTAGAGCTACGGACTTTTAATCCGCAGGTCCTAGGTTCGAGTCCTAGTGGGGGCACCGAGAGCGTGTATTACCTCGGCTGACGCTTGACATTTTGTCGTCGGGTGATGCCCGACAGTGTTTCGGCTGATGGTTGGCAGTTACTTCGGCTGATCCTTGACACTCCCTGAATGAGGGAGTTAAGCGTGGCGCAGATGCCTGCATGCACGCCCTGCCATTCCTATTTGGTGGCCGGCAGATGCAGTCGGATGACCTCGATCAGGTGGCGTCCGACATCGTCGAGCGCGTCCGTCGATCCGCTGGCGAGCGCGAGGATGACGGCGCCCTCGATTGCGGCGATTACCAACGTCGCCAGCGAGCGCGCCCGGTCCGGGTCGGCACCGGCGCCGACTAATCGATCAGCGAGGATGCTGCGCCAGTCGTCAACCGCCTCGGCAGCCGCCCGGGCGGCTGGAGGTGCTTCCGAACGGCCGAGGATCGCGGCGACGATCGGGCAGCCGGCTTCCATCCCGGTTGCGCGCAGCTGCATCTTCCACTGGTCGATGAAGGTCCGGACGGCCTCGATCGGGTCGCCTCCGTCATCGGCCGACCGGATCACTGCGCTCAGCGCCTTTCCGGCGATGCGGGTGGCCTCGGTCACGAGTTCTGCTTTGCCGCCGGGGAAATTCAAGTACACGGTTCTCCGCGCGACTCCGCTGTCCTCCAGCAGCGCGTTGAGACCGGCTCCGGCAACACCTCGACGTCGAACCAGACCCGTGATGCTGGCGATGAGAGCATCGCGCGCGGACATGGGTTGAACTATACCGATTGGTCTACTACCGTGGCATCCAGCCAGCAGGCCGCACACCCTTCACACTCGGAGATCGCCGTGACGAACACCGACGATGACAAGACGTTGCGGAAGTTCCGCAGAGAACGAGCTGTCGGACGCTTGCTCAATCCGGCGGTCAAAGGGTTGAGCAGACTCGGGCTGCGCACCGCGCTGGCCACCGAACTGGAAACCGTCGGCCGCAAGACCGGCCAGGTGCGCCGCGTTCCCGTTTCGGCGCAATTCGACGACGACGGGGCGTGGGTCATCTCTCAACACGGCACCCGCTCCGGTTGGGGTCGAAACATCGTCGACAACCCCAATGTCCGCTTGCGACAAGGCAATCAGTGGCGTGCCGGAGTGGCGAAATTCAGACCCGATGACGATGTCGTCGCGCGTGGTCGCAAGTTCGGGTCAGTGGGGGCCAAGGTCGTCAAGGCGCTGGAGACAACTCCGGTGTCGGTGAGGATCGACTTCACCAGCTGACGCGACGGCGGCATTGACGACGCGCCGGATTCCGGGTATTCCCGGCCCATGAGAGGAATATCACGGCGCTCATTCGGACAACTCGCGGCAGGCGCAAGCATGGTGGGCGCCGCAGGGCTTGCGGCCGCGTGCGGCTCGCGACGGCCGGGTAACTCGCCGACCGCTCCGCCGGCATCGTCGGGGCCAGGTGTCGGCTTGGTGCTCGGACACGAGCAATTCACCACGGCGCAGCTCGTCGACCAGGCCCAGTCGGCCGAGCGGGCCGGATTCCGCTACCTGTGGGCCAGCGACCACCTCCAACCGTGGCAGGACAACGAGGGACACTCGATGTTCCCGTGGATCACGCTGGCGCTGGTGGGCCAACGCACCAACCACATCCCGTTCGGCACCGGCGTGACGTGTCCCATCTATCGCTATCACCCGACCACCGTCGCGCAGGCGTTTGCCTCACTGGCGCTGCTTTATCCCGGCCGCGTGTTCCTCGGTGTCGGAACCGGCGAGCGGCTCAATGAGCAGGCGGCCACCACCCAGTTCGGGCCGTACCGGGAGCGCCACGACCGGTTGATCGAAGCCATCCAGCTGATCCGACAGCTGTGGGGAGGACAACGAATCTCGTTCCAGGGAAAATACTTTCAGACCAATCAGCTCAAGCTCTACGACGTGCCGCCGTCGCCGCCGCCGATCTTCGTGGCCGCGGGCGGTCCTAAAAGCGCGCATCTGGCCGGCCAGTACGGCGACGGTTGGATCACCGAGGCCAGCGGTGTCAAAGACCAAAAGCTGGTGGCCGCGTTCAACCAGGGTGCACACGACTCCGGCCGCGATCCCACCACGCTGGGCAAGCGAGCCGAAATGTTCACCGTCGTCGGCGACCAGAACGAGATCACCCGCGCCGCAGAGCTGTGGCGGTTCACCGCCGGCGCCGTCGACCAACCCAATCCCGTCGACATCCAGCGCGCGGCGCAAGCCAACCCGCTGGACAAGGTCATCCACGGCTGGACGACCGGCACCGACGCCGCCACCCACATCGCCGCGGTGCAGGCCGTTCTGGACGCCGGCGCGACGCCGTTCATGCGCTTTGCTGCAACAGAACCCGCTCGCCGCGATCGACTTCTACCGCACCGCGGTCCTACCGCACCTGCATTGACGCCGGCTAGCTGCGCACCGCGTTGAGGTAGGTCACGTCGGCGAAAGCCGCTGCGACCTCATCATCGGGGTAGACGAAGCCGTTGGCGGCATGCATCTGCGCGACCGTGCGGTGCGAAACCTGCCAGCCGCGCTGGGCCAGGTGATCAATGATGTGGCTGCGCTCGAAGTGGTAGACCAGATCGTTGAAGTCGACGACGTCGAAGCCGAGCTCACTCATTCGCTCGTGGTGTGCGCGCCACCGCTCGTCAGTGAAAACCGTTGTGTCCGGCACGAACTCGGAAGCCAGCCGGCTGCCGGCAACGCTCAACGCGGTGACGTTGTCGAACAGCGCGTCCTGCGCCTCGGGCGGCAGATAGACCAGCAGCCCCTCGGCGCTCCACGCCGCCGGGGCCTGGCTGGTCAAAGCCCGCTGCCGCCAGAGCCGCCGGCCAGTCGTCGCGTAAATCAACAGCGACGGTTCGACGTTCGGCCGTCGGCTCGGCGCCGAGCTTGCTCAGCGTGGAGGTCTTGAACTCGATGACGTCCGGCAGGTCGACCTCGTAGACGACGGTGCCTTCCGGCCAGGGCAGGCGGTAGGCACGCGCATCCAAGCCGGCCGCCAAGATGACCGCCTGGCGGATGCCGCTGCGCGTCGCGTCGAGGAAGTGCTGGTCGTAGAACCGGGTGCGCACCGCCATCCCCTGCGCCATCCGGTTCGGATCGAATTCGTGCTCCTCGGTGACCGGTATCTCGCCGTTCACCAGTCGGGTGTAGACGTCGATGCCGACCGCGCGCACCAGCGGCGCGGCGAACGGGTCGTCGATCAGCCCGGCGGCTGAGGACAGCGCCCGTTGGGCGGCGACCATCGTCGCCGTCGCGCCCACGCTCGTCGCCAGATCCCAGCTGTCGCTATCGGTGCGCAAGGACATCGCGGCTCCCATCTCGGCGTTTCCCGAACAATATAGGTCACCTAGTTATTACCGACGACGCGGCGCCCCTTGACAGCGTCGCGAGCTGCGCTACTATCTGCGTATGCATGCAGATAACGAGGATGTCCGGTTGCCGGACGACCAGGTCAGCCTGGTGGTCGAGGTGTTCCGGATGTTGGCCGACGCCACTCGGGTGCAGGTGCTGTGGTCGCTCGCCGACCGTGAGATGTCGGTCAACGAACTCGCCGAGCATGTGGGCAAACCCGCGCCGTCGGTGTCCCAGCACCTCGCCAAGTTGCGGATGGCCCGGCTGGTGCGGACCCGTCGGGAGGGGACGACGATCTTCTACAGCCTGGAAAACAATCACGTGCGACAACTCGTCGTCGACGCCGTCTTCAACGCCGAGCACGCCGGCCCCGGGGTGCCGCGGCATCACCGCGTCGACGACGGGCTGCGGGTGGTCGAACAACGGCCGGCGCGTAAAGGCAGCTGAGCCGTTATCACCAAGCATCACAGAATGTTTCACACAGAGGAGATGATTACCAATGGCTGACCAGCACACCCATGAAGGGCCGCACTCACACGAGCACGAGCACGGCGGCGTTGCTCACACGCATGCGCACACCGCGCACGACCACGAGCACGTCGAGCACGAGCACACCCACACCCACGACGACGGAACCGAGCACAGCCACGGGCACGTGCATCAGTCCGGCCTGGAGCAGGCGCACAACCACGCACACGGCTGATCGTACGTCTGACCGCCACGTCAGACGTTGGGGCAGTAGTGCTTTGGGCTGTCGCGCTCGTCGAGCGGCGGCAGGTTGCGCGCGGGCGTGTGCACCAGCGGCGTGTCGGCGGGAATCCGGCCGGTGGCGCGGTCCCAGCCCGGCCCGGGCTCGTGGGTGCTTGCGGTAACGCGGCGGCACGACGGCGAACACCAGCCGCACGACGTCGCCGAAGCGGCGGTGCAGCCACTCGTCACGACTGCGACCAGGTGTAGCCCATCAGCTCGCGCACCGGTGGGTCGTAGAGACCGACCGTCAGCCAGACGAAGAACGGCGCCAGCAACTTGCGCTGCACGGCCCACAGCCGGTCCGGAAGCCATTGCGCGAACGGAGGTTTGGGCAGCTCGGTCAGGTTGAGCACCTCGCGTGCGGCGAAGTTGTTCTCCAGCACCTCACGGCACATGTGGTCCCAGTAGACCTGGAAGTCTTCCCAGGTCTTGGGGACCGGGCGCATGCTCATGCCGTACATCCGGTACCACTGCACGTGCTCGTCGAACAGCTTGCGCTTCTGCGCTTCGGTCAGTCCGCCGCAGAACCGTTCGGCGACATGCAACGTGCCGACGAAGAACGTGGAGTGCGCCCAGTAGAAGACGTCGGGGTTCAGCGCGTGATAGCGGCGGCCCTGGCTGTCGGTGCCCTTGATGTCGACGTGGTAGTCGCGCACCTCGGCACCGGTCGTCGGCGCGCGGTCGCCGTCGAAGACCACGCCGCCGATCGGGTACAGCGACCGCAGCAACCGCGGCCAGCGCTCGCGGAAGAACGTCGAGTGATCTTCGACGGCCGCACCCAGTTGCGGATGCATGTTCTGCATCGACCCGGCCCACGGACCCTGCAGCATGCCGCGCCAGTCGCCGAAGTACCGCCACGTCAGCGAGTCCGGGCCAAGCGGCGGCGCGTCATACCCGAGCGGTGACACCGGGCAACCGGTCGCGACCGCGGGCGTGCTGGTCAGCGAACATGCCTGCGACGTATCTTGAGTCACTGGTGAGGTTTCCTGTCCGTGTCAGCCAACCTGACTACGTGCGTTGTCATTGTAGAGCCTAGGAGCGATGTGCCGTCCGGTCAACGAAGGGGCCGCTGGTCCGGCGTCCCCTTGGAGGACCGCCAGGTCCTGCGGCGCGACGAACTCGTCGCAGCCGGTGTGCAACTGCTGGGCGGGGAGTGCGGCCCGGCGGTGACGGTGCGAGCGGTGTGCCGGAAGGCCGGGCTCACCGAACGCTACTTCTACGAAAGCTTCGCTGACCGAGACGACTTCGTGCGCGCCGTCTACGACGACGTTTGCTACCCGCGCGATGTCGACGCTGATGTCGGCGACCACACCGCGGGAAGCCGTCGAGCGATTCGTCGCGTTGATGGTCGACGACCCGGTGCGCGGCCGGGTGCTGTTGCTGGCCCCGGCCGTGGAGCCGGTGCTGGTTCGGTCCGGCGCGGAGTGGATGCCCAGCTTCATCGACCTGCTGCAGCGCAAGCTGACCCAGATCGGCGATCCGGTGCGGCAAAAGATGATCGCCACCGGCTTGATCGGCGGCCTGACCGCCCTGTTCACCGCCTACCTGGGCGGGCGGCTCGCGGCCAGCCGTGAGCAATTCATCGACTTTTGCGTCGAGATGTTGCTCAGCCGGGCCGCAACTCATTAGCCAGGCAAACAGCGCGACGCGATCGGCAGCAGCTTGAATGCTACCGGCGTAAACAGATATATTTACTGGAACCGACAGACACAGATAATTGGGAGGCGCTGTGCCGGACCCTCAAGACCTGGACCTGTTGCGTGAACTCGAACCGGTTGTCGAGAAGAACATGAACCGGCATCTGAGCATGCACAAGGCCTGGAACCCGCACGACTACATCCCATGGTCGGACGGCAAGAACTTCTACGCGCTCGGCGGCCAGGACTGGGAGCCGGGGCAGTCCAAGCTTTCCGACGTCGCGCAGGTCGCGATGGTGCAGAACCTGATGACCGAGGACAACCTGCCGTCGTATCACCGCGAGATCGCGATGAGCTTCGGCATGGACGGCGCGTGGGGTCAGTGGATCAACCGTTGGACCGCCGAGGAGAACCGGCACGGGATCGCGCTGCGCGACTACCTGGTGGTGACCCGCGCGGTCGACCCGGTCGAGTTGGAGAAGTTGCGTATGGAGGTGGTGAACCGCGGGTTCAGCCCGGGCCAGAACCAGCAGGGCGACCTCTTGGCCGAGAACCTGTTCGACTCGGTCGTGTACGTCACGTTCCAGGAGCTGGCCACCCGCGTCTCACACCGCAACACCGGCAAGGCGTGCAACGAGACGATCGCCGATCAGCTGCTGGCCAAGATCTCACAGGACGAGAACCTGCACATGATCTTCTACCGCGATGTCAGCGAAGCCGGCCTGGAGATCGCGCCGAACAAGGCGATGCACGCGTTGCATCGGGTACTGCGCAACTTCAAGATGCCCGGATTCTCGGTGCCGGAGTTTCGCCGCAAGGCGGTGATGATCGCCGTTGGCGGCGTCTACGACCCGCGCATCCACCTCGACGAGGTCGTGATGCCGGTGTTGAAGAAGTGGCGCATCTTCGAGCGCGACGATTTCAGTGGCGAGGCCGCCCGGTTGCGCGACGATCTTGCCGTGCTGATCAAGGAACTCGAGGGGGCCTGCGACAAGTTCGAGCTGTCCAAGCAGCGCCAGCTCGAGCGGGAGGCCCGCCGGGGCGACCTGCGGATCACCGCCCGACAGCTGCACAAAACCGAGGGCAAACTCAGCATGAGCCGGCGGTAGCCGGCCATGCGCATCGGCCCCATCGCGCTCGC
This sequence comes from uncultured Actinomycetota bacterium, assembly GCA_963850645.1. Classification (GTDB taxonomy): domain Bacteria; phylum Actinomycetota; class Actinomycetes; order Mycobacteriales; family Mycobacteriaceae; genus Mycobacterium. Next base: position 51,381 of record CAWKME010000051.1, on the reverse strand, counting down.
CAGCCCGGTGGTGCTGGCTCCGATGGCCGGTGTGACGAACGTCGCGTTCCGCACCCTGTGCCGAGAACTCGAGCAGGCCCGCGCCGGAACAGTCAGCGGACTTTACGTCTGCGAGATGGTAACGGCGCGTGCCCTGGTCGAGCGGCATCCCGTCACCATGCACATGACGACGTTCTCCGCCGACGAGTCGCCGCGGTCGCTGCAGCTGTACACCGTCGATCCCGCCACCACGTACGCGGCCGTGAAGATGGTCGCCGACGAAAACCTCGCCGATCACGTCGACATGAATTTCGGCTGCCCGGTGCCCAAGGTCACCCGCCGCGGCGGTGGGGCGGCGCTGCCGTTCAAGCGGCGGCTGTTCGGCCAGATCGTCGAGGCGGCCGTGCGGGCCACCGACAGGCACCGACATCCCGGTGACCGTCAAATTCCGGATCGGCATCGACGACGCCCACCACACCCACCTGGACGCGGGCCGGATCGCGGAGTCCGAGGGCGCGGCCGCGGTCGCATTGCATGCCCGCACCGCAGCCCAGCGCTATTCCGGAACCGCGGACTGGGAGCAGATCGCCGAGCTCAAGCAGCAGGTGCGGACCATCCCGGTGCTCGGCAACGGCGACATCTTCGAAGCCAGCGACGCGCTGACCATGATGGCGGTCACCGGCTGCGACGGCGTCGTCATCGGTCGCGGCTGCCTGGGCCGGCCATGGCTGTTCGCCGAGCTCTCGGCCGCGTTCACCGGCGGCCCGCCGCCTGCCCCGCCCAATCTCGGCGAGGTCGCCAACATCATCCGCCGGCACGGCGAGCTGCTCACCGCCCATTTCGGCGAAGACAAGGGCATGCGCGACATGCGCAAACACATCGCCTGGTACCTGCACGGCTTCCCCGCCGGATCGGAATTGCGACGGGCGCTGGCGCTGGTCAAAACTCGCGACGAACTCGACGTTCTGCTGGACAAACTCGACCCGGAAGTGCCGTTCCCGGCGGCGGCCACCGGACCGCGCGGGCGCCAGGGATCACCCGCCCGGGTGGCCCTGCCGGACGGCTGGCTGGCCGACCCCGACGACTGCACGGTGCCCGAAGGCGCCGACGTCATGCACTCGGGCGGCTGAACCAACGGCACCTCCCGACATCGCGTTTCGGTCGATGTCTCAGTACCATGTGGATCTTGTTGCGTCACGCACCGGTGGCCGAGCCCGTCGCCACCACAGCGTGCACGCGCTACAAGCACGATGCGACCGCACCGGTCGCGCGGATTGGCAGCGCTGCCACCGTCAGCGCCGCGCTGATGTACGCGGATGACACGCTATGTTCAGGGGCACTCATCAGATTCGGAGGCCGGTAGGACATGAGTGACGGCGACTTTGGCGCCGATGAAGCCACTCCTGACGCCGCTTCCGGCGTCCGCGCACCTTGGGTGTCGACGGTGACGACGTAGCGCTCACCGCAGCGACGACGGGATCGCGAGGCGCCGCGCCGTGGGAGCGGTTCGGAGCGTCCCCGCAACGGAGTCGCCGTCGCCCATCGCTGGTCGCCGCCGCCACGTCCGTCGGCACTAGCGCCGTCTTCGCCGCCGCGGACCGAGCCTGCCGCCGACGACGACGGCGAGCCGGGCGGATGCCATACCAACGGTGGGCTCACCGTTGCCGAGCTGATCGCCAAGGTCGGCGGCCCGGCCACGGTCCGGCCGAGCCGTCACCGCGCGGCTCCCGAGCCCGAGCCGTCGGAACCGGAGCTGGATCCGCCCAGCGACGGCTACGACGCGTATGCAGAGCCCGGACGTCGGCCGGCCTATACCTTCGCCGTATCCGATCCGGAGGACGCCCACCTCGAGCCGCCGATCGGCAGTGCCGACGCCGAGCAGACCACCGTGCTGCCGAAAACACCGAGCCGGCCGCGACCGGCGCGCATCGTCGACGCACGCCGCGGCCGATGAGCATCCCACGCAGAAGCCGCACCGCAGACGCCACGCGATGATGCTGTTCGGCCGCTTGTGGCCGCCGCGATCGCGGCGGCGGCGCTGGCCCTGACCGGCGGGGCTTGGCAGTGGAGCACGTCAAAGAACCACCGGCTCAACACGATCAGCGCGTTGGACCCGCAATCGCGGGACATCGTCGACCCCAATGCGCAGTACGGCGACGAGGACTTCTTGATCGTCGGCATCGACTCCCGCAGCCGGGGCGAACGGCGACATGGGCGCCGGCGACACCGAGGACGCCGGCGGCGCCCGCTCCGACACCATCATGCTGGTCAACATCCCGGCGAACCGGAAACGCGTTGTCGCGGTGTCGTTTCCGCGCGACCTGGCGATCACGCCGATCAAATGTGAGGCATGGAACCCCGACACCGGCAAGTACGGCCCGCTCTACGACTCGGACACCAACAAGTGGGGCCCCGATACGTCTACACCGAGACGAAACTGAACTCGACGTTCGCGTTCGGCGGGCCGAAGTGTCTGGTGAAGGAGATCCAGAAGCTGTCCGGGCTGAGCATCAACCGCTTCATCGCCGTCGACTTCGCCGGCTTCGCCAAGATGGTCGACGCGCTCGGCGGCGTCGAGGTCTGCAGCACCACCCCGCTGAAGGACTACGAACTCGGCACCGTGCTGGCTCACTCCGGACGCCAACGGATCGACTCGAAAACCGCGCTGAACTACGTGCGCGCCCGCAACGTGACCACCGAGAACAACGGCGACTACGGCCGCATCAAGCGCCAGCAGTTGTTCTTGTCCTCGCTGCTGCGCTCGCTGATCTCCACAGGACACCTTCTTTTCGACTGAACAAGCTCAACGACGTCGTCAACATGTTCATCAAGAACAGCTACGTCGACAACGTCAAGACCAAAGACCTCGTCCAGCTCGGCCAGTCGGTGCAGGGCATGAACGCCGGACACATCTCCTTCGTGACCGTGCCGACCTGGCATCACCGACGAAAACGGCGACGAGCCGCCGCGCACCTAGGACATGCGGGCGCTCTTCGATGCCATCATCAACGACGATCCGCTGCCGGGCGAAAACGACCTGAACGCGACGTCGAGCCCGCCGACGAAGTCGCTCACCAGCAAGGCACCACAGGCGCAGCCGAGCCCAGCCATGACCAGCCCGTCGGCCGACGCCGCATCCCGAGCAGGTCCAGGCGGTGACGACGGCACCGCAGAACGTCACCGTGCAGGTGTCCAACGCGACCGCCAAGTCGGGGCTGGCCGCCACTGCCAGCAGCCAGCTGAAGCGCCAAGGCTTCAAGGTCAAGACCCCCGACGACTACCCCGAGCTCGCTGACGTCCACCACGGTGCTCTTCTCGCCCGGCAATGAGCAGGCCGCCGCCACGGTCGCGGCGACTCTGGCGAACCCAAAGGTCGAGCGGGTCACCGGGATTGGGCAAAGTGGTGCAGGTGGTGCTCGGCCCGGACTTCACCTCGGTCAGCGCTCCCCCGCCCAGCGGCTCGCCGGTCAGCGTGCAGGTCGACCGCAGTAGCAGCAGCTCCCCGACCAAACTTCCGGAGGACTTGTCGGTCACCAACGCCGCCGACGCCAGCTGCGAATAGCCGCAACACCTCGAGGTTGTGCAGAAAACCGGCATTCACCGCGAGTTCATACCGCACTTCACGCCGGTACCGGCAGTTCAGTACGTAGGCTGGTCGCTATGCGGACCGCGTACCACGAGCAGCTTGCCGCGCTGACCGAGCAGCTCGGCGAGATGTGCGGGATGGCCGGTGCCGCGATGGAACGCGCAACCCAGGCGCTGCTGCAGGCCGACCTGGTGCTCGCCGAACAGGTCATCTGCGACCACGAGAAGATCGCAGCAGCTAGCGCCCAGCGCCGAGGAGAGCGCTTTCGTATTGCTTGCCCTGCAAGCGCCGGTCGCCGGCGACCTTCGGTCGATCGTCAGCGCAATCCAGATGGTCGCCGACGTCGACCGGATGGGCGCGCTGGCCCTGCACGTCGCCAAGATCGCCCGCCGGCGCCATCCGCAGCACGCGCTGCCCGAAGAGGTCAACGGCTACTTCGCCGAAATGGGCAGAGTCGCAGTGGATTTGGGTAACAGCGCGCAAGAAGTGCTGTCTCCCGCGACCCGGAGAAGGCCGCGCGCATCCGCGAAGAAGACGACGCGATGGACGACCTGCACCGCCACCTGTTCACCGTGCTGATGGACCGGGAGTGGAAGCACGGCGTGGCCGCCGCCGTCGACGTGACCCTGCTGGGCCGGTTCTACGAGCGTTTCGCCGACCACGCCGTCGAGGTGGCGCGCCGGGTCATCTTCCAGGCCACCGGCCACTTCCCGACGAAGAGGACGCGGCACCGACCGCCTGAGTCGCGGGCTAGCCGAAGCGGCCGGAGATGTAGTCCTCGGTGGCCTTCTGGGTCGGGTTGGAGAAGATCTTCTCGGTGTCGTCGACCTCGACCAGCCGGCCCGGCTTGCCGACGGCCTCCAGGTTGAAGAACGCGGTCTGATCGCTGACCCGCGCCGCCTGCTGCATGTTGTGGGTGACGATGACGATGGTGTACTCCTGCTTGAGCTCGGCGATCAGATCCTCGATCGCCAGCGTCGAGATCGGGTCCAGCGCCGAGCACGGCTCGTCCATCAGCAGCACATCGGGTTGCACGGCGATGGCCCGCGCGATGCACAGCCGCTGCTGCTGACCGCCGGACAGCCCGCCGCCGGGCCTGTCCAGCCGGTCCTTGACCTCGTCCCACAGGTTGGCGCCGCGCAGCGCGTACTCGGCGGTGTCGTCGAGCAGCTTTCGGTTGCGCACGCCCTGCAGCTTCAGGCCGGCCACCACGTTGTCGCGAATCGACATGGTGGGGAACGGATTCGGCCGCTGGAAGACCATGCCGATCGCTCGCCGCACCGCCGACCGGGTCGATGCCCGCGGCCGTAGATGTCGTCGCCGTCGAGCAGCACGCGGCCCTCGCATGCGCGCGCCGGGGATCACCTCGTGCATCCGGTTCAGGGTGCGCAGCACGGTCGACTTGCCGCAGCCGGACGGGCCGATGAACGCCGTCACGCTGCGCGGCAGAACCGCCAGCGACACGTCAGCGACCGCATGGAACGACGCCGTAGTAGATGTTGACGTCTTTGAGGTCCAACCGCTTAGCCACTGAAGCTCCTACCTTTCTCGGGGGCAAAGAACTCTCGCAAGCACCCTGGCCCCGACATTAATGACGGCGATGAGCAAGATCAGCGTGAGCGCAGCACCCCACAGGCGATCGGTAGGGATCGGGTTGGCACCCGCGCCGGCCGAGGTCTGGTCGTACATCATGCCGGGCAGCGACCCCATGAACCCGGCGAACATGTTGAAGTTCATCGCCTGCGAGTAGCCGACCAGGATCAGCAGCGGTGCGGTCTCCCCCATGACTCTGGCCAGCGCCAGCATGACGCCGGTAATGATGCCGGACAGCGCCGTCGGGAAGCACGATGCGGTGATTGTCTTCCACTTCGGCACGCCGAGCGCGTAAGCTGGCCTCCCGCAGGTCCATCCGGGACGATCCGCAGCATCTCCTCGGTGGAGCGCACGATCACCGGGATCATCAGCAGCACCAAGCGCCAAGCGACACCGCGAAACCGGATCGGGGAAAGCCCAGCGTCGCGACGCACAGTGCGTAGATGAACAGCGCGGCCACGATCGACGGGCACCCCGGTGAGGATGTCCACCATGAACGTGGTCAGCTTGCCCAGCGGGGTCCCGCCGCCGTACTCGACCAGATAGATGGCGACGAAAACGCCGATCGGGATCGAGATCACCGCGCACACCAGGCCCTGCAGACCGTGCCGACGAGTGCGTGGTACGCGCCGCCGCCGGCCAAGAACGCCGTCATGTCCGGCCTGCGAATTGCGTCCACCAGTCGCTGGATCCGACGGCGCTGAAACCTTTGGCCACCACCGAATAGAGCACCCAGATCAGTGGTATCAGCGGCCAGCAGCAACCGACAGCGTCACCAGCACGGTGGCGGTCGCGTTGGCCAGCCGTCGGCGCAGGCTGACGGCGGTGAATGTCCGCGCCTTGACCGGGGCGGTCCAGGATCGACGTCATCGGGTGTCCCTGCCGGCGACCGCGGCGCGGGCCGGCGCAGTTGACCACGAACGTGAGGAGGAAAAGCACCAACCCCGCGGCGATGTAGGCGCCGGCTTTGTACTGGTTGTTGAATTCCGATGCGGTGGCGGCGATCTTGGTGGCGAAGGTGTAGCCGCCGTCGAATAGCGACCAGCCGAATGCCATCTGGGTGCCGCGCAGAATGATCAGCAGTGCGATGGTCTCACCCAGCGCGCGGCCCAGGCCCAACATGGCGCCGCTGATGTAACCGGAGCGTCCGAACGGCAACACGGTGGTCTTGACCACCTCCCAGCGGGTGGCCCCGAGCGCCAGCGCCGCCTCGATCTGGCCTTGTGGCGTCTTGATGAACACCTCGCGGGACACCGCGGTGATGATCGGCAGGATCATCACCGCCAGCACGATCCCGCCGGTGAAGATGGTGCCGCCACCGGAAACCGAGACGTTGCCGGTAGCGAAGAGAAACAGCCAGCCCAGGTGCTCGTTGAGCCAGGTCGCGATCGGTCGCAGCCGCGGTGCCAGCACGTACAGACCCCAGACCCCGTAGATGATCGACGGCACCGCGGCGAGCAGGTCAACCAAGTAAGCCAGTGGTCCGGTGATCCGGCGCGATGAGTACTGGGTGAGGAAGATCGCGATGCCCAAGGCGACCGGCATCGCCAGGATCAGGGCGAACAATGCCACGAACACCGTCACCTGCAGCAGGTCGAAGATGCCGAAACGCATCGCCGAGGGGTCGGTGGTGACCCAGTTGCCGCCGTAGGTGAAGAAATTCGCCTCGTTCACGCGCCAGTGCCGGGACCGCACGCATGAGGAGAAACGCCCCGATTGCGGCGATCAAAGCGACGATGAGGACGCCGGAGCCCTCGGACAGGACGCGAAATAGCCGGTCACCAAGACTGGGGCCGGTGCTACCCCATGGCAGCGTGGGAGCAGTTCGGGGCTGCAGGGAAGACGCGGCGACAACCTCACCCGAACCGGCATCGGCGGGATCTGGTCGTCGTCACGGTATTCCCATCAATCAAAAGCGCCGTGGCCACAGGTCGATCAGTGTGATCACTGGATTGCGTTGATCGCGGCGGTCAAGCGGCTGTTTGAACTTATCCGGCAATGGAACATACCCGGCGGCCGACAGACCGCTTTGAGCGTTGTTGGCGGCCACGGTCAGCAACGACTTGACCGCGGCGGTGGTCGCGGGGTCGTAACCCTTGGAGCAGACGATCTCGTAGGTCGCCAGCACCAGCGGGTACGCTCCGGCCGCCTTGGTGCTGTAGATCGACTTCAGATTCAGTGTCAAGTCGTTGCCCTTGGCCGCGAAGGTGGCATTGTCGATGGCCTTGCGAGCCGCGTCGTCGGTGAGCGTCGACCGCGCCGCTTCCGTCGTTGATCTGCGCGTATCGGCACACCGCTTTGATCGGCGAAGCCTTTCTCGACATACCCGATGGCACCGGGCGTGGACTGCACGGCCTGGATCACACCGGCGGACTTCTGCGCACCCTCACCGACGCCGCCCTGAAACTCGCTGCCGGTGCCCCTGGTCCAACTGTTCGGGGCGGCCGTGGCGAGGTACTTCTGAAAGTTGTCGGTGGTGCCTGAGGAGTCCGACCGGTAGATCGGGGCGATCCTGGTGTCCGGCAGCGCGACACCGGGATTGAGTTTGACGATGGCCGGATCGTTCCAGTTGGTGATCCAGCCGGTGAAGATCTTGGCCAGCACGTCGGCGTTGACGACCAGCTGCTTGACGCCGTCCAGATTGTAGGCAACCGCGACCGGGCCCGAATACCATCGGCAGTTCCCAGGCCGGATTTCCGTTGCAGCGCTTGGCGGCCGGATCAATCTGGTCGCTGGCCAGCGGTGAGTCCGAGCCGGCGAAATCCACATGCGCGGCGATGAACTGGTCACGGCCGGCGCCGGATCCGGTCGGGTTGTATGCCAACTTCTTACCGGGACACAGCTGAGCCCAGTCCTTGTTGAACAACGCGATGGCGTTCTGCTGGGCGGTCGAGCCCTCGGCGGTCAGCGCGCTCTTACCGCCGCAGTTCACCGGTCCGGTCGGTGCCGACATACCGTGCAGGTTGTTATCGCTGCCACAGCCGGTCGACATCAGGCCCGCGATCATCACCGTCGACACCGCGGCCACCAGCGCTCTGCCGAGCGGGTCGAGCTTCACTGATCTCGCTTTCTCAATGGCTTCTCGATGGCTTTGTCCGCGACTAATTGTCCCAACAGCATTGTCCCAGCAGCGGTTGCCGGTTACCCGGAAAATATGCGCCGGGCGTGGACGGTACCCGCCTGATGCGTGAACGCGGAGTGAACAGCTCAGCGAACGCCGACGCCGCCGCTGGTCGAGCCGGGTTTGGCCGCCGCATAGGCGGTGTCGACGCTGTGTTGGGTGAACCCCAGGCGCCGATAGGTCCGCAGCGCGGCGGTGTTGTCCGACTCGACGTAGAGCATCACCGTCGGTTGGTCCGCCCCGGCCAGTCGCCGCGCCAGGAATGCGACGCCCACGGACGTCAGCAGGCCGCCCAGGCCGCGGCCCTGCGCCGACGGATCGACGCCGACGACATAGACCTCGCCCAGCCCGGGCTCGCTCGCGCGTGCACTTTCGTCCAATGGAAGCCGAGCAGCGTGTCCGTCTGCTCGTCGAAGGCCAGGAACAGCCCTTCGGGGTCGAACCACGGTTCGGCGCGTCGCTCGGCCAGATCGGTTGCACGTCCAGCCGCCCTGTTCGGGGTGCGTGGCGAAGGCGGCGTTGTTGACCCGCAGCAACTCGGCGTCATCGGCGGCGCCGGCATAGGTCCGGATGCGTACCCCGTCGGGCACGGCCGGCGCTGCGATGCCGTGCAGCGAGCGGCGCATCTGAACGAGTTCGCGAACCGGCACCAGACCCAATGCCGAGGCGGTCGCGCGCGCTGACTCCAGCGTTCCGTGCGCCCAAAAACGATTCTGCCCAGCGGTTTTGGATAATGCGGCCGCGAATCATCGCGGCGCCGATACCGCGTCGGCGGGCCTGCGGATGCACCACCAGCTCCGCCATCGCGGAGCTCGTCGTCTTGACCCGGAGACAGATTCAGATAGCCGACCACATGCTCGCCGTCGCTGCCCGGATCGGGTTCGGTGGCCAGCAGGTGTTCGGTGCGTTGATGTGCCAACTCGCGCAGAACTTGCTCGCCGACGGGTGCCACTTCATCGAATTCAGCTGCCGCGCTGATGAGTTCGCGTATCTGCTGCTGCTCCTCCGCGGCCAGCGCCGCCCGCCACTGCGGTGACGTCACTGGCTGCGTAACGGATCGGCCAGCGGCTCTTGGCGACTGTCTGTATCGGATTCGCTGTCGTCGGCGGATGGCTCGCCGCTCGGCAGCCGGCCGCGGCTCGGGCGGACCGCTTTGTAACCCACGTTGCGGACCGTGCCGATCAGCGATTCGTACTCCGGCCCGAGCTTGGCCCGCAGCCGGCGCACGTGCACGTCGACCGTGCGGGTGCCACCGAAGAAGTCGTATCCCCACACCTCGTGCAGCAGCTGGGCGCGGGTGAACACCCGGCCGGCGTGCTGGGCCAGGTACTTCAGCAGTTCGAATTCCTTGTAGGTGAGGTCCAGCGGACGTCCGCGCAACCGGGCGGTGTAGGTGCTCTCGTCGATCACCAGTTCGCCGAGGCTGATCTTGCCGACGCTCTCCTGGTCCTGCAGGCTGCCCCGCCGACCGATGAGCAGTCGCAGCCGGGCATCGATCTCGGCGGGCCCGGTGCCGGGCAGCAGGATCTCGTCCAGATCCCCAGTCGGCGTTGACGGCCACCAGGCCGCCCTCGTTCACCACCACCACCGCCGGAATCGAGCGGCCGGTCGATCCCAGCAACCGGCACAGGCCGCGGGCAGCAGGCAGGTCGAGTCGCGCGTCGATGATCAGGATGTCCGCGCTACCCGCTTCCAGCAGCGACGAGACATCGGGCGGCGCTGTGCGCACGGTGTGGGCGAGCAGCGACAACGACGGCAGGACCACGTCCGGGTGCGGCTCCGCGGTCAGCAATAGCAGGTCCAACAAGCCCCTCCAGCGTCGTGGGAAAGGCGTCTCCCAAATTCATTTGCGAGATGTGCGAGATGTGAAGTTATCGGCCAGGTTATTTAACGATAGCGTGAAGGCTGGTCTTTAGCGCGGGGACGATGCAGACCGGAATGGTCGGCGGAATGCCCGGGTGGACCATTCCAGCGCGGTGGCGACGGCGCGGTACGCCACAATATGCGGATGCGCAAAGTGCTGGTCGGTGCGGCAGCGGTGCTGCTGGCGGTGGTGATCGTGCTCGTCGGAGCCGCAGGCGTCGACTTCGGCGACCACCATTTACGCGGAGTATCGGCTGGCCCGCACGGTGCGTGATGCAGCACACCTGGGATTCGACCCATTCGTCGCGATCCTGGGCTTTCCGGTCATCCCGCAGGCGATGCGAGACCACTACAACGAACTGGAAATCAAGGCCGGCGCGGTCGACCGTCCGGTGATCGGCAAGGCCACGCTGGAGGCCACCATGCACTCGATCGACCTGACCGACGCGTCATGGCTGATCCGGCCCGACGCCAAGCTCCAGGTCGGCAAGCTGGAGAGCCGGATCATCATCGACTCGCTGCACCTCGGCCGCTACCTGGGTATCCGTGACCTGATGGTCGAGGCGCCCCGCAGGACACCAACGACGCCACCGGCGGCACCACCGAATCCGGCATCTCCGGCAGCCGCGGTCTGGTGTTCACCGGCACCCCGAAGTCGGCCCACTTCGACAAGCGGGTCAGCGTCGCCGTCGACCTCTCGATGGCCGGCGACGACAAGACCACGCTGGTGTTCACCCCCACCGGTGTGCTGACCGGCCCGAACACCGCCAACCAGAAGGTTCCCGACGACAAGCGCGACGCGGTGCTGGCGGCATTCGCCGGCAAGCTGCCCGATCAGAGGCTGCCGTTCGGGCTGACGCCGACCAGCCAGGGCGCCCGCGGCTCCGACGTGATCATCGAGGGCATCACCAAGGATTAACCATCACTCTCGACGGGTTTAACCGGGCATGATTTCAGCGATCGTGGCGGTTGTGGCAGCGCTGGCACTGGCGGGCGTCGTCGGCTGGCTGCTGACCCGGCGTGCCGGTCACGTCCGGGCCACCGATCCCGGAGGCCGGCGAAGTGGACACCAGCGACCTGGGCCTGTCCGCGGACGGGCCGACCGTCGTGCATTTCAGCGCACCGTGGTGTTCGCCGTGCACCCAGGTGCGCCGCGTGGTCGACCAGGTCTGCGACCGACCTGGGCGACGTGGCGCATGTGGAAATCGACATGGACGCCAATCCGGCCGCCGCGCGACGTCTTTCGGTGCTGTCGCTGCCGACGACGTTCATCTTCGACGCCGGGGGGCGACAGCGATACCGCGCCGCGGGTGTGCCGAAAGCCGATGACCTGCGCTCGGCGCTGGCTCCGCTGTTGGCTTGATCGTGTGGCCATTGGGTAAGATGTCCGACGTGTCCGCCCGCATTGAGCTCCTGCTCACCAAGCGCCGCGCAGTTGATCTGTGCCGCGTCGCGGGCTGCTGCTGTTGTTGTTGTAGCTGAGTAGCCGCGCCTTCTCGCGCCGCGCTCGGAGCAGCCAGGAACCAACACCTTGGCGCGCGTCCCCCATACCCCTGCACAGAGCAGCTAGGAGCAGCATCATGTCGAGCCCCAAAACCACCGACCAGGTTGATGTTCGCGGTCCGCGCTTCGCCGCCTGGGTCACCACCGCTGTGCTGATGATCACCTTGATCGTCTCGGGGGCCAGCGCGCCGGCCGCCGCAGTGATCCTGGGCCTGCAAGCCGTCGTCTTCGCGATCGGCGCCGTCGGCGGCCCGCGCCGTCATCCCTACGGACTGGTGTTCGCCAATGTCGTCGCCCCGCGGCTGGGACCGGTCCGCGAGCGGGAGCCGGTGGCCCCGCTGAAGTTCGCCCAACTGGTCGGCTTGGCCTTCGCGGTGATCGGTGCGACCGGCTTCGCCGCCGGCGCGCCCCTGGTCGGCCTCGTCGCCACCGGTGCGGCGCTGGTCGCGGCTTTTCTCAACGCAGCTTTCGGGATCTGCCTGGGCTGCCAGCTCTACCCGCTCGTGGCGCGCTTGCGACCAACTCCCGCTTAACGCCACTTTCGCTTAACACCGAATGTTGACAGCAATCGAAAGGAATCCCCACCATGGCACGCTCCGACGTCCTGGTCTCTGCCGACTGGGCCCAGAGCAATCTCGATGCAGACCACGTCGTCTTCGTCGAGGTTGACGAGGACACCAGCGCCTACGACGGCGGCCACATCGAAGGCGCGGTCAAACTGGACTGGCGTAACGATCTGCAAGATCCCGTGCGGCGTGACTTCGTCGACGCCCAGCAGTTCTCCAAGCTGCTCAGCGACCGCGGTATCGCCAACGACGACACCGTGATCCTCTACGGCGGCAACAACAACTGGTTCGCCGCCTACGCCTACTGGTACTTCAAGCTCTACGGCCACGACGACGTCAAGCTGCTCGACGGTGGCCGCAAGAAGTGGGAGCTCGACGGGCGCCCGTTGTCGAAGGACACGGTGCAGCGGCCCGCGACGTCGTACACCGCCAAGGCGCCCGACAACACGATCCGGGCGTTCCGCGATGAGGTGCTGGCCGCGATCAACGTGAAAAACCTGGTCGACGTGCGCTCCCCCGACGAGTTCTCCGGCAAGATCCTGGCGCCGGCGCATCTGCCGCAGGAACAAAGCCAGCGGCCCGGCCATATCCCCGGTGCGATCAACGTGCCGTGGAGTAAGGCCGCCAACGAAGACGGCACGTTCAAGTCCGACGACGACCTGGCCAAGCTCTACGCCGACGCTGGTTTGGACGGGTCAAAGGAGACCATCGCGTATTGCCGGATCGGTGAGCGGTCGTCGCACACCTGGTTCGTGCTGAGCGAGCTGCTCGGACACCACAACGTCAAGAACTACGACGGCAGTTGGACGGAATACGGCGCCCTGGTGGGCGCCCCGATCGAGTTGGGAAGCTGATATGTGCTCTGCACCAAAGCAAGGACAGACGTTGCCGGCCAGCGTCGACCTGGAAAAGGAGACGGTGATCACCGGCAGGGTCGTCGACGGTGACGGCCAGGCGGTCGGTGGCGCGTTCGTGCGGCTGCTGGACTCCTCCGACGAGTTCACCGCCGAGGTCGTCGCGTCAGCCACCGGCGACTTCCGGTTCTTCGCCGCACCCGGATCCTGGACGCTGCGCGCGTTGTCGGCGGCGGGCAACGGCGACGCGGTGGTGACGCCGTCGGGCGCGGGGATCCACGAGGTCGACGTCAAGATCGCCTGACCGGTCTTCCCGGCCAGCCGCAGCGCCGTCGCCGACTAGACTCGATGCCGTGGTTTTGTTCTTCGAGATCATGCTGGTCGCGTCTGTTGTGGCGATCTCCTGGTTTGCGCTGTACACGCTGTATCGGCTGATCACCGACGAATCGTGAGCCGCGCGCCGGCGACGAGGCAGAGCGCAGCGATGCGGAGGAGAGGCGGTTGAGCGAGTCGGAAGGCCCGGAAAGGCCAGTCGAGTCGGCCCGTCCGCCCGGTTCCGCGGACCGTGCCGTCGCGGCAGCCGCGCAACGCGCCAAGGTGACCGCGACCCGCAACATCCCGGTCTTCGACGACTTGCCCATCCCCGCCGACACCGCGAACCTGCGCGAAGGCGCCAACCTGAATGACGCCTTGCTGGCCCTGCTTCCCCTGGTCGGCGTCTGGCGCGGCGAAGGAGAGGGCCGCGGCGCCGACGGGGACTACCGATTCGGCCAGCAGATCGTGGTCTCGCATGACGGCCGCGACTATTTGAACTGGGAGGCGCGGTCCTGGCGGCTCACCGCTTCGGGTGACTACCACGGACCGGACTTGCGCGAAACCGGCTATTGGCGCTTCGTCACAGATCCGCACGACCAGACTGAGTCACAGGCCATCGAGTTGCTGCTGGCGCACTCCGCTGGTTACGTCGAGCTCTTCTACGGGCGGCCGCTCAACCAATCGTCGTGGGAATTGGTCACCGACGCCCTGGCCCGCAGCCGCTCAGGAGTGCTGGTCGGCGGCGCCAAGCGGCTCTACGGCATCGTCGAGGGTGGCGATCTGGCCTACGTGGAAGAACGGGTGGACGCCGACGGGGGGTTGGTACCGCACCTGTCGGCCCGGCTCTCCCGGTTCGCCGGCTAGCACGGGTCAGCAGCTGCGACGGAATGCTGTCCGGCAGCACCAGCGGTGGGTTATCGTCGCATTTCAGCGTGCCTGTTCGCCCCCGTGCCCGAGGGGAGAGTGCTATGGGGCTCTTTGTCAGCTACTCGAGTCAAGACAGGTCGGCCATCGAGCCGCTGACGACTGCGCTAAGGCGTGCACGCCAACAAGTTTGGTTCGATGAAAACCTCGGCGGCGGCGAAGCCTGGTGGAACGAGATCCTCGAACAGATCCGCTCGTGCGAGGTCTTCATCGTCGCCCTGTCCAACCACTCGCTGGAGTCCAAGCCCTGTCAGGCCGAATGGCGCTATGCCAAAGCCCTGCAGCGACCGATCCTGCCCGTCCGGATCGGCCCCGTCGACAGCATGCGCGCCAATCCCCTTGCCTCACTTCAGGTTATCGACTACCAAAACCCCAGCGTGGACACCGGCATCCAACTCATCAGCGCGGTGCACGCGCTAGCCGCCCAACAGCACCCACTGCCCTCACCGCTGCCCGACGAACCACCGGTGCCGTTTGCCTACCTGATGCGGCTGAGCTCCACCCTGGCCGAACAAGACCTCGACCCCCGCCAACAAACCCACCTGCTAACCGAACTCAAATCCGGACTCGAAGAAGACGGCGACGACCCGACTGCGCGCAACGACATCGCCCGCCTGCTACGCATGCTGCGCGACCGAAGCGACGTCACCTACCGCACCCGAACCGAGATCGATGACCTGCTGACATCCGTCGACACGAAGTCCCCGACCGCGGCAGCATCGCCCACACCACCCGACCAACCAGCCGGCCAGGCAGTCCGAGCAGCGTCGACGGGACGAGCAGCGGCTCCACCCGGGGCCGTCGCCGGCGCCAAGCCATCTGCCGCTGCCTTCGACCGGACCAAGCCTGCCCGCGTCGCATCACGGTGGGGCGTCCCGCGGGCGATTGCTGATCGCGGGCGGTGCCGGACTGGCGGTGGTTGTCGCAATCTTGGCGGCGGTGGTGTTCTTCACTCAGCGGCCGACCTCCACGCCGTCATCGAAACCGACCATCCCCGCTGTCGCACCCACTCCATCGGCGAATCTGGAGTCGATTCTGCTCAGCGGCGCAGATATCAACGCCGTCATGGGCGCCTCGAACATGCAGCCCACCAATCAAACGGAGCAGATGCTGCTGTCCCCGGCAACGCTGTCGAACCCGGACTGTCTCGGCGCCCTCTCAGCCATCCAGGCTGCGACATATCAGGGCAGTGGCTCTACCACTGTGCGTGGCCAGGCGTTGAACGCCGAGGACCCTCCCCACTTTGTCTACGAAGCCGCGGTGAGCTTTTCATCCGTCGAACAAGCCCACGCGTTCGTGAGAACCTCTGCGGACAAATGGCAGGCTTGCGTCGGCCCAACCCTGACGGTGACCATGCCGAACAGCAAAATCTTTCATTGGAACTTCGCGAACCTTGCCGGGGCCCCTCCGAAGATTACGCAGGTACACACCCAGGCCTCCGGCGCGCGCACCTGCCAGCACGCGCTCAGCGCGGTGTCCAAGACGGTCATCGACGTCGTGGCATGCGGAGCGCAAATCGCCGACGAAGGCAGCCGGATCGCCGATCAGATGGCCGCCAAGGTGAGGCAATAACGACGGCCGACGCGGTGCCACCGTCGCAGCCCGAATGCGGCCCGGCCGGCGCGACGATGCGTTATCGTCGCATTTCAGCGTGCCTGTTCGCCCCCGTGCCCGAGGGGAGAGTGCTATGGGGCTCTTTGTCAGCTACTCGAGTCAAGACAGGTCGGCCATCGAGCCGCTGACGACTGCGCTAAGGCGTGCACGCCAACAAGTTTGGTTCGATGAAGACCTCGGCGGCGGCGAAGCCTGGTGGAACGAGATCCTCGAACAGATCCGCTCGTGCGAGGTCTTCATCGTCGCCCTGTCCAACCACTCGCTGGAGTCCAAGCCCTGTCAGGCCGAATGGCGCTATGCCAAAGCCCTGCAGCGACCGATCCTGCCCGTCCGGATCGGCCCCGTCGACAGCATGCGCGCCAATCCCCTTGCCTCACTTCAGGTTATCGACTACCAAAACCCCAGCGTGGACACCGGCATCCAACTCATCAGCGCGGTGCACGCGCTAGCCGCCCAACAGCACCCACTGCCCTCACCGCTGCCCGACGAACCACCGGTGCCGTTTGCCTACCTGATGCGGCTGAGCTCCACCCTGGCCGAACAAGACCTCGACCCCCGCCAACAAACCCACCTGCTAACCGAACTCAAATCCGGACTCGAAGAAGACGGCGACGACCCGACTGCGCGCAACGACATCGCCCGCCTGCTACGCATGCTGCGCGACCGAAGCGACGTCACCTACCGCACCCGAACCGAAATCGACAACCTACTGACATCCGTCGACACGAAGTCCGCGGCGGCTTCCGACAAAACGCCCCCAACTCCGCGGCCACAGCACGAGCACCCGGTCGCCCGGGCTACTCCGTCTGCGCCGCCGGTGGCGGCGCGTTCGGCGGCCGCAGTCACTGCGCAGCCCACGCCGTCCACCGGGCCGCAGCCGCGGGTACCGGCGCGGTCACAGTGTCACATCGGTTGCAGGCGGCGCGGACACCGAGCCACCGTCTCGCAATCGGCTGCTGATCGCGGGCGGTGCGGCGTTGGTTGTGGTGATGGCAATCGTGGCGGCTATGGTGTTCTTCACCAAGCAGTCGGGCCCCAAGCCATCATCGGCACCGGCCGGTCCATCCGCCGTCGACCTGAGCTCGATTCTGCTGAGTGTCGCCGACCTCAACACCATCATGGGTGCAAGCATGGCGCCCGCCAATCAGGCCGAGCAGATGCTCACCTCACCTGGAATGGTGTCGAACTTGAGCTGCCTCGGCGCATTCGAAGCCATCCAGGCTGCGACATATCAGGGGAGCGGCTTCACTGCGGTGCGTGGCCAGGGGTTGCACTCGACCAACCCTCCCCACCGGGTTTATCAAGCCGCGGTGGAGTTTCCCTCCACCGAAAGCGCGCACGCGTTCGTCAGGAGGTCCGCGGGTGAGTGGAAGGCGTGCGCCGGCCAAACCGTGACGGTGACCGAGGGTAATCAGACAACCCCGTGGAACTTCGGGGAACTCAACGGCGCTCCGCCGAGGATTGTGCAGCGGCGCACGGAGGCAGGCGCTGACGGTCACGTCTGTCAGCATGTACTGAGCGCGGTGTCCCGTGTGGTCATCGACGTGCATGCATGTGGCCAAACCCTCGCCAACGAAGGCAGCCAGATCGCCGATCAGATGGCCGTGAAGGTGACGCCATAGCGTTCACGGATCAGGCTGCCGCAGAGAGAGTTTGGAGTCTCAGGCCGGACGCCTGGAAATGGGCAGCCCCCGAGCCATAGTTCCTGGTTGGACAGACCGGAGGCTCGGGGGCTGGGTGGCTGCGGGGAATTCGCCAGCGCGCGCGGGTGATTCCTCGACTTTTGGAAGCCCGGTACAGCTAGCGGGCAGCCACCTCACAAGTCCATAAAGCTATCAATTTCGCGGACCACCTCCTTCCCTGTGTACGGCCGACCGTACTCGCTCAGCGCCGCGCCGACAACCGATTTCAGCGATCGCTGACGATGGCCGCATCGACCAGCTCAGCGAATTCCATCGCCATCGGGGCCCGCGGCAGTATCCGGCCGTCGAGGGTGTGGACCCGCGCCGCCAAAGTCATGCTCGATACCAGCCAAATACCTTGCGCTGCAAATAGATCAGCCACACGCAGAGCGCGGTAGTCGCAGTCGTAGCCCTTGGCGCGGGCCACGCCGAACAGCGCCTGCTGGGTGGTACCGCGCAGGATCGGGTACCACGGCGGCGGAGTCAGCAGGCACGGGTTCTCGCCGGCGCCGCCGTCGACGGCGATCACCACCGTCGAACGGGGGCCTTCCAGAACGTAGCCGTCCGAGCTGACGAAAATGACGTCGCCGGCGTCCTGCCGGGCGGCGTGGCGCAAGGCGGCCATGTTGATCGCGTACGACAGTGTCTTGGCGCCGGCCAGCAGCCACGGCATCGCTTCGACGCCCGTCGCGGGCAGCTCGCGCGGCAACGTCACCGCGGCCACCCCGTCGCGGCGGGCGGCGGCGATCCGGTCGGCGATCGGATTCACCGTCACGTAGGCGGTCGGCGCCGAACCGCGTTCCCGGCCGCGGCTGTAGACCAAGCGCATCGCACCCTCGTCGGCGGTGTCCGCCGCCCACTGTCGGGTCGCCAGGTCGATCGCGTGCCGCCAGCCCGCCAGGTCCGGCTCCGGCAGGTCCAGCAGTTTGGCCGAGTGGCTCAGCCGACCCAGGTGCGCCTCAACCAGACACGCGCCGCCGTCACGCACCAGCAACGTCTCGAAGACGCCGTCACCACGTACCGCGGCGAGGTCGTCGGCGAACAGCAAAGGCGTCCCCGGCGGATGTACCTCGCCATCGAGAGTGACGACCACGCCCGGGTGGCCTGTCATGGACCAGAAGCCTAACGCCGTGGGCCCGTAGAGTTGGTGTGTGTCCGCTGTTCCCGCCCCCGAAACCGGCCCCGACGCCGGCGCGATCTGGCATTACGGCGACCCGCTGGGCGAACAACGTGCAGCCGAAACCGGCGCGGTGCTGGTCGATCGCTCGCATCGGGGTGTGCTGACATTGACCGGTGCCGACCGGCAGACCTGGCTGAACAGCATCTCAACGCAGCACGTCAGCGAACTCCCCGAAGGCGCGAGCACGCAAAACCTCAGCCTGGACGGCCAGGGCCGGGTCGAAGACCACTGGATCCAAACCGAGCTCGGCGGCGTCACCTACCTCGACACCGAGCCATGGCGCGCCGAGCCGCTGTTGGAGTACCTGCGCAAGATGGTGTTCTGGTCGGATGTGGCTCCTGCCCCCGCCGACCTGGCCGTCCTGTCGCTGCTGGGGCCGAAGCTCGGTGAGCCCACCGTGCTCGAGGCGTTGGGCCTGCACGCATTGCCCGCCGAGATGACCGCAGTGCCGATGACCGGAGGCGGCTTCGTACGTCGGATGATCGGAGCGCGAGCGGGCCAGCTCGAGCTGGACGTGCTGGTCGACCGACGCGATTGCGCCGACTTGCAACGGCGTTTGGCGCAGGCCGGGCTGCGGCCAGCCGGTGTGTGGGCCTACGAAGCCCACCGGGTGGCGGCCGTGCGCCCACGGCTCGGCGTCGACACCGACGAACGCACGATCCCGCACGAAGTGGGTTGGATCGGCGGTCCGGGACTGGGCGCCGTCCACCTCGACAAAGGCTGCTACCGCGGACAGGAGACCGTCGCGCGGGTGCACAACCTGGGCAAACCGCCCCGCATGCTGGTGTTGTTGCATCTGGACGGGTCGGCGGACCGGCCCGTCACCGGCGATGCGGTGCTGGCCGACGGTCGCGTGGTGGGCCGGCTGGGAACCGTGGTCGAACACGTCGATCTCGGCCCGGTGGCGCTCGCGCTTCTCAAGCGGGGGATACCGGCCGACACCGCGCTCAGCACCGGCGGCGACGCGGAGGTGCCCGCGGTGATCGACCCCGACTCGCTGCCGCCAGCTCGACGGGCCCGGCGCCGGACGGGTGGCCGTCGAGCGGCTGCGGGGAACGGCTGCGATGACCGTTCACGGTGTCCTGCACAGGGTGCGGGGCGCAACAGCACACAGCCATCGGGCACGGTAAGCTGTCGGCAGGACAATAAAGACAAAAGATCGGAGCCGCCTACTTGTTGGGCCGCTCCGTTATTGCGCGAGGGGGTTCCCCCATGGGCCGCGGCCGGGCTAAGGCGAAGCAGACCAAGGTTGCTCGAGAACTTAAATACAGCTCACCGCAGACGGATTTCGACCGCCTTCAGCGCGAGCTGTCCGGGTCGGGCGATGACGACGCCGACCAGGCGAACGGCGAAGACCCCTGGAGTCGCTGACGACGACTGGCGCCGCTGACATCTGAATTTTCCGGCGCCGCTCGCGGCCATTTCCGGCCCGCATTGACCGGCTTCGCTATCGACTCAAGCTGATTTCTAGAACCGCGGATGCTGCCCGACGAGCTTGGCTCGTGGGCTTTCTTTTCCGCCCTTGTTGATCGCGCCGATCACCCAGCAGTCCAAATGCCGGGCGGTCAAAATCGCCAGGGCCCGGTCGGTGTCCTCCGGTGCGACGACGGCGATCATGCCGACGCCCATGTTGAAGGTCTTCTCCATCTCGGCGCGCGAGACGCGGCCGCGCTGGGCGATCATCGCGAAGACCGGCGCCGGCGTCCAGGTGCCGCGGTCGACCTCCGCGACCAGCCCGTTGGGGATGACGCGTTCCAGGTTGCCCGCCAACCCGCCGCCGGTCACGTGGCAGAACGTCCGGACCTGGGTTTCGGCGGCCAGCGCGAGGCAGTCTTTGGCGTAGATGATGGTCGGCTCGAGCAATTCTTCGCCCAGTGTGCGGCCGAACTCCTCGACGTAACCGGCCAGGTTTCCCCGGTCGATCTCCAGCAGGACCTTGCGGGCCAGCGAGTAGCCGTTGGAGTGCAGACCCGATGACCCCATCGCGATGATGACGTCGCCCGGCTTGACCCGGTCGGGCCCCAGCACATCGTCGGCTTCGACCACGCCGACGCCGGTGGCGGAAATGTCGTAATGGTCCGGTTCGATCAGCCCGGGATGCTCAGCGGTTTCGCCGCCGAGTAGCGCACAGCCCGCACGCATGCACCCTTCGGCGATGCCGCCGACGATGGCGTTGAGCCGCTCCGGCACGATCCGGCCCAAGGCGATGTAGTCCAGCAGGAACAGCGGCTCGGCACCGCAGACCACCAAATCGTCGACCACCATCGCCACCAGGTCCAGGCCGACCGTGTCGTGCTTGTCCATCGCCTGCGCGACCGCCAGCTTGGTGCCCACCCCGTCGCTGGATGCCGCGAGCAACGGTTCGCGGTAATCGCTACGCAGCGCGAACAATCCGGCGAATCCGCCAAGCTTGCTGCGTACCTCGGGCCTGGTGGCTTTGGACGCCAGCGGCTTGAACAGTTCGACGGCGCGGTCCCCGGCTTCGATATCGACGCCGGCCGACGCATAGGTGACGCCCGGGGCGGCCGGTTCTTTTCCGGACTTTTTTGTGAGGTCGGCCATCGTCGATAAAGGCTACCGGTCAGCGCCGAACACCGGTATCGGCCACCTGTCCGCTGAGTTAGGGATGACTTAGGGATGCCGTAGCACGGCGGCCTGCTCCGCCTCCGGGGAGATGTCGCGGGCCGAGATGTCGGCCTGGGCGGCTCCCCGCGCGGTGGTGGCAAGCATGTGCTCGATGACGTTTTTGCCCAGTGCAGTCTCGCTGGGCAGTTCGATCGGATATTTGCCGTCGAAGCAGGCCGAGCAGAGCCGCGAGGTGGGCTGCTCGGTCGCGGCGATCAGGCCCCGCAGCGAGATGTATCCGAGCGTGTCGGCGTTGATGGCATGCCGCACGGCTTCGAGCATCTCGTCTTCGTCCTCGACGGCGTTGGCGATCAGCTCGGCCGGCGAGGGAAAGTCGATGCCGTAGAAGCACGGCCATTTCACCGGCGGCGAGGCGATCCGCACATGCACCTCGACGGCACCGGCCTCGCGCAGCATCCTGACCAGAGCGCGCTGGGTGTTGCCCCGCACGATCGAGTCGTCGACGACGATCAGCCGCTTGCCGCGGATGACCTCCTTGAGCGGGTTGAGCTTGAGCCGGATTCCGAGCTGGCGGATGGTTTGCGACGGCTGAATGAAGGTGCGGCCCGACGTAGGCGTTCTTCATCAGGCCCTGCCCGTAGGGGATGCCGGACTCCTGCGCGTAGCCGACCGCGGCGGGAGTGCCGGACTCCGGCACGCCGATCACCAGGTCGGCATCGATCGGGCATTCGCGGGCCAGCCGGCGGCCGATCTCGAGCCGGGCGCCGTGCACCGACCGGCCGGCGATGGTGCTGTCCGGTCGGGCCAGGTAGACGTACTCGAAGATGCAGCCCTTGGGCTCGGGATTGGCGAAGCGGGTCGACCGCACGCCGTCGGCGTCGATCGCCAGCAGTTCGCCCGGCTCGATGTCGCGGACGAACGAGGCGCCGACGATGTCCAGTGCGGCGGTTTCGGAGGCCACCACCCAGCCGCGGTCCAGCCGTCCCAGGGACAGCGGCCGCACGCCGAACGGGTCGCGGGCGGCGTACAGGGTGTTCTCGTCCATGAACGTCAGACAGAACGCGCCACGCACGGTCGGGAGCAGTTCCAGCGCCGCCTGTTCCAGGCTGGTGTCGGCCGCGCCGTGGGCCAGCAGCGCGCCGAGCATGTCGGAGTCGGTGGTGGCCGCGCCGGGAACCCTGGTGTTGATCAGTCCGGCCGCGCGGGCACGGGCGACCAGCTCGGCGCTGTTCACCAGATTTCCGTTGTGCCCCAATGCCACTCCGGTGCCGGCCGCGGTGTTGCGGAACACCGGCTGCGCGTTCTCCCAAGTGGTTTGGCCGGTGGTGGAGTATCGGCAGTGCCCGATGGCGACGTGGCCCTCCATGGCCGCCAATGTCTGCTCGTCGAAAACCTGGCTGACCAGACCGAGGTCCTTGAACACCAGCACCTGGGATCCGTCCGCGACGGCGATGCCGGCCGCCTCCTGGCCTCGGTGCTGCAGCGCATACAGCCCGTAGTAGGTGAGCTTGGCGACTTCTTCGCCGGGGGCCCATACGCCGAATACGCCGCATTCTTCGCCGGGCGGGTTTTCTGGTTTTCCGCGGGCAGTGGCTGCTGGCTGGTCACGGTGGGCGGCTCCCTTGGGGGCGGGTGGTGACGTAATGCAGTCTACGGAAACGGCGGGTCATGTGACCGAATCGGTGGAGCGTGTTGCGTCACTTCACAACCGGTTTTCCTGGCCTTTGCATTCCCACTGGGTGTCAGCAGTCACATATGTCACAAGTGCACTGCCGGGCCCGACGGAGACGCCAGATCGTCGAGCACTTGGTAGGCGGCGTTGTAGCCGGGGTGAAGGTGATGCCCGGGCCGCCGTGACACCCGGCGCTTGCCAGGTACAGCCCGTCGACCGGGATCGGCAGGTCGATGAAACCCTTGGGCCCGGGCCGGTTTGGTCCCATCAGGTCCGGATGCAGCAGGCCGTGGCAGAAATCGCCGGACGGGGCGCCGAACATCGTCTGCATGTGATACGGCGCGAACGTGATATGCCGGATGACGATGTCGCGGAAGTTGGGCGCATAGCGGGTGATCTTGTCGATAACCCGTTGCGCCATCTCGTTTTTCAGGCGCCCGTGCTGGTCGCGGCTGGCTTCGACGGGGAACGCGTAGGCGTATGCGCTCGCGGCGTGCTTGCCCGGGCGGCGCCAGGCCGGGGTCCATGCAGGACGGTATCTGCATACCTAGCGATGGATTGTCGGGCACCAAGCCGCGAGTACACATCTCCCACTGGCGTTGCTGTTCCTCGGGTGAGCCGAAGATCCCGATGGACTGCTGCATGCCGGGTTCGTTGAGCAGCTCGTAGGGCGGCGCGAACTCGCGGCAGGCCGTCGAGAGCGAAATGTATCTGGACGAATGCCGCGCGATGGTCGCGCCCGCTCAGCCGGGCGATCAAGTCCGCGGGCAGGTGCTCGGCGCCGACCAGGTCGGTGAGAGTGAGATCGGGCGCGAGGTTGGACACCACCACGGGCGCGCTGATCGTGGACCCGTCGCGGAGTCGCACGCCGGTGACGCGGTCGTTTTCCACGAGGATCTTCTCGGCTTTGGTCCGGAAGCGGATCTCGCCGCCGCGGGAGACGAAGAGGTCATGCAGGTGTTCGGTCAGCGCTCCGATACCGCCGGCGAGCTTGGTCATCATCGCGGTGCTGTCGTCGGGCACCGCCAGCGCAAAGGCCAGGCAGGTGGCACTGCCGGGGGTGTACGGGCCGCGATAGGTGGAATTGACGGCCAGAAACGCCAGCATCCCGCGCATGATTGCGTGCTTTTCTTTGTCCGGCAGGTAACGGTCGATGGCGTCCATCGCCGAACCGAACAGCATCTGATGGATGGCCGTGCGTTCGGCTTCGTTGGCCGCGCAGGCATACATCTCGTCGAGCGTCTTCGGTGGTGTGCGCACGTCGAATCGGCCCAGCGCTTTCGCCGGCCCCTGGCTCCAGGCGATCAACTCGGCCATGCCCGTGATCGCGTCGGCGCCGTGTTTCTCGCCGAGATGCGTCATCAGCTGCATCGGATCGCGGTAGAAGATCATCGGCTCCTCACCGGACTCGCCGATATTGACCGACATCACCTCGGCGTCGACGGTCGGAAGAGCGTCCAAGCCAAGCTCTTTGGTGATCTGGGCGGGCGGTGGGAAACTGCACCGATCCCGCGATCTCGTAGCGGAATCCGTCGATGAGCTCGACCGTCGCGGCCATTCCGCCGCTGTAGGTGTTGGCCTCCAGACACAACGTGCGCAGGCCCGCACCCTGCAGGATGGCCGCCGCCGTCAGACCGTTGTGCCCGGCGCCGACAACGATCGCGTCATAGTCAGTCATGAGCTTCCGCCGGAACAGAATATGTCAGTACTGACATAATAGGAAGATGTCAGTACTGACGTATTCGGTTCGCGATACATCTGGCGCGATGACGGAGCCGACCAACCTTCATGAGCTGCGCCGGCGATCGACGCACGAGGCGTTGCGCCGGGTCGCGCTGGCGCAGTTCGCCAGCAAGGGCTTTGCCAATGTGACGGTGACGCAGCTGGCCGCCGAGGCCGGCGTCACCGAGCGGACTTTCTTCCGGCACTTTCCCAGCAAGGAAGCGGTCCTGTTCCAGGACTACGACACCCATCTGGAATGGCTGGCCGAGGCGTTGGCGCAGCGACCCGCTTCGGAGTCGCTGTTCGATGCCGTGTTGGCCAGTGTCGAGAGCTTTCCGCACGACGTGGAGGTGGTTCGCCAGGCCGCGATTGCCCGTTCGTCGTTGATTTCCGCCGACCGCATCGCCGCGCATCTACGGGTGGTGCAGTCGTCGTTCGCCGAAGTGCTGACCGACTTCGTCAAGACCCGCTACGCCGGAGTTCCCGACGTCGACCTCGTCGCCGAGGTCGCGGGCGCCACCCTGGCGGCAGCTCTGGTGGTGGCGGTGCAGAAGTGGGGCGACGACGGCTGTACCGGCGACCTGGGTGAAATCGTTGCCGCCAGTGTCGATCTGGTGCGTTCCGGGCTTGCACCGCTGGCCTAGCCGGCCAACCGCACGATCGGTAGCCAGGTCTGGATCTCACCGGCTCGCGAGCCGGACAGCTGCAGCGCCCCGGTGGCACTGGCGTCGGTCATTCGCAGCAATCCGGTGGCCAGCAGCAGCCACGTTCGTGGATCGGTCTCGACGACGTTGGGCGGTGTGCCCCGGGTATGCCTCGGCCCGGAAACACACTGCACCGCTACGAAAGGCGGAATGCGGACCTCGACGTTGGCGCCGGGCGCCTGCGCGGCCAAGGTCCGCGCGGTGAGCCGAACCGCCGCCGCCAGATCCGCCCGGTCCGGAACCGGACGGGTGTCGTCACGCAACCAGCCTTCGACGACCCGGACCGCCTCGCGGGTCTTGACCGGATCGGCTCTACCACGAACGGTCATACCTTAGGGTCTCAGAACCATGGATCCGCGCCGCCGGCCACCGTACAAGATTGCCGGCCGGCAATGCCCTTCGCCATGGCCCTGATCGGATTCTCGGACCCTTCACCAGTGCGGCTGCGCCTGTCAGGGCTCTACGTCGCGCTGACGGCCGACGAGTCGCACCCGGATCGCCTCGTCGCGATCTTCCTCTTCCAGCTCTAACTCGATGCGGGCCAACTCCTGTTGTAGCTGTGGTAGCCAGTGTCGGCTCAGGGCGCGTACCCGCAGCCGGGTGGTGCGAACCTCTTGCTCGACGGTTCGGAAAGACGATTGCGCCGCAGCGCATTTGGCCGCGGCAACAACGGCTGCACGATACGCGCGCGCCGCCTGCACAGACGCCGAGGTCGGGTAGATGACGGCCGGATCGTTTTCGGGCGGCAATACGCAGACGGCGACGTCGGGGTAGCGCACCCCGGCGGTGACGGCCCACCGCACGGTGACCGACGCCGGCGCGGTGGTCACGGCCAGCTCGATCGCGTTTTGGCCGCCCAGCAGCACCGCGCGCAGCCCCCACATGTCGGCCTCGCGGCACGCCTGCTGCCAGTCGTGGCGGCTTTGTTCGGCCTTGCGCTGCAGCTCTTCTTGCAACGCGGTCAGCAAGTGCAGCTTCTGCTCGAGCAGCATCACCCCACGCTCGGCAAGGTCGAGCCGGTTCAGTACCCACATTCGGCCCATCCGCCCCGAGGGACGCGACAACGGCGCCATCACGCCTCCTGCACAATGTCGGGCCGGTGTGCCTCAAGCAGGCCGGAGGGCAGCATCGACAGTTCACTGCGCGGCAACCGCGCGAGTACCTCCCACGCCCTGTCGAGGGTTTCATCGAAAGGTCTTGCGGCGTCGGGACGTTGGTTGATCAACTTCGCAGCAAAATCGTCCTCGAACAGCAGATAGCTGCGGTCGGTGGCAGTGAGGGCGTCAGGCCCGATCAGCTCGGCCAGAGCGCTTACCTGCCGTGCGTGGGCCAACGACGCGAGCAGCTGTGCCGCCACCGGCAGGTGATCGTCGCGGGTGCGGCCAGCTCCCGCGCCGCGGCGCATCAGCCGCGACAGCGACGACAAGGCGTCCACTGGCGGGTAGATGTTGTGCAGATGCATCTGTGCGGAGAAGATGATCTGCCCTTCGGTGATGTAGCCGGTCAGGTCCGGCACCGGGTGGGTGATGTCGCCGCCGGGCATCGTCAACACCGGCAACACCGTCACCGAGCCGGACTGTCCGACGATTTTGCCGCACCGCTCGTACAGCGAGGCCAGGTCACTGTAGAGATACCCCGGATAGGCTCGCCGCGCCGGCATCTCACCGCGGGCTGCCGAGATTTGACGCAGCGCCTCGGCGTAGCTGGTCATGTCGGTCATGACCACCAACACTTGCCGCGCCGTGTCGAATGCGAGATGCTCGGCGATGGTCAGCGCCAGGCGCGGGGTGAGGATCCGCTCGATGACCGGGTCGTCGGCGGCGTTCAGCAGCAACACCAACTCCCCTGCTGCGGCTCGTGATTCGAGCACGTTGCGGGCATAGGCCATATCCGCGTGAGTAAGCCCGATGCCGGCGAACACCACGCTGAAGGGCTCGCCGCCAGCACTGGCCTGCGCAGCGATCTGACATGCCAGGCGCAGGTGCGGGAGCCCGGGCAGCGAGAACACCGGCAGCTTCTGTCCCCGCACCAGGGTGGTCAGCGCGTCGATCACCGACACACCGGTCAGCACCGGCTCCGAGGGAGCGTCACGTTGCGTCGGGTTGAGCGGGTCACCGTTGACCGACACCCGCTGCGCTCCGGTTACCGGCGGGCCGCCATCGATCGGCTCGCCGCGGCCGTTACAGGTGCGGCCCAACCAGGCGGTTCCCACCGGGATGCGCAGCGGCTCGCCGCTGAACCGGTATGCAGCCCCTGCCGGGTCCATCCCCGACGTGCCTTCCATCACCTGCACGAGCGCCACGTCGCGGTTCACGTCGAGCACCAGCCCGTGCCGCACCGACCCGTCGGCCAGCGTGATGACCACATACTCGTCCCACCCCACACCCGCGACACCGCCAACCACGGCCAGCGGACCGCGCAACTCACGCACACCGCGGTATTCCACCCACCGCTCCCACGGACGGCTCATCGCGGGAGCCCGCGCAGCGTCTCGATGATCTCGTTGCGTCGTTGCGCCGCCAGCGCGGTATCGTCGGGTCCGCCGTCGTCGCGGGCGCGGATCAGCTTGCCGAAGTCGGTCTCCTCGATCAGCTGCACTGCCACACCCCCGGCGACCAGCTCACGGCAGGTGTCGATTACCGCCAGCACTGCCTCGGCGAGCGCCGCGGTCTTCTCGGACCCGCAGTGCGCGTCGTTGGGGTTTTGGGCATTCTGTGCGAGTACGGCCTCGCGTAGCAGTCGCCCGGCCACCAGCACCATCCGCTCGTTGTCCGGAAGCGCTGTCACGCCGATGAGCTCGGTCAGCGCGGCCAGACGATCGGATTCGGTCAGCAGATCAAGTACCCGAGCGCGGCGGACAGGCCAGCCAGGGTCGCCAGTGACAACGCGGGCGGTGCCAAGCGCTTCGGCGTCACGGGAAAACGACGCCGACCACGACACCGCAGGGTAATGACGCGAGTAGGCCAAGTCCCGGTCCAGGGACCACCGGCAGCGCACGAACCGCTCAGTCTGGACGGTGACCGGCTCGGACAAGTCCCCACCCGGCGGCGACACCGCTCCCAACACCGTCACCGAGCCGGTATCCCCGCCGAGGGTGTCGACGTAGCCGGCTCGCTCGTAGAAGGCCGCAAGTTCGGAGGACAGGTTGGCCGGATAGCCCTCCTCGGCAGGCAGCTCACCCAGCCGAGATCCGAACTCGCGCAATGCTTCTGCCCACCGGGACGTCGAGTCGGCGATCACCACCACGTGATAACCCATGTCGCGGTAGTACTCCGCGACTGTGACACCGGTGTAGATGCAGGCCTCCCGGGCCATCATCGGCATGTTCGATGTGTTGGCGATGATCACGGTGCGGTCCACCAGCCTCCCCCGGTGCGCGGATCGCTCAACTCGCGCATGTCGGCCACGATCTCGGCCATCTCGTTGCCGCGCTCGCCGCAGCCGACATAAACGATGACGTCGGCGTCGCACCACTTTGCGATCTGTTGCAGCAGCACCGTTTTGCCGGTGCCGAAACCGCCTGGCACTGCGGCGGTGCTGCCCCGGGCGATCGGGAACAGCAAGTCGACCACGCGCTGGCCGGTGGTCAGCGCGACGACGTCGTCGCGTCGACGGCGATACGGTCGCGCCCGCCGCACCGGCCACCGGGCCGCGATGGGCATCGGCTGTCCGCCAACTCTGGCGACCGCCTCATCGGCGGGATAATCACCAGCCGCGGCGATCCAATCCAGCCTGCCCGACATCCCGGCGGGAACCTGCACACGGTGCGGCACCGATCCGGCGCCGGGCACCACGCCAAGCACGGTACCGGGCGCCAGATCGGCGCCGATAGTCGCTCTCGGTTCGAAATGCCATGTCGAGTGGTCGATTTCACTGTCATGGCCGGGCGCCAACCAGGTCGGCGCGGTGTGCAGCGGGCGCAGCAACCCGTCGAACACCCCGCCCAGCAGCCCGGGTCCCAGCGACGCCGACAATGGGCGGCCCAGCGCCACGACGTCGGCGCCGGGCCCCAGGCCGCCGGTGTACTCGTAGGCCTGCACGGTCACCTGCGCACCGCGGATCGCGACCACCTCCCCGGGGATTCGCTCGCTGCCCAGCGTCACCAGCTCATGCATCGCCAGCGGGGCCGCGACGTCGATTTCCACCAACGGCCCCGACACCCGCACCACCCGGGCCGTATCGCCTACGACCACGGCTCGTCCAGCTGGGCAGTGGTGTCGTCGAGCACCCGCGCGGCAATGCCGGCCAGGCTCAGGTCGATGCACCGCTGACCGGCCTCGCCCACCACACCGCCGGTTGGGTGCTCATTGAGCTGCGCGTCGGCGCCCAGCGTCGCCTGCGCGGCGGCCCGCAGGGCGGCAGCCCAATGCGGGTAAGCGGGGTCGTCACGCAGCCGCAGCACCGCCTCGGTGCTGCGCCGACACCACCGCTGGTAAATGTCGCACCGGGCCGCGAGCACCGCACCGCGCAGCTCCCGCTGCAGCGCCGCGCGTCGCTGGGCGCTCACCGCTTCCGCCGCGTCCCGCCCTGCGGCCCGGGCCGTTTCGGCCAGCTGTGCGGCCTGGTCACGGGCCGCAGCGAGAACGCGCTCGGCTTCCTGCTCCGCTTCGGCGATTTCGCGCTCGGCGTCAGCCCGAGCGCACTCCAGCAGGTGCCGTCGCACCGGCTGCAGCGCGGCCATCGCCTTCTCGGTATTCAGCGCGCTCATGCGGGCATCACCGCGGTCAGCGGGTCGCCCTCGCTCAATCGGCCGCCCAACGCGTCAGCGGCCGCCGCGGTCAGGATGACCAGCGTTGTGCCGGACGGCAGACCTTCCCATGCCCGGCGCACCTCGTCCGGGCCCTGGGCAGGCATTGTGGTCGCGCCCGCCATCGCATAACCGGCCACTAACGCCGGCTCCCCGATCAGGACGACGGCTCCCACGTCACGCCCGCTGGATCAAGATGACCGCCACGACCAGCCCGTAGATGGCGATGCCCTCGGCCAACCCGACGATCACCATCGCCCGGCCGAACAACTCTGGCCGCTCGCTCAGCGCCGCCAGCGCCGCCGCACCGGTATACGCCACAGCGATCGCCGCGCCGATCGACGACCCCGCGACCGCGATCGCCGCGCCCAGTAACGCCGCCCAGTTGCTGCTCGCGCTACCCGGCCCAGCCGCCGCGGCCGTTTCCGCTACCGCCGGCCCAGCAGTCAACGCCTGCACCAGCACCACCAGCGCCGCCACCGCCACCACCGCATTGACCGCCCAGAACAGCCGCACCGCCAGCCGGCCCCGGCGACGCAAGAGCATCAAGCTGACCGCGAATCCGGTGATCAGCGCCGGTGAAGCGATAACCCAGGTCAACATGCCGCCTCCATTTCGACCACCGGGACCGTCCAGGGCCGGAACGGCCGACCCTCACCGATGAATACCCGCGAAAACAATTCATAGAATTCCAGCCGCAGCGCCTGCACGCCTGCCACCAACGCCTCCAGCGCGAACGCCACCGCGTTGCCCACAACGAACAGCACCACCGCCCCCGCCGCGCCGATCCAACTGTGCGCCCACAGTGCCGTCGTCCCGCGCCACACCACCCAGCCAAGCGCGGCGTGAGTCATCCCGAACGCTGCCAGCCGGGCGAACGAGACCAGGTTGGACCCGAGACGCACCACCAAATCCAGCCCACCGATCGCGGCCTGCAACACTCCGCCAGCGCCGCCACCGGACTCCGCATACAGACCGATCAGCGCCAGCAGCAGACCGACCGCGCACAGCAGCAGCCCAGCCGCCACCAGCACCCGGGGGCCGATCATGTAGCCGCCCAGCACCACACCGGCGCCGGCGAACACGGTCGCCCCGGCAATCCCGGACGGCGCGTAGACGGCCAGCCGAAACCCGCCCTCACGCCAGCGGTTGATTGCCCCCACGGTGTAGGCGGCTCCCAGCAACACGGCCCCGACCGCTAACGCAACCAACAGCAGCCGCATCGGATTATCCAGCGGAGCCAGCCATACCACCGGCACCAGCCCGGTCGGGCCGAAGCATTCCCCGTACAGGACCCCGAAGACGCTTGCCGCGATCCCGGCGCCACCGACAAAACTCCACATCGGCCGCAGCGACGGGAACCGGCGGATCCAGCCCAGCCTGATCATGACCGCAGCTGACCATCAGCAGCAGTCCGTGGCCGACGTCACCGAACATCATCCCGAACATCACCGTGTAGGCGAGCCCGGCCCACACGGTGGGGTCGATGTCGTGGTACGGGACGGTGCCGTAGGTGCGTACCAGTGCCGAGAAGCTGCCGGAAAGCCCCGGCCTGGTGTCGAGCAGCGTTGGCGGATCCATCCCCCGCGGGGTGGGTAGCGCCACTGCGGTCGCCCCGCCGCTGTCCAGGCGCGCGCCCAGCCTGGGTAGCTGGTCGGCCGGGCACCAGCCCGCGACCGCTACCACCTCACGGCGGCGCACTGCGGCTGCGGCGTACCGCTGCAGCTGCGCCTCACCCGCCAGCAGGTCCGCACGCCCGGCATGCTCCAGCTCGGCGACGTCCGGCGCGGCGGCCGACAACATCACCGTCGCCCCGCCGTGTCCCGATTCCGGGTGCGCGCCCATCCGCTGTAGCGCCTGCGCTGCCTGACCCGGTGCGCGGCCGCTGTCGGCGGGTTCGTCGAGCTCGACGCTGCCGGATCCGGCCACCACCACCAGCGCATCGCGCAGCGCGTCCGCCTGTGCGACTATCGCGATGCGCTGCATGCGAGCCGGGGCAAAACGCCGCGCGAAGGCACGCAACCGTTCAGGCCGTTCGGGCCGTTCAGCCTGTTCAGGCGACGACATCGTAGACGTCCATCGGGCCGCCGCCACGCGACGCCAGCGCCACTGCAGCGCAGCACCGCCAGGCGTCGGCGGCCAACACCGCGACCGCCCCGATCGTCCGCGCCCGGGTGAATTCGCCGCCGCCGAGCATGGCCAACCCGTCGGCTTCCACCCGCGCCCACCAGCGAGCCTCCGCGGTCCACAAGCCGTCGGCATCGGTGATGCCGTCGAGCAACCAGCGGAACCGCGTGGCAAGTGAATCGGCGAACGAGGCCAGGTCGCTGGCCGCCGTCGCGGCCGCACCCAACACCACGCGGGTGCGCATCAGCAGCGGCTCGGGCAGCTCACGCTGTTCCACCAACCTACGACGCGCCACCGTCAAGGCCAACCGCGTGTACGCCCAATTGCGCGCCTCGGGGACCGCGTTGGCCACCCGTGCCGCCCAGCCGATCTGCACCGCCAGTGCGATGTCCGATGGTGATTCCGATCCCGGGTCACCCCACGTCGTCTGGGCCAGGGTGTCCCGCAGCTGCGCCAGCGAGGAGGTCTCGCTTAGCCGCGGCCACGCGGTAGCCAGTGCGCCCAGCGTCTGGGGCGGGCGGGCTGGCGCGCCCGCCAACCGCCGGGCGTGAGCGGCGATGTTGCTGGCTTCGAAGCCGGCGGCCAGCGCGCGAATGGCCTGCGCACCCTGCGCCGGTTGCCATCCGGCCAGCACACGCAGATGCCACAACAGCGCGGCGCACACCGCATGATCGGTGTCCAGCGCGGACTGCCCCACGGTGATGTCACGGCCATACGCGGTACCAGCCAGCGCGTGCTGAGCATCGGTCAGGGAGTTCATCGCCGCGAGGGCCCGGGCGCGCCGCACACCCAGCCGCCGATTGAGTAGGGCTTTGGCGCGCACGTTGCCCGCCACCCACTGAGCGCTCACTTATCGCTCTCCACCGTCGCGGAGCGGACGAGCGCATCGAGCCACCCCCGCGCTTGAGCGGCAACGGTGTCGGCGTCATCGGCTAACCGCTCGTCGGCCTGCTGGTGCACCCGGGCGATCTCGGCCTCCGTCTGGCGTCGCATGTCCTCCTCGTCGGCGTCGGCGTCGCGCAGCGCGTCCGCTTCCGATTGGGCTCGCACCGTCTCGGCGTCGTCACGGGCTTTCGCGACGAGTTCGGCCGCCTGCCGGTGGGCGGCGCGGCGGATCTCCTGCGCCCGATCGGCGGCAGCCTGGCGCGTCTGCGCTGCCTCCTCTTGCGCATCGTCCAGGAGTGCCAGCACTGCGGTGAGTTCAGCTGTGGCGTCAGCGCTGCGATCTGCCGGGATGCCGGGACGGCCCGCGGCACCCGGTGTGCCGGCTGGACGGAAGCGGTCCATTATATTTTGCCACTGCGGCACCACACTCCTCCTTACGGGCACTTTAGGCTGAAAACCGTTGCGCGGGAGATGTCTTGGCGTTCGGCGCAGGAGTCGCCAACCAACATCTGCCACCCACCCGCAATCCAAATGTCCCAGCATCCAGGCTAATAGAGGCTGGCTAATAAAATGCAGAGTCCAATGGCCCTACTGCGGATTGGCCTTAAATTCATGGCTTCCGGTGAGGAACCCCCTTCAAAAAACCGCATTTACACACATATCCAGCAGTTCCTCCGGGAGGAGTAGTCCCACCGTCATCCCAACCACTGTTCGCGATGTCGGAGGTGAGCCATGCTGGACCTGGCTTTCCTTCGCCAAGCTGTACCGCAACGAAAAGCGTCCCGTGGTGAGCTCCGCCAAGCCGTCGGGGCACTATGCATTGAACCGCCTTCGGGACCGCCGCTGGATGGTCAGCGCCGCCGCCGCGGCGGATTCGTTGATCGCAAGGTGCGCCAGCATCGGTGCGCTCAGGCTGCCGGAATGTTCAGCCAGCCAACCGAATATCCAGCCCGCGCCGCCGGTAGCCAGCACCGTGGGCAGTACGGGCTCACCGGTCGCGCGGGCATCGGCGACATGGGAGAAGCCGAACGCGACAGCCTGTAGCAGTCGAGAACCGTGGGCGCCGTAAACACGGCCGGCGACGGCGGCCAGCACCGCACGGAATGCCGCCTCCTCGGCCCACACCGTGCCCAGCGGAATCTGCACCGCCAGCCAGCTGGATGCCGACGCGGGCAGCCCCCGCTGTGCCATCGAAATCCGCACGGCCGGAACAAATGTCGCTGCCAAGACCCCGGTCGCGGCCGCCGATCCGGCGGCCAGCCCCACCCGTAAACCAGCCCACAGCTGGGGCGGGCGCAGGCCTAGTGGCGCCCGCGTCGCCACGACCAGCAACCCGGCAAGGCCGGCCTGCAGCAGCAGCCGGCTCCGGCGGGTACCCGGGGACCGACAAAGCTCCAACCCACCAGCGCGGCGGCCAGCCCGAATGGTCGCACGCGATGAGAGTTGCTGGTCTGCATTGAATTTCAGACCTTCAGTGCGGCACGGATGCGCCCGGTGTCGGCTGGTGTCCAGCCATCCGGGGGAGCTACCGCGACCCAGCCGTCCAAGATGTCGTTGTGGTAATCGTGCCCGTGCCCGCTGGGCACCCGCTCGGCGTTGGTGAGGTCGGCGCTGACTTGCCAAAAGGTGACGACCGGATACCACCGCATCGACGCGGTGCGGTCCTGGCCGCGTGGTTCGGTGAGCCAGTCGGGCCGGCCGAACAGTAGATCGGGTGACCACCAGACGACCGGGTCGGACGGGTGCTGCAGGAAGAGCACGCGGGTACCCACCCACGGCGGCCCCGCCAGCCCGCTGACGTCCGCCGGGGTCGTTGGCTTCAGAGAAGCGCACGGTTCGTCCGTTGTCGTAACGCGGCTGCACCTCCGGGCTGCCGGGGTCGCGCCGCACGATCAGCGCATGCCATAACGGACTTGCTTGGGGTGGCCCGACCCACAGCACCCCGTCAAAGCCCATCCGGCGGATGTCGGGCAGCCACCCGAACGCGGCCTGGCCGGCCATCGAACCCAGGCTCTCGCCGTAAAGCAGCAATTTCGGCCGGTGGTCTGGCGGCAGTTGTTGCCAGCGCTGCTGAACCGTGTCGATCAGCATTCGGCCGGAACTCATGGACTTCTGCCGGTCGGCCAGAAACGAGATCCAACTGGGCAGGTAAGAGTACTGCAGCCCGACGATCGCGGTGTCGCCGTTGTACATCATCTCCAGCGAGCTCGCCGCCACCGGGTCGATCCAGCCGGTGCCAGTCGTCGGTGCGATGACCAGCACCTTGCGGGTGAACGCGCCGGTGCGCTCGAGTTCTCCGAGCAGCACGTCCAACCGCCCCCGGTCGTCGGGTGCGGTATGCAGCCCGGCATACACCCGGATGGGCTCCTTGGCGGGCCGGCCGTTGAGCCGGGCCAGTTCGGCTGCATGCGGACCGGTGGCGACGAAGTCGCGGCCCTGGTATCCCAGCGAGTCCCACGGTGCCAATGATGTTGGGCTGCCGGACTTTTCGGGAAGCAGGGGTTGCGAGAGAGCAGCGGGGGTCTCGGCGTCCCGCGGCTGTGACAAGGCGTTGGCCCCGGCGAAGAATCCGCGGACCAGGACGCCGTTGATCAACATGATCAGCAGCGCCACAACGATGGACGTGCCGATGAACAGCGCCACCTCGTCGTGCACGTGCCATCGCCTGATCAGCATCCGGGCCAGCAGCTTGACCGCGTCGATGAGCGCCCGGACTCCGGACACCAGCAGCGCGCCGACAGCGACGGCGACGATCAGCGTGCGCAGGTAACCCACGGTGGTCGGGCCCGCCATGCCCATCAGCGCGGACAGCTGCCGCTGCCAGGCGGCAGCCGGGATCAGCATCAGCACACAAGCCGTCGGCGCGATCACCACGACCGCCGCTTTCATCCAGAACAGCACTCGCGGCGGGGGCGGCCACCAACGGGCATTGCGCAGCAGCAGCCGGTAGGTTGTCCTACCGATCAGCACGCCCAGTCCGTAGCCGAAAGCCCCGTTGATACCGCCGATCAGCCCTTGGAACACCCAGTCGCGTGGCAGTAGCGACGGCGTCAGGGACAGGCAGAAGAAAAACGCGCCGAACGCCATCCCGACGAACTTCAGCCGCAGCAGGCTCCACGCCCACACCAGCAGCGGATGCCGTCTGCTGGGTTCGGTCTTCATCGGACTCGGCGCTCAACGAAACAGCGCGGCGAGCACCCCCTCGGACGTGCTGCGCAGCTCTGCCAGGGACACGGTGAACAGACCCTGAACCTCCACCGCATCCGACCCTTGGTCGACGACACCGATGCGGGTGGCCGGCAGGCCCCGCGCCTCGCACATCGAGCGGAAACGGCTTTCCTCGGTGCGCGGCACGGCTACCAGCACCCGGCCCGCCGACTCGGAGAACAGAAATACGAAAGGGTCGACACCCTCGGGAAGCACAATGCGACAACCTGTTTCACCGGCCAGTGCCGATTCCACCACCGCCTGTACCAGGCCGCCTTCCGACAGGTCATGGGCCGCAGACACCAGCCCATCACGAGAGGCCGAGGTCAACACCTCGGCCAGCAGTCGTTCGCGGGCCAGGTCCACCACGGGCGGAATTCCGCCCAGATGGTCGGCGGTGACTTGGGCCCACACTGATCCGTCGAATTCATCCCGAGTGTCGCCGAGCAGCATCAGCGTCTCGCTCGGCTCGGTGCCCATCGCCGTCGGGATGCGCCGGGCGACATCGTCGATCACGCCCAATACACCCACCACGGGGGTGGGCAGGATCGCCGTCGACCCGGTTTGGTTGTAGAAGCTGACATTGCCGCCGGTCACCGGAATACCCAGTGCCGCACAGCCGTCCGCCAAACCACGTACCGCCTGGGCGAACTGCCACATCACCGCGGGATCCTCCGGCGAGCCGAAGTTGAGGCAGTTGGTCACCGCGACCGGGGTGGCGCCGGTGACGGCGACGTTGCGGTACGCCTCGGCCAGCGCGAGTTGCGCGCCGGTGTAGGGGTCCAGCAGCGTATAGCGGCCCGACGCATCGGTCGACAGCGCGATTCCGCGGCCGGTGGACTCGTCGACCCGCAGCACGCCGCCGTCGGCGTGTTCGGCCAACACGGTGTTTCCCCGCACATAGCGGTCGTACTGCTCGGTGATGAAAGCGCGGCTGCACAGGTGTGGACTACCAAGCAGCGCAATCAAAGTCGCTCGTAGCTCGTCACCAGTGGCCGGTCGGGGCAGGCTGCTGGCCCGGTCGGCGTTCAGCGCGTCCTGTGATTCCGGCCGAGCGACCGGACGCTGATACACCGGGCCTTCGTGGGCCACGGTGCGCGGCGGCACGTCGACGACCGTCTCGCCGTGCCAGGTGATGCGTAACCGGTCGCCGTCGGTCACTTCGCCGATCGTGGTGGCCAATACCTCCCACTTACGGCACACCGCCATGAAAGCGTTCACGTTCTCCGGCGCGACGACTGCGCACATCCGCTCCTGCGACTCGCTGCAGAGCACTTCGGCCGGAACCATGTTCTTGGTGCGCAGCGGCACCCTGTCCAGCTCGATCACCATGCCGCCGTCACCAGCAGAGGCTAATTCCGAAGTCGCGCAAGCTATTCCGGCCCCACCGAGGTCCTGGATGCCGATCACCAGGCCAGCCGCATACAACTCCAGGCAGCACTCGATGAGCACCTTTTCCATGAACGGGTCGCCGACTTGCACCGACGGGAGCTTCTTGCGGCCTGAACCGGACTCGTCACCGCCGAATGTCTCCGACGCCAGCACCGACACCCCGCCGATGCCGTCAAGGCCGGTCCGCGCACCGAACAGGATGATCTTGTTGCCGGTACCCGACGCGAACGCCAGATGGAGATCCTCCTGCCGGAGCACGCCCACACACAGCGCGTTGACCAACGGGTTGCCGGCGTAGCAGGCGTCGAACACGGTTTCGCCGCCGATGTTGGGCAAGCCCAGGGAGTTGCCGTAGCCGCCGATGCCGCGCACCACGCCGTCGAGCACGCGGCGGGTGTCAGGGGCGTCCGCGGCGCCGAACCGCAGCTGGTCCATCACCGCCACCGGTCGCGCGCCCATCGCCATGATGTCGCGGACGATGCCGCCGACCCCGGTGGCCGCGCCCTGGTAGGGCTCGACGTAGGACGGGTGGTTGTGCGATTCCACCTTGAAGGTGACCGCCCAGCCGTCGCCGATGTCGACCACGCCGGCGTTTTCCCCGATGCCGGCCAGCATCCCGGCCCGCATCTCATCGGTGGTGGTCTCGCCGAAGTACCGCAGATGGACCTTGGACGACTTGTAGGAACAGTGTTCGCTCCACATCACCGAGTACATGGCCAGCTCGGCGTCGGTCGGCCGGCGGCCCAGGATGTCGCGAATCCGCTGGTATTCGTCGTCTTTGAGACCCAGCTCGCGGAACGGTTGCGGCTGATCAGGGGTGGCTGCGGCCTGCTCGACGGTATCGACCGATTGAGTGAGCCCAGACGTCACGCAGACAGTCTAGATTCCACTCGCCAGGGCTGCGGGGCGCGACAGGCTATTGCCCGCCTACCACACAGAACGCGTTGCCGTCGGGGTCGGCCAGCACCACCCAGCGAAAGTTGTCACCGATGCTGTGCCGGCCGACCTCGGTGGCACCGGCGGCAGTGAGCCGCGACACTTCGGCGTCGACATCGGCCGCGACGAAATCCAGGTGCACCCGGTTTTTGCCCGGCGTGGGATCGGGCACCTTCTGAAAGCCGAGCCGCGGTCCGTCCGAGCGGCTCACCGCGAAGAACTCTCCGGGGAGCAGCTCCTGCGCTTGGCCGTCGAAATGCTCGGCCCACCAGCCGGCCAGCTTCGCGGGGTCGCTGCTGTCGAACGTCACCATCTCTACCTTGAGGGCCATACCGCCGACTGTATTGCCTACATTGCCCACGGCCCATGACCTCCGAGGTAATTGCGGGCCGGCACGCGGCCGAGACACTCTTGCTCCTAGCGCGCTCGGCCAGAGCGTCGGAACCTGGGAGCAATCATGACCGACATCCAATCCGCCTCTCCTGCAACGACCTTCAGCGCAGAGCTGTGGGCGGCGTTCTGGGCAGCGCCCAGTATGGCTCGTGGGATGGACATCCTGGCCGACGACATCGTCGGCTACTGGCCCGGCGACCCCGAGCCGGTGCGAGGGGTCGAGGCGTACACGGCGAAGATCGCCGATCTGCTGGCCGCCGCGCCCGACCTGCATCTTGAACTCGTCGACAGCGCGACAGTGCCCGGCGCCGCCGAGGGCGAGCAGCTGGTCTTCCTACACTACGTCGGCCACGGGACCGGCCCGGACGGGCCATTCGAGATCCGCGGGCTCGACCGGGTCCGCACCCGCAACGGCATGGTGGTGGAAAACGTCATCCGCTACGAGCCGGTCTTCGTCCCGCAGCGTTGACCGCACGTCAGCCTGGCGACAGGAACGCCCGCAGCGCCGCGGCATAGGCGGCGACGTCGCCCGCGCCCATGAATTCCCGTGCCGAGTGCATGGCCAGCTGGGGAGCGCCGACGTCGACCGTCGGGATACCGGTGCGGGCCGACGTCAACGGACCGATCGTCGAGCCACAGGGCAGGTCGGCGCGATGTTCATACCGTTGCAGCGGCACCCCGGCCTGCTGGCAGGCCAGCGCGAACGCGGCGGCGGTGCGGCCGTCGGTGGCGTAGCGCAGATTCGGGTGCACCTTGAGCACCGGGCCACCGTTGATCGCGATCAGGTGCCCGGGCTCGTGCCGCTCCGGATAGTTGGGATGGGTGGCGTGCGCCATGTCCGCCGAGGCGACCATCGATCCCGGCAGCCGCCGCAGAAAGTCCTCCCGGCCGCCACCACCGGCCAGCACGATGCGTTCCAGCGTGGTCAGCAGCAGTTCCGAGTCGGCGCCGTGATCGGAGGTGGACCCGACCTCCTCGTGGTCGAACAGCGCTAGCACCGGCAGGTATGCGCCCGCCGTCACGTCCAGCAACGCCTCCAGACCGGCATAGCAGGAGGCCTGGTTATCCAACCGTGGCGCACTGACGAACTGGTCGCCCAGCCCGGACAGCGTCGACGCGGTCAGATCGTGGGTCATCAGGTCGAAGCCCAGCACGTCATCGGGATCGATGCCGGCCTGTGCGGCGACGTAGCCGACGAATGATCCGAATCCGTCGCCGGCTCCCCACACGGCGTTGACGTGGCGCTGCGGATCCAGCGTCAGCGATTTGCGGTCCTCGGCCAGGTGGATAGCCAACTGCGGCACGCGCAGGATCGGCGCATCGATCCGCACCAGCCGGTGGGCGACACCCGCACCCTCGCGGATCGACAGTCGCCCGCTGACGCCGAGGTCGCGGTCCAGCCAGGAGTTCAGCCAGGCGCCGCCGTAGGGCTCCAGCGCCACCACCTGCCAACCCGCGACCGCACGGTCGGGATGTTGTTTGACCCGCAAATTAGGGCTGTCGGTATGACCGCCGACGACCCGAAACGGCCGACCGCCGGTATCGGTCCCGCTGTCCCAGGCCACCAGCGACCCGGCGCGGACGGTGAAGAACTTGCCCGCCGACGGCCACTCGTCCGCCTCGGCCAGCTCGGTGTAGCCGGCGGCGCGCAACCTGGCCGCCACCGTGGCGCAGACGTGGAACGGCGACGGGGACGCGTCGATGAATTCGCACAAGCCTCGCGCCGTGGCCGCCATGTCCCCATCTTTTCATCACGGCATTAACTGAAACCCGCGGGCACGTTAGGGTCGAAGCCGTGCCCTCAGAGCCAGCGGTGCAGCCGCAACCGGTTCTCGCTCCGCTGACGCCCGCCGCGATCTTCCTGGTGGTGACCATCGACGAGGACGGCGAGGCGACGGTGCACGACGCGCTGCCGGATATTTCCGGGCTGGTGCGCGCGATCGGATTCCGCGATCCCACCAAACATCTGTCGGTGATCGCCTCGATCGGCTCCGACGCGTGGGACCGGTTGTTCACTGGCCCGCGGCCGGCCGAACTGCACCCGTTCGTCGCACTCGACGGTCCGCGGCATGCCGCCCCGGCCACTCCCGGCGACCTGTTGTTCCATGTCCGGGCCGAGTCGCTGGACGTCTGCTTCGAGTTGGCCGGCCGGATTCTCAAGTCGATGGC
The DNA here is from genome assembly GCA_963850645.1 of uncultured Actinomycetota bacterium. GTDB lineage: Bacteria > Actinomycetota > Actinomycetes > Mycobacteriales > Mycobacteriaceae > Mycobacterium. Next base: position 10,061 of record CAWKME010000051.1, on the reverse strand, counting down.
GGGCGCGGTGACCGTGGTCGACGAAGTGCACGGCTTCAAGTTCTTCGACAACCGCGATCTGCTGGGTTTCGTCGACGGGACGGAAAACCCGAATGGCGCGCCGGCAGTCTCGGCGACCACCGTTGGTGACGAGGATCCCGACTTCGCCGGCTCCTGCTATGTGCACGTACAAAAGTACGTGCACGACATGGCGGCGTGGGAGTCGCTGTCGGTCACCGAGCAGGAGCATGTGATCGGCCGAACCAAACTGGAAGACATCGAGTTCGACGACGACGAGAAGCCGGCCGACGCGCACATCGCGCTCAACGTGATCACCGACGAGGACGGCACTCGAGCTCCAGATCGTCCGGCACAACATGCCTTTCGGCGAACTCGGCAAGGGTGAGTTCGGCACCTACTTCATCGGGTATTCGCGAACGCCTGCGGTCACCGAACAGATGCTGCGCAACATGTTTCTGGGCGACCCGCCGGGTAACACCGACCGCATCCTGGACTTCTCAACCGCGATCACGGGTGGATTGTTCTTCTCCCCCACCGTCGACTTCCTCGACGATCCGCCGCCGCTGCCGGGTTCACCGGTGGCAGCCCCGGCCGTGGTCACGGTGCCCGCACATGGCTCGTTGGCGATCGGCAGTTTGAAAGGAACCCGGCAATGAACAACCTCTACCGCGATCTGGCGCCGATCACCGAAGAGGCGTGGACCGAAATCGAATTGGAAGCAACGCGGACGTTCAAGCGGCACATCGCCGGACGCCGGGTCGTCGACGTCAGCGAGCCGGGCGGGCCGACCACGGCGGCGATCAGCACCGGGCGACTGCTCGACGTGAAGGCACCCACCGACGGTGTCGTCGCCCAACTGCGTGCCAGTAAACCGCTTGTGCGGCTTCGGGTTCCGTTTACGCTTTCCCGCGGCGAGATCGACGACGTGGAACGCGGGTCGCAGGACTCCGACTGGGACCCGGTCAAGGCCGCCGCCAAGAAGCTGGCCTTCGTCGAGGACCGGGCCATCTTCGAGGGCTATAAGGCCGCGTCGATCGACGGTATCCGTAGCTGTAGCTCAAACCCGCCGCTGAAACTGCCGAAGGAAGTACGCGGCTTTCCCGACGTCATCGCGCAGGCGTTGTCCGAACTGCGACTGGCCGGTGTCGACGGTCCGTACTCGGTGCTGCTGTCCGCCGACGTCTACACCAAAGTCAGCGAGACCACCGAACACGGCTACCCGATCCGCGAGCACATCCGCCGGCTGATCGACGGCGACATCATCTGGGCGCCCGCCATCGACGGCGCTTTCGTGCTGACCACCCGCGGCGGTGACTTCGACTTGCAGCTGGGTACCGACGTGTCGATCGGCTATCTGAGCCACGACGCCGAGACCGTGCAGCTGTACCTGCAGGAAACCCTGACGTTCCTGTGCTACACGGCCGAGGCGTCGGTCTGCCTCAGCTCGTAATCGTCGCTGGCGAGGGGTATTCCGACGGGGAGGCATGCGATGGGACACAAGGCAGCAGTGGAGCTCGTACTCGACTGCGCAGAGCCGAAGAGGCTCGCTCAGTTCTGGCGTGGAGCCCTCGACTACCGCGACTGCTACACGGACGCGAATCTGGCTGTGCTCGTTCCCAAGGAAGGGGTCGCTTCACCGCTTCTGCTTCAAGCCGTACCCGAGCCGAAAGCGGGCAAGAACCGGATGCACCTCGACATCGTGGTCGACGACGTCGAGGCCGAGGTCCACCGGCCGCAGGGACTCGGCGCTCGTCGCATCGACCAAGGCATGCAGAGCTTCGGCGGAACTACATGGGTCAGGATGTCGGACCCCGAGCAAAATGAGTTCTGCGTCTCCACCGGCGTCGAGTGGTGAGTTTTCACACCCACTGCCTCGATGCGCCACCGCCTGAATGTGGTTGCAAGGCAACTAAGTCAGCGGTTCACCACCGTCGACCTTCAAAGTCATGCCGGTCATGAACGTGTTGGTCATCGCGAACAGCACGGCGCCGGCAATGTCGTCGGGCGTCCCGATACGCCGCGCCGGATTGCCGGCGGCGATGTGGTCGAAGTAGTCCTGCTTGCCTTCTGCCCCAAGCGAATCCCAGGCGCCGGTGTCGATGACACCCGGCGAGATGGCGTTGAGCCGTATCGGGGCTAGCTCGACCGCCAGCCATCGGGTGAGGAAGTCCACCGCGCCGTTGGTGATACCGACGCCGAGATAGCCGACGTTGAGCTTGAAGGCGTGCACACCAGAGAACAGGACGAACGACCCTCCCGGATTGATCTGCCCAGCAAAGTATTTGGCCAGCATGGTGGGGCCGATGACCTTGGTGTCGAAGGACAGCCGCAGATTGTCGCGCTGCAGGTCTGCCAACTTCCCGCGGGCCCGGGCCGAGGCGGTTGACACCACGTGGTCGACCGGGCCGACCCGGTCGGCGAGCGCCGCGATCGATGCGTCGTCGGTGATGTCCACGACCTCGGCGTTGATCCCGGGGTCGTTATAGGCGTCGGCCAGTTTGGCTTTATCTCGTCCGGCGACGACGACTCGCGCTCCCTCTGAGCGCGCCAACATCGTGACAGCGCGCGCGATCCCACTGCCGCGGCCGACGACCAGCACGGTCTTATCCCGCAACGCGCTACCCATCGACAGCAACTCTCCTTGGCCCGCATGCAGGAAGTGGGTTATTCAACCCAGAATATGCCGGCCTGTCGCGCTGGTCAAACAGTAGACCTTGTGCGACCTTCGCGCACGGAGCATACTGGGATACATAACCCAAAATGTGAGGAACCGCTCATGCCCACTGTCCATCACCGCTACCTCACCGTCGACGGCCACCGGCTGTTCTTCCGGGAAGCCGGCGATCCGCAGGCGCCAGCTCTGGTACTCCTGCACGGGTTTCCGACCAGCTCGTACATGTTCCGGGACTTGGTTCCCGCGCTCGCTGATCGCTACCACGTCATCGCGCCGGATCATCTGGGATTCGGCCTTTCCGACGCACCCCCGGTCAAGCAGTTCGACTACACCTTCGATGGGCTGACCGCGTTGACGCAGGCCCTGCTGCGGGCGTTGAACATCGACCGGTACGCGATGTACGTGCAGGACTACGGTGCTCCGATCGGGTGGCGGCTGGCGCTCGATGACCCCACCGCGATCACGGCGATCATCAGCCAGAACGGCAATGCTTACGACGCCGGGTTCGTGGAGAGTTTCTGGAAGGTGGTGACGGCCTATCAGGCCGAGCAGACCGCCGAGACCGAAAGCCCGGTAAGGCAATTCCTCACCTTGGACGCCACCCGCTGGCAATACGTCACCGGGGTAGCAGACGAGACACTGGTCAACCCCGAGTCCTGGCATCACGACTACGCGCTGCTATCGCGGCCCGGCAACGACGAAGTGCAACTCAAGCTGTTACGCGACTATGCCAGCAATTCGCCGCTGTACCCCCGCGTGCATGACTACTTCCGCACCAGCAAGGTGCCGCTGCTGGCGGTGTGGGGTCGCGGCGACGAGATATTCGGTCCGGCCGGAGCGCGAGGCTTTCGCCGAGGACTTACCCGACGCCGAAATCCATCTGCTCGACGGCGGGCATTTCTTGCTGGAGTCCGCGCTGGACGAGGTGACCGGGCTGATCCGCTCCTTCCTCGCCAAAGTGCATGCCGACGCCTGACGACACACGGCGCAATCGTATGGGTTGAACATCCCATAAACGGCGGTGCAAGCGCGTTAACCTGACGTTATGGCTCCCGTCGCTGCGCACGACGATCGGCGCCTGACCGCCAAGGGCCGCGCTACCCGCGACCGGATCGTGAAGACCGCCGCCGAACTGATCCTGCGCGACGGTCTCTCGGCGTTGAGCATGGACGCGCTGCGCAAGGCCGCGTCGGTCAGCGGGTCGCAACTCGCCCACTATTTCACCGACAAGCAGGAGCTGATCCGCGCGGTCGTCGCGCGCCAGATCAACGTAGTGCTGGACTTTCACCGCCAGCCCAAGCTCGGGATGCTGGATACCTTCGACGACTTCGAGCGCTGGATCGATCTGAACATGCGTTACCTGCGACGCATCGGCTACTCCGGCACGCCCACCTACCATGCGCTGGCCGGACAACTCGGGAAGTCCGACCCCGCAACCCGCGAAACGCTGGCCGCGGGCTACGCGCAATGGATCGAGTTGCTGGAGCACGCGATTCAGCGGATGAAAGATCACCGCGTTCTGGTCGCACACGCCGACCCGCGAAAGTTGGCTCTGGTCATCGTCAGCGCCCACCAAGGCGGTGCCACGTTGGCCTTCACCTACCGGGCGGAGTGGCCACACGCCGACGCCGTGCGATTCGCGGTCAACTACCTGCGCATGTTCGCCACCGACCCCGCCGAACGAGTCCCCCGCCCGCCGCGGCGTCCCCGCGGTCGCGGCAAAACCGCGCAACCTGCCTGATCCGAGCCGAGAGGAGGCGGCGGCGTGCCCGACGATGCCACACCGCGGTTCACCCGCAAGGGACGCGCGACTCGAGGCCGCATCATCGACGCCGCCGCCAAGCTGATGTTCCAGCGTGGCGTTGCCGGGACCAGTATCGACGAGGTCCGCAGCACCGCGGCCGTCAGCGGATCGCAGATCTCGCACTATTTCCATGACAAACGCGATCTCACCCGCGAGGTGATCAGCGCGCGCAGCGACGACGTCCGGGAGTTTCACAGCCGGCCACGGCTGGGCGCGCTGGACAGCCTCGACGCGCTGCAAGCCTGGGCCGATGCGAACATTGCCGACATCAACGCCGTCTACCGCCGCGGTGGGTGCGTCTTCGGTTCGCTGGCCGGCGAGTTGGTGGAAGCCGACGCCGATATCCACGGCGATCTCGCCGCCGGCTACGACCAGTGGATTGAGCTGTTCCGCACGGGAGTCACCGAAATGCGTCGCCGCGGCGAGCTACGTCCCGACGCCGACCCCCGGCACCTCGCCGTCTCGCTGGTCGCCGCGCATCAGGGCGGCGCCTTGATCACTTACCTCACCGACAGCCCAGAACCGCTGCGGGTAGCGGTGAATGCTGCTGTCGAGTATGTGCGGTCGTTCGCGCCGACCTCGACGGCCGGCAAATCCCGAGGGTCCGGTCGCCGCAAGTCCAAGAGCTGACCACACCGCTGGACATCTCTGGGTCAGCTGACCCATAATATTGGGCGAAGCATCCCAATATAGCCACGAGAAAGTCAGGCACGTCATGTCGGTCGCGCAGTCCACCCAACCCGTACCTCCCACCGCGCCTGCGGTAGTTCGCGAACAATCGGGTGGCGAGACCATGCGTGCCATCGTGCTGGAAAAGTTCGGCGGACTCGACAGCCTGGTCTACACCGACATCCCGAAACCGCTGCCCAAGGACGGCGAGGTCGTCATCGAAGTCCGCGGGTTCGGCATCAACCACGCCGAGATGCACATGCGGCGAGGGGAATGGGCCGAAGCCGCCGAAGTCAGCGGCATCGAATGCGTCGGCATCGTCGACTCTTGTCCGGGCGGCGAGTTCCCGGTCGGAGCCAAGGTGGCCGCGCTGATGGGCGGCCTCGGCCGCACCATCAACGGCAGCTACGCCCAATACACCCGAGTACGCGCAGCGAACGTCGCGCGCATCGACTCCGAGCTGCCCTGGTCACAGTTGGCCGCGCTGCCGGAAACCTTCGCTACCGCCTGGACGTGCCTCTTCCGCAACCTCAAACTGGCTGCGGGACAAACCATCGTCATCCGCGGCGCGACTTCATCGTTCGGCCAAGCCGCCGTCAAGATGGCGGTTGCTGCCGGCGCGAGCGTCATAGCCACCGCACGCATGCGCGAACGTTTCGGCATGCTGGAGGCTCTTGGCGCCACGCGCGTCGAGCTGGAGTCACGAACGCTGGCCGCCGACATCGCGGAAGCCAAGCACATCGACGCGGTCCTCGACTTGGTCGGCAACAGCACCATCCTGGACTCACTGGACATGCTTCGCCGTGACGGCACCGCCTGCCTGGCGGGATGGCTGGGCGGCCTGGACCCGATCGCTGACTTCAACCCGCTGCTGCGCATGCCGAGCGGGGTGAACTGGTCCTTCTTCGGCAGCTTTGTGTTTGGTAACCCCGGCTTCCCGCTGTCCGATGTGCCGCTGCAAGACATCGCAGCGCAGGTTGCCGCCGGCCGACTCGAGGCAGCACCGGAACGCGTCTTCTCCTTCGACGAGATCCGCGAAGCGCACCGCGTGATGGAGGCCGGTGAAGCCGGCGGAAAAATGGTCGTCGTCATGCAATGAGCCCGGCCTCGTCATAGATGATCGGACGATGACTACCGCTCCAGTCGTTCTGGTGTTCGACGTGAACGAGACGCTCATCGACATCGAAGCCATGGCGCCGGTTTTCGACCGAATCTTCGGCGATCCGCGGGTACTGCGCGAGTGGTTCGCTCAGCTGGTCATGTACTCGATGACCGCAACGCTGGCGGGTCACTACGTCGACTACTTCACCCTGGGCCAGGGGCTGCTGCCGATGCTCGCGAACATCCACGGCGTAGCAGATCACCGATGACGACGTGCACAGCGTGAAACACGGCATGCTGACGATGCCGGCCCATCCCGACGTTGCCGACGGGCTGACAACGCTGCGCGACAACGGCTTTCGTCTGGTCACGCTGACGAATTCGCCGCCCAACCCGGATGGACCCGAGCCCGCTGGAACACGCCGGGCTGGCGCACTTTTTCGAGCGGACGTTCAGCGTCGATGCCTGCCGCGCGTTCAAACCCGCTCCGGCGGTGTACCGCTACGTCTGCGAGGAACTCGCGGTGGCCCCAGCGGACTGCATGATGGTCGCCGCGCATGTCTGGGACACCATCGGTGCGCAATCCGCGGGGTTCAGCGGCGCGTTGATCACCCGTCCCGGCAATGCGCTGCTGCCGATCCCCGGCTTGCCGCAGCCGACGGTCGTCGCCGATGATCTGCGCGAGTTCGCCGAGCAACTCACAAATCGGGCGCACCGGACGTCTACCGAATAGAGAACAACGACGACCAGGAGCCCCTCATGCACTTGCCTCAAGCGCCGCCGCAGCAGCTACCCGATCAAGCGACGGGATGAAGCCGCCATTCGAGAGGGTCGTCGCGCAACACGGAGTTACCGTGCTGCGGGTGGTCCGCGCGGTGCTGGGCCATGCCGATGCGGACGATGCCTGGTCCGACACCTTCTTGGCGGCGATGAAGGCCTACCCCGACCTACCAGCCGACGCCAACCTCGAGGCATGGCTGGTAACCATCGCCCATCGCAAAGCGATCGACATTCACCGCGCCACGTCCCGGCGGGCGATACCAATCCCCGACCCGCCGGATACGCCGTCGCGCGACCACGCCGACGACTGTCAGCTTGACCTGACCGAGGCGGTCGCCGCGTTGCCGACCAGACAACGTCAAGCGGTGGCCTACCACTATCTGGCCGGCCTGCCCTACGCCGAGATCGCCACGCTGCTCGACACCAGTGCCGCCGCCGCCCGGCGCGCGGCCGCCGATGGCATCGCCGCATTGCGACGCACCCACGCGCACAACCATATTGACGCATCACCGAAAACGGAGTCCACCAATGACCACAGTTGACCTCGCCGCGCTCTATCCGGTCGACGACGACGACATCATCCGCCTGCACGCCCGACTGGCGGCGACCGCCGACCGCGACGGCGTTCTCGACATCGCCTATCGGACGGTCGACTCACCCGTCGGCTCGCTGCTGATCGCCGCGACACCAGTCGGGCTGGTGCGAGTCGCCTTCAGCGGCGAGGGACATGACGCGGTGTTGCAGAACCTCGCCGACCGGATCAGCTCCCGATTGCTGCACGCGCCGAAACGGCTCGATGCGGTCGCGCGCCAGCTCGACGAGTATTTCTCCGGGCGTCGCCACACCTTCGAGGTCCCGCTGGATTGGCAGCTGTCCAAGGGATTTCGCCGGGTAGTCCTGGGCCACCTGGCGGTCGACGTCGGCTACGGCACCACCGCCAGCTACGGCACTCTGGCCCGACTATCGGGTTCTCCCAAGGCCGTTCGCGCCGTCGGGACGACCTGCGCGACAAACCCCATCCCGGTCGTGGTCCCCTGCCACCGGGTTGTCCGCGCCGACGGCGCGCTGGGCGGCTACCGCGGTGGGCCGGCCGCCAAGCGAACCTTGCTCGATCTCGAAGGCGTCGCGTAACAAATCTCATCGAAGATGACGGAAAGGGCCGAAAGTGACAGCAGCCGAAGATACTTATGACCTCGTGGTGCTGGGCGCCGGACCGGTCGGACAGAATGCCGCCGAGCGCGCCCGCGCGGGCGGACTCAGTGTGGCGATAGTCGAACGTGAGCTGGTGGGCGGCGAATGTTCCTACTGGGCATGCGTGCCCAGCAAGGCGCTGCTGCGTCCGGTCATCGCGGTGGCCGATGCCGACCACGTCGACGGTGCGCGCGAGGCGGTCAGCGGTTCGATCAACGCCGCCGGCGTCTTCGGTCGCCGGGACCGCTATGTGAGCAACTGGGACGACGCCGGCCAGGTCGCTTGGGTCGCCGGAATCGGCGCTGCCCTGGTGCGCGGCCATGGCCGACTGGACGGGCCCCGCCGCGTCGTCGTCACCGCGGCTAGCGGTGAGGAGTCGGTACTCACCGTCCGGCACGCCGTGGTCATTTGCACGGGAAGCCGCGCAGCGCTGCCGGATTTGCCGGGCATGACCGAAGCCCGACCATGGACCAACCGCAAAGCCACCGACAGCAGCAGAGTGCCAAACCGTCTCGCCGTGGTCGGCGCGGGTGGGGTCGGCGTCGAAATGACCACAGCCTGGCAGGGTTTGGGGTCATCAGTGACTCTGCTGGCACGCGGATCGGGCCTACTGCCCCGAATGGAGCCGTTCGTCGGCGAGCTGGTAGAACGCGGGCTTCGGGAGTCGGGCGTCGACGTCCGCGTAGGTGTGTCGGTCACCAGGCTGCACCGGCCCGACGCGAACGGGCCGGTCACCCTGGAATTGGGCGACGGCAGCGAGCTGGAAGTCGACGAAGTGCTATTCGCGACCGGCCGCGCGCCTTCGACCGACGACATCGGTTTAGAGACAGTAGGACTCGCCCCCGGCAGCTGGCTCGACGTCGACGACACCTGCCGGGTGCGGGCCGTCGACGACGGTTGGCTCTACGCGGCCGGCGACGCCAATCATCGGGCGCTGCTCACCCATGAGGGCAAGTACCAGGCGCGCATCGCCGGCGCGGCGATCGCGGCGCGGGCAGCAGGACAACCATTGGACACCGCGCCGTGGGGCGCGCATGCGGCCACCGCCGACCACTACGCGGTGCCCCAGGTTTTCTTCACCGAACCCGAAGCCGCCGCCGTCGGGCTGTCGTCCGAGCAGGCCGAGCAGGCCGGTCACCACGTGCGGGCGGTAGACATCGAAATCGGCGACGTCGTAAAGGGGGCCGTGCTCTACGCCGACGGCTACACTGGCCGCGCGCGCATGGTGGTCGATGTCGACCACGGCTATCTGCTCGGTGTGACGATGGTCGGCCCGGGCGTCTCCGAGCTGCTGCACTCGGCCACCATCGCGGTCGCCGGCCGGGTGCCCGTCGACCGGCTGTGGCACGCCGTGCCGTGCTTCCCGACCATTAGCGAGCTGTGGCTGAGACTTCTTGAGGCCTATCGGGATTCGTCGGCGTGATCTGGTGTAGGGTCCCCGAGCCCGGCCCGGATGGCACCCCACGGGTCGGCATAGCGGCCCGGGGCGTTTCGATAAGCGGCCCGGCGTTTGAGCACCTGCCGGACGACCGGAGCCAGCAGCCGCATCGGGTAGCGCCGCCAGCCGACGGCAGCGCGCATCTCGGCGAGCATGTCCGGCCAGGAGTGGTGCTGGAATGACAGCGCTTGCTGGGCGCGGGTGACGTCCATCCAGTCGGTAACGAACCAGTTTTCGTCGCTGTCGGGGTCACCGGGTCGGCCGGTGGGCAACACGTTCGGCATTCCCCTTGCCGCGGCCAACGCTGGGCCGATGTCGATCTGGCGTCGCAGGTGCGAGTCGTCACCAGCGATCAGCAGGGTTTCACCCACCACGTCTGCTGTGGCCGCGGCGGCAAACGCGAC
>CAWKME010000050.1:0-200490 GCA_963850645.1 uncultured Actinomycetota bacterium | reverse complement strand
GGCGGACCAGTTGCGCGACCAGGCCGCGGAAGCCGAGAGATCGGCCGGCTCACCGACGACACCGTCAAAATCATGAAGGCGGCCGGCCTGATCCGGCTGCTGCAGCCCAAGAGTTACCAAGGGTTCGAAGTCCACCCGCGCGAGTTCGCCGAGACCGTGATGGCCACCGCGGCGCTGGATCCGGCCGCCGGCTGGATCGTCGGCGTGGTGGGCGTGCACCCCTACCAGCTGGCCTACGCCGATCCGAAGGTGGCCGCCGAGGTCTGGGCCGACGACGTCGACACCTGGATGGCCTCGCCCGTACGCGCCGCAGGGCGTGGCCAAGCCTGTCGACGGCGGCTACATCTTCAACGGCCGCTGGCAGTTCAGCTCGGGCACCGACCACTGCGACTGGATCATCCTGGGCGCGATGCTCGGCGACGCGAACGGCGTACCGGTGATGCCGCCGCAGATGCTGCACATGATCCTGCCGCGCAAGGACTACGAGATCGTCGAGGACTCGTGGAATGTGGTGGGGCTGCGCGGAACCGGCTCCAAGGACGTCATCGTCAAGGACGCCTTCGTCCCGGCCTACCGGACGATGGACGCGACGAAGGTGATGGACGGCACCGCGCAGCGTGAAGCCGGGATGACCGAGCCGCTGTATCTGATGCCGTGGTCGACGATGTTCCCGCTCGGCATCTCCGCGGCGACCATCGGCATCGCCGAGGGAGCGCTCGCCGCGCACCTGGATTACCAGCGGGAGCGCGTCGGCGCCACCGGAACCGCGATCAAGGACGACCCCTACGTCATGTACGCCATCGGCGAGGCCGCGGCCGACATCAACGCCGCCCGCCAAGAGCTGCTGGCCAACGCCGACCGCATCTACGACATCGTGGCCGCCGGCAAGGAGGTGTCGTTCGCCGACCGCGCGGCCGGTCGCCGCACCCAGGTTCGCGCGGTGTGGCGCGCGGTGTCGGCGGTCGACGAGATCTTCGCCCGCTCGGGCGGCAACGCGGCGCGGATGGACAAGCCGCTGCAACGGTACTGGCGCGACGTGCATGTCGGCCAGATGCATGCCATCCATGTCCCCGGCACCGCCTACCACGCGTCGGCGCTGAGCTCGCTGGGCATCGATCCGCCCGAGGGTCCACTGCGGGCTCTGATTTAGGAGGAGATGCTTTCATGAGCGATCTGAAAAGCCTTGGCTACATCACGATTTCGACCAATGACATCGAGCGCTGGCGACAGTTCGCCTTCGGCGTTCTGGGCTTTGCCGAGGGCAAGGGACCCGATCCGTCGGCGCTGTACCTGCGGATGGACGAGCGTGCCGCCCGGCTCATCGTGGTGCCCGGTGAGACCGACCGGGTGCTCACCGTCGGCTGGGAAGTGCGCGACCACCCGGCATTGCAACGGGTCAAGGCGGCCCTCGACGGTGCCGGGGTCGCCGTTCAAGCAACTGTCCACCGACGAGGCCGAGGCCCGCCGGGTCGAAGAGGTGATCACCTTCGAGGACCCGGCCGGCACCACACTCGAGGTGTTCCACGGCGCGGTGCTCGACCACAGCCCGGTCATCACGCCGTTCGGCGCGAAATTCGTCACCGGCGATCAGGGCATGGGCCATGTCGTCCTGCCGGCCACCGATCCCAACGGGCTGTTCGACTTCTACACCGAAGTACTGGGATTCCGATCCCGCGGCGCGTTCCGGGTACCGCTGCCCAAAGAGTTCGGCCCGGTTCGGGTTCGCTTCCTCGGCATCAACGAACGACACCACAGCCTGGCGATCGTGCCGGCCGCGCACCAGCGCGACCCGCGCCTGGTCCACATCATGGTCGAGGTCGACACCCTCGACGCGGTGGGTCAGGCGCTGGACCGCGTCAACGCCGAGGGCTTCCAATTGTCGTCGCACGCTGGGTCGGCACACCAACGACAAGATGGTCTCGTTCTACGTGCGCGCACCCGGTGACTGGGACATCGAATTCGGCACCGACGGCATGCGGGTTGACGAAAGCTATTACACCGCAGAGGAAATCACCGCCGACAGCTATTGGGGCCACCAGTGGATCGGTGAGATGCCCGCGGCCATGCGGCTATGACACCCGACACCGACGTCACGCCGGTCCCGGCGGCGTCGATCACGTCGTGGGACCACGAGGCCGACGTCGTCATCGCCGGCTACGGGGTGGCCGGTGCAGCAGCGGCGGTCGAAGCGGCCCGCTCCGGCGCCGACGTGCTTGGTTCTGGAACGCACCGGATCCTGGGGTGGCGCGGCGGCGATGGCGGGCGGGTTCATCTACCTCGGCGGCGGCACGGCGCTGCAAAAGGCCTGCGGTTTCGACGATTCCGTCGACAACATGGCGGCGTTTCTCAACGTCGCGATGGGTCCCGGGGCCGACGAGAACCGGATCGCGGACTACTGCGCCGGCAGCGTCGCGCACTTCGACTGGCTGGTCGGGTGCGGCGTGCCGTTCAAGGCGGAGTTCTTCTCCGAGCCCGGCTGGGAACCGATGGGCGACCAGGGCCTGATGTACAGCGGCGGCGAAAACGCCTACCCGTTCAACACCATCGCCACCCCGGCCCCGCGCGGGCACGTCCCGCAGATGCAGAACAAGAAGCAGGGCGAGGCCAGCGCCGGCTACATGCTGATGAAGCCGCTCGTCGAGACGGCCACCGCGGCCGGTGCGCGGGCGATCTACGACGTGCGGGTGCAGCGCCTGATCGTCGAATCCGACGGCAGAGTGGTCGGGATCATCGCCCGCCGATACGGAAACGAGATGGCGATCCGGGCCCGCCGCGGCGTGGTGCTTGCGACGGGCAGCTTCGCCTACAACGAGCGCGATGGTGGCGCAGTTCGCCCCGCGGATCGCAGGGCGCCCGGCCGCGTCGATCGAGCAGCACGACGGGCAGGCGATCCGGATGGCCCAGGCGCTCGGCGCCGACCTCGCGCACATGGATGCCACCGAGGTCGCGATTTTCATCGACCCCCAGCAACTGGTGCGCGGCATTCTGGTCAACGGCCGCGGTCAGCGCTACGTCACCGAGGACACCTACCCGGGCCGCATCGGGCAGCTCACCCTCTACCAGCAGGACAACACCGCCTACCTGATCATCGACGGCGATGCCCAGGAGGAGGCGATGAACTCGTGGTCACCGAAGCTCATGCTCCGGCCGGCGACCTGGGTGGCCGACACCGTTGCCGACCTGGAACGCGACATGGCGCTGGCACCCGGTTCGCTGCAGGCGACCGTGGCCGCCTACAACGAGGGCGCCGTCCGCGGAGAAGATCCGCTGCTGCACAAGAAACCCGAGTGGCGTCAAGCCGATCGGGTCTCCGGTCGGCGCCATCGATCTGCGGGAGAGCACCGGCGGCTTCACCCTGGGCGGACTTGCCACGCACGTTGGATGCCGAGGTGCTGCACGTCAGCGGCGAGCCGATCCCAGGGCTCTTCGCCGCCGGCCGTTCGACAGCTGGTCTGGCCGCATGGGGTTATGCCAGCGGCGTCTCGCTCGGTGACGGCAGCTTTTACGGCCGTCGTGCGGGACGCTCGGCCACCAAGGGCTGAACTGCGCTAATCCAGCGTCGCCGGCGGACGCCGAACTTGTCTCATCGGTATTTCTGCGTGCCTAGTGACAACAGCCACGCCCGTGTGGTTTATTACTAATAGTAATATGCCGCTCAGATATATACGGGTTTGGAGAAGCCGATGCCAGGGAGCATGCAAGCCGTTGCGACGGTCGAATCAGCCACCCCCACGCGCCGTGATCGACCGCATCTCGCTGGTCCTCGATGCATTCGACGGACCGGGGCGGCTGACGCTGGCCCAGATTGTCCGCCGCACCGGCCTGCCGCGCTCGTCGGCGCATCGGATGCTCGAGCGCCTGGTGCAACTGCGCTGGCTGCGCCGCAGCGGTCGCGATTACGAGCTCGGTATGCGCCTGGTTGAGCTGGGCTCGCTGGCGGTGCACCAGGACCGCCTGGTGCGGGCAGCCGCACCGCTGCTGGGCGAATTGCACCGCGCCACCGGGCTTGTCGTACACCTCGCGGTTCTGGATGGGTCCGATGTCGTCTACCTCGAGAAGATCGGCGATCCGATGGTCTCGGCTATCCCCACCCGGGTCGGCGGGCGTCAGCCAGCGCACTGCACCGCCGTCGGCAAGGCGATCCTGGCCTACTGCGACGAAGACACGGCGGTGGATCTGCAGGCCCGCAAGACCAAGTACTCGATCGCCAGCAGCTCCCAACTGGCGGTCGAACTGGCCAAGGTGCGAGCCCACGGCATCGCGTTCGAGCGCGAGGAGTCGCTGCTCGGGTTCGGTTGCGTCGCAGCCCCTATCGGCAGCCCAGGCGACGCAGTCGCTGCGGTATCGGTGTGCGGTCCGATGAATCGCATGATGTTCGATCAACGGCTGGCTGCGCCGGTGCGGATGACCGCGATGGGCATCTGGCGCAACGTCGAGGACGGCCCACAACGGGTGGCGCCGACATTGCAGCCGCTGCGGCCGCTGGTGCCTCGGCGCCCCTCAGGCTTCGCACCGCGGCCCGCCCTGCAGTACGCGTGAAGCTCGACCCGCAGCTCGCCCCGCTGATCGCGGACCTCGATGCCGGCTTCCCGCCGGTCCACACCATGACCGGTGCGCAGGCCAGGGCGACCATCCGCTCCCGGTTCGTGCCGCCGCCCAAGCCGGAACCGGTTGCCGAGATTCGCGACAACACCATCCCGGGACCAGGCGGCGACATCCCGGTCCGGATCTACCGACCCGACGGCGAAGACCTGCCTGATACTGGTGTACGCGCATGGCGGCGGTTTCGTGTTCTGCGACCTCGACAGCCACGACGGCTTGTGCCGCAACATCGCCAATCGTGTTCCGGCCGTGGTTATTTCGGTGGCTTATCGGTTGGCTCCCGAGCATCGCTGGCCGGCGGCAGCCGAGGATGTCTACGCGATAACCCGCTGGGCGGCCGACAACCCGAACGCCGTCGGCGGCGATGCGCGGCGCATCGTGGTGGGCGGCGACAGCGCGGGAGGGAACCTGGCCGCCGTCACTGCGGTGATGGCGCGCGATCGCGGCGGTCCCCGGATCGCCGGCGCAGTTGCTGATCTACCCGGTGATCGCGGCCGACTTCGACAACGACTCGTATCGCTTGTTCGGCAAGGGTTTCTACAACCCGAAGCCGGCGCTGCAGTGGTACTGGGATCAGTACGTCCCGGCGCCCGCCGACCGGGAACATCCTTACGCCTCCCCGCTGAGGGCGAACCTGGCCGGACTACCGCCCTCGATCGTCGTTGTCGCCGGCCACGATCCACTTCGTGACGAGGGCATCGCCTACGCCGACGCGCTCGAGGCGGCCGGTGTAGTCACGGTGCGGTGCCTCTTCGAGGGCGGCATCCACGGGTTCATGACAATGCCGATGCTCGACATCACGCACGAAGCCCGGCGGCAGGCGTGTGCGGAATTGGCTGAGCTGCTTCGCTGAGGTTTCCCGATGGCCGGGATTGCCCCCTATCCGGGTATCGGCGGCAACCTACGGTCGGGACATGGCTGACGGTCGGGTGTTCGTCATCGACCGAGTGGTGACCAAGCCCGGGTGCGCCAGGAGATTTGTCGACGCCTACCTCGCCGAATACGCGCCAGGTGCCCGCTCCCGCGGTTTGACGCTGCGCGATGTCCTCGTCAGTCCTCCTATCTGGTTCGGAAGATCTGTCCAATACCGTCACGATCAGCTGGACGCTGCCCAGCGCCCAGGCATGGTGGGAGATGACGTGGAAGGGTCGTCCTGACTCGGCACTGGGCGAATGGTGGTCGCGGATGGGCGAACTGGTTGCGGAGCGCTCCCGGTCGTTCGCCGCCGCGGCCGACGACGTCGACGGGCTCTGCGATGTATAGCGTCACCAGACTCCTCGACGTCGCCGAGGACGAGCGGGACCGCGTGCTGGCAGCCGTGCGTACGGGGGCAGAAGCAACCGGGGCGCAGCACAGTCTCGTCGAGCCGACGCTGCCGGGTTCGCGCAACGGCGGCGACATTCTGGTCCACTTGCATTTCAATTCGAGGGATCAATGGCGTTTGGCTGCAGACGATTTCGCTTCGGTTTTGCGAGATCCCGGTATCACGCGGGTCAATGGAGCGACTTATTCGGGTAAACCCACCCGCAACGGCACCGACGCGAGCACCGTGTATCGCACGTTGTTGTTGCGGGTGATGCCCGACACCAGCTCGCACGCCCTTGTGCGTTTCGAAGACGAACTGTCCTCGATGCCCCGTTACATACCCGCGATCAGGGCGTGGCAACTGAGCCGTGTCGATGAGGCGATCGGGACATGTCAGTGGACCCACGTGTTCGAGCAAGAATTCAGCGACGTCGACGGACTGATGGGCCCCTACCTGATGCATCCAATCCACTGGGCGGTGGTGGACCGCTGGTTCGACCCGGAATGCCCTGAGGTGATCATCCGGGATCGGGTGTGCCACAGCTTCTGTCACTGCGACACTGCCGTCTTGGTGTGAGGCGCGCTCAGATGCCGGCGGCCTGGATATTAGAATTGGCGCTCGCCGGCGGTTCCAGTGCCGGCAGCTCGAACTTACCGTCGAGGCTGTGCACCGGCAGCTGCTGCGACCACGGGTAGTGCAGGCTAAACGCCACCAGGCCGGTACGTTCGGCGGCAGGCAGGTGGCACATCGCGAGCACGGTTTCGGCCAGGTACTCGACCGGTTCGGTGAAGAACGTCTCCGGGATCAGCGACGAAGCCCCCGGTGTGCGAACGGCCGTCGACGGGCCGACGCAGTTCACCGCGATGTTTGCATCGAGCAACTCGGCAGCGACTCCCTGCGTGAAGCGGTGCAGGGCGGCTTTGCAGGATGCATAGATCACGTCGCCGGACGTCTTGTTGTACTCGCGGTAGGGCCGCACCGGCGCCACGCCGGTGACCGAACCGATGTTGACGATCCACCCGCCACCCTGTTTGCGCATATGCGGCACCGCAGCCTTGGTCAGCACGAACGGTGTCCGAAGATAGTGGTCGACGGTCCGATCGAAGGTCTCCATCGACATGTCCTCGACCATCGAATAGTCGGCGAAACCGGCGTTGTTGACCAGGATGTCGATGCGGCCGGTGCGGTCCAGCACCTCGTCGACCAGGCCGTCGCGCGCCGCGGCGTCCTCGAGGTCGGCGGTGAGCCCGAACGCCGATCCGCCGGCGTTCTCGATCAGGGCGATGGTCTCGTCGATCGTCCCCGGTATCGCCGCTGCGACCCCGGCCCGCGTGGACTGCGACGGCTGGTAAGAGCGCGCCGTCACCGCCACAGTCGCGCCCTCGGCGGCCAGCCGCTGGGCGATCGCGCGTCCGATCCCACGGCTGCTGCCGGTGACCAAAGCTGTTTTACCGGTGAGTAATTGGCTCATCGCAGCATGAAATCCTCTTCGATCGGCGCGCGATGCTGATGCCAGACGTCAACCAGCCGATAGGGCGTCGCCACGACCACCCGACCTGACCCCGACCGGTAATAGGTGTGCGCATTGGGCGTGTGGCACCACACGGTACGGCTCATCGCGTGGTCTATTTCGGCGACGTAGTCGTCGTACGCCCGCTGAGTGACCTCCATTGTGGTGGCGCCGCGCAGCGCCATCAACTGCAGGCATTCGATGATGTAGTGCGCGAGCACCTCCATCGAGAAGTTCGCTCCCGCACCGTGGCCGGGGCTGTAGTTCGGCGCCGACATGGTGAACAGGTTGGGGAAGCCGGGCACCGTTCCGCCGCGGTAGGCGCGGGGGCTGTCGCCCCACTCGTCGGCCAGCTTTCTGCCGTCGCGGCCGCGGATGTCGATGGTGGACAGGAAGTCGAGGTAGTAGCCGGTGGCGTAGATGATGACATCGAGGTCGATCTGCCGACCGTCCTGGGTGACAATGCCTTTCGCGTTGACCGCGGCAGGTTCGCTGGCCTCGACGTCGACGTGGTCGCGCGTCAACGCCGCGTAGTAGCCGCCCGGATCGCGGATGATCCGCTTGCCATACGGTGCGAAGTCCGGCGTGACCTTCTTTGCCAGCTCCGTACCTTTGCCGAAAGTCCGCTCGATGTAGTCCAGACACATCTGCAGCAGCACGTCGTTGGCCGCAGAGATGGACAGGTGGTCCTTGGCCCACTCCGGGTCCTGCAGGATGACCGGATAATTGTTGTCGGCGGTGCCCCAATACGACTTCAGCCGATTCCAATTCGCGTAGTACGGCAGGTGCCGCCCAAGGTATCGCCGGTACGCGGGGACGTCGTCGGTGAGCCGTTTACGTGGCGCCACCCAGTGCGGCTGACGCTGGAACACCGTCAGGTGTTCCACCTGATCCACGCACGCATCGACAATCTGCACGGCAGTGCAGCCGGCCCCGATGATCGCCACCTTCTTGCCGGTGAGATCCAGCGAGGAATCCCACCGGGCTGAATGAATGCTGATGCCCGCGAACGTTTCTCGCCCCTTGACTTCGGGCCAGCGCGGACGGTTGAGGTAGCCGGCCGCGGTGACCACAACGCTCGCATAGCTGATGTCGCGGCGGCCGTCGGGCATCGACCGAATGGATCTGCCACTGGTTGCGATCGGCGTCCCACCACAGCGCGTCGACCTCGGTGCCGAACCGGGCATGCTCGCGCAGCTTGTATTTGTCGGCCAGCGCCACCAGATAGGCCTGATACTCCGCGCCCTGCGGATAGTAGCTACTCCAGTCCGGGTTCACGTCACACGACAGCGAGTAGTACGCCGACGGCGTGTCCACGCCGATGCCCGGATAGGTGGTCGTCAGCCAGGTGCCACCGACTTCCTCGTTGCGGTCGAAGATCTCGTAGCAGACGCCCTCCGCGGCAGCCGCCAGGGCGACGCTGATCCCCGCGATACCCGCACCGATGATCGCGATCTTCACGGTGTCGGGGATGGGCACCGTGCGCGGCAGCGTCGGTTGCGTCCGCTGGAAACCTCCCTGCTCAAGCAGCAGGTCCACTTGCTCGTCGTCAACCTCCGAACCCAATGCCATCGGCAGCAATCGGGCGAACAAGTCGCGACTGTCGGCGGGCACCGCGTCGGTGCGCCCGGGCCGACCCAGCGCGTCAATAGCGTCAATGATGGCCTCCACCAGCGCCCCGGCTGTGTCGGGGTCGGTGACGCCGGCCCGCTCGGGCGGGTCGGGGATGTGGGAGATCTTGGGCGCGTAGGTGTCGATCACCGACGGGTCGCCGGTCAGCTGAGCCAGCACCGCCACCAGGACGCCCGGGTCAGCCTGCCGCAGGTTGTCCCGCAGTTCGGCGGGGTCAGGCAGGAAGCGGCGGAGGGCGACGTCGATTCAGCGGCGGTCATGCATCGAGTATCGAAGCGCGCGGCCACGACGAGCAGATCACGTTCCACTGACCGGGCATGCCGTATGTCACCGGCGGCCCCACCAGAGTTGACTCGTCGGCATGAGCAACGAGATCACGCTCCCGGAACTGCAGGAGTTCATCGCCGGCTTCTGGTACCACTACGACGAGGCCCACTACGAGGAGCTGGCGGCGCGCTACGCCGAGGATGTGCATTACCTGACCCGAAGCGATTCGGGCGCCAGCCCCTTCGAGGAACTGATGTCACCCGAACTGCATGGCCGCGATGCGGTCATGGAGTGGCTCTCCGAGCATCGCAAACAGAGCCCATACCCGTTGCGACACCATGCCACCAACGTGCACCGCACCGGCATCGACGGTGCGGTCACCCGTGCGCGCTTCTACATCTTCGTCAACCAGATCGCGAACTTCGTGCCGTTCCCGGTGTCCAGCGGGATCGTCAACGTCGGTGTGCGGCGCGGCGCCGACGGGCTGGAGTTCACCGAGATGGACGTCGTCCTCGACACCACCAACTCGGTGCTGCTGTCGGATTTGACCGCCGACAGCGCTGCCGGTTCGTGAGCGCACGCGAAGCATTCTCCGGCGGCGTCGCCGTCATCACCGGGGCCGGCTCCGGTATAGGTGCAGGTTTGGCGCGTTACGCGAGCCGGTT
The DNA here is from genome assembly GCA_963850645.1 of uncultured Actinomycetota bacterium. Lineage (GTDB taxonomy): Bacteria > Actinomycetota > Actinomycetes > Mycobacteriales > Mycobacteriaceae > Mycobacterium. The sequence goes on along the minus strand of CAWKME010000050.1, from coordinate 190,508 downwards.
GGGAATGACCTTGGTACTGGCCGATGTTGACGCTGACGCCATCGCCGCACTGCGCGATGAACTGTCAGCAGCGGGCGGCGCCGCGACCGACGTTGTGTGCGACGTACGCGACCCGGAGGCCGTCCGGGAACTTGCGGACAAGACCTACCGGGATATCGGCCCCGTGCGACTGCTGGTGAACAACGCCGGGATCGAACAGTTCGGATATCTGTGGGACACGCCCTTGGCCAACTGGCAGCGCGTCGTCGACATCAACATCAGCGGTGTCTTTCACGGGGTGCGGGCATTTCTACCGAAGATGATGGCCACCGACGACCAAGCCTGGGTGTGGAACCTGTCGTCAGTCGGTGGGGTGGTAGCGATTCCGTTGCAGGCGCCCTACATCATGAGCAAGCACGCTGTGCTCGCGCTGACCGAATGCCTGCATCTGGACGTTCAATCCAGCGGGCACGACCACCATATTCATGTGCAGGCCGTGCTGCCCGGCGCGGTGGCATCCAACATCTTCGAGTCGGCCGGTGGAGTCGAGGTCAACTGCGGCGATGTCGCTGCCGCCGAAGCGCAGCGCGCCGCGATGCTGCACGTCAGGGCGACAGCGATGGATCCGCTTGAGGCCGCCGAGACGGTTTTCGAGCAAGCCGCCGAAGGCCGGTTCTACCTGCTCACCCAGCGATCGGTCGCAGCGGCTATGAAGGAACGCGCGAATGTCCTCACCGCGCAACGACCTCCGGCGCTGAAATGACCACTCCGGCACTGGATCCCGATGCCGCAGCGCGAGTGGAGTCACTCGGCTACATCCCGCCGATGCGACAGCGCGGCTTGGCGGCAATACGCGCGGCGATCGAGTCCGCGCCGCTACCCGACGCCATGCCCGAGATGGTCGAGATCACCGATGCCGACATCCCCGGCCCGGCCGGGCCGCTTTCGACCCGGATTTACCGCCCGACAGACGAATCCGCGCACCCGGTGCTGATCTATTTCCACGGCGGCGGACTAGTCATGGGCTCCAACCACTCATTCGAACCACTGGCCCGCGCATTGGCATCGGCGTCGGGTGCTGCCGTGGTGGCCGTGGACTATCGGTTGGCTCCCGAGTCTGCGCCGCCGGCGCAGTTCGACGACGCCTTCGCCGCGACCGAGTGGGCGTCGCGCAACGCGGAAAGCCTCGGACTGGACGCCGACCGACTCGCAGTCGTCGGCGACAGCGCCGGCGGTGCGCTGGCCGCCGGAGTCGCGTTGGCCGCGCGCGACCGTGGCGGACCCGCAATCTGTGTGCAGGTGCTGTTATATCCAGGGCTCGATCGCGACATGTCGGCTCCGTCGATAACCTCGCTGACCGACGCGCCCATACTCACCCGCGATGACATCGACTACCTGCACGGCCTGGCCGACGGTGACGCGGACCCACCCCGCGACCCCTACCTCGTCCCGGCCTACGCCGCCGACCTGTCCGGCTTGCCGCCGACGATCACGGTGACCGCCGGCTGCGATCCGATCCAAGACTGGGGTGAGCGGTACGCGGCCCGGCTGCGCGATGCCGGAGTGCAGACCACGATCACTCGCTACCCCGGGATGTACCACGGTTTTCTCATGCGGTCTGACGCGACGGCGCGCGGGCGCCTGGCGATCGCCGAAATCGGGGCATTGCTGCAGGCCAAGTTCGCCAACCCGGTTCGGTTCGGCGTCCCAGTCAACGGACATGGCGCACCCGTGGCGCAGTGACGCCGCGCACAATCACACCAACCCACACCGGCAAAGGGAGACAGCTCATGCTCACCGACGAGCGACGGATGGAGCTTTCCGACGTGTTGCGGCCGGCCGCACCGCCCCGCGAGATCGACAACGTCTACACCGACGACCAACGCGAGCGACTGCTCGATGTGGTTCGCACCCAGGGGCCGTGGAGATTGATCATCGCCCAGCACTTCGCGTCGGCCGACGAACTGATCGCCACCATGAGCGGCCTGTTCCCCGAAGGATTCACGCCGTCGCTGGACCTGTTCCTCACGCCAACCTTCCGCGGCTACCTCGCGAACTACGGCGCAGTACTCTACCCGCAGCTGCACGACTGCTTCTACAACGAGCGATTCCTGGAGACGGCTAAGCACTACTGGAGAGCCGAATACGCCAAGCCCCAGCTCATGCTTTTCAACATCAACGGCCCGTGCGCCAATCGCGATCCGGGACACCTTGATTCGCCCAGCTTTCGGGGTGTTCGCCACGAGAACGCGCCGACGTGGCTGACGAGCGTGATGGGCAAGTCCGGCCTGTTCCGTGACTACTTGATCAAGATGGCGCAGGTCATCACCTGGTTCTCGCTGGATTCGGGAAGCGGGTTCACCTATTGGCCGGACGGGCCGCTCAAGGCGCCCAAGCGCGTGCTGCCACCGATCAACAACCGTGGCGTCGTCGTGCAGAACGAGATGATGGTGCACCGCGGCGAAGCCAACGGCCCGCTGGATCAACAGATTCCGGCCGGTTTGGATTTCGACACTGTGTTCACCGGTGACCCCGAAGATCGCGACCGCTGGCTGCTGAAGAACGGCGACGACGTGATCGCCCGCCATCACACTGACGAGCTGCGATTCCTGGTGCACTGGTCGGCCGAGGTGTTCTCCGACTTCGACGAACTGAAAAAGAACATGGAGGGCTCCGACGACCTGACCATCGAGAAGGCCATCGACATCATGGTCGACGACGTCCGGTCCCGGGGCGTCAAGCTTGACATACCGGGTGAGCCGCTGCACGATCCGGCGTTCATCAGTGTGCTCAACGCTGCCTACGACGTGGGCGGGCCCGCCATGTACCCTGAGGAGGCGCCGATCAGCGCCTTCCAGTTGACGTGAGCGAAAGGAATTGCGCGACAACTCTGCCGACGGCGACGCGCTCGCCTTCTCCCCAGCTACTCTGCTGCGTAGGCTGTTTCGTCGACCACCGGCAAATCACCGTGACGGACGGCTTCGGCAATCGATTCGGTCAACGCCGAACAAGCCAGAAACACACCCCGGCAAGAGTATCCGGCCAGATTCCGCGCGTCACGACGCTCGAGGCACCGGGCTGAGGCTTCGGAATTCCACTGCACACTAGTCTGATTCCAGCTACTCTTTCGGGCCAGCACGTGAGCGCCGCAATTTCGGCAGACCACCGGAACCATTGGACAGTCGGACAGCCGGTGGTCGACCCGGGTAGCCATCAAGTCGCCCCTGCCACGGATCTCCCGGCGAGGTTTGCTTCGACCACCTTCATCCACTCCTCGCGCGGGCTGGTGGTATCGAGCTCGTGCTCGAACCGATTCACCATGTCCGGCCTCACATCGGCGACGTCGACGTAGAACTGCTCATACCAGCGTCGAAGCTGATAGACCGGGCCGTCCTCCTCGCATAGCAGCGGATTGTCGATGCGCGCCTTGCCCTTCCAGATAGCAACATCTTGCTCGAAGCCCATCTTGACGAAGTCCCCGAGAGCGATCGCGGTCTCCATTGCGTGCGGTTCTGGCAGCGCATCGGATTTCTGCACGATGATGCCATATTGCAAGACAAAGGAATTGGCGTCGATCGGGTAGTGGCAGTTGATCAGCACGGTTTTGTGATCGGCGTCCTCATAGTGGTACGTGAGGTCGTCGATCATGAACGAGGGGCCGTAGTAGGACGCGACCGATGTCGTGCCGAGCATCCGGGCGCCTTCGGTGCCGCCGAGATCAGGACGGCCTGCGCTGTTCATGTACTGGGTTGCCACGTGGCCTTCGAAGATGTTCTTGAAGTGCGTCGGCAACGAGCCATGGATGTAGAAGAAGTGCGCCATGTCGACGACATTGTCGATGATTTCCCGACAGTTGGTTTTGACGATCGTCGTATACCAATGCCAGTCGGTCCACTTGTCACTGGTCGCCCCCTCGATCCGCGGGATCGAGATTTCGGGCGGAGGCGGATTGCCTTCAGGGTCGTTCCACACGAACAACATTCCGTCTTGTTCTAGCGTTGTCCATTTCGCGGTGCGGGCCAGCTTAGGCACTCGCTTGCTGTAGGGCACGCGCTTGCACCGGCCGTCACCGCCCCAACGCCAATCGTGGAATGGGCACGCGACCTCATTGCCCTTGACCTCCCCCTGGCTGAGGTCGCCGCCCATGTGGCGGCAGTAGCCGTCCAGGGCGTGGATCTGGGCGTCGTCGCTTCGAAAGACCACCAGCTTCTGACCGAAGCCGTGCACGGCATGCGGCTTGCCGTCGCCAAAATCTTTTGTCAGGCCTAAGCAGTGCCAGCCACGAGCGAATCGGGACGGGGCCGTCGCGGCTTCGATCTCCCGAATCTCGTCGCTATTCGAGTACAACGTCATGTTGTTGTTGTACAACCGTCGGCCTGCCCGTGGCGGCAAGCGTCCCGCTGGTAGGGAAAAGCGCTCGCGGCTTCGGTGCTGCGACTTAATGTCATCTCCGTGACGACTGTTCAGCCGGCCACGGTTCCTGCCGGCATTCCGGTGCGCGACACGATGGTCGACCTCCTCGTCGTGGGTTCCGGCACCGGGATGGCAGCAGCGTTGGCCGCCCACGAATCTGGCTTGACGGTGTTGATCGTGGAGAAGTCGTCTTATGTCGGCGGCTCGACGGCGCGCTCGGGTGGTGCGTTGTGGTTGCCGGCGAGCCCGATCCTCGAGGAGCAGGGAGCCGGAGACACCATGGAGCAGGCCGAAACCTATCTGCAGTCCGTGGTGGCCGGTAGCGCGCCGATCGAACGGTCCGCCAGCTATCTGCGGAACATATCTGCGGTCGTGGAAATGCTACGGCGCACCACCCCGATTCGGTTCGCCTGGGCCAAAGATTATTCCGACTATCACCCCGAGGAGCCCGGCGGAGCCACCGCCGGGCGCACCTGCGAGTGCCGGCCGCTGAACTCCGCAGTCCTGGGTGAGTATCGAACCCGGCTGCGACCCGGAGTCATGGAGGTCAAGATCCCCATGCCCACCACCACCGCTGACTACCGGTGGATGAACCTGATGGCCCGCGTTCCGCGGAGGGGCATACCGACCATCGCCAAACGACTCGCCCAAGGAGTCGGTGGACTGCTGATCGGCCGACGATACGTCGCGGGCGGGCAGGCACTGGCCGCCGGACTGTTCGCTGGTGTTGTGCGTGCCGGGATCCCGATTTGGGCTGACACCAAGCTTCAGCGCCTGACCACCGACGGCGCGCGGGTCACCGGCGCAGTCGTGGGCCACGACGGGCGGGAGGTCACCATCACTGCGCGGCGCGGCGTGGTGTTGGCCGCCGGCGGGTTCGATCACAGCATGGCCATGCGGCGGAAGTTCCAGTCCGAATGCCTCGGCGAGCATCTGAGTCTTGGCGCCGAGACCAACACCGGTGACGCTATCCACTGCTGCTCAACACCTTGGTGCGGCAACCGATCTGATGGACCAGGCATGGTGGTTTCCGGCTGTTTCGCCGCTGCCGGGACGGGCACCGTCGGTGATGCTGGCTGAACGGTCCCTACCCGGTTCGCTGATCGTCGACCAGAACGGCAGCCGATTCATCAACGAGGCAACCGATTACATGTCGTTCGGGCAGTGCCTGCTGGAACGGGAACGCTCGGGCAATCCGGTGGAGTCCATGTGGATCGTCTTCGACCAGCAGTACCGGAACAGCTATGTCTTTGCCGGCGAACTGTTTCCGCGTATGCCGATCCCGCAGTATTGGTACGAGTCCGGGATTGCCCATCGGTCGGATGACCTGGCTGAACTCGCCGGCAAGATCGGTATACCCGCAGCACAGTTCACCGCTACCGTGACACGGTTCAACGAGATGTCGCAAGCCGGATACGACACGGACTTCCACCGCGGCAGCAGCGCCTACGACCGCTATTACGGTGACCCGACCATCACACCCAACCCCAACCTCCGCGCCGTCGACAGGCGACCGTTCTTTGCGGTGAAGATGGTGCTCAGTGACTTGGGCACCTGCGGCGGTCTGCGGGCCGACGACCGCGCTCGGGTGCTGCGCGAAGACGGCAGCGTCATCAAGGGTTTGTACGCGATCGGGAATACCGCGGCTAACGCGTTCGGGACCACGTATCCCGGTGCCGGCGCCACCATCGCCCAAGGACTGGTGTACGGCTACATCGCCGCCCGCGACGCCGCAGGAAGTTGATCAGTCCGGTTCCTCGGCTTGCGCCTTCTTCTCGATTTCGTACCAGAATTCCGGTGTGGGCCAGGGAATCTTGGTGGGGCCGCCCTTTCCCCGCGGAGGAAAGGCAGCTTCCGCCTCGTCAAGTTCCTTGATCATTTTCAGGGCGAGCTCCCGCTCGTTGGCGTAATACCGCTCCGCCCATTGCAACGCGACGCGGGCGTATGCCCAGGACGGGTCGGCGCCGGCCCACCGTGCATCCTTGGCTGCCTTCCGGTGCATCTCGTCGGCATAGGCAACATGTTGTTGTAGAGCCTCTTTCAGCCGTGCCGGGCTGGTGAGATGCCCGAGCGTCACTCGTAGCAGCGGACCATGCTTGAGTGTTGGCGGGTCGACCGGCGCTTCGTTTGCCCACCGGGTCACCGCGTCCAGCCCCTCAGCAGTGATCTTGTACAACCTGCGATTGCGCGTGCCGCCGGTGTTCTCGACGCGCGAAGTCACTAAGCCCAGCTTCTCCAGCTTCTTCAATTCGGAGTAGATCTGGCTGTAGGCCGGACTGCCGTAGAAGAACCGCATGCTCCAGTCGATCCACTTGCGAATGTCATAGCCCGAAAGCTCGTGCTCGTATGACAGCATGCCGAGCAGCGCCCAGCTGGTCGCCGCAAGGTTGGGCTTACCCGGCGGGTTGCTGTCCTCCATTTGGTCAGGTTAACAACCCGAGCCCCAGGCCTTTCGGCAACTGACCACTGGCCGGGAGGCGGTATTGCCGCGCGAGTGAGCGGCGACGGACGCTTTGGCCGTGACACCCAGCGGGGAGATGGCGAAACTCGAGTCGGTATATCGGCCGTTGGCCGATTCGGTACGCCGCCTTATCGACGCCACGATCAGAACGCAAGCCGACGCAGCGACCGTCGCTGCTGCTAAGGAGAAGATCGATTGTGCCACTGATCAATTAAGCGCGGCGCTGCTGCCGGGGTCTTTCGGCGTGCAACAAACCGGCGATGGTCAACCGATGCCGTGGGGCAACGTCGTGATCGGTCTACGCAATCCAGTCGCCCCGCCCCTGGCGGTCAACCGCGCAGCCGACGGCTTGGTATGGAGCGACTTCACCCTCGGCGCGGCGTACGAAGGTCCCCCCGGCCACGTGCATGGTGGGGTTTGCGCGATGGTGCTCGATCATGTCTTGGGCGCAACCGCGCACAAGCCGGGAAGGCCCGCTTATACCGGGACTCTTCGCATCCGCTATCTGCGGGGGACGCCGCTCGGGCCGCTGCACGCCGAGGCCCGCGTCGACCGCGTGGAGGGAGCCAAGACCTTCGCCATCGGCCATCTTGCCGACGCACGCGGCATCACTGTGCAGGCTGAAGGCGTGTTCGTCCACCCGCGGGGCCGGCGGCCGGCAAACTAGCCGCGAGCCGGCGCCAACCGCTTGAGCGCCAACCCGCCTTCGAACGGTCGGTAGCCGAATGCGGCGGGGGCCCGATAGCCGGTGTCCCCGAGCGGTGTGTGCACCTCGGCAACCGTGGGCCCGATCTTGGCAGCGACCGGCGTCAGCGCGTCAAGGTCGAACCGATATAACCGACCGGCGTTGCCGCCCAAGATCTTTCGGCAGGCATCCTCCGACCTGTCGTGCAGAGCCCAGCGGATGGCCAGCTTCGAGTGGGGTGTGAAGCCTTCCTCGTGCGGATAGTCGCTGCCCCACATGATGTGTTCCGGGCCCATGAAATCGATCATCCCCGAGTCGAACGGCGCCAGCTCACTGGCCAGATAGCAGTTCCGCTTGACGTATTCGCTTGGTGTCAGGGTCAGCTCGTCGACGGACGAGCCGCCGAACATCCCGTAGGTGCGGTTGCCGGCCTCGGATTTCATGGTGGGCACCATCGCGTCGAGGATGCCGAGTTGCCCAGGCACCCACAACGTGCCCTGCTCGGTCGGCACGAAACGAAGTGTCGGGTAACGCTCGAACACCCCGGCCAAGATCAGGTGACCGAGTGTGCGCTGCGCCCACAGCGCCATCTCGGTGATCAGCACCGCGTTGGACGCCGGCTGGTCCATCGGCATTTCGGGGCTGCCGGCGCCCGCGTGCTGGACCACCGTGAGGTCCAGATCCGCGCAAAGCGCCCAAAGCGGTTCGTAGCGGGTGTGGAAGAGCGGCGCGACATGAGGGTCGCCCGGCGAGACGGGCGGGATGAGCACACCGCCGAAGCAGTCCTGCCCGGCCCCCCAGCGAATCTCTTCCATTGCCAACTCGACATCGTTGGGAAACACCTGGATCAATCCGCGGCGACGCGCCGGGGCCAGCGCGCAGAAGTCGATCTGCCAGCGGTTGTGCGCCTGCACTCCTGCCCAACGCTTCTCGAACTCGTCGCGGGTCCGGGGCAGGCTGATGGTGATGTTCGGGGTGGTCGGGAAGAACGGCGGAACGGTGTTGGGCAGCAGCACCTCGGCGGCCACCCCGTCGGCGTCCATGTCGGCGATCCGCAGTTCGCTGTCCCAGTTCCGGTTGGCGGTGGCGATGATCAGGTCATCGAACGGGCTGACGTACGTCTTGGCCCAGGCGTCGAACTCGTCGTGCAGCCGGGTCGGCAAATACGGCTTGTATTCGTGGAGATCGGCCCCGGCGTGCGTATCCGTCGAGATGACGACGTAGCGATCGATCGTGTCCCAAGTTGTAGGCATCGCATCCTCCGACGTTGTCGCTATTAGAGGCTAGCTTTCCGAATGGCCCCACGGCCGCAAGATCGCTATCTCATTCAGCGGACCATCGGTCGGGTCAGACCACTCCCCTGAGCCCGTCGGCGCCGAACACCGGTTCCAGCATCGCGCTGAAGTCCGGGCCGCGTCGCAACATGAGGCCACCGTCGACGTTGATGATCTGCCCTGTCACGTAGCTGGCAGCATCGCTGAGCAGGAACATCGCCATGTTCGCGATGTCTTCGACCTCGCCGGGTCGAGGTAGCGGCGTGATCTGCGCGGTAATCCGCGCTCAGCTCCGGCGAATCAAGTATGGGAGCAACCAGCTCGGTGCGGATCAGCCCCGGGCGGATGCTGTTGACCCGCACCCACGACGCGCCGAGTTCGTCGGCGGCCAACTGCATCAGGTGGTCCAGCGCCGACTTGCCGACGCCGTAGGCGCCGAACCAGCGGTGGGTGTTGCTGGCCGCGATCGACGAGATGCCGACGAACGAACCGCCGCCACCGCGCACCATCTCGCGTGCGGAGTGCTTGAGCACGTACATGGTGCCGTTGACGTTGAGGTCGATGGTCCGTCGCCATGACTCCGAGTCGATCTGGGTGATCGGCCCGATGGTCTCGGATCCGCCGGCGCAATGCACCACCCCGTGCAGCCGGCCGTGCCAGGCCGTCGCTGCAGTCCACCGCACGGGTGGCCTCGTCCTCGTCGGTGATGTCGGCGGGCTCGTAGCGAATCTCGCCACCGCCCGCCTTGCCCGCTTCGATCTCCTCGACGGCGGCCGCCAGCCGATCCGGGTTACGGCCGACGATCATGACCGCGGCCCCGGCGGCTACCAGCCCGGCGGCCACTCCCTTGCCGATTCCGCTCCCACCACCGGTGACCAGGTAGGTCCGCTCTGTCGAACGAAAGCTGCACGTCAACCCCTTCACAGCCAAACTGGAACACGTTCTAGCCATCGAACCACGCGCTGATCACGGCAGTTCGAGCGGTACGCAGTCACATCTGCCACAGCAGCCTCTGACCGCAGGGATGCATCGTTTGCCCGCCTACGAGCGAAAACTCGGCTGGTCGTATGAAGAAATCGCTCGGAGGCGGGCACAACGCACATCCCCTCCGAAGTGGGGCTGCTGTGACATATGGGACCGGCGCTTTACTAAGGCGTATCGCGACGGGCGATTTTCGACGGCTTTGCCGTGCGCCAGTCCTCGACATCGGGCGGCAACCCGATTGGATACCGGTTCTCGTTGTGCGCCGCCCAGTGCGCATGCCCGAGCTCGTGGATGTGGAACGCGTGGCGCAACGCCTCGGTGAAACCCATCGCGTCGGACGCCGCGTTGACCGAATCCTTGATCAGCATCGCCGCCATCGTGGGCCGCTCGGCGATCCGCCGGGCGAACTCCAAGGTCTTGTCCGCGAGTTCGTCGAGCGGGAACACCTTAGACACCATGCCGAGCCGGTAAGCCTCGTCGGCGTCCAGCGAATCACCGGTCAGTAGAAGCTCTTTGGCCTTGCGTGGGCCGAATTCCCAAGGGTGAGCATAGTATTCGACGCCGGGCATACCCATCCGGACACCGACCACGTCGCTGAACTTGGCATTGTCGGCGGCGACGATCAGGTCGCAGGCCCAGATCAGCATCAAACCGGCGGAAATCGCATTGCCCTGCACCTGGGCGATGGTGATCTTCCGCAAATCACGCCAGCGGCAGGTGTTCTGGAAGAAGTAGTGCCACTCCTGAAGGTACGTCTTCTCCGCGACCGGATCGCGGGTGGCGCCGTTTATCCGGAAACTCGGCAGCTGGTCGGGTCCGGGTGCCCGCTCCGCCAACGCCAACTCTGAACCCAGGTCGTGACCGGCGGAGAAATTCCGCCCCCGCGCGGCCAGGATCACCACGCGAACGGCGTCGTCGGCTTCGGCGCGCAAGAACGCCTCGTCGAGTTGAACCAGCAGACCGCGGCTCTGCGCATTGTGCGCGTCCGGCCGGTTGAGCCAGATCCGGGCGATGCGGCCTTCGTCGAGCGTCTCGTAGGCCACCAGCGCTTCGTGCTTCGCCTCAACCGTGCTGGTGTCCACCTCGTTGGGGACTGCCATTCGCCACCTCACTCGCCACCGATGTGTCCATGTGCCGGCCTCCGCGGGCCGCTGCACGGCCCGCATCATCGCCGGGCTAGTCCTTACACATTACGGCCAGCCCGTAACGCACCCGTCGGCGGGCCACGGCGTCGGCTGCGGGTGATTACGCACTTCGCCTACAGTTATGTCATGTCCGCCAAATCTGACTCTCACGAAATCGAAGACGTGGAACCGCTGACTGACAGCACCGCAAGCCAGGCCAGGCGCGTAGTAGCGGCCTACGCGAACGACGCCGACGAATGCCGCGTCTTCCTGTCGATGCTCGGTATTGGGCCATCGAAAATCGAGGCGTAAATGCCCCCCACGCGAGGCTCGGGCTCGAAGGAATCAGCCACCGGAGAGTCCGACTTCGTGGTGGTCGCCAACCGGCTGCCGATCGACATGGAGCGGCTGCCCGACGGCAGCACCACCTTTAAGCGCAGCCCGGGCGGGTTGGTCACCGCCCTGGAGCCGCTGCTTCGCCGCCGGCACGGGGCCTGGATCGGTTGGCCGGGGATTGTCGACGACGACGTCGATACTGAAGATGAGCCCATTGTCGAGGAAGATCTTCGACTTCACCCGGTACGCCTGTCCGCCGACGACGTCGCCGAGTACTACGAGGGTTTCTCCAACGCCGCGCTGTGGCCGCTGTATCACGACGTCATCGTCAAACCGATCTACCACCGGGAATGGTGGGACCGCTACGTCGCGGTCAACCGCCGTTTCGCCAATGCCGCCGCACGCGCCGCCGCCCGCGGGGCGATCGTCTGGGTGCAGGATTACCAGTTGCAACTGGTCCCGAAGATGCTGCGGGAACTGCGACCCGATCTGACCATCGGCTTCTTTCTGCACATCCCGTTCCCGCCGGTCGAACTGTTCATGCAGATGCCGTGGCGCACCGAGATCGTCGAAGGCCTGCTGGGCGCAGACCTGGTGGGATTCCACCTAGCCGGAGGTGCCCAGAATTTCCTGATCCTGGCGCGACGGCTCATCGGCGCGAGCACCTCCCGCGGTTCGATCGGTGTGCGGTCGCGATTCGGTGAGGTGAACGTCAACGGGCGCACCGTGCGGGTGGGCGCCTTCCCGATCTCGATCGACTCGAGCGAACTCGACCAGAAGGGCCGCGACCGCAACATCCGCAAACGGGCTAAAGAGATCCGGGCCGAGGTCGGCAATCCCCGCAAGATCATGCTCGGCGTCGACCGACTCGACTACACCAAAGGCATCGACGTGCGGCTCAAGGCGTTAGCCGAGCTGCTTGCGGAGGGCCGCGTTAAAGGCGAGGACACCGTGCTGGTCCAGCTCGCCACGCCCAGCCGTGAACGTGTCGAGAGCTACCAGCAGCTGCGCAGCGACATCGAACAACAGGTCGGCCACATCAACGGCGAATACGCCGAAGTCGGCCATCCGGTGGTGAGTTACCTGCACCGCCCGGTTCCGCGCGACGAACTCGTCGCGTTCTTTGTGGCCGCCGACGTCATGCTGGTCACCCCGCTGCGGGATGGGATGAACCTGGTGGCCAAGGAGTACGTCGCCTGCCGAAGCGATCTCGGCGGTGCGCTGGTGCTCAGCGAATTCACCGGTGCCGCAGCCGAACTCACGCAGGCATACCTGGTCAATCCGCATGACACCGAAGGCGTCAAAGACGCGATCGAGGCTGCGCTCAACCAGCCGGTCGAAGAGGGCCGGCGTCGGATGCGGGCGTTGCGACGCCAGGTGCTCGCCCACGACGTCGACCGATGGGCCCGATCGTTTCTCGACGCGCTGGCCGAGGCGCATCCACAGAACAGCTGAATCGGTGGTGTCGGTGGAAGTGCGCTGGAATACTCTTCTACACCGAGCCGGAAGGGGGCCCGAAGGTGAGCACCTCCCGCGGCCTGACCGCCGCCGCTGTCATGGCACTCGTGGCTCTGGGAACAGCGAGCCCGGCCAAGGCACTGGGACCGCCACCGGACGGCATGTACAGCTTCAGCGAGGGCGGGGTGCCCGCGGCGACGTGGAAGATCAGCGCGCTCTGCGATGCGCCCTCCCGCCAGCGGGCCATTCCCGACTTCACCGACCCGGTCATCGCGGCCGACCTTTGCGCTCTGAACGTCGTGAGCACAACACCCCGGGTGATCAGCCACAGCGAGAAGTTGGCGAATTACGCTAGCCGCGCCCGGCTTGCCGGCGATCTGTGGACCTTCGATGTGCCGAGGTCGGACGGCGTGAGTTGTCCAGATGGCACCACCGCGGCGTCGACGGAGCGATACGCGTTCGACGACGTGGCGCTGACCGGCACGCATGCCAGCATTCACGGCGACGTGTGCGGTCTGCAGCCTGCGATGACAAAGACGCCGTTCACGTTGGCGTTCCAAGGGCCGTTGCCCAACCCGGTCGAGCGCTATCCGTTGGACTGCAACGAGATCGGGCAATGCCGCTGACGCACCAGACTAAATCGGTGTGATGTAGTTGATCAGCCATTTGCCGCCGACCCGTTGATAGTCGACCCGCAATCGGCTGCCGTCGTAAAGCGGCTCCCGCGATTTGTCGGTCACCGTGCGGTTCATATAGACCATCACCGACGCCGAATTGCGTTGAGCAGCCATGACTCCCACGCCGACGACGTTCGCCTGCACGACGACCTCGCGCTTCTTTGCCTCTGGGATGATCTGCTGGGTGGCACTCTTCTGGAACTCGTGGCGATAGCCCGGTGTGAGTAGCGGGTACGCGGCGTCGAGGCTGCGCTCGACGGTCTGGTAGTCGTAGCCGAATACCTGCGGAATTTCCTTGGCGGCCAACGGCAGAAGCACAGCCCGGGCGGATTGCTCACCGCGCATCTCCACCCGTTCCCAATAGAACCAGCCGGCGGCCGCGGCTAACCCGACGAATGCGGTGGTCAGCAAGCTGACGGCGGCGGCGATCAACCACCGCATCAATTTCCCCCGTCCGGATACTTCAGGTCGTAGCCGGTCATTCGCCCATTGTCGTCCTCGTGCACGACGACGCGCATCCGGTAGGGCTCGGACGGCTTGTTGACACCGTTCATGTCGGTGACGGTCACCCGCACCGACACCAGCACCGAGGCATTGTCGGTGACGTTGTCGATAGCCTCAAGCGCGGCGCCGTTGACGACCGCCTCTGATGTCGCGTCGGTGTGACGGAACAGCGCCTTGATGTTCTCGACGTTGTTGTTCGAGCTGAGCATGCCCCGCAACGGGCCGCTGGTGCCGTCGACGAACCGCGACACGCTCTGGTCGATGTTGTCCGGCGTGTAGCTGAACATGTTGACCACGGTCTGGGTGGCGGTGTCGACGAAGCGCTGGTCGCGGGCCTGCTTGGCGTCGGCCTGACGCTGCTGGTAAATCTCGGCTCCCAAGCCCGCGGCCAGCACCGCGACGCCGACCAGCCCGGCCGCCAGCGCGGTCCATCCCACCAGCCGGCGGTGGGCGGGACGCCGGGGCGGCGGACCGACCGACGTGGCGCGGCGCATGACCGGCTCAGGCGGCGCCTCGACCCGGACCGTGGTGGACGCTGCCTCACCGCCGGCCGGGCCGGCTGCCCGCGAAGCCCGTCGTCGCACAGGCCGCGTCGCCGCCTCCGGGCTTGTCGGTCGCCGACCCGCTGCGCCCGGCTCCGCCGCGCTTGCGATCGGCTCCTCAGTCACAACTGCCTCGGATCGCGCATCAGGTCCACCCAGTTCTCGGCGCTCGATACTCTGCCGGGCGCGAAGATACCAGTGCCTCCTGCGGGGTCGGAGAAAACTCCGGTGCTCTGGTCGTAGGTGCTATACGCCGTGCCGTTGGCCTGCGGCACCGGGCCGGGCGGCGGCCCCCACGGCTTCTCCGGCGGCGGGTATGGCGCCGGCGGTGACAGGCCTTCCGGCGGCGGAGGCGCCGGAACCGCCTTCGGGAACGGCAATGCGGGCGGCTGCGGCGGATACGGCGCCGGAGGTATCCACGCCTGGCGGCCGTCAGTGCCGCCGGTGTTCGGCGGCGGCGGCACCGGGAACGGCTGGTTGGGCGCCGGGCCGGGTCCGGGGATTTGTCCCGGCGGGACCGCCCCGGGGGATACGGTGTGCCCGGATCGGGGTCCGCGCCCGGAGGGATGAACGGGAACTTGTTGGGCGGCAGGATGTTCAGCCCATTGGTTACCGGGGTGCCGTACGGAATCGGCGGTCCGCGCCACGGGTCGGTGCCGGTCGGCACATAGCCTTTCGGGTCGCGGCACAGCGCCACGGTCGGTGCCCGCTTGCCCGGGAACTCCTGGCACGGGTAGTTGCGCGCGCCACGCACGGTCGACGGGTCGTTTTGGGCGGTCTTGCAGTACATGTCGGTCGGAATCTCCCGAACGGTTTCGTCGGCCGGAGTCCGGATCAACGGCGGCGGGATGAAACCGGTGTTGCACGGCGGCGGGTCGATGTTGATCTTGAAGTCCAGCTTGGCGCCCTCGTCCTGGGGTTCGCCGTTGGCCGCGGTGATGATTGCCGCGAACAACGCCGGCAACACCACCAATAGCTGCTCGATAGATTTGTGGTAGATGACGCCGACCCGGCCCAGATTCGCCAGATTGGCCGCCAGCATCGGGAACGACGGGCGGATACCGGTGAACGCGGTGTTGGCCTCGTCGGCCACGGGAGGGACCACCGTCAACAGGTTGCGGAGCTGCGGATCAGCTTGCCGCACTTCGGAAGTGAACCTGGCCAGGCCGTCGGACAGCGACTTGATGTCGTCGCCGGAGCGGATCTGGGCTTGCAGGAACGGCCCCACCTGGTCGATCAATTGCGAGGTCTGTGGATAGTCGGCGTTCGCCTCGTCCACCAACAACCGGGCCGATTCGATCAGCCGGGCCAGCTCCGGACCAGACCCGTTGAACGCGGTGAAGGTCTCGTGCAGCAACTCACGCAGCCGGGTATCGGCGACGCTGTTGACCAGCGTCTCGGACTGGTGCAGCAAGGTGGCGATGTCCACGCCGATCCGCGTGTTGTCTCGATCGATGCGAGACCCGTTGTGCAGCTTGGTCGTTGCCGGATGGTCCGGCGGCACCAAGTCGACGTACTGCTCGCCGATGGCCGACACGCTCTTCACGGTGGCGGTGACGTTCGACGGCACCCCGGTGCCGCTGTTCAGCCGCATGACCGCGTCGACGCCGTGCGGGTTGAGCCCGACCGACTCGACCCGGCCCACCTCGACGCCGCGGTAGGTGACGTTGGCGTTCTTGTACAGACCGCCGCCGGCGACGAAGTCGGCGGTCACTTGGTAGGTGCCGACGCCCAGCGTGGCCGGCAGCCGCAGGTAGAAGATCGCCATGATGGCAACGGTGATGACCGTGACCACCCCGAAGATGGCCAGCTGAGCTTTCGTCAATCGGTCCAGCATCAGTTGTTCCCTGCCGGTGTGCCGGGTGGAATCTTGAACGGGTCGGCAGCCTGTCCGGACAGGTTGGCCATCTCCCCGAGCAGGAAGTCCGGCGGGTTCAGGATGTCCTTCATGTGCAGCATGTTCGGGTCCAGCGGCCACGATGTGGTGAAGAACGTCTCCCCGAGCCGGCGCACAGTGAGGTCGAACGTGGTGAACACGTTGAGATAGTCACCGCGCACCGCCTGCTTGATGCCGAAGTTCGGGAACGGGAACGTCAGCAAGATCTGCAGTGACGAGATGAAGTTCTTGCGGTTGTCCGCCAGCGCCTTGGTGGCCGAGTAGAGGCTTTTGAGGTCCTCGGCGAAGTCGACCTTGGTTTGCGCGAGCACGTGCGACGCGACGGTCGCCACCTTCTTGAGCGCGGCGAACGCCTCGACGATGTTGTCCCGGTTCTTGTTGAGCACCAACAGCGCACCCGGCAGCGATTCCAGCGCGCTGCCCGAGACTGTCCTTGTTGCCGGCCAGGATCGCCGAGAACCGGTTCAAACCGTCGATGGCGGAGATGATCTCGTTGACTTGCCTGTTCAAACCCGCTGTCAGGTCGGCGAGCCGCGGTACCAGGTTGACGAACTGGCTCTCCCGGCCGGCCACCGCCTGGTACGACTCATCGGTGATCTCCTGCAGCGCACCCAGATTGCCCTTGTTGACGACTACGCCGAGAGCGGAGAGCACCTCCTCGGTGGTGGGATAGCGACTGGTGCGGGACTCCTGGATGGTGGAACCGTCGACCAGCCTGCCCACCGGCGCCTGGCTTGTCGGGGCGGCGAGTTCGACATGCTGCGAGCCCAGCAGCGAGGTCTGGGCCACCCTGGCAATCGAGTTCGCCGGTAACTTTACGTTGCGGTCCAGTGCCAATTTGACTGCGGCGTAGAAGCTTCCGTCCGGGCGCTGCATCGCGTCGATACCCGACACACTGCCGACGGTGACGTCGTCGATCATGACCGGTGAGTTCTGCGGCAGCGTTGCCACATCGGCCAAGTCGACGGTGATCGAGTAGGAGCCGGGGCCGTGGCCGGCGGTGCCGGGCAGCGCGACGGAGTTCAACCCGCCGAACTGGCACCCGGCGAGCAGAGCACTGCCCGCCACTAACGCGCTGCTGCGCAACCAGATCCGGCTCATCGTCCGGCCCCCTGCTCTGCCGGCAGCGGAGTGGACGGCGCCAATACGGCCGGGGGCGGACCCGGCCGCGGACCGAAGGGCACCGTCGGGGACGCAGGGGCAGCCGGTACGGGCCGCTCCGGGGCGGGGCACCGTTCGACCCGGCCTGTGGAACCAGCAGGGCCTGCAAGTCCGCCCCGCTGGGCGGGTGAACTCCCGGCGCCGGTACCCATTTCAGGTCTGGAATCGGTGTCTGCGCCTTGGCTTCGGTGGCCGGCGTGTCGTAAATGATCTGACCCTTGTACGCGGTGATCGAGTTGATCGGGTGGAACATGATCGGCGGGTAATTGAACGTCAACCGGCGCAGCGGCGGGCCCAGCCGCTCCCGACAGATTTCGGCGCGCTTGTAGTACTCGGGTCCGGATAGTCCGGCCGCGGTGTCGAAGGAGCCGCCGCAGATGAACTGAACCGGGTTGGAGAACTCGGGAATCGATATCAGGCCGTTCAACGTGCCCTGAGCGGGGTCGTAGATGTTGTAGAAGTTGGCGATGCCGGGGCCGGCCACGTGCAGCACCTGCTCGATGTCCTCGCTCTGATCACTCAGCATCTTGGTCAGGTCGTTGAGTTTGTCGACCGTGCCGATCAGCGTCGAGTTGTTCTGCTGCAGAAAGCCTTTGACATCGACCAGCGCCTGGTTGAGCGTTCCGAGGGTGTGATCCAGATGCGTCGAGCTGTCGGCGAGCACCTGCGAGACCGATGAGACGTGTCCGGCGAACGCGACGATCTGTTCGTTGCTCGACGACAGCGCGCCGACCAACACCTGCAGGTTCTTGACCGTGCCGAAGACGTCGGTGCGCGAATCTCCCAGTCGGCCGGCAACTTGCGAGAGTTCGCGCAGCGCGTTGTGGAACGAGTCGCCGTTGCCGTTGAAGGTGTCCGCGGCCTGGTTGATCACCTTGCCCAGTGGCCCCTGCAGCTGCCCGGCTGCCGGGCTCAGCTGTTTGGCCAGATCGCTCAATGCCTCTTTGACCTCATCCCATTCCACCGGCACCGCGGTGCGTGACAGCTCGATGCTTGCCCCGGCAGGCATCGCCGGTCCGCCGGTGTAAGCAGGGGCGAGCTGGATGTAACGCGCCGCAACCAGGTTGGGCGCCATGATGACCGCCTTGGCGTCCTGCGGAATCTTGACGTCCCGGTCTACCGACATGGTGATCTTGACGTCTTCTGCGCGCGGCTCGATCGACTCGATCTTGCCGACCGGTACGCCGAGAACCCGGATCTGGTCCCCGGGATACAGCCCGACCGCCGAGGTGAAGTAGCCGACGATCTTGTTACCGGTCCGAGCGGGCCACACCAAATAGGCACCCACCGCGAGGAAAACGGCAAGCAGCACGGCCAGCGCCAGCCGTGTGCCGCGGCGGCGTTCCTTGAGCGCAGAGAACACGGTCATGGCGACTGCGGCCTTATCCGCCAGCGCTCCTGCACCAGCCCGCGCAGGTAGTCCGCGAAGCTGTTCGGGAGCTTGCCGGGCTGGAAAACGGCGTCGAACACCATTCCGACGATCGGTGACGGCACCACGCCGTAGACGTTGACGTTGAACCCCGGTCCGGAGCCAACCACCTCGCCGAGCGTGGTTGCGTACGGGGGCAGACGTTTCAGCGCCTCACTGATGTAGTCGCGGCGCTCGTTGAGATCGTCCAGCACGGTGTTGAGCTTGCTCAGTGCCGGACCGAATTCTTTACGGTTATCGGCGACGAATCCGGAAAGCTGTGCAGAGACATCGTCGATGCCGCCGATCAGCTCCGCCAGCGCAGCTCGGCGCGCATCGAGCGCGGCGAACAGCTGCGTGCCGTCTTGGATCAGCTTGTTGACCTGCCCGGCCCGCTCGGCCAGTACCGCCGTCACTGACTTGGCATGTGCCAGCAGGCTTTCCAATGCCTCGTCGCGGCGGTTCAACGTGCGCGACAGCGAGGTCACCCCGTCCAGCGCACCGCGCAGCTGCGGGGTCGCGTCGTGCAGCGCGTCGGTGAGAACCTGCAAGGACTTCTCGAACTGGGCCTTGTCCAAATCGCCGGCATTGCCGCCCAGATCCTCCAGCGCGGAGCCCAGGGTGTAGGGCGTTGTGGTGCGGCTCAACGGAATTGTGGTCGCGGTACCGGTCCCGGCCGGGGTCACCGCGACCGACCGCTGACCGAGGATGGTTTCGGTGCGGATCGCCGCCAGTGATTGGTTGCCGACGGCGACGTGGCGATCGACGGTGAACGTCACCTTGGCGCTGTCTCCGGCCAGCCCCAGCGATTGCACCTTGCCGACCTTGATCCCCGACACGTAGACGTCGTTTCCGGGCGTGATCCCGCCCGCGTCGGTGAAGTAGGCGGTGTAAGCCCGGCCCTGCGGCCAGAACGGCAACCCGGCATAGCCGAACGCGACCAAGATAACGCAGAAAACCAGCACCACGCCGAAGATGCCGGTGCGGAGGGGATCCCTGTCTTGTCTGCGACCTGCCTTACTTGGCAAAAGCGCACCTCCCCTTGCTCGGATCCGGCTGGCCGCCCAGCCCGATCAGGATGTCGCTACCGGCAGGCCCGTTGATCTTGAGCGACACCGAGCAGAAGTAGATGTTGAAGTACGCCCCATAGGCACCGAGCGCGGACAGCCGCAGGTAATCCTCGCCCAGCTGTTCAATGTCGTTGTTCACCTCGGGCATCCGGTCGGTGATCTCGGTGGACGAGTGGGCGGATGTTCTCGATGTTGCCCTGCAATGGCCTGCGTCCGCGTTTCAGAAACTCGGTCAGATCCGAGGTCGTCGACGCCAGCGGCGGGATCGCGCCGGCCACCGCGTCGCGTCCCCGCGCCAACCCGGTGATCAGCTTCTGCAGCTCGTCGACGCTGGCCGAAAACTGCGCCCCTTTGGCGTCAACGGTGGTCAGCACGGAGTTGAGGTTGTTGATCACATCGCCGATCACCTGGTCGCGGGCACCCAGCGTCGATCCGAAGGCGTTGGTGTCGGCCAGCAGGTTCGACAGTGCACCGCCCTGGCCCTGCAGCAGCTCGATCACGTAGCTGCTGACCGTGTTGATCTTGTTGGCGTCCAAGCCCTTGAGCACCGGCCGCAGGCCGCCGAGCAACGCGTCGAGGTCCAGCGCCGGCTGGGTGTGCGACTGATCGATGGTCGATCCGGGCCGCAGCTTGCGCAGTTCGCCCGGGCCTGAAGTGATTTCGAGGAAGCGGTCACCGACGAGGTTTTCGTAGCGGATCACCGCGCGCGTCGACGAGTACAGCGTGTAGCGCTTGTCCACGGTGAAAGCCACGTCCACCGTGTTGTTGGGGTTGAGCTTGACGTCCTTGACAGAACCCACCGGCACACCGGCGATGCGGACCTTCTGCCCGCCCTTCAATCGCGTCGCGTCAATGAAGTTGGCGTGGTAGGTGTTTGACGGACCGAAGCGGAACTCACCGAATATGACCACCAGGCCGACGGCCACCAACAGCATGGTGACGGTGAAGATGCCGACCTTCGTCAGCATCGAGCGGTGCGATTCGTAGCCGTCGGCCATCAGAAATCGTCCCGTTCGGCAAAGGCGCCGTGGAACAGCCACTGCAGCGTCGAGGGCGCATCCACCTGCATTTCGGTGAACGGCTCGTACGGGATGTTGGCGTTGTCGGTGACCAGGAACGGCGCGCGGAACCAGGACCCACCACTCTGCTTGGTGGGTATGTCGGGCAGACCCCGGCAGTTCGGGCCGCCGGAGGCGTTGACGATCGGCAGGCTTTCCGGGTAGGTGTACGACGGAGCTCCCAAGATGAAGCTGGACGAGGTGAACAGGCCAGCCTTTTTGACACCGAGCACAGGGGCGAATTCCTGAATGCCGCGCTGGATACCGGCGAACATGCAGCCGAACTCCGGGGAGTAGTCGCCGGCGACCTTCAGCGGGGCGCGCAGTCGTTTGAGGGCATCGATCAGATCCTGCTCGGCCGGCGCCAACGTGTCATAGGCGTTGTTGGACAACCCGATTGCCGCCAGCAGGCTGCGATTCAAGTTGCTCTGCTGGTCCACGACGGTCCTGGCGATCGTCGGCGTGTTGTTGAACACGGTGACCAGGTCGGGCCCCGCATCGGCGTAGATGTTGGCCACCGCGGCCGTCTTCCGGAAATCCTGTTGCAGCGTCGGCAGCTTCGGATTCGTCTGCTGGGTAAGGGTATTCAGGCCCGACAGCAGGCCGCCCAGGTCGTTGCCGTGTCCGCGCAGCCCTTCGGCCACCGCGCTCAGCGTCCCGTTGAGTTCGACCGGATCGATCTTGTGCAGCAAGTCGGTAAGCGACTGAAACAGCGTGTTGACTTCCAGCGAAACCGCCGAGGCTGCCAGGTGGGCGCCCGGGCTAAGCGACGTCGCCAATGGTGTTTTGGGCGGAATGAACTCCACCGACTTCGCGCCGAAAATCGTGTTGCTGGCGATGTGCACCGCCGCGTTGGCGGGAATGTAGCGCAGCTCGCCGCTGTCGATCCCCAACGTCAGCTGCGCCTGATCGTCGGTGTAACTGATGTTCTCGACCTTGCCGACCTGGATGCCCCGGTACTTGACCTTGCCGCCGCGGTCCATTTCCAACCCGGCGCGCGGCGCGGTGACGGTGACGGTATCGATCGGCGAAAAAGCCGCGGTGTAGGAGAGGTAGGTCAGCACCGCAAACGCCGCCAACAGAGAGGCCAGCAGCGCCGCTGCCAGCCTGACATGTGTGCGTCGTGCGCCGGTGCTTGCCAATCGTCCCCCTCCGCCTAACTACCCGGTTCCTCTTCATCGCGCTGCGCGCTCTGCATCGTCCCCCTCCGCCTAACTACCCGGAGAGGTTGAAGTTACCGGATGCGCCGTACACAGCCAGCGAGATGAACAAAGTAATGACGACCACGACGACCAACGACGTCCGCACCGCCTGGCCGACTGCCAGACCGACACCGACCGGGCCGCCAGAAGCGTTGTAGCCGTAGTACGTATGGATCAGCATCACCCCAATCGACATCACGATGGCTTGCAGGAACGACCACAGCAGATCGGTGGGTATAAGGAACGTATTGAAGTAGTGGTCATACAAACCGGCCGACTGGCCGTTGATGAACACCGTGGTGAACCGTGCGGCGAAAAACGAGGCCAGCACCGCGAGCGAATACAGCGGGACGATCGCGATCAGCCCCGCGATCAGTCGGGTGGAAACCAGGTAGGACACCGAGTGCACCGCCATCGACTCGATGGCGTCGATTTCCTCGGCGACCCGCATCGCGCCCAGCTGGGCGGTGGTGCCGGCACCGATGGTGGCGGCCAACGCGATACCGGCCACCACGGGGGCGACGATGCGGACGTTGAGAAATGCCGACAGGAATCCGGTCAACGCCTCGATGCCGATGTTGCCCAGCGACTCGTAGCCCTGTACCGCGATCACACCACCGGACGCCAGCGTCAAAAACGCTGCGACACCGACTGTTCCGCCGATCAGCACCAGCGCGCCGGTGCCCATCGTCATCTCGGCGATGAGCCGGATCGTCTCTTTCCGGTAGCGGGTGAGCGCATTCGGGATGTAGCGCATCGATTCGCCGTAGAACAGTGCCTGCTCGCCGAAACTGTCGACCGGCCCGGCGAACCGGGAGAAGAAGCGGCGGATCCGAAACGTGGCGTCGTAACTCATCCGCGCATCACCGGGCCAGCACTCGAACACCGATCGCCGTCATGACCACGTTGATCACGAACAGGCAGATGAACGCGTACACCACCGTCTCGTTGACAGCGACTCCCACGCCCTTTGGTCCGCCCTTGACCGTCAGGCCGCGGTAGCACCCGACCAGGCCGGCGACGACGCCGAACAGCAACGCCTTGATTTCGGAGAGCACCAGCTCGCCGAGGTGGGTCAGCACGGTCAGGCCGTTGACGAACGCACCCGGGTTGACACCCTGCAGCAGGACGGAGAAGACGTAGCCTCCGGCGATGCCGATCGCCGACACCAACCCGTTGAGCAGCAGCGCGACGAACGTCGACGCCAGCACCCTGGGCACCACCAGACGCTGGATCGGGTCGATGCCCAGCACCCGCATGGCGTCGATTTCCTCGCGGATGGTGCGGGCGCCCAGGTCGGCGCAGATCGCGGTGGCGCCCGCTCCGGCCACCACCAGCACGGTGACGACGGGTCCGAGCTGGGTGATGGTCCCGAACGCGGTACCCGCCCCGGACAGGTCGGCGGCGCCGATCTCGCGCAACAAGATGTTGAGGGTGAACGCCACCAGGACCGTGAACGGGATGGCGACCAACAGGGTCGGGATCAGCGAAACCCGGGCGATCATCCAGGTCTGGTCGAGAAACTCACGGAACTGAAATGGTCGACGGAATGTCGCGCGAAAGGTCTCCAGCGACATTTCTACGAACCCGCCCACGGCCCGGGCCGGGACCGCGAGCTGTTCGATCAACCTGGTTCCCCTCTCCCGCGGGCGTCTGCACGTTTCAGAGCGAAGTCGTCTGCGTCCCCGGTCGGCGCCGCCTTCGCTTCTTTCTCAGCAGGCAGCGCTCCGCGTGAGCCGGCTCATATTAACTAGAACAAGTTCGGAGTGTCAAAGAACGGCAAAATTAGACACAAGTTAGTAGTTTTGCCAGGTCAGAGCCATTGTGATGCAGGTCATCCTGCAACGTGTTCTAGTTACTGCGAACGAGACGGAGTGTCTCGGATCCGGAGCATCACTCCAATAGCCAGGTCGCCCCGAAATTCAGTTCCGGGTCGCGTCCAGCAAAGTAATCCTGCAGCGTGGCGCTGAGTTCTTGCGGGTCCCACGCCGGCGCGTCCGGCGTGAACCGGTGTTCGGCGGTGGGCGCCGACACAGCGTCACCTGTGGGCCGTAGACGACGAACACCTGGCCGTTGACCTCTTCGGCTGCCGGCGAGGCCAGGAACCGCACCAGCGTGACCACGTGCTCGGGCGAGAGCGGGTCGATCTCGCCCTCGGCCGACCTCGGGCGCCGCACCGAACACGTCGGCCGTCATCGCGGTGCGGGCCCGCGGGCAGATCGCGTTGGCGCACACTCCGTAACGGCCCAGCGCCCGGGCGGCGGTCAGGGTCAGCGCGGTGATGCCCGCTTTGGCGGCGCCGTAGTTGGCCTGCCCGACCGGACCCATCAGGCCCGCCTCCGACGAGGTGTTGATGATGCGGCCGTAGACCGATCCGCCGGTCTCCTTGGCCTTATTGCGCCAGTAGATGGCGGCGTTGCGGGTCAGCAGGAAATGGCCGCGCAGGTGCACGGCGATCACCGCGTCCCACTCCTCGTCGGACATGTTGAACAGCATCCGGTCGCGGGTGATGCCGGCGTTGTTGACCACGATGTTCAGACCGCCCAGCCCGTCGGCGCAGCTGACCAGCTCGTCGGCGGTGGAGCGCTGGCTGATATCGCCGGCGACCGCGACGGCCTTGGAGCCGGCGGCGCTGATCTCGTCGATGACGTCGGAGGCGTCCAGCGCGGCGGCGCATGTCGTTGACGACGACGGTGGCGCCCGAGCGGGCCAGGCCGATCGCCTCGGCGCGGCCCAGTCCTGCGGCCGCACCGGTCACTACCGCGACCCTCCCGGACAGATCGGTCGCTTTCGTGCTGCTAGTCAATTATGAATACCTCTAGTCGTCGCGTGTTCAGGGCGGCGCGCGGGCATTCGGCGATCGCCTGCTCGGCCAGTGCCTCCTGGTCGGCCGGAATCGGGTCGGTCTTCACCACGGCGTAGTCGTCGTCGTCGAGGTCGAAGATGTCCGGCGCGATTCCCATGCACACCGCGTTGCCTTCACAGCGATCATGGTCAACTATCACCCGCATGACGTCCTCCTTGAACGTGGGCTTCAGTAGCGTATGACCCACCATACGACCAGCTGATCGCATTCGGCGTGACGGTCGCTGGACCTTAAGACTAGAACGTGTTACAACCAGGGAGGCGAATGGGTAGCCGCCGATGCAGGCTGCCGCGCAATTCACCGACGACGGAGGGTGGCCGCAATGCGCATCAGTTATACCCCTGAGCAGGAGGAGCTGCGTCGCGAACTGCGGTCGTACTTCGCCAAGCTGATCACCCCGGAACGCCGCGAGGCGCTGAGCTCGACGTCGGGTGAGGTCGGCGAAGGCAACGTCTACCGCGAGACGGTCGCCCAGATGGGCAAGGACGGCTGGCTCACCCTGAACTGGCCCAAGGAGTACGGCGGCCAGGACCGCTCTGCGATGGACTCGCTGATCTTCACCGACGAAGCCGCGATCGCCGGCGCACCGGTGCCGTTCCTGACCATCAACAGTGTCGCGCCGACCATCATGGCCTTCGGCACCGAGGAGCAGAAGAAGTTCTACCTGCCGCAAGATCGCCGCCGGGGACCTGCACTTCTCGATCGGCTACTCCGAGCCCGGCGCCGGCACCGACCTGGCCAACCTGCGGACCACCGCGGTGCGCGACGGTGACGACTACGTGGTCAACGGCCAGAAGATGTGGACCAGCCTGATCGCCTACGCCGACTACGTCTGGCTGGCGGTCCGCACCAACACCGAAGCCAAGAAGCACCGCGGCATCTCGATGCTGATCGTGCCGACCACCGCCGAAGGTTTCTCCTGGACGCCGGTGCACACCATGGCCGGCGTGGACACCAGCGCCACCTACTACCAGGACGTCCGGGTTCCGGTGGCCAACCGGGTCGGCGAGGAGAACGGCGGCTGGAAGCTGGTCACCAACCAGCTCAACCACGAGCGCGTCGCGCTGGTGTCGCCGATGCCGATCATCATGGCGCTCAACCAGGTTCGGGAGTGGGCGCAGAACACCAAAGACGCCGGCGGCGCCCGGCTGATCGATTCGGAATGGGTGCAGCTCAACCTCGCCCGAGTGCACGCCAAGGTCGAGGTCCTCAAGCTGATCAACTGGGAGCTGGCATCGTCGGAGTCCGCCGCGCCGTCGCCCGCGGATGCCTCGGCGGCCAAGGTGTTCGGCACCGAACTGGCCACCGAGGCCTACCGGCTGCTGATGGAGGTGCTGGGCACCGCGGCGACCGTGCGACAGGATTCGCCCGGCGCGTTGCTGCGCGGCCGGGTCGAGCGGATGCACCGGGCCTGCTTGATCCTGACCTTCGGCGGCGGCACCAACGAGGTGCAGCGCGACATCATCGGCATGGTGGCGCTCGGCCTGCCCCGAGCCAACCGCTAACGAATTCTGGAGACCCCATGGACTTCTCAACAACCGAAGCCGCCCAGGATCTCGGCGGCCTGGTCAACACGATCGTCGACTCGGTGTGCACGCCCGAGCATCAGCGCAAGCTCGACGGCCTCGATCAACGGTTCGACCGCGAGCTGTGGAGCAAGCTGATCGACGCCGACATCCTCTCCACCGCCGCGCCGGAGTCGTTGGGCGGCGGCGGTTTCGGTGTGCTCGAGGAGATCGCCGTACTGGTCGGTCTCGGCCGCCAGCTGGCTGCCGTGCCCTACCTGGAATCGGTGGTGCTGGCCGCCGGAGCGCTGGCCCGGTTCGGCTCCGCCGAACTGCAGCAGGAATGGGGCGACGCCCGCGGTCAGCGGTGCCAAGATCCTCACGGTCGCGCTGGACGGCGAGATGGGCGACGGGCCGGTGCAGGCCACGACATCCGGAGACGGCTACCGGCTGACCGGAACCCGCACCCAGATCGCCTATGGCCCGGTTGCCGACGGCTTCCTGGTCCCGGCCGAAACCGATTCCGGTACTTCCGTTTTCCTGGTTGCGGCCAGCGACCCTGGCGTTTCGGTGACCGCGCTGGACACCACCGGGCTGGGCAGCGTCGGGCATCTCCGGCTGGACGGCGTCGAGGTCGAGCCGGCGAGTCGTCGGCGGCGACGACGTCGTCAACTGGATCTGCTACGTTGGACGTGCTGGGCCGCAGCAGCCTTTCAGCTCGGTGTGCTGGACCGCGGGCTGCAGCTGACCGCCGAATACGCGCGCACCCGTGAACAGTTCGACCGTCCGATCGGCAGCTTCCAGGCGGTAGGGCAGCGGCTGGCCGACGGCTACATCGACGTCAAGGGTCTGCGGCTGACGTTGACCCAGGCGGCGTGGCGACTCAGCGAGGATCTGCCCGCCGACACCGAGGTCGCCACCGCGGCATTCTGGGCGGCCGACGCCGGCCATCGGGTGGCGCACACCATCGTTCACATCCACGGCGGTGTCGGCATCGACACCGACCATCCGGTGCACCGCTACTTCCTGGCCGCCAAGCAGACCGAGTTCGCGCTGGGCGGCGCCACCGGGCAACTGCTGCGCATCGGCCGCGAACTGGCCGACACCCCCGCTTAGCCAGTGACCGAACCGCTCCCCACCGTCGTCGACTTGCTGCAACCGCTCGTCGATGTCGACGATCGGGGCGTCTACTTCGAGGATTCGTTCGTCACCTGGCGCGATCACCTTCGGCATGGCGCCGCGGTAGCGGCAACGCTGCGCGAGCGTCTTGACCCCGCCCGGCCGCCACATGTCGGGGTGCTGTTGGAGAACACGCCGTTCTTCTCCGCGGTCTTGGTCGCCGCGGGGATGTCGGGCATCGTCCCGGTGGGTCTGAACCCGGTGCGCCGCGGCACCGCGCTGGCTCGAGACATCGGTCATGCCGATTGTCAGCTTGTGCTGACCGACTCGAATTCCGCGGCGATACTTGGCGATATCGACCACGTTAACGTCGACTCCCCCGAATGGGCGGAGGAGGTGGCCGCCCATCGCGACGCCGAGATGCGCTTCCAGTCCGCCCAACCCGACGACCTGTTCATGCTGATCTTCACCTCGGGCACCAGCGGTGATCCCAAGGCGGTCATGTGCAGCCACGGCAAAGTGGGCGATCGCCGGCGTGACGATGACCGACCGCTTCAGCCTTGGCCCTTCCGACGTCTGCTACGCATCGATGCCGTTGTTCCATTCCAACGCGGTGCTGGTGGGATGGGCGGTGTCGTTGGCGTGCCGTGGCTCGATGGTGTTGCGGCGCAAATTCTCTGCATCTGGATTTCTGCCCGACATCCGCCGTTACGGGGCCACCTACGCCAACTACGTCGGCAAGCCGTTGTCCTACGTGCTCGCCACACCCGAGCGTCCGGATGACGCCGACAGTCCGCTGCGTGCGGTCTACGGCAATGAGGGAGCACCCGGAGACATCGACCGCTTCGCTGACAGGTTCGGCTGCATCGTCATCGACGGCTTCGGGTCGACAGAGGGCGGGGTGGCGATCAGCCGCACACCGGATACCCCCGTTGGCGCATTGGGTCTGCTGCCTGACGGCATCGAAATCGTCGACGTCGACACCGGTCAACCCTGTCCGGTTGGCGTGGTCGGCGAGTTGGTAAACGCTGGTGGCCCAGGGCGTTTCGAGGGCTACTACAACGACGACGAGGCCAACGCGCAGCGCATGGCCGGCGGTGTCTATCACAGCGGCGACCTGGCCTACCGCGACGAGGCCGGCTACGCGTATTTCGCCGGCCGGCTTGGCGACTGGCTGCGCGTCGACGGGGAAAACCTGGGGACCGCGCCCATTGAGCGGGTGCTGCTGCGCCATCCGGACGTGACCGAGGTGGCGGTGTATGCGGTACCGGATCCGTCCGTCGGCGACCAGGTGATGGCCGCGCTGGTGCTGACGCCCGGTGCCGAGTTCGACGCAGACAAATTCCGCGCGTTCCTCGCTGAGCAGACCGACCTCGGCCCCAAGCAATGGCCGTCGTACGTTCGGGTCGGTACGACGCTGCCGCGCACCGCGACCTTCAAGGTGGTCAAGCGGCAGCTCTCGGCCGAGGGCCTGGATTGCGCCGATCCGGTGTGGCCGATCCGCCGTTAACACCGTGAAGCGCGTGGGGAAGACCGGTGTCGCGATCGCTGCTATGGACGGAACCTGCCTGGCAGCGTCCGGCACGTGGTCGACCGGCGTCGCATGGTCAACGATCAAGGTGCCGTTGGCAATTGCCGCCGTGCGGGCAGGTGTGGACAGCCGCGAGCTGGTCGCCCAGACGATTACCCAATCCGACAATGCCGCCGCCGAGGAACTGTGGTCGCGGCTCGGCGACCCGGCGCTGGCGGCACAGCAGGTGCAAGCCGTCATCCGCGACGGCGGCGACGCGACCACGGTGGTCGAGTCACAGCGACTTCGCCCCGACTACACGGCATTCGGTCAAACGCAATGGTCGCTGCTTGCGCAAGCACAGTTCGCCGCTCGGCTGCCATGCATTCCCGATGCTTCCGGCGTCGTCGATTTGATGTACAACCTCTGCGCTGATCACTGCTGGGGATTGGCTGCCAAAGGCTTTGCCGCGAAAGGCGGTTGGGGGCCCGGGATAGCCGGCGACTACCTGGTGCGGCAGTTCGCGATCGTGCCGATCGACGCCGGGCATGTCGGCGTCGCGCTGGCGGCCGAAGCCCGCGACGGCGTTTTTGAGACTGGGGTAGAGGTCCTCAACGGCCTTTCCGACTGGCTTGTTGACGAGGCCCTACCCCAGTATTGACGGCACCACGGCTTCGATGAGGTGCGGGCCTGGTTCGGCGAAGGCGCTGCGCAAGGCGTCCGCGAAGTCCTCGGCGTTGGTGACGCGCCGCGCCGGAACGCCCATGCCCTCCGCGATCTTGACGAAATCCATAGCTGGACGCGATAAATCAAGGAGGTCAAGCGCCTTGGGACCCGGAGCCGCACCGACTCCGACCCGCTGCAACTCGATCCGCAAAATGTCGTAGGCGCCGTTGTTGTAGATCACGGTGGTGACGTCGAGGTTCTCCCGCGCTTGGGTCCACAGTCCTGAAATCGTATACATCGCTGAGCCATCGGATTCCAGACACAGCACTGGCCGGTCGGGCGCAGCGACGGCGGCGCCCACAGCGCACGGGATGCCGAAACCAATCGCGCCGCCGGTCAGGGTCAGCCAGTCGTGCGCGGGCGCGCCGGCGGTCGCCGCCGCCAGCGGCACACCTGACGTGTTCGACTCGTCGACGACGATCGCCCGTTCCGGCAGCAGCGCGCCGATCACGTCGGCCACCGACGCGGAGGTCAGCGCACCCGACGGCAGCTGCGGACGCGACGGTGCCGCGACGGCGGCAGTCGTGCCCGGTGCCACTTCATCGGCCAGCGCCGCCAAAGCCTCTGCGGCACCGATGTGTTCGGCGAGCACATGGACCTGGCAGCCCTCCGGCACCAGATCGCTCGCCTTGCCCGGGTAGGCGAAAAACGACACCGGGGACGCGGCCCCGGCCAGGATCAGATGCTTGGCGCCGTCGAGCTGAGCCGCGACGGCCTCGGCGAAGTAGGCGATCCGATCGACGGCGGGCACGCCCGCGCCACGTTCCAGCCGCGTGGGGAACCCTTCGCAGTACCACCGTGCGCCGGTGGCGGTTGCGGCTCGGGCCGCCGCGGTCAAACCCGCGCTGCGGGTAGCGTCACCGCCGACCAGGATCACTGTCGGTTCGCCGGACTGCAGCACTTTCGCGGCGAGTTGCACGGCATCCATGTCGACGGGCGACGACTTCGGCTGGGCCGGGGCCGCTTGGCCGGCTTGAGCACCATCGGTCCACGAAATGTCCGCGGGCAGAATCAAAGTGGCGACCTCTCCGCGGCTCTTGCTGGCGGCGATGGCCTCGGCGGCGTCAGCTGCGACATCACCATCGGATCGCCGCAGCCAGCCCGAGACGCTGCCGGCCACCGCCTCGATGTCAGATTCCAGTGGGGCGTCGTACTTCTTGTGATACGTGGCGTGGTCGCCGACGACTACCACCATCGGCACCCGGGCGCGGCGGGCGTTGTGCAGGTTAGCCAGGCCGTTGCCGAGTCCGGGGCCCAGGTGCAGCAGCACCGCCGCGGGCTGGTCGGCAATGCGGGCATAGCCGTCAGCCGCGCCGGTGGCGACGCCCTCGAACAAGGCCAGCACTCCCCGCATCCGCGGGACGACGTCCAGCGCTGCGACGAAGTGCATCTCGGAGGTTCCGGGGTTGGCGAAGCACACGTCGACGCCGCCGTCGACGAGGGCGTTGATAAGGGCCTGGGCACCGTTCACGCTTCGACTGTAGACGCAGCTAGACGGCCAGCGCGGCCCGGGCGCAGGCATGGGTCTGCTCTGCGTACCCGCTCCCGAACAGCACGACATGGGCCAGCAGCGGAAAGAGTTGGTGCAGCCCAATGCGTTTGCGCCAACCCGGTCGCAGCGGTCGCACCCGCTGGTAGCCGTCAAGGATGGCCTCGTAGTGCGGACAGCCGAACAGCGCGAGCATCGCCAGGTCGGTCTCGCGGTGACCACCGTGCGCCGCCGGATCGATCAGCACCACCCCGTCGGACGTCCACATCACGTTGCCGCTCCACAGATCGCCGTGCAGCCGGGCCGGAGGGTCGTCGTCGTCGAAGTCGCCTGCTCGGCACCGCGCCGCGACCGAGTCGACCGCCGCACGGGCCGTATCATCCAGCCGCGGGCCCGCGCGCTCGGCCATCGGAACCAGGCGCTCGTCGGCGTAGAAGTCGCCCCACTTCTGGTGCTGCCGTAGCGACATGGGCAGTGGCTGCGACAGCGGTCCGAAAAACCCGGCACCGTCCCATCCGTCGGGCCCGGCGCCGAATGCCGCTGCTCCCGCTTCGTGGGTGACGGCCAGTCGGCGGCCGAACTCGGACGCCGCGTCGCCGGTCGGCGGCACCGAATCAAGCCGCCGCAAGGTGAGCCGGGTTGCGTCGAACGAAACAACTTGAGCGCAGGGCACACCGCCGTCGACTTCGGAAAGCCAGCGCAGTCCTGCGGCCTCCCACCCGAAGTAGCTGCTAGGCGCGCCCGAGTTGCGTTTGACGAAGTCGGTCACGCAGTTGCGTGAGCGGCATGCACATCGTCGGCCGGACGCGCCTCAGTCTGCTCCTTGGCCCAGCGGTAGTCGGGCTTGCCGGCCGGCGAACGTTTGACCTCGTCGACCAACCAAAGACTGCGTGGCACTTTGTAACCCGCGATCTCGGAACGCACGAAACGGTCCAATTCCGAAAGCGCCGGTTGCGATCCCGGCCGAGCCTGCACCACCGCGGCCACATGCTGCCCGTAACGGGGATCGGGCACGCCGACCACCAGAGCGTCGAAGACGTCGGGGTGGCCCTTGAGCGCGGCCTCGACCTCCTCGGGATAGATCTTCTCGCCACCGCTGTTGATCGACACCGAGCCGCGGCCCAGCATGGTGACGGTGCCGTCCTCCTCGACCTGCGCGTAGTCGCCCGGAATCGCGTAGCGCACACCGTTGATGGTCTGGAACGTCTCGGCGGTCTTCTTCTCGTCCTTGTAGTAGCCGACCGGGATGTTGCCCTTCTTGGCGATCAGGCCGCGCACGCCCGAACCGGGCGTGACCTCGTTGCCGTGCTCGTCGAGAACGACGGTGCGGTGGTCGATCGTCACGCGCGGGCCACCGCTGTGCGGCGCGTCCTTGGCGACGATGCTGGTGCCGCCGAAGCCGGTTTCCGAGGAGCCGATGGAGTCGGTGATGACCCGGTTGGGCAGCAGCTCCAGCAGTCGTTCCTTGATGCTCGGCGAGAACAGCGCCGCGGTGCTGGCGAGCAGGAACAGCGACGACAGGTCGTAGTCGTGTTCTTTGTCGAGCGCGTCGAGCAACGGCCGCGCCATCGCGTCGCCGGTGAAGAACAGTAGGTTCACCTTGTGGTCGTGGATCGTGCGCCACACCTCGTCGGCGTTGAATTCCGGTGCGAGCACGGTGGTTTGGCCGGAGAAGATCGACATCCAGGTGGCCGACTGCGTCGCGCCGTGGATCATCGGCGGGATCGGATAGCGGATCATCGGCGGATTCTGCGCCGCGGCCTTGGCCAGGTCGTGCTCGTCCTTGACGAATTCGCCCGTGGCGAAGTCAGTTCCGCCGAACAGCACCCGGTAGATGTCCTCGTGGCGCCACATCACACCCTTCGGGAAGCCGGTGGTGCCGCCGGTGTAGAGCAGGTAGATGTCGTCGGCGCTGCGATCACCGAAATCCCGCTCGGGGGAGCCTTGCGCGATCGCGGAGTAGAACTCGACGCCACCGTAGCGCTGGAAGTCGGCGTCGCTGCCGTCCTCGATGACGAGGACCGTCTTGACGTTGGGGGTGTCCGGCAGCACGTTGGCGACCCGGTCGGAGTACTGGCGCTCATGGACCAGCGCAACCATGTCGGAGTTCTCGAACAGGTAGCGCAGTTCGCCCTCGACGTAGCGGTAGTTGACGTTGACCAGGATGGCGCCGGCCTTGATGATGCCGAGCATCGCGATGACGATCTCGATGCGGTTGCGGCAGTAGAGGCCGACCTTGTCGTCCTTCTTCACACCCTGGTCGAGGAGGTAGTGCGCCAGGCGGTTGGCCTTCTCCTCCAGTTGGGCGTAGGTCAGCTGGTCGTCCCCGCAGATCAGGGCGACACGGTCAGGTACGGCATCGATGGCGTGCTCCGCCAAGTCGGCAATATTCAGGGCCACGGACCCTAAATTAGAACGTGTTACATTTCGTGACAAGTCCGACCCCCCGCGTGCAGGAAGGCGATGAACCGTGAGCGAGTCCGAAAAAACCGCCGACGCCATCATTGAGCAGCGCGGACACACCCTGATCTTGACGCTGAACCGCCCCGAGGCCCGCAACGCCCTGTCCACCGAGATGCTGGCGATCATGGTCGAGGCGTGGGACCGCGTCGACAACGATCCCGACATCCGCAGCTGCATCCTGACCGGGGCCGGCGGCTACTTCTGCGCGGGCATGGACCTCAAGGCCGCGACTGCCCGTCCGCCGGGCGACTCGTTCAAGGACGGCAGCTACGACCCGTCGCGCATCGATGCCCTGCTCAAAGGCCGTCGGCTGACCAAACCGCTGATCGCCGCGGTCGAGGGCCCCGCCATCGCCGGCGGCACCGAGATCCTGCAGGGCACCGATATCCGGATCGCCGGCGAGAGCGCCAAGTTCGGTATCTCGGAGGCCAAGTGGAGCCTGTATCCGATGGGCGGCTCGGCGGTGCGGCTGGTCCGGCAGATCCCTTATACGGTGGCCTGCGACCTGCTGCTGACCGGCCGGCACATCACCGCTGCGGAAGCCAAGGAGATCGGCCTGATCGGCTACGTCGTTCCCGACGGCGACGCGCTGACCAAGGCACTCGAGATCGCCGAGGTGATCAACAACAACGGCCCGCTGGCGGTGCAGGCGATCCTGCGTGCGATCCACGAAACCGAGGGCATGCACGAGAACGAGGCGTTCAAGATCGACACCAAACTCGGCATCGCGGTGTTCCTGTCCGACGACGCCAAGGAAGGCCCGCTGGCCTTCAAGGAGAAGCGCACCCCGCAGTTCAAGAACCGCTGACGCGTCGAGGGTGGTCACATCTGCCACATCTGTCTCTGCGTCGGTTGGCTAGCAATGTGCCCACCTATGAGCGACAACGACGACTGGACGCGCGATCGCGCTTCGGCGCCGATGCGTTGTCGCTCACTGGTGGACAGTGTGTCGGTCGGTGGTTTCTGGACGAGTTGCTTTCACGATGAGGTGTCGGTGGCTCTGGATGGGCTGTCGATGCACCCGAGGTGCTGCCGAGTCACTGCCTTTGTCGCTTGACACGCGATGTCCGCTTCCGAGTGTTGCAGGGCTCGGCGGTTCCCGGGGTGTGGTGACCGTCGACAGGGCAATGCGTCTGAGGTTTTGAACGCCGAGCAGTGAGCATCACAGGTGTCACGCCCCGCACCGATAAAGGGTGCCTCCCCACTGGGATCAGCAGCGAGGAGGCTGTCATGCAGTATGCCCCAGTTAGATTGACCGACCAACCGGCCAATGGATTGACCTGTGGAATCGATTGGGCCCGTGACGATCACGCGGTCACGATCATCGACCGCGATGCCCGGGTTGTCTACCGCGGC
Source organism: uncultured Actinomycetota bacterium (assembly GCA_963850645.1). Classification (GTDB taxonomy): domain Bacteria; phylum Actinomycetota; class Actinomycetes; order Mycobacteriales; family Mycobacteriaceae; genus Mycobacterium. The sequence continues at coordinate 155,241 of CAWKME010000050.1, read as the reverse complement.
GTCATCGAACACAGCGCCAAAGGTCTTAAGGACCTGATCGCGGTTCTGGTCCGTCACGGCGTCGAGGAGGTGGCGATCGAACGCCCGGACGGGCCGGTGGTTGAGGCTTTGTTGGATGCGGGTCTGACCGTCGTCGTGGTCAACCCCAATCAGATCAAGAACCTGCGCAGCCGCTATGGCTCGGCCGGCAATAAGGACGACCGTTTTGATGCGTTCGTGCTGGCCGACACGTTGCGTACCGACCGGGCCCGGCTGCGTCCGTTGACCCCCGACAGTGCCGCGACCACCGCGCTGCGCGCGTTGTGCCGGGCCCGCAAAGACCTCGTTATCCACCGTGTTCGTGTCGCCAATCAGCTGCGTGCCCACCTCAATGGTGTCTATCCGGGGCCCGTCGGGTTGTTCGATACTCTGGACTCTCAGATCAGTTTGAAATTCCTGACGCGTTTTGACTGCCAGGACCGCGCCGACTGGCTGACACCCAAACGCCTGGGCGCCTGGCTGGTCTCGGTCGGCTACAAAGGCCACACCGACCCCGCCGTCTTACACGCCCGACTAAGCAGCCGACCCCAGGGATTCACCGGCCCCCAGGGCGCGGCCTACGTCGGGATCACCACCGCCCTGGTGGCAACCTTGACCAACCTCGTGACCCAGATCGGCGAGCTGTCCGCCCAGATCAGCCAACAGCTCGCCACCCATGCCGATGCCCCCATTTTCACCAGCCTGCCCCGCAGCGGCACCGTGCGTGCCGCACGGCTACTGGCCGAAATCGGTGACTGCCGTGGACGATTCCCCACACCAGATGCTCTGGCGTGTTTGGCTGGCGTCGCACCCTCGACCCGCCAATCGGGAAAGATGCGTACCATCGGATTCCGCTGGGCCTGCGACCGACAACTACGCGACGCGGTCTGCGACTTCGCCAACGACTCCCGCCACGCCAACCCCTGGGCCGCCGATCTCTACAGCCGCGCCCGCGCTCGCGGCCACGATCACCCGCACGCCACGCGGGTCCTGGCCCGCGCCTGGCTGCATATCATCTGGCACTGCTGGCAGACCAACACCCCCTACGACCCCGCCCAACACCGAGCCCTCCAAAGCCTGATCACACGACAATCACAAACCGCCACTTGACACAGGGCTACTCGGAGGTGGGCAAAACGGGTCTCACCACCGCCAGAGGCGAATGCGGCTGATGTGACTAGACGCCGCGCAAAGCGCGATAAGGCCGTCAGCCCAGCGGTGCGCTGGGGGTGAAAACCACCGGCATCTTTTCCAGACCGGACACAAAGTTCGCCGGGCGCAGCGGCAACGCGGCATCGGACGCCAACCGCATGTCCGGAATGCGTTGCAGGAGTCGCGTTTGCATGATCGACAGCTCTAGCCGCGCGAGTTGGTTGCCCAGACAGAAGTGCGTCCCGAAGCCGAACGCAAGGTGGTTGTTCGGGTAGCGCTCGATGTTGAAGGTCTCCGGATCCTCGAAGACCTTCTCGTCGAAGTTCGCCGACTCGAACAGCAGGATCATCTTCTCGCCCTGGTGCAGCTGAGTGCCGTGGAACGCGGTGTCGGCGGTGATCGTGCGCGCCATGTTCTTCACCGGCGCCGTCCAGCGCAGCATCTCTTCGATCGCGTTCGGCAGCAATGCCAAATCGTTGACCAGGCGCCGGTGCTGATCGGGGTGCAGCAGCAGCTGCCTCGTCCCGCCCGACAACGTGTGCCGGGTGGTCTCGTCGCCGCCGATCAACAACAGCAGAACCTCGGTGACGATCTGGTGGTCTTCCAGCCGCGACCCTTCGACCTCCGCGTGGACGAGCACGCTGACCAGATCGTCGGTCGGCTGCTCCTTGCGCGCCGCGATCATCCCGTTCATGTATTCGGTGTAGGCGGCGAAGGCATTCATCGTGACCTGCATGTCTTCTTCGGCCGCGGTGCTGCTCAAGGTACTGACCAGGTCGTCGGACCACTTGAGGAACATCTCGCGGTCCTCTGGACGCACGCCGAGCATGTCCCCGATCACCGCCATCGGCAGCGGCGCGGCGAGGTCCCAGACGAAGTCGCACTCCCCGCGTTCGCACACCGCGTCGATCAGCGTGTCACACAGCGAAACGATCTTGGACTCCAGATCTTTGACGCGCTTGCGGGTGAAACCGTAGTTGACGAGCTTGCGGCGCAACAGATGTTGCGGGTCGTCCATCTCGATCATCATCTCGACGCCGGGTTGGTCGGGCCGGATGCCGCCGGCATTCGAGAACAACTCGGGTTTGCGTTCGGCCTCGATGACGGCCTGATACGTCGACGCGGCGGCCAACCCGTTGCGGTCCCGGAACACCGGCTCGTGCTCCCGCATCCAGCGGTAGACGGCGTGGGACTCGCCCGCGTAGAAAGTGCCGTCGGTCAGATCGACATCTGGTCTGGTCGTTGAAGCCACTGTCATGAGATCTCCTGAGCGTCGCCGAATGTCATTTGTACCTGGTCAGCAGAGCTGGACAGCATCGCGCGCTTCGGAAGGCCCAGCGACGCCAGCTCTTTCGCATAAGGATGCTCGCCCAGCCGGACGCGCACTCCACCAAGCCTGGTCCGCACGCCGTCCAGCGTGTGTTCGAAGGCGGTCTCGCGGGTAACCCCGTCGCGGTGCGAGTAGCTGCGCTGCGCCTGCTGGCGCGGGGTCAGCCGAATCGGCAGGCCGGGACGAAAGTCCATGCCGATCACCAGTTGCCCATCGACGCTGCAGTCAAACCCGAACTGACGGCCCTCTCGAATGGTGAAGTCCGCCATGACTTTCGGGTAGCCCCATATCTTGGTTCCGGCCTCGAGCGTGAACGCCTGGTCGACGGGCAAATGATGGATGAAGGCGCCGGCCGACTGCAGGGCGCGCGGCCCGCTTGCGTTCGAGCCGGGCGGGTTGACCATCACGCTGGTGCCGAATTCGTAGTACTGGCCCAGGTCGCCGTCGATGTAGTGCATCAACATCAAAACGACGACAGCGCGCCCGGGCAGGTAGCGGCAGACCCGCAGGCCGCTGTAGTCGATCAGGTGCTGGGCGGCGTCGGCGTCCACCGAGAACATCGCCATGTGCTGATTTGCCTTGCGGATCTGCACCGGCATCGTGATCACCGTGCCGGCGATGGTGTGCTGCGAGGCTGTCATCGGGCCAATCTAGAACGTGTTCTATTCACCGGCAAGGACCGCCTAGATCAACGCGGCAACCTCGCGGACCTGCTCGGTGCTGCGACCAGACACCACCATCATCGTTACGCCCGCCGCCTCCCAGGCCTTGATCTGCTTACGGACGTAGTCGACGTCGCCGACGATCGCGGCGTCGTCGATGACCTCGTCCGGGATGATCTTCGCGGCCTTGTCCTTCTGGTTGCTGCGAAACAGCTTGGTCACGTCGTCGACCACCTCGGCGTAGCCCATCCGCCGGTACACGTCGGCGTGGAAGTTGGTGTCCTCGGCACCCATCCCGCCCATGTAGAGCGCTATGTAAGGCTTCATCAGCCGCGAATGCCGCGGCGCGGTCATCGGTGATGACGATGTTGGCGGTCGCGCAGATCTCGAAGTCCTCGCGGCTGCGGCGCGCGCCGGGCCGGGCGAACCCCTCGTCCAGCCACTCGTTGTACGTGTCGGCCATCCGCGGCGTGTAGAAGATCGGCAGCCAGCCGTCGCAGATCTCGGCGGCCAGCGCCACGTTCTTCGGACCCTCGGCACCCAGCATGATCGGGATGTCGGCGCGCAGCGGGTGCACGATCGGCTTGAGCGGCTTGCCCAGACCGGTTGTGCGCTCGCCGCGTCAACGGCAGCGGATAGTGCGGCCCGTCGCTGGTCACCGGCTTCTCGCGGGCCCACACCTGCCGGATGATGTCGATGTACTCGCGGGTGCGGGCCAGCGGCTTGGGGAACGACTGGCCGTACCAGCCCTCCACCACCTGCGGCCCGAGACGCCGAGACCGAGGATGTGCCGGCCACCGGAGAGGTGATCAAGCGTCAGCGCCGCCATCGCGCACGCGGTCGGGGTGCGCGCGGACAGTTGCACCACCGAGGTGCCCAGCCGCAGCCGCCGCGTCGACGAGCCCCACCAGGCCAGCGGCGTGTAGGCGTCCGATCCCCACGCCTCGGCGGTGAACACCGCGTCGAAACCGGCGTCCTCGGCCGCGGCGACCAGTTCGGCGTGGTTATCCGGCGGCTGAGCGCCCCAATATCCGAGTTGCAGTCCGAGCTTCATGCGATGCCGCCTTTCCTGCAGGTCCCGACCGTTCTTGAATCCATTCTTAGAACCTGTTCTACTCGATGCTGTGACCACCAGCCAAAGCAGCCCGGTGCAGATCGATACCCATCAGCCGCCGCTCTCGGCACCCCTGAAGCTGTCCTTCGACTACACCCGTTCAGTCGGACCCACCCTCAGCCAGTTCTTCACCGCCCTGCGCGAGCGACGCATCGTCGGTGTCCGGGGTTCGGATGGCCGGGTGCTATGTCCCGCCCGCCGAGTTCGACCCGGTGACCTACGAACGATTGACCGAGATCGTACCGGTGGCCAGCGTCGGGACCGTGCTGTCGTGGACCTGGCAGCCCGAGCCGCTGGAGGGGCAGCCGCTGGACCGGCCGTTCGCCTGGGCGCTGATCAAGCTCGACGGCGCCGACATCGCCACTGCTGCACGCGGTCGACGCCGGATCGTCCGACGCGATCAGCACCGGCGGCGCGGGTGCACGCCCATTGGGTCGACGAACCGGCCGGCGCGATCACCGACATCGCCTACTTCGCGCTCGGTGACGAGGCCGAGCCGGTTCCCGAAACGACCGACGACCGCGACCCGGTGACGGTCCAGGTGACGCCGAGCAGCATCGAAATCCAGCACACCGCTTCGCTTCCGGAGAGCGCGTTTCTGCGCGCTCTGGAAGAGGGCAAGCTGCTGGGCGCCCGCACCGGCGAGGACGGGAAGGTGTACTTCCCGCCGCAAGGAAGCAGACCCGGCGACCGGCCTGGAACTCGACAACTTCGTCGAGCTGCCCGACAAGGGCACGGTGACGACGTTCGCGATCATCAACATCCCGTTCGCCGGCCAGCGCATCAAGCCGCCGTACGTCGCGGCCTACGTGCTGCTCGACGGCGCCGATATCGCGTTCCTGCACCTGGTTCAAGAGATCGACGCGTCCGAGGTGCGGATGGGCATGCGGGTGCAGGCGGTGTGGAAGCCCCGCGAGGAATGGGGCCTGGGCATCGACAACATCGAATACTTCAAGCCGACCGGCGAACCTGACGCCGACTACGACACCTACAAGCACCACCTGTAAAGGGAACAACGTGACCGATCGCGATGTAGCTGTCGTCGGGTTCGCCCATGCGCCGCATGTGCGCCGCACCGACGGCACCACCAACGGCGTCGAAATGCTGATGCCGTGTTTCCACGCGCTCTACGACGAGCTCGGGCTCCAGCAGACCGACATCGGCTTCTGGTGCTCCGGATCGTCGGATTACCTTGCCGGCCGCGCCTTTTCGTTCATCTCCGCGATCGACTCGATCGGGGCGGTGCCGCCGATCAACGAGTCGCACGTGGAGATGGACGCCGCCTGGGCGCTCTACGAGGCCTACATCAAGCTGCTGACCGGTGAGGTCGACACCGCGCTGGTCTACGGCTTCGGCAAGTCCTCGGCCGGCACCCTGCGCCGGGTGCTCGCGCTGCAGACCGACCCGTACACGGTCGCGCCGCTGTGGCCGGACTCGGTGTCGATGGCCGGACTGCAGGCCCGCTTCGGCCTGGACGCCGGCAAGTGGACGGCCGAGCAGATGGCGCAAGTGGCGCTGGACTCGTTCGCCGTTGCGCCAGCGCACCGATTCGGAAAAGCCGGCCAAGAGCATCGACGAGCTGCTGGCCCGGCCGTTCTTCGCCGATCCCCTTCGGCGCCACGACATTGCGCCGATCACCGACGGCGCCGCGGCGATCGTGCTGGCCGCCGGCGACCGGGCCCGCGAGCTGCGGAAGAACCCGGCGTGGATCACCGGTATTCGAGCACCGCATCGAGACTCCGGTCCTCGGCGCCCGGGACCTGACCACATCGCCGTCCACGGCAGGCGTCGGCCAAGGCCGCGACCGGCGGCGACACCGGCTCGATCGAGGTGGCCGAGATCTACGCACCGTTCACCCATCAGCAGCTGATCCTGACCGAGGCTATCGGCCTGCCGTCGTCGACGAAGATCAACCCGTCGGGCGGCACTTTGGCGGCCAACCCGATGTTCTGCGCCGGGTTGGAGCGCATCGGCTTTGCGGCACAACATATTTTCGACGGCTCCGCAGGCCGGGTGCTCGCGCACGCGACCAGCGGCCCGGTGTTGCAACAGAATCTCGTCGCCGTGCTGGAAGGGAAATAAAAGATGGCCGGCAAGCTCGCAGCGGTGCTCGGCACCGGGCAGACGAAGTACGTCGCCAAGCGCCAGGACGTCTCGATGAACGGCCTGGTGCGCGAGGCCATCGACAAGGCACTGGCCGACTCGGGGTCGACGATGGACGACATCGACGCGGTAGTGGTCGGCAAGGCGCCCGACTTCTTCGAGGGCGTCATGATGCCGGAGCTGTTCATGGCCGACGCCGTGGGCGCGACCGGCAAGCCGCTGATCCGAGTGCACACCGCCGGTTCGGTCGGCGGGTCGACCGGTGTGGTGGCCGCCAGCCTGGTGCAATCGGGGAAGTACCGCCGCGTTCTCGCGATGGCGTGGGAGAAGCAGTCCGAATCGAATGCCATGTGGGCGTTGAGCATTCCGGTGCCGTTCACCAAGCCGGTCGGCGCGGGCGCGGGCGGCTACTTCGCTCCGCATGTGCGTGCCTACATCCGCCGATCGGGTGCACCGAACCACATCGGCGCCATGGTGGCGGTCAAGGACCGGCTCAACGGCGCCAAGAACCCGCTGGCGCACCTGCATCAACCCGACATCACGCTGGAGAAGGTGATGGCGTCGCAGATGCTGTGGGACCCGATTCGTTTCGACGAGACCTGCCCGTCGTCCGACGGCGCCTGTGCGGTGGTGATCGGCAACGAGGACATCGCCGACAAGCGAGTGGCCGACGGCCATCCGGTGGCATGGATCCACGCCACCGCGCTGCGCACCGAACCGCTGGCGTACTCCGGCCGCGACCAGGTCAACCCGCAGGCCGGCCGCGACGCCGCCAAGGCGCTGTGGAAGGCAGCGGGCATCACCAGCCCGATCGACGAGATCGACGCCGCCGAGGTCTATGTGCCGTTCTCATGGTTCGAGCCGATGTGGTTGGAGAACCTCGGGTTTGCGCCCGAGGGCGAAGGCTGGAAGCTCACCGAGGCGGGTGAAACCGAGATCGGTGGGCGGATTCCGCTCAACGCCTCCGGTGGCGTGCTGTCGTCGAACCCGATCGGCGCGTCCGGCCTGATCCGGTTCGCCGAGGCGGCCATCCAGGTGATGGGCAAGGCGGGCGATCATCAGGTTCCGAACGCGCGCAAGGCACTTGGCCACGCCTACGGCGGTGGCTCGCAGTATTACTCGATGTGGGTAGTGGGGGCTGACAAACCGTGAAATACACCTGCAGCATCGCGATGGGGCCGATCGATCAGTTGGTCGACATCGCCAGAACCGCCGAAGAAGTGGGCTTCGACGCGATCGCGCTACCGGACTCGCTCTTCTACATGGAGAAAGCCGCCGCCGACTACCCGTACACCCCCGACGGGTCGCGGATGTGGAACGAGGACACGCCCTGGGTCGATCCATTGATCGCCGCCGGCGCGATGGGCGCGGTGACCTCGAAGCTCTTCTTCTACACCAACGTGATGAAGCTGGGCTCGCGTAATCCGCTGCTGCTGGCCCGTCAGGTCGGCTCGGTGGCCAACCTGACCAACAACAGGTTCGGCTTCGGTGTGGGAATCGGTTGGGCACCAGAAGAATTCGAGTGGTGCGGGGTACCTTACGCGAAGCGGGGCAAGCGCGTCGACGAAATGATTGACGTCATCAAGCTGGTGCTGGACGGCGGAATGGTCGAGTTCCACGGCGACTTCTACGATTTCGACAAACTGCAGATGAGCCCGGCGCCAACTAAACCCGTACCGTTCTACGTCGGCGGCCACACCGATGTTGCACTCAAGCGGGCCGCTCGGGTCAGCGACGGCTGGACCAGCGCGATGATGACCTGTGATCAGCTCGCCGAGACGATCGGCAAGATCAAGGCGCTGCTCGCCGAATACGACCGCGCCGATGTGCCTTTCGAATACCAGGCGGTCTGCATCGACAAGTTCGGCGTGGACGGCCATCGGGAGCTGGCCGAGGTCGGCGTGACCGACAACATCGTCATTCCGTGGGTCTTCGACGGGCTGGGCTTCGACGCTCCGCTGGAGAAGAAGAAGGACTCGTTGAAGCGCTTCGCCGACACCTACATTCACTCAGGATGGCAGCAGTGACGCGCGCCGGCGACGATAAACAGAGCAGTGCGATCGGAAAAAGGCAGGAGGAGCGGCGCCAATGACCCAGTCGCCTGCGCACCTGGCCGGCAAGCGTTCGCGCGATGCGGTGGGGGCCAGAGACAAAGACGCGTGGCTGGCGGTGTTCGCCGACGATGCGATCGTCGAGGACCCGATCGGGCCGTCGCATTTCGATCCCGAGGGCAAGGGCCACCGTGGCCGCGATGCCATTTCGGCATTCTGGGACAAGGCAATTGCGCCGACGGACAAGATCGAGTTCCACTTCCGCGACACCTACCAGTGCGGCAACGAAGAAGCCAACGTCGGCCACATCCTGATCACCGCGGCCGGATACCAGGTCACCGCCGAAGGGGTGTTCACCTACAAAGCCGACGACCAGGGCCAGTTGGTGGCGCTGCGCGCGTACTGGGAGGTCGACCAGGCGACCGCCTCCGCGCGTAAGATCTGAACCAACGACCTCTCTCCCCCGTAATCAAATTATGGGCGGCGTCGGCGAGCCCGTTCACAGGGACGACCCCGTGCGGGTACGAGGCGATTTCGACGCGCCCTCACGCTGGCTGTGGCTGTTCAAATGGTGCGTGCTGGCGGCGCCGCACTACCCCATCTTGATACTGCTCTACCTGGCCTATCCGCTGGTGACCATCGTTGCCGGCGTCGCCATCTTGCTCACCGGACGGTATCCGCGCCCGCTGTTCGACTTCAATGTCGGGGTGCTGCGCTGGTCGTGGCGGGTGATGAACTACCGGTTTCCGATGAACAGCACCGACAAGTACCCGCCCTTCACGCTCGCCCCTCGGCCGGATTACCCAGGCGATCTCCAGGTCGACTATCCGGAACGGCTGATCAGGTGGACCGTCCTGGTGAAGTCGTGGCTACTGGGTTTGCCGCAGATCCTCGTTTGTTGGGCGATGGAGCCGCTGCTGCAGCTGCTGTGCGTCATCGCCCCGTTCTGGCTGTTGTTCACCGGCACCATCCCGCAGGGCATGCGCGACCTTCTCCTGGGCATCGTTCGGTGGCGCTACCGGGTGGCCGTGTACGTCTCGTTGATGCGCGACGAGTATCCGCCATTCCGAATGGATCTGGGTAACTTGCGGGTGCGACATGGCCCGCCGTAATCCGTTGTTCCCGTACATCTATCGACTCGGCATGCCGCTCTTCGATCGGCTGTTTTACCGCCGGTATCGCCGCGCGGCGATGAGCAATGCCACCGGCCGGCTGCTGATGGTGGGCCTCGGCCCGGGAACCGACTTGAAGTTTCTACCAGCCGCGGTGACGTCAGTGGCTGCCGTGGAGCCGGAGGCGGCGATGCGCCGGATGGCTTCCGCGCTGGCTCGCCGTCACGGCATTGCGGTCGACGTCGTCGACGGGACCGGCGAGTCGATACCGTTCCCGGACAACAGTTTCGACTCGGTGCACGTCGGGCTGGTGTTGTGCTCGGTCGACGACGTGGCCGCTACCCTCGGCGAGATCCGGCGCGTGCTCGCACCGGGCGGCCGGTTGGTGGTGCTCGAGCATGTCCGCGGCGACGGCGTGATGGGCCGGTTCCAGGATCTGATCACCAAGCCGTGGTCGTGGCTGGCTTCCGGTTGCGAGCCCAACCGCCGAACGGTCGACGCCATCACCGCCGCCGGATTCGACACCGGCGGATTGCGCAGCATCCGGCGCACCCTGGTGCCACCGCCATGCACTCCGCATCTGCAGGGATTCGCCACTGTCGCAGAGCGGAATGCTCGCACGTGACCGGTATCGTCGTTCATCCGTTATTCACCTCTTTGCCGTCCGTTGTTCATTGGTGAAACGTGTACCCATCATGGCGAACATTCGCCGTTGGCGAGTGTCCGACTGTGGGCGACCCACAACATCGTCAAGGAACAAAAGGGGGCAGGCCGTCGCCGCGGGGAGTCCACGACCCTCCATCAACGATGCAAGAAGTGGAGTCTCGCATGAGTCAAAAGATTCTGGCCGGCCTCGGCACGGTCGCCGGTGGTTTCCTGATCGCCGGGCTCATCTCGTTGGCAACCGGCCCAGTCGCGCACGCCGACGGGGATGACGTCGCCCCGGGGGTAGACACAGATTTCATGTCTTCACCTCTCCAGAATTTCGGCTTCTTCACCGACCAGTCATTCGCCGACCCCGACGACAACGAGTTTGTTGCGACGGTCTTCTCGAATCAGTTCTTCACCGATGTCCTGACTTCTGGCACGGACCCCTCGGACAGCTTGGCGGCGTTCGGGGTACCCGGCGATGCGGGCATTGGGGTGGCCGGGGAAACAGTCGACACGTTCACCGTCCCGAGCGACCCGGCCCTCGATTTCACGTTCTCGCTGCCCTTCACGGATCCGTTGGCCGAACTGTTTACCGCGCTCCTGCCGCTCGGCTTCTGAACCCACCAGCCGAAGCCGGGGCTCTTAGTTTTCTCTTGGCATTTACTCAGGTTTCTATTATTCTTACAGTGAGTTAGATCACATTCCCGATTGGAGTTTCCGATGAGTGCTCGCCCTATCAAACTCGTTCTCGGCACGGCTGCCGGTGCTCTCCTGGCCGCCGGGCTCATCCCGTTGGGGACCAGCCCGGTCGCAAACGCCACTTGCGTGGAAGACGTCTTCTTCCAGCAGATTTGCGGCTTTGAGGACACCGTCACCACTTTGGGCCACTACTCGGACGTGGCGGCCGCCGACCCCGCGTACGACTGGAACGCGACGGTTCTGCAAGGTCCGGGGTTCACGGACGTGTTGACTTCCGGATATGACCCCTCAGACGGCTTAGCCGGGGTTAGCGGGTTATCTGACATCCCTGCGTCGGTGCTCGAGGGGACGACCGGGGTGACGGTCAACACGTTCATAGATTCGACGGACCCGGCCCTCGACAGCGCGTTCACCATTCCGTTTATGGATCCGCTCGTCAGCGTGTGGGATTTCTTTCTTCCACTCGGCTTCTGATCGCTTCAGGAGCAACTACTCGACACCGACGGCCTCGATGATGTTCAGTCGCGCCGCGCGGCGCGCGGGCGGTAGCGAGCCGAGCAGGCTGACCACCAGCGCCCCGACGGTGAAGACCAGCGCCATCGGGCTCGGCCGGAAGCCGACGCTGAAGTTCATCATGTCCCCGCTGACGAGGCTGTAGAGCCACTGGTCCGTCAGGCCGAACAGAAGGCCGCAGACGCCACCGACGACACCGATGGCGGCCGCGTCGGCGAGGATCATCTGCAAGGTGAACCGCCGACTGGTTCCCATCGCCCGCAGTACACCGATTTCGCGGCGCCGTTCGAGCACCGAGAGTGTCAATGTGTTGAAAAGTGCTACCGCCGCGACGAATACGACAATTATCCAGACGGCGTTGGCGATGAACATGCTCTGATGTAGCGGTGCCTCGAGGCCTGCCAGCGCCGTGCGACCGCTGTATACGTAGTTCGGCGCGGGCACCGCATGGCGGACGTCGGCCAACAGTCGATTCGCGTCCACCCCTGCGGCCGCGGTGATTTGGAGTGCTGTAGCTGCCGGACGGTCGAACCACGCCCGCATGTGATCGAGGTCTATCCCGACGGTGCCGATGACGGTCGAAAAGTACGGGACCAAGGCCAGCACTGCCGTCCGCCGGGGGCCGTGTGGCGTTTGCAGCTGCAGGTCGTCGCCGACCCGGACGTGCAGCGCTTTGCCGAGGTTCTGCGAAAGCACCACGCCCCGACCGGCGAGCACCGCGTTGCGTACCGGCTCACCGAGCGCGCGGTAGAGCGGGTCGGCGGTGCCGGCGGAAAACCCGTCGAGCATGACGCGCGTGCCGCCGACCTCAGCAAAACCGAAGGCGCCCTGCGTGACTCGTCGTACGCCCGGCACCGCGGCGACCTTGTCGGCAAGACCTTCCGGCAACGCGTCGGCGGGATAGCTGTCGGGAGGATCCGCGCTCACCCACACATCGACGCCTGCGACCGGCGCGAAGATGGCGCGCGCCGACCGGATCATGTCGGCGTTGGTACCGGTGATCACCACGGTGGTGACGACTGCGATCAGCACTGTCATCACGGTGGCCCACACCCGCCGCGGCGCACGCTCGATCGTCGCCGCCGCCAGTGGCCCAACCGATCCGAACATCCGGGCCGTTGCCGCCGTGGCTCTGACGATCGGCGCGGTGAGCGCGAAGCCGAGCGCGATCTCAGCACTGAACAGGGCAAAGATCGCGACGAATGCGAACGTGCCGCGTTGCAGGACGACGACCACGATCGATGCCGCGAACACCGCGACGGCTGCGATCCCGCTTGCCGTCCGCAGCCAACGTGGGACGAAATCGGCGGCTGACGCCCCGACCGGCGCCAGGGCCTCGATCGGTGAAACCTTGTACACCTGCCGCGCGGCCATCGCCGACGCTGCGGCGCTGGTGAGCACCGTCGCCGCCAGCGTCACCGGTATCGCGTAGCCGGGCAACCAGTACTCGATCCGGGCTTCGAGGCCTTGGGTTATCGCCGGAGGCAATCGACCAATCGCGATACGGCCCAACACTATTCCGATGCCGGCCCCGATCGCTCCGCCGATCACTCCGAGTGTCGCGGCCTCGGCGAGCAGGTCGCGAACGATGGTGACGCGTCGGCCGCCGATCGCACGCAGCATCGAGATGACCGGGCGGCGCTGGGTGATCGCCATCGTCATCGTGGTGTAGATCAGGAACGCGCCGACCACCAACGCAACTCCGGCACCCATCAACGCCATGTAGTTCATCAGCTTCACACCGTCACCGGCGCGGGTTGCCCGCATACTCGGATCCGCGACGATCGCCCGACCGTTCACGGCTGCGGTGATCCCGGCGCGCACTGCCGCCAGGTTGGCACCGGGTTTTGTCGTGACCAGTATCGAGTCGAGCTGGCCTTTCCGCCCGGTGATGTTCTGCGCCAATGCAAGTGGAGCCAGCACATAGTGGCCGCCGTTGAGGCCGGCAAGCTGCTTGCCGGTGAGCACTTCGGTGACCGCGACCGATGCCGAGCCCAGCTGGAATGTCTCGCCTTTGGCGTGACCGACGCCGGGCCCGACCTGGACGCCGTTGGGGTTGGCGGACAGCGTCTTTAGCGGTTTGCTGACGGCGTCTTTCAAGGCGCCACCCAACGCGGCACTGCTCTTGTCTGCGCCGAACAGCAGAACTGGACCTGATGCCGTGGACGCAGAGGTCCGGATCATCGGTGCTGCGGTCGCGACGCCTGGGACGGCGGTGACCTGGGCCGTTATCGTGTCGGGAAATCCCGCGTCGGTAACTCCTGACACCTCGAGCGCAGCGATTCCCGCAATCCCGTCGGCCAGCCGGTTGACCGATCCGGTGATCGATCCGAAGATTCCGAACACCGCGACCAGATACATTGCGGACACTGCCATTACGGCGACTGAGGCCGTCGTGCGCCGACGGTGCACGACGAGTTCGCGGAGGCTGAATACGCGTAGCCGGCTCGCCGTCGCCGCGATGGCCGAGCCAGGCCTCATCCCGCGACCGCTGACAATTCGTCGGAACCGACGCGTCCGTCTTGGAGTGTGATCACCCGATCCGTCGTCGCCGCGGCATCCGAGTTGTGGGTGACCATCACCACCAGCCGACTGGCGCCGTCCTCGTGCGCCACCTCGGCGAGGAGCGCCAAGATCGAAGCGCCCGTTGCCGAGTCGAGGTTTCCGGTCGGCTCGTCGGCCAGAATCAGCGATGGGTCCATCATCAGCGCCCGCGCCACCGCGACCCGCTGCATCTGACCGCCCGACAGTTCCGCCGGCCGGTGCTCGGTCCGGTTGCCGAGCCCAACGCGGTCCAACAGCCGAACCGCATCCGACTTGACCTTGCCCAGCCGGACACCGTCCAGCAGCTTGGGGACCGCCACGTTTTCCCACGCCGACAAGGTCGGCAACAGGTTGAAGAACTGAAAGACGAACCCCACGCGACGATGGCGAAATTCCGACTGCTGTTCGTCGCTAAGGTGACCAATCTCGTCGCCGTCGAATTTGATCGAACCGGAATCAGGCGAGTCCAATGCGCCGAGCAGGTGCAGCAAGGTGCTCTTGCCCGCCCCCGACGGCCCAACCACCGACACAAATTGCCCGCCCCCGAACCGCAGGCTTATGCCGTCGAGAGCGCGCACGCACTGACCGCCGACCCGGTACTGGCGCACCACGTCGCGAAGCTCGATGGTCAGCTCATGCCTGGGCGTATCCATGGCTCTCCCACACGGCCGCAGCATTACGCCGGCCGCGGCGATTTGACGCGACCGACTGCCATGCCCATGCGAACAACGCAAAGGCACCGGTATGAGTTACAACGAGACCGAGCCCCAACCGGTTCAATCGAGTCGGCGAAGAAATAGCGTGCATAAAGTCAGCGTCCACAGGTTTACAGCGGGCGTATAGTGCTGTTTACAATAATGGCGAAATCCCCGATTTTGCAACGTTTTTAACAGCAGGAGCCACGCCCTCAGTCGTCATTCGCTTACCAAGGAGACCGATCCGATGTCGCTGCCCGCGCTTGAAGATATCGTCGCCCACATCGGCAGCACTCAGCCGATCGAGGGGGTAACCCGGATCGAGACCAGCCCGCGGGAGAAGGCCACCCCGATGATCATGGAGATGATGCACTCGGTGTACCCGCACGATGAGGTATTCGGCCAGTACTGCACCGTCAACGACTACATCGACTGCCCGCCCGATGAGCTGTTCACTTATATGGCCGATACCCGCTGCTTGGAAGAGTGGACGTATAGCCTGCGCGGGTTTGCCGAAACCGATGAGCCAGGACTATGGCAGGCCTATGACCGGCTGGGGTCGGAGACCAAGATCTACGTCCGCACGGTTGCAGGCGAGCAGGGACGTACTGTCGACTACCACTGCGCGTGGGACCAGGGCAAGCATCTGTGGATGATCTATCTGATGCGGGTCGTCGACGCGCAAGCCGTGCTCGACAAGCCGGGCTCGGTGGTGCTGTGGACCAACTGCCACCACCCGTTCTACGACCACAACCCCTATCCCGACGCCAGTCCGCCGGAACGGCCGGTCTGGGTGGGCGACTTCTGGGAGATGTTCGGCGCGGGTCATCTGCTGGAGATGAAAAACCTCAAAGCGATCGCCGAATACCGTCACCACAATGGGCTGCCGGTGAAACCGGACTGGATGCGATAGGCGTCCACTTAACGAAAACTGGCTTCCCGCTGGGCTATACGGGTTCCAGACCGGTCATATAACGCTGGGCCAAGTCCTGATAAGCCTTCGGGTTCACATTCACCCACATCTCGGCGCCGGTGCCCGCGATCGGGCCCTTGACCGTGGCCGGTGCGCCGACCACCAGCACCTCGTCGGGAATCTTGGTGCCACCGATCACCACAGCACCGGCCGCGACCATGCTGCGCGAACCGATCACCGCGCCGTCGAGCACGGTGGCGTGGTTGGCTATCAGCGCCTCGGCCCCGACATTGGCCCCGTGAATGAGGCACATGTGCGCCACCGTCGCGCCCGGACCGATATCGACCGGGATGCCCGGCGGCGCGTGCAACACCGATCCGTCCTGCACATTAGCCCCTTCGCGGACGATGACGGGCGCGTAGTCGGCACGCAGCACGGTGTTGAACCACACCGACGCCCCGGCCTCGATCGTGACATCGCCGATCAAGGTGGCGGTTGGCGCCACGAAGGCGGTCGGATCGACTTTCGGCGATCGGCCTTCGAAGGAAAACAGCGGCATCGTTCACATATACCGCAGGTTGGGTATCCCGGCGTCGTGACCTGGTTAACCAGTAGTAAAGGTCACCTTCGTTGCGCTACCCCGCAGAAAAACTGTAACGTGTTCTAGTTAGAAGCTGACGAAGTTTGGAGGCGTCATGGCTACCGAGACTGCGGGTGTTCGCGAGATCGATGCCGGCACCCTGCCCGATCGCTATGCGCGCGGCTGGCACTGCCTTGGCCCGGTCAGGGATTACCTGGACGGCGAGCCGCACGGGATCGACGCGTTCGGCACCCACCTCGTCGTATTCGCCGACTCGCACGGCGACGTGCACGTCCTGGACGGCTACTGCCGGCACATGGGCGGCAACCTGTCGCAGGGCACCATCAAGGGCGACGAAGTCGCCTGCCCGTTCCATGACTGGCGCTGGGGCGGTGACGGCAAATGCAAGCTGGTGCCCTACGCCAAGCGCACGCCCCGACTGGCCCGCACCCGGTCCTGGAACACCGACGTGCGCGGCGGCCTGCTGTTCGTCTGGCATGACCACGAGGGCAACCCGCCGCAGCCCGAGGTGCAGATCCCCGAGATTCCCGAGGCGGCCAGTGACGAGTGGACCGAGTGGCGGTGGAACTCGATCCTGATCGAGGGGTCGAACTGCCGGGACATCATCGACAACGTCACCGACATGGCGCACTTCTTCTACATCCACTTCGGCCTGCCGACGTATTTCAAGAACGTCTTCGAGGGCCACATCGCGTCGCAGTATCTGCACAACGTCGGCCGGCCCGACGTCAACGACATGGGCACCTCATACGGTGAGGCACACCTGGATTCGGAGGCGTCGTACTTCGGCCCGTCGTTCATGATCAACTGGCTGCACAACAAGTACGGCGACTACAAGGCCGAGTCGATCCTGATCAACTGCCACTACCCGGTGACCCAGGATTCGTTCATGCTGCAGTGGGGCGTCATCGTCGAAAAGCCCAAGGGCATGGACGAGAAGATGACGGACAAGCTGGCCAAGGTCTTCACCGAGGGCGTCAGCAAGGGCTTCCTGCAGGACGTCGAGATCTGGAAGCACAAGACCCGCATTGACAATCCGCTGCTGGTCGAGGAGGACGGCGCCGTTTACCAGATGCGACGGTGGTATCAGCAGTTCTATGTAGATGTCGCCGACGTCACGCCGGACATGACCGACCGCTTCGAGATTGAGGTGGACACCACGATCGCCAACGAGAAGTGGCACGTCGAGGTCGACGAGAATCTGCAGCGGCAGGCTCGAGCGAAGGCGAGCAACCCGCTACATGACGTCCGCGCGAGCAGCCGCCCGACGTCGATCGGCTGGCCCGGTCGATGCTGATGCTCCATGGCGATCACCACAGCCATGACGAGCCGGCACCGGCCGATCGATGGCGGACGCGGCGGATCTTGGTCCAAGGCACCGGCTTTCGCCGACGACCCGAAGCGCGCCGCCGCGGTGCGTGCGGCAACGCAGTCCGACCGCACTCGTTACCTGACGTCGGGCCTGCAGCCGGTGGACTGCCGGTTCTGCCATGCCACGGTCAACGTCAAGACGCTGGGACCGGGACACACCGCGGTGCAGTGGAACACCGAAGCGTCGCAGCGCTGCGCCTATTTCGCCGAACTACGCGCGTCCGGAGCGGACAGCGCACGCACCCGGACTTGCCCGAAGCTGGCCGACAGCATCGAACACGCCGTCGCCGAAGGCTGTTTGGAGGCGGTCTCCACCGCCCCACCCGCCGGCGACGGCTGACTACCCTGCGCGGTCACAGCCCGGCGAAGCGCTCCTTGACCTCTTCGGCGGTCAGCCCGTAATCGGCAAGCGAATACCTGTGTTTGGGTGCGCGTGCGCCCGTCTGGCTTTCGGCGTGGCTGTCCTCCATGGCTTGGCGCGCCGCGTCGGTCAGGGTCATATCGAAGTGCCGGTAGATGTCGGCGACCGTCCCGATCGGGTCAGCGATCAGGTCGTGATAGTCGACGTCGTAGAACTGCGCCGGATCGTATTTGGCGCGCGCGGTGTTGAATCGCTCCAGTCCGCGCGACCAGGTTTCCATCGAGTCGGCGCCGATCTGAGGCCCGACGAACGTCGTCGACCATCCTTCGGCGGTGTGCTGAGCCAGCGAACACATCGAGGCCATGATCGTCTCGACCGGCCGGTGGGTCTGAATCACCAGCGCGTCGGGATAGGTCGCCATCAGCGCGTCCAGCGCGAACAGGTGGCTGGGATTCTTGAGCACCCAACGCTTTTCGGCGTCATTGAGTCCGATCAGCTGAAGGTTCTTGCGGTGGCGCTGATACGACGGCGTCCAGTCCTGTCCCGCCAGCCACTGGGAGTAGCCGGGCAGGTGTGCGAGCGTCTCGTAGGACACCGAATGCAGCGACTGCCGCAGCAGCTGCCAGCACTCCTCCAACTCGTATGCGGCCATGAAGTGCAGGCCGGTGTAGTCGGGGTTCTCGTTGTGGTGCTTGGTGAATTGATCGTCGAGCTGACGGTAAAACGGATTGGTATCCCATGTTTCGCGGGGCGGACGCGGTTGCGGGAACTCGGCCAACCACAGGTGCAGACCCTGATGCGAGGGGTCGGCCCCGAGCAGCCGGTGCAGCGCCGTGGTGCCGGTGCGCACCAGCCCGGTGACGAAGATCGGGCGCTTGATATCGACATCGGCGTGCTGCGGGTACTGCTTCCACGCGGCCTCGGAGAGCAATCTGGCGACCAGGGCGCCGCGCAGGAAGAACCGATTCATCTTGCTGCCCAACGGCGTCAGACCGGCGTCGCGCTGGTAAGAGTCCAGCAACACGCCGAGCGCCTCGCGGTAGTTGTCGTCATCGGTGCCGAAGTCGTCGAGGCCCACCATCTTGGTGGCCGAGGCGTGCAATTCGTCGACGGTCGCGATGTCGGTACGTTCAGCCACTAGTTCGCCGCCATCAGGTGTGGTACTCGCCGCAGTTGACATCGAGCGTCTGACCGGTGATGCCGCTGGACAAGTCGCTGGCCATGAACAGAATCGCCGATGCCACCTCGTCTTCGGTGGGCAGCCGCTTGAGGTCGGAGTTCGCCGCGGTGGCCTGGTAGATCTGCTCGGCTGTGGTGCCGTACTTGCCGGCCTGATGATTGAAGTAGGCCTGCAAGGTGTCACCCCAGATATAACCGGGGGCAACGGAATTGACCCGGATGCCCTGCTCGCCCAGTTCGGTGGCCAACGACTGCGACATGGACAACAGCGCGGACTTTGCCATCTTGTAGGCGCCGTATTTCGCCTGCGAGTGCCGGATCACCATGGAGTTGACGTTGACGACGGAGCCGTGCGATGCGGCCAGCGCCGGGGTGAAGCCCTGGATGAGCCGCAACGCGCCCAGCGCGCTGAGCTCGATCGCATCGCGGATGTGCTGAAATGTCGTGCCGGCCAATGGCTTCATCGACGGCACCCGGAATGCGTTGTTGATCAGCACGTCGACCTTACCGTAGGCCTCGATGGTGGCGTCGACGAGGTTGGCGACCTGATCGTCGTCGGTGATGTCGGTGCGTACCGTCACCGCCCGGCCTCCGACGTCGGCGATTTGCTTGGCGACGTCGTCCAGGCGTTCCGCGGTGCGGGCGGCCAGCACCAGGTCGGCGCCCTCTCGTGTGCACCGGTGCGCCAGCGTGGTGCCCAGACCCGGGCCCACCCCGCTGATCACCACGACCTTGCCGTCGAGCATCTTCGTCATCCCAGCATCCTTGCCGCAATTTGTTTTTGGCGCAATGCAATTCGTGCCCGCCAGTCGTTTTCGGAAATCTTGTTGTGCTCGAAGTACGGCAGCGACGCGGGTACCGCATCGAGGTCGACCAGCTCGACAGTGGGTCCGTCGGCCTCGGTGAGCTGTCGCGACACCCGCTGCCAGCGGAACTGCAGGAACCCGCGCCGATGCCCAGCGTTTCGACCCAGTTGGTGACGCCGGGGTTCTGGTCGGCGACGACGATGCGGACCTTGCCGTCCGGATCCGCTTGGGCCTGAGTGTTGTTCAGCGATGTCTGGTGGTTGATGTAGTCCAGCGAGATGTACCACATGCTGCCCAGCTGGAACCCCAGGTAGGGCGCGTCGGTCACCGGCAGTGTGATGACCAAGGCCTGATCGGGCCGCAGGTCGAAATGCCCGACCGAGGAGTACTGCGTCGCCAGACCGCCGGGCGTCAGGCGCGGCGCGAACCATCGTGTTGACCGGGATGTCGAGGTAGAACCACTGCGGGAACTGCAGCCAGGTTTTGATGCGGTTGACGAGTTGCTTTCCCGCTGTGGCGTAACGCTTTTCGATCGCGGCGCGGGTCAGCGGCGGCGGCGCGGTGCCGGCGGTGTCCAGTCCGTGCGATCGCGACGGTGCCGCGCCGCGCCGACCAGTCGCCGTAGACCTCGCGGATCACCAGCTGGCCGGGGCTGTTCGGGTCGCACCTGCCATTGGAAGCTGCCGTCGGCGGCGATCTCGAGTTCACGGTCGTCGAACGCGGCCTGGCTGGCGGGCACGTTGTCGTCGGTGTACTCACCGCCGAGCAACTGGAAGCTCAGGTCGGTGGTGGTGCCGCGGACCCCGGTGACCAGGTAATCGTGGTTCGGTTGGACCCGGCAGCCGAAGTAGAGGGTGTCCGGGTTGTCCAGGCCCATCTTGGTGAACGGCCCGGTGCCCGACAGCAGCATCGGGTGATCGCGCTCGTAGTCGAACACCATGTGCGTGCAGGCGGCTACGCAACCGGCCAGGTATTGCAGCCCTTCGAGCAGGTCGGCTTCGGTCTCGATATGCGGCGCGGCGGCGACCAGTTCTTCGGCCTCGGCGATCGCGGCAACAAGCGGCTCAGAGAAAAGAGGAGCGGACACGGTTCGACGCTAGAACGTGTTCTAATTTTCGTCAACAAGCGAACATCGTGCCGTGTCGCGGCGACGCTTGCGGACGACGCCCGCTCGCTATCTGGCTACGGCGCGCACTGTTGCGACAGATCGATCAGATGCTGCCGCACATCGGGGTGCCGATTCAGGTAGTCGATGACGTTGGGGCCGCCACCCTCCGCCTCAGACTTGGCCTGCAGCTTCTGGTGCACGTCGGGATGCCGCTGTAGGTACTGGTCGATGGAATTACCCACGGTCTGGTCGCATGGGCGGCGTTGGCCACCGGCAACGCGATGAGCATCGCGGCCGAGGCGCTCAGCAGCCCACCGGCCAGCAGGCCAGCCAGTCCGCGGCGAAGGGACCTTGGAGTTCCGGAGGTCATGGTCATCGATCAGCTCCTTCGGGCACTGGTCTATTGCTTCGACGTACTAATCGAGAGTACCCACGACAGCGTTACGGCTGCCTTTGCGAAGCTGTGAGGCTAGTGTGTGGCGGCTTCCTGCCCGTTCGCGGCTTGCTCGCGCTTGATCTCCAGCGCGATGTCGATGAGCTGGTCTTCCTGGCCGCCGATGAGTTTGCGCTGACCGGCCCGGTGCAGCAGCTGGTGCGCCGGGACGCCGTAGCGCTCGGCCTGGCGGACGGCGTGCTTGAGGAAGCTGGAGTAGACCCCGGAGTACCCCATGATCAGCGCGTTGCGGTCGAGCAGGCATTCGGCCGGCATGGCCAGGGCGCACGACATCCTCGGCGGCGTCGGCGATGTCGAAGAAGTCGATGCCGGTCTTGACGCCGATCTTGTCGAACACGCCGATCAGCGCCTCGACGGGCGCGTTGCCCGCGCCGGCGCCGAAGCGGCGGCAGGAGCCGTCGATCTGCTTGGCGCCCGCCCGCACGGCCTCCACCGAGTTGGCCACGCCCAGCCCGAGGTTTTCGTGGCCGTGGAAGCCGACCTGGGCGTCGTCGCCGAGTTCGGCGACCAGCGCCGACACCCGGTCGGCCACGCCGTCGAGCACCAGCGCCCCGGCGGAGTCGACGACGTAGACGCACTGGCACCCGGCGTCGGCCATGATGCGCGCCTGCGCGGCCAGCTTCTCCGGCGGAATCGTGTGCGCCATCATCAGGAACCCGACGGTTTCCAGCCCCAGCTCGCGGGCCAGGCCGAAGTGCTGGATCGAGACGTCGGCCTCGGTGCAGTGGGTGGCGATCCGGCAGATCGACCCGCCGTTGTTCTGCGCCTCCTTGATGTCCTCCTTGGTGCCCACGCCGGGCAGCATCAGGAAGGCGATCTTGGCCTCTTTGGCCGTCTCGGCGGCCAGCTTGATCAGTTCCTGCTCGGGCGTCTTGGAGAACCCGTAGTTGAAGCTCGAGCCGCCCAGCCCGTCGCCGTGGGTGACCTCGATGACCGGCACGCCCGCGGCGTCCAGGGCGGCCACGATGGCACCGACCTCGTCCTTGGTGAACTGGTGGCGCTTGTGGTGCGAGCCGTCCCGCAGCGACGTGTCGGTCATCCGGACGTCCCAGATCGGGTTGAAGAAGATGTCCGTAGTCATTGCCTGCATTCCTCCCGCCGTCGCGGACAAGGATTCCTTGGCGATCTCCTCGCCGACCTTGGTGGCCGCGGCGGTCATGATGTCGAGGTTGCCCGCATACGGCGGCAGGTAATCGCCGGCGCCCTCGACCTCGACGAACGTGGTGACCACGGCCTGGCCGCCGGAGTTGATCGACGGCTCGTCGAACTGCGGCTCGTTGAGCAGCCGGTAGCCCGGCACGTAGGTCTGCACCTCGGCGACCACGTCGTGGATCGACTGGGCGATCGCGTCGCGGTCGGCGTCCTCGGGGATGGCGCAGAAGATGGTGTCGCGCATGATCATCGGCGGGTCGGCCGGGTTGAGGATGATGATCGCCTTGCCGCGCTTGGCGCCGCCGATGGTCTCCACACCCCTGCTGGTGGTCTTGGTGAACTCGTCGATGTTGGCCCGGGTGCCCGGGCCCGCCGAGACTGAGGCCACCGACGCGACGATCTCGGCGTAGGGAACCTCCACCGACCGCGCGACACCGCGTAGACGATCGGGATGGTCGCCTGCCCGCCGCAGGTGATCATGTTGACGTTCGGGCGCGTCGAGGTGCTCGCGCAGGTTCGCCGGCGGGATCACCGCCGGGCCCGACCGCGGCCGGGGTCAGGTCGATGGCCCGGATCCCCGCCGCCTCGTACTTCGGGGCCGCGTCCCGGTGCACGTAGGCGCTGGTCGCCTCGAACACCATGTCGGGCTTCTCGGACTGGGCCAGCAGCCAGTCGACCCCTTCGTGCGTGGTCTCCAGACCCAGCTTGCGGGCCCGGGCCAGGCCTTCGCTCTCCGGGTCGATGCCCACCATCCAGCGCGGCTCCAGCCACTCCGAGCGCAGCAGCTTGTACAGCAGGTCGGTGCTGATATTGCCCGACCCGACAATGGCCACACTTGCCTTCGACGGCATGGACGCTCCTTTTATTCGAAAGACAACCGGACGGACCCGAGGCCGGCGAAGTCGGCGACGAATTCGTCGCCGGGGCGGGCGTCGATGGCCCGGGTGCACGAACCGGGTAACACGATGTCACCGGCCCGAAGCCGCACCCCGAAGCTTTCCACCTTGCGGGCCAGCCACGCCACCGCGGTCACCGGATTGCCCAGCACCGCGTCGCTGCGACCCTTGGCCACCACCTCGCCGTTGCGGGTCAGCACCGCGTCGATCGCTTGATGTCGATGTCGGTCGGCGACACCCGCCCCGCGCCCAGCACGAAACCCGCCGAGGAGGCGTTGTCGGCGATGGTGTCGCACAGCGCGATCTTCCAGTCGGTGATCCGGGTGTCGATCAGCTCGATGGACGGCACGAACGCCTCGGTGGCCGCCAGCACGTCGTCTTCGGTGCAGTCCGCGCCCGGCAGGTCGTGGGCCAGGATGAAGCCGACCTCGACCTCGACCCGCGGGTAGAGGTACTTGCCGGCCTTGACCGGGATGTCCTCGAAGACCTGCATCTCGTCGAGCAGGTGCCCGTAGTCCGGCTCGTCGACGCCCATCATCTGCTGCATCGCCAGCGACGACAGGCCCACCTTGTGCCCGACCACCCGGGCGCCCTCGGCGACCCGCTGGCGGATGTTGATCAGCTGGATCTCGTAGGCGTCGACGACGTCGATGTCGGGGTGCGCGGCCGTCAACGGGGCGATCGGCTCGCGGCTCCGCTCGGCCTGCGCCAGGTCGGCGGCCAGCTCGTCGCGGGTGGCTACGCGGATCATTTAACCGAAGTCCCCTCGTTCGTGTGACCGGGCCAGTAGCGCCCGGCCCCGGCAATTCTATAACGTGTTCTACATGACAGCTCAGGAGTTCGACGTCGTCGTGGTCGGCAGCGGCGGCGCCGGCATGGTTGCTGCCCTTACCGCCGCCCACCGGGGTCTTTCGACAATAGTCATCGAGAAGGCTGCGCACTACGGCGGCTCGACCGCACGGTCGGGCGGCGGCGTGTGGATTCCCAACAACGAGGTCCTCAAGCGCGACGGCGTCAAGGACACCGCGGAGGCGGCCCGCACCTACCTGCACGGCATCATCGGCGACATCGTCGAGCCGGAACGCATCGACACCTACCTCGAGCGCGGACCCGAGATGCTGTCGTTCGTGCTCAAGCACACGCCGCTGAAGATGTGCTGGGTGCCCGCGCTACTCCGACTACTACCCCGAGGCCCCGGGCGGGCGCCCGGCCGGCCGTTCGATCGAGCCGAAGCCGTTCGACGCCAAGCAAGCTCGGGCCCGATATGCCCGGGCTGGAGCCGCCGTACGGCAAGGTGCCGCTCAATGTCGTTGTGATGCAACAGGACTACGTGCGGCTGAACCAGCTGAAGCGGCATCCGCGCGGTGTGCTGCGCAGCCTCAAGGTCGGCGCGCGCACCATGTGGGCGAAGGCGACCGGCAAGAACCTGGTCGGCATGGGCCGCGCGCTGATCGCGCCGCTGCGGATCGGGCTGCAGCAAGGCCGGCGTCCCGGTGCAGCTCAACACCGCGCTGACCGACCTCTACGTCGAGGACGGCGTGGTCCGCGGCGTCTATGTGCGTGACACCGAGCACCGGAATCCGGCCGAGCCGCGGCTGATCCGGGCCCGAAGCGGGGTGATCCTCGGCTCCGGCGGGTTCGAGCACAACGAGCAGATGCGGGTCAAGTACCAGCGCGCGCCGATCACCACCGAGTGGACCGTCGGGCGCGAAGGCCAACACCGGCGACGGCATCGTCGCCGCCGAAAAGCTCGGGCGCGGCACTGGAACTCATGGAGGACGCCTGGTGGGGCCCGACGG
This sequence comes from uncultured Actinomycetota bacterium, assembly GCA_963850645.1. Taxonomy (GTDB): domain Bacteria; phylum Actinomycetota; class Actinomycetes; order Mycobacteriales; family Mycobacteriaceae; genus Mycobacterium. The sequence continues at coordinate 129,957 of CAWKME010000050.1, read as the reverse complement.
TTCCGCTGGTGGGCGCACCGTGGTTCGCGTTGTCGGAGCGCAACTCGCCGGGCTCGATCATCGTCAACATGTCCGGCAAGCGGTTCATGAACGAGTCCATGCCCTACGTCGAGGCGTGCCACCACATGTACGGCGGCGAGTACGGCCAGGGTCCGGGTCCGGGCGAGAACATCCCGGCGTGGCTGGTGTTCGACCAGCAATACCGCGACCGCTACATCTTCGCCGGATTGCAACCGGGACAACGTATTCCGACGCAAGTGGCTGGAATCCGGCGTGATCGTCCAGGCCGACACGCTCGAGGAGCTGGCCGCCAAGGCCGGCCTGCCGGTCGACGAGTTCACCGCTACGGTCGAGCGTTTCAACGGCTTTGCCCGCTCGGGTGTCGACGCCGACTACCACCGCGGCGAGAGCGCCTACGACCGCTACTACGGCGACCCGACCAACAAGCCGAACCCCAACCTCGGCGAGATCAGCTCACCCGCCGTATTACGCCGCCAAGATGGTGCCCGGCGACCTGGGCACCAAGGGCGGCATCCGCACCGACGTGCACGGCCGGGCACTGCGCGACGACGGCAGCGATCATCGAAGGCCTCTACGCGGCGGGCAACGTCAGCGCTCCGGTGATGGGACATACCTATCCCGGTCCGGGCGGCACCATCGGCCCGGCGATGACCTTCGGCTACCTGGCGGCGCTGCACATCGCCGGAGAGAGCTGACATGCCCATCGATCCGGACGTCGCACTGGCCGCCGAGCTGGATCCGATCGAATTCGCTTGGAGCAGCAGCGATGTGCAGCTCTACCACCTGGGACTGGGTGCGGGCGCCGATCCGATGGACCCGCGCGAGCTGCGCTACCTGGTCGACGACACCCCGCAGGTGCTGCCGACATTCGGCAACGTGGCGGCCACCTTCCACGCCACCAAGCCGCCGACCGTGCAGTTCCCCGGCATCGACATCGAGCTGAGCAAGGTGCTGCACGCCAGCGAGCAGGTGAGCGCGCCCGGCGCCGCTGCCGCCGTCGGGCTCCGCGAAGGCCGTCACCCGGTTCACCGACATCTGGGACAAGGGCAAAGCCGCGGTGATCTGGTCCGAGACCACGGTCACCGCGCCGGACGGAACGCTGCTGTGGACGCAGCGGCGGTCGATCTTCGCCCGCGGCGAAGGCGGATTCGGTGGCGAACGCGGGCCGTCGACGTCGGCTGCCGCACCGGACCGGGCACCGGATCTCGAGCTGGACATCGCGGTGCTGCCGCAGCAGGCGCTGCTGTACCGGCTCTGCGGCGACCGCAATCCGCTGCACTCCGATCCCGAATTCGCCGCTGCCGCAGGCTTTCCGCGGCCCATCCTGCATGGCCTGTGCACCTACGGCATGACCTGCAAGGCGCTCGTCGACGCGTTGCTTGACGCTGACGTCGCCGCCGTCGCGTCCTACGGCGCACGCTTCGCCGGTGTGGCCTACCCGGGCGAGACGTTGAAGGCCGCGCGTCTGGAAGGAGGACGGTCGGCTGCTGGCCAACGTCATCGCGCCGGCCCGCGACAACGCCGTGGTGCTCACCGGCGTGGAGCTGGTTCCAGCCTAAGCATCTTCGGCGCCGAGCGTCACGCTAGCGTGACGCTGGCCGTCGAGCGCAGCGCTAGCGTGACGCTCGGCGAGACAGTGCAGCCCGAACGCGACGGACAATGTCAGCGGGCTGGTCCCCGGCGACCACTCGGATGACGATCCAGCCAAGGCGTTCGAGCATTTCCAATCGCCGGATGTCCCAGGTGTATTGCCGCCGGTCGCTGCGGTGCTGACTCGCCGTCGTATTCGACCGCGACTTTCACTCCTCCCAACCCATGTCCAGATACGCGATCACTTCACCGAATTCGTCGATGGACCGGTATCTGGGTCTGCGGTCGAGGCAGGCCTGCCTTGATCAGCAACAGCCGCAGCCATGTCTCTTTAGGTGACTGCGCTCCCGCGTCGACGAGACCAAGCGCGGCCCGTGCTTGCCGGATGCCTCGACGACCGGGATAGCGCTGCGCCAGTAGCTCCACATCAGGCATCTTCGAGGTCGGTGGCACGAGCAAGAGCATCGATCGCTGCCACGGCTTCACTGTTGGGGTACCAGCATCCGAAGTCGAGCGCCGTCCGAGCGGCGAATTGTCACCGGGATGCCTGTCGATCACGCATACCTCGTCCTCACTCAATGTCGTCACCGCGTACCCGGATGCCGGGCAGACGGATTTCGGTTGTCGTGGATAATCTCCACGGCGCGCTGCACGTCGACCCATTTGCTGCCGTGCAGTGCAGCACGCCGACAGTCCCGCGATGATGCCGCGGCGACCGTGACCACAACCAACCGGCGTGTGCGCGAAGCTGTCGGTGTTGACTTCGGTGTCCGGACTGACATAAACGTCACGGAAATAATCTGGTGTACTGCGGTCCGCAGCACGCTCTTGACGAGGACCCCGCTTGCGACGGCCTCACTGCCGATGAATGGCTCCCCCATGGCGGCAGCGTGCCACGGCAGCGTGGCTGCGGTCACGTCACCACAGCTCGACCATTCACAGCGTCACTCCAGCGTGACGCTCGACATCGACTGCCACGCTAGCGTGACGCTCGGCGCGGCCCACGCGGCAGCCGGCGGGGAACGGCTAGCCCAGGATCAGGCCCGACGTCGGCACGCCGGTGCCGGCGGTGACCAGCACATGCTCGACGTCGGGCACCGGGTTCACCGAGGTACCCCGCAGTTGACGCACACCCTCGGCGATGCCGTTCATGCCGTGGATGTAGGCCTCGCCGAGTTGCCCGCCGTGCGTGTTGATCGGCAGCCGGCCGCCGACCTCGATCGCGCCGTCGGCGATGAAGTCCTTGGCTTCACCCTTGCCGCAGAATCCCAACTCCTCCAACTGAATCAGCGTGAACGGCGTGAAGTGGTCGTAGAGGATCGCGGTCTGGATATCGGCCGGCGTCAGGCCGGACTGCTGCCACAGCTGCTGACCCACCAGGCCCATCTCGGGCAGGCCGAGTTCCGGCCGGTAGTAGCTGACCATCGTGTACTGGTCGGGGCTCGAGCCCTGCGCCGCGGCCTCGATGACCGCCGGCCGGTGCTTGAGGTCCTTCGCCCGCTCAGCCGAGGTCACCACGATCGCCACCGCGCCGTCGGTCTCCTGGCAGCAGTCCAGCAGCCGCAGCGGCTCGGCGATCCACCGCGAATTCTGGTGATCCTCAATGGTTATCGGCTTCTCGTAGAAGTACGCCTTCGGGTTCTTGGCGGCGTGCTTGCGGTCGGCCACCGAGATGGCGCCGAAGTCGCGGCTGGTCGCACCGGACAGATGCATGTAGCGCTGAGCGATCATCGCCACCTGCGCCGCCGGCGTCGAAAGCCCGTGCGGATACGAAAACGAGTTGTCCGCGGACGTCGAATCGGCCTGGGCGCCAGCGTCTCCCACCAGCCGGGTCTGCACCTGACCGAACCGCATACCGGACCGCTCGTTGAACGCCCGGTATGCCACCACGACATCGGCCACGCCGGTCGCCACGGCCATCGCCGCCTGCTGGACGGTCGCGCACGCGGCGCCGCCGCCGTAGTGGATCTTGGAGAAGAACTTCAGCTCGCCGATGCCGGCCGCGCGCGCGACGGCGACCTCGGTGTTGGTGTCCATCGTGAACGTGGTCAGCCCGTCGACGTCGGCCGGCGTCAGCCCGGCGTCGTCGAGCGCATCGAGCACCGCCTCGGCCGCCAGCCGCAGCTCGCTGCGACCGGAGTCCTTCGAGAAGTCGGTGGCGCCGATGCCGACGATGGCGGCCTTACCCGACAACATCAGAACGTCCCCGATCGTGAGCGTCGCGTGTCGCGATGACGTGATCGCCAAGGCTGTTGCTGCCAACGACTTTCACCGTGATCAGGCCTGTCCTCCACCGCGGTCACTTCACCGGAGAAGGTCACCGTGTCGTAGGCGTACCACGGCACACCGAGCCGCAGCCCGATCGACTTGATCAACGCCGACGGCCCGGCCCAGTCGGTGACGTAGCGCTGCACCAGCCCGGTGTCGGTGAGGATGTTGACGAAGATGTCCTTCGAACCCTTGGCCTGCGCCTTGTCGCGGTCGTGGTGGACGTCCTGAAAGTCGCGGGTGGCCATGGCCGTCGAGATGATGAACGTCGGGTCGCCGTAGAGCTTGAGCTCGGGCAGCTTGGTGCCCACTTCGATGGCCGGTGCGCTCATGCGTCAGGCTCCCAGGCGTACAGACGTCCACTCCGGACCGCTGTCACCGGCCGGGAAGTCGATATACGTTGCGCGAACCGGCATTCCGATCTTCACCTGGGCGCGGGTCCGACGCCACGCAGCTCGCCCAGCATCCGCACGCCCTCTTCCAGCTCGCACCAACGCGATGACGAACGGCAGCGTGCGGCCCGGCACCTTCGGCGCGTGGTGCACGACGAAGCTGAACACCGTGCCCTTGCCGCTGGCCACCACGTAGTCGATCGGGCTCGGCTTTGTCCTGCCAGACGGCCGGCACCGGCGGATGCTGCAGGCTGCCGTCGGGCCGCCGCTGGATCCGCAGCTCGTGCGCCTTGACGCCCTCCCAGAAGAACGCGGTGTCCCGCGACACCGAGGGACGCATCATGGCGTCGGCGTCGAGATCCGCGGGCACCGAGCTGAGCGGTCTGCAGACTCGCGCGGCTTGAATTTGAGGATCCGCCAGTTCATTTCGGCGACATCCTCGTCGCCGACCCGCCAGATGATGTGCTGGTTGATGAACCAGCCCTCGCCGAGCGCGGTCTGCTTGGGCCCGACCACGTCGCCCATCTCGGAGGTGATGCTGACCTGCTCGCCGGGCCGCAGGTAGCGGTGATAGGTCTGCTCGCAGTTGGTGGCGACCACGCCGACGTAGCCGGCGTCGTCGAACAGCTTCATGATCGGGCCCATCGGGTCGTCGGTCGGGCGTTCCCCGCCCAGGCCGAACATCGTCCACACCTGAATCATGGCCGGTGGCGCGACAATTCCCGGATGCCCGGCGGCGCGGGCCGCGGCCTCGTCGGTGTAGATCGGGTTGCGGTCGCCGATGCGCTTCCACCCAGTTGTTGATCGTCGGCTGGTTCACCGGATCCCGGGCCGCGCGCGGCTTGGCGGCGCCGGCGGCTTTGATCTCCGCGACGGCTTCGTGCGATGTCGGTCATCGAGGCACCCTCGGCACTTTGAGGCCCGCCGCCGCGATCATCTCGCGCATCACTTCGTTGACGCCGCCGCCGAAGGTGATCACCAGGTTGCGTTTGGTTTGCGAGTCGAGCCAGTCGAGCAACTCGGCGGTGTCCGACTCGGCGGGGTTGCCGTACTTGCCGACGATCTCCTCGGCGAGCCGGCCGATGTACTGAATCCGCTCGGTGCCAAAGACTTTTGTCGACGCGGCATCGGCCACGTTGATGTCCTCACCGGCGGCGGCCACCTGCCAGTTGAGCAGCTCGTTGATCCGCCACATCGCATAGATCTCACCGAGCGCCCGCTTGACGTCGGCGTGATCGATCGGCGTGACGCCGTCGCCACCCGGCTTGGACGCCCAGGCGTGCACCCGGTCGTAGATGCCGGCGGTGCGGCCGGCCGGACCGAGCATCACCCGCTCGTTGTTGAGCTGGGTGGTGATCAGCCGCCATCCGCCGTTCTCCTCGCCGACCAGCATGTCGGCCGGCACCCGCACGTCGTTGTAGTAGGTGGCGTTGGTGTGGTGGGCGCCGTCGGACAAGATGATCGGCGTCCAGGAGTAGCCCGGATCCTTGGTGTCGACGATCAGGATCGAAATGCCTTTGTGCTTAACGGCTTCCGGATCGGTGCGGCAGGCCAGCCAGATGTAGTCGGCGTCGTGGGCACCGGTGGTGAAGATCTTCTGGCCGTTGACGATGTACTCGTCGCCATGACGCACCGCGGTGGTCCGCAACGACGCCAGGTCGGTGCCGGCCTCGGGCTCGGTGTAGCCGATCGCGAAGTGCACCTCGCCGGCCAGAATCGCCGGCAGGAACTTCTTCTTCTGCATCTCGCTGCCGAACTGCTGCAGGGTCGGACCGACCGTCTGCAGCGTCACCGCGGGCAGCGGCACGTCGGCGCGATGCGCCTCGTTGACGAAGATCGACTGCTCGATCGGGCCGAAGCCCAAGCCGCCGAACTCCTTTGGCCATCCGACGCCGAGCTTGCCGTCCTGGCCCATCCGGCGGATCACCGCGCGGTACGCGGCGTTGTGGCGGTCCTGCTCCATCGCCTTCATCTCGTCGGACGAGATCAGATTCGAAAAGTACTGGCGTAGCTCGGCTTGCAGCTGTCGCTGCTCCGGTGTCAGGTCGATGAACATTGCGCTCCCACCAGATCGAGGCGATGAGAAGGCCCGCCCAGCAGCCGGGTCAGGTCCTTGATCGTGGAGTAATACCGGTGCATCGGATAGGTGATGTCCATGCCCATGCCGCCATGCAAGTGGTGGCAGATCTGCATCACCGGCGGCGCCTGCGAGGTGATCCAGTAGCCGAGCACATCCAGGTCGTCGGCGGCGTCGCGTCCTTCAGACAGTCGCCACACCACCGACGTCGACGCCAAATCGATGGTCCGCGAAGCGATGTAGACCTCGGCGAGCTGTGCGGCGACGGTCTGGAAGGTCGACAGTGGCTTGCCGAACTGGTGCCGGTTGGCCACATAGTCGGCCGTCAGCCGCAGCGAGCCGGCGACCAGGCCGGCCGCGTAGGCACCGATCGCGGCCAGCGCCAGCTGGTTGGCTCGCTGAGTCGTCGCTCCGATCAACACGTCCTGTTCGGGCACCGCGACATCGGAGAAGGTGACCACGTACTCGTCGGATCCGTTGGACGTCGGCGTCTTGGACAGGTGCACGCCCTCGGCCTCGGGTGACACGACGACGACGGCGCTGTCGGCGGTGACGATCATCCACTCGGCTTTTTCGGCATACCCGACACCGACTTTGGTGCCGGACAGTCGACTGTGCACAAAGGTCGTCGCCGGCCGCTCCGGCAGCGCCGTGCCGGGTTCGTTGAGCGCCGCGGTCAGCACCGCAGCCCTTGGCCAGGCCGCCGAGGTAGCGGTCCTGCTGCTCGTCGGAGGCCAAATCCAGCAGCAGCACGGCACCGAACCCGAGGGTGGCCAGCGCCGGACTGATCAAGCCGTGGCGACCGATCTCGGTGAGCGCCGTCGCGATCTCGGGCAGGCCGACGCCGTCGCCGCCCGAGCCGCTCGGGCACCGGCAGCGCCGTCACGCCGCCCGCTACCAACGCATCCCAGGTGTTGTCCCGGTCCAGCACCGACGTCGACCACGTCGGCAACCGCCTGCTGCGCGGGGTCCGGCGTGAAGTCCATCAGTGCGTCACCGGGGTTTTGCCGGTGTAGTCGACCTGCCAGTGCTTGATGCCGTTGAGCCAACCCGACCGCAGCCGTTCGGGTTCCGAAATCGGCTTCAGGTCCGGCATGTGGTCGGCGACGGCGTTGAAGATCAGGTTGATGGTCATGCGCGCCAGGTTCGCGCCGATGCAGTAGTGCGCGCCGGTGCCACCGAATCCGACGTGCGGGTTCGGGTCGCGCAGGATGTTGAACGTGTGCGGATCCTCGAACACTTCCTCGTCGAAGTTGGCCGAGCGATACGACATCACCACCCGCTGCCCCTTCTTGATCGCGACCCCGCCGAGCTCGACGTCCTCGTGCGCGGTGCGCTGGAACGCCGACACCGGCGTGGCCCAGCGGATGATCTCGTCGGCGGCGGTCGCACGGGCGCTCCTTCTTGAACAGCTCCCACTGATCGGGGTTGTTGCGCAGAACGCGATCATGCCGTGGGTGATCGAGTTGCGGGTGGTCTCGTTGCCGGCCACCGCGAGCATGATGACGAAGAAGCCGAACTCGTCGTCGGAGAGCTTCTCCCCGTCGACGTCAGCTTCGATCAGAGTCGTGACGATATCGTCGGTCGGGTTCTTGCCGCGCTCGTCGGCCATCGCCATCGCGTACATGATCAGCTCCATTGACGACTGCGCGGGATCGACGTCGGCGAACTCGGGATCCTCGCCACCGGTCATCTCGTTGGACCAGCGGAACAGCTTGTCGCGGTCATCCTGCGGCACGCCCAGGAGTCCGGCGATGGCCTGTAGCGGTAGCTCGCAGCTGACCTGCTCGACGAAGTCGCCGCTGCCCTCGGCCGCTGCGGTCTTGGCGATGTTCTGGGCCCGCTGCGCGAGTTCCTCCTCCAGCCGCCCGATCGCCCTTGGGGTGAAACCGCGGGAGATGATCTTGCGCAGCCGGGTGTGGTGCGGGGCGTCCATGTTGAGCATCACGCTGCGCTGCAATTCGACCGTCTCGCGCTTCATTTCCTTGGGCCACGTCGGGATGGCGCCGTTCTGCCAGCTGGAAAAGACGTCGCTCCGGCGTGACACTTCTTTGACGTCGGCATGCTTGGTGACGATCCAGTAGCCCTTGTCCTCGAAGCCACCGGTGCCGCCGGGCACGTCGACCCAGTGAATCGGCTCGGACTTACGGAGCTGGGCGAGTTCCGCCACCGGAAGGCCGACCAGGTTGACGTCGGGATCGAGAAAGTCGAAGTCAGCAGGAATGCTGGGGGGTGCCATTAGGGTGCGCTCCTCAATGCAACGTGTTCTAGTGCCAGTAAAACATGCCTCCTCCGCAGACCAAAAGGCGTCGGAGCATCGTCGCTTGTCAGGGTAATGAAACGTGTTCTAGCCTGACCTCATGGGTAACCCGGTAATAGTTGAAGCCACCCGCAGCCCCATCGGCAAACGCGCCGGATGGTTGTCAGGGCTGCACGCCACCGAGCTGCTGGGCGCGGTTCAAAAGGCGCTTGTGGACAAGGCCGGTATCGATGCCGGCGACGTCGAGCAGCTCATCGGCGGCTGCGTGACGCAGTTCGCGGAGCAGTCCAACAACATCACCCGCACGGCGTGGCTGACCGCTGGGTTTGCCCGAGCAGGCCGGCGCCACCACCATCGACTGCCAGTGCGGCAGCGGGCAGCAGGCCAACCATCTGATCGCGGGCCTGATCGCGGCGGGCGCCATCGACATCGGCATCGCCTGCGGCATCGAGGCGATGAGCCGCGTCGGGCTGGGCGCCAACGCCGGTCCCGACCGCAATTGGCGTGCCGAGTCCTGGGACATCGATCTGCCCGACCAGTTCACCGCCGCCGAGCGAATCGCCAAGCGTCGCGGCATCACCCGCGAGGACATCGACGCGCTTCGGATTGGCCTCCCAGCAGCATGCCAAGCGGGCCTGGGACGAGGGCCGCTTCGACCGGGAAATCTCACCGATCGAGGCGCCGGTGCTCGACGAGCAGAAGCAGCCCACCAGCGAGCGGCACATGGTCAGCCGCGACCAGGGTCTGCGGGACACCACGATGGAGGGATTGAGCCAGCTCAAGCCGGTGCTCGACGGCGGCATCCACACCGCGGGCACGTCGTCGCAGATCTCCGACGGCGCGGCGGCGGTGTTGTGGATGGACGAAGACAAGGCCAAGGCGCTGGGCCTGCGCCCGCGGGCACGCATCGTCAGCCAGGCGCTGGTCGGCGCCGAGCCCTACTACCACCTGGACGGCCCGGTGCAGTCCACCGCGAAGGTGCTCGAGAAGGCCGGCATGAAGATGGGCGACATCGACATCACCGAGATCAACGAGGCCTTCGCATCGGTGGTGCTGTCCTGGGCGCGGGTGCACAACCCCGACATGGATCGGGTCAACGTCAACGGCGGCGCGATCGCGCTGGGACATCCGGTCGGTTGCACCGGCAGCCGGCTGTTCACCACCGCCCTGCACGAGCTGGAGCGCTCCGATCAGAGCACTGCCCTGATCACCATGTGTGCCGGCGGCGCGCTGTCGACGGGCACCATCATCGAGCGCATCTGAGGTTTAAATGTCCGACTCCTTTTCGGGCCACGGGCCCGCATCGTCGTCGAACGTGGGCGCTTCCGACGACGACCGGATCGCTGCGGCCCAGTCGTACATCGACGCACTGGTCAGCCACGACGGCGACGCGGTCCCGTTCGCGCCGGACTGCATTCGGATCGAGCAGGGCATCAAGACCGGCTTTTCCGGAAATCACTTGCGGCGCAGCCTCAACCGCGGCCCGCAATTCCGGATCATCGCGGCGACAACGCCGCCGGAGTACACGATCAACGGCGACGAGGTCCGCGCGGTGTACGACGTGGTGACCAAGGTCAAGCTCGGCGGGCGGCGGTTCGGGTCGCACGTTGACGAGACGTTCGTCATCCCGGTCGGGAGTACCACGATCCACCACATCGGTGTCCGGATGCGCCCGTTCCTCAAACGAATCTAGAATCGGCGTCATGGCCGCCAAACCGCGACCGCGGTATCTGAATTCGCCGTTCACCGACTTCTTCACCAAATGGATGTCACGCCTCAACACCTTCATGTACCGCCGTAGCGGCGGGGAAGGACTGGGCGGCACATTCCAGAACATTCCGGTCGCGTTGCTGACCACTACGGGCCGCAAAACCGGGCAGCCGCGGGTCAGCCCGCTGTATTTCCTACGCGACGGTGACCGGGTGATCGTCGCCGCATCGAAGGTCGGCGCCGAGAAGAACCCCATGTGGTACCTCAACCTCAAGGCCAACCCCAAGGTATCGGTCCAGATCAAAAAAGAGGCGCTCGACCTGACCGCGCGAGACGCCACCGACGACGAACGCGCCAAATATTGGCCGCAACTGGTCAAGATGTACCCCAGCTACGAGGACTACCAATCCTGGACCGACCGGACGATCCCGATCGTTATCTGCGACCCACCACGCTGACGTGACGCGGCGGCGATGCCGCCGATACGAGTCCCACTGCTGAACTTGAAGTCGATTCCTGGCGCCCCGCGACGGGAGATCAGGCTGCGGCGATGCAGAGCACCTCGTCGAGGCTCGCGGTGCGCAAACCCGCAGCGGCCGCCCGCCGCGCAAGCGCGGTAATCACATCTCCGTCGCCGGCCTGCGCTCCGCCGACCTGATCCAGACGTGCGGTATCGAACATTGCTGGACCGCCGGCCACCGCGTCGGTGAGGACGTAGCGGCCGGCCCCAGAGGCGCGACGTACCGTCTGCTCTGCCGCGCAGGCGCCGGTCAGCTTGGCCGCATCGGCGAAGTTGATGCCCACCTGAAACACTTGCGCTTCCGTCTCGAGCACCGCGGTCAGGCGGGTGATGAAGTTCTCGGGTGCGAAGAATCGGCAGCTTTCGCCAAGATGCAGCCAAAATCGTCCGCCGATCTGGGCGCGGATCTGCTCCAGGCGGGCGCCGGGCCGGTCGTCGTCGCCGAGTTGGCCGAACTCGAGGAACCCGTAGCGCTCATGCAGGAAGGCGCGATCCTCGGCTGACAGTCCGACATCGACCATCAGGAAGCGCCCAACCCGTGACACATCGAGGCAACAGCGTAGGAATGAGTTCAGGGTCTGCTCGGTGATAGACCGGTCCCGCCCGGCGATCAGGCTGACAACCACTTCGGCGTCGCCGGGGGCGACGACCAAATGCCGCACCAGCGCATCGGGGTACGACGAGGCCGCATCGATCATCGTCGGGACACAGACGTCGCGGTTGGCGGCGACCCGCTGCCGAACATCGTCGGGGATATCGGGTCGGGCCAGCAGACCCCGCCACAGCGCGAACGCCTCGGCACGCTTACCGATCCGGAATGCGCACACTGCCTGCTCGTCGGCTGCTCGCCACATATAGATGTCTGCGTCTAACACCAGGAGGTCGTCTTCTGGAAGCGGGAGTCCGGCGGCTTGCTGGGCAAACAAGTAGCCCAGCCGGTATCGCTGATCGACGCAGTACCGATAAGCGATGGCATACAGCGGTTCGGCGCGGGTCGGTCGAAACTCCCAGGCGCGCAAGTAGGCATCCAGCACATCCGGCCAGGGCGCACCGAGTTGCGCCATCGACTGCGCGATTTGCCACATCGCAAAATAAACTTCCTCCTCCCAACCACCCATCTCGACTCGCCGCGCATACCACTTTCGTGCGTTGACAAAATCACTCATTACGAAATAGGCCTGGGCTAGGGAGAAGACTGAATGCGCATCCTCGGGGTTACGTTCGACCTTGGCCAGCGTGAGATCGCGGATATGCTTCGCCGGATCTCCTGTTCGGGCACCTAGGCGGACATCGCTGGGTTGCGTGATGCTTTCCGTGGCCGCCTCCACCTGGGCCGCTGTCACCTCGAGGCACAGCTCGTTTGCAAGACGGCGGATCACGACGGCAGGCGTGGCGCACAGCGCTTCAAAGTCAACGCTGACCGTCGCAGCGTCGCCAAGCGCGTGGTCTCGCGCGGCGATCAGCCGGGCCGTTGAGTCAACCCGCTCCTGCTCGTCCTTCAACCAGCCGAGTCGATTCAGCGACGCCACCACCTTGTCGAATGGTCGGTCCACCACAACGGGAACCATCGGTCCCCAGGCGTCACGGATGAAATCCACTGCGAGGCACAGAAGCGGGTTCTTGGCGCCGGGCCTTTGCCCCGCGATAAGGGCAGCGCTGCGATGCTCGGCGGCCCAACTGCGAAGTTTGTCCCGAAAAGAACCGGCATCCATGCGGAGCTGACCACCAGGCTCGCCAAAAGCGCCTAAAGCCCTGCGACACAGCAGGCTTAGACGATAGTCCTCCCAGGTGTCGTGCGGTTCGCGGAAAACCAAGTCGAATTCGTTGCCCATAAAGACACCAAGGTGGTGCAGAACACCGGCGACGGCCGACGTACCGCCGCAGAATGGGCCCAGCACAACGATGATCGGCTCAACGAACGCCATCGCACCCTCCCGCAGGACCGGCCGGTAGGAACCGTACCAAAAGGTTCTTCCACTTAGCCTCAATCCGACGAATCGGCGAATTTCACCTTTCCCCAGTGGTTTTGGATGAGAGGAAGCTGGCCGGGGATGCACTTGGAACAGGAACGTTCATGCGTGCATGAGCTCTGGTTGGTCCGCGGCCAGGCCCCGCCGAGTGTATTGAGCGGCGCGACGCTGAAGACCCACCGACGCCGGGATCAACGACTGTTTGTTCTTACTCTTTACATATGAATTACTCAGCGTATTCTGAAGTGTTGTTAGGCAGACGTTCAATGTCTCCTGGCTGGACAGCGTGGAAGGACACGCTCATGCAACGCACTCGCCGCCCCTACGTCACTGCTGGTGCCGCAATCACAGCCGCCAGCCTCACTGCTGTCACCCCGGTAGCCCCACCTCCTCTTGAGTCGAAGGAGCGCGCGGTCCAGCTCTTGACCGGCGAGGAGGACATCACGCTGGACCTCGTGCGGCACGGGCTCAACGGGCCGCCGTCATACCAAACCATCGTCGGCTCATTTCTTCCCGGATATGGGCTCAATGCGGATGGTGAAGAACAGGCACAAGCCCTCGTGCCGGCAATCGAGGCGGAATTCCCGAACAGCATCGCCGCAATTTACGCGGGGGACAACATCAGAATGCCGGAGACCGTACAGCCGTTGGCCGATGCGCTGAGCATGAACGTCCAGCAATTGCCCGGGCTCGACGAAATCCCGGGCGGCATCTATAACGGCGCCGCGTCGTTCGACACCCCCGGCGGCATCCTCTACGAACTGACCCTGCTGGCGTGGGGGTTCGGTTTAGAGCTCGTGCCGATGCCGGGCTCTTACGACATCAACGGGGTGGCGTTCGACGAGGACTTCAGCGCCGCCGTTCAAACGATCTATGACAACACCGTGAGCGCGGGCGGAGCGACCACCGACATCGCAGCTTCCGGCGAGGCGGCGATCAGCACCTGGGTGCTGATGAATGTCAACAACCCCGATCTGAATATCTTCATACCCTTGTTCATCGAGAACCTGCTCGGCACGTCCACTTTCCTGCCCAACGCGGGCCAGGTCGTGGTCGAAGGCAGTCCGGGCGACTGGACGCTGGTCAGCTTCAACGGGGAGGCCATTCCGGCCCCGGATTTGCTGACGGAGCTGTTCGTCGACCTGCGCAACTTCATCGAGGTGCCGCAAACGGCGGCGTACAACATTTTTGAGTCCCTCCTGCTTGATCCGGCGACGACCCTGAGCACTATTCAGACCGGCCTTAGCGACATCGCCACGGCGACAGCCCAATTCCCCGTCGCGGTGATCGATGACATCCTCAACGCGCTGGGCGTCAGCGCCTCGAGCGATCTGTCGGCCGACCTCACCAATCTGCTGTCCACGGCAGCGACCGACATATCCGGACTACTGCCGGATGAGTTGGGCACAACGCTCGCCGCGGCCCTCACGTCGCTCTGAGGCCATCGCCATGCCGATCCGCGAATGTTCCCAAACATCAGGGTCCTCTGCGGTAACTTCACCTGTGCGCTGACCGGCCCTGCGGCAGTTGGAGAAGTGATGAGCAGTCGACGCCAGCACCGATTCGTACGCCCATCGCGGAGAACTCGGCTCCGCGTTCTTACGGTCGGGTTTCTCTCGACGGCCCTGATGTCCCTCGGGTCCGCGCTGGCCTGCGCCGACGACGGGTCGATCGTGCTGGACTTGGTTCGGCACGGGGAGTCGGTCGACAATGCCAAAGGCATCATCGATACCGTGCCGCCCGGAACCGGACTCGACGCCACTGGCGAAGGCCAAGCCACCGCTGTCGCGACCGCGATCCAGAACGAGTACACCAACTTCGCCGGGATCTTCGAGTCGGACGAACTCCGGACGCAGGAGACCGCGACGCCGTTGGCCCAGGAGCTAGGCGTGTACCCGTTGGACCCGAGTCACATACTGTCCGGGCTCGACGAAATCCCGGCCGGCTCTTTCGAGGGCGACTCGACGAACAGCCTCGAGGGCATCCTGTACTTACTTGGCCCGCTTTCCTGGGTGTTCGGTGACGTATTAGTGCCGGATATCGGCGATCCCAGCGTGAACGGCGTGACGTTCGACGATAGCTTCGGTGGGGCCGTTCAAACGATCTACGGCGACACCGTTGGGGGCGCCGGCACCAGCGTTAATGACGTCGCGTTCTCGAGCGAAGGGGCGATCGCTGTCTGGACGATGATGAACGTCAACAACCCCGATTTCTCCGTCCTTCTGCAAGAGGTCGAGCAAACCGGAGGGTTCCTGCCCAACACGGGCCAAGTCGTGGTGGACGGCAGCCCCGGCGATTGGACCCTGGTCAGCTACGACGGGACCGCGGTGCCGCAGGATCCGGGACTGCCGACCGAGCTGTTCGTCGACTTCCGCAACCTGATCGAGGCGCCGCAGTTCGCCGGCTACGACATCTACGAGGCCCTGCTCACCGGCAATTCGGCGACGATTGACGCTGCGCTTCAGACCGGCCTCAACCAAGTGGACACCGCGCTCGCCCAGTTCCCGGTCGAGGTGTGGGATAACATCGTCAGCGCTCTGGGCGGCGCAATCTGAGCCAATCCCGTTGTCGGCGGACGAATTCCGCGTCTACGACGCTGCCGTGGCCCGGAACGTAGACGGTCATTTCCTTACTGCTATTAAAGACCTACCGGCGTTTCCGCGGCTTAGCGCAGTGGGTCGTCGGTAGGGTCCGCGTCCGGACCGGTGTGGTCTGACTCGTTTCTTTACCGGCCACGAGCGTTGTTGTGTGCCTTCAATTGTCAGATCCGTCGACTGCATTGGTTCGGCGCGGAACCGCCGGACGGAGTGACCTGATAGGAGCGCGACCAAGCATCTCGTAGCAGTATCGTCCCCGCCCGACGGCTCTGCCCTTCATCCCATCCCGAAATCCAGTTACAGGAAGGGCCGCAATGGAATCCACCATCGCCGCATCCACCCAACCACAGGTCACCGTCGGTGTCGACACCCACAAGCAGTTCCATGTCGCCCATGCCGTCGACCAGCTCGGTCGGCCGTTGGGCACCCACCGCCTGGCTGCCACGCCCGCCGGTTACCGCGGCTTCGTGTCCTGGGCCCACGAGTTGGGCCAGCTTGTCGAGGTCGGTATTGAAGGCCCCGGCCATTTCGGCGCGGGCCTGGCCCGGCACCTTCGCGCCGAGGGCATCGCGGTCAGCGAAGTCGGGCGTCCCAAACGGCAGCGCCGCGCCCGCTTTGGCAAATCAGACGACGCTGACGCGGCCGGAGCCGCCGCGATGGTGTTGGCCGGCGACGCCCTGGGCGAGCCCAAAAGCGCCGATGGTGCCGCGGAAATGGTACGGGTGTTGCGAGTGGCCCGCACCAGCGTGGTGCGCGCCCGGGCCAGGCCTACAACGCGCTGCAAGACCTCGTAGTGACGGCGCCAGCGGCACTTCGTGAACAGCTGGCCGGCCTCTACAAAGACCGCCTTATCCACGCGTGTGAACAGCTACCCGAACCCGAAACGCTCACCACCCCAACCGATGCCGTGACCGTGGCGATCAAGTCGCTGGCTGCGCGTTGCCGCGAGCTTGACACCGAAGCCGCCCGTCTGGAACGCCACATCGACACCATCACCGCCACCGCCGCACCCCAGCTGCGCGCTATCTATGGCGTCGGGCCCGACACCGCTGCCACGCTGCTGACCGCCCTCGGCGACAACCCCAAACGCATCGGTAGCGACGCCGCTTTCGCCAAACTCTGCGGAGTCAGCCCACTGGAAGCCTCCAGCGGCAAAACGATCCGCCACCGGCTCAACCGGGGAGGCAACCGCGACGCCAACCGTGCCCTGCACGTCATCCTGGTGGTGCGCATGCGCCGCCATGGGCCCACCCGCGACTACTTCGCCCGCCGCCTGGCCGAAGGCAAAACCAAGAACGAGATCATGCGCTGCATCAAGCGCTACATCGCCCGCGAGATCTACCACGCCCTCCGCCAACCCAGCAGAAGAACCAACGAACTCATTGCCTGAAGATAGGAGCAGAGGAACCAACGAACTCATTGCCTGAAGATAGGAGCATTGCGATCAAGGTAGCGGTGATCAGCGGCGGAGCGCGGGGCACGGGCGCGTTGCTCGCGCGGACACTTGTCCGTGAAGAGGCTATGGTGGTTGCCATCGACATCTTGGACAATGAAGGCAAGGTGCTTGCCGGTGAACTCGATGCCGTCGGCGCGGTCGGCCAAACGTCGTTTCCGCCGAATCTACGCATCGTGATTGGCGAGTCCGGACATGGCCTGAAACGCCGTGCGACGGTCGCGTTTCGTGCGCTCTTCGGTGGTCCGCAGGTCGGCATACACCAGGGCGGAGGTTGAGCGCATGACGTCGGTGGGCGTCATCGGGCTGGGTTTGATCGGCAGCGCGCTGGCGCACCGGCTCACCGCAACTGGTGATGCGCCGCTCGTGTTCGACATGAAGCCGGAAGCGATCGAAGCCGCGGTCGCGACCGGCGCGATTGCGACCGGCTCCTCCGCCGAGCTCGCCGAACGCTGTGACGTCGTGCTCGTCTCCGTGCAGAACGACGATCAGTGCGTCGCCGCGGTATGCGGACAGGACGGAGCGCTCGAAGGGGCCCGGCCCGGCACCTGCATCGCTGTGCTCTCGACGGTATCGCCGTCGACTATCGAAAGCCTCGCAGCGGCGGCCGCCGAGCGCGGCGTGCCTCTCGTCGACACCCCGGTCGCCGGCCGCGGCATGTTCAGCGTCGAGGAAGGCACGATGTCGGTGATGGTGGGCGACGACGGTGAGCTGGTGACCCGGCTTGAGCCCACACTGCGCCGCTTCGCGTCGAAGGTGGTGGCGGCGGGCCGGCTTGGCAGCGGCGCGGCCCTGAAGCTGGCACACAACATCGTCGTCTACGCGGGCTTGGCCGCGATGATAGAGGCGGTCGAGCTCGCCCGGGCTGCTGGAGTGCGCGACGGCCTGGTGGAGGAGGTCGCGCAGGCCAGCGGCGCGCTCTCCGAGCTGAGCGCCTTCACACTGCCCTTCTACAAGCACTTCCGCGACGACCCGCACGGCGCCGACGAGGACGAGATCCTGCGGGTCGCCGCAGCGTTGCTCGAGAAGGACCTGGCCGATGCGGTTGCTCTGGCAGCCGCGCACGACGTCGAGGTGCCGGTCGCGCGCCTGCTCTCGCACTTCGGCGATGTGATATTCCAGGTGAATCGCTGACGCCGACAGCGCCGGCGTTGCGCAGCGGCGATCATGTTCCCCGGCAGAACCCGGCCTTGCTGGTCTTGTAGGTGCCATCGGCGCACCGGAGGGTCGGTTTGTCATGCGAGACCGCATCCAGCACCTGGTTCGATTTCATCCGCTCCGCATCCGCCATGCCGTTCGTATTGCGTGCTCTGAACCCCCGGGATGGGTCTAGTTCGTCCGGCTTGACCGGCACCAACGTCTCGCTTCTGACTGCGCCTCAGCCTGAAAAGCGGAAGGTCGCTGTGCGAAGGACTATGAGACGGTGTGCGCGAACTTTCCTTGCCGGAATATAGGAGCATCTGGGTCCGCCGACCGCGAGTAAGCGATCAAGCGTGTCCGGCCACGCCGCCACGTCGGAGTCGGCGTCGATCGCCGGGTCGCCGGACTCCTCGACGAGATCACCGGTGAAGACGACAACCCGTTCACCGTCAGCACCGGGCACCACCACGACGAGATCTGCGTCGGTGTGGCCGCGCCCTAGGTGGGCCACTGTCAGCTGGCGGTTTCCCAGGTCGACGGTAGCGTTGTCGACGACGTGTTGGGGCGGGCGCAGTGCCGTGATCGCGCGGTCGATCTCTCCGGCGTCGGCACCGTACCGCAACGCGTCAGCACGAAGCTGCCCGGTGGCGGTCGTCAGATAGTCGAAAACTTCTGGTGCGCAATATATTCGGGCCTCGGTGAAAGTCCCGGAGCCCAGGACATGATCGAAGTGCTTGTGGGTCAACACGACATGCGTTACCCGACGTCCGGCGATGTGTCGCACGTCGGCGTCGATCGCAGCTGCCTCCGCGAGCGTAGTACCGGTATCGACCAGCAGCACGCCTGTTCGACCCTGCACCAATCCGACGGTGACGTCGAGAAACGGGAGCCGACAACGATGCACGCTGTCGGTCAGCCGCTCCCAGTCGAAGTGCACACCCAGTCCGGGCGGCTGTTGGGCTAGGCGCCGTACACCGGCACCGGAGGCCGAGACTTGGCGAGTAGATCACTGACGACGGGACCCAATTCCGCCGGATCCCATTTGGCGCCCTTGTCGATCTCGGGGCCGTGTGCCCAGCCTTCAGCGATGCGGATCTTGCCGCCTTCGACTTCGAATACCTTGCCGGTGACATCACGGGACTGCGCGCTGCCCAGCCAGACAACCAGTGGCGAAATGTTCTCCGGGGCCATGGAATCGAACTCGTCGTCCTGCGTTGCCATCATCTCGGCGAAGACGGTCTCGGTCATCCGGGTGCGGGCCGACGGTGCGATCGCGTTGACGGTGACGCCGTATCGGCCCATTTCAGCGGCGCCGACCAGGGTCAGGGCCGCGATGCCGGCCTTGGCGGCGCTGTAGTTACCCTGCCCGACGCTGCCCTGCAGGCCCGCACCGGAGCTGGTGTTGATGATCCGCGCGTCAACGGTTTTGCCCTCTTTGCTCAGCCCTCGCCAATACGACGCGGCGTGCCGCATCGCGGCGAAGTGGCCCTTGAGGTGGACGGCGACGACGGCGTCGAACTCTTCCTCGCTGGTGTTGGCCATCATCCGGTCGCGCACGATGCCGGCGTTGTTCACCAGGACGTCCAGACCACCGAACGTGTCGACGGCGGTCTGTACCAAGCCTGCCGCTTGATCCCAGTCCGCGATGTCGGAGCCGTTGGCGACGGCTTCGCCTCCGGCCGCGGTGATCTCGTCGACCACGCTCTGTGCGGCGCTGCCGCCGCTTGCGGGCGACCCGTCGAGTCCCACACCGATGTCGTTGACCACGACGCGCGCGCCCTCGGCAGCGAAAGCCAGGGCATGCGCGCGGCCGATACCGCCGCCCGCTCCGGTGACGATGACGACGCGACCGTCGACTAGGCCCATACGCTTGTCTCCTTCTACTTGATCGCATTCGCGTTGGTGGTGGCCAGATAATGCGGCGGCTCGCCACCGCCATGCACCTCCAACGAGGCGCCGCTGACGTAGGACGCCGCATCCGAAGCCAGAAACGCTGCGGCCCAACCGACGTCGGCAGGTGTGGCCAGCCGACCGAGCGGTACGTTCTTCGAAATCGCGGCGATCGACTCGGCGTCGCCGTAGAACAGCTCGGATTGTTCGGTTTCGACCATGCCGACCACGCAGGCATTCACCCGGACCTTGGGCCCCCACTCCACCGCCAGCGTCTGAGTGAGGCTCTCCAGGCCGGCTTTCGCCGCCCCGTACGCGCCGGTGCCCGGAGACGGCCGGCGGCCGCTGAGACTGCAGATGTTGATGATCGAGCCGCCGCGCTCCTGGTTCTGCATCTTGTCGTTGGCGTGCTGGGAAACCGAAAGCGCACCGATCAGATTGAGTTCGATGATCTTGCGGTTGAACTTCGCGCTGGAATCCGCGGTCAGCACATAGGGCGAGCCGCCGGCGTTGTTAACGACGACGTCGAGGCGGCCGTGCCGGTCGACGATCGCGTCGATCAAGGCCTTGACCGCCTCGTCGTCACGGACGTCGCAGGAGTGGAACTCGTAAGGCAGGCCCTCGACCGCACGCCTGGCACAGGTCACCACGGTGGCACCCTGTCCGGCGAAGACTGAACTGATGCCGGCGCCGACCCCCCGAACGCCGCCGGTCACCAGAATGACTCGGCCGTCGAGCCCGAAGCTGATCGCGGGGCCTCCGTCGGCGTGAGTCACTGTGCTAGCGTACCAAGCAAGTGCTTGCTTAGGT
Organism: uncultured Actinomycetota bacterium; assembly: GCA_963850645.1. GTDB lineage: Bacteria > Actinomycetota > Actinomycetes > Mycobacteriales > Mycobacteriaceae > Mycobacterium. The sequence goes on along the minus strand of CAWKME010000050.1, from coordinate 109,259 downwards.
AATCGTCTCCGTAATCGTCCCCCAAGGAAGTGGCCGAGGATCTCGATGACAATCACGTCACGCACCATCGAACCGGGGATAGTCGCCGTCACCGTCGACTTCCCCCCGGTCAACGCCATCCCGTCGGCCGGCTGGTTCGAACTGGCCGACGCGCTGACCGCCGCCGGCGACGACCCGGAGACGCACGCGGTGATCCTGCGGGCCGAGGGCCGTGGCTTCAACGCCGGGGTGGACATCAAGGAGATGCAGCGCACCGAAGGCTTCACCGCGCTGATCGACGCCAACCGCGGCTGCTTCGCCGCCTTCCGGGCGGTCTACGAGTGCGCGGTGCCGGTGATCGCGGCGGTCAACGGCTTCTGCGTCGGCGGCGGCATCGGTCTGGTGGGTAACGCCGACGTGATCGTCGCCTCCGACGATGCGACTTTCGGGCTGCCCGAGGTCGAGCGCGGTGCGTTGGGTGCGGCCACCCACCTGTCCCGGCTGGTCCCGCAGCACATGATGCGGCGACTGTTCTTCACCGCGGCCACCGTGGACGCCGCCACCCTGCACCACTTCGGCTCGGTGCACGAGGTGGTGCCGCGGGAGGAATTGGACGAAGCCGCGCTGCGGGTGGCGCGCGACATCGCCGCCAAGGACACCCGGGTGATTCGCGCGGCCAAGGAGGCGCTGAACCTGATCGACGTTCAGCGGGTCAACTCCAGTTATCGCATGGAGCAGGGCTTCACCTTCGAGCTCAATCTCGCCGGGGTGTCCGACGAGCACCGCGACGCGTTCGCCGGTACGGCGAAGGGCAAGAAGGAATGAGCAACAAGCTGACCACTCTCGACGAGGCTGTTGCGCAACTACGCAGCGGCATGACCATCGGCATCGGCGGCTGGGGGTCGCGACGCAAACCGATGGCGTTCGTGCGCGCCATGCTGCGGACCGACGTCACCGACCTCACCGTGATCACCTATGGCGGACCGGATTTGGGACTGCTGTGCTCGGCGGGCAAGGTCAAACGCGCCTACTACGGGTTCGTCTCGCTGGACTCGCCGCCGTTCTACGACCCGTGGTTCGCCAAGGCCCGCACCACCGGAGCGATCGAGGCCCGCGAGATGGATGAGGGCATGCTGCGCTGCGGACTGCAGGCGGCTGCACAGCGGCTGCCGTTTCTGCCGATCCGCGCTGGGCTGGGCAGTTCGGTGCCGGACTTCTGGGAAGGCGAATTGCACACGGTCACCAGCCCTTACCCGGCCCCCGGCGGCGGGCACGAAACGCTGATCGCGATGCCGGCGCTGCGCCTGGACGCCGCGTTCGTGCATCTCAATCTCGGTGACGCTCGGGGCAATGCCGCCTACACCGGCATCGACCCCTACTTCGACGATCTGTTCTTGATGGCCGCCGACAAGCGCTACCTGTCGGTGGAGCGCGTCGTCTCGACCGACGAACTCGTCAAAGCGGTGCCGCCGCAGGCGCTGTTGGTGAACCGGATGATGGTCGACGCCGTGGTGGAAGCACCCGGCGGTGCACATTTCACCACGGCCGCACCGGACTACGGCCGAGACGAGAAGTTCCAGCGCCACTATGCCGAGGCGGCCTCGACGGACGAGGGTTGGCAGAAATTCGTGCAGACCTATCTGTCCGGCGGCGAAGCCGAATACCAGGCGGCTGTGCGAGCTTTCGCAGAGGAGGCATCCAAGTGAGCACTCGGGCCGAAGTGTGCGCGGTCGCCTGCGCCGAGTTGTTCCGGGACGCCGGCGAGATCATGGTCAGCCCGATGACCAACATGGCCTCGGTCGGTGCGCGGCTGGCGCGCTTGACCTTCTCCCCCGACATCCTGCTGACCGACGGTGAGGCACAACTGCTGGCGGACACCCCGGCACTGGGCGCGTCGGGAGCCGTCGAGGGCTGGATGCCGTTCGGCCGGGTGTTCGAGACGCTGGCCTGGGGGCGGCGGCATGTGGTGATGGGCGCCAATCAGGTTGACCGCTTTGGCAATCAGAACATCTCGGCGTTCGGGCCGCTGCAGCACCCGACCCGGCAGATGTTCGGCCTCCGGGGCGCACCCGGAAACGCGATCAACCATGCGACGAGCTATTGGGTCGGCAACCACTCCAAGCGGGTGTTCTGCGACGCCGTCGACGTGGTCTGCGGCATCGGCTGGGACAAGGTGGACACCGACAATCCGGCGTTCCGGTTCGCCAACACGTACCGAGTGGTGTCCAATCTCGGCGTGTTCGACTTCGGCGGGCCGGACCACACGATGCGGGCGCTGACGTTGCACCCTGGTGTATCGCCCAAGGAAGTGCGCGACGCCACGACCTTCGACGTGTATGGCCTCGACGACGCGGACGAAAGCCGACTGCCGACCGACGACGAATTGCGCCTGATCCGTGAGGTTGTCGACCCTAAAGCGTTGCGCGACCGAGAGATACGTTCATGAGATTGCGCACGCCGCTGACCGAGCTGATCGGTATCGAGCACCCGGTGGTGCAAACCGGGATGGGCTGGGTGGCCGGCGCCCGGCTGGTCTCGGCGACCGCCAACGCGGGCGGTCTGGGCATCTTGGCCTCGGCCACCATGACGCTCGACGAACTGGCCGCCGCGATCGGGAAGGTCAAGGCGGCCACCGACAAGCCGTTCGGTGTCAACATCCGCGCCGACGCCGGCGACGCCGGCGACCGGGTGGATCTGATGATTCGCGAGGGCGTCAAGGTCGCGTCGTTTGCGTTGGCGCCCAAGCAGGAGCTGATCGGCAAGCTCAAAAACGCTGGCGCGGTGGTGATTCCATCGGTCGGTCTGGCGAAGCACGCACGCAAGGTAGCCTCCTGGGGCGCCGACGCGGTGATCGTTCAGGGTGGCGAAGGTGGCGGACACACCGGGCCGATCGCCACAACGCTGCTGTTGCCGTCGGTGCTCGATGCGGTGAGCATCCCGGTCATCGCGGCGGGCGGCTTCTTCGACGGTCGCGGCCTGGCCGCAGCATTGTCCTACGGCGCCGCCGGGGTGGCCATGGGTACCCGATTCCTGCTGACGTCGGATTCCACTGTGCCGGACGCGGTCAAGCAACGCTATCTGCAGGCCGGACTGGACGGGACAGTCGTCACCACCCGCGTCGACGGCATGCCGCACCGCGTGTTACGTACCGGCCTTGTCGAGAAACTGGAAAGTGGTTCGCGGGCAAGGGGCTTTACCGCGGCCATACGTAATGCCGCGAAGTTCAAGAAGATGTCGCAGATGACCTGGGCGTCTATGGTTCGCGACGGCCTGGCGATGCGGCACGGCAAGGAGCTCACCTGGTCGCAGGTGGTGATGGCCGCCAACACCCCGATGCTGCTGAAAGCCGGTCTGGTCGAGGGCAATACCGACGCCGGCGTGCTGGCTTCCGGCCAGGTGGCCGGCATCGTCGAGGACCTGCCGTCGTGCGCTGAGCTGATCCAGACGATCGTCGCCGAGGCCGTCAAACATCTACAGTCGGCATCCGCGTTCATCCAGGACTAAAGACCCTGGGTTCGACTCACGGTTCGGGGCATGCTGGGGCCATGAGTGCGCTGACACCAGGGGCCTGGCCCAAACCGCTGCTGAACGCGGTCCGTTCGTCCAACAGACACCTGCTCAACCCGCTGGTGTTGCGGCTGGCCGGCCATAAGCACTGGTATGCAGCGGCCATCCGGCATACCGGGCGACGGTCAGGTAAGCAATACGCCACACCGGTCGTAGCGGAGCGCTTCCCAAACGGTTTCGTCATACCACTGGCCTACGGCACCCGAGTGGACTGGTTGCAGAATATCCTCGCCGCGGGACGAGCGACCATCTCGTCGCAGGGCAAAAGCTATGACGTCGTACAGCCTGAGATCATCGACGCAGCGGCTGCCTTGCCGTTACTGAAGAGCTGGCGGCAACGGACCTTTCAGCAATTCGGAATCGAGCACTACCTGAAAGTGAACGACGCGCCTTAAGCTCTCCCGTAATCAGGACTCCACGACCATCAGGGTGTGCCCGGTCGGGTCGCGGAACCAGAACATCGGTGGAACCGGCTCGCCCATTCGCGCCACCTGCGCATCGACGTCGACGCCGAGCTCCTGCATCGCCGCGTGGGTGGCGTCGATGTCGTTGGTGGTCAGCGTAATACCGGTGTTGGTCGGCTGCACCGGTCCACCATCCGGCGGGGGTGGAGCAAGCGCTATGCCGGTCGTCCCCGCGGGTGGGTAAACCTCGATCCACCGGTAGCCGCCACCGAACGGCTGGTCGGTTCGCTTTTCGAACCCGAGCGATTCGTAGAACGCGACCGCTTTATCCTGCTCGGGTGTCGGCACGCACACCAGGCTGATCGTCGTCAATCCGGTTGTCGTAGTGGTCATCTTGTTCCTCCTAGTGTTCTTGAATCAGCACCATATGCTCGGGCGATGTCCTGTGAGCCGGCCCAGCGGCTGTAGGTCGGATGCTGCGGCCAACCGTCCGGTGAGTCTTGCCACTCTTCCTGACGGCCGTACGGCAGTAGGTCGATCAACGCGAACGAGTAGCCCAGCTGTTCGCATCCACGCCCGTTGGTGTGCCAGGTTCGATACACCTGATCACCCTGACGCAGAAAGACATTCACGGCGAACCCACCACCCGGTGGAGCGTCGACGTCAGCGCCGAAAGAGCTGTTGGCAGTCGAATACCAGGTCATCTGGTTACCCACCCGCCGCTTGTAGGCAAGCGCCTCGTCGATCGGTCCTTGCGTGACGATGACGAACCGGGCGTCATAGCTATCCAGGAAGTCCAGCCGGGTGAACTGGGAGGTGAAGCCGGTGCAGCCCGGGCACTGCCACTCCTCGCCAGGGAACCACATGTGGTTGTAGACGATCAGCTGCTGCTTGCCGTCGAACACGTCGACCAACCGCACCGGTCCGGTCTCGGAATCCAATACGTATTCCGGCATCTCGACCATCGGCAGCCGTCGCCGCTGTGCGGCGATCGCGTCCAGCTCGCGGGTGGCCGCCTTCTCCCTAACCCGCAATGCGTCCAATTCGCGCTGCCAGGTCTCCCGGTCCACGACGGGCGGCAGTCCTGACGGTTTTCACGACAGTCCTCCCCTTGCGATGTTCACGCCGTCAACATGGTAATGTTCACACCGTACACTTCGGCCCCGAGGAGGGTCAAGGGTTGACGGACTCGAAGACCGGCTACCACCACGGAGATCTGCGCGCGGCATTGATCGACGCCGGCCTTGAACTCACCCGCGCCGGCGGGCCAGAGGCTTTGACCATCCGGGAAGCGACTCGGCGGGTTGGAGTTTCGCCGAACGCGGCGTACCGCCATTTCGCCGACCGCGAAGCATTGCTACAGCGCCGTCGCGACCGCGATCCAACATCGGATGGCGGCGCGGATGCGGGCATCGGTGCGCCGACGGGGCCCGAACTGAGCTGCTGCGGGCCGTCGGCATTGGCTACATCAAGTTCGCGCTGGACGAGCCGGGGTGGTTCGCTGTCGCGTTTTTCGGAGCCGGCCAATCCGACGAAACAGCGAGTGCACCGCCGTACCTGGCGTTGGTCGAGGCGCTCGACGCCATGGTGGAGGCCGGGGTGCTGTCACCCGAACGACGCGACGGCGCCGAGTGGCCCTGCTGGTCGGCGGTGCACGGGTTTGCCGAACTGGCCCTGCGCGGACCACTGCGCGGACGCGCCGCCGCCGTGAGCTGGAGTCGCTGGCTCAGCGCACGGTCGACGACATCATCGCCGGACAACGTCTGCGCGCCTGACGTCACACCAGCCCCTTGCGCACCATCAACTGGTTATGCACATCGTCTTGGAAACGCACCCATATGTGATATCAGTCGGACTGATATCACATATGGGTTGAAAACTGCAGAAGCCACGGGCCCTTCAGCCAGGGACTGGAGAGTCTAGTGAGACATGTGTGCCGACGCCTCACCCTTGGCGCGAGGTTTACAGCCGCTCGATGATCGTGACGTTGGCGGTACCGCCGCCTTCGCACATCGTCTGCAGGCCGTAGCGGCCACCGGTGCGCTCCAGCTCGTTGAGCATGGTGGTGAATAGCTTTGCCCCGGTGGCGCCCAACGGATGACCGAGTGCGATCGCACCGCCGTTGGGGTTGACCTTGTCGGGGTCGGCCTTGATCTCCTTGAGCCAGGCCAACACCACCGGCGCGAACGCCTCGTTGATCTCGACGGTGTCGATGTCGTCGATAGACAGCCCAGTCTTCTCCAGTGCGTACCGGGTGGCCGGAATCGGCCCGGTCAGCATGAATACCGGGTCCGCAGCGCGGGCGCTGATGTGGTGGATACGCGCTCGCGGTGTGAGTTTGTGGTCCTTGACCGCCTGCTCGGACGCCAACAGCACCGCGCTGGCGCCGTCGGAAATCTGACTGGCCATCGCGGCAGTCAGGCGACCCCCTTCGACCAACGGCTTCAGGCCGGCCATCTTCTCCAGCGACGACTCCCGCGGACCCTCGTCGACCCGGAACACACCGGATTCGGTTTCCACGGCGATGATCTCGTTGTCGAAATGGCCGCCGCGGATCGCCGCAAACGCGCGTTCGTGGCTGGTCAGCGCGTACTGCTCCATCTCCTCGCGGGACAGGTTCCACTTCTCGGCGATCAGCTCCGAGCCGCGGAACTGCGAGATTTCCTGATCGCCGTATCGGTGCAGCCACTGCTTGGACTCGTTGGTCGGCGAGGTGAACCCGAACTGCTCGCCGACCATCATCGCCGACGAGATCGGGATCTGGCTCATGTTCTGCACGCCGCCGGCCACGATCAGATCCGCGGTGCCCGCCATGATCGCCTGCGCGCCAAAGGAAATAGCCTGCTGGCTGGAACCACACTGCCGATCGACGGTGACGCCGGGAACCTCTTCCGGATAGCCGGCGGCCAGCCAAGAGAGCCTGGCGATGTTACCGGCCTGCGCTCCGATCGCGTCGACGCAGCCGGCGATCACGTCGTCGACAGCCGCGGGGTCGATGTCGACCCGGTCGAGCAGTCCACGCCACCCGAGCGCACCCAGGTCGACGGGATGCACACCGGCCAGCGATCCGTTGCGCTTACCAACGGCGGTACGCACAGCGTCAACGACGTACGCCTGTGACATGTCACACTCCTTCTTTGGTGATTCCGCCTAGGACGATAGCGAGATACTGCTGACCCACCTGCTTGGCGGTGAGCGGTCCGCCGGGCTGATACCAGCGCACCGACACCCAGGTGGTGTCACGGATGAATCGGTAAACCAAGTCGACGTCGAGATCGGGCCGGAAATAACCTTCCTCGATGCCCTGGTGCAGCACGTCGACCCACATCTTGCGCTGCTGCTTGTTCATGTCCTCGATGTAGGAGAACCGCGGCTGTGACAGCAACCGCTTGGCCTCGTCCTGATAGATGACGACCTGGGCATGGCGATGCTCGATCGCGTCGAATGACGCCATGAACAGCCCCTTGAGCCGCTCCAGTGGATTGGGCTCGGTGTCGATGATCTCTTGGTAGCGGGCGAACAGCCAGTCCAGGAAGCTGCGCAGCACCTCGTCGACCATCTCTTCCTTGGAGGCGAAGTGGTGATAGAGGCTGCCCGACAGGATGCCGGCGCCGTCGGCGATGTCGCGCACGGTGGTCGCGCGCAGGCCGCGTTCGGCGAACATCGTCGCGGCCAGTTCCAACAGCTCGTCGCGGCCGGTCGTCATGGGTGCTGACTCGACACCGAAATCACTTCTCCAGTCAGGTAACTGGAGTAGTCGCTGGCCAAGAACGCGATGGTGGCCGCCACCTCCCACGGCTCGGCCGCCCGCCCGAAGGCCTCCCCGGCCGACAGCCGGTCGAGCAGTTCTGCCGAGCTGGTCTTGTCCAGGAACTTGTGCCGGGCGATGCTCGGCGACACCGCGTTGATCCGCACCCCGTAGTCGACGGCTTCGATTGCGCTGCAACGAGTCAGCGCCATCACTCCGGCTTTGGCTGCCGCATAGTGGGACTGCGAGTGCTGGGCACGCCAGCCAAGGACGCTGGCGTTGTTGACGATCACCCCGCCGTGGTCGGCGTCGCGGAAGTAGCGCAGCGCCGCCCGGGTGGCGCGGAAGACCGACGTCAGCGTGACGTCCAGGACGCGGTCCCATTCCTCGTCGGTCATGTCGGCCACCGGTGTTTGCCCGCCCAAACCGGCGTTGTTGACCAGCACGTCGATCCGGCCCATCCGCGCGTGGGCCGACGCGATCAGCGCGTCGACCTGAGCGGAGGACGTGACGTCGCAGAGCACGCGCTCGACACGGCCCAGGCCCAGCGCCGACAGTTCCGCAGCCGTCTCGCCGAGCCGTCGCTCGTGGTGGTCGGAGACGACGACGTCAGCGCCTTCAGCCAGCGCCCGACGAGCGGTGGCCGACCCGATGCCGGTGCCGGCGGCCGCGGTGACGATCACGACCTTGCCGGTCAGAAGTCCGTGTCCGGCAACCTCTTTCGGCGCGACCGCTAACGTCATCTAGCCTCCCTCGGTAGGCCGAGCACACGCTCGGCGATGATGTTGCGCTGAATCTCGTTGGAGCCGCCGTAGATGGTGTCCGCGCGGGTGAACAGATAAAGCCGCTGCCATTCGTCGAAGTCTCCGGCGTCCAAGACCAGGCCCGCCTTACCCTGCACGTCCATCGCGATCTCACCGAGATCGCGATGCCAATTGGCCCACAACAACTTCGAGACGTTGTCCTGTCCGGGCTGCTCGACGTCCATGGTCGCCAGCGCATACGAGCGCATCGCCCGCAGGCCGGCCCAGGACCGGGTCAGGCGTTCGCGGATCAGCGGATCCTCGGCGGCGCCGGTGCTTTTCGCGAGCTCTGCGACGCCGCTCAGCTCACGCGCATAGACGATCTGTTGGCCCAGCGTCGAGACGCCACGTTCGAACGTCAGCGTTCCCATCGCGACCCGCCAGCCGTCGCCGGGTGTGCCGACCACCAGGTCGGCCTCGGTGCGGGCGTCGTCGAAGAACACCTCGTTGAATTCCGAGTCCCCGGTCAGCTGGACGATCGGGCGAACCTCCACCCCGGGCTGGTCCAGCGGCACCAGCAGATACGACAACCCGGCGTGCCGCTTGGAGCCTTTCTCGGTGCGCGCCACCACGAAACACCACTGCGCCCAGTGCGCCAGCGATGTCCACACCTTCTGGCCGTTGATGACCCACGCGTCGCCGTCGAGCACCGCGGTGGTGGACACGTTGGCCAGATCGCTGCCGGCACCGGGTTCGGAGTAGCCCTGACACCACAGCTCGGTGACGTCGAGGATCCGGGGCAGAAACCGCTGCTGCTGCTCGGGAGTGCCGAAGGCGATCAGCGTCGGCCCGAGCAGTTCCTCGCCGAAGTGGTTGACCTTGGCGGGGGCGTTGGCGATCGCGTACTCCTCGTAGAACGCGACCCGATGCGCGACGGACAGGCCGCGGCCGCCGTGCTCGACCGGCCAGCCCAGGCAGGTCAGGCCCGCTTCGCGCCAGATGCCGGTTCCAGGCCCGCCGCTCCTCGAACGCCTCGTGCTCGCGACCCGGGCCCGCCGAGTCCCTTGAGCGCGGCGAATTCACCGACCAGGTTCTCGGCCAGCCAGTCGCGGACCTCGGCCCGGAACTCCTCGACGCCCTGCACCCCTGTAGGCTAACCTACCAAGCACTTGCTTTGTTAGCGGCCCGGAGGGAGCAGCGATGACGAGCCGGGCACTCGAGCCATCCGCAGACCACTCCTGCGGTGTTGGACCGCATCGCGCGCGAGCTTCCCGACCACAATGCGCTGGTCACGCCGGATCGCACCCTCACCTTCGCCGAGCTGCGCGACGAGGTGCGCCGCGCCGCGGCGGCGATGATCGCGCTCGGCGTGAGCACGGGCGACCGGGTGGCGATCTGGTCGCCGAACACCTGGCACTGGGTGGTTGCCTGCCTGGCCACCCACTACGCCGGCGCCGCCGTAGTACCGCTGAACACCCGCTACACCGCCGCCGAGGCCACCGACATCCTGGCCCGCACCGGTGCTCCGCTGCTGGTGGCGATGGGCGAGTTCCTCGGCACGGACAAGACCGCCGATCTCGACCGCGCCGCGCTGCCCGATCTGCGCCACATCGTGCGGGTGCCCGTAGATGCAGCGCGCGTTTCGACGACGGGACGTGGGACGAGTTCGTCGCCGGACCGGCGCCGAAGCCATGCGGCCGCCGATACCCGCGCCGCCGCGGTCCGCCCCGACGACGTCTCCGACATCCTGTTCACCTCCGGCACCACCGGCCGCAGCAAAGGCGTGCTGTGCGCGCACCGGCAATCGCTGTCCGGTTCGGCGGCGTGGGCGGCCTGCGGCAAGATCACCAGCGACGACCGCTACCTGTGCATCAACCCGTTCTTCCACAACTTCGGCTACAAGGCCGGGATCCTGGCCTGCCTGCAGACCGGCGCCACGCTGATCCCGCAGCTGACCTTCGACGCCGAGCAGGCGATGCGCGCGATCGCCGAGCACCGGATCACCGTGCTGCCCGGACCGCCGACCATCTTCCAGACGCTGCTCGACCATCCCGCCCGCGCCGGCTTCGACCTAAGCTCGCTGCGGTTCGCGGTCACCGGCGCGGCCACCGTGCCGGTCGTGCTGATCGAGCGGATGCAGACCGAACTCGACATCGACATCGTGCTGACCGCCTATGGCCTGACCGAATGCAACGGGTTCGGCACCATGTGCCGCGCCGACGACGACGCTGTCACGGTCGCCACCACCTGTGGACGGCCCATCGCCGATTTCGAGCTGCGCATTAACGGGGCACACGGTGCCGAAACAGGAGAGGTGCTGCTGCGCGGGCCCAACGTGATGCTCGGCTATCTCGACGACCCGCAAGCCACCGCGGACGACCGTGGACGCCGACGGCTGGCTGCACACCGGTGACATCGGAAAGCTCGATGCCGCAGGCAATCTCCAGATCACCGACCGGCTCAAGGACATGTACATCTGCGGCGGCTTCAACGTCTATCCCGCCGAGGTGGAGCAGGTGCTGGCCCGACTGGACGGTGTGTTGGACTGCGCGGTGATCGGCGTGCCCGACGAGCGGCTCGGAGAGGTCGGCCGGGCGTTCCTGGTGACGCGGCCCGGGTCCGGGCTCGACGAGCAGGCGGTGATCGCCTACACCCGTGAGTATTTGGCGAACTTCAAAGCCCCCCGTTCGGTGAGGTTTGTCGACACGCTGCCGCGCAACGCCGGTGGCAAGGTCGTCAAACCGCTACTGCGAGAGATGTCATAGATGGATCTTGATTTCGACGACGAAACGTGCGACTTCCAGCGAGAGGTGCGCGAGTTCCTGGCTGCGAATCGGGCATCGTTCCCGACCAAGTCCTACGACACCGCGGAGGGTTTCGAGCAGCACCGGCATTGGGACAAGGTGCTTTTCGATGCGGGTTTGTCGGTCATCACCTGGCCGCGCAAGTACGGCGGCCGCGACGCAACGCTGTTGCAGTGGGTGGTCTTCGAGGAGGAGTACTTCCGCGCCGGCGCGCCCGGCCGGGCGAGTGCCAACGGCACCTCGATGCTGGCACCGACGCTGTTCGCGCACGGCACCGAGGAGCAACTGGACCGGGTTCTGCCGAAGATGGCCAGCGGTGAGGAGATCTGGGCGCAGGCCTGGTCGGAGCCGGAGTCCGGCAGCGACCTCGCCTCCCTGCGCTCGACGGCCACCCGCACCGACGGCGGCTGGCTGCTCAACGGTCAGAAGATCTGGAGCTCGCGAGCACCGTTCGGCGACCGGGCTTTCGGGCTGTTCCGCTCCGAATCCCGAAGCGGAGCGCCACCGCGGGCTGACGTATTTCATGTTCGACCTCAAAGCCGACGGGATCACCGTGCGGCCGATCGCCCAACTCGGCGGCGACACCGGGTTCGGTGAGATCTTCCTCGACGACGTCTTCGTCGCCCGACGACGACGTGATCGGCGAGGTGCACGACGGATGGCGCGCCGCGATGAGTACGTCGAGCAACGAGCGCGGCATGTCGCTGCGCAGCCCGGCGCGCTTCCTAGCCGCCGCCGAGCGCCTGACAGAGCTGTGGAAGGCCAACGGCGACAGCGCCTTCGGTGATCAGGTGGCCGATGCGTGGATCAAAGCGCAGGCCTACCGGCTGCACACCTTCGGCACCGTGACCCGGCTGGCGAACGGCGGCGAACTGGGCGCCGAGTCTTCGGTGACCAAGGTGTTCTGGTCCGACTTGGATGTGGCCGTGCACCAGACCGCGCTGGACATTCGCGGCGCTGACGCTGAACTCGCCGGCTCCTGGACCGATGGGTTGCTGTTCGCACTCGGTGGCCCGATTTACGCTGGCACCAATGAGATTCAGCGCAACATCATCGCCGAGCGGCTGTTGGGGCTGCCCCGGGAGAAGGCCAAATGAGATTTGCTCTTGACGCGCAGCAGCGCGATTTCGCGGCCAGTATCGACGCGGCACTCGCGCCGGCCGACGTGCCGGGCGCGGTGCGTGCCTGGGCCGGCGGTGACACCGGGCCCGGCCGCAAGGTGTGGGCGCGGCTGGCCGACCTGGGAGTCACCGCGTTGGCGGTGCCGGAGCGGTTCGACGGCCTCGACGCGCACCCGGTCGACCTCGTCGTCGCGTTGGAGCGGCTGGGACGCTGGTGTGTTCCCGGCCCGGTCACCGAATCCATTGCGGTAGCGCCAGTTCTGCTGGCCGAAGACGATCGGTGCGCTGCGCTGGCAGCCGGCGAACTGATCGTCAGCGTCGTGCTTCGGCCGCAGGTGCCACGAGCGTTGGATGCCGATGCGGCCGGGCTGGTGTTGGCCGCCGAAGCCGATGGCTGGGTCAGCGAAGCGCACGTGGGCGACCGGCATGAGTCCGTCGACCCGAGTCGTCACCTCTTCGACGCCGAGGCGGTCTGTGAAGCGTGGCAGGCCGATGTGGCCCGCGCGTACGAGTTCGGCGCATTGGCCACCGCTGCCCAGCTGGTCGGGGCCGGCCAGGCGCTGCTGGACGCCGCGGTTGACTACGCCAAGCAGCGCGCCCAGTTCGGCCGGGTCATCGGCTCGTATCAGGCGATCAAGCACAAGCTGGCCGACGTGCATATCGCGCTCGAGCTGGCCCGCCCGCTGGTCTACGGCGCGGCCCTGTCGCTGGCGGATCGGTCCCCCGACACCGCACGCGATGTCAGCGCGGCCAAGGCGGCCGCTTCCGAAGCCGCGTTGCTGGCCGCCCGGTCGGCGTTGCAGACCCATGGCGCGATCGGCTTCACCGCCGAGCACGACTTGTCGCTGTGGCTGTTGCGAGTGCAGGCGCTGCGATCGGCGTGGGGCGACCCGGCCGCGCACCGGCGGCGGGTACTGGAGGCACTGTGAGTGAGGAACGGGAACTGCTGCGCGAGACCGTCGCAGCGCTGGTAGCCAAGCATGCCTCGCCCGCCGCGGTGCGCGAGGCGATGGAATCCGAACGCGGCTACGACGAGTCGCTGTGGCGGCTGCTGTGCGAGCAGGTCGGCGCGGCCGCTCTGGTGGTGCCCGAGGAATACGGCGGCGCCGGCGGCACTCTCGGTGACGCTGCCGTCGTCCTCGAAGAACTGGGCAAAGGGCTGGTGCCCAGCCCGCTGCTCGGCACCACGCTGGCCGAGCTGGCGCTGCTGGCCGCGGACGATCCCGATACCGAAGCGCTGAACGCGCTGGCCGAGGGCGCGTCGATCGGCGCGCTGGTGCTCGACCCCGACTACGTGATCAACGGCGACATCGCCGACATAGTCGTCGCCACCAACGACGGCGAAACTCCACCGGTGGACGGCGTTTGACATCGAACCGGTCACCGCCATGGACCCGACCCGCCGGCTGGCCCGCGTTAACCCGCAGAGCACCACACCGCTGGGCACCGATCCCGGCATCGCCGATGTCGCCGCGATCCTGCTGGCCGCCGAACAGATCGGCGCCGCCGCCCGCTGCCTGGAACTGACCGTCGACTACACCAAGGAACGGGTGCAGTTCGGCCGGCCGATCGGCAGCTTCCAGGCGCTCAAGCACCGGATGGCCGATCTGTATGTCGCGGTGCAGGCCGCCCGCGCGGTCGTCGAACGACGCCATTGCCGCGCCGTCGGCCGACGTCGGCGGCGCTGGCCCGGCGTCGCCGCCAGCGAGGCGTTCAGCACGGTGGCCGCGGAGGGGATTCAGCTGCACGGCGGCATCGCGATCACCTGGGAACACGACATGCAGCTGTACTTCAAACGGGCGCACGGCAGTTCGCAGCTGCTGGGCCCGGCGCGCGAACACTTGCGCCGGCTGGAATCCGAAGTGCTCCAGCCTGGCGACGATGCAGTGGGGGCACCCCCAGCCGCGCAGCGGCGAGGGGGCCGCGCAGCGCGATGAGGAGGAACCGGCATTTACCGTAGCTTGGCGACATGACCGATCACGTCGCACTGCGCGCCGGGATCCCACCGTTCTATGTGATGGATGTCTGGCTGGCCGCCGCCGAACGGCAGCGCACCCACGGCGATCTGGTGAACCTGTCGGCGGGGCAGCCCAGCGCCGGCGCCCCCGAGCCGGTGCGCGCCGCCGCCGCCGCGGCGCTGCATGCTCAACCAGCTCGGCTACACGGTGGCGCTGGGTATTCCCGGAGCTGCGCGCGGCGATCGCCGCGTCGTATCCGGACCGGCACGGCATTGAGGTCGATGTGGACGACGTGGTGGTGACGACCGGCTCCTCGGGCGGCTTCCTGCTGACCTTCCTGTCCTGCTTCGACGTCGGCGACCGGGTGGCGATCAGCAGTCCCGGATACCCCTGCTACCGCAACATCCTGTCAGCGCTCGGATGCGAGGTCGTGGAGATCGAATGCGGGCCGGAGACCCGGTTCCAGCCGACCGCGCAGATGCTCGCCGAACTCGACCCGCCGGTGCAGGGCGTGATCGTCGCCAGCCCGGCCAACCCGACCGGAACGGTCATCCCGCCCGCCGAACTGGCGGCGATCGCGTCCTGGTGTGACGACTCGGGGGTGCGGCTGATCAGCGACGAGGTCTACCACGGGTTGGTCTACCCGGGCGCGCCAGCAGACCAGCTGCGCCTGGAGCACGTCGCGAAATGCCGTTGTGGTCAACAGCTTTTCCAAGTATTTCGCGATGACGGGCTGGCGGCTGGGCTGGCTGCTGGTGCCGTCCGAGTTGCGCCGGGCGGTGGACCGCCTGACCGGAAACTTCACCATCTGCCCGCCGGTGCTGTCGCAGTACGCCGCGGTCGCGGCGTTCACCCCGGAAGCCGATCGAAGAAGCCGACGGCCATCTGCACCAGTACGCGCGCCAACCGCACGACGCTGCTCGACGGTCTGCGCGGAATCGGCATCGACCGGCTGGCCCCGACCGACGGCGCGTTCTACGTCTACGCCGACGTCTCCGATTTCACCGACGACTCGATGGATTTCTGCTCGAAGCTGCTGGCCGACACCGGGGTGGCGATAGCGCCCGGCATCGATTTCGATCCAGAGCACGGCGGCTCGTTCGTCCGGCTCTCCTTCGCCGGGCCCGCGAACGACATCGAGGAGGCGTTACGCCGGATGGACGCGTGGCTACCCGGTCAGACGGGCAGTGGATCGTAACCATCTGCCGAGCCACGGTACCCCAGCGACTGGCCAATATACGTATTAAGCAACATCGCAGCGGAGCTGCCAGCCGGCACAGGCATTTGAGGTTCGGGGCACGGGTGGGCTCGCCATCGGCGGGCGGGGCGGTGTGGTCGATTTTGACGGGGTCGTTACGTGCAGGAAATTCTCAGCCGAGACGCGTTCGCTAAAGATTCGTAAAAGTTTGGCCCTTCAGGCGCAAGGATGCCGTTTAACTTGGGGTCGGCGTCTCAAATTCCGCGTACGCCTGACTCCATGCCCAACGCCCAGTATCAAGCCGTTGAACCAGGCGCGCGGTGGTTTTCGCGGGTGCTCGACGGTGACCGCCCGTGGGGATGTTATGACGTCAAAATCAGCCAGTACGGTGTTCGTCGCTACCGGTTGATTATCTACCCGCCCGGCACCACCACCGCTGATCGGCGGCTGGCGCGGCTGCGGCGGGGGTGGCCGTCGGGCGGCGCCGTGCTCGTCCTATTGGCAATCATGATCGGCGACGCGTTGTCCTCGCCCTATGCCGTCCCGGCGGCAGCCATCGGAGGCTACCTAAGCATCCGCGTATTGCTCTCCCTGCTGGCCGGACCCAAGCGCGTGCACGTCAAGTCCATGTCAGTCCTCGTCATGCCTGGAATCACCGATCCGAACGAGCGACGCCGACATACCGAATGGAAAACTCTGACCCAGACGCTGACCCGTGCCGACGACATGTTCTCGACCCGTGCCATCTCGCCGGTCGAGTACGAAGCTATTTGGTGGCAGGCATACGACCGTCTCGAGGACACCACCCACCTCTAAACGCACTGGCTGCTTCAGCCCCCCTTGCTCAGCTGACTGCGACACGAGCGCAGTTCACCTCCGTCCCGACAGGTGACGAGTGGAGCCGGACGAGCGGGCCCGTGCAGCCGCTGCTGGTCCTGTCCATTCCCGGTGTGAAACCGCTGACCATCGGAACGACCGCGATGAAAGGTCATGGTCCTCGGGGGCACGAATTTCGCTATTCCTGGCGCGGCAGGGTGCAAGAGGCCCGAGCCACTTACGTTCTCAGAGAAGCGGAGTGGTATGCGCTCGTCGAGAAGTTCGGCTTGACCCCGTATCTGGACGGCATCACGAATACGGGTTAGCCACGTTCGTTACGCCGTGCGCGCCTCCACCACGCTGAGCGGTGAAGCAGTCTGCACCACCCGCGTCATTCGGAATCCGGCTTGGCTGAGTAGCTTTCGGTATTCGGCGGCAGTGCGCTCGCGGGCAGCCAAATTCAGCAGCATCTCCAGGTCGGCCCATTTCCCCGGGAAGTCGCGGTCGTGGTAGGGGATCACCAATTCGACCAGCAACACCGTGGCGCGCGGGCCGGCGGCGGCGCGAACATTGCGCAGGATCTGTACCGCCTTCTCGTCGGGCCAGTCGTGCATGATGTTCTTCAAGACGTAGGCGTCGCCGCCGCTCGGAACGCTGTCGAAGAACGATCCCGCCTCGATGCGCACGCGATCAGCGACATCGTGTTTGCACAACAGCTTCGGCGCGGCCGCAACGACCATCGGCAGGTCGTAGAGAACGCCCTGTGAGGCCGGCGCCGCCGCCAGGATGGTCGCCAGCAGTGGGCCGTGCCCGCCGCCGACATCGACGATCGTGGGGTAGGCGCTGAAGTCGTAGCCGGCCACCACGGAAGCATCGGTCAACTCCGAAATACTCGTCATGGTCCGGTGGAAGAGCTCGGCATGCTGTGGATACTCGGCGAAATAGTCGAAGCTCTCCTTGCCGTGCAAGACCGGGACGACAGATCGTCCGGTTCGGATCGAATCGACCAGCCGGGTCCATCGTTCGCGTTGTTCACGCGAGCCGTAGAACCGGGCCGCCCATGCCATCGACACCGGTGCATCGGAACGCAGCGTGTCGGCAAGGGAATTCAGCTCGTAGCGGCCGTCGGGGCGACGACGGAATACGCCCCGGCCGATCAACGCCCGCAGCAGCCGGCGCAGCGCGTCGGGGTCGGCGCCGACCCTGTCCGCCAATTCGTCGATCGGCAAGGGCCCGTCGGCGAGTGCGTCGGCGACACCCAGTTCGGCCGCCACCGTAATCGCCTGAGATGTCCAGGTGGCGATGATCATCTCCATCATCGCCGCAGGTGCGGGCGCCAGCCGCTGATTGCAGCCGATACAGGTGGTGGCGAATCCACTCGACGAGGCGGGCCAGTTTGGCGGGCGGCACCCTTGCGGCCGTCGACATCACTGCACCTTCACGGCCAGCGCGGCCCCGAGGTCACGGCTGATCTCCGCTGAGATGTCGCGGTGACTGACCCAACGCAGGAACGTCGTCAGCGCCCACGTCATGAATCGGTCCGAGATCAGCGCCGCCGGTCGCAGCACGGACTCGCGGCGAGACACCTGCTGCGTGGTCACCCAGGACACCGCCTTGACCTTGCGCCGCCGGGTGTTCTCGTACCAGCGCAAGGCGCGCCGAGCTCACGTTGTTGCCGTTGCGGCCATTTCGGAAATCCGACAGCGCCTTGCGCAACACCATCGTGTCCAGCAGCGCCTGATTGGTCCCCTGCGCGAGCGTGGGCGGCATCGTGTGGGCGGCATCGCCGAGCAACGTCAGTGCGCCTGCGCCCGCGCGGGGAACCGGGTGCCGAAAATGCGGGAACGGCGAAGGGGCCAGATCGTCGTCGGTCAACGTCGCGAGTACTTGATCGACCGAGTCGGACCATCCGGCGAAATGCGACCGGATCATCTCGATCGGACGTTGCGGTCTGACGAAGTCGGGCGACCACGGTAAGTCGAACCACCACTGCAGGTCAGGACCGCCGGCCGGCCACAGACCGAGGTTTCCGTGCTCGCCGATCATCATCGTTGCGACGTGCGGGTCGGCGATGTCCGGGAGGGTGACCAGTCCCTGCCAGCTGCACCAGCCGGTCGGCTTGGCCGGTTGCCGCGCCGACGACGCTGCGGACCACCGAATGCAGGCCGTCCGCGCCGATCAACACATCGCCGTCGGCCGAGCTGCCGTCTTCGAAGTCGACCCGTACGCCGTCGCGGGTACTGACCACCCCGTCAGCACGGGAGTTGCATCGGATGCGGTCGGTCGGAAAGCCTTTGAGCAACCGCTCCAGCAGGATTCGACGTGGCACCATCCGAACGGGTGCGCCCAGCCGGTTCACCATCGCGTCGAGGTCCATGGTGGCGAGCGGGCGACCGGTGGATGTCATGACCCGCACGGCGGACAGCAGCTGCCCGGCTCCGTCCATGTCGACGCCGAGCTGCCGCAGAACCGTCGCGCCGTTGGGCCAGATGGTCACGGCTCCGCCGCCCGCCGTCACGTTCGGGCGTTGGTCGAAGACGGTGACGTCGTGACCGTCGCGCATCAACCCGCGAGCGACCGAAATGCCGCTCACACCGGCACCGACAACCAGGATTCGAAGCTTCAATCGACGCCCCGCCCCTAGTCCTCGGCGTGCCGTCGGTAGTCCCACCGCTCGAGCCGCGCCTGCAGCCTTACCAGGCCGTATCCAAGGACGGGAGTGCCGACCGAGAAGTAGACCATCAGCAGCGGACTCATCTCACGAACCTTTCTCAGAACTTTCTTTCAACCACCTGCTGCTACCACGCGATACTTCGACCAAAAGTTCACCCGGCGCCTAGCATCCCGACATGACCGACTTCTCGGATCTGCCGCCCGATGATCAGCAAGCGATCGGCAAAACGCTTCTGACCTTGCTAAAAGGTTTCGGTGACCGCGATGCGGAGGCGTTGCATGCGGTGTACTCGGACGACGCCGACTGGGTCAACGCCTTCGGCACCGTCAAACGCGGACGCGAGGAAATCGTCGACTACCTGCGGGGCCTATTCGCCGATGACAACTTCAACCGCGGCGAACCCGAGGGCCCGCCCGAAACCAGTTTCCGGGTGCTGACACCGGAGGTCGTTCTGGTGTCAGCGCACCTGCGGATCAAAGGCCAGGGACTGGTCGGCGGCGGAACGCTTGACCGCGACAACTTCTCGCTTCGCGCACTGCAGCGTCAGGCCGACGGATCGTGGCTCATCGTGTCGGAGATGTTCCAGGACGCGAACACCGAAACCACCTATGCGCAATGAGGAAACCAGCACGGTGAGCCTGGTTATCTCCGACCACGAGCGGGCCGCGCTGGCCGAACTCGGACGCTTCCCACTATTCGCCGCGATGACCGGACGACGGTCCCGCCGATTCCCGGTCGGCGGTCGGATTCCCGCCGGAGCGCTGGCGTACACCAGTCGTCGACCGGTGCAGCCGTTATCGGAAGTCGAACGGGCACTGCTTATTTCGACCACCGGCGGCGTCACCGGTTGGAACTTCGGCATCACCCACAACCCGAGCTATGCACCCGCGTTTCCCAATTACTCCGGCAGCGCGACCGGCCGAACCTTCCCGTCGGCGGCAGGCTTCCACACCAGCCAGCTGTTCTTCACCGACGACACCGGAACCTATCTTTTGCCCAGCCGCGACGAGCATCCCCGCGAATTCGACAGCATCGAGGAGTGGATCAGTCACACCGCGGAGTCCTACGTGCGGATCTCGGACACACGCCTCGAACTGCCTCGCGCAGAACCGCACATGGAAGGTCACAACGTCTGGATCGGCAACCATCCGGGCAGCCTGCTGGCATTCCCGGTAGCCGATCTCGCCGAGCACCTGATGGAAAATCTGTGGTTCTTCGCGGCCAACGGCTACCCGATCGTCGACGACATCAACGGCCGCAACATCCCAGGCCTGCAACGGTTTAACTCGCTGCCGCATGCCGACGACCCGATACCGCTATCGTTCATCGAGCAGTACACGATCACCGAGGCGAGCGCGGAACTCGCGATCGCTACCAACAACGGGGTGCTGGCGTTGCAGGCAATGGGTCTCGGCGGCTGGACCTACGACGGGCTCAATCGGTTGTCGGTGCTGGGCGGCTCTGGTGATCCGAGCGCACCCGGGTTGGGCTTCGTTGCCGACGACGACGAGCGCTGGCCCTTCCCCAACGTCACCGGGCTGCCCGGCTACTTCGAGACGCTCAGCCCGCCGCACGTGCCGTCGGTGGCGGCGGGGGTGGACAAGCTGGTCGCACGAAAGTTCGGTCCAGGCGGTCCATTTCACCCCGATACCCAAGGGCCGTGGTCGGATACAGCGAAGGTGCGCGCATCCGCGCTGCCGCCGGACGGCATTCAGGAGCTTGTCACCGTCGAAGCATCCTACATCTACGACGCGTTCGGCAAGCTGCCCGGCACCGTGCCGACCGTGCACGTTCTGATGTACCTACAGGCACAACATCTCGACGTCGACTTCTACGACGAGTTCTTCGCGCCCAGTGCTTACCTGCCGACGCACGCAGAACACCAAGCCCGCTGGCATTAGCGCACGCACGCCGTTAAGCAGCAATCGGTACGTAGACCCCTTGTCCCTGGGCCATTGCTTCCAGAGCGTTGTAAGCGATCCACACGAATCCGTTTTCGCCCCAACCGGTCCCAAAGCTGTTCTGAATGCGAACCGCGCCGGTTTTCGGTGTGTATGCGTCGTTGTAGCCGACGATGAGCATGACGTGGCCGACTTTCCTGCCGTTCCTGTTGTTCAGCCACTGTCCATTGCCGACGTAGGGCGAAGGGGTGCCGCGGTAGTGCGGAAAGTCTGTGTAGAGCGATGTGCCGTAAACGATTGGCATGCCCGACGCGATGACGGCACGCAGATTGTTCAGGCCACCCTGGCCGGTGATCGCAGTCAGCTTGTATCTGCGGAATCCGGAAGCTCGGATCCGGTGGGATGGTTCGCGAACCATATTCCGACCAGTTGACGTCACACGATGATATGGACACCCGCTTTAAGTAGTTAGGCGCTGCGGCCAACGATGGAGTGCCACCGTTGGATTGCAGCCAATTCAGACACTTGGTGATTTGGCCGCCTTCGCAGGTTTTGTCGGCGATGTGGTTTGCCATCTCCGATCGGATGTAGGCGTAGTCGGGGCCGGCCTGCCGGTTGGGGTTGGTTGGCGGTGTCTGGCTTTTGCGGGCCGCGCAGAACGTCGCCAGCCCATATACCGAGGCCCACACGAAACAGTTCGGCATGGTCTGCCGGCCAACCGGGGGTAGCCACTCGGCCCGAACCGACGCCGCCGGCGGTACTTTGGCGAGACGCCCGGGCGCCTCCAGCGCCCCCGGCTCGGTGACGCCGGGATCGTATCCATACTCGTCAAGTTCTTCTGGCTCATCACCTTTCGCTTCGCCGCTGCAGAACGGAAGCGCTAATCCAAGGGCACCCGCCGCGGCGAGCGCGAGCATCGAACGCCTGCCGAACCGCGCAGTCATCAGGCGCTCCCGGGTCGCCGGCTTTCGCGGCCGATGGGAAAGAAGGAGTCCGGGTCGGCGACTTCCCAATCCGACCGCCAGGTGGCCGGCGCATGGTCGAGCAGTTCTCCGGGCGCCAGCCATTCGTAAATCTCCGCGTACGAACGTTGCTAGGTGGGCGATACGCGCTTGCGCAGCATGTGCGGGTTGAGCATCGACGGGTCGGAGACACCCATCGAGGCCATCAGGCGCATCGCCTGGGCGACGGTGGCCTTCTGGTAGCGGTACACGCGTTCGCTCTTGTCGGCGACATCAAGGGCTCGGGCCCGATACGGATCCTGGGTCGCGACGCCGACCGGGCAGTGGTTGGTGTGACACCGCTGAGATTGAATGCAGCCCACCGCCATCATCATCGATCGGGCCGAGTTGGTGTAGTCCGCGCCCTGGATCAGGCGCTTGACGATGTCGTTTCCGGAGGCGACCTTGCCGCTCGCCCCGATCCGGATCCTGTCCCGCAGACCCGCTCCCACCAACGCGTTGTGCACGGTCATCAATCCGTCGGTGAGCGGAAGGCCGACGTTGTCTTCGTATTCCAGCGGCGCGGCGGCGGTTCCGCCTTCGGCGCCGTCGACGATGATGAAGTCGGGCGTCACCCCTTCGGCCAGCATCGCTTTGCAGACCGCCAGCACGTCGACCCGGGAGCCGACACACAGCTTGAAGCCCACCGGTTTTCCGCCGGCCAGTTCACGCAGCCGCGCCACGAACAGCATCAGTTCACGCGGGGTGTGAAACGCCGAATGCGCCGCCGGGCTGACACACTTCTCGCCGACCGGCACGCCTCGATACGCTGCGATCTCCTTGCTGACCTTTGCGGCCGGAAGCACGCCGCCGATGCCGGGCTTGGCGCCTTGGCTCAACTTGATCGAGATGCACTTGACCAGATCGTGAGCCGCCTTGTCCGCGAACTGATCCGGATCGAACGCGCCGTCGTTGGTGCGAGCGCCGAAATAGCCGGAGCCGATCTCCCAGATCACGTCGGCGCCGCCGAGGTGATAGGGAGTCAGTCCACCTTCGCCCGTGTCGTGGGCGAACCCGCCCTTGCGGGCGCCGTTGTTCAGCGCGCGTAGCGCGTTGCCCGACAGCGCACCGAAGCTCATCGCCGAGACGTTCATCAACGCCATGTCGTACGGCCGCGTGCAGTCGGGCCCGCCGATCCGCACCCGGAACGGCTCGTCGGGCGGGTCAACCGGGCGCGGCCGAATGCACCAGATACTCGTAGCCGATCTGGTCGATATCGCGCTCGGTCCCGAAGGCCATTTCGGCGGCGGTCCCCTTGGCCCGCTCGTAGATCAACGAGCGGACGTCACGGTCGAACGGCCGGCCGTCGAAGTTGCGCTCGATGAAGTACTGCTGCATCTCCGGGCGCAGCGCCTCCAGCAGAAAGCGCATATGCCCCAGGACCGGGTAGTTGCGCAGCACCGCGTGCTTGCGTTGAACCAGGTCGTAGCTGCCCACGGCCGCCGCGACCGCGACCAGTGCGGCGGGAATCCACCAGCCCCACGGCCCTACCACGGCCACGGACAGCAATGCCGCCGCAACAGCCGTCAACAATGCGACAAAGCCAAACCGGATCAATGCAGCCCCGCTTTCCGCAGCATTTTTTCACCGCAGAGCGTAGCGCTAGCGCGGGATCGGACCAGTCAGAGCCAGGTGTCCTGAGTGGTCGTGGTCAGGAACGCCTCCAGGTCGTCACGCCACTGCGCCGGTGTGGTCTTGTCCGGCTCGATGCCGGTGTAGTCGCCGCGATAGAACAGCAAGGGCCGTGGCTTGATCTTCGGGCACTTCGGAGAGCGACTGCACCGCGCCGAACACCACGAAATGGTCGCCGCCGTCATGCACCGAGGCCACCGTGCAGTCGATGTAGGCCAGCGACCCTTCGATGACGGGCGAGCCCAAAGGTGAAGCGCTCCAGTCGATGCCGGCGAACTTGTCCGGCTCCTTGGAGCCGAATCGTGCCGACACGTCCTTTTGGCTCTCGGTCAGCACGTTGACGCAGAACGTCCCGCTGGCCTCGATGGCCTTCCAGGACCGCGAGACCTTGGTCGGGCAGAACAGCACCAGCGGTGGTTCCAGCGACAGCGCCGCGAACGACTGGCAGGCGAAGCCGACCGGGACGTCGTCGTGCACCGTGGTGATGATCGTGATCCCCGTACAGAACTGACCCAGCACCTGCCGGAAGGTGCGGGAGTCGATCTGCTCGGCCATTGCTACCCGCGGAAGCCGATGCTGAAGTCGTGGCCCCACAGGCTCACTGCGGTGCTCTCCCGGGCGATCCAGTCGTGGTCGTCGACTTTTCTTCCCTCGCAACCGAATTCGATATCGAAGCCGCCGGGCGTCTTCATGTAGAACGACAGCATCAGGTCGTTGACGTGGCGGCCCAGGGTGGCCGACATGGGCACCTTGCGGCGCAACGCCCGGTCCAGGCACAGGCCCACGTCGTCGGCCTGCTCGACCTCCATCATCAGATGCACGATGCCGCTGGGCGTCTGTCCGGGCATGAAGGCCAGGCTGTGGTGACGCGGGTTGCAGCCGAAGAAGCGCAACCAGGCCGGCGGCCCGTCGGCGGGTCTGCCGACCAACTGTGGCGGCAACCGCATCGAGTCGCGCAGCTTGAAGCCGAGCACATCGCGGTAGAAGTGCAGCGACTCTGCGTCGTCGCGGGTGGTCAGCACCACGTGCCCCAGGCCCTGCTCACCGGTGACGAACTTGTGCCCGTACGGGCTG
The DNA here is from genome assembly GCA_963850645.1 of uncultured Actinomycetota bacterium. Classification (GTDB taxonomy): domain Bacteria; phylum Actinomycetota; class Actinomycetes; order Mycobacteriales; family Mycobacteriaceae; genus Mycobacterium. The sequence continues at coordinate 84,639 of CAWKME010000050.1, read as the reverse complement.
ACCACCCGGCGGTGCTCCAGGGCGGCGCCGTGAAAAACCTCCAAGCAGTTGCCCGACGGATCGGAGAACCGGATCATCTCGTCAACCCGGCGATCCGCAAGTTCGGCAGCAGTGGCCTCTTTGTACGGCGTGCCCTCGACGTCGAGCCGGTTCCGGATCTCCTGCAGCCCTGCGGCATTCGCGCATTCCCAGCCGGCCTCGGACAACCGGTCCTGCTCGCCCGGCACGATCACCAGCCGGGCCGGGAAATCGTCCATCCGCAGATACAGCGCGCCCTCGGTCGCTGCCGCTGCCCTCGACCATGCCGAGGACTTTCAGGCCGTACTCACGCCAGGCCGCCATATCGGTGGCTTCGATGCGCAGGTAGCCCAGCGAACGGATGCTCATTTACGCACCTCCCAGGAAATCGATGGTCAGCTTGTTGAACTCGTCGAACTTCTCCACCTGCGCCCAGTGTCCACACTGCCCGAAGACGTGCAGCTGCGCTCGCGGAATGGTCTTCAGCGCGACCAGCGCGCCGTCCAGCGGGTTGACCCGGTCTTCGCGGCCCCAGATCAACAGCACCGGCTGGCGCAGCCTGTAGACCTCGCGCCACATCATGCCGAGCTCGAAATCGGCCCCGGCGAACGACTTTCCCATCGCCATCGTCGCGGCCAGCGATTCCGGCGTGCTGGCCAACGCGAAACGCTCGTCGATCAGCTCAGGGGTGATCAGCTTCTGGTCGTAGACCATCACCCGCAGGAACGCCTCGAGGTTTTCTCGGGTCGGCTCGACGGAGAACTTCCCCAGCCGTTTGACACCCTCGGTCGGATCGGGCGCAAACAGGTTGATGCTCAGCCCGCCAGGACCCATCAGCACCAGACGCCCGGCCCGGTCGGGGTAGTCCAGCGCGAACCGGACAGCGGTGCCACCGCCCAGTGAATTGCCCACCAGCGGAACGCGTCCCAGACCCAGCTGGTCGAAGAGGCCTTTGAGCGCTCGCGCCGCGTAGTGATTGAACTGGCCGTGTTCGGCGCGTTTGTCGGAGTGGCCGTAGCCGGGCTGATCGACGGCCAGCACGTGAAAACGCTCGGCCAGCACCGGAATGTTGCGCGAGAAGTTCGTCCAGCTCGCCGCCCCGGGGCCGCCGCCGTGCAGCAGCACCACCGTCTGGTCGTTGCCGACGCCGGCTTCGTGGTAGTGCAGCTTCAGCGGTCCGTCGACGTCGACTTCGACGAACCGCGAGGTCGACTCGAAGGTGAGTTCTGCCGTCGCGGTCATTTGGCGCCGCTCTCCCCCGCAAGCGGGAGGTGCCCCCACCTCATCGCTGCGCTCTGCATCGTCGCCGGCGCGGTCATCAGACCATCGTGTCGCCGGGCGGCAGCCCGAACTCGTTGTTACCGAAGATCACATACGCCCGCTCGGGGTCGTTGGCCGCGTGCACCCGTCCGGCATGTGCGTCGCGCCAGAAGCGTTGCACCGGTGCGTCATTGGCCAGCGCTGTGGCACCCGACGCCTCGAACAGCCGGTCGACCGAGGCGATCGCGCGGCCGGTGGCACGCACCTGGTCGCGGCGGGCGCGGGCCCGCAGCTCGAACGGGATCTCCTTGCCGGCGGACAGCAGCGCGTACTCGTCGCTGACATTGCCGCATCAGCTGCCGCCACGCGGCGTCGATGTCGCTGGCCGCCTCGGCGATACGGACCTTGGCGAACGGGTCGTCCTTGGCCTTCTCGCCGGCGAACGCCGCGCGCACCCGCTTGCCCTGGTGCTCGACATGCGCGTCGTAGGCGCCGTAGGCCATGCCGACGATCGGCGCCGAGATGGTCGTGGGATGCATGGTGCCCCAAGGCATCTTGTAGACGGGAGCGGTATTGGTCTTATAGCCGCCCGCGGTCCCGTCGTTCATCGGCCTGTAGGACAGGAAACGGTGCCGGGGCACGAAGACGTCCTTGACGACGACGGTGTTGCTGCCGGTGCCGCGCAGGCCGACCACATGCCAGACGTCGTCGATGCGGTATTCGCTGCGCGGGATCAGGAAGCTGCCGAAGTCCACCGGCCGGCCGTCCTTGATGACCGGGCCGCCGAGGAACGCCCACGTCGCGTGGTCGCAACCCGACGACCAGTTCCACGATCCGCTGACCAGATAGCCGCCGTCGACGACGACGCCCGCGCCCATCGGGGCGTAGGACGACGAGACACGGACGTTCGCGTCGTCACCCCAGACGTCTTCCTGGGCCTGCTGGTCGAACAGCGCCAGGTGCCAGTTGTGCACGCCGATGATCGAGCTCACCCAACCGGTCGAACCGCAAGCACTGGCGAGCCGGCGGACCGCCTCGTAGAACACCGCGGGGTCACACTGCATACCGCCCCACTGCTCGGGCTGCAGCAACCGGAAGAAACCGATCTCCTGAAGCTCGCTGACTGTGGCGTCCGGCAACCGGCGCAGGTCTTCGGTCTCCTGGGCCCGCTGCCGCAGTTTGGGCAGCAGTTCGTCGATGCTGTCTAGGACCGACTGGGCGTCACGTTGTTCAATGGACGTCACGGGTTCCTCCATGGGTGGCTTACTTAGACAGAGACTAGAACACGTTCCGATTTGTGTCGAGCAGCGCTGTTCCTGCGGCTGGTAGCGATACTGATCCACGTTTCTGTAACCTGTTCTAGTTATGACAAAAGGAAAGGCGGGGTTGTGACGGACGCAATTCCCGACGAACCCCTGGGCAGCCACGTCCTGGAACTGCAGATCGCCGACGTCCTCAGCCGAGACCGAGGATGCGCGGTCGCTGGTGTTCGCCGTGCCAGACGGGGTGAACATTCCCGCCGACCGGCTGCGCTATGCACCCGGCCAATTCCTGACGCTGCGGGTCCCCAGCGACCGCACCGGATCGGTCGCGCGCTGCTATTCGCTGTGCAGCTCGCCGTTCACCGACGACGCGCTGACCGTCACCGTCAAGCGGGACAAAGACGGGTACGCGTCGAACTGGCTGTGCGATCACGCCCATCCCGGCATGCGGATTCACGTGCTGGCGCCGTCGGGCACCTTCGTACCCAAGACGCTCGACGACGACTTCCTGCTGCTGGCCGCCGGCAGCGGGATCACGCCGGTCATGTCGATCTGCAAGTCGGCGCTGTCCGAAGGCAGCGGGCAGGTGGTGCTGCTCTACGCCAACCGCGACGAGCGCTCGGTGATCTTCGCCGATGCACTGCGCGAGCTCGCCGCCAAATACCCCGACCGGCTGACCGTGGTGCACTGGCTGGAGTCGCTGCAGGGGTTGCCGTCCGCCACCGCGCTGGCGCAACTGGCCGCCCCGTTCACCGACCGGCAGGCGTTCATCTGCGGGCCGGGACCATTCATGGCGGCCGCGCGTGAAGCTCTCGAAACGCTGAATGTGCCTGCGCAGCAAGTACATCTCGAGGTGTTCCGGTCGCTGGACACCGATCCGTTCGCCGCGGTGAAGATCGAGGACATCCGATAGCGGCGAAGCCGCCATGCCACCGCGGTGGTCGAGCTGGACGGGCAGACCCACACCGTGTCGTGGCCGCGCAAGGCCAAGCTGCTCGACGTGCTGCTGGACGCCGGCCTGGACGCGCCGTTCTCCTGCCGCGAGGGCCACTGCGGCGCCTGCGCCACCACGCTGCGCAGCGGCAAGGTGAACATGGAGGTCAACGATGTGTTGGAGCAGCAGGACCTCGACGACGGGCTGATCCTGGCCTGCCAGTCCCACCCGGAAACCGATTCGGTCGAAGTCACCTACGACGAGTAGCCGCAGCGTAAGTTCTGCTCAGACTCGCAACCGAGAGGACGCAGGATGAAGCGGCTGGTGACGGCACTGGCGGGCGTCGGTCTGATGCTGGCGTTGGCGCCTCCCGCGGTCTCGGCGGCGGCCAGCAACAACGCCACCACGCTGATTCCCCTCCCCGACGGCACGCCAGCTGGAAACATTCGCCCGGCTCGACTGCCATCGCGCGAACGGCAGCTGCGACTTCACCGTCGGCGCCGACCGGAGGACGCGGCGACGGCGTGACCGGATTCCCGAACGACCTGTGGTCGCGGCAGAGCACCGACATCCGCCCGACCGACCGGCTGACCTACCTGGATGTGCACGCCACCGCCCAGTACGACCGGGTCATCAAAGACGGCGGGTCCGACGAAGTCACCACGATCTACATGGGCGAAGGCCCGCTGGACAAGTATCAGACCGTCGGCCGGATCGACTCGACGGGCTGGCGGACCGGGCAACCCAGTCCGACGTCAACGTCATCGCCTGCACGCACATCCAGGTGGTCTACAGCGGGGTCAACATCACCTCGCCGAGCACCTGCGCGCAAGCCAACTTCGCTTGACCGTAGGCCTAATGCCTGCATTGGGTGTGCGCGGGCAGTTGGGTGCTTGCCCGCTTGAGCACGTCGGTCATCGATGGGTTGTCGACATCTGAAACGTAGACCTCCCAGAAGTCCACGCCGGCTGCCAATACGTGATCCAGTGCGTTGTTCAGCGGACCTTGATATGTCGGATCGCCAGTTGCGGACTTGGAATTCTGCAGTCCGGTGACGATCTCACCGCAGTGACTTCGCACCGCGTTGTACTCAGGGTCCGACGGCTGCGCCGCGCCTCCTCTAATGCCGTTTTCCTGCAAGTCGAATTGCTGCTTGTAGCGCATGCCCGCATCGATGACACTTTGCATGGTGGTGACCGCTGCGCGTTGATCTTCGGCCCCGTTGTTGCCAATCGGCAGCGCGGGATACAGCGCCAGGCCCAGGTGCTGATGGGGGAACAACTGGTGGTACCGGTCGAAGGACTCTGTCCACGCGTTGACGTACTTATCCGGTGTGTAGCCCAGGGCTTTCCACTCGGCGATGTCGGATCCATTGGCCGACGCAGGGAGCGCGGTGTCGCCCGTCGTACGACCGGGCAGCGACATTTCCGTCGACACCGACGTCGGCCCGCCCACCCCGATCAAGCGCCACTCCGGATTGTCGGCGTATCGGGCAGCGAGCGCGCCCAAGAAGGTAAACCAGGCTTGCAGATACGGCTCGTTCCAGGGCAGTGGCAATGGCCGGGCGGGTGCGTTGTCGGTGAAGTAGGCGAACTTGAAGCTTTGCGTCTGCACACCGGGCAGCTTGAGCACCCACGACGGGCTCTCAAAGCCAGGGGTTACCGCCAGCGTGACAAATTTGTGGTGCGAATCGGCCTGCGCGAACACACAATCGAGCGCCGACCAGTCGAAGGTGTTGGGCGCCGGTTCTAGGGTGTCCCACCGCATCGCCAGAGCAACCCCGCTGACCAGCGGATCGTTGAAGACCTGCTCCGGGAACGGGACCTTGCCCTTCTGGTAGATAGTGAACGCCACCAAACCGGTGGGTGGTGCCGACATTCCTGACGCGGTTCCCGCCGGGAGTGTGCATCCGCTGGCCGGTGGGGGGCTGAGGAGCCCGTGGCGCACGGGCAGACACGATCGACGGTGCACTGCTCGGTGCCGGACCCGCTGACCGATTGGCTGAGCAGCCCGGGATCATGCCCACCACGACCACAACCGTCGCGGCTGATCGCAGAGCGGTCTGTAGAAGCTTCACTACGCAACCTCGAAACGCGATCTGAGTCGCGCGATCAGCATAACGCGGCCGATGGGCGCGGATACCAAAAAATTGCGTCCTTGATGCGCGCTAAGGCCGCACCGACTCAAAGCTTCTGCGACAACACGTTTGCGAAAGTGTGGGTATCGCCCGGCCAGCGCGCCGACACGTAGCTGCCGTCGTCGACGACGAATGCCGGCCGCGAGTCGGTTGCGGTGTCGCGCACCATTCCGGAGGTCTTGATCCGCCATTGCGGCGACCCGCGTTCGACGTCGCAGAAGTCCGCCGGGTTTTTCAGCGCACGGGTGACCTCGGACTGGACGGACATGTAGCCGGCGGACTGGCCGGGCTCCTCGGTGTAGGTGCGGTAGTAGTCGGGGTTCCAGAATCGGGTGATCCGGGTGAGACGCCAGGCGGTGCGCTCCAGCGCCCAGGTCAGTGCCGTGGTCCGGCGCCCGTAGAGCACCGAGTGACCGGTCGTCGGGATCGACGCTGCGGGCGGCGAGCAGCACACCGTGACAGATCGCGGCCACCTTGAGCCCGCGGGCGAAGGCGTCGACGACGAGGCGATGCAACGTGTCGCTGTCGATGTACGAACGCATTCCGCGAGCCCGATGGCCGCCGGGCAGCAGCAACGCGTCGATGCCGTCGAGGGTGATTTCAGCCCAGCTGGACGGGTCCTGGTACTCCGGCGACTGCAGCATGTCGTGGTATGCGCGGCGGGCGTCCTTGTTGGCCCGCAACGCTCGCCCCACGATCGTGATGGCACCCAATACCGGTATTGCAGACCAGAAGTCGAGACCGCGGCCGCTGACCATGATGTCGTCGGCCACACCGGGTGTGCCGCTTTCGGTGGCGAAGACGACCCGGTGACCGTTGGCGCGCAGCACCTGCCAACTGATCGCGACTTCGGTCGGGTCGAAGTCGCGATCGGGAATCGGGATCAGCACGGTACCCATCGGTGATCTCCGAGCTTACGGCCTGTGCACCTCGACTAGCCGCCGATTCCGTTATCGAGACCGAGATGGGTAATGAAATACCAAGGGAGGCCCACCAGCTGGACCACGACGACGAGGGCCAACGCGGTCAGCCCGACGAACAATCCGACGGCACGCCTCCGAGCACCGATCGGGGAAAACGCAAGGACCAGAAACAGCGGGACGAAACCGAACTCCATCCACATGAGAATCCGTTTGGGCGTGTCAACCGCTTTGTCATAGTCGGTGAGATGGCCGTCGGGAAAACCTGTCAAGTACAAATCCCATCCCGCCAGGACGGTCAATCCCAACGCGGCGATGGCAGCTAGTAAGCAGGCGACTATTGCAAGGGCCCTCATCGGCGAGGTGTTTCCCGCGCATTCGAGATCACGGCAAACCGCGCCGTGGTGATCTACTCAACTGTTGCAAACCGGCGCACGCGGATATTCTCAACGTCATCCGACATTGATGTCGCCCAACGTATCCTCCCGTCCGACAACGAACAGGGACGACCCATGAGCATGGCATACCTGGCGCAACCGGAGCAGCAGCAGCAACTGGAATGGCTCGACGGCGGCACACTGGCAATCTTGCTCGACGGCAAGGCCACCGATGGCAAGTTGATGGTCGGACGCTTCGATGTCAGCGAAGGCGAAGCACCCCCGTACCACAAACACACGCGTGAGGACGAGGTTTTCATGCTGATCAAAGGGACCGCGTTGCTCTGGTACGACGACCAGGAGATGGAGCTATCGGAGGGCGGAATCGTCTTCTTGCCCAAGAACATTCCGCACGCCTACCGCATCACGTCCAAGAAAGCCGATCTGCTGATGATCAACACGCCCGCTGGAATCGAGGGCATGTTCCGTTACGCCGGTCGTGACCGAGCTACGCCGCGCCCGGACGGTTTCGAGATCTCGCCCGAACGTATGGCCGAGGGAGCAGACAAGTTCGGACAGGTCATTCTTGGCCCTCCGCGCTGACCGCACCCTTGACTGCCGCTAGCGCCGTGCCCATAGGTAATGCCTGGCCTTGTCGACGGTTCGTTGAGCGCGTGCATGAACGCCCCGGCTGCCGGGTACATCACTGCGGAGATGGTGCAGGGGGCGACGATGTCGACGGATCCGAGTTGTCCGAAACGGATGCAGTTCGGGCCGTGTGGCGGGGTGCTCCCGGACGGGCGGTGCGAAATGCGCCCCTTCCCCTGCGTATTCGACGAAGCGGTGCCGTGGTCGGGTCAGCACGTTGCACCGCGACCGATCCAGCCGCCGCTAGTGCTGACCGACTTCAGCTGCACGCCGTTCGATCGCGACGATCTCGCGGCAACGGCCGCCGCACTCGCACCGGCATGTGACGCCGTCCTGGTCGGCGAGCATCAGAACAGACCGGACTTCCCTCCGACGCTCATGGGCTCGTTGCTGCTCGACGCAGGCGTGACGCCTTGGATCACCCTGACGTGCCGGGATCGCAACCGCGTGGCGCTTGAGCAGGAACTGAGAGGTTTGCGCACCGTCGGTGTTGACACGGTGTTGTGCGTGACGGGCGATGGTCGTGGCTACGACGTGCGCCCGGACGTGACGCAGACCTTCGATCTCGACGGATTGCGCCTGGTGTCCCTCGCGGCCTCACTGGGGATCACTGCGGCGCGCCGAAACTCCCACCGCTCCGCCCGTGCACGCCCGACCCTTTCGGTTGGTGGAGAAGCAGCGAGCCGGCGCGAGCATGGCGATTCTCAATCACGTGCCGCGCCCCGACGCGATCGCGACATTCATGAAAAGCGCTCAGTCGGCGGGTTTGTCGATTCCAGTGATCGCTGCCGTCGCAGTGTTCACCGACAGCGTGTCCGCGGCGGTGCTGCAAGGGTTGCCCGGCCTAGGGCTCGACGAGAAGGTGGCGGAGCAGGTGCTGGGCGCAGCCGATCCGGTCGCAGCGGGGATCGCCGCGGCAGTCGCCGAAGGACGGGCGCTGTTATCAATCGACGGGTCTGAGGGCATCAATGTCTCCGGACTCGCGTCGGCGTCGGGCACTCGTGTCGGTGCGGAGATCAAGGCGGAGGTCGGTCGCCGCATCCGAGCGGAGGCGCCGTGACGGAAGCGATGGAAGCGGAATTCGACACGGTCGCGGAGTGGACGGCTCAGGTAGCACAAGAACTCGGCCCCGACTATTACGTACCCGCGGGCTGCCGGGGCAGCGGAAGTCCGGCTGCACTGGATTGGCTCATCGGCCAGATGCGGCTGACAGCCGGCGACGTGTTCGTGGACTGCGGTGCGGGTGTCGGTGGTCCCGCCGCGTATGTTGCGCGAGCGCGCTCGGTGCGACCGGTACCGTCGAACCCGAAGCAGGCGCCTGCCGAGCTGCGACGCGGCTCTTCGGCTTTCCGGTGGTGCGCGCCGACGGGTCCAAGTTGCCGATGCGCGATTCGATTTTCGACGCCGCCTGGTCGCTGGGGGTGTTATGCACGACTCCGGATCAACTGGCGTTGCTTGAGGAGTTACGACGCGTTGTGCGACCCGGCGGCCCCATTGGACTGTTGGCATTCGTGGCCCAGCGCGACTTGACAGGTCAGATCGAGGGCAACACTTTTCCGACCAACGACGGCCTCCGAGAATTGCTCGAAAGATCCGGTCTGCGCGTCGAGCACTCACTGGGGACAGGCGAGCTTCCCGCGATCCCCGAGAGCTGGAATGAACGCGTCGACGCTGTCACAAGGGCACTCACCGAACGGTACGGGGACAAGGAGGCGTGGCGGTTGGCCGAACGCCAGAGTTCACAGATCGCGCGATTACTCAGCGAGGAATCGTTGACTGGGGAACTGCTGGTGCTGCGTCACGTCTAATCACCAAGCAGCGCAACGACCTCCGCTCGTTTCACCGCCCGCAATCAGCGCGGCAGGCCCTATGCTCCTATCCGGGCGTCGTGATGACCTTCGATCGTGGGAATTCCGTCGCGGCGCGGGCGGAGCGAACCGATCGCTGGCGTTAGCGGGATGTGCAGTGCATCGACCAGCCCGGGGCGGCGTGACATACCCATGGGACAGCGTTGATCGCGCGCATACCGGTCGCGAGCAGGCCGTGGTCGGTGGAGTCCTCATCGGAGTTGAAGCCGGTTTCGAATTCGGCATCGAAGCTGGGTTCGCCTTCGATCATCACGCGCCACACGCCGTCGATGCCGCCGGCACGGCTCTTCGGCCAGTCCGCTGCTACGTCTTCTGCCATCCGGTCGACGTGCTCGATCGTGATCACTTCGTGACCGTCGACCACGCCGATGCAGCGGAACCAGACCGCCGCGACGGTACCGGGTTCGATCACCCCGGACAGGGTCTCCAGTCGCCGCGGTGACGAGGCGAACTCACATGTTTCGCGAATCTCGTCCAGTTGTACGCCGAGCGCTTCGGCGACCATGGTGACCGCCGCGCCCCAGCCGTACTTGATCACGCCGGGCATCATGATTCCGCCTTGATAGTCCATCGGCTGACCGAAACCGAACAGCTCCCGCATTTCGTAGACGGTGTTGTCGCGCGAGTAATCGGTGATCTCCAAGCCTCGGATCGAGTAGATCCGATTCGACATCGACGCCATCGCGACGGCCAGCAGATCGCAACCGAACCCTGGTTCGATGCCCGATGAATAGATCGAGCTGCCACCCTTTATCGCCGAGTCGACGATGCGCTGCACGGTCGACTGCTTTGATGGAACCTCGTGGGTAGACCAGGCCCGGAACGGAGGTGGTGACGATGTTCTTGCCCGACTCCAGAATGCGGCAGAAGTCGGTGATCGCCTCGCGAGGGCGGCTGGTCGCCGGCCCGGTGTAGATGATGCAGTCCGCGTCGCCGGCCAGAATGGCTGCGTCGTCGCGGGTCGCAGCCACGCCCAACGGATCGATGCCGGCAATCGTGCCGGCATCCTTGCCGTCCTTGGATTCCGAGTGCACCCAGACGCCCACCAGTTCAAGGTTCGGGCGGTCGGCCACCGCGCGGATGGCCAACCGTCCGACCCGTCCGGTCGCCCACACCACGACTTTGTACGACTGCTCTGGGTGATCCAAGGGTTCCTGCCGCATCGTTGCGACTCCTCTCGCTCTTGTCCTGTAATGATTACACATGTAATTTTTTCGTCACAGGCTTTTCTGGCGCCGGGATCGAACGGCAAGGGGCAGTGACCATGGGTGTGCTGGACGGCAAGGTCGCGATCGTCACCGGAACCAGCAGGGGTGTCGGCGTGGGCATCGCGCATGAACTGTTGCGCGCCGGCGCCACGGTCGTCGGGTGCTCGCGGTCACCGCTGGACGCCATCCCCGGCGTGGACGCGAGCCGGGGTGGGCGGAACGTTCCGACCAAATGGTCTGTGATCAAGGCGATTACCATGCGATCGACGCTATGGTCACCGCGGTGGTCGAGCGCTACGGCCGAGTCGACATCCTGGTCAACAACGCCGGCGGGACCGTCCCCGCGCCGCACGCCGAGGACATTCCCGCGCTGGTGTCGCGCATCCAAGGCGCGCCCCGCTCCGACGACGACTTCGAGCGCACCGTGTTGTTTCACGCCTTCGCCATCCAGATGAACCTCATCAGTCCGTTGTGGTTCGCCATCCGCGTATACCGCCAGATGCGCGGCCAGGACGGCACCGGTTGCATCATCAATGTCTCCAGCGGCGCGGGCCATCCCGCGGGCTCGCCGACACTGGTGTCCTACGGCGCGGCCAAGTCGGGACTCAACCATCTCACTCGGTCCCTCGCCGAGGAGTGGGGCCCGGCGGCCCGGGTCAATTGCGTGGCGCTCGGACCGACGATCACCGACAACTTCCGCTCGTTCGTCCTGCCCAAAGACGACCCGACGGGCTCGACGTACTTCGACGCGCTCCCGCTCAAGCGTGGTGGCGAACCGGCAGAGGTCGGCCGCACGTGTGTCTTCCTCGCCTCCGGCGCAGCCGATTTCATCAACGGCACGACCATCGAAATCGACGGCGGCATGCTGCCGGGCGTGCTCTACGAGGCCGGGTCTCAAGACCATCACCGATCTGCTCTGAAAGGACTCCAGTGACCCGTCGGATCATCCAGTTCTCCACCGGCAATGTCGGAGTCCACGCGCTGCGCAGCATCATCGAGCGCCCGACCTGGAACTCGTCGGCGTGCACGCACGCGGACAGGACAAGATCGGGCGTGACGCCGCCGACCTGTGCGGGCTCGACAGGCCACCGGAGTGCTCGCCACCGACGACATCGACGCGCTGATCGCCTTGGGCGCGGACTGCGTGGTGTATACCTCTCAAGCCGAAACCCGCCCACGCGAGGCGTTGAACGAGATCAGCCGATTCCTGCGGGCGGGCACGAATGTCGTTGGGACATCGTTCGTCTGGATGGTGGCACCGGACCAGGCCGACGATTGGTTACGCGAGCCGCTGGCACAGGCATGTCGCGACGGCGATACGACGTTGTACATCAACGGAATCGACCCTGGGTTCTCCGGCGACACCCTGGTCTACACCGCACTGAGCTTGGCAGCGCGGGCCACCGCCGTCACCGTGCAGGAGATCTTCGACTACGGAACCTATGACGACGCCGAATTCACCGGTGTGACTTTCGGTTTCGGGACCGCGCCGGACCACCACCCCATCCTCTTCTCGCCCGGCGTCCTCACGTCGATGTGGGGCGCCCAGGTGCGCAGCCTGGCCGCTGATCTCGGTATCGAACTCGACGAGGTGCGGGAACGCTACGACAAGTGGGTCACGCCCGACCTGATCGAGTGCACCATGATGAACGTCGAGCCCGGCATAGGTCGCCGCCGTCCGCTTCGCGGTCGAGGGCGTGCGCGGCGGTGACGTGATCATCACCATGGAACACGTCAACCGGCTCACCGATGCCGCCGCGCCGGATTGGCCGTATCCGCCCGACGGACATCCCGGCGTGCACCGCGTCCGTCGTCGAGGGCAGCCCCGGCATCGAGATCAACACCCACGTAGGCGTTTCGGGCATCGACCACAACCAGGGCGGCGTCATCGCCACCGCGGCGCGCGCCGTGAACGTCATCGACGCCGTGTGCCGGGCCCCGAGCGGAATCCTTGCCGCGCACGATCTGCGGCCGACCGACCACGTGCGGCGGCGTGCTGTGGTAATCCGAATGCCATGACCGCACCCCGTCGGCCGCCAACCGGCGCCCAAGCCCGCGCCGAACGCACCCGCGCAGTCGTCATCGACGAGACCGTGCGTTGCATCCTCGACGAGGGGTTCGCCCCGCCCAGCGTCCGGCACATCACCGACCGCGCCGGGGTGACCTGGGGTGTGGTCCAATACCACTTCGGCGATCTGGACGGCTTGCTGATGGCCGTGGTGGACAAGGGTTTTGGCGAATTGCTCGAAGCCCTCGACGAGCTACCACCGCCGGCCGTCCGCGAGGGCAGCGTGCGGGCGCGCACCAAGTTCGTCATCGACACGATCTGGGAGGCATTCTCCAGTCCCACCTCGATGGCGGCACTAGAGATCCTCATCTCGACCCGCGGCCTGCGCGGTGCCGTCGCCAATACGCACCTCGCCTACCTGATGGACACCCTGACGAAGCTGGGCCGGTACCTGGAAGAAGGCCTATCCGCGCCGCACGCCGGCCGGATCGGCAACCTCATCTGGGCGACGTTGCGCGGCCTAGTGGTCGCCCAGATGGTGTGGCCCGAACCCGTAGACTCCTCCCGGGATCGCGAGGCGCTGATCGAAGTGATCACCGGCTATATCGAGTCACGCGGCGGGTAAACGGGGTTGGCGATCTACGGCAGATCGGTGGACAGGAAGGTCAGCGGCAGCCCGAGCACCGAGATCTCGATCTCGTCGAGTTCGTATCCGTCGCCGCCGCGGTGCTGATGGAACTGAGTCTGCGCGCCGTATCGCTGCGCCACCTGCTCGGCCGCCGGAGCGTCACCGACACGAATCACCACCGAATACACGCCGGCGCCGTTCTGCTGCAAGAACTGCGCCACCGCGTTAGCGCCGTCGCCCGGCGGACAGTGGGGTCACCAATTCAAGACCGCCATCCCAGTCCAGCAGCACCCGCAAGCCCACGTCTTGCAGCTCGATGGTCTGGAATCGAAAACCCAACTCCGAGAACAACTGCGACGTCTCCGGTAACTGCTCCGGCGGCACCGCGAACACCACGTGATGAACGCTCGTTTGCTCTACTCGGTTGTTCGTTATTCGGCCACGAGAAAACATTACACTTGTTATCGTTTGGCCGAGTCAGTTTCTTCCGGAAAGGAATTCGCCGTGAGGTCGACGACGGGCAAGACATACAAGGTCGTGGTCTGGGCAACCGGCGGCGTCGGGCGTTACGCCATCCGCACAGCGGCCGACCGCCCCAACCTCGAACTCGTCGGCGCATGGGTGCACTCAGCCGCCAAGGACGGTCAGGACGTTGGCACCCTCGCGGGTATCGAGCCCTTGGGTGCCACCGCCACCCGCGACGTCGACGCCCTGCTCGGTGGGGACGCCGACTGCGTCATGTACGCCGCCCCCGCGGGCCCACGGCCCAAAGAGGCGCTTGCCGACTTCTGCCGGATCCTGTCCGCGGGCAAGAACATCGTGACGACGTCGCTGCCCGGCCTCGTCTATGAAAAGGGGTCGCTCTCGCAGCGTTACCTCGAACCCATCCGCGAAGCCTGCCGCGCGGGCAACAGCTCGATCTACTCGTCCGGCATCGAGCCGGGCTTCGGTTGCGACCTGTTCCCGATCGCCCTGCTGTCCATGTCGCACCGGGTGTATTCGGTGCGCGGCATCGAGATCACCAACTACTCCCAGTACCCGGTGCAATTCGACGTCCGCGAATTGTTCGGCTTCGGCCAACCGCTGGACTACCAGGGGGGTCTCAAACGCCCCGGGGTGCTCACGTGGGGGTGGGGTGCCGCGGTCACCATGGTGGCCGACGCGCTGGGCGTTGAACTCGACGAGATCCGCGAGACCTGCGAGTTCCTGCCCACCGCAAGGCAATTAGACACCGCCTGCGGCGTCATCGAAGCCGGAACGGTAGGTGCAACCTACGCACGTTGCATCGGCGTCGTAGACGGACAAGACGTCATCACCATCGAACACGTCGACCGGATGGCCGACGATCTGGCCCCGCAATGGCCGACGGGCCGCACCGGCGGCACCGACGGCATCTGGCGCGTCATCATCGATGGCGAACCGTCCTTCGACGCAGAGTTCGAAGTCGGTTACCGCGACGGTGAAAGCGCCAGCGACCACGGTCTGCTCGCGACCGGGATGCGGGCGGTCAACGCCATCCCGTGGGTGTGTGAGGCTCCGGCCGGGATTGTCGATGCACTGCACCTGCCGCTCACGTCGCCGCTCGGCGCGCTGCACCCGCATCGCGACGGTGTGCCCGCGTTCTGAGGATCACGACCCGCCGTCGATGCAGTATCGGCCAGGTCTGCGAGCCGACTGATCAGCGCGGCAGACCGAGGAGTCGCTCGGCGGCCACCGTCAGCAGGATCTGCTCGGTGCCGCCGGCGATCGTCAGGCACCGGGTGTTGAGGAAGTCGTGCACGATCTTGTCCTCCTCGACGGCACCTGCGCCGTCGGCCAGGTCCATCCGGTATTCGGCCAGCGCCTGCCGGTAACGCACCCCGATGAGTTTGCGCACACTGGATTCCGACCCGGGATCCTGGCCGCCCACCGCAAGCTGGGCGATGCGCTGGTCGAGCAGCGAGCCGACTTGCGCGGTAATGATCAACCGCGCCAACCGATCCTGTTGCGCGACATCGAGATTGATCTTCGCTGCAGCGGCGAGCAGCTCTTCCATCGGGTTGCCCAGCGCGGTGCCCTGTGCCATCGCCACCCGCTCGTTGGCCAGTGTGGTGCGGGCCAGTCGCCAGCCGTCGTTCACCGTGCCGACCACCATCTCGTCGGGAACGAACACGCCGTCGAGGAAGACCTCGTTGAACAGTGCGTCGCCGGTGATTTCACGCAGCGGCCGGATCAAGATGCCCGGCGAGCTCATGTCGATCAGAAAGTAAGTGATCCCTTTGTGTTTCGGCGCATCGGGATCGGTACGGGCCAGACAGACACCCGAACTGCGCCTTGTGCGCCGAGGAGGTCCACACCTTCTGCCCGGTCAGCTCCCAACCGCCGTCGACCCGCACCGCTTTGGTACGCAACGATGCCAGGTCCGAGCCGGCTTCCGGCTCGGAAAACAGCTGGCACCAGAAGATTTCGCCGCTCAGGGTCGCCGGCACGAATCGCTCCACCTGCTCAGGCGTGCCGTGTTCGAGAATCGTCGGCGCCGCCCACCAACCGATCACCAGG
Source organism: uncultured Actinomycetota bacterium (assembly GCA_963850645.1). GTDB lineage: Bacteria > Actinomycetota > Actinomycetes > Mycobacteriales > Mycobacteriaceae > Mycobacterium. Next base: position 68,833 of record CAWKME010000050.1, on the reverse strand, counting down.
TCGGGCCGCGGTACACCCGCCGACGCCATTTCCTGATCGATCAGCAGCTGCTCGGCCGGCCCGGCGCCGCGACCGTAGGGCGCCGGCCAGTGCGGCGCCTGCAGCCCCGCTTCGGCCAGCGCCGCCCGGCGCTTGTCGTCGGGCAGCGCGGCGATCCCGGCGACCGCTTCGGCGATCTGGGGTCGCAGGTCGGCGACCTCGCTCAGGTCGATGCCGAGATCTCGGCGGACCCCGGCCTGGGTCAGCTCGGCGGTCCGGCGCAGCCAGCGCGCCGATCCGCCGAGGAACTGCCCGATCCCATATGCCCGACGCAGGTACAGATGTGCGTCGTGCTCCCAGGTGATGCCGATGCCGCCGAGCACCTGAATGCAGTCCTTGGCGTTGGCCTTCACCGCGTCGATGGCGGTGCCGGCGGCGATCGCTGCGGCGATGGATAACTGGCGGTCGCTGTCATCGCCGTCTTCGCCGGCGGCGCGGGCAGCGTCGGCGGCGGCCACCGCCAACTGTTCGGCGCGGCAGAGCATCTCGGCGCACAGGTGCTTGATCGCCTGGAAGCTGCCGATCGGCTTGCCGAACTGCTCGCGCACCTTGGCGTAGGCAGACGGCGGTGTCCAGCGCCCAGCGGGCGATTCCCGCCGCTTCGGCGGACAGCACGGTCACGGCCAGGTTCTCCACCCGGTCCGCGGCAACGTCCAGCACGGTGGCCGGCGCCGAGGTGAGCACCACCCGAGCCAACGGCCGGGAGAAGTCGGTGGCATCCAGCGGCTCGACGGTCACTGCCGTCGGCGTCATCGGCGGCTGGGTCGATGAGCAGCCACTTGCCGTCGGCCGGCACCAACAGCAGGCCACCTTCGACGGCGCCGAGCACCCGGGGCACCGTGCCCGACGCCCGTGAGGTCGCGTCGTCGAACTCGACGTCACCGTCGAGCGCCACTCCGGCGGTGCGTTCACCCGCCGCCAGCGCGGCGCGCAGTTGCGGGTCGGTGACCACCAGCGTGGCCAGGGCGGTAGTCGCGACCGGGCCGGGCACCAGGGCCTTGGCGGTCTCCTCGACCATCGCGCACAGATCCTCGACGCTGCCGCCGGCGCCGCCGCAGTCCTCAGGGACCGCGACACCGAACAAGCCCAGCTCGGCCAGACCGCCGAAGACCGACCGCCAGGCGTTCGGCTCACCCTGTTCGATATTCCGGGCCGCGGCCGTCGCACCCGCCCCGGCAGCCCAATCGCGCACCAACTCCCGCGCCGCGAACTGTTCGTCGGTGATGGTGGTTGGCACGATCGGCTCCTCTATCGACTAGAACGTGTTCTAATAGTGCCAGCGATCGATAGTCAAGTCGAATGCCATCGCAGCAGGACATCAGGGTGTCCCGGCGGCACGGAGGTGAGAAATTCGCGCTCGGCATGCGTATCGTTTCGAGCGAGGACGCGAGAAAAGGAGCTGTCCGTCAAATGCCCCTTTCGTTTCGGGGCCGGCCCAGACCGACTCGGGTCAATCCTCGAGCGCGTCTTCGGCGCAGCCTCGTGAGGTGATGAACGTGGCGGTACTGGCCGAGTCCGAGCTCGGGCTCCGAGGCGCAACGCGAGCGGCGCAAACGCATCCTGGACGCGACGATGGCGATCGCCTCCAAGGGCGGCTACGAGGCAGTTCAGATGCGCGCGGTCGCCGACCGGGCGGACGTCGCGGTCGGCACGCTGTACCGGTATTTCCCCTCGAAAGTGCATCTGCTGGTCTCGGCGCTGGGCCGGGAATTCGAGCGGATCGACGCCAAGACCGACCGCTCCAGCCTGACCGGCGGGACGCCGTATCAGCGGCTCAGCTTCATGGTCAGCAAACTCAACCGCGCGATGCAGCGCAATCCGCTGCTCACCGAGGCCATGACCCGGGCCTACGTCTTCGCCGACGCGTCGGCGGCCGGTGAGGTTGATCACGTCGAGAAGCTGATCGACTCGATGTTCGCCCGCGCGATGAGCGACGGTGAACCGAGCGAAGACCAGTACCACATCGCCAGGGTGATCTCGGATGTTTGGCTGTCGAATCTGCTGGCCTGGCTCACCCGGCAGGGCGTCCGCCACCGACGTCAGCAAGCGGCTCGACCTCGCAGTGCGGCTGCTGATCGGCAACGGGGAGACCGCTCAGGTCTGACCGCTGCCGGTCAGGCCGGGGGCCCGGCAGTGCGGCCCCGGATCAATTCGGTGTCGAGCACCTCGACTACCGGATGGATATTGCCTTCGTGCAGCAGTTCGCCGGCTCGGCGGCCTTTCTGCAGGCTGGGCTGCGCCACCGTGGTCAGGCCGCGGCTGATCGCCTCGGGTATGCCGTCGAAACCGGTGACGGTCATCTGGCCCGGCGCGTATTTGCCGCGGCCGCGCAGATAATCCATCGCCGACAAGGCCAGCACGTCGGCCGTGCACATCACCGCGGTGATCCGCGGATTGGCTTCTAGCGCAACCTTGGCCGCATCGCCACCGGATGACGGTGTGTGCTCGTAGCTTTCGACCACGGTCAACGACGCCGGGTCGAGGCCGGCCGCGGCCATCGCGTCGCGGACGCCGTGGATGCGTTCGCTCTGCACGTGAAACGTCGACGAGCGAAGCCGTTCCGCATCGACCAGGCCCTGGTGGCGGTCGCGGCGCAGCCGCATCGTCAGCAGTCCGATCTCCCGATGGCCCAGACCGAGCACGTAATCGCCGAGCTTGCCCATCGCCCCGCGGTCATCGATGCCCACCGCGGAGGCACCGGGTACCTCTTTGGGCTGGTCGACCACCACCAACGGCAGTCGCCGTTGCTGCACGACCTGAAGGTAGGGATCGTCTCCGGCGGCCGAGTAGACCACGAATCCGTCCACCCCCGCGGCGAGCACCGACGCCGTCCCGTCCGCCAAACTGCGGCTCGGGCCGACGGCCACCAGCATCAGCCCCTGGCCGACCTCTTCACACGACTGAGCAAGTCCCGCAACGAAATCCAGCGCTGCCGGGTCGCTGAAGGAATACGTCAGCGGTTCGGTGATCACCAGGCCGACGGCCCCGGCCTTGCGAGTGCGCAACGACCGCGCGACCGGATCGGGCCCGGCATAGCCGATGCGTTTGGCGGTGGCGAGCACTTTTTCGCGCAATTCGGGCGAGAGCTGATCGGGCCGGTTGTACGCATTCGAGATGGTGGTGCGCGATACCTTGAGCTCAGCCGCCAACGACGCCAGGGTCGCCCGCCGTCGCGGCGTGGGGCTCATGTTGTCAGAGATTACCGGTCATCCGCCCGGTGACGACGCGAGTTGAGCAGCAACCTGCGGTGGGGGTACCTCCCGCTTGCGGGGGAGAACCGGGCACTCGGAGTGGCACAGATTGCGTGAGTTGGCGGCCGCTCGCTACCAGCCGCTCGATTTCGTCGTACCGAATGGAGTCTGAAATGCAGTCTGTCAGCGTGTTCGTGGGTGTTCCCGTTCATCGTCGCCGCCGGCGCATTACAAGCGATCGGCATACCGATGAACCGCGGTGCTGCGCACGTCACTTGGTGAATCCGTCCCGGCTGGCGGCGCTGGTCTCATTCGGCCGTATCGTTGCGGTATTCCGTTGTCATCGCAGCGGTTTTCCCTCGTCCGCTGCCGATCCGCTGAGGCGGTTTCGGCGACGCCGTGGTGGGCCCCACTCATCGGGTGGAATCGTCGGTGCGTTCGCGCGTGGTGGCCGGCATTGTTGTCGTCGACCGCATAGGCGCAGGGCCTTTTGCGGCGTTCACCGTCAGCGCGAACCTGATCACCTCGGTGGTGATCGACCACTTCGCCGTTCGCGCGGCCATCGCATCTACCTGCGCATGCGATAACGCCGGCCACGTCGCGGGCGGTGCGTTGCTGCTGGTCACTGGGATCGCCACTGATCACGCTGTTTTGAACCAGCGGACGGCGGCTGGCGGACGTCAGCCGATAAGCTGGCCACCGTGGCCTCCGTCGACCTCAACGCCGACTTGGGTGAGGGCTTCGGCGTCTGGCGGCTCGGCGATGACGACGCCATGCTCGGCATCGTCACCAGCGCCAACGTGGCCTGTGGTTTCCATGCCGGCGACCCGGCCGGCCTGTTGCGCGTGTGCCGACTGGCCGCCGAGCGCGGCGTGCGCATCGGCGCGCAGGTCAGCTACCGGGACATGGCCGGGTTCGGCAGGCGGTTCATCGATGTGACGCCAGAGGATCTGCTCGCCGACGTGGTGTATCAGATCGGCGCGTTGCACGGACTGGCCCAGGCTGCCGGCTCGAGCGTGTCCTACGTCAAACCCCATGGCGCGCTGTACAACACGATCGTGACCAACCGTGAGCAGGCCGCCGCCGTCGCGCAGGCGGTGCAGGATGGTCGATGCGCGCCTGCCGGTGCTGGGCCTGGCAGGTTCGGTGTTTTTCGAGGAGGCCCGGCATCGTGGCCTGCGCACCGTGCCGGAGGCATTCGCCGATCGCGCTTACCAGCCGGACGGTCGGCTGGTGTCCCGGCGGGAACCCGGCGCGGTGCTGCACGACCCGGTCGCCATCGCCGAACGGGTGGTGACCATGGTGACCAGCGGACAGGTGACGGGCGGTCGACGGGTCAACGGTCGATGTCCAGGTGGAATCGGTTTGCGTGCATGGTGATTCACCCGGCGCAGTGCAGATCGCGTCGGCGGTCCGAGACCGGCTGAAGGCCGACGGCATTGACCTGAAGGCGTTTTGCTGATGCGGCTGCGGCCCGGGCGTCCGGACATCGGCGCGGTACTCGCACCGGTTCAGCGTGCCGGTCGCCGGACCCGGCGCGCCGCTGACGGTGACGTGGCTGGGCGTGTCGACGCTGCTGCTCGACGACGGGTCCTCGACGCTGATGACCGACGGCTACTTCTCCCGCCCCAGCCTGGCGCAGGTGGCGCTGGGCAAGGTGGCGCCCTCGCCGGCCCGTGTCGACGGGTGTCTGGCTCGCGCCTCAAGCTGACACGGCTGGACGCGGTCATCCCGGTGCACACGCATATCGACCACGCGCTGGATTCCGCGCTGGTCGCCGATCGCACCGGCGCGCGGCTGGTCGGCGGCGAATCGGCGGCCAACGTCGGCCGTGGCTATGGCCTTGCCGCAGACCGCATCGTGGTCGCAACGTCCGGTGAGCCAATTCGGTTGGGCGCCTTCGACATTACGCTGATCAAGTCGCGTCACAGCCATCCCGACCGATTCCCCGGGGAGATCACCGCGCCGGTGATACCGCCGGTGAGGGCATCGGCCTACCGGTGCGGCGAGTCCTGGTCGACGCTGGTGCATCACCGGCCGTCGGGCCGGCGGCTGTTGATCCAGGGCAGCGCCGGCTTCGTGAAGGGTTCGCTGGCCGGCCGCCGCGCCGACGTCGTCTATCTCGGCGTGGGCCAGTTGGGTTTGCAGCCCGAGCCCTATTTCGTCGACTACTGGACGGAGACGGTGCGGGCCGTGGGGGCCCGCCGCGTGGTGTTGGTGCACTGGGACGATTTCTTCCGTCCGCTGTCAAAGCCGTTGCGGGCGTTGCCTTATGCGGGCGATGACTTGGACGTGTCGCTGCGCATCCTGAGCAAGCTGGCCGAGCAGGACGGTGTCGCGCTGGACATGCCGACGGTATGGCGGCGCGAAGACCCGTGGGCCTGAATTTGACGCTGCTTCTGGCTCTTCTGTCGCTGGCGGTGGTTCTCGCGTTCGCGGTCGCGCGTCCCCGCGGTTGGCCTGAGGCGTTCGCCGCCGTTCCGGCCGTCCTCGTGCTGGTCGCCGTCGGCGCGATCTCGATGCACGACGCGGCTACCGAGGCGGCCCGGCTGTCACCCGTTGTCGCTTTCCTGGGCGCAGTGCTGGTGCTGGCCAAAATGTGCGACGACGAAGGCCTGTTCGAGGCTGCCGGGGCGGCAATGGCGCGGGCGCGCTTCGGCTCTCGGCGCCTGCTGCGCCAAGTATTCGTGATTGCCGCGACGATCACCGCGGTGCTGAGCCTGGATGCCACCGTCGTGCTGCTGACGCCGGTGGTGCTGACCACCGTCCGGCGGCTGCGTGCGCCGGTGCGTCCGCACGCCTATGCCACCGCGCATCTGGCCAACGCCGCGTCGCTGCTGCTTCCGGTGTCGAACCTGACCAACCTGCTCGCATTTCACGTCGCCAACGTGTCGTTCACCAAGTTCACCGCTGGTGATGGCGCTGCCCTGGCTGGCGGCGGTGGCCACCGTCTATCTCGTCTTCCGGGTGTTCTTCCGGCGGGATCTGAGCGTGCAGCCCGATCCTCCGGACACCGAGCCGGCGCCGCAGACACCGGTGTTCGCGCTGGTGGTGGTGGCGCTGACGCTGGTCGGCTTCGTGATCGCGGAGGCGTTCGGCGTGGCGCCGGCCTGGGCGGCGCTCGCCGGAGCCACGGTGATGGCGGTGCGCAGCCTGGCCCGACGGCACACCACGGCGGTGGCGATCGTGCGCGCGGTGAACATACCGTTTCTGGTGTTCGTGCTGGCGCTGGGCGTCGTCGTGCAGGCGGTCATGCAGAACGGTGTGGCCGAACGGATGGGCGCGGTGTTGCCGTCCGGTTCCGGGCTGGCCGCGCTGCTGGGCTTCGCGGTGGTGGCCGCGGTGCTGGCCAATATCGTCAACAACCTGCCCGCGACCCTGGTGTTGGTGCCGCTGGTGGCGTCAAGCGGGCCGGCGGCGGTGCTGGCCGTGCTGATCGGTGTGAACATCGGCCCTAACCTGACCTATGTCGGGTCGCTGTCAAACCTGTTGTGGCGCAGCGTGCTACGCCGCTACGACGTTTCCGCCAGCGTCGGCGAGTACACCAGGCTCGGGTTGTGCACCGTGCCGACGGCGCTGGTGGCGGCGGTGCTGGCGCTGTGGGCCGGTGTGCGACTGCTGGGTCTCTAGTCAGCCCCAGCTCAGCGGTAGCGACTTGAGCGCGAAGACATTCGAGGGAAATTCGATATCGGGGTGGTAGCCCTCGCCCAGCTCGAAGTCGGGAATCTGCCTCAGCCACTCTTCGACGATCACCGTCAGTTCCATCCGCGCCAGGTGGGAGCCCAGGCAGCGGTGTGGCCCACCGCCGAATCCCCAGTGCCGGTGCACTTTTCCGTCCATAACCATTTCGTCGGTGGACATCTCGTCACTGCCGTCGCGGTTGATCGCGGCAATACACAACCGCACCGGCGTGCCCGAGGGCAGCGTCATGCCACCCACGTTGGCGACGTCGGTGGTCACCCGGGCCACCACCGGCGCCGGTAGTTCCAATCGGACCACCTCGTCGACGAAAAGCCCGATCTGGCTTGGATTATCGCAAAGTTCCCTGCGCAACCGCGGCCGGCGTGCCAATTCGAACAGCGTGAAGCCGATCGCCGCGACCACGGTGTCGAGATCGGCCAGAATCTGGAGCAGAAGCAAGCCGAGCAACTCGAGGTGACGCAGACCAGCCGAATCGGCCATCACCCGCGACAACAGGTCAGCGCCAGGATTCTGCCGATGTCGTTGGATGGCGATGGTGAGATACCCCATCAGCTCGGGTCCTTGCTCCCCATCGGACTTGCCGGAGACGATGGCATCCTTCCAGCCGATCACCCGGTCTCGATCCTCCAGCGGCAGCCCGTGCAGGTCCATGAACACCTGATACGGGTAGAGGCGCGCGAAGTCTGACATCACCTCGCACCCGTTTCGACCGTGGAGGGCGGCGATCATTGCGTGGGCGTGGCGCTGCAGCAAAGGCCGGAATTCAGCAAGCGCGTGCGGGCTGAAGTACGGGTCCAGGATTTTGCGGTAGCGGGTGTGCTCGGGCGGGTCGAACGCCAGCGGCACCACCGGCACCGGGTTGTCGGGCGGCTGAAGCGCCAGTCGTGCCGAGAAAAGCGTGGGGTCGCGTAGCGCTGCCAGCACGTCCTCACGGCGGGTCAGGTAATAGAGGCCGTTCATGAACACCACCCGCCCGGCGTCGCGCAATGTCTTCCATCCGACACCGCGGTCTTCGGCCATCGGTAGCGCGGCGTACTCCAGCCGCGGCAGGTGAAAGGCGCCTGGATCGCTTCCCCCGGAGTTCACGTCTGGCGTCACGGAAGCCATTTATACCGGACGTTGCAAGACGGGATGTAAACTTGCGAGGCGACTGCCAATGAGCAGTGAAAACGCTCAGAGTCCGATGGCGACCGAATCCTGTTGCGGCTGCCGCGTCTTCAGCGGTGATACGCCGGCGGTAACGGCATACCGAGTTCGGCCATCACGCTCCGCAACAGAGCGGGGTAGTTGGTGATGATGCCGTCGACGCCGTCGGCGATCTGGGTCCTCATGTCGCCAGCGTCATCGACCGTCCACGGAATGACCTTGAGCCCCAACGAGTGGGCCCGGTCGACCAGGGCTTTGTCGACCAGAGGGTAATCGGGCGAGAGGATATTCGCGCCGACCATTGTGGCCCCAATTACCGGATCGCCAACCGCAGCAGGGTTGACGCCGGCCAGCCATGGTGATCCCGGGACCCAGGTGTGCCCATTCCATAAGGCCACCAAGGGAATCGACGGCTCCGTCCGGTGCACGAGTGGCAGGGTTCGCCAGTCGAAGCTTTGCACCTCCACCCGGTCGACCTTGCCTGCCGCCCTGACCGCCGCCAGCAGCACGTCGACGAACTCCTGCGGATCGGCCGATACGCCCGGCCGATCGGCGGCCACCTTGGTTTCGATGTTGTAGCGCACATCGGCGCGATACGAGTCGGCGAGTGCGAAGACTTCGGGCAGGGTGGCTATTCTGTTGCCCCGCACCACTTCAGCGTTCGGGAACTGGCTGTTCGGCTTGCCGCAGTCCAGCTGGCGGATCTGGGTCAGGGTCAGGTCGTGCACGAGCTTTCCGACGTAGGGATACGACGGGTCGCCGTCGAACGCCGGCGCCGTATCGGAGCACTGTTGCGGCTCGATGATCGGGTCGTGCCAGACCAGCGGTTGCTGATCTTTGGTGACGTTGATGTCGAGTTCGAGTGTGCTGACGCCGAGTTCGATCGATTTGGCGAATGCTCGCAGCGATTCGCCGGTGGCCTGGCCGCGGCCACCGGCGTGGGCCTGCAGGTCGAATTCCGGCGACGCCGCGCCCACGGGCGGCGCGAACGCGAGCGCGACAACAGCCAGCAGCACGGCGCCGAGGCGCACGACTAGCGCCTGCGCTGACGGGCGATCTCAGCAAGCACCACCCCGGCGGCCACCGAGGCGTTCAACGATTCGGCGGGGCCGGCCATCGGGATCGACACCACCGCGTCGCAGTTCTGGCGCACCAGCCGCGACAGCCCCTTTCCCTCCGATCCGACGACCACCACCAGCGGGCCGGCGGCGTCCAAATCGTCGAGGACGGTGTCGCCTTCGGCGTCCAGCCCGACGAGCTGCAGACCGCGATCGGCCCAATCCTTCAGTGTCCGATTGAGATTGGTGGCGCGCGCGATGGGAATCCGGGCCGCCGCACCGGCGCTGGTTCGCCACGCCACCGCCGTCACCGACGCCGAGCGGCGCTGCGGGATCAACACGCCGTGGCCGGCGAACGCCGCGACCGACCGCACGATCGCACCCAGGTTTCGCGGATCGGAGATGTTGTCCAGCGCGACCAGCAGTGCGGGCGGGGTGTCCATGGCCGCCTCGAGCAGTTCGTCGGGATGGATGTACTCGTACGGCGGCACCTGCAGCGCGATGCCCTTGATGCAGGCCGTTGGTGGTCATCCGATCCAGGTCGGTGCGCGGCACTTCGAGGATCGCGATGCCGGAATCGGCTGCCAGAGTGACGGATTCGGTGAGCCGCTCGTCGGCCTGGGCTCCGAGCGCGACGTAGAGCGCGGTCGCCGGAACACCGGCGCGCAGGCATTCCAGCACCGGGTTGCGGCCCAGAACCGTCTCGACGTCGTCGTCGATCGCGCTCGCGCGGGCCGGCGCGCTGCGCCTTGAGCGCGCTTGGCGGCCGGATGGTAGGGCCGCATGTGCGCGGGCGGGGTGGCGCCGCGGCCTTCCAGCCCACGGCGTCGCTGGCCGCCGGAGCCGACCGTCGGCCCTTTCTTGGTGCCCTCTTTGCGGACCGCTCCGCGGCGTCGCGAATTACCGGCCATCGGCTTGGGTTCCCAGCGACCACTGCGGACCGTCGCCGGTGTCGGTGACCTCGATACCGGCGTCCTTGAGCCGATCGCGGATCTCGTCGGCCAGCTTCCAGTCACGCTGCACGCGGGCCTGTTCGCGCCGCTCCAGCTCGGCGCGCACCAGCACGTCGACCGCGGCCAGCGCGGCCGACGTCTCGTCGCGCGACTCCCAGCGCTCGTCGAGCGGGTCGCAGCCGAGAATGCCCATCATCGCGCGGATCGCGGCGGCGTTGGCCAGCGCGGTGTCGTGGTCACCGGCGTCCAGCGCCCGGTTGCCCTCCGCGCGGGCGTGGTGCACCTCGGCCAGCGCGACCGGCACCGCCAGGTCGTCGTCGAGTGCTGCGGCGAACCGCGGCGTCCACTGTCCGGGTTCGACGGCGCCCACCCGGGTGCGCACCCGGTGCAGGAACTCCTCGATGCCGGCGTAGGCGTTGACCGCGTCCTGTAACGCGGTCTCGGAGAACTCCAGCATCGAGCGGTAGTGGGCGCTGCCCAGGTAGTAGCGCAGCTCGGCGGGCCGGACCCGCTGCAACATGGCGGGGATCGACAACACGTTGCCCAGCGACTTGCTCATCTTCTCGCCACCCATGGTGACCCAGCCGTTGTGCAGCCAGAACCGGGCGAACCCGTCGCCGGCCGCCCGGCTCTGCGCGATCTCGTTCTCGTGATGCGGGAAGACCAAATCCATTCCACCGCAATGGATATCGAATTCCGGACCCAGATACTCATGCGCCATTGCCACGCATTCGGAGTGCCAGCCGGGGCGTCCGCGCCCCCACGGCGTGGGCCAGGACGGCTCACCGGGCTTGGCGCCCTTCCACAGCGTGAAGTCGCGCTGATCACGCTTGCCGGTGGCCACCCCCTCGCCTTGATGGACGTCGTCGATCTTGTGCCCGGACAGCCGGCCGTATTCGGGGTAGCTCAGTACGTCGAAGTAGACGTCGCCGCAGCCGGTATAGGCGTTGCCGGACTCGATCAGCCGCTCGATCAGCTCGACCATCTGGGTGATGTGGCCGGTGGCCCGCGGCTCGGCCGACGGCGGCAGGACACCGAGGGCGTCGTAGGCGGCGCTGAACGCCCGCTCGTAGGTCGCCGCCCATTCCCACCATGGCCGGCCCGCGGCGGCGGCCTTGTTGAGGATCTTGTCGTCGATGTCGGTGACGTTGCGGATGAAGGCGACGTCGCAGCCCGCGGGCCATCAGCCAGCGGCGCAGGATGTCGAACGCCACGCCGCTGCGCACGTGGCCGATGTGCGGCAGACCCTGCACGGTAGCGCCGCACAGGTAGATGGAGACGTGCCCGGACCGCAGCGGGACGAAATCACGCACGGCACCGGTTGCCGTGTCGTGTAGCCGCAGGTGAGCGCGATCGGTCACGACGTGCCAGCTTACCGGGCTATGGCTTTGCCGATTACCAGCGCGGCGCCGGGAGCGTCGTTTCCAACCACAAAGCTCACCGGATACGACATACGTTCCCGCGAGCAAAGGAAACGATCACCGGGAGCCGAAACGCGCCACGGCTAGTCGGCCTCGACCAACAAAGCAGTCGCGATCGCGGCCCGGCCCTCACCGCGCCCGGTCAGCCCCAGCCCGTCGGTGGTGGTCGCCGACACCGACACCGGCGCATCCAGCAGGTCCGACAGCACCTGCTGCGCCTCGGCGCGACGCGGGCCGATCCTGGGATGGTTGCCGATGACCTGCACGGCCGCGTTGCCGACCCGGTAGCCGCGCCGGGCGATCAGATCGCGCGACGTGGCGCAGCATGTCGACGCCGCTGACACCGGCCCACCGCGGGTCGTCGACACCGAACACGTCGCCGATATCGCCCAGCCCGGCCGCCGACAGCAGCGCGTCACACAACGCATGCACGGCCACGTCGCCGTCGGAGTGCCCGGCGCACCCGTCGACGTCGGGAAACAGCAGGCCCAGCAGCCAGCACGGCCTGCCGGCGGCTCATCACGTGCACGTCGGTGCCCAGACCGACTCGCGGACACTCATTGCTGCACAATCGCTTGAGCCAGCAGGATGTCCCACCGGGTGGTGATCTTGAAGGCCAGCGGGTCGCCGTCGACCACCTGTACCTGGCCGCCGATGTGCTCGACCATGGACGCGTCGTCGGTGAAATCCGTCGCTGCAGCTTGTTGATACGCACGCAGCAGCAGTTCGGTGGCGAACCCCTGCGGGGTCTGTACGGCTCGCAGGCCGGCCCGGTCCGGCGTCCCCAACACCACCCCGTTGGCGTCGACGGCCTTGACGGTGTCGGCGAGCGGCAGTGCGGGCACCACGGCCGAATGCCCGGCCCGCAGCGCCTCCACCACGCGCACCACCAGATCGGGCGGCGTCAGGGCCCGCGCCGCGTCGTGGACCAGCACGAAGTCGGGGTCTTCCGCATTCGTCGAACGCCGCCAGCGCCCGGTTGACCGACTCGCGGCGATTCGCCCCTCCGGCGACGATGGTCGCCTCGCGGCCGAGGATCAATTTGGCCTGACCGGTGCGGTCGGCCGGCACCGCGACCACGACGCGGTCGATGACACCGGACTCCAGCAGGCCGCTGACGGCGCGTTCAACCAGCGTGCGCCCGTCAAGGTGAAAGAACGCCTTGGGAACACCGGCGGCCAGCCGTTCGCCCGACCCTGCGGCAGGGACGACCGCGACTGTGCCCGTCACCCCGGACCCTGCGCGTCAGGAATTCAAGAAGCGGCGGCCAGAACCTCGTCGAGGATGGTCTCCGCCTTGGCGTCGTCGGTGCTCTCGGCCAGCGCCAACTCGCCGACCAGAATCTGGCGGGCCTTGGCCAGCATGCGCTTCTCGCCGGCCGACAGGCCGCGTTCCTGGTCGCGGCGCCACAGGTCGCGCACGACCTCGGCGACCTTGTTCACGTCACCGGAGGCCAGCTTCTCCAAGTTGGCCTTGTAGCGGCGGGACCAGTTGGTCGGCTCTTCGGTGTGCGGCGCGCGAAGCACCTGAAACACCTTGTCCAGACCTTCCTGGCCGACCACGTCGCGGACTCCGACGTATTCGGCATTGTCAGCGGGTACTCGAACGGTCAGGTCGCCCTGCGCCACCTTCAAGACGAGATATTCCTTTTGCTCCCCTTTGATGGTTCGGGTTTCGATCGCCTCGATCAACGCAGCACCGTGGTGTGGATAGACAACGGTGTCTCCGACCTTGAAAATCATCAGTTTCGAGCCCCTTTCGTTACTCCATGCTAGCACGCGGCTCCAACACGTGCGGAACAACGGTGCAGGTCAGGGGCACCGCACGTGAACAGAGGGGGTTGACAGACGGCAATTTTCATGCAATGCACCGGCCTATCGGGAACCCGATGGACGCACCCCGGAGGGGCCCAGGTTTGCGCTGTTCGGCACGGTCAAGATCATACTGCGCTGCGGTTATCCCCCACCAGCGCCCTGCGCTACCGCCCGCTTTGCCGACCTACTACTGTGCATAGTCGAACGCTTTGCCAAGAGAGCACAGTGCCAGCAGTAGGCCGAGCAGGAGGCTTGGAGTGAATCGCTTCGACTACCGCGACTCGAAACCCCGCTCAAGCCGGCTCGCCGCGCTGGCGGCGTGTGGCCTCATCGGCGCGGTCGCGCTCGCCGGCTGCGGCGCCGGTCAGCTCTCGCAGACCTCCAGCCAGGAGTCCGCCGTCGACGGGAACCACGACGACCATCAACAACGTCGCGCTGCGCAACGTCCGCATTCAGGCGCAGCAGAACACCGACTTCCTGCACCCGGGCGCCACGGTGGACCTGGTGCTGGTTGTCGTCAACCAGTCGCCGGACGTCGCCGACAAGCTGGTCGGCATCTCCACCGATATCGGCAAGGTGACCGTGACCGGCGACCCCACGTTGCCTGCCGGTGGGACGCTGTTCGTCGGCACTCCGAACGGTCAGAACAAGAAGACCGTGGAGGCCGTCGAGGCCGCCGACTCCGTCAAGGCGACGGTGGCGCTGAGCAAGCAGATCACCAACGGCCCGAACTACCCGTTCACCTTCCACTTCGAGAAGGCCGGGACTGTCAGCCTGGCGGTGCCGATTTCGGCGCCCGAGGGCCCGCCGTTCTCGGCCGCGCATCCCTAGGATTGTCTGACCCGCCGGATACGGTCACCATGTGGCCAAGGCGCGTTCGCAGTATCGCTGTTCGGAATGCCGCCATGTCACCGCCAAGTGGGTGGGACGGTGCCTGGAGTGCGGCACCTGGGGCTCCGTCGATGAAGTGGCGGCGCTGAGCGCGGTCCGAAGCGGCGCCCGCCACTCGGTAGCCCCGTCCTCGGCTGCCGTTCCGATCAGTTCGATCGAGCCTGACGGCACCCGCCATTGCCCTACCGGTATCGGTGAACTCGACCGGGTGCTGGGCGGCGGCGTGGTGCCCGGCTCGGTCACCCTGCTCGCCGGCGATCCGGGGGTGGGCAAGTCGACGCTGCTGCTCAAGGTCGCCCATCAATGGGCGACGTCAGGGCGGCGCGCGCTGTACATCTCCGGCGAGGAGTCGCGTGGCCAGATCCGGATGCGCGCCGAGCGGACCGGGCTGCAGCCATCGACGAGCTGTACCTGGCCGCTGAGTCCGATCTGCAGGCGGTGCTCGGCCACATCGACGCCGTGCAGCCCACGCTTGGTCGTCGTCGACTCGGTGCAGACCATGTCCAGCACGGACGCCGACGGTGTCACCGGCGGTGTCACCCAGGTACGCGCGGTGACGACGGCGCTGACCGCAGCGGCAAAGGCCACCGGTGTGCCGCTGGTCCTGGTCGGCCATGTCACCAAGGACGGGGCCATCGCGGGGCCTCGCTCGCTGGAACACCTGGTCGACGTTGTGCTGCATTTCGAAGGTGACCGCAACTCGCTGCTGCGCATGGTCCGCGGCGTGAAGAACCGATTCGGCGCAGCCGACGAAGTCGGCTGTTTTCTATTGCAGGACAATGGAATTGAAGGGGTTGCTGACCCGTCCGGGCTGTTTCTGGATCAGCGGCCGCAGCCCGTCGCGGGCACTGCCATCACGGTGACCCTCGACGGCAAACGTCCGCTGGTCGGCGAGATCCAGGCGTTGCTGGCGACACCGCTCGGGCGGCTCACCCCGACGCGCGGTCAGCGGGATCGATCATGCCCGGGCCGCGATGATCGCCGCGGTGCTGGAAAAACACGCCCGCCTCAAGATCGCGGTCAGCGACGTCTACCTGTCCACCGTGGGCGGCATGCGGCTGACCGATCCGTCATCGGACCTGGCGGTCGCGATCGCGTTGGCTTCGGCGTATGTGAACCTGCCGCTGCCGGCCACCGCGGTGATGATCGGTGAAGTCGGTCTGGCGGGCGATCTGCGCCGGGTCAGCGGGATGGACCGCCGGCTGGCCGAAGCCGCTCGGCAAGGGTTTCACCACGGCGCTGATCCCGCCCGGTTGCGATGCGGTGCCAACGGGTCTGCGGGCGCTGGAGGCGCGCCACCATCGTCGCAGCGCTGGAGCACATGCTCAACATCGCCGAGCACCGCTCGGCAACGCACCGGCACCACCACATCGGCTGGATGTACGCGCAGAATGATTGGCGATGACTGTTGGCAAAGCAA
The DNA here is from genome assembly GCA_963850645.1 of uncultured Actinomycetota bacterium. Taxonomy (GTDB): domain Bacteria; phylum Actinomycetota; class Actinomycetes; order Mycobacteriales; family Mycobacteriaceae; genus Mycobacterium. The sequence goes on along the minus strand of CAWKME010000050.1, from coordinate 53,198 downwards.
CGACAAACGGCGCCGTGCCGCCGCCGCGTCCCACCCTGCGTGAGGCCGTCGCACGGCTGGCGCCGGGCACCGCGCTGCGCGACGGCCTGGAACGCATCCTGCGCGGCCGGACTGGTGCCCTGATAGTCCTCGGTTGCGACGACAGCGTCGAGGCGATCTGCGACGGCGGCTTCTCGCTCGACGTGCGATACGCGCCGACCAGATTGCGCGAGCTGTGCAAGATGGACGGCGCGGTGGTGCTGTCCACCGACGGCAGCCGGATCCTGCGGGCCAACGTGCAGCTGGTGCCCGACCCGTCGATACCCACCGACGAGTCCGGGACCCGGCACCGCTCGGCCGAGCGGGCCGCCATCCAGACCGGCTACCCGGTGATCTCGGTCAGCCATTCGATGAGCATCGTGACCGTCTACCTCGGCGGCGAGCGCCACGTGCTGGCCGACTCGGCGACCATCCTGTCGCGGGCCAACCAGGCCCTCGCGACGCTGGAACGGTATAAAGCCCGGCTCGACGAGGTCAGCGGGCAACTGTCCACGGGCCGAGATCGAGGACTTCGTCACGCTGCGCGATGTGATGACGGTGGTGCAGCGACTCGAGCTGGTCCGCCGGATCGGCCTGGAGATCGACTACGACGCCGTCGAGCTGGGCACCGATGGACGTCAGCTGCGGCTTCAGCTGGAGGAACTGCTCGGCGGCAACGACGCCGCGCGGGAACTGATCGTGCGCGACTACCACGCCAACCCCGAGCCGCTGTCCAAGGACGAGGTGGCGGCAACCCTCGACGAGCTGGACGGCTTGTCCGACACCGAGCTGCTCGACTTCACCACGCTGGCAAAGGTTTTCGGCTATCCGTCGACGACGGAGGCCCAGGACTCGGCGATGAGCTCACGCGGCTATCGCGCGATGGCCGGTATCCCGCGGCTGCAGTTCGCCCACGTCGACCGGCTGGTCCGCGAGTTCGGTTCGCTGCAGGGTCTGCTGGCCGCCAGTGCCAGCGATCTGGAGGCGGTCGACGGGATCGGCGCGATCTGGGCGCGGCAGGTGCGCGAGGGACTGTCGCAGCTGGCCGAATCGACCATCAGCGACCCGCTCGGGTAGCGCCCGTTTCGGCTAGCGGCCGGGGGCGGGCGGCGGACCGGGTAGCGGTCCAACAGGTCCTGAGCCGGGCAATCCAGGTACCGGCGGAGGCGCGGCGCCCGGTGGCGGCGGCGGCGCCAAGATGAACGGGACCGCGGCCGAGCGCAGGTTTCCCAGCTGCACCACGAGATTGTAGGTACCGGGTCCGATCGGCTGGCGCGGCAGCGGACAGTGCGGTGCCGACCCCATGCCAGTCCAGGTCACGGCGGTGGTCACCTGTTCGCCCGGCGCGAACGTCTTGACCAGTGTCTCGTTGGAGGGCGCACAGTCCAGGTTGGACCACAATCGCTTGTTGTCCAGCGAGTAGACGTAGGCCGCCAGCACGGCCGCGCCCACGTCACGCTTGCAGGCCACCAGACCGATGTTGGTCACGACCATGGTGAACTTCGGCTGGTCACCGATGAAGTACTGGGGCGCGTTGGTCAGGCCCAGCACGGCCAGCGTGGCGTCGGGGCAGTCGTCGCCCTCCTTGAGTACCGGCGGGGGCGCTACGGCTGCCGTCGGCGTCTCGGTCGGCTGCTGTGGGTTCTGTCCCGCCGGCGGCACCACCGGTGACTTCACCTCAGGAGCGGCGCCAGGCGCGGCCCCGGGCTTCTGCGCGGCGGCGTTGCCTGACTTGCCGCCGGTGGTGTTGGCGCCGGCGCTGCTGCTCAGGACAGCGACGATGATCGCGACGACGATGCCGACCACGACTACCGCGATGCCCAACGCCAATCCCCGGCGTCGCCAGTAGATCTCCGGCGGTAAGGGGCCATGCGGTTCCAGATCCAGCACATTCACACGGTAAGCCCAGGTCACGTCGACAGGTTCGACGTGACTCGGCGTGTCGCCCAGTTAGCTGACGTTGCGGCGAACTGGCGGCGGCGGGCACGGCCGGGCAGACGCGGCCACCAGAACCACCGTCCCAGCAGCGCCACCAGCGACGGCATCAGGAAGGTCCGGACGATCAGCGTGTCCAGCAGCAGCCCGATCCCAACGGTGATGCCGACCTGCTCGATGCTGAGCACTGTGCTGCCGGCCAGGGCGAACATCGTGATTCCGAAGACGATGCCCGCAGTGGTCACCACCCCGCCGGTGCCGGCGAACGCGCGGACGAGGCCGGTGCCGATCCCGGCCCGGAGTTCCTCGCGGATCCGCATCGCCAACAGCAGGTTGTAGTCGGCGCCGACGGCGACCAGCGCGATGAACGCCATCGGCGCCACGGCCCAGTGCAGTGGCTGGCCGAGCAGATGCCGGCTGATCAGCACGCTGACGCCCAGCGCAGAGGCGTAGGACACGATGACGGTGCCGACCACCACCACCGCCGCCACCGGGCTGCGCAGCATCACTGCGACGATCAGAAAAATCAGCACCAGCGTCGCGGTCACCAGCAGCACGATGTCGCCGCGCACCAGGCCCTGCAGGTCGCGGGTGGCCGGGCCGACCCCGGCGAGGCCCACCGACACCGGGGTCAAGGTGCCCTCCTTGGTCGCCTCGGCCACGGCCGCCTCGATCTGGCGGGCGCGCTGCGCGCCGTCGACACCCCATTCCTGCCCGACGCCGTAGACCACCAGATACGTCGAGCGGCCATCTCGAGATACCAAGTCGTTCAACGCTTGCCGATAACGCGGGTCCGACAGCGCACAAGTGGGCAGGTAAAACCCACCGGCGGCGCTGCCGCGGAAGCCGGCGTCGATCTGCTGCAGATAGTCGGAGAGCTGCCGCACCTGCGGCCCGATCAAATCGACAGCGCTGCGCAAGTCGCGAGTCGCCGCCTTCGCCTGGCCCAGCACGTCGCGCATCGACTGCAGGGTCGGCGGCAGGCCCGCGAACGCCGACGTTGCAGTACTCGACCCGCTCGTCAGTTTGCCTGCACCGTACGATAATTCACCGGTGCTGCGGACCACGCTGTCAACGGGCTCGACGACGCGCGACACCAGTGAGCAGATCGCGCTGGCGGGGCAATCCGGGGTGGTGTCGACGAAGTTGCGCAGTGGGACCAGATATCCCGACATCACATCGACGGTGTTGCGCATACCGTCGATGCCGGCGCGCATATCGTCAGCACCCGAACCGATTTCACGCAGGCCAGTGGCGCTGCCCTGCATCCCGCGGCTCAGTTGGTCCACCGCCGCGGTCATCTGCGACAGGGTCGCGTCCAGCTCGCCGACCCGCCGCAACCGCTGCACAAGCGTTTCGACGTCGCCGCCGAATTGCGCACCGAGCACCCCTGCCTGATAGGTCAGGGTCGCCTGCTCTGGAACGGTACCCGCCGGCCGGCTGGCCGACTGCACCATCCGCACGCCGGGAATAGCCATGAGCTGCCGGGCGATCCGCTCGACGGCGATCAACCCGGCCGGGTTGCGCAGATCGTGATCGGCCTGCACCGTGACCACGTCAGGCAACAGCCGATTAGCCGGAAAGTGTCGATTCATCGCCGCATAACCAAGGTTGGACTCGGCGCGAGCCGGGGTCGCCCCGGTTCGTTCCAGCCGGTCCGCATACCAATGAGCGGCAAGATCAAAACGACGATCAGTCCACCGCTGGCCACCAGTACAGGTCCGGGCCAGCGGGCGACACCAACTCCGATACGACGCCACCGACGGCCGATAGCCGAGCGGCGCGGCTCGAGCATGCCGCGCCGGCCGGCCAAGCCGATCAATGCCGGGGTCAGCGTCAGCGCGGCGGACATGCCGACTAAAACGCCTATCGCGCAGGGTATCCCGGTACTGCGGAACATCCCGACCTGAGCCAGGCTCAAACACGCCAAGGCGGTGGCCATCGTCAGCGCCGAGCCGATCACCACCGGCGCCACCCCGCGGTAGGCGTCGACCAGGGCGGTGGCGCGTCTGTTCCGCGTCGACGGCCTTCGTGGTAGCGACCGATCAGAAAGATCGCGTAATCGGTCCCCGCGCCAAGGATCATCGCCGCAACGAGCGCCACCGAGAACAGCGAGACCTCAACCAGCCCGTGGTTGCCCAGCGCGGCCACCAGCGGCCGGGCCACGGCCAGCGCCAGTCCCACCGAGATCAACGGGATCGCCGCGGCCACCGCCGAACGGTAGACGATGAGCAGCAACACCATGATCACCATCACCGTCGCCGCGGTGATCAACAGCATCTGGTGGTCGATCGCGGCGAACTCGTCGGCGAGCGTGCTGCCCGGCCCGGTGACGTACACGCGCAATCCCGGCGGCGGGCCGAGACGGGCCGCCGTGTGGCGGACCCTGGCCACGGCGTTACTGGCCTGCGAGGTGCCCAACATCCCCGATAGCCGCAGCATGACGTCGGCCGCGTACCCGTCCCGGCTTTGCGCCGCGGATTCGGTCACCGGGTTCGCCCACAGGTCGGTGACCGCATAGACGTGTTCGGTGTCGGCGCGCAGTGCCCCGATCAGACTGTCGTAGTAACGCCGGTCGGCCTGTTGCAACGGCTGGTCACGTTCCAGCACAACGTAATTGAGATTGTTACTGGGTGCGGCGCCGAACAGTTCGGCTGACCGCTTGGCCGCGACGGCGCTGACCGCGTCGGTGGGCATGAACGACCGGGCGTGCGATGCGACGACCCGCTCCAGTTGCGGCACTCCCAGGTTTGCCACGGCGGCCACGACGACCCATCCCAGTACCACCAGGGCCGCATGGCGGCTGGTGAACCGGGCGGTGGGCCCGAGCAGTTCAGGCAACGGTCTGCTCGCCGAAGGTCGCGACGATCTGCTGCTCGTCGCGTTGCAGAGAGCGAACCCGTACTGAACGCCGCGCAGCCGCATCCAGCACCGCCCGCAGCCCCGGCTCGCGGGCGGCAAGTTCGGCACGAGCTTGTTCGGCGGGGATATCGTCGTCCAGCCTTGCCGTCAGCGCGGTGACCCAGCGCTGCTGCAGCGACAGCAGCAGGCCTTCCTCGCTGCCGAACAGTCGCCCCACGTCGGGCATGCTGCCGTTGAAATCGAGTGCTGCTTCCGGGTTTTCGGCGGCCTGGTTGATCAGGTCGGCCATGAAGGCCATCCGCTCGTGGTGTTCTGCCCATGTCATGGGTATGACGCTAGGAAAGTCCGATCGCCACGACATCGTGCCGCGGTTCGGTTTTCGGCCTCCTACTGCGGTCGGAGGTGAAGTCCGCCTGCGGCATGATGTCAGCGGCGCCGATCCCTTCTACGATGAGCCGATGACGCGGACGACCGAGCTTGCGCACGCATGGCTTCGGAAACACGCAGAGGCGATCCCCGAACAGTATTCGTGGCTGTTCGTGGTGATGATGCAATCGGCCATGATTCTCATCTTGATCGGGTCGACCGTACAACGCCCCAGAGCAGACTTGCCGGCCGTCGCAGTCGCGGCCCTGGTGGCCCTCGGGCAGTTCGGGCTCATCAAACTCCTCGGACCCAAGTTCACCCCGGCCATGGTTGCGCTGACGTGGTGGACGGCCGCCGCCATCCTGCTGTTCGCCACGTCGACCCCCGTCGCTACCGACTTCGCTCCGTTGCTTTTGGTGTTGATGATGGGATGCGTTGCGTCGCTGACCCGGCCGCGGTGGGGGGTACTTGCCTTTGCGTGCGCGGTGACGCTGTTGCTGGCCGCGTCGGCGGCTCACCGTCTCGACGGTATCGCGCTGTATCTGGGCTTCGTCGCTATCGGCTGGCTGGCCGGCTTCCAGATGCGGACCCAGCACCAACTGCTGGTCCAACAGCAGGAGATGCAAGCCGATCTCGCCGAGCACGCCGCCGCCGACGAGCGGCGCAGGATTGCCCGCGAGGTGCATGACGTCATTGCGCACTCGCTGTCCGTGACGTTGTTGCATGTGACCGGCGCGCGGCGCGCACTACAGCAAGACGGTGACATCGACGACGCCGTCGAGGCGCTGGTCGACGCCGAGCGCCTGGGCCGCCAGTCGATGGCCGATATCCGGCGCACGGTGGGGCTGCTCGAGGCCGGTCCGACTGGAGGTTCTTCGCCAGCGATGGCGCCCGAACCCGGTATCGCCGATATCCCAGCTCTGGTCGAGGATTTCGTGCAGGCCGGGATGCCGGTCACGCTGGACACCGATGGCGAACCCGGCCGGGTATCGGCGGCGGTCGGGCTGGCACTGTACCGCATCACCCAGGAGTCGTTGGCCAACATCGCGAAACACGCGCCCACGTCCAAAGCACAAGTGGATCTGGCGATTTCGCCGTCGGTCGTAGTGCTGTCGGTCGTCAACGACCTGCCGGTGCGAGTGCCTGATGTACCGACTGCGCGCGATGGCCGGGGTCTGCCAGGTATGCGCCAACGAGTCGAACTGCTCGGTGGCGTCATCGATGCCGGCCGATGCTCGCAAGCGTGGTCGGTACGCGTCGAAATTCCGTTGTCCGATCCGAGCCAACGTTCGCGACGGTGTCCGCTCTGAGATGACCACCTCCGAGATCACCGTGCTACTCGTCGACGACCAGGAACTGGTTCGCTCCGGGCTGCGACGGATCCTGCGGCGCAAGGACGGCTTCGTCATCGTCGCCGAATGCAGCGACGGCGATGAGGTTCCAGACGCGGTGGCGCAGCATCAACCCGATGTGGTGGTGATGGATCTGCGGATGAAACGCGTCGACGGTATCGAGGCCACCCGCAGACTCTCCGCGACCGGTTCTCCCCCGGTGCTGGCGTTGACGACCTTCAACGACGACGAATTGCTTTCTGGCGCACTGCGTGCGGGGGCATCGGGTTTCGTGCTCAAGGATTCATCGGCCGAGGAGCTGATCCGCGCGGTTCGCGCGGTCGCCCTGGGCGACAGCTACCTCGATCCGGCGGTCACGTCCCGGGTGCTGACCACTTATCGCCGGGTTGCCGGAGACCACCGATCCGACACCGTGAGCGAGGTGACCGCCCGCGAACGCGACGTGCTCAGGCTCATCGGCCAGGGCCGCTCCAACGCCGAAATCGCCGAGGAGCTATGCATTTCCGAGCTGACCGTGAAAAGCCACATCGGCCGGATCTTCGTCAAGCTGGATTTGCGCGACCGCGCCGCGGCGATCGTGTACGCCTACGACCACGGCGTCGTCACACCGCGTTATCCGGTCTAGGGCTCTTCCCCGATATCGCCGATCGCGTCGCGCAGCACCACCCGCCCGTCGGCCAAGCTGTAGGTGGCGCCGACGATCGCCAGCTTGCCCGCGTTCACCGCTTCGGCAATCGCCGTCGAGCGGGCCCGCAATTGCGCGGCGGTCTCGGCGACATGGCGGGCCTCGAACTCGTCGGGCCGGGTCAGGCCCTCACGGCGGCCCAGCAGGATCGACGGAGCGACCCGCTCGACCACGTCGCGCACATAACCGCCGGGCAGCGCGCCGTCGTCAAGCGCGGCCAGCGTCGCCTTCACCGCCCCGCAGCTGTCGTGCCCCAAGACCACGATCAGCGGTACACCGAGCACGGTCACCGCAAACTCGATCGAGCCCAGCACCGCGGAGTCGATGACATGCCCGGCCGTCCGGACCACGAACATGTCGCCAAGCCCCTGATCGAAGATGATCTCGGCGGCCACTCGGCTGTCCCCGCAGCCGAACAGCGCCGCGGTCGGCTTTTGGCCGCCGGCCAGGCTGGCTCGGTGCTCCACGCTTTGGCTCGGGTGCTCAGGCCGGCCGGCGACGAACCGCTCGTTACCCTCTTTGAGTGCTTTCCACGCGGTTATCGGGTTGGTATTGGGCATGGCGAACATTCTGCCGCAGCCGGCCATGAAGCTCTCACCAACGCCAAGTGAACTTCTCGACTGGTACGACCGGTGCCGGCGCGACCTGCCGTGGCGCGAAGCCGGTGTCACCGCCGTGGCAAATCCTGGTCAGCGAGTTCATGTTGCAGCAGACGCCGGTGTCGCGGGTGCTGCCGATCTGGTGCGACTGGGTGCAGCGCTGGCCGACGGCATCGGCGACGGCGGCGGCCAGTGCGGCCGACGTGGTGCGGGCTTGGGGCAAGCTGGGCTATCCACGGCGGGCCAAACGTCTGCACGAGTGCGCGACCGTGATCGCCCGCGACTACGGCGACGTGGTTCCCGACGACGTCGACATCCTGCTGACGCTGCCCGGGGTGGGCAGCTACACCGCCCGCGCGATCGCGTGCTTTGCCTACCGTCAGCCGGTGCCGGTGGTGGACACCAATGTGCGTCGGGTGGTGGCCCGCGCCGTGCACGGCCGCGCCGACGCTGCCGCGGCGTCGACAGTCCGTGATCACGCCGACGTCGCCGCGCTGCTGCCCAATGATCCTTCGGCGCACCGGTTTTCGGCGGCGCTCATGGAACTCGGCGCCACCGTGTGCACGGCGCGCACACCGCGATGTGGGCTGTGTCCCCTCAGTGGCTGCCGGTGGCGGCAGGCCGGCTACCCTCCCGCTGAGGGTCCGGCGCGGCGCGCCGCAGGGCTACGCCGGAACAGACCGCCAGGTTCGCGGCCGGCTGATGGATGTGCTGCGAGACAGCGAGTTTCCGGTCACGCGCGCCGAGCTGGATGTCGCGTGGCTGACGGACACCGAGCAACGCGACCGGGCGCTGAATTCACTGCTCGCCGACGGCTTGGTGGTACAGACGGTCGATGGGCGGTTCGCGTTGGTCGGAGAAGGGATCTAGCGCGCAGCGAAAAACGTCTGCACCGCCTGCCGATATAGCTGCGGCGCCTCGTCGTGAACCAGGTGACCCGGCGTCGGGCAACGTGCAAATACTCTGTCGCGGTAAGCCGGTTTCGTTCATCGAACGCATCTGGCCGGCTGGAGTGACCGATTGCCGGCCTCGATCAGCAGCACGGGTGACCGCACCGCGCGCCACTGCGCCCAGTAGTCGCGGGTGCCCCACTCGGCCGCGATCTCGATCCACCGCGACGGTGTGGCCGTGCAGCCGCCAACCGGTCGAGGTCCGATCGAACGCCTCCAGGAAGTACTGGCCGGCGACCGGCCCGAATTCGGCGAATACCTGCTCGGCAGAGTCGAATTCGACCGGCAGATTATGCAGCCACGGCTCCCACGGGCCGGTGGTGCGGCCCCGGAAGTCCGGTGCCATGTCCTCGACCACCAGCGCCGAGACGAGGTCGGGACGCTCGGCGGCCAGACACCAGGAGTGCAGCGCGCCCATCGAGTGCCCGACCAACCGTGCCGGCGCGCCCAGCGCGGCCACCGCGTCACCCAGGTCGGCCACGAACCGTTCGGTGCTGATCGGGTACGGGTCGGCGACGTCACGACCGCGGTGCCAGGGTGCGTCGTAGGTGTAGACGGCGCCCAGCCGGGTCAGCCACGGCAGCTGACGCGACCAGGTGCTGCCGCGGCCCATCAGGCCGTGCACCAGCACCACCGGGTCGCCCCGTCCACCACGATGGGTCAGCAGATCGCGGCCATGCACTATCTTGCGCGGCTCGGATCCCACCGGCGGCACGGTAGCCTTGCGCCATGCCAGTGGTGAAGATCAACGCAATCGAGGTGCCCGCGGACGCGGGCCCCGAACTGGAGAAGCGGTTCGCCCATCGCGCGCACGCGGTCGAGAACTCGCCGGGCTTCCTCGGCTTTCAGCTGCTTCGCCCGGTCAAGGGCGAAGACCGGTACTTCGTGGTGACCCAGTGGGAGTCCGAAGAGGCGTTCCAGGCGTGGGCGACCGGGCCCGCTATCGAGGCGCACGCCGGCCACCGGGCCAACCCGGTGGCGACCGGCGCGTCGCTGCTGGAATTCGAGGTTGTGTTAGACGTTGCCGGATCCGGCCACGCAGGCGTAGCCCGCGCCGGGTCCGGCACCGCGTCGCGGCACTGACGGCCGCCGCCGCGTTGGTCGCCGCCCTGGCGCCCGGGTTGCGCCCCGCCGCCGACGCCGTCCGCCAACGCGGCGGGCGCCGGCCGGCAGATCGACATGAGCACCCCGGCCGGTCTGCGGGCCCAGCAGACCCTGGACATGCTGAACTCCGACTGGCCGATCGGCCCGATCGGAGTCGCGCACCCTTGCCGCGCCGAACATGGTCAAGCCGGTCACAGACCACCATGGAAAAGCTCTGGTGGGACCGTCCGTTCACGCTCGAGCGGCGTCGACATCAGAGCGGGCGCGGCCACGCTGCAGCTGATCACGTCCTACGGCGCGCGGCAAGACATCCGGATACACACCGCCGACGACACATTGGTCGACGGGTTCGACGTCACCACGCCAAGCCCCGACGATCTCCTCGTGGCGTGACGTCGACACCGCACTGAGCAAGACCGGCGCCCGCTACTCGTGGCAGGTCGCCAAGGTCAACGACGGCCAATGCGATCGGGTAGCCGGCACCAACACCGCGATGTCACTCCCGTTGGCGTCGATCTTCAAGTTGTACGTGCTCTATGCCGTGGCGGATGCGATCAAGGCCGGAACGGTGTCCTGGGACGACCAACTGACCGTCACCGACAAGGGCAAGGCCGTCGGTTCCGGAATGGAATTGCCGGTGGGAGCCCATATTTCGGTGCGCACCGCCGCCGAGAAGATGATCGCCACCAGCGACAACATGGCCACCGACATGCTGATCGGAAAGGTCGGCACCCAGGCCGTCGAGAGCGCGCTGGCCAACGACCGGCCATCACGATCCGGCCGCGCATGACGCCGTTTCCCGACCATGTACGAGTTGTTCTCCGTCGCCTGGGGTCAGCCGGACGTCCGCGAGCAGTGGCAGCAGGCCACGCCGCAGGCGCGCGCCCAGCTGCTACAGCAAGCCAATTCCCGTACCTATCAACCGGATCCGATGCGCGCCCACGTGCCGGCCTCGGAATACGGCGCGGAATGGTATGGCAGCGCCGAAGATATCTGCCGAGTGCACGTGGCGCTGCAGGCCGGCGCGGTCGGCAAAGCCGCGCCCGTCAAGCAGATCCTGGCGGCCGCTCCGGGTATCAACCTGGATCGCGCGCGATGGCCCTACATCGGCGCGAAAGCCGGCGGCCTGCCGGGTGACCTGACGTTCAGCTGGTATGCGGTCGACCGCACCGGACAGCCGTGGGTGGTGAGCTTCCAACTGAACTGGCCTCGCGATCACGGGCCGAGCGTCGACCAGTTGGATGCTGCAGGTCGCCAAGCAGGTCTTCGCGCTGATACGCGCCACGCTAACCGGCCAACAACATCGGCACGACGTGGACATCCAACGCCCCGAATACCGAGTTCAAATCCGCCAGGAGATCCCAAGGTCGGTCAGGCGGATCGCCCCAGAAATCGTACTGGCCGAACACCACGCTGACGTCGTACTGAGTGTCAGGTAGATCCCCGACCGTGTAATTCGCCACAGGTACGGTGGTCCCAATCGGCAGGTAGGTGCCCGCAAAGCCGAGCTCGGGGTTGGAGAACATGGCGAACTGTAGGTCATTGGCCGGCGGAGCGCTCGGGTCAGTTGCCAGGTAAGCCAACTCACGGTCGACAACAATGGTTCCCTCGGACAGCGCCGCAATGTCCACCGGGGATCCGTTACCGTTGGCAACCGCATTCATGATCTGGTCATTGAGTTCCTGCTGTCCCGTGGCGATAGCTTCGTTCGCAGTGGGAGCAGCCAAGCTGCCGCTCAGGATGCCAACACTGGCCGGGTAGTCGACAACCTGAGCCGTACTGCCGGGGAACCAGTTCTCCCCGATGGCGTGGTTGAGTAGGTCGTACCCCTGCAGAATTGACACAGAACTTGGCCCAGGAATGCCGCCTTTAAGGTAATGCTGACCGAGGTAGGGCAACTCAGTGATGAAGTTCGGTTCGTAAAGCGGTCCGGCACCAGGGACCGTAATCCTCGTATCTGCCTGTGCGCGCGGCACCGAGACGATCGCGACGCCAATCATTGCCGAAGCTGCAGCCCCAGCCAACGCAGCGGCTGGAAAAATTCGTGACGACGTCGTCATGTGGCCCCTACCTTGTGCTTTCTCGCAGGGTGATTGATGCCTTGTCGCGTGTTTTCGCGTCACCTTCCAGTAGCAAGGGCGAGCTGTCGTTCGGGATCCGCTAAATCTATCGCCGCAGCCTAGCCTGCGGTGTGAAGTTGGCCGCTGGCCAAAGGTTCTGTGCCGTGGTGGGTGCCCGGATCCCCGGGCTGCGCCATCGCGCGGCGATTCACAGTGGACGAGAAATGGGCGGCCACCCGGTCGGTGACCGCCCATCCGGTTGTCCTTGCCGCTACTGCGCGGTCGTCCGCCGGGCCGCCGGCAGCGTGAGCCCCGGCCTTGGCCAGGTCCGGCTCGGTGGCTCGGCCGGCTTGCGGGCACCGGTGAAGGTGAACTCCGCGTCCTCTCCGGCACCCTCGCCGTCCCAGTTGTCGACGTCCACGGTGACAATCTGGCCCGGACCGATCTCCTCGAACAGGATCTTCTCGGACAGCTGGTCCTCGATCTCGCGCTGGATGGTGCGCCGCAGCGGGCGAGCACCCAGCACCGGGTCGAAGCCGCGCTTGGCCAGCAGCGACTTGGCCTTGTCGGTGAGCTCCATCGCCATGTCTTTGCCCTTCAGCTGCTTTTCGACCCGGCCGATCATCAGGTCGACCATCTGGATGATCTCGTCGCGAGTCAGCTGGTGGAAGACGATGATGTCGTCGATGCGGTTGAGGAACTCCGGCCGGAAGTGCTTCTTCAGCTCGTCGTTGACCTTCTGCTTCATCCGCTCGTAGTTGTTGTCGCCGCCGCCCTGGGTGAAGCCCAGACCGACCGCCTTGGAGATGTCGGACGTGCCGAGGTTGGAGGTGAAGATCAGCACGGTGTTCTTGAAGTCGACCGTGCGGCCCTGCCCGTCGGTCAGCCGGCCGTCCTCGAGCACCTGCAACAGGCTGTTGTAGATCTCCTGGTGCGCCTTCTCGATCTCGTCGAACAGCACCACCGAGAACGGCTTGCGCCGCACCTTCTCGGTGAGCTGGCCGCCCTCCTCGTAGCCGACGTATCCCGGCGGGGCGCCGAACAACCGCGACGCGGTGAACCGGTCGTGGAACTCGCCCATGTCGATCTGGATGAGCGCGTCGTCGTCGCCGAACAGGAAGTTCGCCAGCGCCTTGGACAGCTCGGTCTTACCGACACCGGACGGCCCGGCGAAGATGAACGAGCCCGACGGCCGCTTGGGGTCCTTCAGCCCGGCGCGGGTACGACGGATCGCCTTCGACACGGCCTTGACCGCGTCCTCCTGGCCGATGATCCGCTTGTGCATCTCGTCTTCCATGCGCAGCAACCGGGTGGTCTCGGCCTCGGTGAGCTTGAACACCGGGATGCCGGTCCAGTTGCCGAGCACCTCGGCGATCTCGTTGTCGTCCACCTCGGCGACCACGTCGAGATCGCCTGAACGCCACTGCTTTTCGCGCTCAGCCCGCTGGCCCACCAGTTGCTTTTCGCGATCACGCAGGCTGGCCGCCTTCTCGAAGTCCTGCGCGTCGATCGCGGACTCCTTCTCGCGGCGGGCTTCGGCGATCTTCTCGTCGAACTCACGCAGGTCTGGCGGAGCGGTCATCCGGCGAATCCGCATCCGGGCACCGGCCTCGTCGATCAGGTCGATCGCCTTGTCCGGCAGGAACCGGTCGTTGATGTAGCGGTCGGCCAGAGTCGCCGCGGCCACGATCGCCGAATCGGTGATGGACACCCGGTGGTGCGCCTCGTAGCGGTCCCGCAGCCCCTTGAGGATCTCGATGGTGTGCTCCACCGTCGGCTCGCCGACCTGAACCGGCTGGAAGCGGCGCTCCAGCGCGGCGTCCTTCTCGATGTACTTGCGGTACTCGTCGAGCGTGGTGGCACCGATGGTCTGCAGTTCGCCACGGGCCAGCTTGGGCTTCAGGATCGACGCCGCGTCGATCGCGCCCTCGGCGGCACCCGCACCGACCAGCGTGTGCAGCTCGTCGATGAACAGGATGATGTCGCCGCGGGTGTTGATCTCCTTGAGCACCTTCTTCAGGCGCTCCTCGAAGTCACCGCGGTAGCGGCTGCCCGCCACCAGCGATCCCAGGTCCAGGGTGTAGAGCTGCTTGTCCTTCAGCGTCTCGGGGACCTCGCCGTGCACGATGGCCTGCGCCAGGCCCTCGACGACGGCGGTCTTACCGACGCCGGGCTCACCGATCAGCACCGGGTTGTTCTTGGTGCGCCGGCTCAGCACCTGCATCACCCGCTCGATTTCCTTCTCGCGGCCGATGACCGGGTCGAGCTTGCCTTCCATCGCGGCCGCGGTCAGGTTGCGGCCGAACTGGTCGAGCACCAGCGAGGTGGACGGGCTGCCGGACTCGCCACCGCGGCCGCCGGTGCCGGCCTCGGCGGTCTCCTTGCCCTGGTAGCCGCACAGCAGCTGGATCACCTGCTGGCGCACTCGGGTCAGCTCGGCGCCCAGCTTGACCAGGACCTGGGCGGCCACGCCTTCGCCCTCACGGATCAGGCCGAGCAGGATGTGCTCGGTGCCGATGTAGTTGTGGCCCAGCTGCAGCGCCTCGCGCAGGCTCAGCTCGAGCACCTTCTTGGCGCGTGGAGTGAACGGGATGTGCCCGGACGGGGCCTGCTGGCCCTGGCCGATGATCTCCTCGACCTGGCTGCGGACGCCCTCCAGCGAGATGCCCAGCGACTCCAGCGACTTAGCGGCTACGCCTTCGCCTTCGTGAATAAGACCCAACAGGATGTGCTCGGTGCCGATGTAGTTGTGGTTGAGCATCCGGGCCTCTTCTTGCGCCAGGACGACGACCCTGCGGGCACGGTCGGTAAATCTTTCGAACATCGGTGGTTACCTGCTCTCCCTCACCATCGGTACAGTCGACGACATCCCGTACCCAAATCGGGCGCCGCCCTGCCATCCACTGTAGTGGGCGGCTCGCCGGGCTTCCTACCTTGCGGTCCAATACGCCGTCACGCATATACCCGGCTTTCACACAGCCGTAATAGGAGCAACGCGGCAAAACGGCAAAACGTTTCCCGGCTCGGTGGGCGATCAGTTCGCCACCAGCGAAAGCCGGACCAGCCCTGTTCGGTGCTGGTCCGGCTCTGTTGACAGTCGCGCGCTGTGTTGGCCCGCCGGTCAGGTCGCGGCGTGGAATGCGTCGATGACGTCGGCCGGGATACGGCCCCGGGTCGACACGTTGTGGCCGTTGCGACGGGCCCATTCCCGGATTGCCGCGCTCTGCTCGCGGTCGATGGCGCCGCGGCCGCGCCCGGCGCTGGAACGTCCACGCCGGCGACCGCCGACCCGACGGCCGGCTTCGACCCACTGCTTCAGGTCGTTGCGCAGTTTCGTGGCATTTTTGGCCGAAAGGTCGATCTCATAGGTCACGCCGTCGAGGCCGAATTCGACGGTTTCATCGGCGGCACCCTCACCGTCGAAATCATCGACTAGGGTGACGGTCACTTTTTTCGCCATTGGCTGAGCCTCACGCTTTCTTCTTGAGCACTGACTGTGCACGCCGTTGAAACGCCCCCGTGTGCATCAATCTGCCATAGGAAGGCGCGGTATTCAATACACCCACGATAGCTGGGGTTCAGTTGCTATGCGGGCGAACAATCGGAAACAATACTGTCTCTCTAATTGACAGACCGGTCAAAGCCATCAACAACCGATCGATACCCATTCCGGTTCCGGTGCACGGCGGCATAGCGTACTCCAAGGCGGCGAGAAAATCCTCGTCGAGCGCCATCGCCTCGTCGTCACCGGCCGCGGCGGCTCGCGCCTGTTCAGCGAACCTCTCACGTTGCACCACCGGATCGATTAATTCCGAATATCCGGTGGCCAACTCGACACCCCGGATATAGAGGTCCCACTTCTCGGTAACGCCCGGGATGCTGCGGTGCTGACGCGTCAAAGGCGTTGTCTCTACCGGAAAATCCCGGACAAAGGTGGGCGCGCTCAAGCCTGCGCCCACAGCATGTTCCCATAATTCTTCGACCAGCTTGCCGTGCCCATATCCGCGGTCGGGCGGCACCTCGACACCGAGCGACTCGGCGATCGCCCGCTAAGCGTTGAACCGTGGTGTTTGGTGTGATCTCTTCGCCGAGTGCTTCGGATAGCGACGGATACATTTGTATCGACGCCCATTCTCCGTCGATGTCATAGACACTGCCGTCGGGCAGCGACAGTTGTCGAGTGCCGATCGCCTCGTCAGCCACCTGTTGAATAAGCTCGCGGGTGACGATCGCAGATTCGTCATATGTTCCATACGCCTGGTAGGTCTCCAGCATGGAAAATTCGGGGGAATGGGTGGAATCGGCTCCTTCGTTTCGGAACACCCGATTAAGTTCGAAGACCTTGTCGAACCCGCCGACGACGCATCGCTTGAGGAACAGTTCTGGTGCGATCCGAAGGTACAGATCCATGTCGAGCGCATTGGAGTGCGTGACGAACGGCCGGGCCGCCGCACCGCCGGCCAAAGTCTGCAACATCGGCGTCTCGACTTCGAGAAACCCACGTTGCTCCAGCGCGGTCCGTATCGCGCGCATGACGGCGATCCGCTGCCAGGCGACCGTGCGTGCCTGCGGACGGACGATCAGGTCGACGTAGCGCTGCCGCACCCGCGACTCTTCGCTCATCTCTTTGTGGGCCACCGGCAGCGGCCGCAGCGCCTTGGATGCCATCTGCCAGCTATCGCCGAGTACGGACAGCTCGCCGCGCTTCGAGCTGATCACCTCTCCGTGCACGCAGACGATGTCGCCGATATCGACGTCGGCCTTCCACGCATCGAGCGCCTCGGCACCGACGCTGGCGAGGCTGAGCATCACCTGGAGCTGGGTGCCGTCACCCTCTTGGAGTGTCGCAAAACACAGCTTGCCCGAATTGCGGGCGAACACCACCCGGCCGGCGACACCGACGACGTCACCGGTGGTCGAGTCGGCAGGCAGGTCCGGGTAGGCGGCACGGATCTGCGCCAGCGTGTGGGTGCGGCCGACTTCGACGGGGTAGGGGTCACGGCCCTCAGCCGATAGACGAGCCCGCTTGTCCCGGCGGATCCGGAACTGCTCGGGAATGTCCTCAGAAGGATCCTGGGAATGATCCTGGCCGCCGGCGTTCACGACCTGCCAGCTTAAGTCATCGGTGCGTGGACGCTATTGCCTCCTCAGCGCGCCGTCTTGAGCCGTCCGCGCTGGCTGTCCCGGTTGCGTTCGAACACCAGCCGCAGCCCGTGCAGGGTCAGATGCTGGTCGTAGTGATCCACCGAATTCAGTTCCGCCAGCAGCAGCGGCGCAGTGTGGCCGGTGGCCACCACGTTGACCCGATCCCCTAGGTCGCTGGCGAACCCTTCCACGTCGTCGCGGATGCGTTGGACCAGACCGTCGACCAGCCCGGCGAAACCGAAAACCGCGCCCGCCTGCATGCATTCGACGGTGTTCTTGCCGACCACAGAACGCGGCCGGGCCAGCTCGACCCGGCGTAACGCAGCTGAGCGCGCCGCAGCAGCGTCAGAGGAGACCTGCACACCCGGGGCGATAGCGCCGCCCAGGAATTCACCTTTGGCGGACACCACGTCCACGCAGATCGACGAGCCGAAGTCGATCACGATGGCGGCGGTCCCGTACTTCTGAAAAGCCGCGAGGCAGTTGACGATTCGATCGGCGCCGACTTCTTTCGGGTTGTCGACCAGCAGCGGAATCCCGGTGCGGACCCCGGGTTCGATCAGCACGTGCGGCACCGACGGCCAGTACTGCTCGAGCATCACCCGGACCTCGTGCAGCACCGAGGGAACCGTCGACAGCGCGGCCGCGCCGGTGAGCTGATCGGAGTCCTCACCGATCAGACCGTCGATGGTCAACGCCAGTTCATCGGCGGTGACTTCGGACTCGGTGCGAATCCGCCACTGCTGCACCACCTTCGCGTGCTCCTTGGAGCCGGAAAGCAGTCCGACAACGGTATGGGTATTGCGAACGTCGATCGCCAGCAGCACGGTTATCGAACCTTCATCGCGGCGAGACCAGCTCGCCTGCGTCGGCAGGCACGAACGCCGGATCGTGGCCGAGATCGACGGACCGGTTGTCCCCGTCGACGAAGACGATCCTGGGCTGGTAGCTGCGCGCCTCGGCGTCTTCCATCGTCGCGTAGGCGATCAGGATCACCAAGTCACCGGGGTGTACGAGATGCGCTGCGGCCCCGTTGATTCCGATCACACCGCTACCGCGCTCACCGGTGATCGCGTAGGTGACCAGCCGGGCGCCGTTGTCGATGTCGACGATGGTCACCTGTTCGCCCTCGAGCAGGTCGGCCGCATCCATCAAGTCGGCGTCGATCGTCACCGAGCCGACGTAGTGCAGGTCGGCCTGGGTGACGGTCGCCCGGTGGATCTTGGATTTGAGCATCGTTCGTAACATCAGTTCCTCCAGGGTATTTCGAGGGTCCGATTGCCCGGCTCGCCCCCGCAAGCGGGGGGACCCCCACCTCCGGCCGGCTGCACGGCCCGCATCGTCGCCGGGCGGGTCCGATCGCCGGTAACCGCGGGCTCTCGCCCGTCGGCGCCGACGGTAGTGCTGATTTCAATCGCGACATTGTCGAGCAGTCTGGTGGTACCCAGCCGGGCGGCAACGAGCAGCCGCGCAGGGCCGTGCAGCGGTGCGGGCCCGAGTTCCGGGTCGCGCACCTGCAGATAATCCACGTCGATCGCCGGTACCTCCGACAGCACGGCACGGGCCGCCTGCAGCGCCGCATCGACACCACCGGATGCAGCGTGCGTCCCGGCCAGCAGTGCGGCCGACAGCACGCCGGCAAGTTCGCGTTGCTCGGGATCGAGGTAGCGGTTGCGCGACGACATCGCCAGGCCATCCAGTTCGCGCACGATCGGTACGCCGATCACCCGAGTATCGACATTGAGGTCGTGCGACCATCTGCCGCACCAACACCAGCTGCTGATAGTCCTTCTCTCCAAAGAAGATCCGGTCAGGGCGCACGATCTGCAGCAGCTTCAGCACCACGGTCAGCATCCCGCCGAAATGAGTGGGCCGGGCGGCTCCTTCGAGTTCGGATCCCAGCGGACCCGGGTGTACGGCGGTACGCGGGCCGTCGGGATACATTGCCGCAACGCTTGGGGTGAAGGCTATTTCAACCCCTTCACCGCGCAACAGCGCCAGATCGCCGTCGAGGATGCGCGGGTAGGCGTCGAGGTCCTCGTCAGCTCCGAATTGCAACGGGTTGACGAAGATCGACACCACCACCACCGAGCCGGGCACCCGCTTGGCCGCGCGGACCAGCGCAAGGTGTCCGTCGTGCAGCGCGCCCATGGTCGGCACCAACATCACCCGGCGACCGGTGTGGCGCAGCGCACGGCTGACCTCACCGACATCATCGGGGCTCGAATACACGTTGAGTTCGCCGGGGCTGAACTTCGGCGGCCTGTTGAGCGTCATCGCGCCGAGCCTTCAAGGACTTGGCGGACCTCGTCGGGCGCGTGCGCGCGCTGCGCGGTGCGCAGCGCGTTCACCCGGTAGGCGTGGGCCAGGTCCGCGTCGACCGCCGCCAGCGCGTCCAGGTGGCCGGCGATCGCGCCGGCATCGCCGCGCGCGACCGGTCCGGTCAGCGCCGCCTGCCCTCGGCGCAGGGTGTTCTCCAGCGCCGCGCGGGCCAGCGGGCCGAGTATCCGTTCGGCGATACCCCCGGGTTGGTCGTCGACCAGCTGCTGACCGAGCAGTTCGCTTCCGGTCAACGCGGCCCGCAAGGCGTCCAGGGCGTCGGCGAGCACCGTGACGATGTGGTTGCCGGCGTGCGCCAACGCGGCGTGATACAGCGTCCGCGCTTCCTCGCGGACCCGGAACGGCTCACCGCCGATCTCCAGTACCAGCGATTGCGCGATCGCGTAACCGACCTCGTCGGCCGCAGTGATCCCGAAGCAGGTGTCCGGCAGCCGGGAGATGTCCTCCTCGGAGCCGGTGAACGTCATCGCCGGATGAATGGCGAGAGGTATGCAGTCCTGCTTGCTCAACGGTGCCAGCACGGCCACGCCGTTGGCGCCCGAGGTGTGCGCGACGATGGTGCCCGGCCGCACCGCCGCCGTGGCGGCCAACCCCGAAACCAGGGCCGAAAGCTCGGTGTCCGGCACGGCCAGCAGCAGCAGCTCGGCGTTGCCGGCGACATCGGGCACCGGCAATACCGGAGTGTCGGGCAACCAGCGCTCGGCACGCTGCCGCGACGCTCGGGAGACGGCGCTGCAGGCCACCACGACGTGGTCGACGCGTTCCAGCGCGACACCCAACGCCGTTCCCACCCGGCCGGCGGAGATGATCCCCACCTTGAGCCGGGCGGGGCGCAATCCGTCGAACTGCACCATCGCAGACGACCCTCACAACTCTCTTGGTTCGTTCCAGTCCCGCGATGCGGGTACCGGACGGTCGCTAAGACTCTACCGCGGCAACATCGCCGTTGGCCTGTGGCCTTCGCCTCAGTCCTCGCGGCGACGGCGCCGGCCGCCTCCGGACGGGCTGGTTTGCAGCCGCGCCAGCAACTCGGCGACGGACTGGCCGCCGGAGGGCGGCGAGTCGGTGTCCAACGGATCGGTGGTGCGATGCCGGGCGGGCGGGGGTGGCGACATCGCCGGCTCCCGGTCAAGTGGTGCCGGTGGCGGTGGCGACAAGGGCGGCGGTGGCGGCGACATCGCCGGCGCCGGCGTCTCGGGTTCGCCGAGGCCGGAGTCGGGATACCCGGAGTAGTCAGCGGAATGACGGGCCCGCGCCCGACGACCCGGCTCGCGCCAGTCGGCTTCGGACTCGCCGATCTGGTCCGCCGGGTCGGCGACGCTGGAATGGCGGCCACGCCGCTCAACCGGCGGCGGTGACGCCGCGGACGGGGCATTGTGATACTTCCAAGGCCTCCCGCCTGAGGTGTCACCCGATTCGGGATTCCAATTGCTGCCCGGTGCGCCGGGCGGCAGCCATTGACCTTCTGAGCTCACCGGCTGCCAACCGGCGGGCGTTTCTTGATGCCGCGGCGCCTCAGTCGGCGCCGACCACTCCGGCCGCTGCTGTTCCGGCGGCGGCTCGGGCGGCATGGGCGGCGGCGTAAACCGCGGCTCGGGTGCAACTGGCGCCGCCTCCTGCCGCCGGTGTGAACGGCGCGGGGGTTGGGGTGGCTCGTACCGCTCGCCCGCGCCCGCGGGCGATGCTCCCGGCGGCGCAGCCCAGCCGTTGGCCTCCGGCGGTTGCTCCCGCGGGGCCCAGCGGCCCTCAGGCTGGCGCTCCGCCCCGCTCGCGGGTGCTGCCGACTGCGCGGCCCAACCGGTGGGTGGCGTCGACTCGTCCTGCTGGGCCCGAGCGGCTCGCTCGCCCCGGGGCCGATGCGCACCCCGGTCGGCCTCCTCGGCGGCCCGTGGCCCGGCTCGGGGGCGCCGACGGGCTGGTAGGCGTACGCCGCCGCCTGGTAGTCATCCGCGACCGGCTGGCGCGGCAGGCGGGGCCAACGGCTCCTCCGGCACGTCGATGATCGAGCTATCGTCGGCGCGCCGAGCGGGCTCTTCGGCCCGCACCGAGGTGACGCGATTGACCCGTTCGCGGGTGCTGTCCTGTTCGCGATCCCAGTCGCTGTGAGCCCGCACGGTTCTGCGCTCGGTCTCCAGTGCCGGCCGCTCGCTGAGTTCGGCGTCGAACAAAATCTCCAGGTTGGTGCGCAGCGCGGCCAACTCGGCCCGCAAGGCCGACACCTCGTCTGCGTCGTGCGCGCGCAATTCGCTGGCCAGCTCCCGACGCAGCTGAGACTCCACGGTGAGCTCGTACTCGCGGCGGGCCGAGATCTCGCGGTCCAGTTGCAGGTCGTAAACCAGCTTCAGGTCGCGCGCCCGGGCCTGATCCACGTCACTTTGCCGCCGGTAGATCACCGACACGAACGCAGCGACGACGGCGGCCCACAGAGCCAGGATCACGGCGAGCTTGAGGAGCTCCACCCGGTTGGTGAAAACCAGCGCAGAACTGGCGCCGATTGCGAGCACCAGCAACGCCGTCAGCAGCACCCAACCCGGTCTGCGGCCGCCGCGCCGGACCCGGGCGCCGCGGGACAGATCGGTCATGGCCCGACTGTACCGGCCCGAGGTCACTCCGCGTGTCGCCGTGCTTCGGCGATTCTCACCTGGACTAATTGCCCGCTTCCTCCTCGGGCCGCCGCGCGATTCACGTCGTCAGCGAGCTGAGCTAATTTTCCGCGCCCTCGCCGTGCTCGGTCGGATCCGGCGGCGACTTGCAGCAATGTTGCAGCCACAGCCCGGCAACCACCAAAGCCAGCGCGCTGACCGCCGCCACCGCCGTGCCGGCGGTGTCTTCGCCGGCGACCCTCAGCCAGGACCGCCGCGGCAGCAAGTACACCAGCACCCCGACCCACCACCCCAGCGCCAACGCGCCGACCCAGGCCGATGCTTTGGCGATGACCAGGCTGCGGGCCACCGACAGCGGATGCAGCCAGCCGGGCCCGTCGCCGATCTCACCGTCGCTGATCTTGGCCCGGACGTGACGCCCCCACAGCGCCTCGGCGACGCCGACCGCGAGCAGCGACAGACCCGTCCAGACGGTGATCGGTGGAAACCACCGGTAGAGCAACACGACCAGCAGGTATCCGACCACCGCAGTGCCGATCACCGCGGCCGTCAGGTCACGCTTGCGGGTCGGACCCATCAAGTGCCCGACGGCGAGTCGGATTCGGTGACTCTCGCCGCGCGGTTCGAGTATCAGCCCGGTCAGTTGCACGCCGGCGCGGTCGGCCGGATCCAGCTGGGCGAGCAGCTTGGCGACGGACTGCTTTCCGCCGGCCACCGTCAGCTCCGCGTCCGGGTCGATGGCCAGCCACGGAATCATCACGAAGGCCCGCAAGTGAGCCAGCGGATGCGGCAACGTCAGACCGTCCTCCACGGAGATCACTTCGGTGTCGCCGGCCGCCGCCGAGGTCTGGTGGCAGCTGATCAGGTCCACATCGAGAGTGCGCGGGCCCCAACGCTGTCCGCGAACTCGGTCCGCCGCCTGCTCCATCTCCTGGGCGCGGCGCAACCAACCGTGCCCGTCGAGCGCCGCGTCCTCGGCGATCAGCACGGCGTTGAGGAACGGGCCCTGTTCGACACCACCCCAGGCCGCCGTCTCATACACCGGCGAGACCGCTTGTACCGCCTCGCCCAGCCGGTCGAGGACCGACTGCAGTCGGGCCAGCCGGTCACCGATGTTGGATCCGATCGACAACACCACCTGACTCATCGGCGCCGCCCCTCCCCCTCGCTGCGTTCCCCTCGCCGCTGCGCGGCTGGGGGTGCCCCCACTGCATCGTCGCCGGCGCGACTCATACTCCCCCTCCCGCAGGAACCACCGAGCCGCGTCCCCCGCGCCGCGACCGCCGGGCCACCACCGCCACATCGTCGAAGGTTTGCGAGATCGGAGCCTGCGGCTTGTGCACCGTCACCTCGACGGCGTGCACCCGTTGGTCTTTCATCACATCCTCGGCGATCTCCCCGGCCACCGTTTCGATCAAATTGCGCGCAGGCCCGGCGACAATAGCGGCCGCCCGCTGCGCCAGCACGCCGTAATCGTAAGTGTCGGCCAAGTCGTCGCTGGCGGCGGCGTCGACCAAGTCGATCCAGACAGTGATGTCGACCACGAAATCCTGACCGTCGGCGCGCTCGTGGTCGAAGACCCCATGTCGGCCACGAACCATCAAGCCGCGCAACTCAATTCGATCAGCCATCGGATTCGACCGCCCCGCCTTGGGTCCACGCTTCGACGACCCGCAGCGCGTCGACCGATGCCCGTACATCGTGCACCCGCACGCCCCATGCGCCATGCAGTGCGGCCAACGCCGAAACCACCGCGGTGGCCGTCTCCCGCCCGTCCGGTGGCCGTACCGCACCGTCGGGACCGGCCAACAAGCTGCCCAGGAACCGTTTCCGCGACGCCCCGACCAGAACCGGGACACCGATGCCCACCAGCTTCGGCAAGGCGTGCAGCAACGCCCAATTGTGTTGGCCCGTCTTGGCGAATCCGAGGCCGGGGTCGATGATCAGATTCGCCGGATCCACGCCCGCGGCAACGGCGTCGTCGACGCTGGCGAGCAGCTCGGCGCGCACTTCGGCCACCACGTCGCGGTAGCGCGGAGTTTTGTGCGGGTGGTCAGACGACACCGATCGCCAATGCATCAGCACCCAAGGCACACCGGCCTCGACGAGCAGACCGGCCATGTCCGGATCGGCGCGCCCGCCGGACACGTCGTTGACCATCTGGGCGCCGTTTTCCAGCGCGGCCCGTGCAATGCCGGCGTGCATCGTGTCGATACTGACCGTAATACCGTGCGATGCAATCTCTTTGACGACGGGGACGACGCGAGCGGCTTCCACCGCAGGGTCTATTCGAACCGCGCCGGGCCGGGTCGATTCGCCCCCGACGTCGATGATCGCCGCGCCGGCAGCGGCCAACGCCAAGCCGTGCTCGACGGCGCGGTCGGGATCCAGGTAGTGCCCGCCATCCGAGAACGAGTCGTCGGTGACGTTCACCACCCCCATCACCTGGACGCGCGTCGTGCTCACTTGCGCAAGATCAGTTCGAGCGCCTCAGCTCGAGATGCATTGTCGGACTTGAACTGTCCACGCACTGCCGAGGTGGTGGTGATAGCTCCGGGCTTGCGGACACCTCGCATCGACATGCACAGGTGCTCGGCCTCGATCACGACGATGACTCCGCGCGGATCGAGTTTGCGCATCAGGGCGTCGGCGATCTGGGCCGTGAGCCGCTCCTGCACCTGCGGCCTCTTGGCGTACAGATCGACCAGCCGCGCGATCTTCGACAACCCGGTGACCCGCCCGTCGTGACCGGGAATGTATCCGACATGCGCCACACCGTGAAACGCCACCAGGTGGTGTTCGCAGGTGGAGTACAGCGGGATCTCCTTGATCATCACCAACTCGTCGTGCTGCTCGTCGAACGTGGTGTCCAGCACCGCGTCGGGATCGGTGTAGAGCCCGGCGAACACCTCCCGGTAGCTGCGGGCGACGCGGGCCGGGGTGTCCACCAGGCCGTGTCGATCCGGGTCCTCTCCGATCGCGTACAGCAACTCGCGGACCGCGGCCTCGGCACGCGGCTGGTCGAAGACCGGCGTGGTGCTCAGGGTCACGGTTCGGGAATTCGGCTGTGCTGTTGAGGCCATCGGTACCCCGTTCGTTCAGCCGTGTGCTGACGGGTTGGGCGGGTTGGACGGGCTCGGGTCTGCGCCTGGCGGGGCCGGCGGGTCAGCGGCCTGGCCGGCCTCCGGTGCGGGGGTGCCAGGCGGCGGATACGGCGGGTAAGGGGGATAGGGCTGGCCGCCGTAGTTGTGCGGTGGCTGCGCCCAGTGCGGCGGTGGCGGCGGCGAGGACGGCGGCGGGTACCAGTAGCCCGGCGGCTGTTGCGGCGGCGGCCAGCCGGGAGCGTGCCAGCCAGCCGGTGCACCGTAGTCAGGTTGCGTCGAGTGCGGTGCAGCCCCGGCACCGGCACGGCCGTCGGGGCCACCCGGCGCGCCGTGAGAACCGTTGGCGCCGTTGGTGGCTCGATCGCCCTCGGCCTGCGCGGCGTCGCGCGCGGCCGCCGCGATGGCGGCCTTGAAAGCCGGTTCGGGTGCCGGTTTCGGCCACGGCTCGCCGCGCTCGATGGCCAGCTCGCCGGGTGTTTTGATCGGCGGCTTGTCGGACGGGACGCGACCACCGAAGTCGTCGAAAAGGGTTAGCCGTGGCCGCTTTTCGACGTCAGCGAAGATCGTCGCCAACTCGGCACGGTGCAGGGTCTCTTTCTCCAGCAGCTCGCCGGCCACAATGTCCAGCACGTCGCGGTATTCGGTCAGAATCTCCCAGGCCTCGGTGTGCGCGGTCTCGATGAGCTTGCGCACCTCATCGTCGATGTCGCGGGCGACTTCGTGGGAGTAGTCGGCCTGGTTGCCCATGGTGCGGCCGAGGAAGGGGTCACCGTGTTCGGTGCCGTACTTGACCGCGCCGAGTTTGGAGCTCATTCCGAATTCGGTGACCATGGCACGCGCGATTTTGGTGGCCTGCTCGATGTCGGACACCGCACCCGTGGTGGGCTCGTGGAACACCAAT
Organism: uncultured Actinomycetota bacterium; assembly: GCA_963850645.1. GTDB lineage: Bacteria > Actinomycetota > Actinomycetes > Mycobacteriales > Mycobacteriaceae > Mycobacterium. The sequence goes on along the minus strand of CAWKME010000050.1, from coordinate 27,174 downwards.
TCCTCGGCGGCGCGCCCGCCCAGGGCCATCACCAGCCTGGAGATCAGCTCGGAACGGGTGTGCAGACCCTTGTCGTCTTCGGGTACCGCCAGCGCGTGGCCGCCGGTGCTACCCCGCGCCAGGATCGTCACCTTGTAGACCGGGTCGAGACCCGGCATCGCCCAGCCGGCCAGCGTGTGCCCGGCTTCGTGATAGGCGGTGATCTTCTTCTCTTGCTCGCTGATGATGCGGCTCTTGCGGCGCGGGCCGCCGACCACGCGGTCCACCGCCTCTTCCAAGGCGGCGCCGGTGATCACGGTGCCGTTCTCGCGGGCAGTCAGCAGCGCCGCCTCGTTGATGACGTTGGCCAGATCGGCGCCGGTCATACCGACCGTCCGCTTGGCCAGCCCGTCGAATTCGACGTCAGGGTCGAACGGCTTGCCCTTGGAGTGCACGCGCAGCACTGCGCGCCGACCGGCCAAGTCCGGACTGGACACCGGAATCTGGCGGTCGAAGCGTCCGGGCCGGAGCAGCGCCGGGTCGAGGATGTCGGGCCGGTTGGTAGCCGCGATCAGGATGACACCGGTGCGATCACCGAAGCCGTCCATCTCGACCAGCAACTGGTTGAGTGTCTGCTCGCGCTCGTCGTGACCACCGCCCAGCCCCGCGCCACGCTGGCGGCCGACGGCGTCGATCTCGTCGACGAAGATGATGCACGGGGTGTTCTGCTTGGCCTGCTCGAAGAGGTCGCGGACGCGGGAAGCGCCGACGCCGACGAACATCTCGACGAAGTCCGACCCGGAGATCGTGAAGAACGGCACGCCGGCCTCACCCGCGACAGCGCGGGCCAACAGCGTCTTGCCGGTTCCCGGCGGCCCATACAGCAGTACACCCTTGGGGATCTTGGCGCCCAGCGCCTGGTACCGCGACGGGTTCTGCAGGAAGTCCTTGATCTCGTAGAGCTCCTCGACCGCCTCGTCGGCGCCGGCGACGTCGGCGAAGGTGGTCTTGGGCATGTCTTTGGACAGCTGCTTGGCCCGCGATTTGCCGAAGCCGAAGCCCATCCGGGCGCCGCCCTGCATGCGGGAAAACATCATGAACAGGCCGACCAACAGCAGCAACGGCAGCACGTAGATCAGCAGCGAACCCAGGATGCTGCCCTGGTTGACGACGGTGCTGACCTGGGCGTCTTTACTGGTCAACGCGTCGAACAGGGGAACCGCGTAACCGGTCGGGTACTTCGTGATGATCTTGTCGGACCCGTCGGTGCCGCTGCTGGCCTTTTTCAGCGTCAAGCGCACCTGTTGTTCGCGATCGTCGATCTGCGCACTCTTGACGTTGCCGCCCTTGATCTGGGCCATCGCCACCGAGGTATCGACCGGCTTGAAGCCGCGGGTGTCATCGCTGAAGTAAAAGAATGACCAACCAAGCAGCAACACCACAGCGATCGCCGTGAGTGTGCGGATCACGTTTTTCCGGTTCATCAATCATCGGCCGTCGCCGGCCAGGTCCTTCCCAATACACGCAGCTGGAATAGTCCAGGTTACCGCCCGTGCGGATCGCCAGCTCAGCCGCAGCCGGTCACCACCATCTAGATGTGGCGTCAGCTAGATCTGCCTCACAATTAACGAATGGCAGTTCCCGATAATTGTCATCACGCCGCACTTAACGGCCCAACACCTTTCGGGAGGACCGGGGCTGTGCTTTGGTGAGACGGTGCCCGATAGCGTACCGATCACCGAGCGCATTATTGAGACCAACGGCGTGCAGTTGCGCACTGTCGAAGCAGGTGAGCCCGGCGCACCAGTAGTGCTGCTGGCTCACGGTTTTCCGGAACTCGCGTATTCGTGGCGCCACCAGATCCCGGTGCTGGCCGCCGCCGGCTACCACGTGCTGGCGCCGGATCAGCGCGGCTACGGCGGGTCCAGCCGGCCCGACGACATCTCCGACTACAACATCGCCGACTTGTCCGCCGACGTGATCGGTTTGCTCGACGACGTCGGCGCCGAGCGGGCGGTGCTCATCGGCCACGACTGGGGCGCCCCGGTGGTGTGGAGCTCGGCGCAGCTACATCCCGAGCGAGTGGCGGCCGTGGTCGGCTTGAGCGTCCCGCCGGTGCCGCGCGCCCAGGTCCCGCCGACGCGGGCGTTTCGCATGCTGTTCGGCGACAACTTCTTCTACATGCTCTATTTCCAAGAGCCCGGGGTCGCCGACGCCGAACTGGCAGCCGACCCGGCCAAAACCCTGCGGCGGATGATCGCCGGCCTGCGCGCGCCGGATGACCAGGCGGCCGCAATGCGGATGGTCGCGCCCGGATCGGAGGGCTTCATCGAGCGGCTGCCCGAGCCCGACGGCTTGCCGGACTGGATCAGCGCCGAGGAACTCGACCACTACATCGCCGAGTTCACCCGCACCGGTTTCACCGGCGGGCTGAACTGGTACCGGAACCTGGACCGCAACTGGGAGATCATGGCCGACCCGCCGGCCGCCACCATCTCGGTGCCGGCGTTGTTCATCGCGGGCACCGACGATCCGGTGGGGGGCTTCATGCGCCGCGACCGCACGCGTGAGGTGGTGACCGGTCCCTACCGCGAGGTGATGATCGACGGCGCCGGGCACTGGCTGCAGCAGGAGCGCCCCGATCAGGTCAACGAGGTGGTGCTGGACTTCCTGTCGGGGGTCGAAGCCGTCATGACTCGCCCCGCTGAACTTCGGCGTGTTCATCACACCGTTCCACCCGACCGGCCAATCGCCCACGGCGGCACTCGAATACGACATGGAGCGAGTGGTCGCGCTGGACCGGCTGGGCTTCGACGAAGCGTGGTTCGGTGAACATCACTCGGGCGGCTATGAGTTGATCGCCTGCCCGGAGGTGTTCATCGCCGCCGCGGCCGAGCGGACCAAGCACATCCGGCTGGGTACCGGTGTCGTGTCGCTGCCCTACCACCACCCGCTGATGGTGGCCGACCGCTGGGTGCTGCTGGATCACCTGACCCGCGGGCGGGTGATGTTCGGTACCGGTCCCGGCGCTCTGCCGTCGGACGCCTACATGATGGGCATCGACCCGGTCGAGCAGCGCCGGATGATGCACGAATCGCTGGAGGCGATCCTGGCCTTGTTCCGCGCCGCGCCAGGTGAGCGGATCAACCGGCACTCGGATTGGTTCACGCTGCGCGACGCCCAGTTGCACATCCGCCCCTACACCTGGCCGTATCCGGAAATCTCCACGGCGGCAATGATTTCCCCGTCCGGCCCGCGGCTCGCCGGCGCGTTGGGCACGTCGCTGCTGTCGCTGTCGATGTCGGTGCCGGGCGGCTATGCGGCGCTGGAGAACACCTGGGACGTGGTGTGCGAACAAGCCGGCAAGGCCGGACATGACGAGCCCGACCGGGCCGATTGGCGGGTGCTCGGCATCCTGCATCTGGCCGACAGCCGCGAACAGGCGATCGACGACTGCACCTACGGCCTGCAGGACTTCGCGAAGTACTTCGGCGCGGCGGGGTTCGTGCCGCTGGCGAACCTGGTCGAGGGCGCGCAGTCACCCCACGAGTTCGTCGAAGACTATGCGGCACGGGGCAATTGCTGCATCGGCACACCCGAGGATGCGATCGCCTACATCGAGGATCTGCTGGTCCGGTCGGGCGGATTCGGCAGCGTTTTTGCTGCTCGGCCACGACTGGGCGTCGCCGCAGGCGACGTATCACTCCTACGATCTGTTCGCCCGCAAGGTGATTCCACATTTCAAGGGACAGTTGGAGGCGCCGCGGGCATCACACGAATGGGCCAAGGGCATGCGCGAGCAATTGCTCGGCCGCGCCGGCGAGGCGGTGGTGAAGGCGATCACCGAGCACACCGACGAACTCAAGATGGAAAGCGAGAACAGCTGATGCGCGCCGCGGTGCTGCGGGAAGGCCGCATGGTCTACCGGGACGACGTGCCCGACCCCATCCCCGGTCCGGGCCAGGTTCTGGTCGGCGTGCGATCGTGCGGAATCTGCGGCTCCGACTTGCATTTCGCCAAGCACGGCGCCGAGGTGCTGTCGCTGAGCGATGAGATGGCGAGCAGTCTCGGCGGCGGCACGAATGTCGACTTGGGCCACGACATCTTCATGGGCCATGAGTTCAGCGCCGAGGTACTCGAAGCCGGCCCGGACACCGACACGCATCCGGCGGGAACGCTGGTCACGTCGATCCCGGTGCTGATCTCGGGCAAACACGTCGAACCGATCGTCTACAGCAACAAGACCCTGGGCGGCTACGCCGAGCGGATGCTGCTTTCGGCGCCGCTGCTGCTGCCCATTCCCAACGGCCTCGACCCTCGACACGCCGCGCTGACCGAACCGATGGCGGTCGGACTGCACGCCGTCAACAAGTCCGGTGTTCAGCCCGGCGAGACCGCGCTGGTACTCGGCTGCGGCCCGATCGGTATCGCGGTGATCGCCGCGCTGCGCGCCCGCGGGGTCGAGACCGATTGTGGCAGCGGACTTCTCGCCGAAGCGGCGCGAACTCGCCGCCACGATGGGTGCGCACCAGACGTTCGACCCGGCGCAGGGCTCGCCGTTCGACACCGTCACTCCCGGCTTTGGTATTCGAGGCGGTCGGGGTGCCCGGCATCATCGATGACGTGATGCGCAGAGCCCGGCACGGACCCGGCTGGTCGTCGTCGGCGTATGCATGCAGCCCGACACCGTGCATCCGTTCTTCGCCATCGCCAAGGAGATCAACGTCCAGTTCGTTCTCGCCTACGACCCGAACGAGTTCGCCGATTCGCTGCGCGCGATCGCCGAAGGCGAGATCGATGTCACCCCGGTGATCACCGGCGATGTCGGTCTCGAGGACGTCGGCGACGGCGTTCGACGATCTCGCCGACCCCGAACGGCACTGCAAGATCCTGGTTACCCCGTAGCCGCCGGCCGCTCGGCCATGCCTTTGCCCGGCAACCGGGTCATCTGTGCGTTATGTTGAGCCAAGCTGGCGCCACCACAGCTCACGGAGGAGGCGCCATGCCGACGCCGTCGCTCAGCTTGCGACGGCAGATGCTGCGGCGCCGGCCGGTGAGCGGCGCCCCGGTCGCCGAAGGCGCCTCAGATCACCTGCAACGGAGCTCTGGGAACCTTCCTGCTCACCATGTTCGGTGTAGGCGAGACCGTCGGTGCGGGCATCTTCATCGTGCTCTCGCAGTCGGTGCCGCAAGCCGGCCCGGCGGTGGTCATCTCGTTCATCATCGCCGGCATCGCGGCGGGTCTGGCCGCGGTCTGTTACGCCGAAATGGCCTCGGCGGTACCGGTTTCCGGATCGGCCTACTCGTACTGCCTACGCCACCCTGGGCGAGCTCGCGGCAATGGGCGTCGCGGCATGCCTGCTGCTCGAGTACGGCGTGTCCACCGCCGCGGTGGCCGTCGGGTGGAGTCAATATCTGAACAAACTGCTGGACAACGTCTTTGGATTTCATCTACCGCAAGCTATTTTGGCGGGCCCATGGGATTCCGAGCCGGGTGTCATCAACCTGCCCTCCGTCATCTTGGTGGCGATGTGCGCGGTCCTGTTGATCCGGGGTGTCAGCCAATCCGCCAAGGTCAACGCCGTCATGGTGGTGATCAAGCTCAGCGTGCTGGTGATATTCGCGGCTATCGCGTTCACCGCGTTCAAAGCGGACCGCTTCGCCGACCTGGCACCGTTCGGCGTCTCGGGCATCAGCTTTGCGGCTGGCACAATCTTCTTCACCTACATCGGCATTGACGCAGTATCCACCGCCGGCGACGAAGTCAAAGATCCGCAACACACCATGCCGCGGGCGATCATTTACGCCCTGCTCATCGTCACGGCTATCCAGGTGCTGGTCGTAGTTGCCGCAATGGGCAGCCAGCCGTGGCAGGAGTTCAGCGGCGAAGAAGCGGTGCTGGCCGTGATCTTGGACCACATCACCGGAAACACCGCGGGCAGCACCCTGGTATCGGCTGGCGCGGTAATATCCATCTTCTCGGTGACCCTGGTTACGTTGTACGGCCAGACACGCATCCTGTTCACGATGGGCCGCGACGGCCTGCTGCCGGCGACGTTCGCGAAGGTCAACCCCCGCACGATGACACCGGTCGGAAACACCGTGATCGTATCGCTCGTGGTGGCAGCCCTGGCCGCCCTGGTGCCGCTGGACCGTCTGGCCGAAACAGTCTCGATCGGCACCCTGACTGCGTTCATCGTGGTGTCGGGCGGGAGTGATTCTCCTGCGGATTCAGCAACCGGATCTACCCCGCGGTTTCAAGGTGCCGGGCTATCCGGTGACACCGATCCTGTCGATCGCGGCGTGCGCCTACATCCTGTTCAGCCTGCACTGGTACACCTGGATCGCGTTCAGCGGCTGGTTGGCGGTGGCGTTGGTCTTCTACCTGGTGTGGGGCCGCCGTCACAGCGCGCTCAACGACGGCGGCGCGATGGCCGTGCGCGCGGGCTCAGATCCGAAATAGCGTGGCGAGAAAGAAGATTGCCATACCCGCGGCCATCATCGCCTGACCCAAGTCACCCAGCGATCGGCGTGGTGCCATCTTACGACGGCGATCAATGACATACCGGTAAGTCCAAAACACCGCTGCGACAGCGAAGCCGACTGCACCGATCCAGCCCACTGCGCTGATACCACACAGGCGATCCGTTGGCTTGCCGGCATGTTCATCGCACGACATGTCCATGCCCGGCATCGCATATTCGACATATCCGGCCGAGTGCTCGATCGGGCCGGCATCAGATGACTGTCCATGATGGCGTACATCCACGCGGTCGCCAGCATCATCAGGCCGTGGTAGAGGTACAGCTCCCGCCGGGTGGTCGTTCGGATTGCAAAGATGGCCATCGCCGCAAACGTCACGGCCGCAAGCAGGAAAAACACTGCAGGTCCCGTCGTGGGAATCTTTGCGCTCCACGGCCAGGCCATCACCACCATCGCGACGGCCATGACGAAATGCAGTGCATGGTTGACGGCCGACGTCCACGGGCGGGGCTTCGTGACGACCGCTGCTCCATATTCGAGAGCGGTCAGCGCGAACAGTCCGATGACCACCCATCGGAGCACGATGTCGTGAATCATGCGTCGCGACCAAAGCGTCGCAGCCGCAGCGAGTTAGTCACCACGCTGGCCGAGGAGAGGCCCATGGTTGCGCCCGCAACGATCGGATTGAGCACGCCCAGCGCGGCAAGCGGAATCGCGGCGGTGTTGTAGCCGAAGGCCCAGCCGAGATTCTGGTGGATCGTGCGCAGGGTCTGTCTGCGACAGCTCGAATCGAACGCACGACACCGTCGAGGCGGCCGGACATCAGCGTGATATCGGAGGCCTCGATGGCGACGTCGGTGCCGGTGCCGATGGCAATGCCCAGGTCGGCTTGCACCAGTGCGGGCGCGTCGTTGACGCCGTCGCCGACCATCGCCACCACGCGGCCCTCGGCCTGCAGCCGCTGAATCTCGGTCACCTTGTCCTGCGGCAACACCTCGGCCAGCACCCGATCGATGCCGACCTGCTTCGGCGATCGCGGCCGCCGTGCGGGCGTTATCGCCGGTGATCATGGCTACCTGCAGCCCCATGGCGTGCAGCTGCGCGGACCACGTCGACGGCGTCGTCCTTGACCGTGTCAGCCACCGCGAGCACACCGACGACTTGGTCGTCTCGGCCGACGAACACCGCGGTGCGGCCTTGCTCCTCCAACTCGAGGGCCGCCAACGCGAGGTGGTCTGGCACCGACAACTCGTGCTCGTCGACGAGCTTGCGCCGCCCCACCAACACGGATCGCCCATCGACCTCGGCTCGCACCCCGTGTCCCGCGATGCTGGCGAACTCCTTGACGGGCGGTATCTTCAAGCCTCGGTCGAGCGCACCGGCGATGATCGCCGCGCCGATGGGGTGCTCCGAGCCCGACTCGGCCGCAGCCGCGATCCGCAGCACCGAATCGGGTTGGCGCCGTTTGGCGGCAATGACATCGGTGAGCTTCATCTGCGCGCGGGTGAGGGTGCCGGTCTTGTCGAACACGACGGTGTCGATCTTCCTCGACGCTTCCAGCACGTCGCCGCCCTTGACCAGGATTCCCAAGTCGGCGCCGCGACCGGTGCCGACCGTGATCGCCGTCGGGGTGGCCAGCCCCAACGCGCACGGGCACGCGATCATCAGCACCGAGATTGCGGCGGTCATCCCGCCCACCGGGTTGGCGGCCAATAGCGTCCACCCGACGAACGTCGTGGCGGCAACACCAATCACGGCCGGCACGAACACAGCCGATACCCGGTCGACCATCCGCTGCACCGGGGCCTTACGGCCCTGTGCCCGCTCAACGAGGCGCACGATCTGCGCCAGCGCGGTGTCGGCCCCAACTGCAGTGGCGCGCAAGGTCAATAGCCCGTCGAGGTTGACGGTTGCTGCTGCGACACTGTCGCCGACGGTCTTGCCAACCGGAATGGACTCGCCCGTGAGCATCGACTCATCCACGGCCGCGCGTCCGTCGATGACTTCACCGTCGACCGGAATCTTCTCTCCCGGCCGCACTCGCACCAGATCTCCGACTTGGACCTGATCGATGGGGACGAGAATTTCCAGGTCGCCGACGAGCAGGCAGGCTTCCTTGGCCCCCATCTCCAGCAGCTTGCCGATTGCCTCGGACGCCTTGCCCTGGGCTCTGGCCTCGAAATAGCGGCCCAAGACGACGGATGCACTGATGAGTGCGGCGGTGTCGAAATATACTGGCCCGCCCATAAATAACTGGTAGATGGAGTAGCTGAAGGCGGTCATCGTGCCCAGCGCGATCAGCGTGTCCATGGTCGCGTTGCCGGCACGCGCCTGCTGCACCGCCGCTGTGAGAACCGGCCAGCCGGCGACGAATTGCACCGGGATCGTCGCGGCAAAAGCCATCCACTTCGCCCACGGATAGGTGGCCAAGAACGTCGTCAGCCCAAACGACAGCAGCGACAATGGCACGGCCAGGCAAACCCGACGCAGCCAGGTCCTTTCCTGACGCTTGCCCTGCTCGGCCGGCGATACTCCGCATGAGCTCGCGGGCTCCGGAGCGCAGCCGCCGCAAGCTGCTGCCCGGTCTGGCGTATCGTCTTCCGGCGAGCGGCCGAACAAGCGACGGATCCCGCCGCTAAGCTTCCGCGCGCCAATAGTTTTGGGTGCATCAGCCGAGTGCGGGGCACGGATGGGCACCAGCTCTGCGGGGACGTGCCTCGCATCGGCGATCGCCGACAAGACGGCATCGGTGTCGCGACTTTTTGGCGAGTAGAAGATCACCACCGACGCCGTACGCGGATAGGCATACACGGCGCACACGCCAGTCACCTTGGCGACCGAGTCTTCGATCGCTACAGCCCGAACCTCGTCGAAACGAAACCCGGTGGCGTGGACACGCATTCGCCCCGCCGCATTGGAGACAACCTTGAGCGCGATTTCGCCGTTAGCCAGAATCTCAGTGGGCATCGTTGTTGCCCGAGTCGACCACCACCAGCGGCGTAACGTCCTCGCCGAGGCGCTCTTTCGCCTCGGCAATCACGTCTGCGGCCGTCAGTCGGGCCTGCTCCGCGCTCTGCTGGGCCTTACGCTCGGCCTCGCGGGCAACGCGTATCCCCCAAGCGGTCACGGTGACGGTCGCCGCGCGCAGCGGAACCCTCGCCGCCCCTTTGCGGAGCGCCTCGTAAGCCGCAACGCCGACCGCGCCGGTCACGATCGTGGGCGCCGCCTTCGCCAAGAGTCCATGCAACACCATCGGAGAACACTCCCTTCAATATCGTTGAACCACAACAAAGTTCGCGGCGGTCACCGCCCCGCCTGCCGAGTCTGGCTACCGGCTCGTGGTCGCCAGCCGCTCATCAGTCGGTTCGCCGGCGAGCGCAGCACCGCCCTGCGCCTGCGGACCGGTCAGCGCAGGGCTGAACTTGAGCGCATCGACCAATTCGTCGATGGCCGCCTGCCCGCGGCCATCGAGCACAGCAGCGGAAAAGCAGGTCTCCAAGTGGTTGTGCAACATCACCCGGTTGGCCCGCTCCAGCGACGACTGAACCGCTGAGACCTGCTTCATCACGTCCACGCAGTACGCGTCGGACTCCACCATCCGAATGATGCCGTCCAAATGGCCCCGAACCGTCTTCAGCCGGTTCACCACCGCCTGCTTCTTCGCGGTCAATTCCTCGCTCATCACTGACTCCCCGATCTGCACCCGATGAGCATACCCCACCCCACCCGGGGTGGGGCATTGGCCAACGAGAAATCGATCTTGCGCGGCCTATTAGGGTGCAAAGCATGTCCATCCGCGACCGCGCCCGATTGTTGGTTCGTAGCGGGCTGGCGCTGGGTGTCACGGTCGGCGTCTTGTCCGCGCTGCGACAGCCACTCAGGACGAGTCGGTGATAACCCCCGGGAAGTGACCGTCGTCGGCGCCGGCCAGGTGCAAGGTGTCCCGGACACCCTCACCGCCGACGTCGGCATCGAGTTCACCGCGCCGGACGTCACCGCGGCGATGAACCAGACCAACGACCGTCAGCAGGCGGTCATCAATGCCCTGACGGGCGCCGGTGTCGACCGCAAGGACATCAGCACCACCGAGGTCAGCCTGCAACCGCAATACGACAGTTCCGGCGGCGCCATCACCGGGTATCGCGCCGGCAACTCGATCCGGGTCAAGATCCACCCGGCCGAGTCGGCGTCGCACCTGCTGGCGATCATCGTCGGCACCGGCGGCGACGCCACCCGCATCAACTCGGTCAGCTACTCGATCGCGGACGACTCGCAGCTGGTCAAGGATGCGCGTGCCCGCGCATTTCAGGACGCCAAGGACCGCGCCGAGCAGTACGCGCAGCTCGCCGGGCTCAAGCTGGGCAAGGTCATCTCGATCTCGGAGGCATCCGGCGCCGCGCCCATACCGTCACCGGGGCCACTACGTGCGGGCATGCCGTCCAACGTCCCGCTGGAGCCTGGCCAGCAGACAGTGAGCTTCTCGGTCACCGTGGTCTGGCAGCTGCAGTAGGTCAGTCTTCGTAGACCCTGGGGTCCAGGGTCCCGATATAGGGCAGGTCGCGGTAACGCTCGTCGTAGTCCAGGCCGTAGCCCACCACGAACTCGTTGGGGATATCGAAACCCACGTAAGCGATGTCGACGTTGGCGCGCAACGCATCCGGCTTGCGAAGCAGTGTGCAAACCCGCAGGGAATGCGGGCGCCGGGTGGCCAGGTTGCGCAACAGCCAGGACAGCGTCAGCCCGGAGTCCACCACGTCCTCGACGATCAGCACATCCCGGTCGTTGATATCGCGGTCGAGGTCTTTGAGGATGCGCACCACCCCCGACGAGGACGTCGACGATCCGTAGGAGCTGACCGCCATGAACTCGAACTGCGTCGGCAGCGGGATCGCGCGCGCCAGGTCGGTGACGAACATGACCGCACCCTTGAGCACGGTGATCAACAGCAGGTCCCGGTCGTCGGCGACGGCCAGATCGCGGTAGTCCGCACCGATCTGCGCTCCGAGCTCGGCGATCCGGGTCTGGATCTGCTCCTCGCCCAGCAACACCGATTTGATGTCCCCGGGATACAGCTCCGGCGATTCCGCTGCCACGCCCACAGCGTGCCATGCCAGTGCGCGAACAACCAACGGTGGGCGGCTAAATCGACTCGGCACGCAGTGCCAAAAGACCGCCGCTGCGGCCGGCGACCAACCGCTGATTGCGCAAAGCGGACCCGACCGCCACCCCGCCCTGGCCACGCCAGGCGGTGATCAGCCGGTCCACGCCGCGGATCTGCTTGTCGGTCAGACCGATCGCGCCGCCTTCGAGCAACCAGCTGCGGATGACACCACGACGAACCGGGTCGGGCAGCGCTGACAATGCATCGGTGTCGAGACCCTCGGCGGTCGCCGAGCTGGTCATCGCCTGTGCGATCAGGGCATCGACCAGTTCGGTGTCTGCCCGCAGCGCGGTGGCGGTGCGGGCCAGCGCCTCGGCGACGCCGCCGCCGAGCACCTCTTCCATCAGCGGCAGCACCTCATGGCGCAGCCGGGTCCGGGTGAAACGGCGGTCGGTGTTGTGCGGGTCCCGCCAGACAGTCAGGCCCAGCTCCGCGCACGCGGCGTGCGTCACGCTGCGTCGCACACCCAACAACGGCCGACACCAGGGCGGGTCGTACGGGCGCATCCCGGCGATCGATCGGGCGCCCGAACCGCGGCCCAGCCCGAGCAGCACGGTCTCGGCCTGATCGTCGAGGGTATGGGCCAGCAGCACCGGGGCATCGCGACGACCGGTCTCCAGCGCGCGGTAGCGCGCACTGCGCGCGGCGCCCTCCGGGCCGCCGTCTCCACTGACCTGCACGCAAAAGATTTGCGCGTCAACGCATCCCAATTCCTCGGCAAGGCGGCGAGCGGTTGCGGCGATCGCTGCCGAGCCGGCTTGCAAACCGTGGTCGACGATCAGCGCAGTGGTCGGTAGCAGGCCCGCTGCGACGGCGGTGAGCGCCAACGAGTCCGGACCCCCGGACAGCGCCACACACCAGCGGTCGGCAGTGGCGAGGTGTTCCTTGGCGAACGCCGCCACCGCCGCGCGGAGCCCGGCTACAGCACCCTGTCGATCCATCGCTGCGGGTGTTCGATCTCAATCGGCCGGGGCAGTGTGTCCGCAGCGGTCCAGACGGTGTTGAACCGGTCCATCCCGACCCGGCCCACCACATGGTCGACGAACGCCTTGCCCCGGGTGTACTGGCTCAGTTTGGCGTCGATGCCCAGTAACGCGCGCAGCAGCCGTTGCAGCGGCGGCTGCTTGCGGTGCCGACGCTCGTCGAAGCGCTGCCGGATGGTCGCGACTGACGGAACCACAACGGGCCCAACGGCATCCATCACGTGGTCGGCGTGTCCCTCCAACAAGGTGCCGAGCACCAACAACCGATCGAGGGCCTCGCGTTGTGGCTCGGACTGCACGGCGCGCAGTAACCCCAGCACGCCCCGCGAGTGCGGGTCGGGGTCGGCCGGCGACGGTTCGCCGCGGCCTCGCACAAAGTCGGCCAACCGGCTGACCACCTGCGCCACGTCTTCGCCGCCCTCCTGAGTCAGCACACCCAGCGCTTGCGACATGTAGCCCGATAGCCACGGATTGGCAGTGAACTGCACCCGATGGGTGACTTCGTGCAGACACACCCACAACCGGAAATCGGCCGGCGCCACCCGCAATTGCCGTTCGACCGCAATGACGTTGGGATACACCAGCAGCAGACATCCGCCGTCGTTAAACGGGTCGTACTGGCCGAGGATCCCCGACGCGACGAACGCCAGCACCGCGCCGGTCTGCGCGCCGGTAAGCCGTCCGGAGATGACGCCTCGCGGCTTGTCGGTTCCGCCGGTCATCACCCGCATCGACTCGGCGGCCGCCCGGATCCACCCCGGCCGGTCGACGATGCGGGCCTCGGGAACGACGCCGTTGGTGTGCAGACCGGTGACGTCGCGCACCGGTGGTTCGGCCGCTTTCGCGGCGGTGGCCAGATTGTCGACCACCTGGCGACGGGTGTAGTCGGTGGAGGGCGGGCCGGGTCGGGCCAGCCGTTGGCCGACCGTCGCCGCGAATCGCCAGTCGACGGTGCGCCCGACGGTCAACTCCGCTGAGGCGGTCACGTTACGCATCCACACGACCATAGGGTGCTGGCCACCGCGTCGATCGCCGTTCGGCCGGTCGGGCCGGCGTCGTTGGAGATCAGTGCGAAGGTCAGCACCCGTCCACTGCGGTCGGTCATCACCCCGACTAGCGCGTTGATCGCGGTCAGCGAGCCGGTTTTGGCCCGCAGCCACCCAGCCGGCCCGGCCGCATGGAAGGTGGCGTCGAGGAACCGGTCGGACAGTGTCCCGCTGCCGCCGGCGATCGGCAGCAGATCCAGCAGCGCGCGCAGCGAGGGCTGGTCCGGCCCCGCTGCCGCTTGCACCACGGAGTCGAGGGTCTTGGCGCTGAGCCGGTCGTCGACCGACAACCCGCTGGAGTCCTGCAATGTCGCGCCGCTGGTGTCGATATGCGCGGTGCTCAAGCGGTTGGTCACCGCGTCGACGGCGCCGGCGAAGCTCAGCGGCCGTTGCATCGAAGCCGCCACTTCGCGGGCGATGCATTCGGCCATCACGTTGTCGGAGACGCTCATCATCTGGTTGAGCCGATCGATCAGCGGGGCCGACCGGACAGCGGCCAGTTGCCGCGTACCGGCCGGCGCGGGATGAGCGGCGATGGTCACCTGCCGCGGATCGACACCCAGCGCGGCGGCCAGCGCGTGGCCGGCGTCCAGGGCCGGGGTCACCGACCGGCGGGACTCGTCGGTCGCCGGCTGGATACGCCCGGCGTCGAGCATGACCGATTCGATCGGCGCGATATCGCCGCCCTCGATGTCGGCCGGATCCCAACCGGGCGCAAAGGTCGGGCCACTGAACAGCGAGGTGTCCACCTGCACCGCCGTCGGTGTCACGCCGCTGCGACGTACCTGATCGGCGAGATCGCTGATCCGCGCCGCCCCGTGATACCAGGTGTCCTGCCCGGGCGGAGCCGCGGACAGCGTCGGGTCGCCGCCGCCGACGAGCACGACTGTCCCGGGCTGGTCGGCGGCCACCACTCGAGTGGTGACCCGCGCCTGGCGGTCCAGTGCCAACAGCGCGGCGGCGCTGGTGAGCGTCTTGTTCGTGGACGCCGGCAGCAGCAGCAGCTCATCCTGCTGCTGCCAGAGCTCTTTGGCGGTCATCGCGTCGGTGATCCGGCCGCCCAGCTTGCCCAGGTTGGGATCGGCCACCACCGCAGCCAGCGTCGCGGCCAGCGCGGATTTGGTCGGCATCGGGGCGGTGGCAGCCACCGGGACGATGCTCGGTTTGGCGGTGGCGGCGGGCGGCGGCGGCGGGACCCGGGGGCCGCTTGCGCCCCGACCGTTGGCGGTGAACAACGCAGTTGCCGCGACGACGGCGGCAACGATCGCCACCACGCCCACGCCCATGATCAGGTGCGTAGACAGCCGCCACTGAGTGGGACGCATGACTCTCCTGACTCCTCTGGGGTCCCATTCTGCCCAATCGGTGACTCAACTAGGCTCCAAGTCGACGAGCAGCGACCTCACGAAGGAGCCGACGCGGTGGAATTCGACGTGACGATCGAGATCCCGAAGGGCCAAAGGAACAAATACGAGGTCGACCACGTGACCGGGCGGGTGCGGTTGGACCGCCACCTCTACACGTCGATGGCCTATCCCACCGACTATGGCTACGTCGAAGACACCCTGGGCGAAGACGGCGACCCCCTCGACGCGATGGTGCTACTACCGGACCCGGTGTTCCCGGGCGTCCTGGTGAAGGCGCGCCCGGTCGCCATGTTCCGGATGACCGACGAAGCCGGCGGCGACGACAAGGTGCTGTGCGTGCCGGCCGGTGACCACCGTTGGGACCAGATCAACGACCTCGGCGACGTGCCCCCGCACGAACTCGAAGTCATCAAACACTTCTTCATGGAGTACAAGGCGCTCGAGCCGGGCAAGTATGTGAAGGCCGCCGACTGGGTGGACCGCAAAGCGGCCGAAGAAGAGGTGCTGCAGTCCATAGAGCGGTTCAAGAGCACCGAACACTGAAGCGTCGGCACTACCTTCTTCGCGCACAGCGAAATTCACGACGCGGATCTACGGAACTTGGGGTCGAGTCGATAGCGCCTCAAGTGGCATCCTGACAATGTGGGCCCGATGTTTCATTTCGCCGCAGGTTTCTGGTGGCTGATTTTCCCGCTGGGCGGTGCGATCGGCGGGGGCCTGCGCGCCGTCGCCGCGGCCAACGACCGCCGCGCCGAGCGACGGCTCGAACGGTACCGGCTGAAGCAACAGGCCAAGATCGCCATCGCGGAAGCATCCGGGCGCAAGCGCGACAACGAGGACGGCTACCGGCGCGAGGCCGCCAAACTCCTCGCCCTGCATGATCGGACCGACGCGCGCTGGCTGGACTACGAGGTCGACATCGCCAAATTGCTCGACTTCCCGTTGATGACCGATATGCGGAACCCGCTGACCGTCGCTTTCCACAAGGCCAAGCGGCAGGCCGACCTGCTGCGCCCGGACCGGCCCGAGGATCTGCTCAGCGATCGGACCACGCAACTGGAATACCGCGACGCCGTCGGCGAATACGTCAGCTCCTTCGAGATCGCCGAGACCGAAGCGATTCGCCGGCGCCGCAGCGACTTCTCCGAAGACGATCAACAACGGCTGGCGCGAGCCCAGCACCTACTGCAGCTTGCCCAGGACGAGGGCGCTTCCCCGCAGGAGCGGCAGAGCGCCTATGCGCGGGCCAGCAGGGAACTCGACGGGCTGATCGTGTTGCCGGCCCCGGTGCGGGCCAGCATCGAACGACGCATCGCCGGCCAGATCGAGGCCTAGCCGGGCGACGATGCGGGCCGTGCAACGGCCCGAGAAGGAGCCCGGCGATCGAGGCCTAGCCGGGCAATCAAGGCTCAGTCGCGGGTCGCGTAGAGGCTCACGACTGCGGTGACAGCAAGGGCCACCACGATGAACGCCAGCGTGAGCAGAGTCGGGACCTCGGGGACGTTGACGTGCTCGCCGCCGTTGATGAACGGCAGATTGTTTTCCCGCAGCGCCTGCAGCATCAGCTTGATCCCGATGAACGACAAGACGACGCCAAGGCCTTTGGATAGATAAACCAGCCGCTGCAACAGATTTGCGAGCAGAAAGTACAACTGCCGCAGACCCATCAGGGCGAATACGTTGGCGGCGAACACTAAATAGGCCTCGCGAGTCAGCCCGAAAATCGCGGGAATGGAATCTAGCGCGAAGATCAGGTCGGCGACGCCGAGCGCGATGATGACCAGAAGCATCGGCGTCATCGACCGCTGCGACCCCTCCTTGACGAAGAGCTTGAGGCCGTGCCAGCTGTCGGTGGCCTTCAAGTGGTTACGAGCGAACCGGACAGCCGCGTTCTCTACGCTCGCGTCGTGCTCGCTACCGCGTGCCAGCCTGATCGCGGTGTACACCAGAAAAGCGCCGAAAAGGTAGAAGACCCAAGAGAATCGCTGGATGGCCGCCGCACCGAGCGCGATGAAGATGCCACGGAGAATCAGCGCGATCACGATACCGACGAACAACACCTGCCGCTGATAGACCTTGGGCACGTTGAAGCTCGTCATGATGACGACGAAAATGAACAAGTTGTCGATCGACAGGCTGTATTCGGTGAGCCATCCCGCAAAGAATTGCACGGCGAATTGCTGCCCGTGGGAGTACCACGTCCAGATTCCGAAGAGCACGGCGAGCCCGAGATAGGCCGACAACGCGATCGCGCAACGGCGCATCGTCGGTTCCCCGGACCGGCGCGCCATCACCACGACGTCGACCAGCAGGACCGCGATCGTCGCACCCAGTGTGACGACCCATTCGAGCAGGGACACGAACAACAGAGGCCTCCGGTCGCTGAAGTGCAATGCAACGCCCGAGGTCTCTTCCACCGTCGCGACCAAGATCGCGAAGGCCCGCGGCCCCGGTCGCCCGATGGTGGGCGACGTGATGACGACACCGCGGCGGAGGAATACTCCCCTCTGCGAGTCAGTCTGTCAGGTCGAGGTCGTCGTAGCTTGCGGGGTCCGGCAATGGTTGTGAGTATTTTCAAACCGTGACCGAAGTGGGCGGCAACCCGGGCATCGCTCCTTCCGCCAGCCCGATCGCCCGCGGCAGCGTGGCCCGGGTGGGTACGGCGACCGTGCTGACCGCCCTGTGCGGCTATGCGGTGGTCTACCTGGCGGCCCGTGATCTGGCCCCGGCCGGTTTTTCCGTCTTCGCGGTGTTTTGGGGGGCGTTCGGCCTGGTCACCGGGTCCGCCAACGGCCTGCTGCAGGAGACCACGCGGGAGGTCCGCGCCGCCGGCTACCTGGACGTCTTGCCGGCCCGACGCACTCATCCGCTGCGGGTGGCCGGGATGGTCGGGATCGGCGCGGCAGCGGTGATCGCGGGTAGCTCACCGCTGTGGAGCAGCTCGGGTGTTCGCCGAAGCACACTGGCTTTCGGTGGGCCTGCTCAGCGTCGGGCTCGCCGGGTTCTGCCTGCACGCCACGTTGCTGGGGATGCTGGCGGGGACCAACCATTGGACTCAGTACGGGGCACTGATGGTCACCGACGCCGTCATCCGGGTGGCGGTCGCAGTGGCTACCTTCGTGGTCGGCTGGGGCTTGGTGGGGTTCCTGTGGGCCACCGTCGCGGGCGCGGTGGCGTGGCTGATTCTGATCGTGATCTCGCCGACGACCCGGGCCGCGGCCCGGCTGCTCACCCCCGGCGGCACCGCGACATTCCTACGCGGAGCGGCCCATTCGATCACCGCAGCCGGTGCCAGCGCGATTCTGGTGATGGGTTTCCCGGTGCTGCTGAAGGCGACCTCCAATCAGCTCGGCGCCGAGGGCGGGGTGGTCATCCTGGCGGTCACCTTGACGCGCGCGCCGCTGCTGGTACCGCTGACCGCGATGCAGGGCAATCTGATCGCGCACTTTGTCGACGAGCGGACCGAGCGGCTGCGGGCGCTGCTCGCACCCGCGGCGCTGGTCGCCGGCATCGGCGCGCTCGGCGTGCTGGCCGCGGGCCTGGTCGGGCCCTGGCTGCTGCGGGTCGGCTTCGGGCCCGACTACCACGCGGCGGGCACGCTGCTGGCCTGGTTGACGGCTGCCGCGGTGGCGATCGCCATGCTGACCCTGACCGGCGCGGCCACGGTTGCGGCCGCGTTGCATCGCGCCTACGCGCTGGGCTGGGTCGGTGCGACGGTGGCCTCGACGCTGTTGCTGTTGTTGCCGCTGCCGCTGGAGACCCGCACCGTCGTCGCGTTGTTGTGCGGCCCGCTGGTCGGTATCGCGGTACATCTGGCCGCGCTGTCACGCTCAGGCCGCTGATCAGCCCAGTTGCGCGGGCAGGCGTGTAACTTGTGGCCTTGATGCACGAAACACTCAGTGATATGCGCAACGTCTGGATCGTCGTCCCAGCCTTCAACGAAGCCGGCGTGATCGGCGACGTCATCACCGATCTGCGCTCGGTTTTCACCAACGTGGTGTGTGTGGACGACGGCAGCGGCGACGACACCGGCGACGCTGCGCTGCGGGCCGGGGCACATCTGGTGCGCCACCCGGTGAATCTGGGCCAAGGTGCGGCCATTCAGACCGGCGTCGAGTACGCCCGCCGCCAGCCCGGCGCACAGGTCTTCGCCACCTTCGACGGCGACGGTCAGCACCGCGTCAAGGACCTGATCACGATGATCGATCGGCTCAACGTCGGCGATGTCGACGTCGTTATCGGAACTCGATTCGGCCCCGGTGTCAGCAGGCCTCCGTTCATGAAACGGGTCGTGCTGCAGCACCGCCGCCCGGTTGAGCCCGCGTGGCCGCAGGCTGGGATTGACCGATACCAACAACGGTCTGCGGGTGTTCAACAAGACCGTCGCCGACGGGCTGGACATCACCATGAGCGGGATGAGCCACGCCACCGAGTTCATCATGCTGATCGCCGAAAACCGTTGGCGTGTCGCCGAAGAACCCGTCGAGGTGCTCTACACCGAATACTCCAAATCCAAGGGCCAACCGCTGCTCAACGGCGTCAACATCATCTTCGAGGGGTTCCTACGAGGAAGGATACCGCGATGAACTGGATCCAGGGACTGCTGATCACCTCGATCATCGCGCTGCTGGTTTACCTGCTGCGCTCTCGTCGCAGCGCCCAGTCGAAGGCCTGGGTCAAAGTCGGCTATCTGGTGTTCGTACTCGGCGGGGTGTACGCCGTGCTCCGGCCGAACGACACCACGGTGGTGGCGCACTGGCTCGGTGTGGACCGCGGCACCGACCTGATGCTCTACGCGCTGATCATCGCCTTCAGCTTCACCACGTTGAGCACCTATATGCGGTTCAAGGACTTGGAATTGCGCTACGCGCGATTGGCCCGCGCGGTCGCGTTGGAAGGCGCGCAAGCACCCGAACTGCGCTAGGGTCAACGACGTTTGTCTCTCGAGAACTCTCCGACACTTAAAGCATCGCGACGACACGCCGGCTTCCGCCGCAATGGTTTAAGTCTCGGGCTGACGCGTTAATCGTCGTGGGTGTGCCGGAAATACGCCACTGTGCGGCGCACGCCCTCGTCGAGTGCCACCTGTGGGCGCCAGCCCAAAACCCGCTCAGCCAAACCGATGTCGAGGCAGGACCGCTTCAAGTCGCCCAGCCGCGGTGGATGGAATTCCGGATCATCGGGCGCGCCGACGGCAGCGGCCACCGCTGAATGCAGTTGGCGGTCCGAGGTTTCCACACCGGTGCCGACGTTGAACCGCTGCCCGCCGCCGACCGGACCGGCCGCCTTGACGAACGAGTCCACCACGTCGTCGACGAAGACATAGTCGCGGGTGTTGGAGCCGTCGCCGAACACTTTGGTCGGCTTTCCGGACAGCAGCGCCTGGGCGAAGATCGCCACCACCCCGGCTTCGCCGTGCGGATCCTGTCGCGGGCCGTAGACGTTGGCCGGCGCGATATGCGAGCACTCCAGACCATAGAGATGACGGAACGTATTGAGGTAGATCTCCCCCGCGACCTTGCCCGCCGCGTACGGCGACGCCGGGTCGGTGGGCACTTCTTCACTGGTCGGATACGACGGCGGGGTGCCGTAGATCGATCCGCCCGACGAAGTGTTGACGACCTTGCGCACACCGGCGCGCCGGGCCGCGTCGGCGAGCCGCAGGGTGCCGATCACGTTGACCGACGCGTCGAATTGCGGGTCGGCCACCGAGTGCCGCACGTCGATCTGGGCGGCCAGGTGAAACACCACCTCCGGCCGGTGCTCGTCGAAGATCGCCTGCAGATCGGCGTTGACGATGTCGGCCTCGACGAAGGCGAACTCGCCGATCGTCGACCAGGTGCTCGAGGTTGGTGGCCCGCCCGGATGCGAAATTATCCAGGCCGACGACACTGTGCCCGTCGCTCAGTAAGCGGTCGACTAGCGTCGACCCGATGAAACCGGCTGCCCCGGTGACCAGTGCGCGCACCGGCCCACCATACCGATGGGCTGCCGGGATGCCGAAAGTAGCGGTGGCTGCCGCCGCACTGATCCTGGTGCAGTTGGTGATCCGCGCGGTGCTGGCGTTTCGGGGTTACTTCTACTGGGACGACCTGATCCTGGTCGGCCGGGCCGGCACACACGGCCTGCTGTCGCCGGCATACCTGTTCGACGACCACGACGGCCACGTCATGCCGGCGGCCTTCCTGGTTGCGGGCGCTATTACCCGGCTGGCGCCGTTGAACTGGACCGGACCTGCCATCAGCCTGGTCCTGCTGCAATTGCTGGCCTCGCTGGCGCTGTTGCGGGCGCTGTACGTGATCCTGGGCTGGCGGCCGGTGCTGCTCGTCCCACTGACCTTCGCGCTGTTCACCCCGCTGGGTGTCCCGGGGTTCGCGTGGTGGTCGGCCGCACTGAATTCGCTGCCGATGCTGGCTGTGCTGGCCTGGGTCTGCGCCGATGCGATCATGCTGGTCCGAACCCGCGACCAGCGATACGCGGTGACCGGTGTGCTGGTCTACCTCGGTGGGCTGCTGTTCTTCGAAAAGGCCGCGGTGATTCCCTTCGTCGCGTTCGCCATCGCCGCACTGCTGTGGCACGCGCAAGGTGATCGCGCGGCGCTGGTGACCGTGTGGCGGGCCGGGATTCGGTTGTGGACGGCGTCGCTGGCGCTGACCGCAGTCTGGATCGCGGTCTACGTGGTCGTGGTCAACCAGCAGCGGTGGAGTTCGGATCTGCCGATGACCTGGGATCTGCTGCGGCGCTCGGTCACGCACGGAATCGTCCCCGGACTGGCCGGGGGGCCGTGGGCCTGGGGCCGCTGGGCGCCGGCCTCGCCATGGGCGACCCCGCCATTGCTGGCCAGAGTCCTCGGCTGGCTGGTGCTGGCCGCGGCGCTGGGGGTCTCGCTGGTCCGCAAGCAGCGCATTGTGCCGGTGTGGCTGACGGCGGCCGGCTACGTGGTCGCCTGCCAAGTGCCGATCTATCTGATGCGCTCGTCGCGGTTCACCGCGCTGGAACTGGCTCAGACGTTGCGCTATTTCCCCGATCTCGTCGTGGTAGCTGGCGCTGTTGGCCGCGGTCGGCTTCTGCGCGCCGAACCGTCCGTCGTCGCATTGGCTGGACGCGTCCGCGGGCCGCACCGTGGTGACGACGGCTGTGGCCGCGGCGTTCGTGGCGAGCAGCGGGTATTCGACGGCGACGTTTCTGACCTCCTGGCGGGACAACCCCGCCCAGCCCTATCTGCAGAACGCCCGCCGAGGTCTGGCCGCCGCGCACGCGGCATCGAGTGCGCCGCTGCTGGATCAGGAGGTGGATCCGCTGGTGTTGGGTCGGGTGGCCTGGCCGGAGAACCTGGCCAGCCACATCTTCGCGCTGCTGCGGGACCGTCCTGAATTCGCCTCGGCAACAACGCAATTGCGACTGCTGGACAGCTCGGGCCGACTGGCCGACGGGCAGGTGACCTGGGTCCGCGCGATCCTGCCGGGGCCGGTGCCGCAGTGCGGCTACTTCGTGCAGCCGGACCGACCGGTGCGGCTTGGTCTCGACGGCCCACTGCTGCCGACGGATTGGACCGCCGAGATCAACTACCTGGCCAACAGCGACGGCTCGATAACGCTGTCACTGTCCGAGGGGCTGGACGATAAAGGTTCCGGTGCATCCCGGGCTCAACCGGGTCTACGTCCGGCTGCCCGGCGCGGGCAATGCCATCACGGCGCGAGCCGACACGGCAGCGCTGGCGGTCTGCCTCGCAGCGGGGCCGGTGGGGTACGTGATGCCGCGATAAGGGCGGCACAACCGCGATCGTGACGCTCGACGCAAAACTGGAGCCACCTAGGAGAATCGAACTCCTGACCTGCTCATTACGAGTGAGCCGCTCTACCGACTGAGCTAAGGTGGCGTGCCCGGACGGGCGGGACGAGTCTACGGCAGGGCGACTGGCCACCCAACTTCAGTCGCGCAGCGCCTGGCCGATGGTGGCGACCATGGCGTCGACGGCGAATTTGGGTTTGACGTTGACGGCCAGCGCTTCGCGGCACTCCAGCACGGCTTCGATGCAGCGCAGCAGCCGCTCCGGCGGAGCATGCGCGGCCATCGCCGCGATCGGCTCGGCCATGTCGGGGTGGTTGCGCCGCACCGCCCCGGCGTTGGCCGCCGACCAGCAGCGCGTCGCGGAAGTAGGTCGCCAGGTCGATCAGCGCGCGGTCCAGGGCATCCCGCGATGCCCTGGTCTGACGCGACTTCTGGCGTCGCTCAAGGTCTTTGATCGCGCCGGTGGCGCCGCGTAACGTGCCGGCGGTGCCTTTGCCGGTGCCTCCCGCGCCCAGCGCGGTGCGCAGCTCCTCGGTTTCGGCCTCGTTGCGCCCGGCGGTCAGCACTGCCGCCTCGGCCTCGGCGGCGGACACCAGCGCCTCGGCGGCGGCGTAGGCCTTCGAGCGGGTGGCCGCGTCGCGGGCCAGCCCTATCGCCTGCAGCCGGCGCTCACGCGCCTCCGGATCGGTCGCCAGCCGCCGCGCCCGACCCACATGGCCGCCACTGACCGACGCCGCCCAGTTCGCGGTCTCGGCGGCCAGATCGTCGCTGTCGATCAGTACCTGGGCGATGGCCTCGGGTGAGGGCGTCACCAGCGCGACGTGCCGGCAGCGGGACCGCAGCGTAAGCGCGATGTCCTCGGGATCCACCGACGGCGCGCACAACAGAAACACCGTGGATGGCGGCGGCTCCTCGACCACCTTCAGCAGGGCGTTGGCCGCGCCCTCGGTCAGCCGGTCGGCGTCCTCGATCAGCACGATCTGCCAGCGGCCCGTGCTCGGCCGGCGGGACGCGATCTGGACGATCGCCCGCATCTCGTCGACGCCGATGGACAGTCCCTCCGGGATGATCCGGCGGACGTCCGCGTGCGTGCCTGCCATCGTCGTCGTGCAGGCACGGCATTCTCCGCAGCCGGGCAGCCCGGCGGACTCGCACTGCAGTGCCGCCGCAAAGCACAGCGCCGCGATCGAGCGCCCCGAGCCGGGTGGACCGGTGATCAGCCAGGCGTGCGTCATCGCCGCGCTGTGAGCCGAATCACCGCGGGCCGCCTCGGCGGCGGCCACCAGGTCGGCTTCGACCGACTCCTGACCGACCAGCCGTGCGAATACCCGCGACATCACCGGCAACAGTACTGGCCACCACCGACCGCCCCGCAACACAAGTGGCTGTACACGGAACGTTTTGGCTACTTTTTCGTCCCCGACGACCGATACGGTGGGCTGGTGAGCACGCCGGCGGCACTCCCTGGGCGGATCAGCGGATTCGTCCAATGGCTGGTGCGCACACCGTGGCCGGTGTTCTTGCTGACCCAGCTGCAGGCCGACATCATCGGCGCGCTGCTGGTGCTGGGCTTCCTGCGCTACGGGCTGCCACCCGAAGACCGCATCGAATTGCAACAACTGCCGGCCGTCAACCTGGCTACCTTCAGCGGGTCAATCGTCCTGCTGTTCCTCCTCGGAACCGCGATCAGCGCGCGTTCACTGGTACCGGTATTCCGGTGGCAGCGCCGCGACAGCTTGCTCACCGACACCGACCCGTCCGCCACCGAGCTGGCCCGGAGCCGCGCGTTGCGAACGCCGTTCTACCGCACGGTGATCAACTTGGCGTCCTGGTTGATCGGCGGCACGATCTTCATCGTCGCCAGCTGGCCGGTGGCCAAGCATGCCGCTCCGGTAGTGGCCGTCGCCACCGGACTGGGTGCCGCCGCCACCGCGATCATCGGGTACCTGCAGTCCGAGCGGGTGCTGCGGCCAGTAGCCGTCGCCGCCCTGCGCGGCGGGCTGCCGGAGAACATTCGGGCATCGGGTGTCGTCGGACGCCAGATGCTGGCCTGGGCGCTGTCCACCGGGGTGCCGCTGCTCGCGATCGTGCTGACCGTGGTGGCGGACAAGGCTGAGTACCTTCACGGGCCGCCGGAGAAGCTGTTGAACCCGATCCTGCTGCTGGCGTTGCTGGCGTTGGGCATCGGGCTGGCCAGCACGCTGCTGGTAGCCATGTCGATCGCCGACCCGCTGCGCCAGCTGCGCTGGGCGCTCGGCGAGGTACAGCGCGGTAACTACAACGCGCACATGCAGATTTACGACGCCAGCGAGTTGGGGCTGCTGCAAGCCGGCTTCAACGACATGGTGCGCGACCTGTCCGAACGGCAACGGCTGCGCGACCTGTTCGGCCGCTACGTGGGCGAGGACGTGGCCCGCCGCGCACTGGAACGCGGCACCGAGTTAGGTGGTCAGGAGCGCGATGTCGCGGTGCTGTTCGTCGATCTGGTCGGCTCGACCCAGCTCGCGGCGACACGGCCGCCGGCAGAAGTGGTCCACCTGCTCAATGAGTTCTTCCGGGTCGTAGTCGACACCGTCGGCCGTCACGGCGGTTTCGTCAACAAATTCCAGGGCGACGCCGCGCTCGCCATCTTCGGCGCACCCATCGAGCACCCCGACGCATCCGGTGGCGCACTGGCCGCGGCCCGCGAGCTGCACGACGAGCTGCTCCCGGTGATCGGATCGGCGGAGTTCGGCATCGGAGTGTCCTCCGGGCGGGCCATCGCCGGCCATATCGGCGCGCAGGCCCGCTTCGAGTACACGGTGATCGGTGATCCGGTCAACGAGGCCGCGCGGCTCACTGAGCTGGCCAAGCTCGAGGACGGCCACGTGCTGGCCTCGGCCGTCGCGGTCAGCGGCGCTCTGGACGCCGAAGCCCTGTGCTGGGACGTCGCCGAAGTCGTCGCGCTACGCGGACGCAACGCCCCCACTCAACTCGCGCGGCCAGTCAACCTTGCCGCACCGGAGGAATTGTCCAGCGAAATTAGCAGCTAGCCGGCCGGCGGTGCCGGGGTCGTCGGCGCTGGCCGGTGAGCTCGCCCGGCGTCGGACCCGCGGAGGGTTCGCTCCCGAGGTTCAACAGATCACTGAGGCCCGGCACGGTGGACGGCTGGCCATCGTTGATAGCCCCGTTGTCGGACTCGGTGATGCTCTGCACCACGATCGGGCTCTCGAAGCCGTACATGACCTGCAACAAGTCAGAGACAGACGGGCTGTTCGCATCCGGGTTGTCGTGCGTGTTGCCGGAGAGTTGCACCGCGGGCACCTGGATGTCGTGTAGCGGCGGCGCCGCCGGCGCCGCGATGAGCACGCTGATGCCACCGAGCGCAACACCAGCGGTGATGCAGTATCGGGCAGCGGACCGCATGACTCTCCTTAGGTGCCAGCCATGACGGATTCACGGCGGACGTTAGGGATACTGTACCTGAGAACTGGCTGAGAATCACCAGTCTTTAAGCGAAAAATGGAAAAAAGAAACGCTAAGGCTCCCGAGCTGCGACAACCGGCGCATATCGCCGCTCTCGACACCCGGAGCGGGAGCTATCAGGTCCGCTTGGCCGCTTTCTTCGCCGGCTTCTTGCGCGCGGTCTTCTTGGCGGTTCGCTTGACCGGACCGCGGGCCCGCCGGTCGGCCAGCAGCTCGGCGGCGCGCTCGTCGGTGATCGACAAGACGTCGTCGCCTTTGCGCAGGCTGGCGTTGGTCTCGCCGTCGGTGACATACGGGCCGAATCGGCCGTCCTTGATCACCATCGGTTTGCCCGACGCCGGGTCATTGCCCAGCTCGCGCAGCGGCGGGGCGGCAGCGCCCTGTCGGCCACGGCGCTTCGGCTCGGCGTAGAGCTTCAGCGCCTCCTCGAGGGTGATCTCGAATATCTGGTCTTCGGTAGCCAGTGAGCGAGAGTCGTTGCCGCGCTTCAAATATGGGCCATAACGCCCGTTTTGCGCGGTGATCTCCTCTTTGGACTCGGGATCGACGCCGACGACGCGCGGCAGCGACAGCAGTTTCAGCGCGTCCTCCAGCGTGACGGTCTGCAAGTCCATACTGCGCAACAGCGAGCCCGTGCGCGGCTTGGGACCGGTGGGCTTCTTGCCCTTCTTGGCCGTGCCCGTCGGGCCTCGTCGGGTCGGCTCCGGCAGGATCTCGGTGACATACGGCCCGTAACGGCCGTCCTTGGCGACGATCTCGTGCCCGGTCTCCGGATCCACACCGAGCGTGCGGCCCTCTTGAGGTGTGGAGAACAGTTCTTCGGCCACGTCCAGTGTCAGCTCGTCGGGGGTCAGCGAGTCGTTCAGGTTGGCCC
Source organism: uncultured Actinomycetota bacterium (assembly GCA_963850645.1). Lineage (GTDB taxonomy): Bacteria > Actinomycetota > Actinomycetes > Mycobacteriales > Mycobacteriaceae > Mycobacterium. The sequence continues at coordinate 25 of CAWKME010000050.1, read as the reverse complement.
GCTGCGGCTTCAGTTCGCCGTCGTC
>CAWKME010000049.1:0-8989 GCA_963850645.1 uncultured Actinomycetota bacterium | reverse complement strand
ATTCGATACTCGGAATCGATCTGGGCGACCAAACGCAGGTGGTGGGAGCCACGCTACGTACCGGCGGCAAGTGGGCGGCCGACCGGGCATTGCGCCCGGTCAACCCGCCACGCTGGTGGCCCACGCGTGGGCAGCGGAGGGCCCGCGCGGCCAGCGCCGCTCTGCACACGTTGGCGGCCGAGATCCTGCGCGCGTGCCGAGCTGACCCGACACGTGATGCGCCGCTGGTGCGTTCCCTGATGCAAGACTCACCGACCCGCAGACCGGCCACCCGCTGTCTAAATAGCGCGATCTGCGACGAGTTGGTGTTGTTTCTGCTCGCCGGCCATGACACCACCTCCACCACGCTGACCTATGCGCTGTGGGCATTGGGTCACCGGCCCGACCTGCAGCAGCGGGTAGCCGCCGAAGCCGGCGCGCTCGGTGATCGCCGGCTCACCCTCGAGGACGTGCCGCGGCTGCGTTACACCGTGCAGGTCCTGCACGAGGCGCTGCGTCTGTGCCCGCCGGCGCAGGCAGTGGGGCGGATGGTGATGGCCGACATCGAGGTCGACGGCTACCGCCTGCCCGCCGGCACCTTCGCCGTGGTCGCGATCTACGCCCTGCATTTCGACCCTGCCTTTGTGGGAAGATCCGCTACGCTAAGACCAGGACCGGTTCAGCTCCGAGCACTCCAAGGGCCGTGACCGCTGGCAATACCTACCGTTCGGTGGCGGCCCGCGAGCGTGCAGCTCGGCAATAATTTCGCGATGCTCGAGGCGACCCTCGCCCTGGCGACGATTGTTCGGCGGGCCAAAATCGATTCACTGAGCGGCGATTTTCCTACCATTACCCCATTGACGATGATTGCCGCCGCCCCCATCCGAGCCAAGGTTGGACTGCGCACGGATCAATAGGAACGGAGGGTCTCCTGAGATGTCTGCTGCTGTGCCTTCTCACCCGCCGCTGCAAATGGCACGCCTCGGCGGACCCGAGAACCCTCGACGATGCTGTGGCAGTATAGTCAGGTCGTCGACTGGGCCATCAAAGCAGAAAGCCGCATCGGCTATTTCGCTGCCCTATACAAGCGGATCACCCTGGCCATTCAGGACGCCATGAGAGGGTGTGTTCGACGACGGTGACCGTCTAGTCAGCTCGGCGTCGTCTTTTCCAACGCTACTTCAATTCGTTGAATGCGTACTTCTACCGGATGAGTACCAGGGTCTGACACTTCCCTGGGAGGTCTGTTCGTCGGCGACCGAAACCATAAGGCGATCATGTTGCAGCACATGATGGCCGGACTGAATGCACACATCACGTTCGATCTCGGCCTAGCCACGTTGGCGATTGCTGGTAAGCTCGACACACTGGCCGACGATTTCAACCGTGTCAACGCCCTGCTCTGCTCCCAGATCCCCGGCATTCTCGACGTCGTCGAGCAGCTTTCCCCAGAACTCCGCTGGACCCGCCGGCTGATACGGATGAAGTCGGCATCCTCAAGCGGATGCTGACGAAATTGCAGATCGGCATGGTTATTCGCCATCAACATGGCTCTGCGCCCGGACAATGCAGTCAGAGCCGAGTGAATCAGGCTGCCTGGACGGCAGCGCTGGGTGCCTGGTAATTGCAACCGCCCAGGCGGTTGACGGCGTTACCTGTCCTTGTTCGCCTTATCGCCAAGCGTGAGAGCCGCGACGTTGCTGGCAACATCCGGGCGCTCGAAGGGATAACGAATACCCGGAGAAGCTGAACAAGGCTTACCTCTGACCTGTTCGCGACGGCGGGTCACGAATGCGTGCGCCCGTGCGAATTCCGGCCAACGACCGTCGCCTTGAAAGCGGCGGACAGCGTCGGCCAGCTCGGAGCGATCACCGTCACCGAGCAGGTGGAAAGAATCCAGCAGGCAGCGCAGTTCGAACAGGGTTGCGCCTTGGTGCCGCGCGTACTCGACGCCGTGGCCAGGGCGTTGCGACGTTCCTGCGGGTCGGTGAACGTGTGAGCGAGCAAGCGCATCAGCTCGGCGTCGTGGAAGTGCATTCCCGTCTCTTCCGCGTGCCGCAGCGCCGCTCCAATCGTTCGCGCGCCCTCTCCGGCTGGCCCGCGGCAATAGGAGGCGGCCGACGATCGCGTCGTGAAACGTCAGATAACTGTTGAGGTGTAGGAGGCGCGACCCTTCCACGAGTCGCGCTGCCTTCTCTGGCCCGGGCAGTCAGCGTGGCAGCGTCGGCACCAGCGCCCAGCGCGGCCAGCCCTTTGGCGGTGGCGTGTTCGGTGGCACCGACCAATCGCCACAAGTCGAGCCCCGACTGCTCGCTTTGCCTGCGAAGCTCGGCGGCCAGGGTGGCGGCCTCCGAGATTTCGCCGCTCTCCAGCCGGACCCAGATTTCCATGAAGTACGTATGTGCCCTGTTGTCGGCGTTCTGTGGAAACCCCAAGTCGTCGCAGCGCCAGATGGTCGGCAAACTCGGCGTTCGCGCGGTAGAGGTCCCCGCAGACCATATACGTGAGTGCCAGGAAGATGTGTGCCGACGAAATCGGGTCGACGGCCACCCACCAGGCGGTTTCCAGCACCCGCGGGTCGGCGGCGGAACGATCGGCCAGCGCTCGCAGCAGATGTTCGCGGGCAGCGGTGAAGTCGCCTTCCAGCCAGGTGACGGAACCTAACGATGACGCTATGGCCGGATAACTCCAGGGACGATCTTTGGTTATCCGGGCGGACAGCGAGTCGAGCAGTTCATGGGCCCGGCGCAGTTCGGCCCGCGGCAGGAAATAGCTGATCAGCGCGGTGAGCGTGCTGAACAACTCGTCTTGGTAGTTGCCGGTGCTCGCCAATGCCAGGCACCGTTGGAAGTCGGCGGGTCCCTCACCGCTTTGGCTGCCTTGCGTGGTGCCCGCCAAAAAACCGCGCTCCAGCCGGATGGCGATTTCCTTGGGTCCCGCGCGGTCCCGCGGCGCAGCGGGTTACCTGATTGAGTGCGTTCGTGAGGCACGCCAGCGCTTCGTGTATTGCGCCGCGCCGCCGGGCGTTTACGGAGGCCTGCTGGTAGGCCTCGACGGCTTAGTCGTATTGCTGTGCCTGCTCGAAGTGGCCTGCGACCACCCGCCAGTCCGGCTCGACGCGGTCGCCGCGTCAACCAGCGCGTGGGCAGCGCGCGCATGCAGGTCACGGCGTAGGGATGGCGGGGCCAGCTCGGCCGCCACCTCCCAGAGCAGCTCGTGACGAAATCGCCAGCCGTCGGTTCCGCTTCGTTCGAGCACCCGGGCCCGCACGAGTTTGGTGACGATGTCATCGACGTCCGCGACGTCGCGCCCGACCACGGAGTGAAGCAAGGCGAGGTCACCGCCCGCCCGATGACTGCGGCCGCCTCCACTACCGGCACAACGTCGGTGCGGGTGTGCAGTCGGGCGAACAGCGGCTCGTACAGCGCCTCCGGCACCTGTCGCTCATGCCCGGCTGCGTCCAACCCGGCCACGACGTGCTCGATGTAGAAGGGCACCCCTCACACCGGCTGCGCACCGCGACCCGCTGATCATCGGTCACAGTCGGGTCCAATGCTTCGATCAGTGCGTCGGACTGCTTGTCGGTCAACGGCGTAAGCTCGAAAAGCGTTACCGACCAATCGGTTCGCAGCCAACCGTCCTCGCGCCCGGTTGCCACCACCATCAGTCGCCCGTCCGCGGCGGTGAGTAACGAATTGACGAGTTCATGGTCGACGGGTCGAACCAATGTACGTCTGCGACGATCAACCCGGCTGGTTGTCCAGGCAGGCCAACACGTACTGGTGTACCGTTGCGCCGATCGACTCGTACAGAGTGCGGCCTTCCACAGCAGCCGGGTCATATCCGTGTTCGGGCCCGACACCAATTATCGGCGCGAATAAGGACATCGTGCTGGCCGGATCCAGGGCACGCGCGCATGTTCAGCTTCCAGCAACCGCAACCTCTCGGCGCCGTGGGTGAGCCGGGTTATGCCGCATCGGCGCTCCAAGAGCCTGCGTACCGGATGTAAGCCGATGTCGGTATGCAGCGGGGAGCCACTCAGGTTGACCACGGTCGCACCTGATCCTCGACCAGTTCGGCCGCCTTGTTCGCGAGCCGAGTCTTGCCGATTCCAGGCTCACCCCAGAATCCCACACCCGGACTGGTAAGCGTCCCCTCGCGCGCTTGCTGCCAGCTCTGTTGCAGCCAGGCCCGCTCACGATCACGCCCGATCAGGGGTGCCCGCCGCGGCGGGGGCACCTTCGGCCGTTCACCGACCACCTGGTGATGGCTGATCAAGCCCTCGACGCCCTTCACCGGCGCCGCCGGACGTGTGCTGAGTTCAAACGAATGGCGCACCAAGGGTGCGACGACATCTGATACCGCCACCGTGCCCGGCACGGCCAACCAGAAAGACGGGCGGCCAGGTTAGCGGCGAACCCGTAGACGTCGTCTTGGTCGGTGTCGAGATAGACCAGCCCGCGGTGGATGCCGACCCGCACGTTGATGGCCACGCCGAACTTGCGTTCGGCCTGCTCGCTGAGCTGTGCTACGGCGCGGGTGATATCCAGCCCCGCTGCGACGGCCGTCGCACGTCGTCTCATGCGCCTTGGGGTGCCCGAATACGGCTAACAATCCGTCGCCCTTGATCGAGCTGATATGGCCCTCATATCGATCGACAACCCGACGTACCTCATCCCGGTAGCGGCCCACCAAGGTGTGATACGTCTCCGGTTCTAAACGGGTGGACAGCGCCGTCGAGTCGACAAGATCGGCGAACATGATGGTCAGCCGGCGGATCTCACAGTAGCGAGCCGGGGCGGTAAGCAGGTCCTCGGCTTCTGGGTTGCCGCGGTCGACCGCAGAACCTGCCCGGCCAACGTGGCCGCGTCGCACGGTCGCCTTCGTTGACGGCCCGCACCGCATGCTCCAGCAATTCATCGATCGATGCACCGCTCGCGCCGAGCTCAACTGCTCCTCCTGCCCAGGATTTGCTCCGGTGCTCGTCAGCCGCGCCGATTTCAGCGCATGTCAAATAACTCCAGGCGCGGCGTCTGCGCCGGTCGGACAATTCCGAGCGCGGCTGGGGACGTGGTGCCGCAGGCGCAGGGTGCTAAACGCGCCGGCAACATCCGGGCGCTCAGAGGAATATCGAATGCCCCCGACAAGCTGGACAAGGCTTACCTCTGACCTGTTCGTGACGGCAGGTCAGGAGAGGTCTGTTCGCCGTGCGAATTCCGGCCGACGAGCGTCACCGGGGAAGCCGCAGAGCATCGGCGAGCTTGGACCGATCCCGGTCACCGAGCAGGTCGAAAGAATCCAGCAGGCAGCGCAGTTCGAACAGGGTCGCACCCTGATGCCGTGCGAACTCAAGCGCGGCGGTCAAGGCGTTGCGACGTTCCTGCGGCTCCGCAAGCGTGTGAGCGCGCACGCGCATCAGCTCGGCGTCGTGGAAGCGCATTCCCGTCTCTTGCGAATGGCGCAGCGCCATCTCCAATCGCTCGCGCGCCTTCTCCGGCTGGCCCGCGGCAATCAGGAGACGGCCCAATGATCGCATCTTTAAACGTGAGATAGATGTTGAGGTGCATGAGTCGCGAGCCGTCCACGTGCAGCGCTATCTTCTCAGCCCCGGCCATCAGCGTGGCTGCGTCGGCGCCGGCGTTCAGCGCGGTCAGCGCCTTGACGGTGTTGTGTTCGGTTCTGCCGACCCATTGCCAGCCAGTCGAGCCCCGACTCCTGGCTCAGCTGGCAAGGCGGGCAACCAGGGTGGCCACGTCCCGGTCTGGCCGGCCTCCAGCAAACCCAGATCTCCACGAAATACGTTTGTGCCCTGTTGCAGACATTGTGTGGAAAGCTCAGGCCATCGGAGCGCCGCACTGATTCAGGCCAATCAACGATGCGCCGTTGGCGGCGGATTCGATCTTCAGCCCGAGCATCGCGGCGAACGGTGCGCTTTCAATCGCCCGGACAAAGCGGCTTCGATCCTGATCGGCCATTCAATTTCTCCGTCGCGAATTTGACGCGGCGAGCTTGAGCGCCAGCGCGACCGCATCGAAGGGAGTGTCGGCGCGACGCAGTCCGTCGATTTCGGGCCACGAATCGAGCGCGACGATTGGCTTGCCGAATTTCTTCGCGAAGCCGATCTCGGCGAGGGTGCCGCCCTCGCCGGCCAGCGCGATTACCGCGTCGGCGCTGGCGACAATCACGGCGTTACGAGCCTCGCCGATTCCTGTGGCAATCGCGAATTCGATATGCGGGTTTGCCGCGCGCCGATCGTAACCCGGTAAGATTCCGATCGTATGCCCACCTTCCTTGCGCGCGCCGGCCGCCGCAGATTCCATCACGCCAGCGCGCCCGCCGTTCAGCAGCACAGCGCCGCGGCGCGCGATCTCGCCGCCGAGCGCGAAGGCGAGCTTGCAAACCGCGCGCGGCGCATCACCCGCGCCAATGACCGCTACAACTTGCCGCCGTTTCATCGAAACTGCCGCCGGTTGAATTATTCCTGCAAACCGAGCGCGTCGGGCAGTTCCGCGAGGTCCGAGATGATGATGTCCGGCGCAGGAATTCCCTCGGGCAGCTCGCGATCGCGCGTGCGAATCCACGCCGAATGCATCCCCACGCCTTTGCTGCCGAGCACGTCGTCGAGCGGAGCATCGCCGACGAACAGGATATCGGCGGGCTCCAGCTCCATCATGTCGAGAATTTTTTTGAAGATGAGCGGGTTGGGTTTTCGATAGCCGGTGTCGGCCGAGATTATCACGGCGTCGAAGAGCTCGCGGATGCCGGTGTCATGCATGATGAGGTGGCCGGTCTCGGAATCGTCGAAGTTCGAGATCAAGCCGACGCGCAGATGCCTGGCGATTTTTTTCATCGCGTCGATTCGCGGCGCCGGCGCCCGGGTGACCTCGCGCACCCGTCCCATGTGGATTCGGCGCAGACTTTCGGCCAGCGGCGCTGCCAGGTCTTCGTCGACGCCCAGCAGTTTGAGCGTGCGCGAGAAGCGCTCGAGGCAGGTGATCTCGATCGCGTCGGACTTGCGCTCGCTCGGTGAATATCTCGCTGTAAGCCGACGCGTGCGCCTCCGCGAAGGTGTCGCGGTCGAAGCGCTCGCCGAGCGCCGTTTCCAGCACGGGGAAGAGCAGGGGAGTCGTGCTTCGAATTTCGCGACCGCGCCATTGCATGAGCGGCAGCGCTTCGGGATTCCAGCTGACGAGCGTGTCGAATAAATCGATCACGACCGCCTTGTAACGATGCTCAGCCACGCGAGGTCAACGCTCCCGAAGTGCCAACGATTGCGGCGAGATTCAACAGCAGCACGGTACCATTGAGAATCACCGACATCCGATGCAGCTGGTCGAACTCCGCCTTGCGGGCAGCGTCGGGATTCGGATCTTCGGTGACGGTGCGGATGGCGTCGGCTCGCGGCAGAATGACCGTGCCGGCATAAAAGGTAATTCCGAGCGCGATTGCCAGCGCGAGCGTGGTGGCGCCCCACCAGATCCGCGGTCCGCGCACGGCGGTGAAATACACCGCGAGGATGAGGCTCACCGTTCCCGCGACGTAGCCCAGCATGTAGTAGCGCGGGAAGATTGCGCTGATCAGTTGGCCGGCCTCGGCTCTCGGCAGAAGCGTGAAAACGGCCGGCGCGGTGAAGAACGAGAAGAAAACAATTCCGCCGAGCCAGCATCCAAGTGCGGCCAGGTAAATCGACAAAACTAGAATCATTTGGCTGTCAGAATTCCTGCTGTTCGCCGGTCAGTTGAGCCAGCGGTTGGGCGCGCCGGGCAGCGGCTGGCGCTCGGAAAATCCGCTGTTGAGGCTGTGCCATGCGACTACGCGCGGCTCGCCGAACTGCCAGCACAGGAAAACAACTTCGTCGCCCGCGTCGTAGGGAAAATCGATCAGCCCAAGGTCGATATCCTTGAGGATGCATCCGAACGATTCGATTTGGACGGCGGCGTCGGCCATGTTGGTCGCGAACGACCGCAGCTCGGGGTAACGCCCGACGATTTCGCTCATCGCGCAACGCAAAATCGAGGGATCGGTGACCGATAATTCGTCGATCCGTGCGCGCAACGACGTCGCCTGCATCTGCAGTTGGCGCATCAGAATTTCCAGACGCGGAATCAGCTCGTTGGCTTCTTCCTCGCTGAATAGCTTGTCGAATCCAATATTAGGCAACGTTTCCTCATCAGTAGCGCGAGCCGGTCACCGTGATTACTTTGTTATGTAAGAGATAACCTTTGTCTGCCCCACCAGGATATATTACGGTGAAATTTGGGTTGCGTGGAAGGCGTGGCGGGGTTTCTCCCTACGAGGTTCGATTGACCTATGGCAGATAAACCCAAAGGGGAAAAACGTTTCGAGATTGAAGAGGATCTGAGCAAGGCCGAGATTCCCGAGGTCCTGCCGGTGCTGCCGTTGCGCGGCATCGTGATTTTTCCGAGTCAGATTCATCCGTTCCTGGTTTCGCGGCCGTCGTCGCTCAAGTTGATCGAGGACTGCGGCCAGACCTCGAAGATTATCGCGCTCGCGGCGCAAAAAAACCCGGAAGACGAGCAGCCTGCGCCGGAGGGATTGTTCCAGATCGGCACCGCGGTGCGCATCCTTAAGATGCTGCGCTACCCGGATCAAAGCGTACGCGTGCTGGTGCAAGGATTGGCGCGAATCGAACTCGGCCAGTTCACCCAGCGCCAGCCGTACTTCCTTGCGCACGTGAAGCGGCTCAATGAGCCGGTTTTATGCGACAAGGAAATCGACGCGCTGCACGCACATCTGGTGAGCCAGTTTTCCAAGTTCGTCTCGCTGGTGCCATACCTGCCCGACGAATTGCAGGTGATGGCGATGCAGGTGAAGGAGGCTGGCCGGCTTGCCGACATGGTCGCCTCTTATCTGAAGATCGCGATCGAAGAGGGGCAGGATCTGCTCACGACGCTCGACGTTCGCGCGCGGCTGGAAAAGCTGATCGCGATTTTGGGCCGCGAGATCGAGATGCTCGAACTCGGCCATAAGATTCAGTCCCAGGTTCAAA
>CAWKME010000048.1:0-117435 GCA_963850645.1 uncultured Actinomycetota bacterium | reverse complement strand
GACGGCCCGGTTGACTTCGTCACCCGCTGGATCGTCGTCACCCGCGCCGCGGTGTTGCCGATGACCCTGTTCGCCGGCCTGGTCGCGGCGCTGCTGGCGGTCCACCAGCCCGGATTCGATTGGCGCTGGCTGGTTCTCGCAATCGCCGGAATCCTGTTGGCGCACACCGCGAACAACTTGATGAACGACCTGTTCGACACCCAGACCGGTCTCGACAGCGCCAGTTACCCGCGCGCGCTCTACGCCCCGCATCCGGTCCTCTCGGGTCTGGTCAGCCGCGCACCCTGCTGATCGCGATCGCCGCGGTGAACCTGGCCGACCTGGTAATCCTGATCGTGCTGACCTGGGCACGCGGCTGGCCGGTGCTGGCATTCGCGTTGTCGGGTTTCGTGCTCAGCGTGGCCTACACAGCGCCGCCGGTGCGGCTGAAGAAGCGTGGCCTCGGCGAGCCGGATGTGCTGGTGGTCTGGGGTCCGCTGATGGTGTGCGGAACGTACTACTCAGCGGTCGGCAGTTTCGCCAGTGTCGGCTGGGATGTCCTGCTGGCGTCGCTGCCCTATGGCCTGTTGTGCACGACGGTGCTGATGGGCAAGCACATCGACAAGATCCCGTACGATGAGCCACTTGGCATTCACACATTGCCGGTGATCTTCGGAGCGGCGCCGCCGCGCAGTGACGCTCGGGATGATGGTTGGGTTCTACCTGCTGGTCGTGGCGGCGGCGCTGGCCAAGGCGATGCCATGGCCGGCATTGTTTCGTCGTGGCACTGCCCCGACTGGTCAAGGTGTGGCCGTATTTCCGCCGCCCGCCGCCTGACGAGCCGCCGGAGAAGTTCCCGATCTGGCCGCTGTGGTATGCGGCGCTGGCCTGGGTGCACGTGCGCCAAGCGGGGGCATTGCTGGTGGTGGGCCTGGCGATCGGCGTGCTGCTAAAGGCTGTTTGACTCGGCTGCTATCGCTTCACCAGGGTGAACTGTCCGACCTCGGAGATGCCGCGATGGAAGAAGTCGGAGCATCCGATCAGGTAGCGCATGTAGCGGTCATACACCTCTTGGAGGTGACCCCGATGGCCTCGTCGCGGGCGGCTTCGAGGTTCTTCGACCAGGTGTCGAGTGTGCGGACGTAATGCGGCGTCAGCTTTTGCAGTTCTTCGACCGAAAACCCTGCGGCCGTTGAGTATTCGATGACGTCTTCGTCGCACGGCACCGCGCCGCCGGGGAATATCTCCTCGGCGATGAACTGCATGAACCGCAGGTCGGTCATGGTGATCGGGATGCCCGTTTCCGGCCAGTGCTTGAGCGGGTGGCCCATGATCGTTTGCAGCACCATCCGGCCGCCGCTGGGCAAACTGCGGTAGCACATCTCGAAGAACGGCGCTTATACCGCGATTTCGGGAACGCTTCGAATGCTTCGATGCTGACGATGCGGTCGACCGGCTCGTCGAACTCCTCCCAGCCGCGCAGCAGCACCCGGCGGGAGCGGTCGGTGTCCATCCGCTCCAGCATCGCTGGCTGTAACGCGCGCTGGTTCCTGCTCAACGTCAGCCCGATGACGTTGACGTCGTAGCGTTCGACCGCGCGCTTCATCACCGCGCCCCAGCCGCAGCCGATATCGAGCAGCGTCATTCCCGGCTCTAGGTGCAGCCTGCCAAGGCCAGGTCGATCTTGGCCATCTGCGCCTCTTCGAGGGTCATGTCGTCGCGTTCGTAAGAGCACAGCTGTAGGTTCGCGACGGGTCGTGGAACGCCGCGAAGAAATCGTTGGAGAGGTCGTAGTGCGCTTGGACGTCCTCGTACGCCGGCCGCAATTTCGGCGAGGCCACGACCCGCTGTCCGTCATGAGAAATCGGCCCTTCAAGTGATTACTGTTCAAGGCCGCCTGATTGCGCTGTTCCACTCGAACTTTATAACGTATCTCGCTCGATTCCGGCTAAGCGGGAGCCTTTTCGCAGGTGAATTGACAGACGTCGGTGTAGCCCTCGCGGAACAGGTCGGCGCAACCGGTCAGGTACTTCATGAAGCGCTCGTAGATCTCTTCGGACGTGATCGCGATGGCCTCGTCCTTCTTCGACTCGAGCTTGGCTGCCCAGGTGTCCAGGGTGCGGGCGTAATGCGGGCGCAGCGGCTGTTTGCGGGTCGACGTCGAACCCGGCCTTGCTCGGCGTGCTCCTCGACTTGGGCGGCCAAGGCAGACGACCGCCCGGGATAGATCTCGTCCATGATGAATTTGATGAACCGCACCGTCGACATGTTGAGCGGCAGCTGCGCTCTTTGACCTCTTCGTCGCTCGGGATGATGATGGTGTGCAGCATCATCACGCCGTCGTCGGGCATCAAGTTGAACGTCTTCTTGAAGTAGTCGTCGTACTTGTTGAAGCCGAAGTGCTCGAAAGCGCCGATCGACACCATCCGGTCGACCGGCTCGTCGAAGTCCTCCCAGGGCTGCAGGCAGCACTTCCATGCTTGCGCGTGCTGGTCGAATTCGCGAACCAGTGGTCCTCGATGTGCTGCTTCTGGTTTTCCGACAGCGTCAGTCCGATGACGTTGACGTCGTACTTCTCGACCGCGCGCATGATGGTGGAGCCCCAGCCGCAGCCGATGTCGAGCAGCGTCATCCCGGGCTGCAGACCCAGCTTGCCGAGCGACAGGTCGACCTTGGCCCGCTGTGCCTCTTCGAGCGTCATGTCGTCGCGCTCGAATACGCGCAGCTGTATGTCTGGCTCGGGTCCTGCCAGAGCTTGAAGAAGTCGTTGGAGATGTCGTAGTGGAACTGCACTTCCTCGGCGTTCGACCCCCGGGTCTGCGCCGCGGACTTCGATAACCACGTGGACTGAGCACTAGGCGTTGCGTTTGAGGTATCTGCCACCGTTTGTCCTAAATAAATTCGGAATTATGAACAGGGACCCGTGCAGTTCGCTCGACACGCGCGCCTGAGATTACGCCCTCCCCCGGCAAAGTACGTGCAGCGGTTGGCACCAGGCCCGGTCAACGTCAATATCTTCCGAAGGCCAGGGCGACGTTGTGGCCGCCGAAGCCAAACGAATCGTTGATCGCGTACCGGTAGTCACCAGTCCGGGGCTCGTCGGTAACCACGTCCAAGTCGACCTCCGGATCCAGGTTGCTGAGGTTCAACGTAGGCGGGATGACGCCGTCCCGCAGCGCGAGCACGGTCAGAATCGACTCCACGGCGCCGACTGCGCCGATGGAATAGCCCAACGCCGCCTTCGGCGCATAGACCGCCGGTCGGTGCGCGCCCAACGCGTTGTTGATCGCTTTCGCTTCAGCCAGGTCGCCGACGGCAGTTCCGGTCGCGTGCGCGTTGACGTGATCGATGTCGCCCGGTGACAGCCCGGCAAGCTGTATCGCCCGGGTGATCGCGTGGCCGGCCCGTTCGCCATCGGGATCCGGCGCCACGATGTGGTGGGCGTCTGAGGTGATGCCAGCACCCATCAGTCGACCGAAGATGTTGGCGCTGCGGGCTTTTGCATGGTCCTCGGTCTCGACCACCATCAGCGCTCCAGCCTCGGCGAACACCAGGCCGTCGCGGTCGATGTCGAACGGGCGGCATGCGCCGGCCGGATCGTCGTTGTTCATCGACAACAAATCCAGCTGAGCAAACGCCGCGATGGGGACGGCCTCGATCCTGGTCTCGACACCGCCGCAGATCGCGATGTCGGCCTCGCCGAGCACGATGCTGCGCCACGCCTGGGCGATGGCCTCGGCCCCCGAGGCATCGGCAGACACCGGCGTTGTGATGCCGCCTTTGGCGCCGCGTTCCAGCCCGACCGCCGCGGCCGCCGCGTTGGGCATGGCTTTCTGCACGCCCAACGGGCCAATCGCTCTGATACCGCGTGCGCGGATGTCGTCGTAAGCGTCCACCACCTCGTCGGTCGAGCCCATCCCGGTGCCGATGGACACCATCAAGCGGTTGGTGTCGACCTCGGGCGAGCCGGCGTTGGCCCAAACCCGCCGGCCAACCACTGTCGACATCTTCTGGAGACGCAGAAACCGGCGCAGTTCCACCCGCGTCAGTTCATCGTCGAAATCCTCGAGCAGATGACCACCGATGCGAACCGGTAGGTCGAACTCCTCGACAAATGGATCATCGAGCTTGCGGATCCCGCTCTGCTTGTCCAGCAGCTTCTTCCAGGTGCTGTCGGCATCCGTAGCCAGCGCAGTCGTCATCGCGATGCCGGTGACAACCACATCGGGCAAACCATTTCCGGTTGAGAGCCCCGCCATAGCGTTGCCCCGCTCTCTCCTTCCCGGCCTCGAAGCTCCTTTCCCGGCCTCGAAGCCCCTTCCCACCAATCCAATACCCGTGGCGACTCCGAATAAAGCTTAATCCGGTCCCGACAGGTCGCTGGATCCTGAACACAGCTAACGGGCTGGACGTTGGCATTGATTGCCGCGTTTTGACGAGGGGTATAGGTACGACATGATGACGCGCGGAAGCGAATCCACAGGTGAGACGGGTCTGAAACCGAACGTCGACAACATCCAGTCGCACTACGACCGGTCCAACGAGTTCTTCAGGCTATGGCTCGACCCGTCGATGACATACAGCTGCGCCTACTTCGAGCGCGACGACATGACGCTGGAAGAGGCGCAGCTCGCCAAGATCGATCTGTCGCTGGGCAAGCTGGGGCTGCAGCCCGGAATGACGCTGCTGGACATTGGATGTGGCTGGGGTTCCACGATGCGGCGGGCGATCGAGAAGTATGACGTCAATGTGATCGGGTTGACGCTGAGCGAAAACCAGCTAGTTCACAACAAGCAGAAGTTCGCCGAAATGGACTCTCCGCGTACCAAAGACGTTCGGCTGCATGGCTGGGAGGAGTTCGACGAACCGGTCGACCGCATCGTCTCGCTCGGCGCGTTCGAGCACTTCGCTGACGGCGTAGGCACTTACGAGCGATACGCCGACTTCTTCAAGATGTGTTACAACGTGCTGCCCGACGACGGCGTCATGCTGTTGCACTCGATCGTGGTGCCCACGGCAGAAGAAGGCGATCAATTGGGGTTGAAGCGGACGATGTCGCTGATGCGCTTCATCAGCTTCATCCGGAAAGAGATTTACCCAGGCGGCCGGTTGCCGATGATTTCCGTCGTCGACGATTACGCGACCGCGGCCGGTTTCAACATCACCTGTCATCACATGATCGGGCACAATTACGTGCGCACCTTGGATACCTGGGCCACGGCGCTGGAAGCGCATAAGGACCAGGCGATCGAGCTGAAAGGCGAAGACGTCTACAACACCTTCGTGAAGTACCTGACCGGTTGCCGGGAGCTGTTCCGCGACGGCTACACCAACGTGTGCCAGTTCACCATGGAGAAGCCAGCCGCCTAGCCGCTGGTTACTTCGTCTGGGTGAACTGGTCTCCCTCGGTGATGCCCCGGCGGAAGAAATCGGCGCAGCCCAACAGGTAGCGCGGATACGCGCTCATACACTTCCTCGGACTGCACGGCAATGGCGCGATCACGGTTGGCCTTTGAGATTGGCCGCCCAGGTGTCCAGGGTCCGCCGTAGTGCGGGCGCAGCATTTGCACCTGCTCACAGGCGAATCCGGCCGCCTGGGAAAACTCCTCGATGTCCTCTTTCGACGGTAGCTGGCCGCCCGGGAAGATTTCGTGCTGGATGAACCGCATGAATTTCAGGTCGGTCATCGTCACCTTGACGCCGTGGTCGTGCCAATAGGTCCAAGGATGCGTGTAAATGCTGTGCAAAAGCATCCGACCGTCGCCGGGCGTTATGTCGTAGGCGCGCTCGAAGAATGCCGGATAGCGCTCCTTCTTGAACGCATCGAAAGCCTCCACGGTGATGATCCGATCGACCTTCTCGTCGAACTCCTCCCAGCCTTGCAGTCGCGCCTCCGCACTGCGTTTGGTGGGGATGCTGGCCAGCTTGGCCTGGCTGGACTTGGCCTGATTACGGCTGAGCGTGATGCCGACGACGTTCACGTCGTACTTCTGCACCGCCCGGACCAGTGCCCCGCCCCAGCCGCAGCCGACGTCGAGCAACGTCATTCCCGGCTCGAGGTGCAGCTTGTTCAACGCCAAATCCAGCTTGGCCTGCTGCGCCTCTTCCAGCGTCATGTCGTCGTGGCCGAAGTAAGCGGACGTATAGGTCATGGTGGGATCGAGAAATAATGAGAAGAACTCATCAGAAAGGTCGTAGATTGCCTGCGACTCTTCGTAGAACGGCTTTAACCCACTCATTGCAGCAGTTCCCTATCGAGTTTGCCCCGCCCGGTGCACAGCACTTTACCGTAGCTGGAACCTGACGGCACGGCGGAAAGACGTGGCGCTCAAGGCAACTCGGTAGCCGGACACGAGTCGGCGGTAGCTACCACAACCTCAGTAGGAGTAGAAGCCCTTGCCGGATTTCTTCCCCAGCAGACCGGCCTCCACCATCCGCAGCAAAAGCGGCGGCGCGCCATAATGCGGCTCCTTGAATTCCTGGTACAGCTTGTCGGCGATCAGCTTGAGGGTGTCCAGGCCGATGAGATCGGATAGCCGCAGCGGCCCCATCGGATGCGACAGCCCGGCAACCACTGCCTTGTCGACATCTTCGACGGTGGCAAAACCGCCCTCGACCATCCGGATCGCCGAAAGCAGGTAGGGCACCAGCAACGCGTTCACCACGAAGCCGGATCGGTCCGAACACCGCACAACCTGCTTCTTCAGCACCGCGCTGGCGAACTCCTCGGTGCGGGCGGCCGCCGCTTCGTCGGTGACCAGGGTGCTGACCAACTCCACCAGGGGTAGCACCGGAACCGGGTTGAAGAAGTGCAGACCCAACACCCGGCCCGGATTCGTGGTGGCAGCGGCCACCTTCATGATCGGAATGCTCGACGTGTTCGACGCCAGCACGGCGTCCGGGTTGGTGATCACCCGATCCAGCTCGGCGAAGATCGCGGTCTTGACGTCCTCGTCCTCGACCACGGCTTCGATGACCAGCTGTCGGTCGGCCAACTCGGCGAGATCGGTGGTGAACTTCAGCTTGGCGACTGCGGCGTCGCGCTCGCGCTCGGTGATCTTTCCGGCGCTGACACCGCGCTCGACGGATTTGACGATCCGATTGCGCCCGGCAGTGGTGAGGGCCTCGGTCGGCTCGTAGACAAGCACGTCAACCCCTGCGCGGGCCGATACTTCGGCGATGCCGGCACCCATTTGACCGGCCCCGATGACTCCCACTCGTTCGATCGGCACTTCTCTCCTTCAGGCTTCTTCGGCCACTACAGCAACAGGCCCCGCCCAGGTTCGCCGGGCGGGGCCTGCGCTGTCAACTTCGCGGGATCAACCGCTCAGGGCTCAGTGGCTCAAGCTGTCGGTTCCACTTCCTCGTAGCGGCATGCCGCTCCTCCTCAGTGGCTCAAGCTGTCGGTTCCACTTCCTCGTAGCGGGCAAGCCCGCTCCTCGTCAGTGGAACTGGCCCTCTTCGGTCGAGCCGGCCAGCGCGGTGGTCGACGAGGTCGGGTCCACCGTGGTGGCGATCCGGTCGAAGTAACCGGCACCGACCTCACGCTGGTGCTTGGTCGCGGTGTAACCGCGCTCCTCGGCGGCGAACTCGCGCTCCTGCAGCTCGACGTAGGCGCTCATCTGGTTGCGGGCGTAGCCGTAGGCCAGGTCGAACATCGAGTAGTTGAGCGCGTGGAAGCCGGCCAGCGTGATGAACTGGAACTTGAATCCCATTGCGCCGAGCTCCTTTTGGAACTTCGCGATGGTCGAGTCGTCGAGGTGCTTCTTCCAGTTGAACGACGGCGAGCAGTTGTAGGCCAGCAGCTGGTCGGGGAACTCGCTCTTGACGCCCTCGGCGAACTTGGCGAGCCAGCTCCAGGTCCGGCGTGCCGGTCTCCATCCAGATCAGGTCGGAGTACGGCGCGTAGGCCTTGGCGCGGGCGATGCACGGCTCCAGGCCGTTCTTCACCCGGTAGAAGCCCTCGGAGGTGCGCTCGCCGGTGATGAACGGGCGGTCGCGCTCGTCGACGTCGGAGGTGATCAGCGTGGCCGCCTCGGCGTCGGTGCGGGCGATGACGACGGTCGGCACGCCGGCGACGTCGGCCGCCAGCCGGGCGGAGGTCAGCGTGCGGATGTGCTGCTGGGTCGGGATCAGCACCTTGCCACCGAGGTGACCGCACTTCTTCTCCGAAGCCAGCTGGTCCTCCCAGTGCGAACCGGCGACACCGGCGGCGATCATGGCCTTCTGCAGCTCGTAGACGTTGAGCGCGCCGCCGAAGCCGGCCTCGCCGTCGGCGACGATCGGGGCCAGCCAGTTCTCGACGGACGTGTCGCCCTCGACCTTGGCGATCTCGTCGGCGCGCAGCAGCGCGTTGTTGATCCGGCGGACCACCTGCGGCACCGAGTTGGCCGGGTACAGGCTCTGGTCGGGGTAGGTGTGGCCGGACAGGTTGGCGTCGCCGGCGACCTGCCAACCGGACAGGTAGATGGCCTTCAGGCCGGCGCGCACCTGCTGCACCGCCATGTTGCCGGTCAGCGCGCCGAGCGCGTTGACGAACTCCAGGTCGTGCAGCTGGTTCCACAGCACCTCGGCGCCGCGGCGGGCCAGGGTGTGCTCCTCGACGACGCTGCCCTGCAGGGCGACGACGTCGGCGGCGGTGTAGGTGCGGGTGACGCCCTTCCAGCGCGGGTTGGTGTCCCAGTCGTGCTGGATCTGTTCGGCGCTCTTCGGCGTGCCAACGCTAGACATTGCGCTTGCTCCTCAATCTCAGGTGTCGCATAGGTTGATCGACCGAGGACCCGCATTTCCAGGCTTGTTAAGGCCCTCAGCGTCTTCACTGATCTGCTAAGTCGAAGATGGCACAGGTTAGCTCCGCAGGTCCACCCATTTCTGTTGCCAATTTTGGCTAAGGACTTCGGCCGATTTTGCAAAGCTTGCGAAGGTCGGCTGCAACTGAACCGTTTCAGTAGCTACCGGCCAGTAACATAAATGCGCAGGTCAATGCGTACGTTTGCGTGACGGTCGTACTGTTAAAGCGCGAAGATCGACGCGACCGCTTTGGTCTCGTCGCCGACGGCATATGTGAGCGTTCTAACAGTGCGATCAGCCAGGTCAGCCCCGAATCGATCGGTCGATCCGGCCGGATGCACGTGCGAGATGATCTCCAGCTTGTCGCCCAGCGCCACCGCGGCGTCGTGCTCGATGGTCACCCGCAGCGGCGCCTTGAGCAGTTCCGGGTACGACGCGAGGTAGTCCTCGATGACGCTCCAGTACACGGAGTTGTTCATGTGGTCGAACAGGTCGATGTCGGTGACCCGAACCGGGAACTCGTGGATCTCCGCGGCGTCGTCGACGACCGCCCGGCTTTCAGATAGGCCTTCCACCGCAGCCGGTCGATGTCGGTGGTCTGCCGCAGGCCCTCGAGGAAGTCGTCGGCGATGCGCGCCGGCGTCTGGGTGTCGCGGTTGAAGTTGATCCAGAACGCCTCGGACTCCATCAAGCCCGCCCTTGCGGCCGTCGATGCGGACCCGCATCTCACACCACCGGTTCGACGTTCCCGAACACCACCGGCGCATCCGCAACATGTCGCCGAACTCGATCGGGCGGATCAGGTCGACCATCGTCCGGCGGACGATCCACAGCGGATGGGTTTCCTTGAACCCCATCTCGCGCAACTGATCCTGGCCGATGTCCTGGATGTGGCGGGCGGCGGCGTCGAAGCGCAGCCGACCCTCGCGGTCGATGTCGGCGACGCGCAGCGGCCATTCCCGGTCGAAGACGTCGGGATGGCCGTCCGGCACCGGCATCATCACTTTGTCCAGGCTCACGGCTTCACTCCCCGCTGCTGCTCATGCTGGCCCGATCCGTCGCGTTGCTAGACGGCCTAGCTAGCTGCCCCCAACGCAAGAATCATGCCAAACGCAGCTCGCTGCGGCGCCAATCCGGAGCGTCCTGCCAACTCTGCAAATCGCCTCTTCGCAACGCCGGTAGGCTGGGCAGGTGTCCAAGACGTTCGTCGGATCGCGGGTTCGCCAGCTGCGCAGCGAGCGCGGCTTCAGCCAGGCCGCGCTGGCGCAGATGCTGGAGATCTCGCCGAGCTATCTCAACCAGATCGAGCACGACGTCCGTCCCCTGACCGTCGCCGTGCTGCTGCGGATCACCGAAGTCTTCGGGGTCGACGCCACGTTCTTCGCCTCCCAAGACGACACCCGGCTGGTCGCCGAACTGCGCGAGGTGACCATGGACCGCGATCTGGACATCGACGTCGACCTGTCCGAAGTCGCCGAGATGGTCAACGGGCACCCCGGGTTCGCCCGGGCGATGGTCAACCTGCACCGCCGCTACCGGATCACCACCGCGCAGCTGGCCGCGGCCACCGAGGAGCGGTTCTCCGACGGCAGCGGCAGCGGGTCGATCACCATGCCGCACGAAGAGGTGCGCGATTACTTCTACCAGCGGCAGAACTATCTGCACGAGCTGGACACCGCCGCCGAGGATCTGACCACCCGGATGCGGTTGCACCGCGGTGATCTGGCCGGCGAGTTGTCCCGCCGGCTCACCGAGGTGCACGGCGTGCACATCAACAAGCGCATCGACCTCGGCGACACCGTGCTGCACCGCTACGACCCGGCGACCAAGACGCTGGAGATCAGCAACCACCTCTCGTCGGGCCAGCAGGTGTTCAAGCTGGCCGCCGAGTTGGCTTATCTGGAGTTCGGCGACCTCATCGACGCCATGGTCACCGAAGGCAAGTTCACCAGCGACGAGTCGCGCACGCTGGCCCGGCTCGGGCTGGCCAACTACTTCGCCGCGGCCGCGGTGCTGCCGTATCGGCAGTTCCACGACGTCGCGGAGAACTTCCGCTACGACGTCGAGCGGCTCTCGGCGTTCTATTAGGTCAGCTACGAGACCGATCGGACACCGGCTGTCCACGCTGCAACGACCGTCCATGCGGGGTGTGCCGTTCTCCTTCATCCGGGTGGACCGGGCCGGAAACATGTCAAAACGCCAGTCGGCCACCGGTTTTCACTTCTCCTCCAGCGGCGGCACCTGCCCGCTGTGGAATGTCTACGAGACCTTCGCCAACCCGGGCAAGATCCTGGTGCAGATCGCCCAGATGCCCGACGGCCGCAATTACATGTGGGTGGCCCGGACCGTGGAGCGGCGGGCGTCACGCTATGGTCAGCCCGGTAAAACCTTCGCGATCGGGCTGGGCTGCGAACTCCGGCACGCCCACCGGCTCGTCTACTCGGAAGGACTCGACTTGTCTGGCGACATCGCGACACCGATCGGCGCGGGCTGCCGGGTCTGCGAACGCGACAACTGCCCGCAGCGGGCGTTCCCCGCGTCTGGGCCGGGCACTCGACCTCGACGAGCACCGCAGCACGGTCTCGCCGTACCTGGTGAAGCAACCATGAGCGGCCCAGCCGACGACGATGCAGAGCGAAGCGATGCTGAGGAGTGGCGCATGATCCCAGCCGAGACCGGTGCGGTCGGCCGTATCCCGTCGGGACGGTTCCGTGATCTGGGACCGATCAATTGGCTCTTGGCCAAGTCCGCCGCCCGCACGGTCGGCGCGCCCCAGATGCACCTGTTCACCACGCTGGGTCAACACAGGCTCCTGTTTTTGGCGTGGGCGCTTTACGGCGCCCGGCTGCTGCGGGGCCGGTTGCCGCTTGCCGACACCGAGTTGGTGATCCTGCGGGTCGCTCATCTGCGCGGTTCCGAATACGAGCTGCAACATCACCGCAAGATGGGGCGCCGTCGCGGGCTCGACGATCAGACGCAGGCGAAGATCTTCGCCTGGCCGAATTCGACTGGCGGGCTGACCGACCGGCAGCAAGCGCTGCTCAACGCCACCGACGAGTTCATCAACAACCGCGCGATCAGTGCCGAGGTCTGGCAGCGCTTGTCCGGCTACCTCGATCGGCGTCAACTCATCGAATTCTGCATGCTTGCAGGGCAATACGACGGCCTGGCGGCCACCATGTCGGCCCTCGAGATCCCGCTGGACAACCCTCGGTAGCGATCCCGTCACAAGTAGGTTCGGATCAGCACGCCCAACGACAGCAGCACGGGAAGAACCGGCAACGCGAAGACGAACAACGCCAGCGCATAGTTCCGCTGCCGCCGCAACCGCCGTCCCCGAAGCAGCGCCCACACTGCGAACGCCGCTGAGACGAGCAGCACGACCAGGCTCCACAGGCTCACCGTGCTGACGGCGTCGCCGATCGAGATCGCGACCAGCCACAGCAGGTAGCCGACGATCGCTCCGCCGATGACGGCCCAAATCGACTCGATACGCATCGCGGTCAGAAGTTGATCATGTGCCCGGTCAGCCCGTGGAAGCACTCCTGCAGCGCCTCCGACATCGTCGGATGGGTATGGACGTTGCGCGCCAACTCGTTTGCGGTCAAATCCCACTTCTGCGCCAACGTCAGCTCGGGCAGCAACTCGGACACGTCGTGGCCGATCAGGTGCCCGCCGAGCAGCTCGCCGTGTTTGGCGTCGGCGATGAGTTTGACGAAACCGCTGGGATCACCCAGGCCGTGCGCCTTGGCGTTGGCGGTGAACGGGAATTTGGCGACCTGGACGTCGTAACCCTCGTCGCGGGCCTGCTCCTCGGTGAGTCCGAAGCTGGCCACCTGCGGCTGGCAGAACGTCGCGCGGGGCAGCATGCGGTAGTCCCCGAGCGCCAAAGTCTCTGCGCCGGCGATGGTTTCGGCCGCCACCACACCTTGGGCCTCGGCAACGTGCGCCAGCTGCAGCAATCCGGTGACATCGCCGATGGCATAGATGTGCGAGACGTTGGTCTGCATGTAGTCGGTGATCCCGATGGCTTTGCGGTCGGTCAGCGCGACCCCGGCCTTGTCCAGGCCGTAGCCTTCGACGTTGGGGGCAAAACCGATGGCCTGCAACACTTTCTGCGCCTTGAGCTCTTCGGATTTACCGTCCTTGCTGACGGTCACCGTGACCACGGATCCGTCGTCGGCGATCGACTCGACCTTGGTGCCGGTGAGGATCTTGACGCCGAGCTTCTTGAACTGCTTCTCGATCTCCTTGGACACCTCGGCGTCTTCGTTGGGCAGCGCGCGCGGCAGGAATTCGACGATGGTCACGTCGACGCCGTAGTTCCTCAGCACATAGCCGAATTCCATCCCGATGGCGCCGGCTCCGGCGATGATGATCGACTCCGGCAGCTCCCGGGACAGGATCTGCTCCTCGTAGGTGACGACGTTCGCCGACAGCGACGTGCCGGGAACCAGCCGGGTGCTGCTGCCGGTGGCGATGATGACGTTGTCGAAGGTGACCGTTTCGGTGCCGCCGTCGTTGAGCTCGACCGAGAGCGTGTGGGCGTCGGTGAATCTGCCGTACCCGTGGATCTCGGTGATGTTGTTCTTCTTCATCAGGAAATGCACACCGGTGACCCGCCCCTCGGCCACCTTGCGGCTTCGGTCAAAGGCGACGCCGTAGTCGAAGGTCGCCTCGCCGCTGATGCCAAAGGTCTTGGCTTCCTTGGTGAAGATGTGCGCGAGTTCGGCGTTGCGCAGCAAGGACTTTGACGGGATGCAGCCGACGTTCAGACAGACTCCGCCCCAGTATTTGGGTTCGACGACGGCCGTGTTCAATCCCAGCTGCGCGGCGCGGATGGCCGCTACGTATCCGCCGGGTCCGGCTCCGAGGACGACAACGTCATAGTGGGTCACGGCAACCACCCTAACGGCCTGGCGGCCGCTGTCAGGTGGCCAGCCAATTTTCCAGGTTGTCGTCGTAACCGTCGGCGACGCGCAGGCTGCGGCCCGGCCCGTGGATGAGCCAGCCGCGCGCGACGAAGTCGCTGGTGATCGCGGCGGGCAGCGCCCCGGCCAGGTGGACCCGCCGATCGGTCCAGTCGACGCACGAGCGGGCGAACACCCGCCGGCTCGCCCGCAGCGCCGCCAGGTCGATGCCCAGCTCACCGAGCAAGCGCTGCCCGCGGTCGGTGAGCTCGTGGTCCCGGTCGTCGAGGCGACGGATGGCGGCGGTGGCCAGCAGACGGTCGCGAAGTTGCACCCCGCGGCGCCCGGCCAGGTGGTCGTAGCAGGTCCGCGCCTCGAACAGCGCACGCGCGGCGCGATGTTCACTCAGCGAGCGCACCGGTGCCGGTGGGGCGATCTGGGCGATGGCCTCGAGCACGGTGGCCACTTCCGGGTTGACGATCTCGTGGTATCGGTGCCGGCCCTGGGCTCGCACCCGGATCAACCCGCCTTCGGTCAGCCGGCGCAGGTGCACCGACGCCGTGGCGGGACGCACCCCGGCCCGTCGGGCCAGCTCGCCGGCCGGCAGCGCCCGGCCGCCGGCCAGCGCCGCGAGCATCGCTGCCCGCGCCGGATCTTCGATCAGGTCGGCGATGGAGGCGAGGTCACGGTCGGCCGGGCGATACGAGGCCGACGTGTCGCTCACCCCGTCAGCCTTGCATAGCCGCCGTCAACTGGCTCAGTACGGGACTCAGTACGGAACGATGCCCACCAGGCACTGGCGCTGGCTGTGTTCGCAGTAGAACGCGCCGTAGAACGGGGCCGCGGCGACGACGGAAGCGAACACCGCCGACATCATCGCGATCGCCAACGCCGACACCAGCGGCCGGTCGGGCACCATCGCCAGCATCAGGGCTGCGACCGTGCACACGACGACGTAGACCAAAACCACGAAGACCACCGCGGTCTTGTGTATGGAGTGGTCGTGGGTCCACCAGTAGAACAGGCCGGCGCCGATCGCGGCCGCCGGAACCCACACCGCCAGCAGCACCAGAACGAACTGCCACCACTTCAGGTGGTGGTACCGGCCGGGCACGCTGATCGGCGGCGCCGGCGCGTGCAGCGGGCCGGATGGCGGCGTGTCGTCCGTCGCGGCCGGAGCCGTCGGGGCGGGGCTGCTCACCGGCTCATCTGGTTGTTCAGACGTCTCCGATCGCCGATGCCACCACCGGCGTCGCCGAGCCGGCGGCTCCGGTTCTATCAGCTCGGGTTCGGCTTTCTGATGTGCGCCGGTGTCGAAGACCGGCGTGTATGCCTCGGTTTTCGGCATCGATTGGGTGTCCACCCGTTCGTTGTCAGGCACGGGTCACCACCTCGATCACCGCGAGCACACCAAACCAGCCCGGCGCCAGCGCCAGGATGCACACACCCAAGGCCGTCAGCCATCGCCGCCGGGACAACAGGATCACCAACAGCCCGACGACGCTGGGAAACCCGACGACCAACGCGATGGCGATGTCCGGGCGCATGCGAGTGTGATCGACCGCCATCGCGGCTGTCGCGCCCAGCATCCCGACGGCGACGCCGACCAGCATCGCGCTGGTCAGCAGCCAGGTCCGCGGCAGCGGTAGCACGCTTCGACGATACTGCCGCGACGGCCCGTTACGGCTGCACCGGCGCGGCGCGCCCTGTAGGTACTGGGCACGCGTCAGCGGCGGCGGCTACCACCGGTGCGCGTGCCGGCGGGCGCTCGCCGCGCTCGTAGTCGGCCCCGGTGATCGCCGGAGTGGCGTCGAGCTCCGTATTCTCGGCGTCGCTGAAAGCGCGTCCACGGGACAAAAACCGCATCCCCTCGGGTGCTTCCAGGCTGAACCCGCCGCCGCGGCCGGGCACCACGTCGATGACGAGCTGGGTGTGCTTCCAGGCCTGGAACTGCGGCCCGGAGATCCACACCGGCACCCCGACATCCACATCCAAAACGCCGAGCAGCACGTCGCGGTCCCCCACGATGAAGTCCCCGTCCGGGTAGCACATCGGCGACGACCCGTCGCAGCAGCCGCCGGACTGATGGAACATCACCGGGCCGTGCCGGTCGGCCAGCTCAGCGAGCAGCTTGGCGGCAGCCGCGGTGACCACCACCCTCGGGGTCATCAGAAGAAGCCCTGCGCCTTATTGGAGTAGGACACCATCAGGTTCTTGGTCTGCTGGTAGTGGTCGAGCATCATCTTGTGGTTCTCCCGGCCGATCCCGGACTGCTTGTAGCCGCCGAACGCCGCGTGCGCCGGGTAGACGTGGTAGCAGTTCACCCACACCCGGCCGGCCTGGATGTCGCGGCCGGCCCGATAGGCGGTGTTGCCGTCGCGACTCCACACCCCAGCACCCAGGCCGTAGAGGGTGTCGTTGGCGATCGAGATCGCGTCGTCGTAGTCCTTGAACGACGCCACCGCCACCACCGGCCCGAAGATCTCCTCCTGGAAGATCCGCATCTTGTTGTTGCCGGCGAAGATGGTGGGCTGCACGTAGTAGCCGCCGGACAGGTCACCGCCCAGCTCGGCGCGCTCGCCGCCGGTGATGATCTTGGCGCCTTCGTCTTTGCCGATCTCGATGTAGGACAACATCTTTTCCAGCTGGTCGTTGGAGGCCTGCGAGCCGATCATCGTCTCGGTGTCCAGCGGGTCACCCTGCCGGACCGCCTTGGTGCGGATCGCCGCCAGCTCCAGGAACTCGTCGTAGATGTCGGCCTGGACCAGGCTGCGCGACGGGCAGGTGCACACCTCGCCCTGGTTGAGGGCGAACATGGTGAACCCCTCCAGCGCCTTGTCCTGGAAGTCGTCACCCTTGGCCATCACGTCGGAGAAGAAGATGTTGGGGCTCTTGCCGCCGAGTTCCAGGGTGACCGGGATCAGGTTCTGCGACGCGTACTGCATGATCAGCCGGCCGGTGGTGGTCTCACCGGTGAACGCGACCTTAGCGATCCGGTTGCTCGACGCCAGCGGCTTGCCGGCCTCGGCGCCAAACCCGTTGACGACGTTGACCACACCGGGCGGCAGCAGATCGCCGATCAGTGACATCAGGTACAGCACCGACGCCGGGGTCTGCTCGGCCGGCTTGAGCACCGCCGCGTTGCCGGCGGCCAGTGCCGGCGCCAGCTTCCAGGTGGCCATCAGGATCGGGAAGTTCCACGGGATGATCTGGCCCGACCACGCCCAACGGCTCGTGGAAGTGATACGCGACGGTGTCCTCGTCGATCTGGCGACAGTGAACCCTCCTGGGCGCGGATCGCCGACGCGAAGTAGCGGAAATGATCGGCCGCCAGCGGAATGTCGGCGGCCAGCGCCTCGCGGATCGGTTTGCCGTTGTCCCAGACTTCGGCGAGCGCCAGCGACTCCCGATTCGCCTCGATACGGTCGGCGATCTTGTTCAAGATCGCGGCCCGCTCGGCCGGGGCGGTCTTACCCCACGCCGGCGCCGCCGCGTGCGCGGCGTCGAGCGCCTTCTCGACATCGGCGTCGTCGGAGCGGGCCACCTCGCAGAACGCCTGGCCGGTGATCGGGGTCGGATTCTCGAAGTACCGGCCGCCCGCCGGCGCTACCCACTCGCCCCCGATGAAGTTGTCGTACCGCGATTCATACGACATCAGCGCCTCAGCGGAACCCGGACGTGCGTAGACGGTCATATTCGCCACTCCTCCTCATCGCTAAGCTCTGCATCGTCGCCGGCGGCTATCGGATCAGCTCCTCGTTCGACGGTGTTATACAAGTCACAGTACCGCCGCCGTCACAATGAGTCGCATGCCCGATGACCCCTATTTGTGGCTGGAGGACATCCTCGGCGAGCAGGCGCTGGACTGGGTGCGCGCCCGCAATGAGCCGACGGTGGCCGAGTTTTCCGGTGCGGAGTTCGAGCGCATGCGCACCCAAGCCCTCGAGGTGCTCGACACCGATGCCCGGATTCCCTACGTGCGCCGTCGCGGCGACTATCTGTACAACTTCTGGCGCGACGCGGCCAACCCGCGCGGGCTGTGGCGGCGCACCACGCTGGACAGTTACCGCAGCGATCACCCGGACTGGGACGTGCTGATCGACGTCGATGAGCTCGCTCGCACCGATGACGAGAACTGGGTGTGGGCCGGTGCCAACGTCATCTACCCCGAGTACACGCGGGCGCTGGTCAGCCTGTCACGCGGCGGCTCGGATGCAGCAATTATGCGTGAATTCGATATAACTACACGAGAATTCGTTGACAGCGGGTTCGAACTGGCCGAGGCCAAGTCAGGATTCAGCTGGGTCGATCCGGACACTCTTTTGATTGGCACCGACTTCGGCGCTGACTCGCTGACCGAATCCGGCTATCCGCGGATCCTCAAGCGATGGCGCCGCGGGCAACCGGTGGAAGATGCGCAGACGGTGTTCGAAGGCTCGCCAAGCGACGTCATCGTGGCCGCTGGGGTCGACCGCACGCCCGGCTTCGAGCGAACGCTGCTGCGACGGGCGCTCGACTTCTTCAACGACCAGGTGTACGAGCTGCGCGGCGACGAGCTGATCCGCATCGACGCGCCGACCGACGCGTCGATATCGGTGCACCGACAGTGGTTGCTGATCGAGTTGCGCACCGACTGGCTCACCGGCACCGCGAGCTACACCGCGGGCTCGCTGCTGGCCGCCGACTATGACGAATTCCTCGGCGGCACAGCACAGTTGCAGGTGGTCTTCCAGCCCGACGCGCACACCAGCCTGCTGCACTACGCGTGGACCCGCGACCGGCTGGTCATCGTCACGCTGGCCGACGTGGCCAGCCGTGTCGAGGTCGTCACACCGGACAGCTGGCAGCGTCGACCGGTGACCGACGTGCCGGCCAACACCAACACCGTCATCGTCGCCGCCGACGACACCGGTGACGAAATCTTCTTGGATTCCAGTGGATTCACCACCCCGTCGCGACTGCTGCACGGCGCGGTTGACGGTCCACTCGAGCAGATCAAGTCCGCGCCGGCTTTCTTCGACGCCGAAGGCATGACCGTCGCACAGCATTTCGCGACATCGAAGGACGGCACCGCGATCCCCTACTTCGTGGTGCGCCCGCGCGATGCGACCGGGCCCGGCCCCACACTGCTCGGCGGCTACGGCGGATTCGAGGTGGCCCGCACCCCCGGCTACGACGGCGTACTGGGCCGACTGTGGCTGGCCCGCGGCGGCACCTATGTGCTGGCCAACATCCGCGGCGGCGGCGAGTACGGACCCGGCTGGCACACCCAGGCGATGCGCGCGGGCCGTCACCTGGTTGATGAGGATTTCGCCTCGGTGGCAACCGATTTGGTGGACCAGGGCATCACGACGGTGCAACAACTCGGGGCGCAGGGCGGCAGTAACGGCGGACTGCTGATGGGCATCATGCTGACCAAGTACCCGAAACTGTTCGGCGCGCTGGTGTGTCAGGTGCCGTTGCTGGACATGCGCCGCTTCCATCTGCTGCTGGCGGGCGCGTCCTGGGTTGCCGAGTACGGCGACCCCGACAATCCGGATGATTGGCAGTTCATCGCCGAATACTCGCCTTACCACAATATTTCGGCTGAGGCCGATTACCCGCCGGTGTTGATCACCACCTCCACCCGCGACGATCGGGTGCATCCCGGCCATGCCCGCAAAATGACAGCGGCACTGGAAGCCGCCGGCCATCGGGTCTGGTACTACGAGAACATCGAGGGCGGCCACGCCGGTGCTGCCGACAACGCGCAGACCGCGTTCAAGTCGGCGCTGAGCTTCTCGTTTCTGTGGCGGATGTTGGACACTTGACGGCACAGGTGACGAAGGTGAGGTGCGGCGCAATGCGGCTGCGGAGCATGCTGTTTGCGACGCTCGCGACGGTCGCACTGTGCGCAGCGCCCGGCTGCACCAGGGTTGTCACCGGTACGGTGAGCCATCCAGTCGGCGCTGCGCATCCGAAAAGAACTGTATGCAAAGAGGTCTCAGCGCCGATGTCCTCGATTCAGTCGCGCCGCGGCGACGAGCCGGTGCTGCGGATCCCGCAGCCGCCCGGCTGGCAGAGCACGTCGATGCTCGACTCCCAGATCATCCGCTACGCGATGGGAAACAAGGCCCTGACCGGCGATGGCTTCATGCCCACCGCTGTGGTCACCCTCGAATCGGCAGCCGGCACGAACCAGGACCAGCAGAAGATCTTCGATCAGGAACGCTCGACGTTGGCCGAGAGCCTTGGCGTCACCAATATGCGCACCACCGACACCACCCTGTGCGGCCACCCGGCCGAACTGGTCAGCTACGACGCCCCGCCGATGGGTCGGATTCCGCCACGCAAGGCCAAGACGCTGATCGTGATCGGTGCGTTTTCCGGCACGACCTACGTTGCGACGGTCACCGTCCAGGCAGCCGACCCCGACAACCCCGGCTACGTCCGCGATGCCCAGACCATCCTGACCGGGTTTCAAATGCTGCCGCCGGACGCCGGCTAGCGAGGGTCGGCGTTCGTGTCACACCAGCCGGCGCCGATAACTTTTCCAGAACATCTTGGAGAAAATCGTGCGGTTCGGCTTTCCTGACGGCGGCCTGAAGCGTACCTTAAATTCATCTGAGAAAGTCGTGTGGGGGCGGTTAGAACAGAGGGAGGAGGTCGCGATGACTCCACTCATGGTGGCATGCCTGTTCATCGCTGCTCCGGTCGCCGGACTTGGCCTGTTGGAGTTACAGGCTCGGCTTGAACGATGGGATCAGCGACGGCACGCTGACGATTAGCATCGACCGGGACCCCCGCTAGCTGAGCTGAGCTGTCAGCATTCAGCTATGCCAGCTGCTCACTTCGAAACATTGCTGTACGCGACGGCCGGGCCGGTTGCCACCATCACGTTGAACCGCCCCGACCAGCTCAACACCATCGTTCCGCCCATGCCCGATGAAATCGAGGCCGCCGTCGGCCTGGCCGAGCGAGACCCGGATATCAAGGTCATCGTGCTGCGCGGTGCCGGCCGGGCGTTCTCCGGCGGCTACGACTTCGGCGACGGCTTCCAGCACTGGGGCGACACCATAACGACCGACGGGAAGTGGGATCCCGGCAAGGACTTCGCCATGACGACCGCCCACGAGACCGGGCCCACCCAGAAGTTCATGGCGATCTGGCGGGCGTCCAAGCCGGTGATCGCCCAGGTGCACGGTTGGTGTGTCGGCGGGGCCAGCGACTACGCGCTGTGCGCCGACATCGTCATCGCCAGCAACGACGCCGTCATCGGCACCCCGTACAGCCGGATGTGGGGCGCCTACCTGACCGGGATGTGGCTGTATCGGCTCAGCTTGGCCAAGGTCAAGTGGCACTCGCTGACCGGTCGACCGCTGACCGGTGTGCAGGCCGCGGCGGTCGAGCTGATCAATGAGGCGGTCCCCTTCGAGCGGCTGGAAGCCCGGGTAGCCGAGATCGCAGCCGAGCTGGCACGAATCCCGTTGTCGCAGTTGCAAGCTCAGAAGCTTATCGTGAATCAGGCCTACGAGAACATGGGCCTGGCGTCGACGCAGATGCTGGGCGGCATCCTCGACGGCCTGATGCGCAACACCCCTGAAGCGCTCGACTTCATCCAGACCGCCGCCACCAAGGGTGTGCGCGCCGCGGTCGAACGCCGCGACGGGCCGTTCGGTGACTACAGCCAGGCACCGCCGGAGCTGCGGCCTGATCCATCACACATCATCACGCCGTGACAGCCGACTCATGGTGGTTTGGCCGGGCAAGCAGGATCTGGTCGACGCCCATCCGGCCTTGCGCGAACGCAACCCTCCCCCCGGCCAGATAAAGGCGCCACACCCGGGCAGCTTCGTCGCCGATCACGGCAACCGCGGCATCCCAATGAGTTTCGAGATTGTCGATCCAGGTGTCGACGGTGCGTACATAGTGTTCACGCATTGCCTCGACTGCGATCGTCGACAGGCCTGCTTCTTCGAGCAGCCCGATGGTCTGACCCAGCGGGCGCATGTGCCTATCCGGTGCGATGAACGATTCGGTGTCGTTGGTGAACCTCACTGGCCGGGCGGCATGAGCACCGTGTCGATCATGTACACCTGCGCGTTGGCGGTGGGCACACCACCGCAAACCAAGCCGGCGTTGTTGACCTTGAGGCCGTCGCCCGCACCGGTCACATTCACCGGCGCACCCTGAACGGTGTTGTGCGAACCGGCTACGTCGGCCGGGCTCAACTGTCCGGGAACGACGTGGTAGGTCAGGATGCTCTTCAACATGTTCGAGTTGGTTTTCAGCTGGTCGATGGTGCCCGCGGGCAACTTGTTGAAGGCCGCGTCGGTCGGAGCGAACACCGTGTACTGCCCGCTGTTGAGCGTGTCGACGAGATTGACCTGCGGATTGAGTTGTCCGGACAGCGCCGCGGTCAGGGTCGTGAGTTCAGGATTGTTCGACGCCGCGTTGGCGACTGGGTCCTGCGACATCCCCGACACGGAGGCCGCACCATCCGGATGCAGCGCCGCATAGTCCGCGCAGCCCGGGCCGACCAGATTGGGTGCGGCCGCTGCGGGTGCACAGGTGGCCACGGCCAATCCCACCGCGGCCGCGGCCGCGAGACCCGTTGCCGGCATCGCCTTGATTTGGATCTTCATTGATTTTCGGCTCCTCAGTGTCGATAGCTGACACAGTTGGTTCGGAGCCGAACGCGTTCTGGATTGGCGATTAGCCGTAGGTGAAGGAAAAGACCTGCAGCCCTTTGCTCAAACGCACGTCGAGTAGTCCGCGGGCCACGTCATTGCCGGCGACGATCTGGCGTGACGTCGGCGGCCCGCTAATCGGCAGCGTGGTTGTCTTACCGTCGCGCGTCACCGTCAGGTTCCCGGTGCCGCCGACGACGATGTACACGCTTTTCGCGTGGTAGTTCAACTCGATGCTCGACGCATCGCTGTCGGCCGTCGCGCCTTGGTAGTCGAGTGTCCACGGACCCTGCAGGGCGAACGTGTCATCCGGCAACGCCGATGGGAAGGTGAAGTTGGCCTGCCCCTGGTCGTAGACGCCGCCTCCGGCGTAGTTGACCATCTTGCCGACACCGAAATACGTCTCGGGAGTCAGACCGCCGTGCGGGGTGGTGTCAGGTGCGCCCACTGGCGGCGGCAGCGCAACGCCCGGGCGGGCCTTCGCGATCAGCTCACGAATGACCTTCTCGGTTCCGTCGTAGTCGCCTTCGCCGAATTTGACATGGCGCACAACGCCACTCGCGTCGATCAGATATTCGGCAGGCCAATACATGTTCCGATAATTCGTCCACGTCGAGTAGCTGTTGTCCAGGGCGACCGGGTAGGTGATGCCAATGTCGGCGGCGCCCTTTTTGACGTTGCCGGTGACCTTTTCGAACGCATACTCCGGGGTGTGCACGCCGATGACCTCGAAACCGTCATCGTGGTAGGCCTTGTACCAGCCTTCGACGTGCGGGATGGCGCGCTGGCAGTTGATGCACGAATACGCCCAGAAGTCGATCAGCACCACCTTGCCCCGCAACGCGTGTAGGTCGATCGGCTGGTCGCCAGGGGTGTTCAGCCACGCGGTGATGCCCTTGAGGTCAGGTGCGGGACCGCAGTTCTCCAGCTGCGCGGAGCCGTTCGTGCAGTTCGACAGCTCTTTGTTCTGGTCGTTGACGATGCCGCCGAGCTTCTGCTGGATCTGCTTGTCCGCTGCCCAGCTTGTTCTGCAACGAGCTGGTGTAGTCCGGAATGGCGCGCTGCAGCGCCGCGGGCAGATTGAACACCAGCGCCACCGCCAACAGCAACGTCACAAGCCCTGCCACGACGCGGATCTGGCGTTGGCGACGGCGAAAGGCATTGACCCGCTGAGATACTCGCTGGCCGGCGAGCGCGAAGAACAACAGCGGCACCGCCGTGCCCAGGGCGAACGCCACCGTGAGAACGACGACGGGCACACCGATGTGCGCGGTGGCACCGGCCACCACGATCGCGGCCAGTACCGGGCCCGCGCACGGCACGTAAAGCACGCCGAGCGCCAGGCCGAGACCAAAACCGTTGGCACGGGTAGTGATCTGCTTCTGCGGGATGCGGGCAAACGGCCGCTCCAGCAGCTGCTCGAAGCGCGGGAAGATCAGGCCGAGACCGATCGCCACCAACGCAGCCAACGCGACCCAGCGGATGGCGTCTTGCGGCAGGTGCAGCAACGACAGCAACGCCGAGCCGATCAGCGTGACCAGGCTGAAGCTCAGCACCAGGCCACCGATCACCCGATACGGTCGCCCGACTTCGGGTTTCGTCTTGACCGCGACCGCACCATCGTCAGCGCTCCCCATGCCGGAGCTCTGGGTGCCGGAGAAGAAGATCACCGGCAGGACGGGCAGGATGCAC
Organism: uncultured Actinomycetota bacterium; assembly: GCA_963850645.1. Lineage (GTDB taxonomy): Bacteria > Actinomycetota > Actinomycetes > Mycobacteriales > Mycobacteriaceae > Mycobacterium. Next base: position 93,395 of record CAWKME010000048.1, on the reverse strand, counting down.
GGCGAAATGCCAGTGATGAGCCCGCCGAGCAGACCGATCAGCGCTAGAGACAACATAATTACTATTCGCTACCACATCTCGCGTGGATGGGTGTGGCGCACGAGCCGACAAAAGCCACAAGGCAGCCCGGCCGACCGGGCTGCCTTGTCTGGGCGACGCTGTAGGCCACTACTGGCTGGGCGGTGTCAGCACAGTGTCGATCATGTACACCGTCGCGTTGGCGGTGTGCACCCCTCCGCACACCAGGCCCGCGTCGTTGACTTTGAGGCCGTTGCCCTGCCCGGTCACGTTCACCTCAGCGCCCTGCAGGGTCTTGTGCATGCCGTCGACCATGCTCGGACTCGCCTGCCCTTGCACCACGTGGTAGGTCAGGATGCTCTTCAACATGTCCGGAGTTGGTCTTGAGCTCGTCGATCGTGCTCGCCGGCAGCTTGTCGAATGCGGCGTTGGTCGGCGCGAACACCGTGTACTGGCCGCTGTTGAGAGTGTCGACCAGGTTGACGTTCGGGTTCAGCTTGCCGGAGAGCGCGGCGGTCAAGGTCGACAGCATCGGATTGTTGGACGCCGCCGTCGCGACCGGGTCCCCTGCCATTCCGGCCACCGACGCCGGACCGCTGGGGTGCAGCGCCGCGTAGTCCGCGCATCCGGAACCGATCAGATCGGCCGCGGGACCCGCCATGGCGCTTGGTGCTGCCGGGCGCCACCGTGCTGGTGGCCGGTTTGGCGCTGGTCTGCTGAGCGGACTCGGATTTGTTGCTCGAACACGCCGAGAACCCCACGGCCGCGATCGCCGCCAGGCCCACTGCGAGTGTCTTGCCCTGGATGTTATTCATTCCGCTTTGGCTCCTTTGACTTCCTTATCAGCGGCGGCCGCACCGCCGCTCATGGGTTTGACAGTTGCTATTCGGAGCAAAGGCTGGGATGGATGACCGCCATCACAGTCGTCCGCTCGGACAGCCGCTCCGAATACCCGGTGTGCAAAAGTCATTCGGGCGGTCGGCGTGATCGCCAGCGGCGCAACGCGCCGGCCTGTAGTTGGCAGGGCGCCCGCCGGGCCCGTTGCCGCCGCGTCGGGGTTCATCGCCCACCGGTTGCTGCGCCGCGCCGGCGCCCGCCTGCCACTGCGACTCATCTACCCCGACGGCACGGTCATCGGCGCGGGCGACGCGACGGCGCCGGCGCTGGTGATCAACCAACCGGGCCGGCTCGCTCGCCGGATCGGGCGCCACGGATTGATCGGCTTCGGGGAGTCCTACATGGCCGGCGAGTGGGAATCGACAGACCTTGCCGCGGCGCTGACCGTCTTGGCGGCCGACCTGAGCGACCTGATACCCAGGAGGCTGCATTGGCTCAGACCGATCGTCGTTGCCTCTCAACCACGTTCGTCAACGCACAGCCCGGAAGAAACGCGCGGCAGTGTAGCGTCGCACTTCAACTTGTCGAGCGATCTGTTCGCAGAGTTTCTCGATGAAACCATGACGTATTCGAGCGCGGTGTTCCGCCGCCTGCCGGCGCGCTGGCCTGACCTCGCCGAGGCGCAACGCCGCAAGATCGACCGGCTGTTGGACGCGGCCCGAGTCGGCCACGGCACCCGGCTTCTGGACATCGGCAGCGGATGGGGCGAGCTGAGCATCCGCGCGGCCGCACGCGGTGCCGTCGTCCGCTCCATCGCCTTCTCCGACCGGCAGCAGTGGCTCGCCCGCCAACGGGTCGCCGCTGCCGGCCAATCCGATCGCGTGCGGATCGACCTGTGCGATTATCGCGAGATCGACGGACGCTACGACGCCGTCATATCGGTAGAGATGCTCGAGGCCGTCGGGTTATCGCTTGTGGCCGGACTACTTCCGCACCCTCGAGCGGCTGCTAACGCCCAACGGGAGGCTGGCGATCCAAGCGATCACCATGCCGCACGGCCGGATGATGGCCACCCGCAACACGCACACCTGGATCCAAAAGTACATCTTTCCCGGCGGGCTGGTTCCGTCTGCCAAAGCTGTTCTCGAGATCACCGAGCGCGAGACCGCGCTACGGTCAGTCGATATGCTCTCGCTGCGGCAACACTACGCAGAGACGCTGCGGCTATGGCGGGAGCGGTTCATGCAACGTCGAATAACGCTGGCGCACATCGGCTTCGACGAGGCTTTCGCGCGGATGTGGGAGCTGTACCTGGCCCATGCCGAGGCCGGGTTCCGATCCGGCTACCTCGATGTCTACCAATGGACGTTCGTCAGCAAGGCCACGCCGTGATCGTCGACTTCGCTGTCGTCTCGGGCGCCTCGGCTGCCGCACTGCTCGTGGTGCACGCGGTCACCTTCGCGATCGGCCGCCGCATCGGCCGCTACAACGTCGTCGACGTGGCCTGGGGACTGGGCTTCATCGCGGTCGCGGTGGTCGCCGCGATCCTCGGCGACGGCGACGCGTTCCGCCGATGGCTGCTGCTGGCACTGGTCGCGATCTGGGGTCTGCGGCTGAGCGGATACATCTACCGACGGTCGGCGGGCATGGGCGAGGATCGCCGCTACGCCGACCTGCTGCGCGGCGCCACCGCAGGCCAGGTGGTCCGCAAGGTGTTCGTGGTGCAAGCCTTCGCGACCTGGTTCGTCTCGTTGCCGCTGCAACTCTCGGCGGTCGCCGGTCCCACCCCGCGCCGCTGGCTGGCCGTGACGCTGGCCGGCGTTCTGCTGTGGGTCACCGGCGTCGTCTTCGAAGCCGTCGGCGACCATCAACTGCGGGTATTCAAATCCGACCCGGCGCACCGAGGTGCAGTGATGGCCCGCGGCCTGTGGGCGTGGACACGTCACCCCAACTACTTCGGCGACGCGTGCGTGTGGTGGGGATTGTGGCTGGTCACGATCACCGGCTGGTGGGCGCTGGCGACCGCGCCCTCGCCGCTGCTCATGACCTATTTTCTGGTTTACGTCACCGGCGCCAGGCTCACTGAGAAGTACATGAGGGGCCGCCCCGGCTTCGACGAATACCAGGCACGGACATCGTTTTTCGTGCCCCGCCCACCCCGATCGACGCGAAGATGACGACTGTCGTCGTGGAGAGGCTAGGCTACCGGTCGATGACCGGACCGCGGCACGGCAAAGACCTGGACGCATTGCTGCACCAGGTGGCGAAGCGCGATGCCGACGCGTTCGCCGCACTCTACGACCACACCAGGGCGCGGGTGTACGGGCTGGTAACTCGCGTGCTGCGCGACTCCGGCTACAGCGAGGAGACCACCCAGGAGGTTTACCTGGAGGTGTGGCGGACCGCCGACGCGTTCGACTCGGCGAAGGGCTCCGCCCTGTCCTGGCTGATGACCATGGCGCACCGGCGCGCGATCGACCGGGTGCGTGCCGAACAAGCCGCCACCCAGCGAGAATCACGTTACGGCGCGGCCACCGTAGATCCGTCCGGCGATGTGGTCGCCGAGTCGGCGCTCGCGGCCGATGAGCGCCGCCGGGTGGTCGAATGCCTTGACGGGCTGACCGACATTCAGCGCCAGTGCATCGAGATGGCCTACTACGGCGGATTGACCTATGCCGAAGTGTCCCAACGGTTGTCGGCCAACCTGTCCACGATCAAATCACGGATGCGCGATGCGCTGCGCGGGCTGCGTAATTGCCTGGGTGTGCCATGACAGAGCCCACCGATTTCGAACTGCTCGAGCTGGCCACGCCGTATGCGCTGCACGCGGTATCCGAGACCGAGCGCGCCGCCATCGACCGGCAGCTCGCCGCGGCGCCGCCGTCGGTCGCCGCGGCCTTCCGCGAAGAGGTGCGCGCGGTCCGCGAAACGATGACAGCGGTTTCGGCGGCGACTGCCGCCGAGCCACCGACCCGTCTTCGCGCGTCGGTACTGGCGGCTGTGCAACCCGACCTAGCACGTCGATCCCGTTGGCGGGCAGCGCTATTGGCTGCAGCAGCCGCAATTGTGGTGGGGTTGGCGGCGTTCGGCGCCGGAGTAGCGCTGCGGCCATCGCCCAAGCCGACGATGGCCGAGCAGATCATGGCGGCACCGGATGTGCGAACGGTCTCCGGCCAGCTGGCCGGCGGCACGGCGACGGTGGTGTTCTCGCGAAACATGAATGCCGGTGTGTTGGTGATGAACAACGTGCCCCCACCCTCGCAAGGCACCGTGTATCAGATGTGGCTGATCGGCGACAAGGGCCCGACCTCGGCGGGCACCATGGACACCGCGGCCGTCGCGCCGTCGACCACCGACACACTGACCAATCTTGGGAGTTCCAGCGCGCTGGCGTTCACCGTCGAACCCGGCAACGGGTCACCACAGCCCACCGGGAAGATCCTCGCCAAGCTGTCATTGACCTAGCGTGGCGGGTAGGGGGAATGGGTGGAAACCATAGAGACGGATTACCTGGTCGTCGGTGCAGGCGCGGCGGGTATGGCGTTCACCGACACTCTGGTGGCCGAGACCGACGCGCACGTGGTGGTGGTCGACCGCGGACATGCGCCGGGTGGGCATTGGACATCGGCCTACCCGTTCGTCCGGTTGCATCAGCCGTCGGCTTATTACGGCGTCAACTCCCGCGCGTTGGGCAGCGACACCATCGACCGGGTCGGCTGGAACGAGGGCCTTTACGAGCTGGCCACGGTCGGCGAAGTGTGCGCCTACTTCGACCAGGTCATGCAGCAAGACCTGCTGCCCAGCGGGCAAGTGTCCTACTTCCCGATGGCCGAGTATCTCGGCGAGAGCCGATTTCGCACGCTGGCCGGCCATGACTACACCGTCAACGTGCGCCGACGGGTCGTGGACACCACCTATCTGAAAACCGTCGTGCCGTCGATGCGTCCGCCGCCGTATGAGGTCAGCGACGGAGTCGACTGCGTCGCGCCCAATGACCTACCGGCCTCGGCGGCGGGCCATCAGCGCTTCGTCATCGTCGGCGCGGGCAAGACCGGTATCGACGCGTGTTTATGGTTGCTACGCAACGGGATTGCGCCAGAGCGGCTGACCTGGATCATGCCGCGCGACGCGTTGGCTGATGGATCGGGCCAACATCCAGCCCGGCCCGCAATTCCTGGAGCGGTTTCAGGCCGGTTTCGCCGCACGGCTGACCGCGATCGAAGCCGCCACGACCGTCGAGGACCTGTTCGACCGGTTGGAGGCCTGCGGCAACTCTGCTGCGGCTGGACTCCGCGACGCGCCCGAGCATGTACCGCTGCGCAACCGTGTCGCACGCCGAACTGCAACAGCTGCAACGCATCCGCGACATCGTGCGGATGGGACGAGTCGATCGCATCGAACCCGGCAAGATGGTGCTGGCCGACGGTGCGATACCCGCCGATAGTTCGGCGCTCTACATCGATTGCAGCGCCGATGGGCTGGAACGACGTCCACCGGCAACGGTTTTCGACGGCAACCGGATCACGCTGCAGAGCCTGCGCGGCTGCCAGCAGGTGTTCAGCGCCGCCTTGACCGCCCACGTCGAAGCCGCCTATCCCGATGACGCGACGCGAAACGATCTGTGCGCACCGGTGCCCCACCCCAGCACCGACCTGGACTGGTTGACCACGACGATGGCCGAACACCGCAACCAGATCCGCTGGCTCGACGACATCGACCTGATGGAATGGCTCGACGCGGCCAGACTCGACCTCATGCGGCACATGTATGCCCCGCTGATGGACAAACCGAAGGTGCGCGACAAAGTGTTCGGGCTGATCAAGGCGGGGCTCCAGTCGGCTAACCAGAAGCTGGACGCGCTGCTAACCGGACATACCGCGTACCCAGGGTGAGACGGCTGAGCGATCCTTCACGCGAAATTGCACATCGGAAGACGGGCGGCCCTAGCATGACCGGATGGCCTGGTTGGCGGGGGTGCAGTGTTCCCAGCAGGACAAGTGATGCGCGGACATGCTGCTTCGATCCGGAACACGAGAGGTTATTGCGACGGGACTGCCAAGCGGGCACGCGCGTCCAGTCTACCCAAGCTGGGTTGCCGCGGATTCCTCAGCGTGCACAACATGTTCGGTGATGCCGTTTCACTCGGCACGCATGTGCATGATCGAACGATAGGGGCCGTATGTCGGAGGCAATCCAGGCGGGGGAGCCCGAAGCTGCGGAGCCGGCCAAGCCCCTGGATTTTGACGCGTTTTTGTCCTACACGCATCGGGACCGGCCGGTGGTGGCCCGCATTCAGAAGGGTTTGCACCATATCGGGCGGCGGCTGGGTCAGTTGCGTGCGTTGCGGGTCTTTCGCGACGACACCGATTTGACGGCCAGCCCGGATCTGTGGGGCCGCATTGCAGACGCGCTGGACCGCTCGCGCTTCTTTATCGTGACGCTGTCGCCGCAGGCGGCTGCATCGCACTGGGTCAACAAGGAAATCAGCTACTGGCTGCAACATCGTGGCCGTGAGCAGTTCCTACTGGTGCTGGCTGCCGGGCAGTTGCAGTGGGATCCGACCGGCGAGCGGTTTGATCCGCAGGTCTGCGGACGCGGCGCCGCCGGTGCTGACCGAGCCGGGAGTGCTGCCCTCGGAGCCGTTGTTCATCGATGTCAGCGCCGACTCGCCGTGGGACTACCGCAGCCCGGTGTTTCGGGAGAAGGTCACTGCGCTGGCCGCCCCAATTCATGGCAAGCCCAAAGATCAGCTGGCCAGCGACGATCTGCGTGAGCAGCAGCGATTCCGCCGGCTGCGCGCCGCGGCAATCGTCGCGCTGGCCATACTGACCGTGATCTCGGTGGCCGCCGCGGCGATCGCGGTCGTGCAGCGCCAGCACGCGATTGAGCAGCGCGACCAAGCCATCGCGTTGCGGCTTAACGCCGAAGCGCAGTCCATGCTGGCCGGCGACCGCCTGGGCAGTGACGTGCGGGCCTTCCAACAGCTGCTGGCTGCACAAAAAATTGCGGCGATCGGTCACGCAAACCCCGACGACGGCCCCATCTTCGACGCCCTGGTGGCACGCCCCAGCACGATCAAGTCTTCGACACTCGACGGCCGGTCACCTATTTGGCGGTGAGCCCAACCGGTGACCGCCTGGCGACCACCACCAGCACCGGCGGTGTGCGATTGTGGAACGCCAACACCGGCAAGAAAATCGGTGACAGCGAGCTCACTGGCAATGGCGTGGCATTCAGCCCCGACGGGACTCGCTCTGCGGTCGCTACAGCCGGCCGGCCCGGGAACGTCGGGATGTGGGACACCGGCACCGGTCAGCAATTGCGCACCTTTGTCGGACCGACCCAGGCATCCACCCGGGTGAGGTTCAGCCCCGATGGGCGGCGCGTCGCGGCGGAGGATTTGACGGGACCGCGTGGGTGTCGGACGTCGGCACTGGCGCCGCTCAACTCACGCTGGCGCACCCGGGCAGGGTCAACGCGGTGGCGTTCAGCGCGGCCGGAAGGCCGGGTGGACCGCTGATCGCGACCGGCGGGGACGACAAGGCCGTGCGGGTATGGACGCCGTGACCGGAAGACTTCTGCACACCCTGGCAGGGCACCACGGGCCTGTTAATGATCTCGCATTCAGCCCCGACGGCCGCACGCTGGCGTCGGCCGGTCAGGACGCGGTGCGGCTGTGGGATCCCGGCACCGGCGACAGCAAAGCCGACCAGCTGAACAATCAGGGCGCGGTTGACAGCGTGGCGTGGAATCCCAATCCCGCCAAGACAGAACTTGCCGCCGCGGGAACGAGCGGCGCGGTGCACCTGTGGACCTTTCCCGGCGCCGATTACCTGGATATCGGCACGGACACCGCGCTTCCCGGGCAGATCGGCCAGGTCCAGGATGTGGCGTTCAGCGCCGGCGGCAGCCGTGCTGACCGCCGGCGGTGCTGACGGCGTCGTGTACACCTGGGACCCCGACGGCGCTGCGACGATGCGGACGGGCGGCCCGCTCGCGGGCGTGGCGTGGTCACCCGACGGGCAGCGCATCGCCGCCGTCGGCGCCAATGGCTACGCGCAACTGTGGGACCCGCAAACCCGCAACAGATCGGTAAACCACTGCTCGGACAAAACGGTGTCGTATCCAGCGTCGCGTTCGACCCGCGGCAAAAGCTCGTCGCTGCCGGCGGCGACGACGGCACCGTGTCACTGTGGGACCGCAAGAGCGGCCAACTGACAAGGACACTGCCGGGATATGGTGCACCGCTGCACGGTGTGGCGTTCAGCTCCGACGGTCGTCTGGTCGCCTCGGGCGGCGTCGACCATAGTGTGCGGCTGTTTAGCCCCGACAGCGGTGATCTGAAGCGGGCCCTGACCGACCCGACCGGTACGGTGTTAAGTGTCGCGTTCAGTCCGGTAGAACACCGTGTTGCCGCCGGCAGCGCCGACCAGAAACTCTACGTCTGGGACACCGACACCGGCGCTCTCCGACAGACCATATCTACATCGGCTCCGGTCAATGCAGTGGCATTCAGTCCTGACGGCCGCAGAATCGCCACCGGTGGTGGCGACAACATGGTGCGCGTCTGGGACACCGACAGCGGCAAGGCGGCGATGGGTGCACTGGCAGGGCACACGAACGTAGTCCTCAGCGTCGCGTTCAGCCCGGACGGAAGGTTCATCGCCTCCGCCAGCGACGACAACACGGTTAGGCTCTGGGACGCCGCCACCGCCAAGCCCATCGGCAGCCCGATGATCGGAAACGACCAACTTCTCGGGGTCGCATTCAGCCCCAACGGGAAGCAACTGGTCTCCGGCGGGCTCGACGGCACCCTTCAGTTGTGGCCCATATCAGTCAGCGCCGCCGAGTTGTGCGCCAAACTGGCAGCGAACCCCAGCCACACCCAATGGAACGAGTGGATTACCCCTGACATCGGCTACATTCCGGTGTGCCCCAACCTTCAACCGGCGCCCGACTCCAGCTGACGTAAGCGCCTAACCGGCATTGAGCTCAAGTACCGAGGTCCATGGCCGCGGCCTGGACGGTTTATGATCCAGCGACTCGGTGCGGGTAGTGGAGCGCCGACACTGGTCAACCACCGATGACCCTGATCGGGCCCGCCAGTGATGCGCTCAGTGTGGCGTTCAGTCCGGACGGCCAACGCCTCGCTTCCCAGCGGCGACAACACGGTTCGGCTTTGCCCGACCGTGGCCACGTCAGAGATGTTGTGCGCCACACTCACTGGCGATATGAGTCGGAACCATTGGCGCGATTGGGTTTCCCCCGCATCGGCTAACAAGTCCCCCGCCCGCGACTACCTATCACGCCCGACCGACGACGGCCGCCGGCCGCTCGTGTTTGTACCTCGACGGTTTCGGCCAGCTGTTAAGGCGCCACCGCCGCCGCGACCCGACGACGCCAAGATGGGAACCGTCGGACACTCGGGACTATCCCATCAGCGTCAGGCCGTCGACCGGCACAACCTCTCGTGCCTCGCGCTTATGCCTGTCGACGGCTGCGGCGCATGGCTGCGCGCAACAGCGCGAAACCTAGGAGTAGCACGATCGCGATGATGCCGACCCCGATGACCATTTCTGCGATGTTGCCGAAAGTCGCCCCACCATGGACCATCTCGTTGTAGCTATGCGTCCCAAGAACCGAACCCGACCCCGTCTTGCTTTGGCAATAATCGCCTGGTGACATAGGTCGGCCTTCACATGTCGGGTGTGGGTTGCCGCGCACCGAGGCATACCCCTGGTAGAGGAGGACGATCCCAAGCACCAGGAAGCCCGCGACGACCACGTACAGAAGCAGGCTGTCCTTGAAGGAAGACCAGTTGCGCTGTTTCGACATGGCGTAACTCCTCGACGGACTAATCAGAATGGCAGTGTGGTAAAAGCAGTGTGGTCGGTGAGATGGAGCCGATTCTGCCACTCGTGCGGTGCGATCAGCGGGGTTTGCTCGGAAGTCTCACGGGCACTTGTCGCTACCGAGGCAGGCGTTGACGCCAGCTGACGTAAGAAAGTTACCGCCCGCGGGATAGCACGCTCCTGAAATCGTCGGTACATCGGCCAAGACGAGCAATCAGCGGGCGCCGACAATACGGGGGCTGCGGCGCGAGCGATGGCCGCTCCGACCTGGCCCCCGTTCTGTGGGCCGCCCACAAGTGTTCAGCGCCGCGTTCATTACATACGGGAAAGCCAGCTACAAAGATGACGCAACGCGAAACTATCTGTGCGCACCGCTGCCTACCCCAACACCGACAGGGACTAGCTGACCATGACGGTCGCCGAGCACCGCAACCAAATCCGTGGGTTCGAGGACACCGACCTGATGCAACGGCCCTGCGCGGCAGGACTTTACCTTCTGCACCACATGTATGCCCCGCTTATGACGCAACCGCTGTTGCGCGACAACGTATTCGGGCTCATTAAGGCCGCGCCGCAATCGGCCAACAGAAGCTGGACACTTCGATAACCGGACACACCGTGTCCGAAGGATGGGACGGCTGAGCGATCCTTCACGCGAAATGCGTTCAGGGCTATGGTTCTCGATATTTCACAACCACAGGCGATGTCGCTGAGCTACGCCGTCTTCCGCAGACTGCCCAGCACGGCAGCTAATACCCCGAGCAGCACCAGCCCACCGCCGGCGGCAAACGTCACGTCGAGCCACTCGTGCAGGCTGCTCTCGGCCTCGCCGACCATGACGTCGGCGATCCGGCGAATATCGCCGGTGGTGTTGTTCAGCGCGTCGTTGATAGGGTGACGGCCGAGTTCGATGGCCGCCCAACCGGTGGCGCCGACCAGTAGCGCGGAGATTCCCAGGCTGGCCAGCGCCCTGCCCCGGCTACGCGCGGCGGCCAGGGTAAGCAGTGCGAACAAGCCGGTCACCACCGCCGCGCCGATGCTCGCCCATAGACCCCAGGTCGCCAGCGGCCGTAACTGCGCCCGGCTGCAACAACGTTCGGCGTCGATGACCGTCACCGGCACCCGCACTGTGTCGGGCACCCGAACGTTGTAGTTCGTCAGCATCGGCTCAAACGCGCTGTCTTTGAGCATCCCGGCCACGTCGACCACCCACTGGTCACCTTCGGACTGCGCGTGGGCGCCGGTGAACATCCAGTCGTGCGCCAACCGATTGGCGTCGGCGAACTGCCGCCGGAAATCCGGGCCCGGCGGTATATCCGGCGGCGACGTCGTGCACCTGTCGCCGAGTCGACCTGGTACCCGCTCTGGTTGATCAGCGCCATTGCCCGGCTGGCCAGTTCGGACTGCGACCGCGGCCTGCAGCACTGGATCACTCGCCGCCTTGCGGCCATTGCTGTGTAGCCGTTGACGTCGACGACGTGCGTCTGCGCCCACGCCGTCGGCACGGCGACCGCCAGCGCGACCGTGGTGAGCAGCCACAGCAGCGCCGTCACCGCGAATCGCACGCGGCCAAGCCTACGGAGAGACTTATTTGGCGATGCGACGCGGACGCGACAGCGCCACCCGGGTCATCATCCGGTTCATCCGCTTCAGCGCCTTGAGCGAATTGTGGTAGTAGTTTCCGCCCGCACCGACGTTGGTGCGCGGCCCGACAACGGTCTCGACCCGACAGAATTTGCGCAGCCCCTCGGCGCCGCCGAACCGCGCGCCGATGCCCGACGTCTTCCAGCCACCCATCGGCGCCGTCGTGCACATCAGGTTGGTGATCACGTCGTTGATGTTGACCGCGCCGCAATCAAGCTGCAGCGCAATCTCTTTCGCTCGATCGACGTCGCGGGAGAACACCGAGGCGCTCAAGCCGTATTCGCTGTCGTTGGCCAGCCGGATCGCTTCGTCGACCGAACCGACCTTCATGATCGGCAGCGTCGGGCCGAAGGTCTCCTCGGTCATGCACGTCATCGAGTGGTCCACGTCGACCAGCACCGTGGGCGGATAGAAGCTGCCCGGCTGTGTCGGTGCGCTTGCCGCCGGTCAACGCGCGTGCACCGGCGGCCACCGCCTCGCGGACGTGGCGCTCGGTCACCGCCAGCTGCTGCTCGTCGATCAACGCCCCGAAGGTCGTTCCCGTCGCCGGCGCCGACCTGCAGCGCCTGCACGTCGCGCACCACGGCCGCGACGAACTGGTCGTATACCGGCTCGAGCACGTAGACCCGCTCCACCGACACGCAGGTCTGCCCGGCGTTGAACATCGCTCCCCACACCGCGGCGTGCGCGGCGAGTTCGATGTCGGCGTCCTCCAGCACGATCATCGGGTCCTTGCCGCCCAGCTCCAGGCTGACCGGCGTCAACCGGCGCGCGGCGCGCTCCATCACTTTGCTTCCGGTGCCGCAGGAGCCGGTGAACTGGACGTAATCGACGTTGTCGATGACGGCTTCGGAAACCTCGCGGGCACCCTGGGCCAACGCGAGCACGTCGGGCGCTCCGGACTCCAGCCAGCCGCGGCGCAGCACCTCGGCGGTCAGCGGGGTGCGCTCGGACGGCTTCAGCAGCACCGCGCAGCCCGCGGCCAGAGCGCCGATGCCGTCCATCAGCGCGTTGGCCACCGGGTAGTTCCACGGCGCGATGATCCCGACGACGGGCCGCGGCCGGTAGTGGACGGTGATTTTCTTGATCGCCATGAACGGCAACGACGCCGGCCGGCGCTCGGGCGCCAGCGCCTTCTCCATCGTCTTGATGTAGTACGACAGGATCATGATCAGCATCGGCACCTCTTGTGCCGCGTCGACGGCGGATTTGCCGGTCTCCTTGATCAGCAGCTCTTCGATCTCGCCGCGGTGCTCACCCAGCCACACCGCGAAGCGAGCCAGAACCTTGGCGCGCCCTTGGGCGCCGCGCTGCTCCCATCCGCGTTGGGCCGCGCGCAGCCCGGCGGCGATGGTGGGCACGTCAGCCGGGTCGGTCCAGTGCACCTCCCCGGCGACGGCGCCGGTCGCCGGGTTCAGGACGGTGCCGGTGCCGGAAAACTCAGGTTCGGTCGCAGGAGTGGCGGGTGTGATGGTGGTCATAGCCGCCATGGTAGACGCCGTGACCAGGTCGCGTGCCCTCGACAGGTGTCAAGTTTGCACTAGCGGCAAGATGCCCTGCAGGTACGCGGCCTGGCCGAGATGCTGGGCGCAGTCGTCGATGATGCTGACCAGCCGGGCGCTGGCGGTCACCGGCGGATCCCAGTTCTTGTCCACGATGCGCGCCAGGTCCTCGGCGGTGACGCGGCCGACGAACTCCAGCGTCAGCTTGTGCAGGCGTGGTAGTAGCCGGCCAGCAGATCGGCCGATGCGTGCACCTTGGCCACCTGTTCGGGGCCGTGGCCGTAGCCGGTGTCGTTGCGCGGCAGGTCCAGCCCGAACCGGTCCACCCACCCGCCCTGGGTCCACACCTGCTCGATGCCGGCGATCGGGGCGAGCTGGATGTCCTGCACCCGCGCGCTGTGCCAGATCAGCCACGCGATGCTGTTGGCCTCGGGGCTCGGCCGGTAGCGGGCCTGTTCGTCGGTGAGCCCGTCGGTGAGCTCGTCGACGTGTTCGATCAACCGGGTGAACGCGTCGCGCAACAACTCCCGAGCAGCGGCATCGCTATTCGACATACCCGCCGACCCTACGCTCCGGCGAACCGGCGCCGGCAGACCTGAAATTACCAACCCGGCCGCCCAGTCGATTGCGAATTGATCCTGGCATCAGTTACCGGCGCGGTCGTAGATTATTTAGATGACCTACGACCTGATTATCCGCAACGGCACCATCGTCGACGGGCTCGGAGGTGAACCGCACGTCGGTGACGTCGCCGTGCAAGACGGCGTCATCGCCGGCCGTCGGCTCACGGTCAACGGCGCTACGGCGCGAGCGGGAGATCGACGCGACCGGCCTGCTGGTCACGCCCGGCTTCGTCGACCTGCACACCCACTACGACGGCCAGTCCATCTGGTCGGAGCGGCTGACGCCGTCGTCGGCGCACGGGGTGACCACCGTGGTGATGGGCAACTGCGGCGTCGGCTTCGCGCCGTGCCGCCAAGAAGACCACGACGTGCTGGTCGACGTGATGGCCGGCGTCGAAGACATTCCCGGCGTCGTGATGACCGATGGCCTGCCGTGGAACTGGGAGACCTTCCCCGAATACCTGGACGCCCTCGACGCAGGCAAACGGGACATCGACGTGGCGGCCTACCTGCCGCACTCGCCGCTGCGGGTCTACGTGATGGGCCAGCGCGGCGCCGACCGCGAGCCGGCCACCGCCGAGGACCTGGCCAAGATGCGGGCAGCTGGCCAAGGAGGCCATCGAGGCCGGGGCACTGGGCTTCGCGTCGTCGCGGTTCACCATCCACAAGACCGAGAGCGGTTCGCCGATCCCGAGTTACGACGCCGCCCGCGAGGAGATCGAGCAGATCGCGCGCGGCGTGGTCGACGGCGGCGGCGGCCTGCTGCAGTTCGTGCCCGACATCCCGGCCGGCGGGTATCAGCCGGTGCTGCAGACGGTGTTCGACGTCGCCGAGGACGTCGGGCTGCCGGTCACCTTCACCCTCGTCGTCGCCAACGTCGGCGATCCGACGTGGGAAGACGCCATCACGATGATCGAGAAGGCCAATACAACGCGGGGGACGTCCGCTTTACCGCACAGCTGCTGCCGCGCCCGATCGGGCTGATCATCGGTCTGCAGCTGACCGCGAACCCGTTCGTGCTCTATCCCAGCTACCGGGAGATCGCCGACCTGCCGCTGGCCGAACGGGTGGCCGAGATGCGCAAGCCCGAGGTTCGCGCCCGCATCCTGGCCGACAAGCCCGGCGCCAGGGCCACCCGATCCTGTTCGTCACCCAGATGTGGGACTGGATCTTCCCGCTGACTGACCACCCCGACTACGAGCCCGACCCGTCGACCAGCATCGGGGCCCGGGCCCGGGCCCGCGGGGTGAGCCCGATGGAAGAGGCCTACGACCGTCTGCTCGACGACGACGGTCGCGCGATGCTGCTGGTCGCCACCAGCAACCTGGCGAACAACTCGCTGGACACCGTCGGCAAGCTGCTGCACCGCGATGATGTCGTGCTCGGGCTCGGCGACGGCGGCGCGCACTACGGCATGATCTGCGACGCCAGCTATTCGACGTACTTCCTGGCGCATTGGGCACGCGACCGCAAGTCGGGCCGGTTCTCGGTGTCCGGATGCCGTCCGGAGGCTTACCTCGGTGCCGGCCCGGATCGCCGGACTGGGCGACCGCGGCCGCATCGCGGTGGGCTACAAGGCCGACCTCAACGTCATCGACCATGCCGCGCTGCAGGTGCACAAGCCGGTGATCATCCACGACCTGCCCGCCGGTGGCCGCCGGCTCGACCAGACCGCCGACGGCTACGTGGCGACGATCGTCTCCGGTGAGGTGATCGCCGAGAACGGCGTGCCCACCGACGCCCGGCCGGGCAAGCTGGTCCGCGGCCGCCAGCCGATCCCGGCCTAACGCTGCCGGGAAAGCTCTTCGCCGAAAGCGATGAGCGCGCGCCGGCCGATGGCAAGGATCTCCGCGTCGAAGCCCTTCCCGCCGCGATAGGACAGTTCCAGCATGCGGTCGGCCATTTCGACGGCCACCAGCATGGTCAGCGGGTCGGTGTCGGCCGGGATCAGTCCGGCGTCGATCAGGATCGCGTGCAGCCGGTCGGCGAGGGTCTGCATGCGGGCTCGGACGTAGTTGGTGACCGCCGGTGAGGTACGCCCGCCCATCCACATCCGCGCGGTGCTCGGGTGCTCACAGTAGTAGTGCACATGCAGGTCGATCTCGTTGTTGAGCAGGTCGGCGACCGAGGTGATCTGCCAGGTCTTTTCCGCTGCCACACACCGGGCGTCGAGGTCGGCGCACTGCCGTTCGAGCAGTTCACCGAGGATGGCCTCCCGATCGGCGAAGAACCGGTACAGCGAGGGATAGGAGACACCGGCGCGGTCGGCGATCGCGCGGGTGGTGGCCGCTTCGACGCCCTGCTCGTCGGCGATCGGCCGCGGCGGCGTCGAGGATGCGGGTCACCGTCTGCCGGCTGCGCGCCTGCATCGGCGCACGCCGCGGAACAGTTGTGATCGGTCATCGGAGTCCTCCTCCTTGACAGCTGTCCGTCAAACTATAACATTGTTCTTGTTATAATTCTTCATCCAGGCCCGGGAGTGCATATGTCCATCGACACGCTCAACCAGACCCGCCCCAAGGAGTCCTTCACCGGTCACGTCGACGTGCTCATCGTCGGCGCCGGCATCTCCGGGATCGGCTTGGCGCACTATCTGGTCACCATGCAGCCCGGCCGCACCTTCGCCCTCGTCGACAGCCGTGACGCCATCGGCGGCACCTGGGACCTGTTCCGCTACCCGGGCATCCGGTCGGACTCCGACCTGCACACCTTCGGCTACGAGTTCAAGCCGTGGACGCAGCGACAACGCCATCGCCGACGCGCACGAGATCCTCGACTATCTGCACGAGGTCATCGACGAGGACGGCCTGGCCAAGCGAATCTACCTGCAGCACAAGGTGATCCGGGCCGACTTCGCCAGCGACGACCGCGCAGTGGACGGTGACGCTGGAGCGCGACGGGCAGCAGTGGGAGGTCACCTGCGACTGGCTGTTCAGCGCGACCGGCTACTACGACTATGCCGCCGGGCACACATCCGCACTTCGAGGGCCGAGGAGGACTTCGCCGGAGCCGATCGTGCACCCGCAGTTCTGGCCCGAGGACCTGGATTACCAGGGTAAGGAGGTCGTCGTCATCGGCAGCGGCGCCACCGCCGTCACCCTGATCCCGGCCATGGCCGACGACACCGCGCACATCACCATGCTGCAGCGGTCGCCCACCTATGTGATGCCGCTTCCGCGGAAGGACCCGATCGCCAACGGGCTGCGAAAAGTGTTGCCGGACAAGACCGCCTACAAGATCACCCGCGAGATCAACAAGGCCCGGCAGCGGTTGATCTACACCATGGGCCAGCGTCACCCGAAGGTGGTGCGCCGCCTCATCCGCGGACTCAACGCCTGGGCCCTGCCCAAGGGCTACGACCTCGACACCCACTTCAACCCGACCTACAAGCCGTGGGACCAGCGGCTGTGCGCGGTGCCCGACAACGATCTGTTCAAGGCCATCTCGCAAGGGCAAGGCATCGGTGGTCACCGACAAGATCGTGCGGTTCACCAAGACCGGCATCCTGCTGGAGTCCGGCCGGGAGCTGAAGGCCGACATCATCGTCACCGCGACCGGTCTGAAGATTGCTTCCGTTCGGCGGTATCCAGGTCTCCGTCGACGGCGAGGTGAAGGATCCGCACGAGAGCCTGGTCTACAAGAGCTTCATGCTGTCGGGCATCCCGAACTTGGCGTTCGCGTTCGGCTACACCAACTCGTCGTGGACGCTGAAGGTGGACCTGGTCTGCGAGCACCTGTGCCGGCTGCTGGCCTACATGGATCAGCACGGATACACCACCGTCGTTCCGGTCTGCGACGACCCGACGATCGAGAAGCGCCCGATGCTGGACTTCCCGGCCGGCTACATCCTGCGCTCGATCGACGCAGTTCCCGCAGCAGGGTACCACCGGCCCGTGGACGGTGGAGATGAACTTCCGGGCAGACCACGCGCGGCTGCGCAAGGGTCCGGTGGACGACGCGCCCTGCGGTTCAGCACCGCCGCCGCTCGGTCGCGACCGCCGGAGCCGCCTGACCGTCAGCCTTTGAGCGCGTCGAAAAGTGCGGCCAGCTGGTCCGGCGACACCGACGTGTTGCATTGGCCACGCAGGTCGAGTCAGCGGCCGCGCGATGTTCTGCAGGTCCAGAAACTCACCGGGGTGAGCGACAAAATAGCCCCGCACTGACGACTTCGCGTCCGCCGGCGGCTGGTTGACCGCGGCGGTCAGCACGTTGTTGGCATCGGGATGACTGTCCAGGTATCCGCTGGCCGCGTTCAGCACTCCGCTGGCGGTGGCCGCCACCCCGCTGGCCGTGCACGGGTCGGGCGACGGCCGTCGACGACGTGGCCACGGCAGTCACGGCGCAGAGCGCAGCTGACGGGAACGACACCAAATACCTTGCGCCATCTAGAAATTGCGGACTTTCTCATTGCGTCGATTCCCTTCGTCCCCGACATGCTCATTGGTCGCACGCCGGACATTCAGTACAACAGCTGCCCAGCGAAACAAAAAGCCCGGCCCCACTCGGGGACCGGGCCTTTCGTTAGGGACCTGGACTTAGAAGTCCATACCGCCCATGCCACCGGTCGGGTCGCCGGCGGGAGCGGCCGCCTTCTCCGGCTTGTCGGCGACGACGGCCTCGGTCGTCAGGAACAGCGCCGCGATGGACGCCGCGTTCTGCAGCGCCGAACGGGTGACCTTGACCGGGTCGGCGACGCCGGCCTTGAGCAGGTCCTCGTACTCGTTGGTCGCGGCGTTCAGGCCGGTACCGGCCTTCGAGTTGCGCACCTTCTCGGCGACAACGCCGGGCTCCAGCCCGGCGTTGAAGGCGATCTGCTTCAGCGGAGCCTCCAGCGCCACGCGGACGATGTTGGCACCGGTGGCCTCGTCACCGGTGAGCTTGAGCTCGTCCAGCGCCGGAGCCGCCTGCAGCAGGGCCACGCCGCCACCGGCGACGATGCCCTCCTCGACGGCCGCCTTGGCGTTGCGGACCGCGTCCTCGATGCGGTGCTTGCGCTCCTTGAGCTCCACCTCGGTGGCAGCTCCGGCCTTGATCACCGCAACACCGCCGGCCAGCTTGGCCAGGCGCTCCTGCAGCTTCTCGCGGTCGTAGTCGGAGTCGCTGTTCTCGATCTCGGCGCGGATCTGGGCCACCCGGCCGGCGATGGCGTCGGAGTCACCGGCGCCCTCGACGATGGTGGTCTCGTCCTTGGTGACGACGACCTTGCGGGCCTTACCGAGCAGCGCGACGTCGGCGGTCTCCAGCGACAGGCCGACCTCTTCGCTGACGACCTGACCACCGGTGAGGATCGCCATGTCCTGCAGCATCGCCTTGCGGCGGTCACCGAAGCCGGGGGCCTTGACGGCCACCGACTTGAAGGTGCCACGGATCTTGTTGACGACCAGGGTGGACAGCGCCTCGCCCTCGACGTCCTCGGCGATGATCAGCAGCGGCTTGCCGGACTGGATGACCTTCTCCAGCAGCGGCAGCAGGTCCTTGACGGTCGAGACCTTCGAGCTGACCAGCAGGATGTAGGGGTCCTCCAGGACGGCTTCCTGACGCTCGGCGTCGGTGACGAAGTAGCCCGAGATGTAGCCCTTGTCGAACCGCATGCCCTCGGTGAGCTCGAGCTGCAGGCCGAAGGTGTTGGACTCCTCGACGGTGATGACACCCTCGTTGCCGACCTTGTCCATCGCCTCGGCGATCAGGTCGCCGATCGTCTGGTCGCCCGCGGAGATGGCGGCGGTGGCAGCGATCTGCTCCTTGGTCTCGACCTCCTTGGCCGACTTCAGCAGCGTCTCGGTGATCTTCTCGACGGCCTTCTCGATGCCGCGCTTGAGCGCCAGCGGGTTGGCGCCGGCCGCGACGTTGCGCAGGCCCTCGTTCGACCAGCGCCTGGGCCAGCACGGTGGCCGTCGTCGTGCCGTCACCGGCGACGTCGTCGGTCTTCTTGGCGACTTCCTTGACCAGCTCGGCGCCGATCTTCTCGTACGGGTCCTCCAGCTCGATCTCCTTGGCGATGGACACACCATCGTTGGTGATCGTGGGGGCGCCCCACTTCTTCTCCAGGACGACGTTGCGGCCCTTGGGGCCCAGCGTCACCTTTACCGCGTCGGCGAGGGCGTTCAGGCCCCGCTCGAGGCCGCGACGGGCCTCTTCGTCGTACGCAATTATCTTGGCCATTGCGAAGTGATTCCTCCGATTAGGGGATGACACGTTCTTGGGCCGGGCGCAGTGCCCGCGACGGACGACCGCAGTTGTGTTCGGACTGCGGCTCTCACCGTCCCGACCTAGCACTCACCGATCGCGAGTGCCAACGTCATTCTTAGCACTCGCCTATGTCGAGTGCAAGGAACAGGTCAGCGTTATCGCTGCGCGCGCAAACCGTCGATGACGACGTCGGTCACCCGCTCGGCCAACGCCGAGTTGTAGGCCTCCATCGCCTGGCATCCGACCAGGATCGACTTCACCTCGCGCACGCCGATGTCGCGACGCGCGGTGCCCGCTTTCTGGGCGGCCCGAGCAAGCTCGCCGAGCATGGCCAGAAATGCATCCTCGGCGTCTGGCGCCGCCTGCGTCGATGTCGATGCCCAGACCGGCCAGCGCCTCGACCATGCCACGGTCCGTCGCGCCCCACTGCAGCACCATCGAGCGCAGAAAGGCTGAAGATCGCCTCGCCGGGCCCGGCGGATTCCAGCAGCGCGTGCCCGTCGTCGATGAAGCGCTGCATTCGGTCCGCGACGACCGCGCGGAACAGCGCCTCTTTGGTCGGGAAGTGGCGGTAGACGGTGCCGGCGCCGACGCCGGCCCGGCGGGCGATCTCGTCGATCGGCACCGACAAGCCCTCGGCCGCGAAGGTTTCGTAGGCGACTTCCAGCACGCGGGCGCGGTTGCGCGCCGCGTCAGCACGCAACGGCCGTGCGGGTTGTGCCATCGCAGTCACCTCATACCGGTTGACAAAACGGGGCGTGCGTTCCGTATAGTTCGATCAACCGGAGCGCTCGCCCCGTTTACCTTACAATCGAGGAGCCTGGCATGGCCAAGTGGACAACCGCGGACATTCCCGACCAGACGGGCCGCGTCGCCGTCATCACCGGAGCCAACACCGGCCTCGGCTACGAGACCGCACTGGCGCTCGCCGAACACGGCGCCCACGTCGTGCATTGCCGTTCGCAACCTCGACAAGGGCAAGGACGCCGCCGCCCGCATCACCGCAGCGAGTCCCCGCGCTGACGTCGCGCTGCAGGAGCTCGACCTGACGTCGCTGGACTCCGTCCGCGCCGCGGCGGACCAACTGCGATCCGACCACGACCACATCGACCTGCTGATCAACAACGCCGGCGTGATGTACACACCGAAGTCGAACACCAAGGACGGCTTCGAGCTGCAGTTCGGCACCAACCATCTGGGCCACTTCGCCTTTACCGGCCTGCTGCTGGATCGGCTGCTGCCGGTCGCCGGTTCCCGGGTCGTGACGGTCAGCAGCATTGGTCACCGCATCCTCGCCGACATCCATTTCGACGATCTGCAGTGGGAACGCAGCTACAACCGGGTCGCGGCCTACGGGCAGGCCAAGCTGGCCAACCTGCTATTCACCTACGAACTGCAGCGACGGCTCGCCCCCGCTGGAACGACGATCGCCGTTGCCGCACACCCCGGCATGTCGGACACCGAGTTGATGCGCAACATGCCCGCACCGCTGCTCTCTGCCTTCGAGCGGATCGCACCGCTAGTCGCCCAAGACCCAGCCATGGGCGCCCTGCCCAGCCTGCGCGCAGCCACTGACCCGGCGGTGCTCGGCGGGCAGTATTACGGCCCCGACGGCATCGGCCAGACGCGGGGCTATCCCAAGATCGTGGGGTCCAGCCGCAAGTCGCATGACGTCGACCGGCAGCGCCGGCTGTGGGCGGTGTCCGAGGAGCTGACCGGCGTGGTGTATCCCGTCGGCTGACCGGCTCAGGGCAGGTCGAGCAGCTGCTCGTAGAAACCGCCGAAGCGGCGCTGCGGATCGATCAGATGAATCTCGAGAATCCAGTGGCAGCGGCGACCGCTCGGGTCCGTGCGCCGCATCGGCTTGGTTCGACCCGGGCATGATGTACCACTCGGTGGCCGTCCCGGCGATCTTCTTGTGCGGGAACTCCCCGACCAGATGGCCGGCGATGTGGCTGCCCCACGCCGAAACCCTCGGCACGAGCCACCTCGACGAGTAGTCGAACAACTCGGCGCCGGTGACGTCGGGGTGGCTTCGAAATAGTCGCGACCGGCCTGCCACACCCGCGGCAGGGCGTCGCGGACGGCGTGTTTGTCCGGGTCGTCGCCCAGCACGAAGGTGCGGCCGAAGTCGGCCTCCCACTCCTCGAAGATCGGACCGAAGTCGAGGAACACGATGTCGTCGTCGGCGATGACCCGGTCCGGTGGGTGCTCCCGGAACGGCTGCAGGGTGTTCTCGCCGGCGCGCACGATCCGCCGATGCCAGTGCCGCGTCACGCCGAACATCTCTCGCGGCCAGGTCGTGGATCTCGTCGGACAACTGCTGCTCACCGATGCCGGCGCGGATCATTGCGCGGCGCTCGATCTCGTCGAACAGCTGCGCCGCCTTATCCTGGGCATCGAGAAGCCGTTCGGCTCGGACGCTTTCGTCGGTGATCGGCTTCTGCACAGCAACGATGCTATGACCTAGGACCCCAACGGAGCAACGATGTCGCTCGTGGTGCCGCCCTACCCGCCACCCCGCTACACCAAGGACGAGCCGGAGGTCAGCGCCTGGCTCAAGCGCGCCGACGAGCCGCCGGACTACGAGACCTTCGGCGTCAAGTACCACTACCTGGCCAACCAGCAGGCCACCGGCGGCGACTACGGCCTGTATCGCGTCGACATCGCCCCGGCCGGCGGCGGGCCGGGTCCGCATTTCCACCGGGCCATGTCCGAGGCGTTCTTCGTGCTCTCCGGAACCATGAAGCTCTACGACGGCACCGATTGGATCGACGGTCACCCGCACGACTTCCTCTACGTCCCGCCCGGCGGCATCCACGGCTTCCGCAACGAGGCCGACGAACCCGCGTCGGTCCTGATGCTGTTCGCCCCCGGCGCGCCGCGGGAGGCCTACTTCGAGGGCTTCAGTGCGTTGGCCGACATGACCGACGACGAGCGCCGGGAGTGGTTCATCCGCCACGACAACTTCTTCGTGTAGGCGCCGTCTTCAGCCCCACTGCGCAAAGTAGGGACGCTCCGGCTTGCTCTTCTCGACGAGGATGAACACCACACCCCACGGGTCGACGAACCATGTCGTGCGGACTCGCGCCACATCCGCAATGCCGTCGACCAGAAAGCGCACGCCCTTGGCCTCGAGTTGCGCCCGGGTGGCGTCGAGGTCCTCGCAGATCAGCCCGACGTGCGACAAGCCGTGGTCGGTTAGGGCGGCGGCGCTGCGCTGATCGCCGCCGGCGACGCCGAGATACTCGATCACCTCGAGGACACGATCTCCGTCGTCGTCGAAGCCGACGATGGCCGCTTTCATGGTGGGATCGGACACCAACTGGCCCATGTCGTCGCGAATCGCGTCGCCGGCCATCACGTAGGGCGGCGACAGCACCCGTAGGCCCAACACGTCGCGATAAAACGCCACCGCCGCTTCGCAGTCGGGCACGCAAACGCCGGTGTGAGCCAATCCGGTAATCATGATCTGACAATAGGCGCGCCGCTCGCGGGCGGACACGTTACTTCCGAAGATGCGCGCCCGGATGTGCCTGCCCTAGACTGCATCTCGATCAGATAGGAGTCTTTCGGGTGCGGGCAACTGAAGCGCCCAGCACCCGGGCTTTGCGGGGCTGGCAGCGGCGAGCCTTGGTGCGGTACTTAACCGCCAAGCCGCGTGATTTCTTGCTGGTCGCTACCCCCGGTGCGGGTAAGACGGCGTTTGCTCTGCGGATCGCGGCGGAGTTGCTGGGCGATCGCAGTGTCGACACGATCACCGTGGTGGTGCCCACCGAACACCTCAAGACGCAGTGGGCGCTGGCGGCGGCCGCCGACGGCATCGCGCTGGATCCCAAGTTCCGCAACTCCGCCGCGCACACCTCGGCCGAATACCACGGCATCGTCGTCACCTACGCCCAGGTGGCGAGCCACCCCGCCCGCCATCGGGTGCGCACGGAGGGCCGACGCACGCTGGTGATCTTCGACGAGATCCACCACGGCGGCGACGCCAAGAGCTGGGGAGACAGCATCGTCGAGGCCTTCGGCGACGCTACCCGACGACTTGCGTTGACCGGCACGCCATTTCGCAGTGACGACGCCGCGATCCCGTTCGTCCGCTACGAGCCCGACGGCAACGGCGTGCTGCGTTCGGCGGCCGATCACACCTACGGCTACGCCGACGCGCTAGCCGACGGTGTTGTGCGGCCGGTGGTGTTCCTGGCCTACTCCGGCGAGACCCGCTGGCGGGACAGCGCGGGCTCAGAAAACGAGAGAGTGTACTCCGCGCGGCTCGGTGAACCGGCCAGCACCGAGCACACCACTCGGGCCTGGCGCACCGCGCTGGATCCGGCCGGCGAGTGGATGCCCGCGGTGATCTCGGCCGCCGACACGCGGCTGCGGCAACTACGCGACGGCGGAGTCCCCGATGCCGGCGGCATGATCATCGCGTCGGATCAGACGGCGGCCCGCGCCTATGCGCGTTCTGCTGGAACGGATTACCGGCGAGGTGCCGACCGTCGTGCTTTCCGACGACCCCGGCTCGTCAGACCGCATCGCGCAGTTCTCCGCGGGCACCAGCCGTTGGCTGGTCGCCGTCCGGATGGTTTCCGAGGGTGTCGACGTGCCGCGGCTGGCCGTTGGCGTGTACGCCACCAGCGCGTCCACCCCGCTGTACTTCGCCCAGGCGATCGGCCGCTTCGTGCGGTCCCGGCGCCCGGGCGAGACGGCGAGCGTCTTTCTGCCGTCGGTGCCGTCGCTGCTGCAACTGGCGAGCGAGCTTGAGGCGCAACGCAATCACGTGCTGGGTGAGCCGCATCGGGAGGCCGGACGAGCTGGAGGCCGCCCAGCGCCGCCAGACCGAGCCATCCGAGGCCGACAACGGGTTCATGTCGTTGGGCGCCGACGCCGAACTGGACCAGGTGATTTTCGACGGCTCGTCGTTCGGCACCGCCACCCCTGCGGGCAGCGACGAAGAAGCCGACTACTTGGGTCTACCCGGTCTGTTGGATGCCAGCCAGATGCGAGAGCTGTTGCTGCGGCGCCAAGGTGAGCAGCTCGACCGTCGCAGTCGCGACGCCGCGCGAACCGGTAACCAGGCATGGGCAATTGCGAGACCTGCGCCGCGAACTCAACGCTCTGGTGTCGGCGGCGCACCATCGAACGGGCAAGCCGCACGGCTGGATTCACAACGAGCTGCGCCGCATCTGCGGCGGGCCGCCGGTGGCTGCGGCCAGCTCCGACCAGCTTCGGGCGCGCATCGAAGCGGTGCGTGGATTGACCGCTTAGCGGATCGCCCAGATGCTCTCGGCCACCCACGGCGATGCCTGCGCCGCCACCGCCCACGCCTGGTCTTCCGGCACGTCGATCAGCGGGTAGCGCTTGGTGCCTGCGGCGGTGGCCGCCACCAGGGTGGCCACCCCGGCCCGGCGCTGGAACGGCGACTGTCGCACAGTCCAGCCGATGATGCCCGCCGTGGCGAGGCAGTCGCGACGTCGCTCCACGCTGCCGGCTCGCATCACCAACCACTGGCTGTCGACCCGGTGCCCGAGGGCGGCTATCCGGTCGGCGGCCAGCAACGCGCACCATGCCGTGACCGCCACCCATGCCGCCCAAACCCACAGGGGCACAACGGATGTGCCCATCGCTACTGTCAGCACCACTAACACCGCACCGATCAGCACCGGAAGACCCAATGCGCGCGTCCACCGCCGCGCCGCCGCCCGACGGCCGTGGCCGCGCAGCGGGCCGGTGACGACATTCGGGTCGCCGACCAGCCCGGTCAACACCGATTCGGCGGTGGCACGCGGACATGGCGGCAGCAGCACCGACGACTCCCCCGCACCATGCACACCGGTCATCACCGCATCCAGCCCGGCGCCGCCGAAGACGCGCACCAGCAACGGTTGCCGCAGCGTTCCGCCGCGCAGCCTGCTCATGTCGTAGGTGTGCTCGCGCAGCCGCAGCGAACCGTGCCGCAGGTGCAGGACGTCCGCCCGGCGCCACAGCACCAGATTGCCGTAGGTGAGCAGCGACCGCAGCACTGCCAGCAGCACCGACGCAACCAGCACCGCCGCCGCGATCACCGCGACGGTGGCCGGTAAACCCAGCCGCTGCGCGGCTTGCAGCCCCGACTCGGCCAGCCGCGAATGCCGAAGCGGCCCAACGACGCCGCTCTGATAAATCACCCCGGCGGCGGCTGCCATCGTGAACAGGCCGGACAGGCTCAGCGGGGCATATCGCAACCACGAAGGCTGCCAGCGCGCCAGCACCGTGCTCGACGCCGCGGGGGCAGCGGGCTCAGCGGCCGTCGCGTCGACCGGCTGCGGCGATCCGGCCAACAGTATGGCCCGCAGTCGCGGCACCTGGTCGACTCTGATCCCGTTGAGCTCGAAACCATGCTCGGCCCGGGCTTCTTGACCGGTGCTCACCCGCAGCACGGCCAGCCCCAGCAGCCGATGCAGCAGTCGCGCATCGGTTTGCACGGAACGAATCCGGTTGCGCGGCACCGACAATACCTTGCGATGCAGCAGGCCGGCCCGTAGTTGCACTTGGCCCGATTCGGGGTCGGCGTCGATGCGGTAGCTGGTGGTGAACCAGCGCGCCACGCCCACCACGGCGGTCAGCGCGAGCACCGCCACCGTCCAGGACTGGTTGCCGGTGGTCGAACCCAGCACCACTCCCCCGATCAGCAACGGCAGCTCGCGTATGAGTTCGTGCACCGGATGAACCAGCAGCATCCTGGGACTCAGCCGCTGCCAACCGCTTTCGGTCGCCGGCGCGGTCATATAGCGCCGCTCTCCCCCGCAAGCGGGTGGGGTACCCCCAGCCGCGCAGCGGCGAGGGGGCGTGCCCCCACCTCATCGCTTCGCTCTGCATCGTCGCCGGCGCGGTCACGTGGCGTCCTCGGCGCCGATCGCGGCGATGTCGGTCAACTGCGCGACAAGATGGTCGGCGACCGCGACGTCGAGCGCGGCGATGTGCACCGCCCCCGCCGATGAGGCGGTGGTAACGGTGACGTTGGCCAGGCCGAACAACCGGTCCAACGGGCCGCGGTAGGTGTCGACGGTCTGCACCCGCGAGATCGGCGCGATGCGCCTTTCCTGGACCAGCCAACCGGTGCGGGTGTACACCGCCTGCGGGCCGACCTCCCAGCGGTGTACCCGATACCGCCACAACGGCACGACGGTCACCGAGATCGTCGCGCCGATCACGGTGACGACGGCGATCGCAATGTGCAGCCACAGCAGCCGCCGATCGAGGCCGATCCACACCGCCTGCCCGGCCGCCAGCACCAGCCACGGGACCAAGCCGCCGATCGCCCACCGCAGCGGCGCGCGACGACTGGGCGGATGTGCCGGGTCGACCATGCCCAGCACCGTCGGGCTCGGCTCGCGGTTCTCCACGTCATCGAGAATGCCACTGCCCGCATCGTCGCCGGACTGCGACACGGCGGGGCCGATCGTCAGTCGGTATCGTTTTCGCCCGCGATAAGTTCCAAACGCGGCATGGACGTACCGCCGACGTTGCGGGCCGCCACCGACCCGGACGCCGAAGGCGGGCAGTACTACGGCCCCGACGGTCTGGGCGAGCAGCGCGGCCACCCGAAGGTGGTGTCCTCCAGCGCCCAGTCCCACGACGAGGACTTGCAGCACCGGCTGTGGAAGGTCTCCGAAGAGCTGACCGGTGTGACGTATCCGGTCTGACACTGGCGTGCGGCTCCGTAAGATGACCGCGTGGCACGACGCCCCCGCTCCGCCGGAGAGAACCTGACGTTCGGCCCGCAGCGCCTGCTGTCGTTGCTGCGTACGACCGTTCCGCCGGTGCATCCGGCCGGGTCTGCCGTTCATCTCCGCGGGGCTGGGAGTGGCTTTGGCCGGACGCCGCTACCGGTGGCTGCGCCGCGCCGGCCTGCTGACCGCCGGCGCCTGTGCCGGGTTTTTCCGGCACCCGCCGCGGGTACCGCCCCACCGGCCCGGCGTCGTCGTCGCACCCGCCGACGGGCTGATCTGCGTCATCGATACCGCAGCCCCGCCCGCCGAGCTCGGCACTGGGCGACGCAGAGCTGCCACGGGTCAGCATCTTCCTGTCGCTGTTGGACGCCCACGTGCAGCGCGCCCCGGTGAGCGGCGAAGTGATCGCCGTACAGCACCGGCCGGGTCGCTTCGGCTCGGCCGACTTGGCCGCGGCCAGCGACGACAACGAACGCGTCAGCATGCAGATCCGCACCGCCGACGGGACGGACGTTCGTCGCGGTGCAGATCGCCGGCCTGCTGGCGCGGCGCATCGTCTGCGACGTACACGCCGGGCGACAAGCTGTCGATCGGTGACACCTACGGCCTGATCCGGTTCGGGTCGCGGCTGGACACCTACCTGCCCGCCGGGGCGGAGGTGTTGGTCAGCGTCGGCCAACGGGCGGTCGGCGGCGAAACGGTGCTGGCCGAGCTGCCATGATTACCGCGCCCGCGACGATGCAGAGCAAAGCGATGAGGAGGAGCGGCGCTGATTACTAAGCCTCGCGGCAGGCGAGTGGTGCCCCTGCGCATCCTGCCCAGCTCGATGAGCGTGCTGGCCATCTGCGCCGGGCTGACCTCGATCCGGTTCGCGCTGGAGGGCCAGCCGCACGTGGCGATGGCGCTGATCGCGGCGGCCGCGATCCTCGACGGGCTCGACGGCCGGGTGGCCCGCGCCCTGGACGCCGAGTCACGGATGGGCGAGGAGATCGATTCGCTCGCCGACGCGGTGAACTTCGGGGTGGCCCCCGCGGTGGTGGTCTACGTGTCGTTGTTGTCCTCGTTGCGCGGCGGGCTGGGTGGTGGTGTTGCTGTACGCGGTGTCAATCGTGTTGCGATTGGCCAGGTTTAACGCGCTGCTCGACGACGCCACCCAGCCGGCCTTCGCGCGGGAGTTTTTCGTCGGGATACCGGCGCCGGCCGGCGCGATCTCGGCGCTCGGCCCGCTGGCCGCCAAGCTGCAGTTCGGTGCGGGTTGGTGGACGTCGCCGTGGTTCGTCTGCGCGTGGGTGGCGGCCTGCTCGATGCTGGTGGTGAGCCGGATCCCGATGCGCAAGATGCATGCCGTCTCGGTGCCGCCGAACCTGGCCGCGCGTGTTGCTGGCTGCGTTGGCGATCGTCGCGGCAGCGGCGTTCCTGTTCCCCTACATCCTGGTCATGGTGGTCATCGCGGCCTACCTCTGCTACATCCCGTTCTCCGTCCGCAGCTACCGCTGGCTGGCGGCCCATCCCGAGGCCTGGGGCGAGAAACCCAAGCAGCGGCGCGCCACCCGACGCGCGATCCGCCGGGCGCAGCCCAACCGCCGGTCGATGGCGCGGTTGGGCCTGCGCAGGCCCACCGGCCGGACATGACGGCCCCGACAACTCACGCTGACCGCTCGGCTGAACACCTCGGCCGTCGACTCTCGCCGCGGCGTGGTCCGACTGCATCCCAACGCCATTGCCGCCCTTGGCATTCGAGAGTGGGATGCGGTATCGCTGACCGGGTCGCGGACCACGACGGCGGTGGCCGGCATGGCCGGCCCGCAAACCCCGGTCGGCACCGTTCTGCTGGACGACGTGACGCTGTCCAACGCCGGGCTCAGCGAGGACACCGCCGTCATCGTCGCCGCCGCGACGGTGTACGGCGCCCGGTCGGTGACCCTTGAGCGGCTCGGCGATGACCACCCAGTCGGTTCCACCGCCCACCCTGCGCCAAGCCCTGCTCGGCAAGGTGTTGACCGTCGGCGACGCGGTGTCCCTGCTGCCCCGCGACCTGGGACCGGGCACCTCGACATCGGATGCAACCCGCGCGCTGGCGTCCGCGGTCGGCATCAGCTGGACATCGGAGTTGTTGACCGTCACCGGCGTCGATCCCACCGGACCGGTGAGCGTGCAACCGAATTCGCTGGTTACTTGGGGAACCGGTGTCCCGGCCGAAGACCCCGCCCCGCGCGTCGGCACACCGGCACCGGCAGCAGGTCAGCGCGACGACGCCACCGGTCACGGTCAACGACCTCAAGGGCGTCAGCGCGCAGGCGGCCAAGCTGACCGAGTGGCTCAAGCTCGCGCTCGACGAACCGCACCTGCTGCAAACCCTGGGCGCCGGTACCAATTTGGGAGTGCTTGGTGTCGGGTCCGGCCGGTGTCGGCAAGACCACGCTGGTGCGCGCAGTCTGCGCGGGCCGACGGCTGGTGGAACTCGACGGCCCGGAGGTCGGCGCGCTGACCGCCGACGACCGGCTCAGGCGGGTGACCTCGGCAGCGGCGGCGGTTCAAGACGGCGGCGGTGTGCTGCTGATCGCCGACATCGACGCGCTGCTGCCCGCCACCGCCGAACCGGTGGCGACGCTGATCCTGGCCGAACTGCGCAAGGCGGTGGCGGCCGCGCGAGGTCGCGCTGATCGTCACGTCGGCGGTGCCCGGAGAACCTCGACCCGCGGCTGCGCGCCCCGGACCTCTGCGACCGCGAGCTGGTACTCAGCCTGCCCGACGCGGCCACCCGCACGGAACTGCTGCAGGGACTGCTGAAGCCGGTGCCCACCGGAGATCTCGACTTCGGCGAGATCGCCGACCGCACACCGGGTTTCGTGGTCGCCGATCTGGCCGCCCTGGTGCGCGAGGCGGCGCTGCGCGCGGCCGCCAGGGCCAGCTCCGACGGCACACCACCGAAGCTGACGCAGGCCGACCTGCTCGGTGCGCTCACCGTAATCAGGCCGCTGTCGCGGTCGGCCGCAGAAGAGGTGACGCTCGGCTCGATCACGTTCGATGACGTCGGCGACATGACCGCCACCAAGCAGGCGCTGACCGAAGCGGTGCTGTGGCCGCTGCAACATCCTGACACCTTTGCCCGGCTCGGCGTTCAGCCGCCGCGCGGGGTGCTGCTGTACGGGCCGCCGGGATGCGGCAAGACCTTCCTGGTGCGCGCGCTCGCCAGCACCGGGCGGCTGTCGGTGCACGCCGTCAAAGGCTCTGAGCTGATGGACAAATGGGTCGGCTCGTCGGAAAAGGCGGTGCGTGAATTGTTCGGCCGGGCGCGCGATTCCGCGCCGTCGCTGGTATTCCTCGACGAGGTCGACGCGCTGACACCGCGGCGCGGGCAGAGCTTCGACTCCGGTGTCACCGACCGGGTGGTGGCCGCGCTGCTCACCGAGCTCGACGGCATCGAGCCGCTGCGCGAAGTCGTGGTGGTCGGCGCCACCAACCGGCCGGACCTGATCGATCCGGGGCTGTTGCGCCCCGGCCGGCTGGAGAAGTTGGTGTTCGTCGAGCCGCCGGACGCGCAAGCCCGGCTGGACATCTTGCGCACCGCGGGCAAGTCGGTTCCACTGCGCGGCGTCGACCTGGCCGCGCTGGCCGCCGACCTGGACGGATACAGCGCAGCGGACTGCGTGGCTCTGCTGCGCGAGGCCGCGCTCACCGCGATGCGGCACTCGGTCGACGCCGCCGAAATCACCGCCGCCGATATTGCAGCCGCACGCGAAACCGTCCGCCCCTCATTGGATCCCGTGCAGCTGGCGTCATTGCGGGCCTTCGCCGCCGAACGCTGACGCTTATATCGTGCGGTGGTAGTACAAGCTGGGCTGGTCTTGTCCCGGCTCGGTGTCGGTGTAGCCGTGGCGTTCATAGAAGCGGCGGGCGTCGGTGTCGGCGCTGTCGACGGCGATTTCGACCAGCCGGCCGCCGCGCTCACGGATGACCGATTCCACCGCGGACAACAGCGCAGAGCCGATCCCGCGTCCACGCGCCTCGGGTGCGACATAGAGCTCGTCCAGCAGGCCGACGGGGCCGTCGGACCAGACATTGCGGCGCAACGTCAGCAGCGCGACGGCGACGGCGGGATCGCCTGCAAGAAAAGCGATTACATCACTGCCGGACAGCAGGCGGTGCAGTCGGGCGGCCAACACCTCCGGTCCCGGCGTCGGCGTGCGGAATTCCTCGTTGAACGCGTCCAGCAACCGGCCCACGGTCGCGGCGTCCGCCGCCGTAGCCACTCGTGGCGAAGGGGCATCCATATCCGCGAGTATGGACGATCGGCGCGGCTGCTGCTTTGATGAGCCGGTGTACCGGGAGTTTCGGCCCGACCGAAGGCTTCAGCCGTTCGTAGAGTGCGGCTGGCTGCGGTCGGGGTCGGCGACTACTTCGATACGGGTAATACCCGACGGTTGTATGGATGTGTTTGTAACGGCACAAGGCGATGTCATGATCGCCGGTCCGGCCAGCACCTTCTACGACTTGCCAACCGATGACGACGACGTGTTGGCGGGCCTGCGATTACGGCCGGGCGCGGCGGCTGCGGTGATCGGCTGCCCGGCAAGCGAGTTCATCAACATGCGCGTTCCCCTTGATTTGGCTTTCGGCGTCACTAACTACCGAGTTGCCGAAACACTAATCAGTGCAACGACTCGCGACCAGGGAATCTCGTTGCTGACAGACCTGGTCGTCGACTATTTCGCAGCCGCCGATCCGGTGGTCGACCGGCCGGTCAGGCGGGCGGTCGCGGCGTTGCGAGCACAACCTGACCGGCCGGTGTCGGCACTGGCCGACGATATCGGCCTGAGCGAACGACAGCTGCGGCGTCGTTTCGAAGCCGCGGTCGGCTACGGCCCCAAACGGCTTGGCCGGGTATTCCGATTTCAGCGTCTGCTGGATATGGTCCACGCATCCCATGGCCGGGCCGCCTGGTCGCAGCTGGCGATCGCGGCGGGCTACGCCGATCAGTCGCACATGATCAACGAGTGCCTGGCATTGACGGGCGGGCCTCCGACCGCCCTACCTAGTCGTATGATGCCCTAGCGAAAGCACCTGCGGGACAATCGTGCGTCGCCCGAGAAGCTTTGCAATGCGCTCGGATTGACTTTCGGCGACCTGCCACTCACTCTTGTCCGCGTCGGGGCCAATGTCCGTTTTGTCCAATACCATCTGCGCGGCGTCGTCCTAACCTTTTGGCCATGACGCAATCGAAGACTATTGCCCGCGAGTCATTCCGGCTGATAGAAACCGGCGACCCGGATCTGGCCGAGCAAATCATCGCCCCCGACTTCGTCAACCAGGAAGCCGACGATGATGCCGAAGACGCCGACCGCCAACTGCACGGCCCGGCCGGATTTCTCGCGACCAGTCGATGGTTACACGACGCGTTCTCCGACCTGCGGTTCGAACTCCAGGAGACCATCGCGGAGGGCGACACGGTGATGGCCGCCGCCATCATGACGGGAACACACACCGGTTTGTTCAACGGCATAGCGCCCACCGGCAGGCCGATCAACCACAAACAGGTGCACATCTTCACCGTCGCCGACGGCCAGATCACGCATCATCGCGCAGTCCGCGACGACCTCGGCTTGCTGCTCCAACTCGGCTGGCGGCCAGGACGTCCCAACGCTACTGAGCGCTGAGCGCCTGGATCAGTCGGTTCATGACGACGCCGGCTTCTTGCCGTGCCTGGTCGTGGTCTTCTGCCCGCGCCACATACAGCGTCGCTTCACGCATCGCGCCGAGAATCGTGAAAGCGGTCGCTTCGATCGGCTGCGGCGGGATGCGTCCGGACTCGACGGCGTCGGTCAGCAGCGCACGCACCAGCCCGATGTTGTAGCGGTTGCCGATCTCGGTCCATCGCGTCCAACCCAGCACGGCCGGAGCGTCGACCAGCACGATGCGCTGTACCTCCGGATCGGAGCAGACATCCAGCCAAAAGCCGGCGCCCAACCTCATGACCTCTACCGGGTCGGTCTGGTTCGACGCGGCGATCGCCTCACCCATCCGGGCGGCCACTTCCCCCTCGACTTGTTCGAAGACCGCGGCAAACAGTTCGGTCTTGTCGGCGAAGTGGTGATACAGGGCGCCGCGGGTCACGCCGGCGGCGCGCACGATCGTCTCCAGCGCTGCCTCACCAAAACCCTGCGCGGCGAATAGCGGACGGGCCGCCGCGATCAGCGCGTCGCGTGTTTCCGCGGCGCGCTCGGCTTGCGTGCGGCGGGTTGCATCCATGAACCCTTGCCTTTCATACATACGGTATGTATGTTTGTACATACCGTATGTAGGTTTCTTCATCGTAGATCCAAAGTTCCGACGACCTATTCAATCGGAAGGAAGACGGCAATGCGGACGACCCCGCAACGCAGAAATGTTCACGTCGCCAGCGCCGGCGAGCGCTGCGCAGCGCTCCTCGACGGTGAACACCAGACCGCTCAAGTCCCCAGCTCCACCGCCGACTACGTCGCCGCGGGTGAGCCGGGTGTCGTGGTGCGGAACCCAACCCAAGACCCCGAGTCAGTGAGGTGAAATGAGCAACGCGCTGAAAGCAATCGAAGCCGACCGCGAGGCCCTCCTGGCGCTGTGCCAACAGATGGACGACTCCGTCTGGGCGAAGCCCAGCGGATGCCCGGGCTGGAGTGTGCAGGATGTGGTGTCGCACATGGCGTGCAGCTTCTGGTTGGCCGTCGACATGTCGAACTTGCCCGACTCAGCGGGACTACCGGCCGAACGAGCCGCTGACTTGTACGTCGACTCGCGCCGCTCCATGACTCCCGCCGAGGTTGTGGCCGACTACGAGTCGGTCAGCGCGAGAGGGCTGGAGCTGCTCGCCGCAGTGCAGGGCCAGGACGTTGACGTGCCACTCGGCGATGTCGGGACCTACCCGGCGTCAGTTGTGCCGACTGCCTACGCTTTTGAGCACTACGTGCACATCAGGTACGACCTGTTCCCGCCGGATGGACCGTTCGGCGGAGAACCGCCGGCTTCCGACGAGTTGCGGCTTGAACCCACGTTGGACTGGATCGAGGCGGCGCTGCCGCAGCAGAACAGCGAGGTTCTCGATGGTTTGGCTAACGCGGTCGAGATCCGCCTCACCGGGGTCGGCAAGCGTGACTTGCGGATCGGGGATGGCGATACGGCCGGCCAGATCAACTGTGACGCAGCGGCGTTCGTCCGTTGGGTTACTCAACGCGGCAGCTGGGAAGACCTGGGCGTCGACGCGCACGGCGACCCGTCCGCCCTGGAGATCATGCGGCGGCTAAGCGTGTTCTAAGCCGATATTTGCAGTTGACTGCACTATTGCGCTTACACTGCATATAAGGCCTACCATGACCCGAATGACAGCCACGGAAAAGACGGCGCGGTCGGTGACCGACTTCATGGACGACCCGATCAGCTTCTTCAGCCAGTCCTACACGCAGATGCACAGCATCGACCGCAGCGAGCTCGAAGCGCTGCAACGCCAAGCCATGGGCATCCGTTTTCAGCAGCACCGGGAGAGCATCGAAATGCTGCGCAAGCTGGCTGACCGGCTCGGGATCACGGCTCTCAACGAGTTCAATGACGTTGTCCCGCTGTTCTTCTCGCATACCGCTTTCAAGTCATACCCTGCGGCCCTGATCGACAAGAAGCGCTTCGACCTGATGACCAAGTGGCTGGACAAGCTCACCAGCTACGACCTATCCGACGTCGACACCGCGGGCTGCACCGGGATCGACGACTGGATCGAACGCCTCGACGAGCAGACTCCGCTGGAGGTCATCACCTCCAGCGGCACCACCGGCACCATCTCGATCCTGCCCAAAGACAAGCGCGGCGCCTCGGAAGGCATGACGCTGTGGAAGATCTGCCTATTCCAGACCTTCGGCCAAGAACCGACCGACAAGGAGCTGAACCCGGCGGTGGACGTGGTCTGGCCGAACTTCGCCAACGGCAAGCTCGGTCATCTGCGCATCGCCAACATGATCAAGCGCGGATTCACCGGCGGCGACGAGAGCAAATTCCACGCTCTCTACCCCTTCGCGGTGGACACCGACCTGATGTTTCTGGCCTCCAAGATGCGGGCGGCCGCGTCTCGCGGCGAGCTCGACCGGCTGCAGATCGATCCCGCGCTCGCTGCGCGCAAGGACGAGTTCATCGCCATGCAAGCACGTCAGCCGCAGGACATGGACGCGTTCTTCACCCGCATCACCGCGCAGCTGCGCGGCAAGCGAGTTTTCATGCTCGGCACCTACCACCTGATGTACGACATCGCCAAAGCCGGTTTGGAGCGCGGCGTACGCAATGTCTTCGCGCCGGATTCGGCGATCCTCACCGGCGGCGGCATGAAAGGCGTTGCGCTGCCCGACGATTTCATGGACGTCATCAAGGACTTCCTGGGCGTCGACCGCATCCAGGTCGGTTACGGCTTCTCCGAGTCCAGCACGTTCCACTGGGGT
This sequence comes from uncultured Actinomycetota bacterium, assembly GCA_963850645.1. Lineage (GTDB taxonomy): Bacteria > Actinomycetota > Actinomycetes > Mycobacteriales > Mycobacteriaceae > Mycobacterium. The sequence continues at coordinate 57,565 of CAWKME010000048.1, read as the reverse complement.
TGCAGTGAGGGCCGCTACCACGTTGCGCCGTGGGTCATTCCATTCGTGCTCGATCCCGAGACCAGCGAGCCACTTCCCCGTACCGGGGTGCAGACCGGCCGGGCGGCGGTCTACGACCTTTTGTTGCGCGCCCACTGGGGCGGCGTCATCTCCGGCGACGAGGTCACGATCAACTGGGACCTGCAGTGTCCGTGTGGACAGGCCAGCGTCGCGTTCGAGCCCGACATCATGCGCTACAGCGAGAAGCAGGGCGTGGAAGATGACCGGATCACCTGCGCGGCAACACATGAGGTGCACAACGAGGCAGTGAACTTCATGAAGGGCCTGGATCTGTGATCGCCTACACCGTCCCGCTGTTCTTGCGCGGCCGGGTCATCACCGACGACCTGGTCCGATTCGACACCCGCGTCGGTGCCGCACAGTTCCAGGCACCGGACATGAGCAAGTACGTCGAGCAACTGCCGCTCAAGAATCCGGCAGGCATGAGCGACCTCTACGAGTTGAGCTTCGACGAAATCCTCGATGTGCTCGAGGCGCTCGGCGACGCGCTGGACTTCGACACCAACACGCACCTGCAAGAGGCTTACGAAGCGTCGCTGGTGGCCAACGTGTTGCCGTCCGAAATGATGCAGAACAGCTATCGCGTGCTGCGGCCGTTGTTTTCCCGGGACAACGTCACCGAGATCGCCGACAGCCAGGTTGGCCTGGACTATCTCAACGGCTGGGTTCCGCACACGTTGCACGACGGCCGTGAACTACGCGTGCGCGCCTTCGGGTCCCGAGTGCTGCATATCCCGGCCGGCAATGGCGGATTGGTCTCGGCGGTGACCATTCTGCGGTCGGTGATCACCCGATCCGACGTGATCATCAAAGCCCCGTCCAATGATCCGCTGACCGCGATCGCCATCGCCCGCACGTTGGCTGATGTCGCGCCGAACCACCCGATCACCAAGCATCTGGTGGTCGGGTATTGGAAGGGCGGCGATCTGGCCGTCGAGGAAACCCTCTACCAGCCTCAGCACATCGAAAAGATCGTCGCGTGGGGCGGGCTGGCCTCGGTCAAGCACGTAACCCGTTACATTCAGCCCGGTTTGGAGCTCATCGCGCTGGACCCCAAACGTAGCGCGACCATCATCGGCCCCGAGGCGTTCGACGACGACGACACGACGCGTGAAGTGGCCCGCCGCGCCGCGGTCGACATCGGGGTCGCGAATCAGGAAGGGTGCGCCAACGCGCGAGTCATCTACGTGCTCAGCGGAACCGACGCCGACGGTCTCGCGAAGGCGAACCGGCTCGGCGAATTGATCTACCGGGAGTTGGTGTCGCTGCCTGCCGTTGTCAGCACTCCGCCGCGCTACCCCAACCGTGAGCTGCTCGACCACGTGGAGGCCTCACGGATGACCGAAGACTTCTACCGCGTGATCGGCGGCGAGCAGCGAGAGGGCGCGATCGTCGTCTCCCAGTTCGACGAGCCCGTCGACTACTCACCGATGCTGTCCGGGCGGGTCGCCAATATCGTGCCGGTGGACACCATCGACAAGGTGACCGCTGCGGTGAACGCCTACACCCAGACCATCGGCATTTACCCCGAGTCCCTCAAGCGCCGGCTGCGAGACACGTTGCCACTGTTCGGTGCTCAGCGGCTGACCAGCCTGGGTTACGCGTGCAGTGTCGCGATCGCCGCGCCCCAGGACGCCATCGAGCCGATCCGGCGAATGTGCAAGTGGGTCGTCGACGAGGAATGCGACGCGAGCGTCGTCATTCCGCTGTGGAAGCTCACACCGGCATGACCGAATCGCGCAGCGCCCTGCAGGTTGTTGAGGGTATCGATCTCTCCGGCAAGGTATGTGTGATCACCGGAGCTTCGTCGGGGTTGGGCCGTGAATCGGCGCGTGCGCTGGCTGCCGCGGGCGCGCAGGTGATTCTGGCCGCCCGCAACGCCGATGCGCTGGCCGAGGCGAACCGGTGGGTCGGGGCCGAGGTGCCCGGCGCGCGAACCTCGACGGTGCATCTCGACCTGACCTCGCTGGCCAGTGTGCGCAGCGCGGCCGCCGAGATCCGCGAGTCCACACCGGCGATTCATATCTTGATGAACAATGCCGGCGTCATGTTCACGCCGTTCAGCCGTACCCAGGACGGCTTCGAAATACAAATCGGCACCAACCATTTCGGGCACTTCGAGTTCACCCGGCTGCTGATCCCGCAGCTCGCCGCCGCGGCGGGCGCCCGGCTGGTCATCCTCTCCTCCGGCGGCCATGTCCTAGGCGACGTCGACTTCGACGATCCCAACTGGGAGCATCGCGACTACGACAAGTTCGTCGCGTACGGCGCATCCAAGACAGCGAACATCCTGCACGCGAAAGAAGCCGACCGACGTCTGTGCGAGTTGGGAATCCGCGCCTATGCCGTGCATCCCGGTACGGTGGCCACCTCGCTCGCCCGGTACATGTCGCGTTCCGACTTTTCCCAACTTCGCAAGTATGCTGTCGCGAACAGCGCTGCCCGTGGCGGATCATCGGACGGCTACTTGGATTTCACCACTCCCGAGTACGGCGCCGCGACGCAGGTGTGGGCCGCGGTGAGCCCGGAACTGACTGACCGGGGTGGGCTGTACCTGGAAGACTGCCGAGTCAGCGAAACAGGTGCGCCCTACGCACGCGACGCAGACCGGGCCGCGGAGTTGTGGGCTCTTTCCGAGAAAGTGTGCGCGGTGTCGTGAACAGACACGAACGGCGAAAACTCGAAGTACGCGAGAAGATTCTCACGGCCGCCTTCGATCTGTTTCTCGCTCAGGGCGTCGCCGCCACCACCATCGAGGAGATCTGCGAACGCGCCGATGTGGCGAACCGTACGTTCTTCAATCACTTCGCCACCCGTCAGGACATGATCCGCGCGCTGGCGGAGCGGCGGCTGGTCAACCTGCACGATGTGTTCTTCGACCGCGGCGATCAAGCGATCCCCGCACGTCTCACCGGTGTGTTCGACGACATCGCGGCGGCGCTGGTCAAATCCGGTGACACCTACCGCGAGCTGATCGGCGAAATGCTGGCTGCCGGCGGCTACGGCATCCAGCGTGGATTCAACCTGCACGACACCTTCGTCGAACTCGTCAAGGAGGGCGTCGCCCGCGGCGAGGTCAGCACCCGACACGACCCGGAAACGTTGGCCGACATCATCGTTGGCGCGCTCTCTGGCGGCATCGTCAACTGGACCGTCGACCGAACTTACTCCTTGGAAACCAACCTGCACAACCTCGGTGTCGCGCTGGCGGAGCTGCTGTCCTTCAGTTAGCTGATTAGGCGATGCTGATGAGCACGACCGCGTCGCCGAATGGTTGGCCGCGTTTGTACCGTCCTTGTAACCGGCTGATGCGCTTGACGACCGGAATCAGCCGCCCATACTTCGCACGGATGCTGGCCTGAACCTGGTCGTAGTGGGCGCCGGCCCGGACGATCTCAGCGGCGCCGTCGAAGATCTCGGCTCCCGGCTTCGGCTTGCCCCTGGCCGTGCACGCCTGAATCGTGACATGGGAGTTGTTGCGCAGGCGCTTGTATTTGCCGGTGCTGGAACCGGTCCACATTCCGACGCGGCCATCGCTGACCGGGACCGTCCAGACGGGCGTGGCAACTGCGGCACCGTTCTTACGGAACGTCGTGAGCAACATGTGCTTTCCGTCAGTGATGTCCGTAATCGCCGACCTCCTTGTTGTGCAGCCACAGAAAGTCGTGGATTCCGCCGCCCTTCAGCAAAAGCCGTTGCGCGGCCGGTAGAGCCGGGAATACCTCAGCGCCAGAGATGATTTCGGGCCGCTCGAGCTGGTACGTTTGCCCTCGCCAGGCGAGCTTGCACGTGCCTGCGGCCCTCACGTTCCGACACCAGTCGGTGTGGCTGCCATAGGGTAGCGACACGACGAAGCCGTCACGGTAAGGCTGAGCGCCCAGCGGTGTTTCGTACATCTTGCCGCTGCGACGTCCTACGTGAGTGAGAAGGGCAGTGACAGAGCGCTTCTGACCGGCATTCTTACGCCGCAATTCGGCATACCTCCTGAAGACGCCGAGTCGAAGCCATCCCGGGTGCCGTCTGATGATTCTGGGCATCACCACCGGGGACGCGAACATCGCAACGAGCACGCCGAGCACGCAGCCGGCGACGACGAACGCCGTTGTCAACTGACCGGCGTTCCGCTCATGATGTTGGCGCGCTGCTTCCACCCGACCATGAACTGGCCGATTTGATCAGCGGGTATTTCGACCACGTTGATCAAGGTGACGGCGGTGTCTTCGCTGGACATTGTTCGCGCCCTCCCTCCGAAGATATGAATTCCATATAATATGAGATCCATACTATCAAGGAGGCGTGCGGTGGCAAACCGCGATCAACGACGGCGCGCGGCCAACGCAACAAACCCGACCGCCGATGACCGGTCGGTGGATGCCGATGTCGATTTGGCCGACGCGCTGCGTAACACCTTGCGCCAGCTACGGATCGAGTTGGCCGTCGCCACTCGCCGGGTCGCGGCGACAACGGGTCTCAACGATTCCGACCTTGACGTCCTTGATGTCCTGGCCCGCTACGGTCCGCAATCACCGACGGCATTGGCGCGCCGCATGGGGATCCATCCAGCCACCATGACCGGTGTTCTCAGCAGGTTGGAGAAGGCTGGGTGGATCGATCGTCGGCGGGACGTAACTGACCGGCGCGGCGTGCAAGTAGAGCAAAGCGGGTTCGACCGGCTGACCGAGCTCTACAGCGACGCCAACGCGCGCCTCGACGCGATCGCCGCCAACCTCGGTCCCGAGGCGGGGACCGCGATCCTCGACTACCTTGGTCAAGTCTGCACAGCCGTGCACGAAGCCTCGACTCGAATGCAAAGTCAGTTGAGCGGGGGAACTTCCCCGGCGAATTGAATCCTTAGCAGCGCCTCCATGTGCGCTGCGGTGACGAACAGCTCGTCGGACCGCCGTCCCGCCGATGCAGACGTTGGTGGGTAGCGATCCGGCCGGCAACGCGATATCCGCGACGCGCCGGCCCCACGCGTCGACGATGTCGATGCGGTCGGCCACCGTCAGCGCGACCCAGTAGTCGCCGCGGGCGCTCACCGCCATCCCGTCCGGCCAGCCGTCATCGAAAGTGTGCAGGATGTCCGGCGCCGTCCCGTCGGGCAAGAAGGGGTAGGACAGCATCTGCGACGATAGTGTCGCTGTGACAAGCAATCTCGAGCCGTCGGGATCGAAGCCGAGCCCGTTGACGAACACCGGCCCGTCGTCGACGACCCGTTGAGTCTCACCCGATGCGACATCGGTCGCGTAGACGTGGCCGGGCAGCCCCGCACCCGGGGTGCTGATGTCGAACTCCCCACGGGTGTCGGTGATCCACAACCGCCCGTCCGGGCCGAACGTCAGATCGTTCGGCGCTCCCAGCCCCTCGACGAGGTAGTCGACACGCGAGCCGGTGATCACCTGGACACCCGGTTCGGCTGGGCCGCTTGCCCCCCACACACCGCCGTTCTGCGCCACATACAACGTCCCGTCGGCGCTGCACGCCAAACCATTTGGCCCGCCGCCGGTGTCGATGCGTTCCATCGCACCGTCGAACGGGTCGACGATGTAGACACAGCCATGGCTGATCGACGTCAACGCCACACGTCCGTCGGGAAGCCAGACCGGACCCTCGGTGAAACCCAGCCCGTCTGCGATCACGTCGATGTGCATGCTCACGGCTCCTGTTCTGGCAACGGCGTCCAGTCGGCCGAAAGTCGCGCTTTGAACCGCGGGGACCTCCGCTCCAGAAAGGCGGCGACTCCTTCAGCGGCGTCGTCGGTGCCCATCACCCGATGGTGCAACTGAGTTTCCAGCGACGCGACCTGGCGCGGGGTGTAGCCGTTGATCGCGCTGTCCCATAGCAGTCGCTTGCACAACGCCGCAGACATCGGCGCGACATTGGTCGCGATGTCGCGGGCCATCTCCAAGGCATGGTCGAGTACCTGCGCGGCGGGCAGCGTCTTGTTGGCGATACCGAACGCGGCCGCCTCGGCCCCGCTGAAGGTGCGTCCGGTGAGCAGTACCTCGGCCGCCACACCCAGGTTCGTAAGGTGTGCCAACGTCCAATGCGACATGCAGTCGGGTATTACGCCCCGACGGACTTGCACCACACCGTATTTGGCGTCATCAGCGACGATGCGGATATCCGCTTGCAGCGCGATGGTCAGACCGATTCCCATCGCGTGCCCGTTGACCGCTGCGATCACCGGTTTGCGCAACTCGAAGGCGGCCGGGTCGATCGGGGACGCCGTGAACGCGATGCTGTCGGTCGGGGCGTCGAACGGCGACGCGTTACCCGAGAAATCCGCTCCGGCACAGAAGGCCCGGCCCGCGCCGGTCAGCACGATGGCCCGGACGTCGTCGTCCTCGTCGCAGTCCCGGTACGCCCCGCTCAGCAGCGCGCCCATGTCAGCGGTGTAGGCGTTGAGATGCTCGGGACGGTTGAGTGTGAGCAGCGCCACACCCGCGTCGACGTCAACCAGCAGATCGGTGCTCACGCGACGAAGTACACCACGCCACCTCACGCTGAGCGCGTTGTTTCCAACTTCACTAGCCTGGTTTCATGGCGCGGACTGATCACGACAGCTGGGACATCACCGAGAGTGTCGGCGCGACGGCGCTCGGGGTGGCCATGGTGCGCGCCGCTGAATCCGATTGCGACTGCCCCCTGTTCACCGACCGCTACGCGCAGTTTTTCATCGACGCGGCAACCGAGCGCGGCTGGGATTCGTCTGCGATAACCAAACGACTGCCGATCTTCCGAGGCTACGCGGCGGTGCGCACCAAGTGGTTCGACGAGTACTTCATCGCCGCCGGCGCCAATGGCATCGACCAGGCTGTGGTTCTGGCCGCAGGCCTGGACGCCCGAGCCTGGCGGCTGCCGTGGGTCCACGGCAGCGTCATTTACGAGATCGACCAGCCACAAGTGCTGGCCTTCAAGGCTGACACGCTCACCGCGCGGGGCGCTCGGCCTGCCGCCAGGTACCAGGCGGTGCCGATTGATCTACGAGCGGATTGGCCGACGGCGTTGCGCGAAGCCGGTTTTGACCCGTCGACGCCGACGGCGTGGTCCGCCGAAGGGCTGCTGCCCTACTTGTCGGCAGCCGGGCAGGATCTGTTGTTCGAGCGGATCGTCAAGTTCAGCGCCACCGGCAGCCGGATCGCGGTCGAGTCGCTGAGCCCGAGCTTCTTCGATCCGGAATACCTCGAGCGGCGCCGGCAATACCTGCGCGATGCGGACGGGTCGGATGCCGCGGATCTGTGGTTCATCGAAGAGCGCACCGACCTCACGCAATGGCTGACCGAACGCGGCTGGACGGTCAGCGCGATCGAGGCGCCGAAGCTGATGGAACGCTACGACCGGTCGCCGGACGTCGACATGGAGAATCTCACACCGCGCAGCGTGTTCATCGAGGCCCGACTCAACATGACCAGGGGCCTGGTCTAGCGGACTACTCGGAGAGCTGGAATTCGATCACCGCCGCAACGGAATCCACCGCCTCGCTGAGCGCGGCAAGTCGTTCGGCGGCCGACGGCGCGGCCAGCACGGAGTAGCGGTCCGCCGGGCCGATCGGGACGCGGGCCGCCAGCGCATAGAGCCGCACACCGGGATCGTCAATGTCAGCGACGCTACCGAGCACGACCTCCCGATCAGGCAACGAGAATTCGCGGGCCGACGCGATCCGCTCGAACAACGCCATCACCCGGTCTTCGAGCTCTTCCAGTTGGCCGGCGGTCACCGGTTTGCCCGGCTCGTCCGGCCAGGCCTGCACCATCGCCCGCGGGTAGGGATCGTCGGGCAACCAGTCGCACACCCGGATCCGTTCGGCCGTCCGGCAGCGCAACACGAACCGGCCTGAGTCGGCAAGGTCCACGCAATCGGTGATCCTGGCCACCGTCCCGACGTCGCAGCGCACATCGCCGCCACCGACCTCGCGGCCCTGGGAGATCAGCACCACACCGAAACGAGGATCGTCGTCGCGCATGCAGTCCCGCACCAGCGCGGCATAGCGCGGCTCGAAGATTTGCATCGGCAGATCCTCGTCGGGCAGTAGCGCCGACTGGAGGGGGAACATCGCCATCGGAACGGCTGTCTCCATTAGATATCCAGCTCACCGACCAGCGCATCGACAACGGCGCGCAGGTCTCCGTCGTGCTCCTCGGCGACCCGCCGCTGCCGCTGATACGACGCGCCCAGCCGCCAGATATCGGCCACCGAGGCCAACTCGTCGACGCAATGCAGCGACTTCGCCACCGGCTCAAGGCGGTTCAGCAGGTCGGGCAGGTCGTCGGTGACCAACCGTTCATTGCTTTCGGCGTCCAGAATGATCACCGCATCCAGCCCGTAACGCGCTGCGCGCCACTTGTTTTCCTGGTTGTGCCAGGGCGGCATGCTCGGCAGCGACTCGTCGGCCTCCAGCCTGCGGTCGAAATCGACCACCAGGCAGTGCGTCAACGCAACCAGCGCGCCCAGCTCACGCAGGTTCGACACGCCATCGCAGATCCGCACCTCGAGCGTGCCCAGGTGCGGCGAAGGCCTGATGTCCCAACGGACTTCGTCGACGTGATCGATGATGCCGGTCTTCTTCTGGTCGTAGACGAAACCTTCGAACTCCGGCCATGTCTGGAATTGGAACGGCAGACCGGCGGTGGGCAGCTGCTGGAACATCATGGCCCGATTGCTGGCGTATCCGGTGTCCGCGCCGGTCCACCACGGCGACGAGGCCGACAGCGCCAGCAAGTGCGGGTAGTAGTTGAGCAGTGACGTCATGATCGGCATCACCTTGTGCGACGAGGAGATCCCGACGTGGACGTGCACGCCCCAGATCAGCATCTGCCGGCCCCACCACTGGGTGCGTTTGATCAGCTCGGCGTAGCGCGGCGCGTCGGTGAGCTTCTGGGTGGACCACTGGGCGAACGGATGGGTGCCCGCGCCGAACAGTTCCATGCCGCGGTCTCGGACAATTCGGCGGGCTGGGCCCAGTGTTTGGCGCAGATCCTCCATCGCCTGGCCGGTGTTCTCGCAGATGCCGCTGACTATTTCGACGGTGTTGCGCAGCAATTCCTTGTGCACACGCGGGTTTTCGCCGATCTCGGCGATGACGGCGGTCGCCTCGTTGCTCAGGTCGCGCGTCTGCGCGTCGACGAGCGCGAACTCCCACTCCACGCCGAGGGTCGGCCGCGGTGAGCGGGCGAAGTCGATATGGGCACTTGCCCTGCTGGTCGGCGCGCTAGCCGGCACCAATGACACCGCACGCCACCCGCTTGCCGGCGTCACCGGTGGACATCGTGGTTTGGTCAGGGCCCGGCGCCCCGTTGACCTGGTTGTATCGATCCGCCGGGATGTTGCCGAAGTTGTCGGCCCCGGCATGGATGATGATCGAGGTCCCCTGGCCGGCCAACAGATCGTCCTTGGTGAACGCGTCGGTCGTCGTCACCAACAACGCCGCGCCGTCCTTGCGGACCTGCAGCGAGGTCAGGTCGCCGCTCATGGGATCGCCGGTGTGCCCGGGCGCCTGGTAATGCCCGCCGGCAGACAAGAAGTCGCCCGGCGCTCCGCCGGTCGGTGCAACCGAGTTGGCCTCACACTTGCCCACCGAATGGATGTGCACGCCATGGAATCCGGGGGTCAACGCGCCCTGCCCGGTCGTCTCGACGGTGATCGTGACGTAGCCGTCGGCGAACTCGAACTTGGCCGTCGCCACCTTGGCGCCGTCAGGCGCGATCAGGTGGGTGGTCAGGCTCTCCGGAGCAGCCGGCCCACCCTGCTGTTGCGTCTCGGACGGCGACGGTGAGCCGGTCCAGATCGACGGCGTGGTCCCGGGTGAGGTCGCCGGTGGCTGGTTCGGCTTGCACGCGCTCAACAGCGCGACCGAAGCGACGAGCGGAACCAGTGCGGTGGCGGCGGCAACTTTGCGGCGCGTGGCGGACTTAACCATGGGGAGAGCCTATCCCGGCGACGATGCGGCCCGGAACGGGCGGCAGAGGAGCGGGATCATGAGCTTCAGCCGGCGACGATGCGGCCCGAAACGGGCGGCAGAGGAGCGGGATCATCCAGTCCAGCCCGGCGACGATGCGGCCAGGCAGCACGCTGCCCCATTTTCGGTCCGATACGGCCGCACCTCATTTCTTGTCGGAGGGCGCTGGCATAATCGCACATATGTTCGAACCGCGTCCGTGGTCGCCACCGGAGGTGATTGCCCGGTTTGACGAGCTGTTCGAGCGGCACTATCCGTCGACCACGCCGGAGTCGGCCGCGCTGCTGGATCGGATCGCCGCGTCGTGGCGGGCGGAGAACCGGGCCGCAGCGGCATCGTTGGCGGCGATCGGAGAATTGTTCGGCTACCGGTTGGCGCGCTGCTCGGACACCGAGGAGTGGGCGATCGATACCGAGGAGGCGGTGGCCGCGGAGCTGGCCGCGGCATTGCGGATCAGTCAGGGGATGGCCGCAAGCCGGCTGCGCTATGCCCGCGCCATGCGCGAGCGGCTCCGGCAGTGGCCGAAGTCTTCAAAGCGGGCGACATCGATTTCCGGACCTTCCAGACGATCGTGTATCGCACCGATCTGATCACCGACCGCGACGTGCTGGCGGCAGTTGACGCCCAGCTGGCCGCAGAGTGCCGCGCTGGCCATCGATGACCCAGGGCCGGCTGGCCGCGCAGATCGACAAGGTTGTCGGCAAGGCTGATGCCGATGCGGTGCGGCGACGCAAGGAACGCCACGCCGAGCGAGAGATCTGGTTCACCGAGCTTGACGGCGGCATCTCACACATTGAGGGCAGCCTGCTGAGCCCCGACGCGCACGCACTGGACAAGCGGTTGACGGCGCTGGCCGCCACGGTGTGTGAGCACGATCCCCGCAACCATGAGCAGCGCCGCGCAGATGCCCTGGGCGCGCTGGCCGCCGGGGCGGATCGCCTGGCCTGCCGCTGCGGACGACCCGATTGTGGCGCTGCAAAGCGGCCTGCGGCCACGCCGGTGGTGATCCATGTGATCGCCGAAGACGCCACGATCAGTGGCGGCCGCTCGACGCCCGCATCCGAAGTCGGCGCCGACGGGCTGATTCCGCCCGAACTTGTTGCCGAGCTGGCCCACTCCGCCAAGCTGGTACCGCTGATCCACCCGGCCGACGCACCGCCCGAATCTGGGTATGTGCCGTCGAAAGCGCTGGCGGACTTCGTGCGCTGCCGAGACTTGACCTGCCGCTGGCCCGGTTGTGACCGGCCGGCGTACGACTGCGATTTGGACCACACCGTCCCTTACGCCGCGGGTGGGCCGACCCACGCCTCAAACCTGAAGTGCTACTGCCGCACTCACCATCGGGAGAAGTGAATGTCGTGGGTCCGATCACAGGCGCAGGGCCCACCGGGCGCATCCGTTTGGTGCCAGCTCTCGGTGTGCCTCAGCTGTTCTGACAACTAAAGGCAGGCCCCAGCGGCTACTTCCCGGTTCCCCCGTGACGCGCGATCCACGCGGCGGCGTCGGACAAAAAATCGGGGTGGTTGAATAGTGCGGCTTGTGCGCCGGCTTCGATTTCGGTGAGCACCACATCGATGCTGGCGTCCTCGGCGCGTCTCAAAGTTTCTTTTGTTGAGCGGATGGCCCGTGCAGGGACGGCCGCGATCGTTTCAGCCAATTGCAGGGCCTCGGTCACAGCGTTTTCGGCCACGATCGACGCGACGCCAATCGCTTGGGCTTCCGTCGCTGAAATGATGCGTCCAGTGAGCAGAAGCTGCAGCGCGCGGCCCCGACCAATCGCCCGCGGCAATGATTGGGATAGTCCGTAGTCAGGACCTAAGCCCATTCGGACAAAAGTCGCGCCGAAGCACGCCGACGTCGAGGCGATCCGGATGTCGCAGCCCATCGCCAGCCCCCACCCCGCGCCGATGGCCGCACCGTTGACCGCGGCGATCGTCACTTGAGGTAACCGGGACAAGGTCAGCACCGGGCGGCACAAATACCTCATCGTCGCCAGGGCCGTACCCGATTCCGCCACGCTGGTAAGGAGGGAGACGTCGGCACCGGAACAGAAGCCGCGCCCGGCACCCGTCAAGATCACCACCTGTACGCCCGCGTCGCGGCCTACAGCAACGAGTGCGGCATCCAACTGGTCTACGACCGTCGGGTCGAGTGCGTTGAGTTTGTCGGCGCGGTCCAGGGTCACGACCGCAACGCCGTTGTGTCGTGTAACTGTGACGGCGTCGTCGTCTGACGACGCTGACGGCTGCCCATTCACGCTTGCGTTCATAGAACGCAACGTACGTCCTTCTTTGTTTCTGTTACCAGCCCCGTCCTGCGCCGTGTCCCGCAGTCGGTCGCCGCCCATGCGGGGCGACGGGCCGAGTGGACCCTGGTGCCTTAGAGTGTACTTTCCGTATTCGGTGCCACCACTTGGTGAAAACGTTCTGGGGATGGCGTGATCGACAATTGCCCGACGGCACAGTGATTCTCGGCCTCACCCACCCTGCATGGGTTATGCATTTTCGGGCGACCGGACTGCCACAACGGTCAGCGCCGCGTCGGTGTGCCGGCTGACGGCGGTGCCGTCGACGACACCTGTCCGGCAGCGACCTAATCGGCGGCTCGCTTTGCGGCGCGCTTAGCAGCGGGCGTTGCGGCGCCCTTAGGAGCTGCCTTTCCGGCGCCCCTAACAGCTGCCTTTCCGGCCTCCTGCTTGTTCACCGTCTCGCGCGCGCCGCTACGCGTGAAGCTCCGCATGAACTGGTACAAGTCCTTCGCGTCGCCTGGCTTGGGCACCATCCTGCTTTCGCCACGCACGACGCTGCGCAGGAACTCGTTCGTCTTCTTCGTGAGCTGTTCGTAGTAGTCCCCGATGGCGTCGATGACCTTCCTGCGCAGCGCCGGGTCATCGACGAGGTCGGGCATTGCGGCGTCGAGGCGGTCAACTAACTTGCGCAGAGCCTCGATTGCGGCGAGTTGTCTGGCTTCGAGCTGTTCCAACATGTCGTCGGACAGGTCCGACGCCCGCTTCGCCACGGTCTTCTTCTCGGTGCTCTCTGCCATGGTTGTGCTCCCTTACGCAGCAGTGAGAGTTGTCATCAGAGTGCGCTTCGACTCCGGCGTTCTGTAAGGGCCGATGGTCCCTGCCGTCAGCCCAGTCCGATCCGACATCTGGAGAGCCTGATATGCCGCGCTGCTGATCGGCGTCAGGGCGCCCGCCGCAGGGGCCAGTTGCTCGGGCAGGCGATCTGTTCGCCGAAGTGTTAGTACTTCGGATTTATCGACCAAGTAGGCGCGACAGCAACCTCAGCGGCAAACTTGTATCCCAGAATGATTCCCGATGGCACGGTGATTCTGGGATCGCCGTCGGGGCAGATCTACGTCACCACGCCGGGCAGCGCACTGCTGTTTCCGAGCCTGTGCCGGTCAACCGGCGACCTGCCGGCACCGCAAGCCGAACCGCCGATCGACTACTGCGGCGACCGCACCGCGATGATGCCCAAACGCCGCCGCACTCGCGCCCGAGACCGCGCTAACCGCATCGCTACCGAACGCCGACAAAACCAACAGGCCCGTGCGACTCGCCGAGCCCAGCGCCCGAGCTACTTCCGACCAGCCCACCCGACACTGACGACGACCCGCCGCCGTTCTGATATGGGGAGCATTCTGTCAAGTGGGCAGGGTGAAGCGGCGGCCGCAACCGTCGCTGTGGCCGCCGCTTCGTTGACCAGATGAGTCCGTTGGGGTGTCGAGCGTGTCGTATCGACGCGTGTCAGTCTGATATTCGCGGGTTGGTTACCGCAGGACGGGACTTTCGAGTCGGAGTGGGTCGCTGGTCTAGAGATCGAGCGTGATCCGTTGCGGGGCAACGTGATTGCTCATAGAACGGACGCGGGTCACTCCGAGACGCTTGCCGACACCTCGTGGATGTCATCTGGACAGTCTGTGGGCCCTCTATTCGTCGAGGACGGCCAACGACCAGCACCAGCCGGCGAGTTCCCGGGCGATCGCGGCGTTGGCGACCACGGAGCGTTTCTTGCGCTCGTCGAAACGGGCCCAGCGGGCGTGTAGTCGCCGGTTGGCTGCCTGGCCGCGTGCCCGGGCCGCCGGGGAGGCGGTTTCCCACCGTCGCCGCAGATGGCGCCCCGGCCGATACGGGTGCCGGTGATGCCAGGCCGCTTCGACCAGCAGCCGGCGGGCATGGCTGTTGCCGGTCTTGGTGACCCCACCTTGGGAACGGTCGCTCCCGAGGAGTACTCGGTGGGCACCAGCCCGAGGTAGGCGCCGATGGAGCGGCCGGTGAGTCGCTGCCAGTCGCCGATCTCGGTGGCCAGCCCGAACGCCGTCAGCGTCGAGACGCCCGCGCAGGCACCCCAGCCGGGTCACCACCGGGGTGAACGTCGAGTCGGCGGCCATCTCGACGATCGCCGTCATCGAGGCGGTCGCGGCGGTCAACGGTGGCCAACATGGCATCGAAGGCGGCGTCGTAGGCCAGCTGCAACCCTGGGGTGTCGAACCGGTGGGTCCGCAGCCACAGTTCGTGCTTCCTGTCCAGGCTTCACCGCCGCAGTAGACGATCCCGTGCCGCAGCAGCAGTTTTGACAACCGGTGCCGCACCGCCATCAAATCCCCGCGCAGTCCTCACGAGCCCGAACCAGATCCCGGGCCGCCTCCTGCTCAACCGAGGGAACCGTCACCTCCGGCAATCTCACCCAGATGCAGCAACCGCGCCAGATGCGCGAGCATCGCGGGCATCGGTCTTGACCCGATCTCCCGACGGGCGCTGCAGCTTCGAGGGCGCCGCGACCACACAGTCGATCCCCGCCGACAGCAGGGACCGCGCCAGACCCGAACCCGGTCGGCCCGGCCTCATAGGTCACCGCCACCGGCCCCGGCAACGACCCGATCCACTCCAGGATCTCGTCGATGATCCGGGGTCAACCGGCGCTCGAACACCTCACCGGTGTCACCGTCCAAACCGCACGCCAACCACCGATCGTGCGTGCACATCCAACCCGACACTCGTACGATGAATTCTTCACTGGGGCCTCCCACATCTTGTGGCTCTACCGGCCAGGACCACTTCCTGTCGGCAACCCACGTTCACATGTGAGCGAGGCCCCAGCCCCCCATACCGTCTAGCGCACAACCACCACGATGACGCCGGGCGGTTGGTCGGCAACGTCGGGAGTCCGCGGTTGGACGGGCGCTTTCAAGAGCTGGCCCACGGCGTCAGCGGTTTCGCGTTCGCCGGGCGCATTGCCGAAGTACACCGTCGTGGCCGAGACGTTGGGCAGCCGTCAGGTTGCCGACCTCTGTGACGTTGTAGCCGCCCTGCTTCAACTGGTCGGCGGTTCGTCCGGCAATACCTTGTTGGCTGGAAATGTTGTAGACCCGCACATCGGCTTTTGCCGCAGGTTTCGCCGAGGTTTTCGGCGCCATTGTGCTCGTCGTCACTGTCGATACCGAAGAGTCTTCATCAGAGTTGGTGCCCGATCCCATCGCTTGGAACCCGACCAACAAAAAAATGACTCCGAGAAACAACAGCACCATGACCATGGCCCGCAGGGGTAGCCCGGTCGAGTCGGGAACGCGCTCATTCATTGACGTCACTGTATCTATGAGTGCGCCAAAACCCACACCGGCGCTGCGCGGCCGGGCAAGGCCTCAGGTGACCTCGAAGCCCAGCCGTCGTGCCGCCCGCGCTTTTTGCCGACTGGCACGCAGCCGGCGTAGCCGTTTGACCAGCATCGGGTCGGCCGCCAATGCTTCGGGCCGGTCGACCAAAGCATTCAGCACCTGGTAGTAGCGCGTGGCCGACATTGCGAACAACTCTTTGATGGCTTCTTCTTTGGCGCCGGCGTATTTCCACCATTGGCGCTCGAACGCCAAAATGTCGTGTTCGCGGCGGGTTAGGCCATCGGCGAGTTCAGAGTCGTCCCCCGATCGATTAGCCCGCGCCATAGCGCTGTCCATATCGCTTCCTCGACCCTTTCGGCGAATTCTCGAATGCTCGCTGCTCCGGCGATTATTCAACCACGCTGACAACTGTTGACCCGGAACCCGAGCCCGCGAGTCGGCTGACTAGGTGAGATTGCCTGTCCCGGCCGTCGGCCGCAACCGGAACGCATCCCGACCGTGCACAAGCGCGGGCTTAAGCTTGCCGGTCATGGCAGTCGTACCCATTCGCATCGTGGGAGATCCAGTCCTGCACACCCCGACCAAGCCGGTACCGGTCGGTGCGGACGGTTCACTGCCGACCGATTTGGACGAGTTGATCACGAACCTGTACGACACCATGGACGCCGCCATTGGGGTTGGCCTGGCGGCCAACCAGATCGGTGTCGACTTGCGAGTATTCGTCTACGACTGCGCCGACGAGCGTGGGCAATCGGCGCGCCGTCGCGGTGTGGTCGTCAACCCGGTGCTGGAGACCTCGGAGATTCCCGAAACCATGCCCGACCCGGACAGCGACGACGAGGGTTGCCTGTCGGTACCCGGTGAGTCGTTCCCGACCGGACGGGCCAAGTGGGCCCGGGTCACCGGACTCGACGCCGATGGCAGCCCGATCACGATCGAGGGCGAAGGGTTGTTCGCCCGGATGCTCCAACACGAGACCGGCCACCTCGATGGATTTCTATATCTGGACCGGTTGATCGGACGACACGCCCGCGCCGCCAAACGTGCGGTCAAATCCCACGACTGGGGCGTCCCCGGGTTGTCGTGGACGCCGGGCGAAGGGCCGGACCCGTTCGGTCACTGATGGTTTCGTGGCCTCAACCCGGCACCAGGGTGACGGTGCGTTACCGACGGCCGGCCGGGTCCGTCCCGCCACTGAGCGACGCGGTGGGCCATCTCGTCGGCATCGAGCCGCTGGTGCAGGTGCAGACGAAAACCGGAGCGGTGGTGGAGTTTGCGCCCGAGGACGTGGTCGCGGTACGGGCGCTCAGCGATGCGCCGGTGCGCACCTCGCAGATCCGCGCGCTCGAGCACGCCGCCGCGTTGGCCTGGCCGGGCGTCGAGCAGCAGTGGCTGGACGGCTGGCTGCTGCGCGCCGGGCGCGGCGTCACGTCCCGCGCGAATTCCGCCGTGCCGCTTGAGGTTTCTGCCGGCCCAGCGGCGATACCGGCGATCGTCGACTGGTACGTCCAACGAGAGCTGACCCCGCGGCTGGCCATCGCCGACCGCCTGCTGCGGCTGCCCGGCGTGGGCGAACAGGCCAACGCCGTGCTGGTGCGCGACGTGTGCACCGCCGGGCCCGACCCGTCGGTGCGGCTGTCGGCCCGCCCGGATGACACCTGGCTGCAGCTCTACCGCCGCGAAGTCCCCGTTGACGTCCTGACCGCCGTCGTCGACGGCGAGCTGGCGTTCGGCAACCATGCCGACCTGGCGGTGGCGCGCGCTTCGGTGACCGACGCCCCGGACGGCAACCGCTGGGTGGGGCTGTCGGCGATGCGGGTGGCAGACCCGGGCGCTGTGCGAGGCGCTGCTGGCGTGGGGAGCCGCTCGCGGTGCCACCCGCGGCTATGTCCGGGTTCTCGACGACGATCACGCCACCGCCGGCCTGGCCCAGTCGCTGGGCTTCGCACTGCATCACCGCGCCCGCTACGTCACGGCAACCGCGTAGGGTCGGGCCATGTCCGACGGGGCGCTTCGGCTGGCCACCTGGAACGTGAACTCGATCCGCACCCGGTTGCCCCGGGTGCTCGATTGGCTGGAGCGCGCCGAGGTCGATGTGCTGGCGATGCAAGAGACCAAGTGCGCCGACGACCAGTTTCCGACGCTGCCGTTCCTGGAATTGGGCTACGAGGTGGCACATTGCGGGTTCAACCAGTGGAACGGCGTGGCGATCGCATCGCGAGTCGGCCTCGACCAGATCGAGGTCGGCTTCGACGGCCAGCCGAGCTGGAGCAGCAAGCCGGATCTGGCGGCCGCGGCCGAAGCCCGCGCCCTGGCCGCCACCTGCGCCGGAGTTCGAGTGTGGAGTCTCTACGTGCCCAACGGCCGCGCCGTGGATGACCCGCATTACACCTACAAGCTGAATTGGCTTGCCGCACTCCGAGACACAGCGCAGGGCTGGCTTCGCGACGATCCCGCCGGCGCAGATTGCGTTAGTCGGGGACTGGAACATCGCGCCGACCGACGATGACGTCTGGAGCGTCGAATTCTTCCAGGGCGCCACACATGTCTCCGAACCGGAGCGCAAGGCTTTCGAAGCCATCGTCGACGCTCAATTCTCGGATGTGGTAAGACCTTTCACTCCCGGTCCCGGGGTGTACACGTATTGGGATTACACCCAGCTGCGGTTCCCGAAGCGACAGGGCATGCGCATCGACTTCATCCTGGCCTCCCCCGCGCTGGCCGGCCGGGTCGCCGACGCGCAGATCGTCCGGGAGGAACGTAAAGGTAAGGCGCCCAGCGACCACGCGCCGGTCGTGGTGGATCTACGCGCGGATTGATACCTATAAAATCCCTGGCCGCTATTCATTTGCTGTTCATTTACCGGACAAGGCCATAGGATTGCCAGATGCTGCGCAGAATCGTGAGGGTTTCATGAACTTTCCGAGTTTGCGCGTATGCAACCCCCGCCGGTCCGGCGTGCAGCGGGTATTCGATTCACGGCCTCAACAACAAATCATCAGGGAGTCATCATGGGTGTCGTTAACGGCGCCGTTCGCAGCGTAACTCGAACAGTGGGCCGTGCCGCGGAGGTGACCACCGAGGCAGCAGGTGCGGTTGGCGGCGCCGCGGTCAACGGCGTTGTCGGCGCGGTGACCGGCGCTGCCGCCGGTGTGCAGCGCGGCATCGGCCGCGGTAGTCATTCCACGCCCGCAGCAGCACTGACGTTGGGCGCGCTCGGTGTCGCTGGCCTCCTCGAGTGGCCGGTGGTGCTGGCCATCGGTGGCGGCGCCCTAATCCTGCGGCACCTGAACAACGGGCATGCCGATAGCTCGCACAGAGCTTCGGTCACACCGGTGAGCGCGGTTCCGACCAAGTCGACCAGTTCGGCTAGGTCGTCAGTGCCCCGCAAATCGCCGGCCAAGAAGGCGCCGGCACGGTCGCGCGGTACACAGCCGCGCACCCGCCGTTAAATTCACCGGTTGGGTACCGTCTTAACAGTGCGAGCATCTCCGCTCCGCGCGGTCGCGCTGGGCATACAGGCAACCTCTGCGCTCGTCGGCGCCACCGTACAAACCGCGGCGACCGCCGCAGGATCACTCGGCACAGTCGCCTCGACTGGTCTGACCATGGCCGCGATCCCGGTTCGGGAAGGCGTCAAGGCGCTGTCGGACGGGCTGCCCGCGCCCACCTTGACCCGGCATAGCTGGCGCGGCAGGGGACGCGCGTGGATCGAGGTCCGCGGCCTGGATGGGCCGGGCGGCGCCGAGCTTGGGCAGCGTCGTCGTCGACGCCGTCCTGCGCCCTCCCCGGTGTCACTTCGGCCAGCCTGAACCGCCCGCTGTCGCGGGTAGTCGTGGGCCTCGCCGGCAACCAAACTTCACTGCGTGAGCTGTGCCGAGCGGTGGACGAGGCCGAAAAGCGTTGCCGCTCAACCCATAAAGCCGTGCGCTCCGAAACCTTTGCCGGGCGACGGCCTGCTGCTGGCCACCAAGGCGGTGGGGGTCGGCGCCACAGCTGCCGGGATGGGCGCCGCGGTCGCGGGCCGGATGCTGCAGTGGCCGCGCCTGACCTACGGTTTCGAAGCAGCGGTGGTGGCCGTCGATTACCAGCCGCGGGTGCGCCGGCTGCTCGAGAACAGTATCGGCCAATCCGCGACGGACACGCTGCTGAGCTTGGCGATGACGGCCGCACACGTGCTTGAGCTGTCGCCCGCGTCGCTGGCCGTGGACTTGATGATGGAGACGCTGAAGGCCGCCGAAATGCGTGCCGAAGCGCAGGCTTGGAGCCGCCACGAACCGAGCCTGGCCCGCCACGCCGAGTACACGGAGGTTTACCCGCCGTCCCGCCCCGTGCCGCTGCCCGAGGGGCCCATCGAGCGGCACTCGCGTCGCAGCGCAATCCTGCAGGCGATCAGCGTCGCGGCCGTCGGCGTGACCACCCGCAACCTCAACATGACCTCGACCGCGGCGTTGGTCACCACGCCGAAGGCCACCCGCACCACGCGCGAGTCGTTCGCCGCCGCACTCGGCCAGGGGTTGGCCGACGAGCACGCCGTCCTGCCGCTGCACCCGCAAAGCCTGCGCCGGCTCGACCGGGTCGACGCGCTGCTGATCGATCCCAGGGTGTTGTGTACCGACACGCTGCGGGTGGTGCGGGTTCGCGGTGCCGACGAGGACGAGATCGCTGATCTTTCTGCGGCCTGGAACCGCGCGCAGCTGTTGCTGGAGAACCGCGGCCTACATGCCGGCTGGCACCCGGTTCCCGGATCCGATGCCGGCATCGAAGCGCTGGTCGGCCCCACACACGATCCGCTGGCCGCAGCGGTGCTGGCCGAGGCGCGCCGCGCCGACCTGGATTTGATCTCTGTCGACACCGACGATCTCGGCGAGCTGCGGCCCGCGTTCGATGAGCTGCGGCCGCCGGAGAACGGATCCGTCGATGACGCGCTCGTCGCGGCGCTGACCGATCTGCAGCAGTCCGGTCACACCGTCGCGGTGCTGTCTTCGGTTGGTGCACAAGCACTTTCGTCGGCCGATGTCGGGCTGGGCGTGATGCCCAACTTCGACGGAGAGCCGCCGCCCTGGACGGCGGATCTGCTCCTGACTGACCTCGCCGGCGCCTGGCGGCTGCTGCACGCCGTGCCCGCGGCCAAGGCGGCGAGCCGGCGCGGGATCGAGATATCGACCGGCGCGACGGCGCTGGGTGCGCTGCTGATGGTGCCCGGCGTGCGCGGCACCGGGCCCGGCCCGGTGACCACCGGTGCGGCGGCAGGTCTGCTGTCTGGCTACCTGATGGCCCGCCGGGTGGTTCGCGCGCCGACTCCGCTGCCCGCCCCGATCCACGAATGGCACGCAATGTCGATCGAGCAGGTCCGCAAGATGCTGCCACCGCCCGACGCCGCCGAATCCACAGAGCCTCAACACCGCCCGCTGGCCACCCGGGCGATCGAAACGGCCCATCGCGGCGCCGAACTGACCGGACGCCCGCGCCGAGCGGTCTGGCAGTTCCTCAAGGCGGTGCAAGCCGAGTTGTCCGACCCGCTGACCCCGGTACTGGCTCTCGGCTCGGCCGCCAGCGCGATCCTGGGGTCGCCGGTCGACGCGGTCCTGGTCGGTTCGGTGCTCACCGGAAACTCCATACTCGCCGCCAGCCAACGCCTGCGTGCCGAAAGCCGACTGAACGAACTGCTGGCCCAACAGATTCCGCCGGCCCGCAAAGTGACAACGGGTCCCGACGGTGCGCCGGTGTACACCGACGTCGTCGCGGAGCAGCTGCGGCCCGGCGATGTGATCGAAGTGCGCACCCACGAGGTCATCCCCGCCGATGCGCGGCTGATCGAGGAAGACGATCTCGAGGTCGACGAGTCGACGCTCACCGGTGAGTCGCTGCCGGTGGAGAAGCAGATCGACCCCACACCCGGTGCCGAAGTGGCCGAGCGTCGCTGCATGCTGTTCGCCGGCACCACCATCGTCGCGGGCACCGCGGTGGCGGTGGTGACCGCCGTCGGTGCCGACACCCAGGCACGGCGTGCCGCCGAACTCGTGTCCGGCGAACTGCCGGATGTCGGGCTGCAGCATCAGCTCAGCAAGCTGACCAACCAGGCATTCCCGGTCAGCACGGCCGGCGGCGGTTTGGTCGGCCTGCTGGGCCTGTTGCGGGGCCGCGGGTTGCGCGAAGCGGTGGCCAGTGGAATCGCGATCACCGTGGCCGCGGTCCCGGAAGGGATGCCGCTGGTGGCGACGCTCGCGCAAGCCGCGTCGGCCAGGCGCCTGACCGAGTACGGCGCGCTGGTGCGCATCCCCCGTTCGGTCGAGGCGCTCGGCCGCGTCGACGTCGTGTGCTTCGACAAGACCGGGACGCTGTCCGAAAACCGGCTGCGGGTCGCACAGGTGCATCCGGTGGCCGACTACTCCCGCGAAGACGTGCTGCGCTTCGCGGCGCACGCGGCCCCGGACGCCAACGGCGGCCCGCAGGTGCACGCCACCGACCGGGCCATCATCGAGGCGGCGTTGGCAGTCGATGCGTCCAACGGCTCGCGAGCCACCGAAGCGGACGCCCATCTGCCGTTCCGGTCCGGCAGGTCGTTCTCGGCGTCGGTGTCCGACGACGAGCTCACCGTCAAAGGCGCACCCGAAGTGGTGCTCGCGGCTTGCCGGGACGCCGGTCCGGATATCGAGGGCACGGTGCGTCAGCTGGCCGCCGAGGGGCTGCGGGTGATCGCGGTCGCGCGGCGCCGGCTGAGCCCGCAACAGGCCAAGCTGGTCGCCGATGACGAAGACGCCATCGCCGACCTGGCCGACGACGAACTGTCGCTGGCGGGGTTCCTCGGATTGTCCGACACCCCGCGAGCCGAGGCACCCGCGCTGCTCAAGGCCATCTCCGAGCGCGACGTCGGCATCCGGTTGATCACCGGCGATCACCCGATCACGGCCACCGCTATCGCACGCGAAATGGGCTTGCCGGTGACCGCCGAGGAGGTCATCAGCGGTGCGGAGTGGGACGCGTTGTCGCGCAAAGACCAGGAACGGGCCGTCACCGAGCGGGTGATCTTCGCCCGGATGTCGCCGGAGAACAAGGTGCAGGTCGTCCAGACGCTGGAACGCGCCGGCAAGGTGTGCGCGATGGTCGGCGACGGCTCCAACGACGCCGCCGCGATCCGGGCCGCCACCGTCGGCCTCGCCGTCGTGGCGCGCGGCAGCGACCCGGCCAGCATCGCGGCCGATGTGGTCCTGGTCGACGGCCGGATCGAGGCACTGCTCGAACTGCATCGACGAGGGACACCAGCTCTGGCAACGGGTGCACTCCGCGGTGTCGGTGTTGTTGGGCGGCAACGCCGGCGAGGTGGCTTTCGCGATCATCGGCAGCGCGGTCAGCGGAACGTCGCCGCTCAACACCCGCCAGCTGCTGCTGGTGAACATGATGACCGATGCGTTCCCTGCCGCTGCGCTGGCGGTGAGCCCGCCGAGCGGCCCGGTGCAAAACGGCGGTCACGGCCCCGATCAGCGGGCACTGTGGCGGGCCGTCGCCATCCGCGGGACGACGACGGCGGCGGCCGCGACCGCAGCGTGGGTGATGGCCGGCGTGACCGGACGGCCGCGACGGGCGTCGACGGTCGCGCTGGTCGCGTTGGTCAGCACCCAGCTGGGTCAGACGCTGCTCGATTCGCGTGCTCCGCTGGTCGTGTTGACCGCCGGTGGATCGCTGGTGGCGTTGGGGACGCTGATCAGCATCCCGGCGGTCAGCCAGCTGCTGGGGTGCACGCCTCTGGGCCCGGTCGGGTGGGCGCAGGCGCTGGGCTCAGCCGGGGCGGCGACCGCCGCGGTTGCCGTCGCAACCCGCGTGCTCGACAGTAAACGTCCATTGGAGTTGGAAGCCGCCGAACGGCCGTCCGATCAGTCCGAACCTCCACCACACCCAACCGCCACAGAACGGCGTACAACTCGATCAGCGGGATCGCCAGCAGACCAGCGACCCCTGAAGCTAGTGGGTCGGCGAGAGAATCCGTCGACGTCATATGTTCGACGGTGACCAAGCCATCCGGCTTAACGGCGAACCTATAAGTTACTGAAAGGCAAATGATGGTCGAAAAGAAGTCGCATCGAGGCACTTCTCAGCGCGAAGCCGTCGAACACATCCGCGCCGGCGAAACGTTTTTTGTCAATGTGCCGATATTTGGCCGATTGGAAATTCCGCGACCCGAACAGCTGGCCTACTACGGCGGTATAGCCGCATTGGCCGCATTCGAGCTCATCGACTGGCCGGTCGCGGTCGTCATCGCCGCCGGTCACCTCATGGCCAGTAACCACCACAACCGACTGCTCGAGGAGCTCGGTGAGGCCATGGAAGAGGTCTAGAACAGGTTTAGCTCGGGTTCTCCTGCAGCACCCGGCGCGCGGTCTCGGCGTCGTGGTGAATCGGCAGACACATCAGCTCGGCCACTCGGTACATGAAGCTGTCCGGCGACAGAACGAGGACGATCGCGTTCTGTTCGAGCAGCCGATCCAATGCGGCGAAACCTGCGCTGTCCAGGTATTTGATCTTGCTCAGCTGAAGGATGACGCGGCCGCGGGCCCGGGACGTCGAGCACCGATCGGGTGAACTCGTCGACATTGGTCACGTCGACCTCGCCGGTGACAGTCACCTCGGCGGGGGTATCCGCCGAGGGGTCGCTGTCCGGGATCTGCAGCTGGAAAACCGCCCGGGTCATCGTGTTACGCCCTCCACCAAACTGGCCCCCGAGACAACTGCGTAATGGAAATCCAGGGTAATTCGCGTGCCGTGAGCGGTGCGCACGGTCTTCACGTGGTCGGCGAGTCCGTTGATCATGGTTAGCCCCCGTCCGCCCTGCAGGCTACGTTGGCTGGCCGAGGAATCGCCCGACCATCTGCCGGTATCGCTGACCGTCACGGTGACGGTGTGACCGCGCACGAAAGCTTCGATGGAGACCGTACTTGAGCGAATCGCCGCCGCTGCCATGCTCGATCGCGTTAGTCACCGCTTCCCCGATGGCCAACAGGATGTCGGATTCCCGATGCGGCTCGACGGCGATGCCGGCCAGCCAATCGCGCAGCCGGTGCCGGGCTGCCGGAATGTTCATCGGTGCGGCGGGCAGCACGGTGGCGAAACTGCGCGCGGTGGCGTGGTTGGGGCGCACCGCCAACAAGACGACGTCATCGGTGTAGCCGCCGGGCGGGGCCATCCGGTCGAGCACCTCGTCGCAGAACTCTCCGACCGACAAATCCGCACGATATGCGGCCGCAGCCTGCAGCCGCGCGAACCCCTCATCAAGCGTCTCGCCCGGCCGCTCGATCAGCCCATCGGTGTAGAGCAGCAGCAGGCTGCCCGCGGGCAACTCGTGCTCTGCCGTATTGGGCTTGAGATGGCTATCCCACGCCGCAACCGGCGGGCGCCGGCCGGCTTGCAAGAAAACCGGTGTTCGGCCGGGCATCACCAGCAATGGGTAGGGATGACCTGCGCAGGTATAGCTGATATTCGAGGTGCCGTCGCCGGTTCCCGGCTCCCCGGTGTCGATCACGACATAACTGACCGTCGCGCAGCGCGCACCGGAGACCGACGCCGCATACTTGTCCAGCGAGCTGAGCACCGCGTCCGGATCGGCGCCGGTGTGGGCGCTGGCGGACACCGCCGCACGGAGTCTGCTCATCACGATCGCGGCGGGCAGACCGTGCCCGACGACATCGCCGACGGACACCGCGATCTGGCCCGGTCGCTGCAGCGGCGCCACCAGATACCAGTCGCCGCCGACGCGCATCGCCTCGCCGCCAGGTTGATACACCGCCGCCACCACCGCGGCCGTCGACCCGCGGTCGAGATCGAGCAGATGCTCTTGGAAGTCGACGGCAATCCGGTGCTCACGCTGTGCACCAAGGACCCGTCCCAGCGCCGACTGGGTGATTTCCGCGGCGCGAGCAAGCATCTCGAGCTCGCTCGCGTAGAAGTCCCGCGGCGTGGGCCACAGCAACCCAAGCGAACCGATGACGTTCCCGTCATGACCACGCAACGGCTGGCTGACGCACGCCCGGACGCTGTCGGCGGTTTCCTGCACCACGTGGCCGTAGCGCGGGGTAAGCGTCAACGTATCCGTGATGACCATCCGCTGACCGGTCTTGATCACGTCCACCGGCACCAGCGGCGTGTCCAGGGTGGCGACGTGGTAGCGGTCGCGGAATTCCACCGGGACCGGGCCCGCGAACTCGAATCGGACGTGGTTCTCCTCGACGTCGAGAAGACCGATCACGACGACGCTGGCACCGCCCGAGCCCAGCGGAGAGGCCAACAGCGCCTCGGCGATTCCGGAGACCGAGTCGGCGGCCTGCAACGCGGCATCGAGTTGGGCGGCGGCGGAAGTATGCCGAAGCTCGGCCTCACGCTGCCGCTGACCGGCACGTTCGCGGCCGGCGGCGGACAACCGCGCCGACGACCCGCTCGACCAGCTCCTGCGAGCGGAACGGTTTGGGCAGGTAGTCATCCGCGCCGACGGCATAGCCTTCGCTGACGGCCTCGGCTCCGGCGCGGGCGGACAGCATGATGATCGGAGTGGCAGCCAGCTGGGTATCGCCACGAATTGCCGAGACGAAGTCGAAGCCGTCCATCTTGGGCATCATCACGTCCGTCACGATGGCAGCGGGGCGAAGCTCGCAGGCGGCCTGCAGAGCCGCTTCACCGTCGGCGACCAGAACCGTTCTCCAGTGCGCCGACAGCACCCGGTCCAGATGGGCCCGCATGTCAGCGTTGTCGTCGGCGATCAACACCAGTTCGCGGTCATCGTCGACGGACGCAGCCTCGGTCGGCGAGCGGCGCCACCCATTGATCCGCCTCGACGACGTAAGGGTTGTCCAGCAGATCGGCCGGTGCATGGTCGACCGGTGTGCCGCCCGGCGATTTGGGCAGGGTGATGGCGACGGTGGTGCCGCGGTCGAGTTCGCTGGCGATCTGCATCTCGCCGTGTTGAAGCTCCACCAGCCCGCGCACCAGCGACAGCCCGATCCCGGTGCCCTCCACACTGCGGCCCCGCGCGGTGTCGGCGCGAAAAAAGCGTTCGCCCAGCCGTTTCAGATCTGCCTCGGCTGATGCCGACACCGGTGTCACGGACACTGATCAAGCACTGGGAGCCGCCGCTGTGCACCGTGACGGTGATCGAGCCGCTCAGGGTGTACTTAACCGCGTTGGACATCAAATTGAGCATGATCGGTTTCCCACATGTCCGGGTCGATGTCGGCCAGCGCCTGGCGGCAGTCGAGGACGAGTTCGAGCCCGCCCCGCTCGCACAGTTCGGTGAATGACGACGCGATCTGCGACGTCAGCGCCCCCACATCGGTGCACACCAACGTCGAGCTGGCACGGCCTGCTTCGATCCGGGAGAACTCCAGCAGCGAGTCAACCAGGCGCAGCAGCCGTCCCGCGTTCCGCCGGGCCGTACGCAGGTGCGCCGCGACAACCGTCTGCGGACCTACGTCGGAGAGCGCGTCCTCGAGCGGACCCAGCAGCAGGGTCAGCGGGGTGCGGAATTCGTGGCTGACATTGGTCAGAAATAGCCGTCTTGGCACGGTCGAGTTCGGCCAGCGCATCCGCGCGCTGCCGCTGCTGCTCGTGAGAGCCCACGGAGGCCAGCGCCGAGGACAGTTGGTCGGCGAGCAACTGACAGAAGCCGAGGTACTGCTGATCCAGCAGGCACCGCGGATTCGTCCCGACCACCAGCGCCCCGGCGACCGCGTTCTCGCCCAACGGCAGCACCAGCGCCTGGTCCGGGCAATCGTCGCCCAACACCTCGGCCAGACCGCGAATGACCGAGGACACGTCGTCGATGATCCGCACTTCCGCCCGCGACCGCGCCGTCGGCGACCAGTCGGTCAGCTTTTCCAGCGTGGGCGGCAGCAGCGGCAGCACCGCTGGCGTCGCGCCACGCAAGGTGGTGTCGGCCGCGTCCGCGCCACTGACATAGGCCGCGACGAGCGGTACGTCGGCCGGCTGGTCGGCACACACCGCGACGGCTGCGCTCACCGCGTCGCCGACGGTGCGGGTTTCCATCGTCGCCGAGGCCACCGCGTTGAGCAGATGTAGTCGTCGCTCGCTGATGACCCGCTCGGTGGTCTCCCAGGACGGGCAGAAAATTCCGTAGGTCTCGCCGTTTTTCCCGACCAGGGGGCTGTAAGTGAAGGTGAAGTAGCGCTCCCGACGCCGGCCGGCGGTCACCATCGGCAGCATCAAGTCATGCGACCAGGTGGCCTCGCCGCTGGCTATGACGCTGGCCAGCATCGGGCTGATCGGATCCCAGATGTCCCACCACACGAATTGACCGCGCCGACCCAAGGCGTCCGGGTGCCGGTCACCCAGGATCTGGATGTAAGCGTCGTTGTATACCAGGAACAGGTCTTCGGCGCCCAGCCACAAGACGATGGGAAACCGCGAGGTCAACACCACCGCGACGGCTGACCGCAGCTCGGCCGACCACCCGTCGGGCGACCCCAACGGGTGCGCGGCCCAGTCGAATTCGGCGAACAGGCGGCCCATCTCACCGCCGAGTGCGACGGCCTCGGCGAGGTCGGGCGGCAAGTTCAGCGGCTCGCTTCTCCAGTTGCGGCGGCGATCTCCGCTCACTGCCCCTGCTCGGTATCACGGCCTTGCAACGCGTCGGGCAGCGTGGGGTAGAGGTCGAGGACCGTGTCCAGGTTTGTCACCTCGATCGGGCGAACCACCAGACCCATTGTCGGCAACCAGCCGGACGGAAGTCCCGGCTTGCAGCCCTTGCCGGTGACAATCGAGGACGGCGTTGAGTCCGGCGCTGCCGAAGTAAGTCACAGCCTGCAGATCGATGATGAGCAGCCGCGAATCCTGCGTCTGGCCTGCTGCAGCGCCGCGCCCAGCCGCGAGATGAGCGCGCCCGCGGTGCTGGAATCCACTTCGCCCTTGGCCTGCACCACGACAGCTTCCGGCCGCACCTCATAGTCGACCATCAACAAATCCATCGCGTCACCCGTCGTGCCGGCTTGCCGTCTGCGGCTTTGTCGAGCCTAACCGGCGACCCCGTTATGCGTTGGGTTCGCCCGGAATACGCTCGTGCACCGTCAACAGCAGGTGGTCGAACGCGCTTTGCACCTCCGCCGACGGCGGTGGCAGCGTGGCGATTTCGGCGATGAGCTGCTTGGCCAGCGCCCGCAATTTGGTGTTGGTCTCCTGCGACCGCCACCTCAGCACACTGAAGGCTTGCTCCGCGCTGACCCGGTAGACGGCCATCAGGACACCTTTGACCTGCTCGATCACCGCGCGCACTCTCGAACAGGTCCGGCAACACCTCGTCGAGGGCGACCTGGCGGGTCTCGACGAAGGTGGCAGTTAGGTCGATGTAATAACCGGCGGTGCCCACTACTGCGCCGGTCTCGTCGGCCATCCGATCGGCCACCACGATCGCATCGTGCACATTGCCGGCGGTGTCGAGGAAGCGGTGACGGCTGGAGAACGAGCTCCTCTGGTGCAATGCCTGGTCGAGCAGATCCTGAACGTGGTCCCGGTCTTCTGGATGTTTGTGCGACAGCAGTAGTTCCGTCGTCGGCACCACCGACCCCGGCTCGTAGCCGTGCATGCGGGCTACCTCGTCGGACCACTCCCAGCGCTGGCCGACGAACCAGAACCGGAAAGCGCCCACGCTGACGTCGCCGGGGCGGGTTCCGGCGGCCGCCCAGCAGGTGACACCGGTGTCGGCGCATTGCAGGATGCGGTGCGCAGAGATTCAGAGGCCTCGCGCACGTTACGCATCATTGCACCGTTTGCCGCTTGCCCACGGTTAGCCAGCTCCGCAGACATCCTGACTCGGACTGAACCGCCCCGGCTGCGCTAGCGTGGACTGCACGGCGACGATGCGGACGTGCAGCGGTCAACGACGAGGGCGGACCATCCATAACACGCGGGAGCGCACGCCCAGTGCGCTGAGAGGACGGCTCGGGGCCGTCGACCGTACGAACCTGACCGGGTAATGCCGACGTAGGGAGATGAAAAAAATGACCGTTACTGTCGAACCGTCCGTGACCACCGGACCCATCGCTGGCAGCAGCAAGTTCTACCGAGACCTCGAGGCCGTTCCGGCGGCGCCCGAGTGCCGTTCCGGCGGGTGCATCCTGTCGAACGGACAGCACTTCGACCTCTACGACACCTCCGGCCCCTACACCGACCCCGACGCGGTGATCGACGTGACGGCCGGGCTGCCGCCGCGCCCGGGCGTGGTGCGCGATCGCGGCACCCAGCTGCAGCGGGCCCGCGCCGGTGAGATCACCGCGGAGATGGCTTTCATCGCCGCCCGCGAAGACATGCCTGCCGAACTGGTTCGCGACGAGGTTGCCCGCGGCCGCGCGGTGATCCCGGCCAACCACAACCATCCCGAGAGCGAGCCGATGATCATCGGCAAGGCCTTCGCGGTGAAGGTCAACGCCAACATCGGCAACTCGGCGGTGACGTCGTCGATCGCCGAGGAGGTCGACAAGATGGTGTGGGCCACCCGCTGGGGCGCGGACACCATCATGGATCTGTCCACCGGCAAGGACATCCATGCCACCCGCGAATGGATCCTGCGCAACTCTCCGGTGCCGGTCGGCACGGTGCCGATCTATCAGGCGCTGGAGAAGGTCAAGGGCGATCCGACCGAGTTGACCTGGGAGATCTACCGCGACACCGTGATCGAGCAGTGCGAGCAGGGCGTGGACTACATGACCGTGCACGCCGGGGTGCTGCTGCGCTATGTGCCGCTGACCGCCAAGCGGGTCACCGGCATCGTGTCCCGCGGCGGGTCCATCATGGCGGCGTGGTGCCTGGCGCATCATCAGGAGTCGTTCCTCTACACCAACTTTGCGGAGCTTTGCGACATCTTCGCCCGCTACGACGTGACGTTCTCGCTGGGTGACGGGTTGCGACCGGGATCGATCGCCGACGCCAACGACGCCGCGCAGTTCGCCGAGTTGCGCACCCTGGGCGAGCTCGACCAAGATCGCGAAAGCCCATGGCGCACAGGTGATGATCGAAGGACCGGGCCACGTCCCGATGCACAAGATCGTCGAGAACGTGCGACTGGAAGAGGAGCTGTGCGAGGAGGCCCCGTTCTACACCCTGGGGCCGCTGGCCACCGACATCGCGCCGGCCTACGACCACATCACGTCGGCGATCGGCGCGGCCATCATCGCTCAGGCCGGCACCGCGATGCTGTGCTACGTGACCCCCAAGGAGCACCTCGGGCTGCCCGACCGCAAGGACGTCAAGGACGGGGTGATCGCCTACAAGATCGCCGCCCATTCGGCCGATCTGGCCAAGGGTCATCCGCGCGCACAGGAGCGCGACGACGCATTGAGCACGGCGCGGTTCGAGTTCCGTTGGAACGACCAGTTCGCGTTGTCGCTGGACCCTGACACCGCAAAGGAATTCCACGACGAGACGCTGCCCGCCGAGCCGGCCAAGACCGCACACTTCTGCTCGATGTGTGGCCCGAAGTTCTGCTCGATGCGCATCACTCAGGATGTCCGCGACTACGCCGCCAAGCACGGGCTGGACAGCGAGGAAGCCATCGAAGCGGCGCTCGAGCAAGGTATGGCGGAGAAGTCGGCCGAGTTCGCCGAGCACGGCAACCGGGTGTATCTACCGATCGCCCAGTGACCTACCTTCCGCTGGCGCCGCGCGGTACCACGCCGCTGCGGGTGCTGGCGATCGCCGGATCGGATTCTGGCGGCGGCGCGGGTATGCAGGCCGACATGCGTACCTGCGCCCTGCTGGGGGTGCATGCCCTGTGCGCGGTGACCGCGGTTACCGTGCAGAACACGTTGGGCGTCAAGCGCTTTCACGAGGTGCCCGGCGACGTCGTCGCCGATCAGATCGAAGCGGTAGTCAGCGACATCGGCATCCAGGCGGCGAAAACCGGCATGCTGGCGTCGTCGCGTGTCATTGCCGCGGTGGCCGCGACCTGGCGGCGGCTGGCGTTGACGGTTCCGTTGGTCGTCGACCCGGTGTGCGCGTCCATGCACGGCGACCCACTGATGGAGCCGTCGGCCCTGGATTCGCTTCGCGACCGAACTGTTTCCGCTGGCGACGCTGGTGACGCCCAACCTCGACGAAGTACGGCTGTTGGTCGACATCGAGGTGGTCGACGCGACGTCGCAACGGGCGGCCGCCAAGGCCCTGCACGCGCTCGGCCCGCAGTGGGTGCTGGTCAAAGGCGGACACCTGCGCTCTTCAGATCGTAGTTGCGACCTGCTGTACGACGGCGCCGACTTCTACGAGTTCGACTCCGAGCGTTTGCCCAACGGCAATGACCACGGCGGAGGCGACACACTCGCGACTGCCGTCGCTTGCGCACTGGCACACGGATTGCAACGTGCCCGATGCGGTCGGGTTCGGGAAGCGCTGGGTCACCGAATCGCCTGCGTGCCGCCTATCCGCTCGGCCATGGCCACGGCCCGGTGTCCCCGCTGTTCAGGCTGTCATGAACCTCGAGGCCATCGCGGGCGTCGCCCACGAACCGGACGGCACACCAGCCGGTGTGGTGGTGTTGACGCATGGCGCCGGTGGCAGCAGGGAATCCCCACTACTGCAACAGCTTTGCGACGAGTGGGCGCGACGTGGCTGGCTGGCGGTCCGTTACAACCTGCCGTACCGCCGGCGGCGGCCCAAAGGCCCGCCGTCGGGGTCGGCGGCGACTGATCGCGCCGGCATCGTCGAGGCGATCGCCGTGTGCCGCAACCTTGCCGACGGCCCGCTGATCGCCGGCGGGCATTCCTACGGTGGCCGGCAGACGTCCATGGTGGTGGCCGATAACGCTCGACCGGTGGATGTGCTGACGCTGTTCTCCTACCCCGTGCATCCGCCCGGCAAGCCCGAACGCGCCCGCACCGAGCACCTGCCGGACATCGCGGTGCCGACGGTGTTCACCCACGGCACGTCGGATCCCTTCGGCACCCTCGACGAGGTGCGCGCCGCCGCGGCGTTCATTCCGGCGCCCACCGAGATCGTCGAGATCACCGGCGCACGCCACGACCTGGGCTCGAAGAACCTCGACGTGCCCGCGTTGGCGGTCGACGCCGCGTTAAGGCTGTTGCACTGAGCGACGCCGAATGAACTCGTCCGCGATTGCGGCGATCTTGACGTTGCTGTCTTGCGAGGTTCGGCGGAGGATCTCGAACGCGTCGTCATCGGAGACGTCGTCGAGCACCATCAGCATGCCGATGGCCTTGCCGATCGCGCGGTTGGTGAGCAGCCCGCGTCGCAACGCTGCCACGTCTTCGCCGTGCGCTGCAGCGTGGGTAGCCACCGTGGCGAACGCCGCCAACACGATCGCCTGTTCGACCGACGTCTGGTCGAAGGCATTGGCCGTATCGGAAAACAAGTTGAGCGCACCGGCCTTGGCGCGGTCTACCGGCATCTGAATGCTCATCGCACCGCGCACCGGCGTTTCGGCGACCACCCGCGCCGCCAAGGCCGGCCACCGACCAGCAGTGGTCAGGTCCGATGCCATTTGAGTCGTTTGCTCCTCGATGGCATCCAGGCACGGCCCACAACCCAGCGCCAGCTCGAGTTTGTCGATCTTGTGTGCGATCGAGTCGCTGACGGCGGCTGTGCTGCAGGCGCCGTCACGGCTGACCATCAGGCTGGCATGGTCGCAGCCGGGAATCATCAAGGTGGCCGCGACACAGATCGCGGCATACATTTCTTTCGACGTCGAACCCTGAGCGACGATGTCGGCCAGCGATGTGAAGACGCTTGCCGGATCGACATGCGAGCGGGTTGACACGGCAGTCTCCTGACTTCATGATGCGGGCGGGCGCCGGTGGGCGGCAGCGGGATCGCAGCGCGTTCCGCTGCCGCCCACCGCACTTTCAGGCGTCGATCACCTCGCGCTCGGCTGCCCTGGCGTTGAGGGTGTGGTGGGCATCGTGGGCCGAGCCGCGGCCGATCGTGATCTTGCGCGGCTTGGCTTTCTCGGCCACCGGGATGTGCAGCCGGAGCACGCCCTCGCTGTACGACGCCTCGATCCGGTCGGTGTCGAGGTTTTCGCCCAGCACCAGCTGCCGGCTGAATACTCCCCGCGGCCGCTCGGTCGCCAGCATCTCCCGGTTCGGATCGACGGCGGCGCGCTGGGCGCGCACAGTCACCACGTTGCGTTCGATGTCGAGGTCCAGCGAGTCCTGGTCGATACCCGGCAGATCGAACTCGACGAAGAACGCATCACCTTCGCGCCACGCGTCCATCGGCATCACCGCCGGGCGGGCAGCGGTGCCCAACACCTGCTGGGTGAAGCGGTCCAGGTCGCGAAACGGGTCGGTACGCATCAGCATGGTGGTCACCTCCAGTATTGAGATCCTCTGTACGATGTCACCTATAACCTATGTCTAGTGACACAGATTTGATATATCATGCAGGCTATGTCTCCGCAAGTGTGATATAAAGATTTCCTGTACAAACAGCCAAGGATTACTTTCGCATGATCGATCGACCCGACACGCCCGGCATCCCTGCCCCGGGCCGAGGCGTCTACGGCATCTCCGTGGCCGCCGAACTCTCCGGTATCCCCGTGCAGTCGCTCCGGCTCTACGAGCGCCATGGCCTGCTCACGCCAATTCGCAGTGACGGAGGGACCCGCCGCTACAGCGCCGACGATCTGGCTCGCCTGCGGCGAATCAGTGAACTGGTCGCCGCCGGTGTCAATCTCGCCGGCATCGGCCGCATCCTCGACCTGGAAGACGACAACGCCGCAGCTGCTCGCCGAGAACCGCGCCACAGGCGGTAAGGCAACGAAGAAATCTAGGCCCGACTAGGGCTCGATACCATCGAGTCAGCGTTCAGCAGCTACAAACTTACTCTGAAGTAAGGTACTGTCTTTCCATGAGTTCGGAGCACTTCGACGTCCTCATCGTCGGGGCCGGCTTTGGCGGTATCGGCGCGGCGATCCAGCTCAAGCGCCTGGCTATCGACGACTTCGTCATCCTCGACCGGGAGGACGACCTCGGCGGAACCTGGCACGTGAACCACTACCCGGGCCTGGCCGTCGATGTCCCCACCACCACTTACTCGTACTTCTTCGAACCGAACCCGAACTGGTCGCGGTTGTTCACCCCAGGACCGGAGATCAAGCAGTACGCCGCGGCGGTGGCCGACAAGTACGACGTGCGCCGGCACATGCGGTTCAACACCATCGTGGAAAGCGCCCGCTGGGACGACGAGACCCGTCGCTGGCAGGTGGCGCTGTCCGGTGGCGACGTGCTGTCGGCGCGCTACCTGATCACCGCCACCGGGTTCCTGTCCCAGCCGAAGACACCCGACATTCCGGGGATCACCACGTTCGAAGGCAAGGTCATCCACACCGCCGCGTGGGAGGACGACTTCGATCCGACGGGCCACCGGATCGGGATCATCGGGACCGGCGCAACGGCAGTTCAGCTCATCCCGAAACTCGCGGAGAAAGCCGCCGATCTCACCGTCTACCAGCGCACCCCGATCTGGGTGGCACCGAAGATCGACCTGCGGTTCTCGGATCGGGCCAAACGGCTCTTCGCCCGCTTACCGTGGACCCAGCGGCTGATCCGGACGATCACCGACACCATCTACGAGTTGATGATCACCGTCGGCGTGGTGCGATACCGGGTTCCACTGTTCCGGCGGCTCAACATCTCTGCGATGGATTTGTGCAAGATCAACCAGTTCGTGGCGATTCGCGACAAAGAACTGCGCCGCAAGCTCACCCCCGACTACGACATCGGCTGTAAGCGGCCGACGTTCTCCAACACCTATTTCCGCAGCCTTCACCAAACCGAACGTCCATCTGCAGGCCGACGGAATCGAGCGCGTCGAGGCCGACGGAATCGTCAACGCCGACGGCTCGAAGACCCACATCGACACGCTGGTGCTGGCCACCGGATTCGACCTGTGGGAGGCCAACTTCCCGGCCATCGAAGTGATCGGCCGCGACGGGCGCAACCTCGGAAAGTGGTGGCGCGAAACCCGATTCCAGGCTTATCAGGGCGTGTCGATGCCTTACTTCCCGAACTATCTGAGCCTGGCCAGCCCGTTCGCCTTCTTGGGGTTGAACTTCTTCAACACCATGGAGTACCAGATGCGGCTGATGGAACGGCTTTTCACCGAGCTCAAACGTCGGGGCGCGGATACATTCGAAGTGACCGAAGAGGCTAACGCGCGCTACCTCGACCGGATGACCGAACTGCTCGGCGATTCACTGTGGACGCTCGGTAACTGCGCCACGTCACGTTCCTACTATTTCAATCCCAGCGGCGAACCCTCGCTGTTGCGTCCGATGGCCACCTCGACAGCAATCGCGGAGGCGTCGAATTTTCCGCTGAGCGACTACGCAATCAGCTAGGGAGGACTGGAACACCGATGTCTCGCAAAAGCAACCGCTTGGCGCGATTCTCCGGTCTGGCACTGGCCGGGGCCGGAGCTATCCCACTTCACCAGCCCGCAATTGTGGGAGCCGATCATCAAGCCGGCATTTCCGCGCGGCACCCGGCAGCACGTCTACACCAACGGCGGTATCGAAACCGTGTTGGGGCTGGGCTTCAGCAGCCGGCAGACCCGCAGCCTGGCCATCGTCGGGCTGATCGGATACCTCGCCTATCTGGGCGGAAATGCTATTCGCGCCCAAACACCGTAGCCTCCATCAGTTTTCGCACGCAGGCTTGCGGATAAGCGGAGTCGTCGCCCGAGTGCTCGTAGTGCACCAGCCGTCCCACATCGACCACCAGGGCCATCGCCGCGTGCACCAGGATGCGCGCCTGCGTCGACGTGAGCGCGGGGCGGGCCGATGTCAGCAGACGCATCCAGGCATCGATCGTCGAGCGCTGCACACTGCGCAACAACTCCTCGTCCACCCGAGTCAGGTTGACCCGCTCGGTGTAGTAGATCGCGGCCAGTTCCGGGTTGGCGAATGACGTTGCCACGTACGCCTCGATCAACAGGGTGAGCATTTGGCGCGGCTCGGCGAGACCGGTGAGGATCGCCGACAGCCGACCGGAAACCCGGTCGGCGGCCCGCCGCAAGCCCGTCGAGAGGATGTCGCACTTGCCGGGGAAATACCGGTAGATCCCGGAAACCGGGATGCCGACCGCCGAAGCGATCTCGGCCATGCTGGTCTCGGTGTAGCCCTTGCCGTTGAACAACACCATCGATGCCTGCAGCAGGGCTTCGTAGACACCGGTATCCGCTTCGAAGATCCGCCAGGAGGTAGGTCGATCCAGTGCATCCTCCGGCTTTGGCAGTTCGGCGCCCAGCAGCGCCCAAGCGGCTTCGGTCAGCAGCGCGCGGATCTCGTCAGCCGGCAGTGCAACCCGGTGGTCGACGATGCTGCCGATCACACTGAGCAGCCCCGACGACAGCATCCACCGGTGCGACGGAGTCAATGTCGGCCGAATTGCCATGAGCGGTCGTTGAATTCGACGATTGACCACCCGCAGTTGGCCCATCAGGGTCGATTGGTCTTCGCCGTGCAGGTATCGGGCCTGCCACCGGTACAACCCGCCGGACTCGCGGTTCGCCAACGTCACGTCGATCAGTGCGTCGACCAGTCGGTCCAATGTCGCAGCGGGCTCCGCGTCGCCGAAATCGGTGCAGTCGACCAGTTGCTGACCGAGGGCCAGCACGGCGCCGCGAAACAGGTCGTACTTGCTGGCGTAATGCCGGTACAGCGCCGGCGCGGAGATGCCTACCTCGGCTGCGATGGCTTCCATGCTGACCGCGTGATAGCCCAGCGCGCTGAATGACTCGGCGGCCACCCGGGCGATCTGAGCTTTGCGATCTTTGGGCCGTCGGCGCACAACGGCCACCGGCTCGTTGCGCGCGGTCGTCACTGCCACACCCTAGCGCGCAGATCAGTGCCGGAAAAACCTACCGCCGGGTCAGAATAGCCATTAACATAATGGATGCTCGTCACGCTCTGGCAGCGCGGACGAGCGGGACGTTGGCGATGACGACGTCCCGGGGCCGCTGGGGGCTGTGGTGAGAGGTAGCTGCGCATGCTGGAAAAGATTCGCCGCTTCCTCGGATACCAGCTGACGATCGCCGAGCTGATCGGGCTCGGGATTATCTTCGGCACACCGTATTTGGTGGTCGGAACCATCTGGTCGACGACCCACACCGCGCATTTGCAGCACATGCACGGCGCCGACCTGGTGGTGTCGTTCCTCGGCTCGATTGTGTCCTGGCCGGTGCTGCTGTTCTCGGACGTTTGCATGACATGAGCGGCGAACCCGCCAGAACGCCGCTGGCCATGACCGACATCGGCATTCACATAGCTCGTCGTCCCGCGTGAAAGGAAATCTGTGAGCAATCGTCAGCTATACCTCGGCATCGTGGGCGCGTTGTTGGTCGTGGTCGGGCTGCTGGCGCTGTGGTTTCCGGTGTATCTCAGCCAGTACGACCAGTACGGCATACAGATCGCTTGCGGCAGGGGCTTCAGCGCGGACCTGTCGCAGGCCGCCGAAGCCGGCGGAGGCGGCCTCGTCGCGCAATGCGGTACGGCGCTGCTGTTGCGCCGCCTCTGGGCGATCCCGGCCGCCGTCCTGGGATGGCTGATACTCGCCGGCATGTTGGCGATCTGGGTCCACACAAAGCCCTCCGCGCAGGAAAGCTCGCGCTTCTGGGAATTGAGCGGAGACAGCACCTAACGCGATCGACAGTTGAAACTGGACAGTTTTAACTGAATAGTTTAATCTTGCGTTGGTGGATGGGATCACCGAGTCCGCGGGAGCGGCGGCCCGAGATCTTCGGGTGATGTTCAGCCGGCTACGGCGCCAACTGAGAGAAGTCTCAACCGGCAGCGACTTGACGCCGTCGCAAACCGCCGTGCTTACCCGGCTCTGGAAAGAGGGAGCATCGTCGGCCAGCGCGCTGGCAGCCGCCGAGCGGGTACGGCCACAGTCGATGGCGACCATACTGGCCGGGCTCACCCGGCATGGCCTTATCCGGCGTACGCCCGACCCCGATGATGGTCGGCGCCAGGTGATCTCATTGACCACAGCGGGCCGCCGCCGCGCGGAGAGCGACCGTCAGGTCCGCGAGGAATGGCTGGCCCGTGCCATGCACGAGCGCTACTCCGAGCGGGAACGCCGCGTCATCCTCGACGCGTTGTCCCTGCTCCAGCGCTTGACCGATTAACAAAGGGAGTTACCAATGGAATTGGGAATACACTTCATCGACTTTCTGCCCGGCGATCCGGCGAAGTTGGCGCCGACGCTGCTAGCGACCGCCAAGACCGCCGAAGACATCGGTGCGACGATGTTCACCCTGGCCGATCATTTCTTCCAGATGGAAGGCGTTGGGCGCGCGGAAGACCCGTTCTTGGAGGGATACACGTCGCTGGGTTTTCTGGCCGGCCAGACCACCAGCATCACCCTGGCGCTGCTGGTCACCGGGGTCACCTATCGTCACCCCGGGGTACTGGCCAAGACCGTCACCACCCTCGACGTGCTCTCGCAAGGCCGGTCGATGTTCGGTATCGGAGCCGCCTGGTACGAGCGCGAGCACCTCGCATTGGGTGTCCCCTATCCGCCGCTGCGCGAGCGGTTCGAGATGCTCGAGGAAACGCTGCAGATCTGTCAGCAGATGTGGGGCGACGACGACGGCCCCTACAACGGCAAGCACTACCAGCTGGCCGAAACAATCTGTGAGCCCAAGCCGATTCGTCGGCCGCCGATCCTGATCGGCGGTGGGGGTGAGAAGAAGACGCTGCGGATGGTTGCGCAGTACGCCGATGTCTGGAACTCCACGGATTCCGAGCCTGACGTGCTAAAGCACAAGATCGAGGTGTTGACACGGCATTGCGAGGCGGTGGACCGCGATGTCGCCGAGATCCGCAAAACGGTTGGCCTGTTCGCAGACCCGTTCGCCGATGTCGATGGATATCTCAAGACGCTCGAGCACTACGCTGAGCTCGGCATCGAGGTGGTCAATACCGGTCCGGTGCCCGGCACGGCGGACCCAGCCGGCTTCGTCCAGCGCTTCGGCGACGAGCTGATGCCGAAGGTATCCGAAATCGGTTGAGCCGCCGCGCCTGTGGCTCAGATACTGGCGATGATCCGTGCACGCTCTGCGGCGTATTCGGGGTCCGAAATGGCACCGCTGGTGTGCAGGGTCTCGAGCTCCTGCAAGCGCTCCGAGGCCGCCACGACCTGCTGCGGAGACGCCGGCTGAGGCCGCTGCACGGCAGTGTTGTGCTGCCAGTGCTGAACCGTGGCGGTTGACCCTTCGCCGAAGTTGAGCAGCCCAAGCCGCACCAACAGCACGATCAGCGCGACGGTACCGCCGATCGGCAGGCCGAGGTAGAAAATCCAACCGCCGGCGACGCCCACCTGGCTCAGCACGACAAAGCGCAAGATCAGCGAGATCGCGAAGAGAGCGGCTATCGCTCCGAGCACCAGTTTGGTCCTGTTGTTCATGAGCGTATTCCTTTCTGGTAGTGCGTATCGGCCGAGGTATTACCGCGGCCGATACGCCGATCGTGAGTTGACTATGGGCAGGTCACGTCGATCTCGAAGGGCTTGGTTACTGGTCCCGCCATCGGATTGGACATGTCCGCGCCGCTCGCGGTGCCGGTGATCTTGTAGGAGTTGCCGTCCTTGGTGGCGCTGGCGTTGCCTGAGGTTCCGCCGACTCCCAACGACACGCCGTTGACATTGCCGAGCGCAACGGACTTGACGGCCGGTGGGTTGGCATCAGTCAACACAGCGCCGATGCCGGTCGGGGCACCCGCTGCGCCGGCCGTCTGTCCGCCGATCGCGATGTTGACGTTGCCGGCGGCGGTGCTGCAGGCAACCGTGCCTTTGACGTTTTGATCGTGGCCGTCGACGACGACCTTGGTGTTCGAATCGCTGGTCGCGGCCACAGCACCGTTGCCGCCTTTGACGGTCCCAGTGTGGGAACAGCCCGCCAACGCCACGCCGAGAATTGCCGCCGCGCTGGCCGTGATCATGACTTCGCGTTTCATGGTTGGATTCCTTTTCCTCGTTGCTGATCGTTTTTCATCGCTCTTTGCGACGCGTAAACACTTTGCGGGACAGGGCTTACTGGATCCTTAATGGACTGTTCAGCCAGTTCAGGTGAGCACGTCGCCGATCACGAGCCGGTCGACATGTCCAGGTACATCGACTGGATGCCGACGCGACCGGGGCCGGTGAATCGGTTGAAGATGAGATTGCCGGTGCCGCCGAGCATTCCGGTGCGCAGTCCGTATACCTGCGGGTCCATCCGCACACTCTCGTCGCGATAGATCCAGCTGCCCGGCTCCACGTCGATCTGCTCGCCGGGGCCGAGAACCTTTTCGAAGACGTTGCCGTAGCCGTGCAACCACACCACGCCTTCAGACTGTGTCGCAGCGAACCGGTCCACGAAGAACCCGGTCGAACCGAACAGCATGTTCTTGATCCCCTTCTGGCGGCTGAATCCGTATTCCAGATTGCCTGTCGCCGCCAGGTATTGGTGCTCGCGCACCTCAACGGCGGAACCGGGGCGCAAATGCAGCGGGAACACGTGGCCGGCGGCGTCACGGGAGAACGCGACCTGTCCAGGCCCGCGCGCCTCGGTCAGAAGCAGCGGCATGCCGGCGATCATGCGCTTGAGGGCAGCCGTGCCCTTGAGCCCGATCGCCAACGCCGGCTCTTTCCACAACACCACGTGGTGCTCGAAAAACACTGGCACGCTGCCGTCCAGCCAGATGTGCAGTACCGGCACCAGCTCTCCGTCGATGCGGTAGTACACCCCCGGCGCGCTACCGTCCGTGATGGTGGTCGGCAACAGCTGCGGCGGCTCGGGCCGATAGGAATTCGGTGGGGATATGTTCAGGTGGTTGGGGTTCGTCATGGTGGACCCTTCTCGGTCGTCAGTCCCGGTTTCCCGGCTGCCGATAGGGTCCGCCGAAGCGCTTAATGGATTCTAACTATGGCCGGCCCGCTCGAAAGGAATCAACTGCGGCGGGAACGATCCTGGGTCTCAAGGGTGAATTCTTGGTCGCCGATGCGAATGCGATCACCGTCGAACAGTTCGGCGCTGGGCGCGATCCGCTGCCCGCACACCCGAACCCCGTTGGCTGATCCCAGGTCTGTGATCACGAATGCTGTGCCGTTGTCGGTGATGACAGCGTGATGCCGGCTGACTTTGACGTCGGACAGCACGATGTCGTTATCGGAGCTGCGCCCGATCCGGGTGGCGGTGCCGGCCAACGCATATCGTTGACCGTCGGCACCGCGCAACGTCGCGACTGTCTCTGCGTCGGGCCGGCGAATCGTGGTCGCGCTGCCTTCGAGGGCGACAGACGACACGATGGTGTCTTCGGCATGGGCCTGAGCAGCCTTGCGCACGTCGACGGGTTCCTGGCGCAGGACCTGCTCGTAGAGCTCACGTAGCTTGGGGCCAGGGTCGATACCCAAGTCCTCGACCAGTCGGGTTTTCAGCCGCAGGTACGCGTCGAGGGCATCCGACTGGCGGCCCGCCAAGTAGTAGGCGGTGATCAGCTGCGCCCACAGCGGCTCGCGGTAGGGGTGCTCGGCGATCAGCGTCTCGAGTTCCATGATCACGGCATTTGGTCGGCCGCAGGCGATTTGGGCCTCGACATGGGCGGTGTGGGCGAGGACCTTTTCCTCGTCGAATGCCGTGGCGAGGGTCTCAACGAATTGAAACTCGCGCAGGTCCTCCAAGAACGGGCCGCGCCACTGGGCCAGCGCATCTGACATCTGCCGACTAGCCTGCTCGAATTGCGCGGCGGCCGCGGCATGCAGCCCGGCTTCTTTTTTGGCGCGAAAACGGCCGAGGTCGTACTGGTTTTGGTCGATGCCCAGTCGATACCCCGGCGGTGCACTGGCCAGGAGTGCCCGGTCGATGCCCGCGCTGCTCATCAGGCGACGCAAGTTGGAGATGTAGGCATGCAGCGTGGCTCTGGCTCCTGGTGGTGGCCGTTGATTCCAGGCGGCGCCGATCAGCGTGTCGATGTCCACCGGTCGATTGGCGTTGACGACCAACAGTGCCAGCACGGCGCGTTGCTTCGGCGTGCCCAGCGGCACCAACGCGCCCCCGACGCTCATCTGCAACGGGCCCAAGACGCCGAATTCGACCGCGTCGCCGTCCGTCGCGTCGTCACGTCCGGTGTGTAGCGAAGTCGCCGTCATCGACCCACCGCCGCGGCACTAGCACCCGCAAAGGCGCGCCGCGCCCTTAACCAGTCGCCGATCCGCACGTTTCCCGCACCCACCAAGTAAGCCAGCTAAGTAGCAGCAGCATAGCCGTTGCCGGCCGCTGCGGTATCGG
Source organism: uncultured Actinomycetota bacterium (assembly GCA_963850645.1). Classification (GTDB taxonomy): domain Bacteria; phylum Actinomycetota; class Actinomycetes; order Mycobacteriales; family Mycobacteriaceae; genus Mycobacterium. The sequence continues at coordinate 14,649 of CAWKME010000048.1, read as the reverse complement.
CCTGAATTGCGGATGCTGCGGAAATGGCAGCCTAGGATTTGGCCATGCCAGTGTCGGTAGGCGAACTGTTTGCGGGATTCACCATCCTGCGGGTACTGGGCGCCGGCGCAATGGGCACCGTGTACTTAGCGGCCCATCCGCGGTTACCGCGGCAGGATGCGCTGAAGGTGTTGTCCGCGGAGTTGACCGCTGACCCCCAATATCGAGAGCGGTTTCTGCGCGAGGCCGATCTGGCCGCCAGCTTGTCGCATCCCAACATCCTGGGCATCCACGACCGCGGCGAATACGACGGTCAGTTCTGGATTTCGATGGACTATGTGGCCGGCACCGACGCGGGTCGGCTGGTGCGCGAGCACTACCCAGACGGAATGCCTCTCACTGATGCGCTGGCGATCATCTTCGCGGTCGGCTCAGCGTTGGATTACGCGCATCAGCGGGGGCTGCTGCACCGCGACGTCAAACCGGCCAATATCCTGCTGGACTCGCAATCGCAACGAATTTTCCTGGCCGACTTCGGAATCGCTCGGCGCATCGACGACATTTCGGGATTGACCGAGACCAACATGGCGGTGGGCACGGTGTCCTACGCGGCGCCCGAGCAGTTGAAGGGCGAGTCGCTCGACGGGCGCGCCGATCAGTACGCGCTGGCGTGCACCGCATTTCACCTGCTGACCGGCACACCGCCCTATGTCGATTCCAATCCTGCGGTGGTCATCACCAAACATTGCATGGCCCCCGCGCCATCGCTCAAGGAACACCGCCCCGAGTTGGCTGGGCTGGATCCGGTGCTGGCCAAGGCGATGGCCAAAGCGCCCGCCGACCGGTTCGCCAGCTGTCGCGAATTCGCCGCAGCATTGCAGCACCAGCTCAGCCCGCACTCCGTCCACTTCCACACCCCGCCGCCGAGACACCTGCCGCCACAGCCAAGCCAAGTTGCCACACCCGCCGCGATCGGGACTGGCCTGCAGCGAGTTTCGCGTTCGAGGGCCCGGCTGGCGGCGCTTGTAGTCATCCCGTTGCTGATCGTCGCCGGCGGCGTCTTCGCGGGCGTGACGCTGTTCAAGCACCGCAGTCAAGCCGGCACCGCCAGCCCGTCGACCACCGCAGCAGCCAATGCCCATACCTTCACCGGCACGTACCGGGCGGACTACGGCCCGGGCACCGATCTCGAAGGTAAGCCGGTCGCCAATGCGCCTGCGATGACTGCAAACTGGGGCGTGCGCTCGACGTGCGGTTCCAGCGGCTGCGTCGCGACGGCGTCATTACAGGCCGGTACCGGAATCGTGCTCCTGTCGAATTTGGTGTTCGATGAGGTGGGCGGCAGCTGGATAGCCGTCGGCCTCGGCTCGACGCCGTGCAATAACGCTCCTGCCGAAGTCTGGGTGGTATTCACCCTGCAACCGCAGCCCGACGGCACGCTGTCAGGCGAAACGGTCAGGTCCACCACCAACAGCTGCAGCGCCAGTAAGCGAAGCGTAACCTTCACCCGCACTGGCGATCCCGACGTCACCAAAGTCCCTGACCCGGCTGCCTTACCGCCGCGGGCGGCGTCCCCGGCCACCGCGCTACATGGTCGCTACCACGAGACGATCACCTACGCGAACGGCAATTCCGCTCCGGGACAAGACGATCTGACGGTCCGCACGCAGTGTCTTCGCACCGGCGAGCGGTGCATGAGCTTGTTTCACGCGCCCGACGGCGTTGTGCCGTTGGTCTTCAGCGGCGGAAAGTGGACCCGCGACGACGAGGGCACCGTACCGTGCAATCTCGGCGGCACCGCGCACATCAAACTCACCGCGGAGTACCCGCTGCCTGATCCCCTGCAAGAGCCGATTCCGGTGCTCATCGGTCACGGCCAGAATGTGACGACCGAAAGCGCCTGTGCAGGTGGTGACTTCGAGGATAAGTTTGAGCGCACCGGCGACTAGGCCAGGACCATTAAGAATCTATTCTGGTCGGTTACCTACGGTCATCGCCATGAACAAAACCCACGCTCGTAGGCGGGTCCTTTCCGCAGCGCTACTGTCGGGCGGCATCGCGGCGGCCGGTTTGGGCCTGGGAGCCGGCACCGCTCAGGCCTATAACTACGGCCCATTTCAGTGGTGCCCCGGGCAACCCATGCCGAACGATCCACCACGGTCTGATGCGGATCTGGTCTGGGACATGGGTGTCTGCCACACCTACTACTTCGCCTACGACGTGCGGACTAAGGCACCCGCCCACTATTGGGAGGGGCCCAACCTCTTTCCGACGCCAATCCCGCCACCTCCGCCGCCGGCGAATCCGCCGAACATAGCCGAGCAGTGCCCCGGACTGATTCCCTTCGTCAACTGCTTGCCCGGCCTCTAGTTTGTATCTGAGATCGGTTGAGCCGCAGGCACCTTAACGCATCACAGCGAAGGCAGGATGTCGACCAGGTTATTGCCGATCGCAGTCATCGCGTGGAGCATGTCGCCGAAGGCGGCGGCGAGGTCGAAGTTGCCGTCAGTGGCGTAGGCCGTGCTGCCCGCGGTGCCAAACGGGTCGAAAACCGCGGCGATGTCGTTGCTGCTGGGGTAATTACCAAAGGTGTCGCCGGCCGAGGCGGTGCTATCGTGACCCCACGCGAAGCTGTGGTCGTCGTTCTCGCTAAGAAGGGAACCGCCGCCGGCCAGGGCACCGCCGCCGGTGCCGGTGTCTATGGCTACGGCGGTGTCGAAGTCGCCGTATCCGCCGGCGGCCTGGGTGCCCTCCCCGATTGCGGAGGCGTAATCGAAGTTGCCGTCGCCGGCGTCGGCGACGGCTACCGACGCCGTCGGCCATGGCGGCGCTAAAAGATGCTGGCGCCGAAGCCGCCGACATCGGCTGTGCTGCCGGCGCCGTCGGCGAAGGCGTAGTTGCCCGAGCCGTCAACGGCGGTGGCGCTGGCGCCATCGCCCATGGCGATCGCCAGGCCAAACTCTCCCGCGACCGTGGTGGCGGTTGCGGTGTTGCCCGCTGTTGGGAACAGATCCATCCCGTCGATGGAGATCTGAAAATCGTCGGCCGAGGCGACCCCCGGCGTCGCGGCCAGCGCCGCCCCGATGCCTAATCCGACCGCCAGCCCGGCGAGCCGACCGATACGGGTAGCGTGCTTCATCGATGTTCCTTTCCCCGACTACACGCGTGGGTGCGCGGGGTTGCAGGTCCAGCGCAGACCCACTGAGATGACGCGGGACGCTACTCCGTGCACCACCCCGGCGGGCGGGTTTGGCAGAGTTTCTCGCCAGCGTTAATTTTTTATTTGGCCAGCTCGTGCCGGGTGCGGTCCTCGCGGATCGGAACGCCGTTGCGGCCGGTGAGATCCTGGGCGTACAGACCGGTCGCATAGGCGACGCCGCCGCCGTTGATACCAAGCTCGGCGCGGTCGATGTGGTCGAGGGTGTCGGTGCTCTTGTGGTAGTTCGGGTCGAACGGCTGGTCCGCGGTTCCGCCCCACAACTTCGCCTCCTCCGGGGACTTCTTGTTCTCCGCGCCGGAGAACAGCCCGCCCGACGGGATACCCGCCAACGTGAAGCCGTCGTAGTCGGACCGGCCGTCGAACGACGTGTCCCGCGCCGTCTTGCCTGCCGAGTGTCAGGTAGGCGACCAACGAACGCTCGATCCCGGCCGAGCCCTCGGGTACCACTGGATCACCCCGCTTGTCGTTCGGCAAAGACTGGTCTCCGTCGTAGGTGAAATACCCTGGATTCGGCGACGCGAGCATGTCGAAGTTCAAGTAGAGCGCAATATCCTTGAGCGCGTTGACATCTAATGACTGAACGTATTTCCGCGACCCGATCAGCCCGAGTTCCTCGGCACCCCAGAAGCCGAATCGCACCGCGTTGTGGATCTCCGGTGAACTGCCCAGTTGCAGCGCGGTCTCCAGAACCGCCGCCACCCCGGACCCGTTGTCGTTGATCCCCGGCCCTTCGGGAACGCTGTCGAGGTGCGCGCCGGCCATCACCACGTCGCTGGTCAAGCCGGTCTTGGTCTGCGCGATGACGTTGCGGGCTTGGATGGTCTTGGTTTCCGCGGAGAGCTTGACCGTCGCGGGCCCCGAAGTGAGCCGCAGCGCCGCGCCGTCGGGCTTGGTCACGCCGACCACCGGAATCTTGACATCGGTGTTCTCCCCCAGCGTGCCGCCCATTTGCTCCTCGACGACATTGTCCGCGACGATCAGCGCGACCGCGCCGCGCTGCACGGCGGCGGCTTCCTTCTGGGCGAACGGGCAGGTTCCGCGATCCACCAGCACCACCGCGCCGTTGACGGGCAGGCTGCCGTAGTCGGCGGCATTGCAGGCCGGGTTGTCGTCCGGGGCCGTCACCAGTGGACCGGTCACTCCGACGGGCGGGGTGGCGAGACTGTATTCCAACGCCTTCGCCTCGACCGTCCGGTCGCCGATGGCCACCGACCCGGGGTCGGAGTGGAACACCCGCGCTTCGAACTGCATGGTTTGCACATCAAAACCCTTGTCCCGCAACTTGCCCGCGACGTAGTCGACGCTGGCGTCGTAACCGGGTGTGCCGACCGCGCGGGTGTGGCCGTTGGCATTGGCGATGTCCTGCAGCTTCGACAGGTGCGCCATCATCGCATCGGTGCTGACCCGCCCGCGCAGCGCGGCGGCGAAATCCGGGCCCGATATCCGCTTCAACGGGTGGACGGTGTCCGACGATGCGCACCCGCCGACCGCCAACGCAACAGAGGCAACGGCTGCAATGCCGGCGAGGAAGCGTTGTGTTTTTTTAGCCATCGCGCTCAGGTTAGACGGCCCGGTCGCTGTCTGAGTCCTCGAGCCGCAGGTATGCGTGAATAGTGGTGCCGGCCGGTGTGGTGTGGGTGCGTAACAAATCCGCGATCGCGTTGACGACGAAGAGCCCGTACGGGCCCAATCCGTGCGTATCGGGTGGTCGGCGTCCGGCAAGCGGATCCGCCCAGTAGCCCATATCGCGCGCCTCGCAAACGACATGACCGGCTTCGTACCAGAATGCCAGTCGGCATGCGCCGCCGGCATGGTCGAGGCTGTTGGTCGCCAGCTCGGTGGCCACCAACATCAGGTCGGCAACTCGGGTCGCGGACATGCCGAGCAACCGGCCGTAGCGGTCACCGCATTTGCGGGCGCCGGCCAGATCGGCTGCCTCGCCGACGGTGTACGTCACTGCGGCAGGGCTGGTGGTCAGCGGTTGGTTGCACTGGTCGAGTGCGACATCGACCGCGTAGTCCGCGCTACTTTTCCGCGATCCGCCCCGCCAAATCTGCGGATGGGTGAGGTGGACGTCGGCAAGGACGCTTTCACCGAGGCAGGACGCATCGTAAGGACACAGACCTGTGACGTCCAAGCCCTCAAACGCGATGTTGGCCAGTGCCTCGTGCTGCATGCACGCGGAATATTCGAACGATGTGCGGCCCTCCCAAAGCGGCTCGGCGATGATGCGGACATGCCGGCCAGGATGGCGTTCGACGAAGGCCAGTTGCGCCGCGAGGATCCGGCCAGGGTTGCGGCCGATTCCCATGATGTCGGCCATCGTCACGTCCACCGCGTCGTCGCCCAAGGCGCAACGCAACAACGACAGCCGGTCGCCCGGCACTGCGACCAGCACCGGCTGCGCGCGGTCCAAACCCTCGGAGATGAACCGCACCAGCCATTCGACGTATTCGCGCTCCGAGTGGTAGATGAGCGCGGAATGGTCGTAAGCCGGAAGTTGTGCGTGTGCGCTGCGTGTCATGTCGACGGATCGGTCCCTCAGCAGGCCGTGCCTGCATCTCGCTTTCCTGCATGTCGCCGCCCTAGATTTACCCACGCGGCAGAAAGTTAACCGTTTCCGCTAATCGGACCGACGATCAGATCGGCCACGGCGCGCATGCCTGCGGCGTTGGGGTGAAACGGCGTCGGACGCCACGGCAGCGGCCAGCCGGCACCCGTCGCCCATGGGTCCGCCGCCCAGCCGTGATGCTGCCTGCTGGCTTGTCCGGCGCGCACCAGCTCGCAGCCAGTGGCCGCCGCAGCGGCTGCGGTGGCTTCTTCCAGGCGTGCACCGATGTGGCGACCCAGGTCGGCGTCCGCGGCCGATAACGGCGGGGCCGGCACTCCATCCGGCGGCAGCAGGGTGAGGTAGTCGACGAAAACCACCCGGGCCCGCGGCGAGCGTCGGCGCACTTCCGCGCCGACCGCCCGCAATGAGTCGCCGACGCCGTCCAGCGCCTGCTCGCGCGCGTCGCGGTCGAACAACGCACCGATCGACGGCAATAGCCGGAGCGGCCGGGGCAATGTTGCGGCCATCAGCAGCGGCACGTATCCGACGTCGTTGCCGCCGATCGTTATGGTGACCAGCTCCTCGGAGCCGTCCAGTGCCTCGATCTGCGGCCGCATTCCGCGCTGACGCTCGGCCAGCACATGGGCGGTAGTGGCGCCGGAGAAAGTGACGTCGACCAGGTCGAGGTTCAGTTGTCGCCCGACCAGGTGGGCATAGTTGCGCGCCGAGCGGCCCGACCCGAACGGCGCGCCCCGCGCCTGGGGCCGGATACCGGGGCCGGCGGCCATCGAACTGCCGAGCGCCACATACCGTCGGTTCATCGGTCGGGGCTGGACGCCTGCGCCCAGAACCGCTTGGGAATCCGCCCGGCCCGACGAGCCAGATAGCCGGCGGTGACGGCGGCGGCCATCGCCGCGGCCATCGCGGGCGGGTCGGCGGCCCGGGTGACCGCGGTCGCCAGCAGCACCGCGTCGCATCCCAACTCCATCGCCAGCGCGGCGTCGCTGGCGGTGCCGATGCCGGCGTCGAGCACCACGGGGACGCCGGCCTGGGCGACGATCATCTCGATGTTGTGCGGATTGGCGATGCCCAGACCGGTGCCGATCGGCGAGCCCAGCGGCATCACCGCCGCGCAGCCGGTGTCCTCCAGCCGTTTGGCCAGCACCGGATCATCGTTGGTGTATGGCAGCACCACGAACCCGTCGTCGACCAATTGCTCTGCGGCTCGGACTAATTCGACAGCATCGGGCAGCAGCGTGCGTTCGTCGGCGATCACTTCCAGCTTGACCCATTCGGTCCCCAGCGCCTCGCGGGCCAGCTGCGCGGTCAGCACGGCCTCGGCGGCGCCGCGGCAGCCCGCGGTGTTGGGCAGCGGCGTTATGCCCAGCCGGCTCAACAGGTCGAGCATGCCGGTGCCGCCCTCGGCGTCGACTCGGCGCATCGCGACCGTAGTCAGCTCGGTGCCGGAAGCCACCAGGGCTTCCTCCAGGACCGCGAGGTTGGCCGCACCCCCGGTACCCATGATCAGCCGCGAGGTGAAGCTGCGCCCGGCGATCGTCAGTTTCGAGTCAGCCACCCTGCACCGCCGTCACCACCTCGAGTTGTGCACCATCGGAAAGAGTTGTCGCCCAAGCAGATCGCGGCAGCACCGCCTGGTCGACGGCCACCGCAATACCGCGGTCGGGATAGCCCAGCGACTGCAGCAGCGCCGCGACGGTGGTCTGCTCGTCGACCTCGTGACGCTCGGCGTTGACGCTGATGATCATTATGGGTGAGCTCCAACCAGAATCAGTTCGGACACAATCTGTTCGGCGGTCCAGGGCGCCAGCAGGAACCCGGACCGGCCGTGGCCGGCGGCGATCAGCGTGCGCGCATCCAGCCGTCCCACCAACGGCAGGTTATCCGGTGTCATCGGACGCAGACCGGCGACGCACTCCGCCAGCTCGTACTCGCCGAGCGCCGGCATCACGGTGCATGCGTCATCGAGCAGTTCACGCACACCGGATACGGTCGGCGCGGTGTCGCGACCGTGTTCGTACTGGGTGGCGCCGACCACCACGCCGTCGGCGCGCGGCACCACATACACCTGCCGGCCGTGCACCCGAGCACGAATTACCCGCTGCGGCAACGGCATACACCCTTTGCGCCAGCGCAACCGCAGCACTTCGCCCTTCACCGGCCGAATCGGCAGGCCGGGCCACAACGTCGGGGCGTCGATGCCGTTGGCAATCACCACGGCGTCGGCTCGCACAGCACCCAGGTCTGCCACCGGCCCATCCCATTCGACGCCGAGCTGCCCGCATGCCGCGGCCAGCCCGTCGAGCAGGGCGCGGTTGTCCACCGCCAGTTCGGTGGGCGCCCGGAAGCCGTGCCGAATGCCTTGTGCCAGCATCGGTTCCACGTCGCGGGCGGCCGACTCCCAGATCACCGGATGGCCCTGCGCGGACAGCCAGTCGGCGACCGTACGCAGGTCGGCCACGTCAGCGCGGTCGACGGCGACCACCAACGACTCGCGCGCGGTGATCACCTGCTGTGGCAGCCCGTCGGTGAACCCGCCCTGCTGCCACAGCCGCAGCGACTCCAGGCCCAGCTGCAGCAACCGCTCCTCGCCGGGCCAGCCCTCGCTGTGCGGCGCCAGCATTCCGGCGGCCACCCAGGACGCGCCGTGCTGGTCGGTGCGATGCACCCGCACCGACCAACCGGCCTGCGCCGCGCGTCGCGCCACAGACAGCCCGATGACGCCGCCGCCGATGACGGCCAGCGATCCCGAGTCCGGTGGCATCTTTCGCTCCCTTCGCCGGCATGATCCGGATCAGGTGTGACGGTAAGGGCCGGCGCGCCCACTCTCAGACCCCGCTCGCGGGACTCCCGTGTCGACCCTCCACGCTAGCCGCTAGCGTCGCGGTGTGCATCAACCTCGTCGCCCGGCTCGCGAGTGCACGGCTGTATTTGTGCACCGACGCGCGCCGCGAGCGCGGTGATCTGGCCGAGTTCGCCGACGCCGCGCTGGCCGGCGGGGTGGACATCATTCAGCTGCGCGACAAGGGCTCGGCCGGTGAGCAGCACCTGGGCCCGCTGGAGGCGCGCGCCGAACTGGCGGCGCTGGAGGTCCTCGCCGACGCCGCACACCGGCATGGCGCGCTGGTCGCCGTCAACGACCGCGCCGACATCGCCCGCGCCGCCGGCGCCGACGTGCTGCACCTGGGCCAGGATGACCTGCCGCTGGCGGTCGCCCGCGACATCGTCGGGCCGGACACGCTGATCGGCCGGTCCGCGCACGCTCAGGGACAGGTGGCCGCGGCGATCGCCGAGGACGTCGATTATTTCTGCGTCGGCCCTTGCTGGCCGACGCCTACCAAACCGGGACGCCCGGCGCCGGGCCTGCAGCTGGTGCGGACCGCCGCGGACCTGGCCCCCGACAAGCCGTGGTTCGCCATCGGCGGTATCGACGCCGATCGGCTGTCCGAAGTGATCGAGGCCGGCGGCCGCCGCGTCGTGGTGGTGCGGGCGATCACCGCGGCGGAGGATCCGCGGGCTGCCGCCGAGCGGCTCAGTTCGGCGCTTGCAGCAGCGAGCTGATCCGGGAACTCAGCTGCGACGGCGCGTGGTCGGGTTTGCCTGCGGTGCACCAGACGAAGACGCCCGCCTCGATCTCGACGGTGCGGGGCAGGTGACGCCGCCGCTCGTCACCGTGGCTCAACGGCACGATCGCCGGTTCGGTGCGCAGCCGTTGCCAACTGGCGGCGAACCCGGGGTGCAGCGGCAGCTCGGCCACCTCGTCCTCGGTCACCCAGCGCAGTTCGGCGCTTTCCCGGTTGGGCACGGTGTGCAGCAGTTCGCCCGCGTCGGCAACGACGGTGGTGTACGTCCAGTGCGTGCCGCCCGCCCCAACAACCTGAGCGGTGATGACGGCGGCCCGCACCGAAAGCTGCTCACCGGGAAGCCCCGCCTCCTCGTGGGCCTCCCGCACAGCGGCCTGCTCGGCGGTCTCATGGCTGTCCCGGGCACCGCCGGGCAGCCCCCAGGTTCCGCCCTGATGACTCCACGGCGCCCGGTGCTGCAGCAACACCGCCGGTGACCCGTCCGGCCGCGGCGCTCGCAGCAGCAGGCCGGCCGCACCGTGCCGGCCCCAATAATGCGTGCCGGTGTCGGACACCACCCATCCGTCGCCGTCGCCGCGCACGCGTTCAGGATAAGCAGCCCGCCCGACGACGACGCGGCCAGCGCAGTCCGCCGAGAAGAGTCGGGCAATCAGCCCTACGTCCCCGCATCTCGTGAAAACACTCTTAGACTTCGCTTATAGAGTTCGTGACACGTACGCCCGAGAGATGAGGTCCGAAAAGACGTGACCGTTGAGTTGGCGCATCCGTCGACCGAGCCACTTGGTTCGCGGTCGCCGACCGAACCGGCCCACCCCCGCTGGTGGTTCGCCGCGACGACGCCGGGCCGCATCCTGACGATCGGCGTCATCCTGGCGATCCTCGGCGGGCTCAGCGCGTTTGCCACATCGACCACGATCAACCAGCGGCAGCAGCCGCTGACCACCGTGTTGAAGCACACCGAGCCGCTGGCGTTCGCGGCCGGGCGGCTGTACACCACGCTGTCGGTGGCCGATGCGGCGGCCGCGACTGCCTTCATCGCTCGGGCCGAACCGCGCACCGTGCGGCAGCGCTACGAGCAGGCGATCACCGACGCCGCGGTGGCGGTGACCCGGGCGTCAAGCGGGCTGACTGACGAGCCGCTGGTGCAGTTGCTCGGGCGGATCAATGCCGAGTTGGCCGTGTACACCGGGCTGATCGAGATCGCGCGCACCAACAACCGCGCCGGTAACCCGGTCGGGTCGTCGTATCTGTCCGAGGCGTCGGCGCTGATGCAGTCGACGATCCTGCCCGACGCCCAGCAGCTTTATCACGAGACGTCGGCGCGGGTGGATGCCGAGACCACGGCGTCGACGCAGATCCCGGCACCGGTGATCCTCGTCGTCACCGCCACGGCGGCGTTCGGCGCGTTCTCCCACCGCTGGCTGGCCCGGCGCACCAAGCGACGGATCAATCCCGGTCTTGTCGCAGGTGCACTCGCGATTCTCGTTATGGTGGTCTGGGTGGGGACCGCTCTTGCGATTTCCACCGCTGGCAGCCGTAGCGCCAAAGACACTGCGGCAGAGTCACTGAAGTCCATCACCAATATGTCCATCACTGCTCAGCAGGCCCGTGCGGACGAGACGCTGTCGCTGATCCGGCGCGGGGACGAAGAGGTCCGCAAGCAGTCCTTCTACCAACGCATCGACGCGATGCACAAGGAGCTCGACGAATACCTCGCCCGGCGCGACGCCGTCGACAAGAACGACTTGCAGGGCGCCGATCAACTGCTGACCCAGTGGCGGCAGGCCGACGACCGGATCAACTCCTACATCTCGGTCGGCAATTATCGGGCCGCCACCCAGGTCGCGCTGGGCACCGGTGAGGACGACTCCACCCCCGCGTTCGACAAGCTCGACCGCGCACTGGGTAAGGCGATGGAGCAGAGCCGCAACGAATTGCGCGACGACATCCTCAACGCGCGCCGCGGGCTGTCCGGCGCGACGGTGGGCGGCGTCGTGCTCAGCCTGGGCGCGGCCCTCGCGGTCGCGCTTGGGTTGTGGCCCCGGCTGAGCGAGTACCGATGACGAGGCGCCCGCCGCGCATCGTGTTCGCCGCCCTTTCGGCGGCCACGCTGCTGGCCGGGTGCAGCCAGTCGGCCGCCATGGTGGTGCCGCCGACGCCGACGCTGCCGCCGCCCACCCCGGCCGGTATGCAGGAGATGCCACCGAAGCCGCCGCTGCCGCCGGAGAACCGCCGACAGCTGCAACCCCACCGCCAGCCTGCGGCCGTTCGACAACCCGGCCGACGCCGACGCCGCGGTGGCCAACATCCGCGCCCGCGGCAGGCTGATCGTCGGCCTGGACATCGGCAGCAACCTGTTCAGCTTCCGCGACCCGATCACCGGCGAGATCACCGGATTCGACGTCGACATCGCCGGCGAGGTGGCACGCGACATCTTCGGCACCCCCTCGGAGGTGGAGTACCGGATCCTGTCCTCGGCCGAGCGCATCACCGCGCTGCAGAAGTCGGAGGTCGACATCGTCGTCAAGACCATGACGATCACCTGCGAGCGGCGCAAGCAGGTCAACTTCTCCACCGTGTATCTCGACTGCCTTCCAACGCATCCTGGCGCCGCGCGACTCGGCGATCACCAAGCCGTCCGACCTGTCCGGCAAGCGGGTCTGCGTCGCGAGGGGAACCACGTCACTGCACCGGATCCGGGAGATCACGCCACCGCCGATCGTGGTCGAGGTGGTGAACTGGGCCGACTGCCTGGTGGCGTTGCAGCAGCGGCAGGTCGACGCGGTCAGCACCGATGACTCGATCCTGGCCGGGCTGGTTTCCCAGGACCCCTACCTGCACATCGTCGGACCCAACATGGCCACGCAGCCCTACGGCATCGGGATCAAGCTGGACAACACCGGCCTGGTCCGGTTCGTCAACGGCACCCTGGAGCGCATCCGCCGCGACGGCACCTGGAACACCTTGTACCGCAAGTGGTTGACGGTGCTCGGTCCCGCGCCGGCCCCGCCGAGTCCGAGGTATCTGGACTGATGGCCGAGCAACCGGTGGACCCGGAACCCAAGACGCCGAGTCGACGGCTTGCAGGACAGCGACGTCGGCCCGGGCACCCAGCCCGTCGATGCGATGGTGGATTCGTCCTCGCAGGGCCGCCCGATGTCCACCCAGGCGATCTTCCGCCCCGAATTCGACGACGACGCCGTAGCGCACGCCGGCTGCACGTCGCCGACACCGAGACCGCAGGAGCGGGCGAAGCCGGCGACGCGGGCCGCCGGTGCGGCGGCTGGGCGGCGGGCTGGTGGAGATCCCGCGGGTGCCCGACATCGACCCGCTCGAAGCCCTGATGGCCAATCCGGTTGTGCCGGAGTCGAAACGGTTCTGCTGGAACTGTGGCCGGCCGGTGGGCCGATCCAGCAACGGACCGCGCAAGGCGCAGTCGGAGGGATGGTGCCCGCACTGCGGCAGCGCCGTATTCCTTCCTGCCGCAACTGAATCCGGCTGACATCGTCGCCGGCCAGTACGAGATCAAGGGCTGCATCGCGCACGGCGGCCTGGGCTGGGTGTACCTGGCGCTCGACCACAACGTCAACGATCGCCCGGTGGTGCTCAAAGGCCTGGTGCATTCCGGGGACGCCGAAGCGCAGGCGATCGCCATGGCCGAGCGGCAGTTCCTCGCCGAGGTGGTGCACCCGTCGATCGTGCAGATCTTCAACTTCGTCGAGCACACCGACCCGCACGGCGAACCGGTCGGCTACATCGTCATGGAGTACGTCGGCGGGCAAGTCGCTCAAACGCCGCAAGGGCGACGAAGCTGCCGGTCGCCGAAGCCATCGCCTACGTGCTGGAAATCCTTCCCGCACTGAGCTATCTGCACTCCATCGGCTTGGTCTACAACGACCTCAAGCCGGAGAACATCATGCTCACCGAGGAGCAGCTCAAGCTGATCGACCTCGGCGCGGTCTCGCGGATCAACTCGTTCGGCTACCTCTACGGCACACCGGGTTACCAGGCCCCCGAGATCGTGCGGACCGGCCCGACGGTCGCCACCGACATCTACACGGTGGGACGCACGCTGGCGGCACTGACGCTGCAACTGCGCACCCGCAACGGCCGCTACGTCGACGGGCTGCCCGAAGACGATCCGGTGCTGGCCAAATACGACTCGTTCGGCCGGTTGCTGCGCCGCGCGATCGATCCGGACCCACGGCGGCGATTCGCCAGCGCCGAGGAGATGTCCGGCCAGCTGCTCGGGTGTGCTGCGTGAGGTGGTCGCGCAGGACACCGGCGTGCCCCGGCCAGGCCTGTCGACGATCTTCACCCGCAGCCGCTCGACGTTCGGGGAAGACCTGCTGGTCGCCCACACCGACGTGTACCTCGACGGCCAGGTGCACACCGAGAAGCTGACCGCCAAGGAGATCGTCACCGCGCTGCAGGTGCCGCTGGTCGATCCGGCCGACGTCGCCGCCCCGGTGCTGCAGGCGACCGTGTTGTCCCAACCGGTGCAGACGCTGGATTCGTTGCGCGCCTTCCGGCACGGCGCAATGGATTCCGACGACATCGACTTGTCGGACTCGGTCGAGCTGCCGCTGATGGAGGTACGCGCGCTGCTGGACCTTGGCGACGTCGCCAAGGCCACCCGCAAGCTCGACGACCTCGCCGAGCGGGTCGGCTGGCGCTGGCGGCTGGTTTGGTACCGCGCGGTCTCCGAACTGCTCACCGGCGACTACGAGTCGGCCAGCAAGCATTTCAACGAGGTGCTGGACACCTTCCCCGGCGAGTTGGCGCCCAAGATGGCGCTGGCCGCGACCGCCGAATTAGCCGGTCAGCTCAGACGAACACATGTACTACGAAGAGGTGTGGAACACCGACGACGGGGTGATCTCGGCGGCCTTCGGGCTGGCCAGGGCGCAGTCGGTGGAAGGAGACCGCGCCGGCGCGGTCACGCACTCTCGACGAAGTACCCGCCACCTCAAGGCATTTCACCACCGCGCGGCTGACCAGTGCGGTGACGCTGCTGTCCGGCCGGTCGGCGCACTGAAATCACCGAAGAGCAGATCCGCGACGCCGCGCGGCGGGTGGAGGCGCTGCCGCCGACCGAGCCGCGGGTGCTGCAGATCCGCGCGCTGGTGTTGGGCAGCGCGTTGGACTGGCTGGGAGAGCACCAGGCCAGCACCAACCACATTCTCGGCTTCCCGTTCACCGAACACGGGCTGCGACTCGGCGTCGAGGCCTCGCTGCGCGGGCTGGCCCGGGCAGCGCCGACCCAGGCGCACCGCTACACGCTGGTCGACATGGCC
>CAWKME010000047.1:0-10585 GCA_963850645.1 uncultured Actinomycetota bacterium | reverse complement strand
GTGTGCTACCCGCGGGTGGCGGCAGCCCGAGACGCCGGCGTACCGGTGTACGCGGGGACCGACGCAGGCAGCATGATCGCCCACGGGCGCATCGCCGACGAGGTCGAGGCGCTCAAGGGCATCGGGATGAGCCCTGGCGAGGCATTGGGCGCGGCCTGCTGGAATGCTCGTCGCTGGCTCGGCCGGCCGGAACTGGACCACGGCGCTTCGGCGGATCTGTTGTGCTACAAGGAGGATCCGCGCCAGGGTCCGGCGGTGCTGAATCGGCCCAGCGTGGTGGTCCTGCGCGGTCAGACTTTCTGATCGCCGGTCCGTCGCGTCGGCGGATAGGATTTGTGAATGCCGTTGGCCCCCGGGACGAACTTCGCGGGCTACACCATCGTCCGGATGCTGGGCACCAGCGGAACGGGTGAGGTCTACCTTGCGCAGCATCCACAGCTTTCACGCCCGTGACGCGCTGAAAATCCTGCCCGCTGCGATGACGGACGACAGCGAGTTCTACGCGCGGTTCAGGCAAGAAGCCAAGATCGCCACAACGCTGCATCACCCACACATCCTGCAGGTGCACGACCGCGGCGAATGTGAAGGTCGGCCATGGACCGCGATGGACAACGTCGACGCCACCGACGTCGCCGAGCTCATGCGGGAGCGCTTTCCGGCCGGCATGCCGCAGGGCGAGGCGCTGGTGATCATCACTGCCGTGGCCGAGGCACTGGATTATGCGCACCAGAGGGGAATGCTGCACCGCGATGTCCAACCCGCCAGGATTTTGCTGACAAACGCGGGCGCCGGCCAACAACGGATCCTGCTGACGGACTTCGGTATAGCGGGTCAACTCGGTGACGCCGGCACCTCAACGGCAGCCGGTCTGCCGCTGGAAACACGGCCCTACGCCGCACCGGAACAGCTGATCGGCGCAGACATCGACGCCCGCGCGGATCAGTACGGGCTGGCCGCCACCGCGTTTCATCTGCTCACGGGCACGCCGCCGTACGAGGATCCCGACCCGGCGGCCGTCACCGCGCGTGCGAAAGTCAGCGATCGGCGCGTCGACTTGGCGCGATTCGACAGCGTCTTTTCCACCGCCTTCGCCGATGACCCCGCCGACCGGTTCGGCAGCTGCCGCGAGTTCGCCGAAGCGCTGAGCGAACAAGCTGCCTTGTCAGTCGCTGAACGCAGCCCGAGGCCGTACTCACCCTGGACTATCCCGGCGGGGCAGCGCGCACGGCGAAAGCCCGCTCAGGCGAAGCTGGTCGCGCACACGCGACGTCGGGACTGCGCAGCCGGTTATCGGCCACCGCGACCTTGCCACGGCGCCGCAGCATCTGGGTCTTGCTCGGCGCAGCGTTCGCGGTGGGGCTGATACTGTCCATCGGCCTGCTCGGCGTCGGCATCATCATCGGCCGGAAGAACGGGACGACCTCCACCGAGGCGGAGAACCCCGGGACAGTTACCACTACGGTGGCCGCCACCCCGACCACCAAGACCACCTCAGCTCCATCGTTTGTCGTTCTCGACGGCGGCTACCGCCTGGATCTCGATCGGGCGCAGCAGACCTACAACGAGACGCCCGATCCGCAACCTCCCAATGTGACCACCTGGTGGGCATTTCGATCATCGTGCACACCCACCGGATGCCTTGCCAGCGGCGTCTTGCTCGACGACGCCAATCACCAGACGCCGAACACCGCAGCCGGCGGACGTTCCATCGTGTTGGATCTCCGCGCCGATGCCTGGCAATCACGACCGGAAACGCTCCAGTTTCCTTGCACGGCAATAAATGGAACGGCGGCCTTGGAGACCACGACGGGGGTGATGTCATTGCAGCCGGAGAGTCACAGCTCGCTGCGTGGCACGATGACGGTGACGGTCCAGACCAACGAATGCGGCCAAATCGGCGGGCGCATCGTGATTCCGGCGGTCGCGGTTCGAGTCAGCGATGTGCCGCCCGGCGTCGACGTACCCAGCCCGCCGCCCACGACGACGCCGACTCGATGACGCTGAATCCATGAGACTCCTGCGCGGGCAAGCGTTCTGAGCATGGCAATCCCTGAATTCGTCGTCGAGCTTCGTCGGCACATCGGTCAAGCGCTACTGTGGTTGCCGGCGTGTGACCGCTGTGGTCATTCGTGATCAGCAGGTGCTTCTGGTGCAACGCTCCGACAACCACGCATGGACCCCGGTCTGCGGCATTGTCGAGCCGGGCGAGAACCCGGCGGACTGTGCCGCCCGAGAAGTGTTGGAAGAGGCTGGCATCCACGCGGTTGCCAGACGCTTGGTCTGGGTGCGCGTGAGCCGCCCGATAGTCCATGTCAATGGTGATCATGCTCAATACCTCGAACACGTGTTCCGCATGGACTGGACTGGTGGACGAACCGTTCCCCGCCGACGACGAAAGCCTCGACGCTCGCTGGTTTGATCTCGGAGAGCTACCGGAGATGTCGGCGCATATGCGTCGGTGTGTCGAGCTGGCGAGTGATGATAGTCCTAATGCCACAACGGTGTTCGATACGGAACACGCGGATGCAAAGGATCGACCGTGATACGCGACGACCCGGCTTACACCGTCGACAAGCTGGCGGAGTTCGTGGTCAGGGCAGATCAGTCCGATCTCAGCGGGCAGGTCTTGCCGACGCTGAAAAGGAATGTTCTCGACAGCATTGCCTGCGCGCTCGGCGCCCTTGACGGCGAACTGATCCCGGCCATCCGCGCGCACGCCGAGCAGTTCAGCAGCCGCCCGACGGCGACCTTCGTCGGCGGTGGGCGGGCATCGGTCGATCAGGCGGCCTTCTTCAACGCGGTGCTGGTGCGTTACCCCGATCTGCTCGACACCTATCTGACTCCCGGTGGTCTGTGCCATCCGGCGGACAACTTCGGCGCTGTTTTCGCCGTCGCCGAACATGTCGATGCGCGCGGAGCGGACTTTCTGCTGGCTCTGGGAGTCGCCTATGAGATCCAATGCCGATTCAGCGCAACGGTTCCCGTCATGGGGCGCGGCCTCAACCACGCGCTGCAACTGGCCATGTCGGCGGCGGCCGGCTCGGCTAAGTTACTTGGGCTCGACGTCGCGCACACCGCCGACGCCATCGCCGCCTCGGCTGCAGACAACGTGTCGCTGGCCGCGGTGCATGCCGAGCCGGTTTCGACGTGGAAAGGCATCTCGCCGGCCATCACCGGAATGCGCGCGGTCTACAACACCATGCTCGCCAGCCGTGGAATCACCGGGCCCAGAGCGCTTTTCGAGGGACCCAACGGCCTTGAGCGGTTGTTCGACCAGCCGATCGACTTGCGCACATCCGATCGGTCGCTGAGGGCCGTCGAGCAGACCTACCTCAAGCAGTACTGCTCGCTTATTCACGGGCAGGTCATCATCGACGCGACACTGGCGCTTCGCGACGAGCACGGTATTACCGCTGCCGACGTCGCGACGGTGACACTCGAGGTTTTCCAAGGTGCGTTCGACTTCGCCGGCGGTGGCGTCTACGGCAACAAGGATCACCCGTCGACCAAGGAGCAGGCCGACTACAACCTCAAATATCTCGTGGCCGTCGCACTGCTGGACGGTCAGGTGGGCCCCGAACAGCTGGAGACCGAACGCGTGCGCCGCGATGACGTCCAGGATCTGCTGGCGCGCGTGCATGTCGAAGCCGCGGCCGACCTGACCGCCGCCTATCCCGAACGGACGGCGGCTCGCGTGCAGCATCGCCTCGACCGACGGCCGGGAACTGCACCGCGAACAATCCGACTTCGAAGGATCACCCACGCGCCCGATGTCCTGGGACCGTGTCGTGCAGAAGTTCCATTGGCTCGGCGAACCGTTCGCCGATGCGGCGCTGCGCGCCGAGATCATCGACGCCGTGCAGCGCCTGGACGAGATTCGGTCGCCGAGCTGGCCGGGTTGCTCGGCGCGGTGAGTCCGCAGGCGCAGCGTCCGCGCACCCGGGGGAGGCTGTAGCGGCGGGCGCAGAAAGATTGCGAGTACTCACTATCTATGCTAGGTTCGCTCCAACCCCGACGATGTGGAGGAAGACAGTGACCTACGACGTGATCATTCGCGACGGTTTGTGGTTCGACGGCACCGGCAGCGCGCCGCAGACCCGCACGCTGGGGATCCGCGACGGTGTCGTGACAGCGGTGTCCACCGGGCCGCTGGACGAGACCGGCTGCCCCGAGGTGATCGACGCGAAGGGCAAGTGGGTCGTCCCCGGCTTCGTCGACGTGCACACCCATTACGACGCCGAGGTGCTGCTCGATCCCGGACTGCGGGAGTCGGTGCGTCACGGCGTGACCACGGTGTTGCTGGGCATGTGCTCGCTGTCGACGGTCTACGCCGACGCCGACGACGCCGCTGATCTGTTCAGCCGCGTCGAGGCGGTGCCGCGCAAGTTCGTAGTGGGCGCGCTGGAGTCCAACAAGAACTGGTCGACGGCTGCGGAATACGTTGAGGCCATCGACAGCCTGCCGCTCGGCCCGAATGTCAGTTCGCTGCTGGGTCATTCGGATCTCCGGACCGCTGTGCTGGGCCTTGACCGCGCTACCACTCGCGACGTGCGGCCCACCGACGCCGAACTCGACAAGATGGCGACACTGCTCGACGAGGCGCTCGACGCCGGAATGCTCGGTATGTCCGGAATGGACGCTGCGATCGATAAACTCGACGGCGACCGCTTCCGTTCCCGCGCGCTGCCGTCGACGTTTGCGACGTGGCGTGAGCGGCGCAAGCTGATCAAGGTGCTGCGCAGACGCGGCCGGATTCTGCAGAGTGCACCGAACGTGGCCAAGGCCGAGTCGGGACTGCTGTTCTTCCTGTCCAGCAGCCCAATGTTCGGGCTGCGCAAAGCCGTTCGCATGAGCCTGTTGGTGTCGGCCGACGCAAAGTCGATGCCGTTGGCCGTGCACGTCTTCGGGCTCGGGCACGCGGCTGCTCAACTTCCTGCTTGGCTCGCAGGTGCGCTTCCAGCATTTGCCGGTCCCGTTCGAGTTGTACTCCGACGGCATCGACTTGCCGGTCTTCGAAGAGTTCGGTGCCGGCACCGCGGCGCTGCACCTGCGCGATCAGTTGGAGCGCAACACGTTACTGGCCGACAAGGATTACCGTCGCAGGTTCCGCCGTCAGTTCGACCGCATCAAGCTCGGACCGTCGTTGTGGCACCGCGACTTCCACGACGCGGTGATCGTCGAATGCCCCGACAAGTCGTTGGTCGGCAAGAGCTTCGGCGCGATCGCCGACGAGCGAGGGCTACATCCGCTGGACGCGTTCCTCGATGTCCTGGTGGAAAACGGTGAGCGCAATGTCCGCTGGACCACCATCGTCGCCAACCATCGGCCCAAGCAACTGAACAAGTTGGCCGCCGAGCCGACCATCCACATGGGCTTCTCCGATGCCGGGGCGCACCTGCGCAACATGGCCTTCTACAACTTCTCGCTGCGGCTGCTCAAGCGGACGCTGGACGCCCAACGAGACGGCAAGCCGTTCCTCACCCTCGAGCGCGCGGTGCATCGCCTGACCGGCGAAGTGGCCGAGTGGTTCGGCCTGGACGCGGGCACGCTGCGGGAAGGCGACCGCGCCGACTTCGTGGTGATCGATCCGGCCGGCCTGGACGACTCGGTCGACGCCTATCACGAAGAGACGGTTCCGTTCTACGGCGGCCTGAGCCGCATGGTCAACCGCAACGACGCGGCCGTGGTGGCCACGGGCGTCAACGGCGCGATTGTGTTCCGCGACGGCCAATTCCGCGACGGCTACGGAAAGACGGTGAAGTCGGGCCGTTACCTACGGGCCGCTGCGAGTCAACGACAGCCCGCCGGCTCGGGTGCGCGGGTCTGAGATGGCGCGCACCCAGCAGCAGCGTCGGGAAGAGACGGTGGCGCGACTGCTCGAGGCCAGCATCGCGACGATCGTCGAGGTCGGATATGCCCGGGCATCTGCGGCCGTGATCACCAAGCGTGCCGGGGTATCGGTCGGGGCCCTGTTCCGCCACTTCGACACCATGGGCGACTTCATGGCGGCCACGGCGTACGAAGTGCTACGGCGTCAACTTGATTCGTTCACCAAGCAGGTCGCCGCAATACCGTCCGACCGGCCGGCGCTGGAGGCGGCTCTGACGATTCTGCGGGACATCACCAGCAGCTCCACCAACGCTGTGCTGTACGAACTGATGATCGCGGCGCGCACCGACGAAAAGCTCAACGCCACTTTGCAAAACGTGCTCGAGCAGTACGGCACGAAGATCTGCGACGCTGCGCGCGCCTTGCCCGGTGCCGAAAGTTTCCCGCAGGAGAGCTTCCCGGTACTGGTGGCGCTGTTGACCAACACCTTTGACGGCGCCGCGTTGGTCGGAGCGGTGCTACCGCAACCGGACCTCGAGCAGCGACGGATCCAGTTGTTGTTGTCGCTGCTGAGCGGAGTTGGTCTACCGGCCTGAGGGCGTCACCCGTCCGTGAGTTTGCTGACGGCGTCGTCAAGCGTCCGACACAGCGACATCATCTCGTTGATCCCGAGCAAGGTGAGCGGCCGATGGGTGGTCGGCCCGTCGGCGACCACGCAAAACGGAGTGGAGTCACCGAGGGTGTCGCGGGTTTTCATCAGCACGCTGATCCCCGCCGAGCCGAGGAACTCGACTTTGGACAGGTCGACGATCAGCCCGTTCGGCTTTTTGGCCAGCGCGGCGTCGAGGCACTCGGCCAACCCGGGCGCAGTGAGCATGTCCACGCTGCCGCTCACCGATACCACGACCAGCCCATCGACCAACGACTCGTAAGCGTTGAAGTCGTCTCGGTCAGATGTGAGGAGGCGAGCCTGATGCAGCGGGTTGGTTCTCGGCCATCATTGATCTTCACTCCTTGCGGGCACTGCGTGTGCTGCTTGCGACGCAGACCTAGTTGGCAATGGCTGGCGACTCAACCGATGGACAATTCGACACATGTCGACACGATGCGCTGAAAGCTCTCATTGGGCAACTGCAAAACAGGGCAACTGCTGAATGGAATGCTAACGGCATAGGCAGACTAGCAAAAACCCCGGGTATGTCCGCAGCAGCCTATAGTACGCCGACCGCCGATTGCGGGTTGAGGGCGAAACCCCAGTCCAGCAGGCTGCCGGCCTGATCCCAGTAGGTTGGCCCGCCCTCGTGCACCAGCCCGTACATCATCGCGACCACCAGGCGGCGACCGCCGCGGGCAGCGGCGCCGACGAACGTCTTGCGGGCGGCGTTGGTAAAGCCGGTCTTGCCGCCGATCGCGCCCGGGTAGCGCTGCAGCAGCTCGTCCTGGTTGGTGATCAGGTGATCGCCGTTGTCGCCCGGGAACACAGCAGAGGGCTCGGCGGTGATCTGGGCGAACACCGGGTTGGCCATGGCTGCGCGGAAGATGACGGCCAGGTCGTGCGCCGTCGACCAGCCCGAGCCGCCGGGCCCATCCAGACCGGATGGGGTCGATGCGTGGGTGTTGACCGCGCCGAGCGACGCGGCCTTGGCGTCCATCTTGGCGACGGTGGCCTCCGGGCCGCCGAGCATGTGCGCCAGCGTGTTGGCGGCGTCGTTGCCCGACACCAGCAGCAGGCCGTCGAGCAGTTGACGCGCCGTGTAGGTGCGGCCGGCTTTGACGCCCGCACAGGCGCATTCGACGTGGCTGTCGGCTTCGTCGGCGACCACGGTGGAGTCCAGGCCGAGCTCGTCCAGGGCGACCAGCGCTAACAGCACTTTGATGGTGCTGGCGGGTGGGTGCTGCACATTCTCGTCGCGCTGGGCCAGCACCTGACCGGAATCCAGATCAGCGACCAGCCAGGTCTGCGCCGGGCCGTCCGGGATGGGTACCGAGCCGGCCGGCTGTACGCCGGCGTCGGCCCACGCCGGTAGTGCGCAGGTAGTCGATAAGGGCGAGAACAGCCGCGCCTGCGGCCAGAAGCATCCGCATGGCCGGTGAGCTTACCGGCCTGCGCCGCGCATTGCCCCGATCGAGGTGTTCAATGCACTCATGTTGAGCCAGGCCGAAATCTCTGACCGGTTGGAAATCCAGCAGTTGGTGGTGGACTACTCCACCGCGATCGATTCGCGCCGCTTCGACGACCTCGACGCGGTGTTCACGCCAGACGCCTACATCGATTACACGGCCCTGGGAGGCATCGAAGGCCGCTATCCAGAGGTGAAGGCCTGGCTGGCCGAAGTGCTGCCGAACTTCCCGATGTATGCGCACATGCTGGGCAACTTCTCGGTCCGCATCGACGGGGACACCGCGTCGTCGCGAACGATCTGCTTCAACCCGATGGTATTGCCGGCGGCGACCGGAAAAGACCAAGACCAGGTGATGTTCTGCGGGCTGTGGTACGACGACGAGTTCCTGCGTACTCCCGACGGTTGGCGGATGACCCGCCGGGTGGAGGCCAAGTGCTTCCAGAAAATTCTGTAGAAGCTCCAGACGAACCAGGCGAATTTCCGCTGCCCGACCTTGCTCTGGCACAATAGGCGGCTGTCCGCCCTACGACTACGGTCGCTGCAGCGGTCACACACGCGAGGCAAAACCGGATCCTGGCATCCCGCCAGAATCGCTGAATTGCAGCGTGACACGCATAGGAGAAGTCGCTTAACCATGGCTGTCAAGATCAAGCTCAGCCGGCTTGGCAAGATCCGCAATCCCCAGTACCGCATCGCCGTCGCCGACTCGCGGACGCGCCGCGACGGCCGCGCCATCGAGATCATCGGCAGATACCACCCGAAGCAAGAGCCGAGCCTGATCGAGATCGACTCCGAGCGCGCCCAGTACTGGCTGTCGGTCGGTGCTCAGCCCACCGAGCCCGTCCTCAAGCTGCTGAAGATCACCGGTGACTGGCAGAAGTTCAAGGGACTGCCCGGCGCCGAGGGCAAGCTGAAGGTCGCCGCGCCCAAGCCGAGCAAGCTGGAGCTGTTCAACGCCGCATTGGCCGCCGCCGACGGCGCTCCCGACACCGAGGCCGCGACACCGAAGAAGAAGAAGGCTCCGGCCAAGAAGGCCGCCGCGGCGGACAAGGCCGAGAAAGCCGCTGAACCCGAGGCAGCCGAGGCAGCCGCGCCGGCTGAGGTAGCCGAGCCGGCTGAAGGCGGCGAGCAGGCCGTATCGGCTGAGCCGGCCAGCGAGAGCTGACGACCGCGCATGAGTACCGTCGTCGTCGACGCCGTCGAGCATCTGGTGCGCGGCATTGTCGACAACCCTGACGATGTCCGAGTTGACCTGGTGACCAGCCGGCGTGGCAGGACCGTCGAGGTGCACGTCCACCCCGACGATCTCGGCAAGGTGATCGGTCGCGGCGGGCGCACCGCGACCGCGTTGCGCACGCTGGTCGCCGGAATCGGTGGTCGCGGTATCCGAGTCGATGTGGTGGACACCGACCAGTAGCGGAGCCCGGCCCGTGGAGTTCCCGTGGAGTTGACCGTCGGGCGCGTGGCCAAAGCCCACGGCGTCACCGGCGAACTCGTCGTCGAAGTTCGCACCGATGACCCCGAGCTACGGTTTGTGCCGGGCGCGATATTGCGCGCCAAGGCATCCGATCATCGTGAGCGCAACTACGTGGTGGCGGCCGTCCGTCCGCATGGGAACCGCCTGCTGCTGCGGCTGGAGGGGGTGAACGACCGTGATGCGGCCGACGCGCTTCGGGGCAGCTTGTTCGTCATCGACTCTGCGGACTTGCCGCCCATCGACGAGCCCGACACCTACTACGACCACCAGCTGGAAGGTCTTCTGGTGCGCACGACAGCCGGCCGCGACATCGGAACCGTCGCCGAGGTTTTGCACACCGCGGCCGGCGAACTACTGGCGGTCAACCGAGCCGAGGCCGGCGAGTTGCTGGTGCCGTTCGTCAGTGCGATTGTCACGTCGGTGTCGTTGGACTCCGGCATCGTCGAAATCGATCCGCCAGAGGGCTTGCTGGAGCTGGAGACCTGAAGTAGCGACATGAAAATCGACGTCGTGACGATCTTCCCGTCGTACCTGGATCCGCTGCGACAATCGTTGCCGGGCAAAGCAATAGAATCCGGTATGGTCCAGCTGGAAGTACACGACTTGCGGAAGTGGACGCACGATGTGCACCACTCGGTCGACGACGCGCCATACGGCGGCGGCCCAGGGATGGTGATGAGAGCGCCGGTTTGGGGCGAGGCGCTAGACGAGATCTGTTCGCCGGAAACGCTTCTCGTCGTCCCGACGCCCGCCGGTGCGCTTGTTCAACCAGACGACTGCGCAGCGGTGGAGCGACGAGGCGCATCTGGTGTTCGCTTGCGGTCGTTATGAGGGAATCGACCAGAGGGTCATCGACGACGCCGCCAAGCGGATGCGAGTCGAGGAGGTCTCGATCGGAGACTACGTGTTGCCGGGAGGGGAGTCGGCGGCCCTGGTCATCATCGAGGCGGTGCTTCGACTGCTACCCAACGTCTTGGGCAATCCGCTTTCGCACCAAGATGATTCGCATTCGTGCGGTCTGCTGGAGGGACCGTCGTACACCAGACCGCCGAGTTGGCGTGGACTCGACGTCCCGGAGGTGCTGTTGTCCGGCGACCACGCTCGTGTCGAGGTCTTGGCGGCGGCAGGCTGCCGAGCAGCGCACCCGTGAACGCCG
>CAWKME010000046.1:0-16124 GCA_963850645.1 uncultured Actinomycetota bacterium | reverse complement strand
ATTTCCCCCGAGGAGGTGTCGACGAGCCAGCCGCCTGGCGTCCGGTCGACTCGGTTGACCTCGCATCCAAGAGCAATCGTGATGTCCTGTTGGCCTACGTAGCGGTCGAAGTAGCGAACCATGTCCTCCTTGGTCGGCCACCGACCGGCTGTCAGAGGAATCCGTTGCCCCGGAAGATGCGACAAGAACCCGTTGGTGTTCAGGCGGAAGTTGTCATAGCGATTGCGCCACGACACTGCGGGTGCGGTGGCCTTCTCGACAACGAGGGCCGAAATCCGATGACGGTGCCGCAGCTCGCGTGCGACAGCGAGGCCGGACGGCCCCGCCCCGATGACGACGACATCAGGTCTGCTCAAGCGGCTTGACTCCCTATCCCTGGGTTCCGCTGGTATCACGTTGGGCAACGGTGGGTAGTTCACCTGAACCCAAGCCGCCCGCGAGTCGTGTACTTGGTATGCCGAGCAAACACCGAGTGGTCGACCATATCGTCGAGCACCTCGCGGGAATCGGAGTCGACTACATCTTCGGCGTCGACGGCGCCAACATCGAAGATCTCTACGACGCCGCGCATTTCCGTTCGGACATCACCGCGGTGTTGGCCAAGCACGAGTTTTCCGCCGCCACGATGGCCGACGGGTACAGCCGCAGCGGCGCCGGCTTGGGTGTGGTGGCGGCGACGTCGGGCGGGGGCGCGCTGAATCTCGTTCCCGGCCTGGGCGAATCATTCGCCAGCCGGGTGCCGGTGTTGGCATTGGTGGGCCAGCCGGCGACCACGATGGATGGTCGGGGCAGCTTTCAGGACACCAGCGGCCGCAACGGCTCACTGAACGCCGAGGCGTTGTTCTCTGCAGGTGTCGGTCTTTTGCCGGCGGGTGCTGACGCCCGCCGACATCGTTTCGGCGTTGCCGGCCGCTATAGCGGCGGCGCGAACCGGCGGTCCGGCGGTGTTGTTGCTGCCCAAGGACATTCAGCAGTCGAGCCGTGCAGGTCAACGGCTACGGCGGTGGACGCGCCGCGGCGTCGAGCGGCCGCGAGCCATCGGTGATCCGCATCCGATCGTGCGCGCGCTGCGCCGAGCGACCGGACCGGTCACGATCATCGCCGGCGAGCAGGTGGCCCGCGACGATGCGCGAGCCGAACTCGCGGCGCTGCGGGCGGTGCTGCGCGCACGGGTGGCATGTGTGCCCGACGCCAAAGATGTCGCCGGCACACCGGGTTTCGGTTCGTCGTCGGCGCTCGGGGTGACCGGCGTGATGGGCCATCCCGGTGTGGCCGACGCGGTGGCCGGCAGCGCCGCTGTGCCTGGTGGTCGGCACCCGGCTGTCGGTGACCGCGCGCGCCGGCCTCGACGATGCGCTGGCGGCGGTGCGGACGATCTCCATCGGGTCGGCGCCGCCGTACCTTGCCGTGCACCCACGTCCACACCGACGATCTGCGGGCGTCGCTGCGGATGCTGACCCGCGCGCTTGTCCGGCGCCGGGCGGCCGACCGGGCTTCGGGTGCCCGACGTGGTGGCGCACACCGAGCTGACCCCACCGCCCTTCGACGGTGCGGGTGTGCGCTACCGCGACGCCATGGTCGTGCTCGACCGCGTGTTGCCCGACGGAGTCGACATCGTCGTCGATGCCGGCAACACCGGCGCGGCCGCGATCCACTCACCTGCCGGTGCGGCGGGGGGGCCGGTTCGCGGTCGCGCTCGGCATGGGCGGCATGGGCTACAGCTTCGGTGCCGGCATCGGGATGGCGTTCGGCCGCGCGAAAGCCCGAGGCGCCGGGCCGGCGCGTCGTGGTGATCGCCGGGGACGGCGCGTTCTTCATGCACGGCATGGAGGTGCACACCGCGGTGCAGTACCGGCTTCCGATGACTTTCGTGCTGTTCAACAACAACGCCCACGCCATGTGCGTGACCCGCGAGCAGCTCTTCTACGACGACCTGTACAGCTACAACCGGTTCGCTCCCAGCCAGCTCGGGGCCGGTCTGGCGCGCGATGTTCCCCGGGCTGTCTTCGGTCGACGTCAGCCGACGCCGACGGACTGCCCGCAGCGCTGTGAACGGGCTCGCTGGACGTCGACGGTCCGTCCGTGGTCAGCGTCGAGTGCGCCGCCGACGAAATCCCGCCATTTGCACCATTTCTGAACGGACAACCCACCAACAAGGTTGTCGAACAACAAATCACAACTCACAAGGAGAACCACATCCATGTCGCTGCCAGCGCTTGACGATATCGCCGCCCACACCGGCACCACCGAACCGATCGAGGGAGTGGTCCGCATCGAGACCTCGCCGCTGGAGGAGACCGCCCCGAACGTTCTTGGCGAAGATGCGGTCGGTGTACCCGCACGAAGAGGTCTTCGGCCAGTACTGCACGGTCAACGACTACGTCGACTGCCCGCCCGACGAGCTGTTCGAGTACCTGTCGGACACCAGCAGCCTCGAGGAGTGGACCTATACCCTGCGTGACTTCACCCCCACCGAGGAGCCGGGGCTCTGGCTGGCCTACGACCGGTTGCTTCCGGACACCAAGATCTACACCCGCACGGTGGCCAACGCGCGAGGCGCGTACCGTCGACTACCACTGCGCCTGGGACCAGGGCGAGCACCTGTGGATGATCTACCTGATGCGGGTCCTCGACGCGCAGGTGGTGCTCGACAAGCCCGGTTCTGTTGTGCTGTGGACCAATTGCCGTCATCCGTTCTACGACGACAACCCGTATCCCGAGGCCGCCCCGCCGGAGCGCACGGGCTGGGTCGGCGACTTCTGGGACATATTCGGTGCCGGCCATGGGCTGGAGCTGAACAACCTCAAGTCAATCGCCGAATACCGCCACCGCAACGGCCTGCCGGTCACGCCGGCCTGGATGAGTGAGAACGTCATGAATCAACCAACCGTCAGCCTGATCGACGTCTCCACCTATCTGCCCGGCGAGCCGATCGGCGCCGACTACTACGCGCAGTTCGCCGGCTCCGACGACCTGGCGGCCAACCTGATGTTCCGCGCGCCCAAGTTCCGCCATCACGTCGGGCCGGACGAAACCGCGACCGACATGATCGAGCGAGCCGCGCAGGGACTGATCGAACGGCACGGCCAGGACGTCATCGCCAACGTCGACGTGCTGATCACCCACACCCAGGTGCCGGACATGCCGTTCTACGGCGCGGGCGGCGGCATCGCGCACCGGTTGGGCATGCGTCCGTCCTGGGTGCTGGATCTGCACAACGGCGGGTGCGCGGCGTTCGTGCTGGGCCTCAAAGTGGCCCGTCAACTGCTCGCGTCCGGAGAAGGGCGCACCGCGCTGATCGCGATCGCCCAGAACGCCGCCGGGCAGGTCTTCGACCAGCCCGGGGTGCGCCGCAAGGCGCAGGCCTCGGTTCCCGGCGACGGCGCCGCGGTCGGCTTGGTCACGCTGTCGGACCGATCACCGATCCTCGACATCGAGTGCCGCACCTACGGCGAATACGCCGGCGACATGACGCTCGCCATCGACCCGCCCCGCAAGTGGTGGCAGGCCGGCCCCGGTGAGGCCTCCATCGGGTTCACCGAAACCAAGATCACCAAGGTGCTCGCTCGCGGCAATCGGCAGGTCCCCGAAGTGGCGCTCGCGGTCTGTGACCGGATCGGCCTGGACTCCAAGGACATTGACCTGCTGGTCACCAATCAGCCGAACCGGGTGTTCCTGCGCAACTGGCGCGAAGCGCTCGAGGTGCCGAGCGAACGCCACCGCGACACCTTTGACGAGTGCGGCAACCTGTTCGGCGCCGGCATCCCGATCAACCTGGATCGTGCGATATCCGACGGTCAGGTCGAGGCCGGCGACGTCGTGATGATGGCCGCCTTCGCGCACGCCGGCGACTTCGCCGGCGCGGCGGCGGTCCGCTGGGGCGGACGAAGCTGATGGCCCAGCCGGCGCACGGCAGCCCGGTCACCGCGGAGATCCTCGACGCGCTGCCGCACGCGATCGATCCATTCGCATTGTCGCTCAACGAGAACCCGTTTCCGCCGCTGCCGGCGGTGCGCTCGGCGCTGATCCGCTCCATCGATGCCGCCAACCGCTATCCGGAGTTCCTGCCCGGACAGTTGCGACGGTTGATCGCCGACCGCGTCGGGGTTGCGACGAGCAGGTCGTGCTCGGAGCGGGGGCGTCGGGCGTGGCGATGCAGGTGCTGCATGCGGTGACCCGGCCCGGCGATCGGATTGTGATGAGCCAGCCGACTTTCGACGGCTATCCGATCTTCGCGCGAGATGGCCCGGCTGACTCCGGTCACCGTTCCGCTCGACGAGTACGGCCATCACGACCTGGCGGCGATGGCCGAGGCCGCGGCCGACGCGAGCGTCGTCGTGTTGTGCCGACCGCACAATCCGACCGGCACCCTGGAGTCCGTCGCGGATGTCGAGTGGTTCCTCACGCCAGGTCCCGAGCGACACGGTCGTGTTGCTCGACGAGGCCTATATCGAGTTCGTCGCCTCCCGGCACCGCATCGACGGGCCAGACCTGATCCGGCGCTTTCCGAATGTCGTTGTGCTGCGGACCTTCTCCAAAGCCTATGGGCTGGCCGGGCTTCGGATCGGCTACGGGTTCGCCGCACCCGAGTTGGCGGGCAGGCTGTGGACCATGCAATTGCCGTTCGGCATGAGCAATCGTCAGCGCGGCGGCGGTAGCGGCGTCCTACGACGCCGAAGCCCAGCTTGCGCACCGCATTCGCCGGATCACCTCTGAGCGCAACCATCTGCGGCTGCGACTGATGGCGATGGGTGTCTACAGCACGGACTCACACGCCAACTTCGTGTACCTGCCGCCGGGCGCGTCGGCCATGGCGCGACGTCTTCGCCGAGAGCGGGCTGCAGGTCCGCCACTACCCCGACGGCGGCGCGCGGATTACCGTCGGCGACCTGCCGTCGACCCTGGCGGTGCTGTCCGCAGTCGAAAAGTCGCTGACCTAAATCCTCCGCCGACGGCCCGTACGTCGTCGAGCTGCCCCGATCGGGACCGAAAGTGCGGTAAGAAAAGGGCGTGGCCGCATCGACCTCCGACAACCGCGATCCGATCGCTGTCGCGCGGGCCAACTGGGAACGCGCCGGGTGGGGTGAAGTCGCGCAGGGCATGGTCGCGGTGACGTCGGTGATGCGGGCCCACCAGATCCTGCTCGCCCGCGTCGAAACCGCTTTGCGCCCTTACGATCTGAGCTTCTCCCGATTCGAGTTGCTGCGTCTGCTGGCGTTCAGCCGCAGCGGGGCGTTGCCGATCACCAAGGCGTCCGACAGGCTGCAGGTGCACGTCACCAGCGTCACTCATGCCATCCGCCGGCTGGAAGCCAACGGCCTGGTGCAGCGTGTACCGCACCCCACTGACGGGCGAACCACGCTGGTGCAGATCACCGACCTGGGCCGCTCGACCGTCGAGGACGCCACCGTCACGCTCAACGAGCAGGTGTTCTGCGATATCGGGATATCCGAGGGCGAATCGCAAGCACTGGTGTCGTCGATCGAAACACTGCGGCATAACGCCGGGGACTTCTAGTCGATCGTCGAGGGCACCGGAATCGTCGCGGTGACCGCCGTCCCGGAGCCGGGCCGCGACCTGATGTTCAGTGTGCCCCCGACCAGCTCGGCGCGTTCGGCCATCGACAGCACACCGTAGCCGCCCATCTCGTCGCCACCGAGCGGATTCTCGAAGGTATCGAAACCGATTCCGTTGTCGACGATTTCGAGTCGTGCGGTGTCGTCGTCGACCCTGAAGCGCAGCTGTGCGACCGATGCGTTGGCATGTTTGACGATGTTCTGCAGTCCTTCTTGTGCGATCCGGTACAGCGCGATCTCGATGTGCTCGGGCAGCCGGACGTCGGCCAGTTCGAGTTCGGTGTCCAGCTGCGGGATCGACCGGGCCAGGCTGGCCAGCCCGCCGGCCAAGCCCAAATCGTCGAGAACCGGCGGGCGTAGCCCGCCAATCGCGGCCCGCGCCTCCTGCAACGTCAACCCGGCGAGTTCTCGGGCCTGATCGAGTTGCTGCGAGGCTTCCGCCGGATCGTCGCTGACGGCTCGTGCCGCGGCATCGAGCCGGTACGACAACGTGATGAGGCGCTGGGAAATACCGTCGTGGATATCGCCGGCGAGCCGGCGACGTTCGATTTCCTGGGCCTCGATCACCTGCTCGACGAATAGCTCGTGTGCCCGCTCCCTGGCCACCAGCTGCCGATGCAGCCGGGCCTGGTGCATGGCCCCGGCGATGAGCCGGCCGATGACCCGCAACAGTTCGACGTCACCCTCGGTGAACTCGCGGCGCGCGACCGTGTGCACGTTGAGCACGCCGACCAGTCCGCCCGGGTCGGTCTCCATCGGCACGGACACCATCGAGGTGAAGTCGCGTCCGCGTAACGATTCGATCGGCAGGTAGCGTGGGTCGGCTTCCTTGTCGTGCGTGATGACGACGGGCTCGCGGTGCCTGGCCACCCAACCGGAAATACCGGATCGCAACGGCAGCCGAATCTTTCCCACCTGGCCGTCGAAAGGCGGTGTGGCACCGGCGAGGGTCAGCGAGCGGTCGGTGTCGTCGAGCACATGCACGAAGCAGACGTCGGTCCCGGTCGCCGCGGTGATCATCCGCGCCGCGGCGGCCGCCAACGGTTCCACCCCGGGGCCGCTGGAGGCGGCCTGGATGAGTTCCCGCAGCAGCGCCAGTTCACGGTCGCTGTCGACAAGATCGCGTACCGCGTTCGGGCCGCGGGTGCCGCTTTGCGGTGCGGTCATCGGTATATACCCTCGCGCAGCGCGGTGGCCACCGCACCGGTCCGGTCGCTGACCCCGAGCTTGCGATAGATCGATCGCAGGTGGCTTTTGACGGTTTCCTCGCCGATGACGAGTTTGTTGGCGATGCCGCGGTTGGACAACCCGTTGACCATGTAGGAGAGGATTTCGCTTTCGCGTTGCGTCAACCCCTGCCGGGCGCCCGGCCAGAACTCGTCCCGCTGCATGCGGGCCGCGGTGTCGGCCGCGCGGGCCGCCATCCCCGGGTCGATCACGGTCTCCCCGGCGTGCACCGATTCCAGCTGGCGCACCAGTTCATCGCTGTTGATGCTCTTCAGCAGATAGCCGCTGGCGCCCACCCGCAAGGCCTGGAACAAGTACTGCTCGTCGTCGTAGACCGACAACATCACGACCTTGCGGTTGGGGTCGTGCTCGCGCAGCACCTTGCACAGGTCTAAGCCGCTGAAGCCCTGCATCCGCACATCGCACAGCACGATGTCGGGTTGCAGTTCGTCGACCACGCTGACCGCCCGCTCGGCGCCCACCGCCTGCCCGACCACCTGCAGCCGGTCCTTGAACGCCGCCAGCATCGCCTTGAGCCCCTCGATGACCATCTCGTGGTCATCGACCAGGACAAGACGCACCGGCGAGCTGACGGGCCCGGTGTGCGAAGCCGCCATGGCAACACCCTAAAGCTCGGCGCCGTCACCGGGCAGTTGGCCTTGCCAATCCCCCTAATGGGGGAGGTTGGCGGAGCCTCGCTTAGGGCAACCTGTGGGCGTGCGAGCCACGGGGCAGACTCGTCCAGCCCGAACCTTTTGGTGGGATCGGGAGCCTCCGGCCGAGGCCGATATCTTGCGCGCGGTGATTTTCGACGCCGATTCCGCGCTGGCCGACATCGAACGCGACGGTCACCGGGTGGCGTTCAATGCGGCGTTCGCCGAACACGGTGTCGACGTCAGCTGGAGCGTCGAAGAGTACGGCCGGCTGTTGCGGATTCCGGACGGACCGCGACGTGTCGCCGCAGATTTGCGGGCGCGAGGCTTCGGCACGTCCGCCGACGCGCTTGCGGGCCGGATCTATCGGACCAAGACCGCGGTGTTCGGTGACTGCGTGCTCGACGGCGACGTGGCGCCCAGGGCCGGTCTGATCGACTTGGTGATGAGCTTGTTCGTCGCGGGCATCTGGGTGGGCGTGGTGAGCACTCGGCGCCGGCCGTGGGTCGAGACGCTGGTGCGGCAATTGATCGGTGACGGCCTCGTCGAGACGATCGTTACCGTCGATGACCTACCCGACATCGATGCCGGTCCCGAGTGCGACGCCGAGCTGTACCGGCTGGCGTTGTGGGAGTTGGGGATAACGCCTCGCGGCGCGCTCGCCGTCGGGGGCTCGGGCCGTGGATTGCGCGCGGCGCTCGCCGCGGAATTGCCTGCAATGGTTGTCACTACCAGTTACACCGCCGACCAGCAGTTCGTCGGCGCCGCGGAGATTCGTGCCGGCTACGACGGGACGGATCAACTGCTGGCGGCAGGCTGCCAGCGAGCGCACCGACGCTGGTGGATTGCCCGGCAGCGCCCTCGAGTTGCCTAGCTGCTCGCGGAGCATCTCGATGACCGCGCTGAAGTCCTTGTTGGCGTTGGCCGCTGCGAATTTGGCGTAGATCTCGGCGGCGTGACTGCCCAACGGCGCCGCCGAACCGGTCGAGCTGACCGCATCCATCGCCAGACCCAGGTCCTTGTTCATCAGCGCGGTCGCGAAGCCCGGTGTGAAGTCGTTGTTGGCCGGCGATGTCGGCACCGGGCCGGGCACCGGGCAGTTGGTGTGCACTGCCCAGCAGTTTCCGGTCGCGCCGGTGATCACGTCGAACAGCGACTGCGCGGACAGCCCAAGCTTTTCGGCGAGCACGAATGCTTCGCCGATCGCGATCTGCTGCACGGCAAGCACCATGTTGTTGCACACTTTGGCGGCCTGGCCGGCACCGGTTGCTCCGCAATGGATGATCTTGCCCGCCATCGGCTCCAGCACCGGGCGTGCCCGTTGCAGGGCCTCGTCGTCGCCGCCGACCATGAATGCCAGGGTCCCGGCCACGGCGCCTTTGACCCCACCGGAGACCGGCGCGTCGAGCTGCGCCAAACCGTGCGAGGCCGCCGACGCATGGGCTTCACGGGCGTCATCGACGGAAATCGTTGAGCTGTCGATGAACAGCGCGCCTTGTTTTGCGGCGGGCAGGATTTCGGCGTAGCAGCGCTTCACCGCGTCGCCGTGCGGCAGCATGGTGATGACGACGTCGGCGCCGGCCACCGCAGCGGGGCCGCTGTCTGACACCACCACACCGTTGTCGGCGGCGGCGGCTGCGGCGGCAGGCACCGGGTCAAAGCCCTGCACGGTGTGACCGGCGGCGACCAGGTTCTTCGACATCGGACCGCCCATGTGGCCCAACCCCAAAAACGCGACTGTAGACATTCGGCTCACCCTTCTGCCCCTTCGGCGCCTTTTTACGCGCTGGCGCGGACCCGCGCGGCCTCGGCTCGGCCGATGACCACCCGCATGATTTCGTTGGTGCCCTCCAGGATGCGGTGCACCCGTAGATCGCGCACGATCTTCTCCAGACCGTACTCGCGCAGATACCCGTAGCCACCGTGCAGCTGCAGGGCCTTGTCCGCGACGTCATAACACGCGTCGGTGACGTATCGCTTGGCCATCGCGCACAGCTCGACTTTGTCGTCGGCATTGCTGTCGAGTGCACTCGCGGCGCGCCACAACAACATTCGCGAGGACTCCAGCGCGGTGGCCATATCGGCCAAGGTGAACCGGATGGTGGGCTCGTCGAGCAGTGGGGCCCCGAACGCCTCCCGGTGGGAAAGATAGGACGCCGACTTGTCGAACGCGGCCTGCGCCCCACCGAGCGAACACGCCGCAATGTTGATCCGGCCGCCGTTGAGGCCGTTCATCGCGATGCCGAAGCCGGCGCCTTCGCCGTCCGCGCCGCCCAACATCGCATCGGCGGGCACCCGCACGTCCTCGAAAATCACCTGCGCCGTCGGCTGGGCGTTCCAGCCCATCTTCTCCTCGTGCGCGCCGAAACTCAGCCCCGGCGTGTCCTTTTCGACGATGAACGCCGATATTCCACGGGGGCCGTCGGAGCCGGTGCGCGCCATCACCACGTAGACGTCCGAGGCTCCCGCCCCGGAGATGAACTGTTTGACGCCGTTGAGCACATAATCGCTACCCTGCTTGACGGCGCGGGTGCTCAGCGCGCCGGCATCGGAGCCCGCACCCGGCTCGGTCAGACAGTAACTGGCGATGACATCCATCGAAGCCAGCCGCGGTACCCAAGACTTGCGCTGCTCGGCGGTACCGAACGCGTCGATCATCCACGCGCACATATTGTGAATCGACAGGAACGCCGCGACCGTCGGGCAGGCCATCGCCAGCTGCTCGAAGATCCGCACGCCGTCCAGGCGGCGCAGCGCACTGCCGCCCACATCGTCGCGGCAGTAGATCGCCGCCATGCCCAGGCTAGCCGCCTCGCGCAGCTCATCGGTCGGAAAGTGATGCGTCGCATCCCATTCCAGGGCGTACGGGGCGAGCCGTTTGGCCGCGAACGCGGCCGCCGTCTCGGTGATCACCCGCTCGTCGTCGTCGAGGGAGAAGAACTGCATCGATGGGCTACTTCATCGTCGGGATGACGAATTCGGCGCCATCCTTGATGCCGGACGGCCAGCGCGACGTGACGGTCTTGACCTTGGTGTAGAACTGGATCGACGCTGGGCCGTGCTGATTGAGATCACCGAAGCCGGAACGCTTCCAGCCGCCAAAGGTGTGGTAGGCCACCGGGACTGGAATCGGCACGTTGACCCCGACCATGCCGACCTGCACCCGTGAGACGAAATCGCGCGCGGTGTCGCCGTCGCGGGTGAACACCGCGACGCCGTTGCCGTACTCGTGCTCGGACGGCAGCCGCAACGCCTCTTCGTAGTCATGGGCGCGCACAATGCACAGCACCGGGCCGAAGATCTCGTCGGTGTAGATCGACATCTCGGGGGTGACGTGGTCGAACAGGGTGGGGCCGATGAAGAAGCCGCCTTCCAGGTTCGCGTCCCCGAATGTCAGATCGTCGCTGGTGCGCTCGCGGCCGTCCACGACAAGCTCGGCGCCGGCGTCGACACCCTGGCCGATGTAATCCCGCACCCGGTGCAGTGCGGCCTCGGTGACCAGACGGGCCGTAGTCGGCCTTGGGGTCCAGGCTGTGGCCCACTCGCAGATTGTTGATCCGCTCAACCAGCCTGGCGCGCAACCGATCCGCGGTCTGCTCACCGACCGGCACCGCAACGCTGATCGCCATGCAACGCTCGCCGGCGCTGCCGTAGCCGGCGCCGATCAGCGCGTCGACGGCCTGGTCCAGGTCGGCGTCGGGCATCACGATCATGTGGTTTTTCGCCCCGCCGAAGCACTGCGCGCGCTTGCCGGTGCCCGCCGCCGTCGAGTAGATGTACTGGGCGATATCCGAACTGCCGACAAACCCGACGGCCGCGATCTCCGGGTGAGTCAGGATCGCGTCGACGGCCTCCTTGTCGCCGTGCACGACCTGAAACGCACCGGGTGGCAGACCGGCCTCGATGAACAGCTCAGCCAGCCGCACCGGCACCGAAGGGTCGCGCTCAGAGGGCTTGAGCACGAACGCATTTCCGCACGCCAGGGCGGGACCGGCCTTCCACAGCGGGATCATCGCCGGGAAGTTGAACGGCGTGATCCCGGCGACCACACCCAGCGGCTGGCGCAACGAGTACACGTCGATGCCCGGGCCGGCGCCCTCGCTGTATTCGCCCTTGAGCAGATGCGGGATCCCCATGCAGAACTCGATCACCTCGATGCCGCGCTGAATGTCGCCGCGCGAATCGGCCAGTGTCTTGCCGTGCTCCACCGACAGCATCTCGGCGATCTCATCGACATGCTCGTTGACCAACTCGACAAACCGCATCATCACCCGCGCCCGGCGCTGCGGATTGAACGCCGCCCACTCTTTTTGCGCCCGCGCCGCCGACGCCACCGCGGCGTCGATCTCGCCCTTGCTGCCCATCGGTACCAGTGCCTGAACCTGCCCGGTGCTGGGGTTGAACACCTCGGCGGTGCGGCCGGACTGCCCGGCCGTGCGTTGCCCATCGATGAAATGCGTGATTTGTGCGGTCATGAGTGCCCTCGGATGCGCGGAGTAAGAGTATGGGTTACTAGGACATCCTAGTAAATCCTTCGACGCGGAGGCAAGTCGCTGCCAAACAGCTTCTGGCTGTGCGGGTCGGGGCATAAAGTGAACAAGCCAATATCGGGCACGGGTCCATCTCGGGAGGCCTGAGTGACGAGGTTCTTTCGCCGACTGGCCACGGCGTCGCGGTCGTGTCATCGCTGATGACGGCCGTGATGGTCGCAACGCCTGGAGTCAGCTGGGCGCAATGCGACCCCAAGTGGTCCCGCAATGTGTGGACCAACGAATGCAAGCCGGCACCGCCGCCGCCGGACTGGTGGACGCCCCGGCCGGCGTACGCGCCGCCATACGCACCGGCGAACGTCCCACCGCCTCCTCCACCGCCGCCGTGGGCGCAGCAACTCCACCCGATATGGGACGAGGGAGGCCAGCATTGGGTCTGGGTAGGGATGTAGCTTCCCGGCGCGAAAACGACGTCAGGAGAGCACTCCCCGTGCTTACCCTCTTTCAATGCAGGGGAAGGCACCTGTTATCGCTGCAGCGGCGATCGTTCTCGCAGGTTGCGGCGGCTCAAGCCAGACAGCGGTGACACTGACGTCCACACTGCAAATCACTAAAACCGTGACGGTGACCGCCCCGCCGCCACCATCCGCCCCGAAAACGACGATGGAAACCGATGGCACTTATCGAGTCGGCATTGACATCGTGCCGGGCACCTATCGCTCGGCCGGTGCGAGCCCCGAAGGAGCATCCGATTGCTATTGGGCGAGGCTGAGTAGCCTCAATGAAACTCACATCATCGACAGCAACATCAGCACTGGTCCTCAGGTTGTGACGATCCAGCCGAGCGACAGGGCGTTTCTGACGCATAGCTGCCAGCCCTGGCAGAAGGCCGATTGACCGACGGAGGCGAAGTCCGCCGACCCCCACCGCGTGGATGATCAAGGCTGGGCGCCAATTCGGTGGCGTCCTCGCAGCGCAAATCAGGTAGTGCAAGTACGCGCAGTCATCGCGGGTCTTTGAAACTATTGGAAGGCAGCCCGCCGTGCTCGCTGACAAAGGGAGACCGAGTAATGCTCGACATCTGCAGACGACGTCGCCGAAAGTCTCGGCGGCACCGCTCTCGCCTTTCCGGTGACCTACCGATAGTCCTGCTGTGCTGGCAGGGAACCGGCTCAGACATGTGGAACAAAACGCCGCCCCAACCAGCATCGGTAGCAACAGTTGTGGCGCAAGCCTTTCCAAATATCTTCTACTTCCAGCCGGTGGGAAATTGGCCGGCCCAACTCTATCCGATGGGCCCGAGCGTCGATGACGGCTACAAAGAAGGCGTCCGTCTCGCAACGCAGGACCACGCGAACAATCTGCTGTTCCCGTTCGGCTACAGCCAAGGGGCGATCTGCGCCAGTCACTTTCTGCGCGACTTCATCATCCCGAACAACCTGCAGCACCGGGTCGTAGGTGGCATCACGTTCGGAAACCCCTGCAGGTCACCGGGGATCGCGAACGGGAACGCATGGGCCGGCTGGCCCATGCCGGGCGAGATCAATGGCTTTGTGACCGGCGGCATCTCGGGTCCGGACTGCCTTACCGCGGCGCAAACGCCAAGCGGGTGGCTGGACTTCGTCAACACCACTACCAGCGACGTTGGCGCAACGGAGTTATACGCGAACTGTCCCGTGGGGACTAATCCGTGGACCGCAGAGGCGCCACCAGGAAAAGTGGGCACGTCCATCTACAACGTCGTCCAACAAGCCACCGTGCTGGACGTGGTTGCCGTTGCCGCGAACCTGGATGTGCCGATTGGCACCGTGGAGGAGATCGTCAATGGCTTTAGATTCCTTGGCGCCCAAGGCAACGCCGACCACTACACCTACCCGATACAGCCTGCTATCGACTACCTGACCAACGTCGTCGCGCCCCAGTACCGAGAAATGAACGCATAGCGCGATCACTTGCGACCGGTGACCGCGGTGAAGCGGGCCATCCCGCGCAGAATCCACGGTGCGCGCCTCCCGATCGCCTCTACGGCGCGGTCCGAGCGGCGCATCGCGGTCCGACGGCCAGGAGTGGGCATTGACGCCAGTTCCGCCTCAGGCGATCCCGCCCGTGGGCCGCGGCTATCGACCGCCAGCAGTTGCCAGGTGCCGGGCACGCCCCGCAGCTCGACGCTGCCGTGGTCCTCGAAGCCCGTGCCCGATCCGACGACCAGGTCACGCACAGTGCGGGAGACAAGAATTTCGCCGGCGCCCGCATGGCCAAGGATCCTCGCCGCAATGTGGACGGCGAGCCCGCCGAGGTCGGTGTCCATCAGTTCGCATTCGCCGGTGTGGATGCCGGCGCGGATCTGGATGCCCAGTGCCTCAGCCTCAGTGCGCAACGCCGCGGCGCAGCGGATGGCCTGCGTCGGGCCGTCGAAAGTCATGAGGTGGCCATCGCCGGTGCTCTTGACCACCGTGCCGCCGAACCGTTGCGTGAGGTCCGTGGTGATCTCACCGAAGCGGTGCAGCACCGCGCGCCACCGCTGGTCGCCCGCCGCCGCGGCGTGTTGCGTCGACGCGACGATGTCGGTGAACAAGACGGTGCGCAGGGCGCGATGGGATGGTGCCGGTGCCGCGTGGCTACCGGTGAGGAACTCCTCGATCTCGGTCAGGATCGTGTCAGGCTCGGTGAGCCACGGCACCTGGGAGTCGCCGTCGACCTCGAGGTACCGTGCGCCGGGAATGTGGTCGGCGAGGTAGCGGCCGCTCTGCACCGGAACGATGCAGTCGCGGGCATGGATGACCAGGGTGGGCGCGCTGATCGTCGGCAGGATCGGCCGCACGTCGATTCGAAACGCTGCTTCGAGTGACGCCCGCGCCATCCCTGGGCTCGCGAACATGCGCTCCAACATTGCGAGCTGCCGTATCGACCCGAACGGCGGCACGGCGACCTTGAATGCCGCACCGCTGCCCCAACCTGAGCCTATGGCGCGGACTAGTTCCTGGACGCGTGCGAGCTGCTCCGTGGACGGGGTGTAGTCCTCATCAAGCTCATGAAGCACGCGCGCCCGCAGCTCGGCCGGGTCGCGCTCGACGTCGTCCCACCCGGCGACGCCGTGGTACGCCGTCGTGCTGTGAAGGATCAACGCCCGCGTTCGCTCCGGTCGTGTTGCCGCGAAAATGACGGCGGCCGGGCCGCCCTCACCGACAGCGAAAATCGCGGCCTTTCCGAAGCCGACGGCGTCCATGATGCCTGCGATCTCGGCAGCTCGATCATCGAAGGTGCGAACCTTCGGGACCGGGTCCGATAGCCCGAATCCGGCTGGGTCGAACAAGAGGACACGACAGAACGTGGCGAGCCGATCGAAGAACGCCTTGAATTCGGGCAGGGTCCAGCACAGCTCAACGTGGCTGCCGATCGTCGGCGCGACGTAGACGAGTTCGACGGGGCCGTCGCCGAACACCTGATACGCCAGGCTGAGATCGCCGCACTTGGCGTACAACGTTTCCGCCACGGCACGAGCGTAGTGATGCTGGGCGCTACGACTCCCGACTTTGGCGCAATGGCGCGCCGCTAGCGGCCTAACGTAGTGCGGTCGCACCGGGCAGCCCGCGACGCTCGGCCACCGTCCATTCGACCGCGTGGATGGCGAAATAGCAGAACTCATACCGACGCGGCCATGACGAACCAGCGCCGGCTTTACTCGTCGAAGAACGCGTACATCAATTCTGCTCTTCCGTCGGCGGCGAGCCGGAGGAAATCCTGGCCCGTCGCCACAGTGGAGCCATCGTGTTCTTTAAGGACGAACGGGAGCCGGACGTAGTTGCCGATCAGTTGCACCGGGCCATCGACGAAGAACCCCGTGCCGGGGTATTTCCCTTGGAGATAATCGCTGTATTTCTCCAGTTCGTCATAACCTCTAGCTTGGCCGAACGGGCTGCGAAACTCCACGTCAGGAGCAAGATATGTCTCGATCGAAGACCTGCGGGACTGCGGATCGCGATCCATCCACATCGCTAATAACTTACCCATAGATCCGGCAAGATCGGTCAAGATCACTCCTCGCGCTGTTAGTAACGTATATCGAGGGTGATATTAGCCCACCCATCCAAAGTTCTCGATCATCCTGACGCAACGCAGATACGAAAATAGTTATGCGCCAACTGAATTGAGACAGGACAACCTCGTTGACCTTGCTA
>CAWKME010000045.1:0-10006 GCA_963850645.1 uncultured Actinomycetota bacterium | reverse complement strand
AGTGTTCTGAGTCATTAATTCTTGGCAGTAGTTGCCGATGCTGGCGAGGATTTGGTCGGCGGTTTTGGTCCAGACGTAGGGGCGGGGGTTGTCGTTCCAGGTCTTGATCCAGGCGCGGATGTCGGTGTTGAGTTGGCGCACCGAGGTGTGGGTGCCGCGGCGCAGTTTCTTGGTGGTCAGTTCGGAGAACCAGCGTTCGACCAGGTTGAGCCAGGACGAGCTGGTCGGGGTGAAGTGCAGGACGAAGCGCGGATGGGCGGTCAGCCACGTTTCACCGCCGGTGTTTTGTGTGTCGAGGCGTTGTCGAGGACCAGGTGCACTCGAGATCGGCGGGCACCTCGGCGTCGATCTTCTTCAGGAATGCCAAGAACTCTGGGCGCGATGGCGGGCGTGGAGCGAGCCGATGACCTGACCGGTGGTCAGATCCAGTGCGGCATACAAACTCGAGGTGCCGTGGCGCACGTAGTCGTGGCTGGCCCGCGCCGGCGTGCCGGGCAGCATCGGAAACACCGGCGCGGTGCGGTTGAGCGCCTGGATCTGGGTCTTCTCGTCCACACACAGCACCAGCGCCCGCTCCGGCGGATTCAGGTACAGCCCGACGACGTCGCGGACCTTCTCGACGAACAGCGGATCCTTGGACAATTTCCACGAATCCTGTTTGTGCGGAGCCAATCCGAATGCCCGCCACACCCGCGACACCGTCGACTGGCTCATCCCCACATGCTGGCCATCGACCGGGTCGACCAGTGCGTGGCATCGTGCGGAGTCGTTCTCCAGCGTCGCGGTGATCAGCGCCTCGACTGGTCATCGCCGACCACCCGCGGCCGGCCCGGGCCGCGGCTCATCGAGCAGACCCATCGCAGCGGTCCACTACAAATCTGTTGCGCCACCTTCGACCGTCGACCGTGATACGCCAAGCCGCGCGCCAATCCGAATTGCCCGCCGTCGGCCGCCGCCAGCACGATTCGCGACCGCAACGCCAGACCCGCAGCACTCTTGCGCCGCCGCGTCCACCCCTCCAACTCGGCACGTTCGGCATCGGTCAACACGATCTCAGCGGCACGCGGAGGCGGCATGACCCAGTCTAACAACCGGAACGAATTAATGACTCACGACACTAGACCGGTTGGTCCCCCGCCGGGCCGCAGCTGCCCGCGATATCCGAAATTCCGCGTCGTAGGCCAAGATTTGGGCCGTGGCACCCGGACCCTGCTGATGACCGCAGCCATCTCGTCGGCGGTGCGGTCATGTGGCAGCCGGCCCACCCACGGTGCATACGTGCGGCGCGGCAGCAGTACCGTCACGGTGCTGTCCGGATGGTCCTTCAGATCTCGCACCACCATCTCTTGGGCGGCCCGACTCAAATTGCGATCCGGGCAGTCGACCAACCGTAACGGCGTGGTGTGTCCGAAGTGCTCCCAGCGCTGCTGCAACCGCGCGGCATGAGCCGCGTCGATCACGAAGTGCACTGCGGTCAACTCGTCGGCGTGCAGCCCCTTCGCGTAGCGCATCGCCTCGACCTCGGCGAGGTCGACGCTATCCACAAAGACGAACGCCCGATGCCGGTCATGCTTGGCGAACTCGGGACGCTCGTTGCGAGACATCTCCAACACCGCCGCCTCGGCGCGGTACTGCCGGTTGAGCCGCATCAAGGCCAACACCAGCATCGGCATGACAACGACGACCAGCCAGGCTCCCTCGGTGAACTTGGCCACCGCGAAGATGCCCACCACGATCGTCGACAAGATCCCCGCCGACAGGTTGATCACCAACTTGCGTCGCCAACCGGGCCCACGATGGGTCAGCCAGTGTTTGGTCATGCCGTAGCCGGCCATCGAGAATCCGGTGAACACGCCCATCGCAAACAGCGGCACCACCGCGTCGACCGAGCCGCCGGTCACGATCACCAGTGTCACCGCCAGTGCAGTCAGCACGATGATGGCGTTGGAAAACACCAAACGATGACCACGTTTCATCATCGGCCGCGGCAGAAAGCTGTCCTCGGCAATGAAACTCGTCAGCGCGGGAAAACCGTTGAAGCTGGTATTCGCACCGAAGAACAAGATCGCCGCGCTGGCCGTCTGCAGCAGCAAGTACGTGATGTTCCCGATCACCCCGTTGCCGAAGACCGCCCGGCCAACCTCGGACAGCATCGACGGATATTCAGCGACAAACGGAGTGGCGTGGGTGGCATGCACCAGGTAGATGACACCAACCAACAAGAACCCGAGGACACAGGCCATTCGGGTGAGGACCCGACGCGCGTTGGGGCCTTGCGGCTGACGAAAGACATTGACCGCGTCGGTGATCGCCTCGACCCCGGTCAGCGAGGTGCCGCCGTTGGCGAATGCCCGCAGCAATACCAGAACCGTCGCACCCATAATCAAACCGTTGCCCTGATGGACCGGCACCGCCCCGGCAATGTGCGCCGGATCGTATTGCGGTAAACCCCAGAAGATT
This sequence comes from uncultured Actinomycetota bacterium, assembly GCA_963850645.1. Classification (GTDB taxonomy): domain Bacteria; phylum Actinomycetota; class Actinomycetes; order Mycobacteriales; family Mycobacteriaceae; genus Mycobacterium. The sequence continues at coordinate 7,546 of CAWKME010000045.1, read as the reverse complement.
TGGCGAACCACACCGGTCACGATCATCACCGTGAGCATGACGATGAAAGCGTAGACCGGCACGGCGAATATCCGGCCCGCCTCCCGCATTCCGCGCAGGTTGGCGTAAGACATGAGCAGCAACGCGCCCACGGTGATTGCCAAGTGGTAGGGGCCCAGTGCCGGTACCGCCGACACCACCGCAAACGTGCCCGACGCGCACTGCACCGCCACGGTCACCACATAATCGATCAACAGCGCGGCCGCCGAGATCTGCGCGATGCGCGGGCCCGAAATTGCTCCGCGCCACGACGTAAGAGCCGCCCCGTTGGGTATACGCCATCACCACCTGGCGATACGACCCGGTCACCAACGCCAAAATCAACAAGATCACACCGGCGATCGGAAGCACCAGCACGTACGCAGCCATCCCCGCCGCCGGCAGCAACTCGACCATAATCTGCTCTGGACCGTAGACGGTCGAGGAGATCGCATCCGGTGAAAGCGCCCCTAGTGCAACGGTATTCGACAAACTCTCGTGTTCCAGATGCTCGCTGATCAGCGGCTTCCCAAGAAAGAACCGCTTCCACCCATCGTGAAAAGTCGACGGGGCCATCTGGTCTTCAGACAAATCTGTCACGGTTGCATTCTTCCCGCCGTTGAAGGTGTCGAAAGCCTACGAACGAGAAGATTAGCCCCTCTGGCCGGGTGCGGCATTCCACGGCCAACGGCCCGAGCGCCTTTGGCATCCAACCCGCGGTTTTTTCCCAGGTACCTCACACCGATACCCTCTCCAGGTTGGCGTAGCGGCGACTACGATCCAGCGCCGCTTTCGTGGACGCGGGCAGTCAGATAACGGGGGCTGTGACCTGCACCTCTTCGGTGGACTCCAAAGCTTGAGCAGCTTGCTCGGCATTAGCTGCCCGGTCAGCCTGGGCTTGCGCGATCCGAGACGCAATATCGTATGCAACGATCTGCGCGCTCGCTCCCGGGATCCGACTGACCACCCGAGCGATCTTGTCGGCGGTGCGGTCATGCAACAGCCGGCCCAACAGCGGCGAATACGTTCGGCGCGGCAACAGCACCGTCACCTTGGTGTCCGGATGGTCCCGCGTTACTCGCGAAACCAGCTCCTGGGCGGCCCGGCTCAAGTTGCGATCCAGGCATCGGACCAGTCGCAACTCGGTGATGTGCCCGAAGTGCTGCCAGCGCTCCTGCAGCCGCGCGGCATGAGCCCCGTCCAACACGAAGTGCACCGCGACCAGCTCGTCGGCGTGCAGCCCCTTCGCGTAGCGCATCGCCTCGATCTCGGCCAAGTCGACGACTGTCGACAAAGACGAACACCCGATGCCGGTCGTGCTTGTCCAGGTCGGGACGCTCGGTGAGCGACGTCTCCAAGACCGAGGCTTCGGCGCGGTACTGCCGGTTGAGGCGCATCAACACGAACACCAGAATCGGGAAGACCACCACGACCAGCCAGGCGCCCTCGGTGAACTTCGCGATCGCGAAGATCGCCACCACACTCGTGGACAAGATGCCCGCGGACAGGTTGATCGCCAGCTTGTAGCGCCAGCCGGGCCCACGATGGGTCAGATGGTGTTTGGTCATGCCGTAGCCGGCCATCGAGAATGCGGTGAACACGCCCATCGCGAACATCGGCACCAGCGCGTTGACCCCGCCTCCCGTGGCGATCAACAGCGCCACCGCGAGCATGGTCAGCAGGATGATGGCGTTGGAGAACACCAGCCGATGACCGCGCTTCATCAACGGCCGTGGCAGGAAGCTGTCCTCGGCAACAAAGTGAGTCAGCGCCGGAAAACCGTTGAAGCTGGTATTGGCACCGTTGTACAAGATCGCCGCGCTCGCCGCCTGCAACAGGAAGTACAAGACGTTGCCGATGATTCCGTGGCCGAAGACCGCCCGGCCGATCTCGGAGAGCATCGACGGATATCCGGCGGAAAACGGAACGGAACGAGTGGCGAAGCCGAGCCAGGCCACACCGGCCAACAACAGCCCGAGAACCGTAGCCATGATGGTCAGCACCCGGCGCGCGTTAGTGCCTTCGGGCTTACGAAACAGGTTGACCGTGTTGGAGATCGCCTCGACCCCGGTCAGCGAGGAGCCGCCGTTGGCGAATGCCCGCAGGATGATCAGAATCGTCGCGCCCATCACCAAGCCGTTGCCCTGGTGCACCGGCACCGCTCCGTCAAGGTGCTGCGGATCGTATTGCGGCAGATTCCCGAAGATTTCCCGAGCAACCCCGACCACGATCATCAGCGTGAGCATGCCGATAAACCAGTACGTCGGCACCGCGAATGTCCGGCCCGCCTCCCGCAATCCGCGCAGGTTCGCGTAGCAGAAGACGAGCACCGCACCGACCGAGATTTCCAGGCTGTAGGGGCCCAGCACCGGTATCGCGGACGCCACCGCCACCGTGCCGGCCGCGCACTGGATCGCCACGGTGACGACGTAGTCGATCAACAGCGCTGCGGCCGCGATCTGCGCCACCCGGGGTCCGAAGTTCTCCCTGGCCACGATGTAGGAACCGCCGGCCCGGGTGTAGGCCATGACGACCTGCCGATACGACGCGGTCACCAGCAGCAGAATCAGCAGGATCACGCCGACCAGCGGCAGCAACAACACAAACGCGGCCATCCCGGCGGCCGGCAGCAACTCGACCATGATCTGCTCGGGACCATAAGCGGTCGACGAGATGGCATCCGGCGAAAGTGCGCCGAGCGCAACGGGGTTCGACAACTTCTCGTGCTGAAGGTCGTCGGTGATCATCGGCTTCCCGAGGAAGACCCGCTTCCATCCGTCGTAGAAAGACGGCGCGATGCGCTGCTCGTCGGCCAAACCCGTCACCAGACATTCCTAACCGATCTCGGGACTGGCCGCTTTCTTCCTTACGGGATCTTGACGCCCCCGCGAAACCGTCTGAAACGCCAATCCAATGGCAGCGGTGGAAGCGGCCTGAAATGATGGATGACGTGGCAGACGAGGGGAACAACGGCTCCGGGGTAACACCGGCTACAGCAGACCCAGGCACGGTCTTTTCGGCGCTGGCCGAGATCATCTATCAGGGCTCGGAGCCGAGCGAGGTCTATGCGGCCATCTGTGTCGCGGCGACGCTGGTCGTCACGGGATGCGACCACGCCAGCTTGCTGGTGCGTCGCGACGGTCGCTACGTCACCGTCGGCGCCAGCGACCGCATCGCGCTGCGAATCGACGACATGGAACGCACGGCCGGTGACGGGCCGTGCGTCGACGCCATCGAAGAAGAGACACCACAGATCGAAACGGATCTCACCACGCCGAACCAATGGCCTCAGCTGGCCGCCCGGCTTGTCGCGGAAACGCCCGTGCGCGGGGCGATGGGCTTTCGGATCCTGGTCGATAAGCGCAAAACCGGCGCGCTCAATCTGTTCGCCGACAAACCCAACGTCTTCGACACCCAAGCCGCCGGCCAGGCCATCGTGCTGGCGTCGTTCGCCAGCGTGGCCATCAACGCCGTCGCTCAGGGCGAGGACGTCGCCACCTTGCGGCGCGGCCTGATGAGCAATCGGGAAATCGGGAAGGCCGTGGGCATGCTGATGATGCTCAACGGGGTGGACGAGCACGAGGCCTTCGACGTGCTGCGCCGGTACTCGCAGGACCTGAACATCAAGCTCGCCGATGTGGCGCGGTCGGTCATCGAGCACCGCGGCAATCCGGTATTCGGCGACGATCGGTCGTCGAGCGAGCGGTAACGCCGGCCGGCTGCTACTCGGGCAGCCGTAATTCGGGTTTCTCGACCTCTTCGATGTTGACGTCTTTGAAGGTGACCACCCGTACCTGCTTGACGAACCGGGCCGGCCGGTACATGTCCCACACCCACGCGTCAGAGAGCCGCAGCTCGAAGTACACCTCGCCGTCCGCGTTGCGTGGCACCATCTCGACACCGTTTGCCAAGTAGAACCGGCGCTCGGTTTCCACCACGTAGCTGAACTGCCCCACGATGTCCTTGTATTCGCGGTACAGCGAGAGCTCCATCTCGGTTTCGTACTTTTCGAGATCTTCGGCACTCATCTGCTCAGCCGTCCTTCTCCGTCCCATTCGCCCGGCTTCTCCGCCGACCCCGAGCGGTCGGCATCGTCGCGGGGTCGATCCCAGTTGCCCGACCAAGCGTATTCGCCCGGCCGTACTGTCCCATCTTTCCCCACCCGTCGGCGACATGTTGACCCGGTGGGCCTCGGCTCCGGCTCGGATTGCCCGGCTCTCCCCCGCAAGCGGGCGGTACCCCCACCTCGGGCCAGTCCCGGCCCGCATCGTCGCCCGGCTCGGGTGGACTGCCCGGCCGGCACTCGGCCACCAACCGGCTGCCCGACCCGGTTGCCACCCGCCGGACGTTGATGAAGGAATACCGATGCTCACGACACGGGCCCAGGTCGTTCAGCGCGGCCGAGTGGGCAAGCGTGCTGTAGCCCTTGTGGTCGGCGAACCCATAGCCCGGATGTTCGGCGTCCATCGCCACCATCAACCGGTCCCGGCTGACCTTGGCCAGCACACTGGCGGCTGCGATACAGGCTGCCGCTGCGTCGCCGCCGATCACCGGCAGGGACGGCATCGGCAGTCCCGGCACCCGGAAACCGTCGCTGAGCACATAGCCGGGGCGCACCGATAGCCCGGCCACCGCCCGCCGCATGCCTTCGATGTTGGCCACGTGCACGCCGCGCCGGTCAACCTCGACCGACGGGATGAGCACCACGTGGTAGGCCAGCGCGTAGCGGCGAATCAACGGGAAAAGCTTCTCCCGCGCCTTCTCGGTCAGCTTCTTCGAATCGTCGAGAGCGGCAAGGCTTTCCAGCCGCCCCGGCCCGAGCACGCAAGCCGCGACCACCAGCGGCCCGGCGCAGGCGCCGCGGCCCACCTCGTCCACTCCGGCCACCGGTCCAAGACCGCTGCGGTACAGCGCCGACTCCAGCGTGCGCAAGCCGGAGGATTTACGGATCACCGTCCGTGGCGGCCAGGTGGTGGCCATGGCTAATGATTCTGCTGCGGATTCACCGAATGCACACCACCCCACCGCGACGGCGGCCACACGATGAACCGTGCCTTACCGATGACATTGCCCACCGGCACGGTGCCCGCCATGGGATCACCCGTGCACAGCAGCCCATTCATGGCGTCGGCGGGGGTGCTGGTGCAGTGCGCGCGGGAGTCCGCCGAATGCGTGCGGTTGTCCCCCATCACCCACAACCGCCCCTGCGGAACGGTGACCGGCCCGAACTCTGGGCCCAGACACGGGTAGACCGCTGGGTCGGCGTTCATCGTGGCCGGATTCAGATAGGGCTCCTTCAACCGCGCGCCGTTGACCGTCAGCCCGGTGTTGCTGCGGCACTCGCACGGTCTGCCCGCCCACCGCGATGACCCGCTTGACCAGGTCGTTCTCGTCAGGCGGCACGAAGCCGATGAACGACAGCGTGTTCTGCACCCAGCGGATCGCGGTGTCGTGCGAGCGGATCGACTTGTAGCCCACGTTCCACGGCGGCGGCCCCTTGAACACGATGACGTCACCGGGGTGCGGTGAGCCGAAGCGGAAGGTGAGCTTGTCCACCATGATCCGGTCGCCGACGCAGCCCGAGCATCCGTGCAGCGTGGGTTCCATCGATTCCGACGGGATCAGGTAGGGCCGTGCCACGAACGTCAACATGACGTAGTAGAGCACCAGTGCGATCGCTGCCAGGATGATGGTTTCCCGCAGCGCCGTCCGCTTCTTGCCGTTGGGTTCGTCGTCGGCGTCAGTGGCGCCGGAGCGCCGGATTCTGTGGTGGCCGGATGGCTTGTCGCGACCTTCGGCTCGGCCGAATCAGAGTTGGGTTTGCCCTCGGGCGACGAGTCAGTGGTTTCGGTCACTGCGTCAGCCTAGCCAGGTGCGATGCGCGCCGCGTAAGCGGCGGGCTGGAAGGCCGGCCGAAACCGGAACGGCCGCAGGCCGCACCAGCTCAGCGCTTCTCTTTGATCTTGGCTTTCTTGCCGCGCAGCTCTCGCAGGTAGTACAGCTTGGCGCGGCGAACGTCACCGCGGGTCACGACCTCGATGTGGTCGATGTTGGGCGAATGCACCGGGAAGGTCCGCTCGACGCCGACGCCGTAGCTCTCCTTGCGCACGGTGAAGGTCTCCCGGATCCCGCCGCCCTGCCGACGCAGCACGACGCCCTTGAACACCTGGATGCGCTATTTGGCGCCCTCGATGACCTTGACGTGCACATTGATCGTGTCGCCGGGGCTGAAGGCCGGGATGTCGTCGCGCAGCGACGCCTTGTCGACGAAGTCCAGCGTGTTCATTTCGGAGACACTTCCTTGCGGTCGCGGCTGCGTGCTGCTGCTCACGCTGTGGGCGCGTGGACAGTCAACCAAGCCGATGGATTCGGGCATCTGGGCGCGTCTCGCAGCAGGCGGGAGCGGACCGGCCGGCCGACAACCGCTGGAGACAACTGGTCAATTGTGCCAGATCGGGCCCAGGCAGTGAAATCGCGGCGAATCGCCGCACCCGCCTGACCCGCCGCTGACGTGGGCGAATGGTACATAGGACGGAAGCCGAACGTTAACCTGGCGCGTCGGGCGGATGGCCGCGATTGGTCGCGGACGGTACCGGGTCGAGAGCCATGCGAGCGCGGCCGCTGCTGCTGATCGCCATGTCAGCGCTGCTCACGGCGTCGCTGGGCTTCGAAGCAAAGGTGTACGGCGCGCCCGGTGCCGCGTCGCACGCGCGCCACGTCGCCGCACCGCCGCCGGCGATCAGGCCGCCGGAGTCGCCGCAGGGGTGCCCGGCCCCGGGTTCGACGGACTGCCGGCCCGCATCGCGCAGGCCACCCAAGACGCCGCCGCCGACGGCGCCACCATCTCGGTTGCGGTCCTCGACCGAACCACCGGGCAGATGCTGTCCAACGGCAACGACCAACTCGTCGCGATCGCCTCGGTGGCCAAGCTGTTCATCGCTGACGACTGCTGTCACAGGATCGGCCGGCTCGGAGGAGAACAACCGCTGTCGCCGGCAGACCGCCAGGCGCTGGACAGCATGCTGCGCTCCTCCGACGACGGCGCCGCGGAGACGTTCTGGGCTGCGGGCGGCGGCGAGGCGATCATCACCGACGTCGCGGACCGGTACGGGCTGACGTCCACCGCGCCGCCCAGCGACGGGCGGTGGTGGAACACGGTGAGCTCGGCGTCGGATTTGGTGCACTACTACGACAGGCTGCTCAACGGGTCCGGCGGGCTTGTCTGGGTCGCGCGCCGAGATCATCGTCGACGACCTCGCCGGATCCACCGCGATCGGCGCCGACGGCTACCCGCAGCGGTTCGGCATTCCCGACGGGCTCTACGCCGAACCGGTCGCCGTCAAGCAGGGTTGGATGTGCTGCATGGACGGCAGCAGCTGGATGCACCTGTCCACCGGCATCATCGGCGCCGACCGGCGCTACGTGATGGTGATCGAGTCGCTGCAGCCCTCCGATGACGCCACCGCACGGGCAACGATCACCCAGGCGGTCAAGACGATGTTTCCTTCCGGGCGGATCTAAGCCCGCT
>CAWKME010000044.1:0-72415 GCA_963850645.1 uncultured Actinomycetota bacterium | reverse complement strand
GTTGAACGGGAGCTGTTGACCGTTCCCGCTTCCTTGCGTGGTGAACAAGTAGGGAATGGTGGCATGTTCCAAAGCTCGGCCCATGGGCCTGGTGATGCTTTGCACCATCGCGACGCCGGGAAGGCGCTCGAGAGCCTTGGCCGCGCGGTCCAGCGAGATGAAGTCAGCCGAGTTTCGCATGTCATGATCCGCCTCGATCATCAGCATCTCGGAGAACAGCTTGCTCTTCGGGAAGTGCCGATCCGCCGCCTGGAAACCCTGATTGGCGGAGCCACTGCGCGGCTGGTACTCACGGTCGTCGTAGTTCTGCCGGTACGTCGGCACGAAGATCGCCCCGAGTAACACGGCGGCGGAACTGGCCGCGAGGATCAGGCACCGGCCACCGCACCACGCTCGTCCCGATCCGCCGATACAGATGTGCCTTGGCCTTGCTTTTTGGGTCGAAGAGCCCGAAAAGGCTGCCCACGGTCAAGAAGGCCGGGCCGAGCGTCAGCGCTGCGGCGATGGTAAACAGCATGGCGATCGCGACGGCCGGCCCCATGGTGTGGAAGTAGTTGAGTCGCGCGAAAGTCAAGCAGTAACACGCCCCCGCGATCGTCAGCCCCGAGCCAAGGATGACGGGCGTGACACTCTTATACGCGGTGTAAAACGCCTCCTCCCTGCCTTCGCCGTCGTGTCGCGCCTCGTGATAGCGGCCCATCAAGAAGATGCCGTAATCCGTTCCCGCTCCCAGGGTCAGCGCGACGACGATGTTCACGGCGAATGACGAGAGCTCGATGTACCCGAGATGCCCGAGGGTTGCGATAACCCCCTTCGCGACCAGCATCTCGAACAGAACTCCGGCCAAGGGCACAAACAGGGTGACGGGGAGCGGTACACCAGCAGCAACATCCCGATGATGAGGAAGATCGTCACGATCGTGATGTCATTCAGGCTTGAATTCGCAATAGCCACCGTGTCCTTGGCGAGCGGCGCCGCGCCGCTGACGTAGACCTTGAGCCCGGGTGGCGGCGTGTCCTTCGCGACGATATCCCGAACGGCAGCAACGGACTCGTTCGCTTGCATTTGGCCGATATCGCCCGCGAGACGCAACAGCACGTACGCGGACTTGCCGTCGAGGCTCTGCGCCCCCGCCGCGGTGATCGGCTTCCCCCACAGGTCTATGGCGGACTGCACATGCTTGGTGTCTTGCAGCAGCCGACGCATCAAATCGTCGTAGTACTGATGGTCCCCGTCGCCCAGTGGCCGGTTGGCTTCCAGCACGACCATGGCCAAGCTGGTCGAATTGGACTCCTGGAACTTCGCACCGATGGCCAGCAACGCCCGCTGCGACGGTGCGTAGTGCGGGACCACCGGCCCCGCGAGCTCTTCTGCGACCCTCTCCACCTGCGGTATGAAGGTGTTCGTCGACACCGCGAGAAGGGCCCAAAAGGCGATGATCGGTATCGCGAAGGCGCGAACCATTCTGGGCACGAACGGGCGTTTCGCCGGAGGCTCCACCCGATGCTCGCTCATGCGGATTTCACCAGGCAAAAGACGTGTGCATCCTGATGGGTGTCGGACTGTTCAGCGCGGACAACGCCATTCACCCGCAACCGGCAGCCGACTTGACCACCATGAACCTGCGCCGAGATGCTGCCGGACACCACGGTGAGCGTGGTCGACTCCGTGTGCGACCACGGCAACGTCGTGAGATTGACCTGATGCGGATGCCCGTCGATGTCCACCCAGACGAGCATCCCCCCTTGCCCGACGGAGCCGAACAACTCATACGTCAGCCGTTTGATACTGAACTCCGGTGGCGCCGCCGGTTCATTGACGGTGACGACAGGAGGCGGCTCGGAAAACTGGTGCACCTTCCACATGGCCACCGCACCCACGCCGACCGCGACGACAGCAACTAAAGGCATCCAGACTCGCGCCAAGACAGTCCTGCCGACTGAACGAGGGCTCACTCCATCACCTTTCGGAATCCGGTCCCCGACCTCGTGTTCTCCCTGCGCCTACCTCGGCCATATATCAACTAGATTGAGATAAGGCCGATATGAGACTACCAGCCTCCGCAGGAACGCGCAGCGCGCAAGAATCAACATCCAACGCACCGGAATCACCGAAACGGCAGCACCACATGCCTTGAATTGATTCATGACATCTTCCGCAGACGCCTTTTCAACCTTATGCTGCGGAGAATCTGAGTCGTGAAGTTCATCGCGGCCAGCATGGGGAACACCCCGAGAAATGTCCGCTCGGAGGGCGTCGCTCCATGCAAGTGGTAAAGACTGCCAAACACATAAAAGAGTCCCAGCATGAACAAGGTGGCGGGGATGCAGAACGTGATCAAGGAGCTACGGGCACCGATGATTTGCTTCGCATAGTCCAACTCATCCGCCGACATGGGTTCACCCTTGCGCACTTTACGCGTAACTGTTCTGGCACCGCCTATTTCGTCGCCTATCGGATTAAAGCTCCGAGCCTCGAGCCGCCTTACGTATACGCCAGCAAAGGCAGCGAACACCAAGGCCAGCGCAAGGGAGACTATGGTCACAAAACCAAACAAAGCCGATTCCATCAATCCGCTCCTTCGCTCCGCCGCCGAACGTAGCTTCACGCTAACCCAGTGAATGGCTCCCTTGATCTGAAAACGGCAATCCACCCCCGGGTCAGCCGGCTCTCCGGGTAGACGTGGACCGCTGCGGCACTGGTGCCGTATCGACCCACGCCAAACAGACGTATCGGACCTCGACAACTAAGCCTTATATCATGTGCACGATGCAACCAGTCAAGGCAGAGGCCAGACATCCCTGGTTAATAACTGGTTTCGAGATGTCAGCTAACCAAGGGCCGGCGTTTAGATAATAGACGGCATGTAGTAGACAGCCGCGGGGCTTGCGGGCGTCTGGCCAGCACTCACGCCGAAGACTCGGCCGGCTCCGCTTGAGAATCCGCGATTGCCAGAAGTTGTCGCAGGATCGGAATCGCGACGTGCGCGGCCAGCAGCAACGCCCGCGCATCTTCTGCCGACAACTCGGCCAACAAGTTCGCGAGACGCTCCCGGCGACCTTCCGTGCGTCGGTCCCACAGCTCCCGGCCCGCCTCGCTGATCGCCACCAAAGCGGCCCGACCATCTTCGGGGTCGCTCAATCGCTCGAGCAGGCCTTGACGTTCCATTCGCTGCACCAACTGCGTCATGGCCGGTTGACTGATGTCCTCGGCTGCTGCCAACGCGGTCAGCCGCATCGGGCCTTCCCGGTTGACCCTGTTCAGCACCAGCGTCGCGCTGGCGCTGAGATCTTTGCGATTAGGCAGCAGATAGCGCCAGGTCAGGTCGGTCCCGGTGTCGATCATGTCGCCGACCGTCTTCGCGGTGTCGACCACGGGGGATTTAGCCATGACCGAAAATATATCATGTATTGGATGCAGGCTCTTTATCGCAAACGCAGCTGAATAGGCCGTAAGGCTGGACTTTCCTTGTGCGCGACCAATCTACGTTTCACGGCGTTCCGTGTTGTGAAAGTCATACATAATGTGCGAAATGGTTTTTGTGGCGAATTCAGACAAACCGACTCGTACGCGCCGGTTTGGCCCGACGCCGACCGGTAGGCGTTGTCGGCGGTCTGCGGCTCGAGCCGGTGGGAGAGCGGCTAGGTGATCGAGGCCGCGTAGATCTCGTCGATATTCGCGCCGAGCTTCTCGTCGAATTCCGCATCGCTCTGGTCGATGGCCAGGCCCTCGGTCAATGCCCGGGAGAAGCTGGCGATGAGATGGTGATTGCGAGCCAGGATCGCGCAACTTTCGGCGAGGGTGTAGCCGCCGGACAGCGCGACCACACGCAGGACGCGGGGATGCTCGATCAGCGGTGCATATAGGTCGTTCTCGTCCGGCAACGTCAGCTTGAGCATGACCTGCCGTCGTCGGCCAACCCGTCGAGCTTGCTCTTCAGCTCGTCCACCAGCAGCCTGTCCGCTCTGGCTTTGTCGGGGCTCTTGATGCTCACCTCGGGCTCGATGATCGGCATGAGCCCGCGCTCAGCGATTTTGTGCGCGTACTCGAACTGCTGGTCGACGATCGCTTTGATCCCGCCCTGGTTCGGCTCCTGGATGAACGAGCGCATCTTCGTGCCGAAAATGCCTTTGTCGACGGCCCGCTCCAACAAGGAGTCGAGCTTTGTCATCGGCTTCATCAGCTGAACACCGTTGTCAGCGTCGGCGAGCCCCTGGTCAACCTTCACAAACGGCACGATGTGCTTCTGTTTCCACAGGAACGCCGCGGTGTCCTCACCGTTGATGGCACGGTCCATCGTCTGCTCGAAAAGAATGGTTGCCAGTACCTTGTCCCCGGAGAAGCTGGGGCTCGACATGAGGCGCTCGCGCATCTCGTGGATGAGATTGAACATTTGCTCGTCGTTGTGGTAAGCGTCCTCCGAAATCCCATACAGCTTCAACGCTTTTGGGGTGCTGCCACCGCTTTGATCCAACGCAGCGATAAAGCCACGCCCTGATGCCATCACGTTGCGCTGCTCTTCGTTCACCGCAGTCCTTCTTTCGTTCCTTTGCCAAGGATCCTCGTCCCTAGCATCGCGCAGCGATACCCCTTGCGGCTACCACTTGGACAAGCTCTGCAAACCGCCGCGCACCACGCCCGAGGCGCCGCCGATACGGTTGGAACTGACAGAAAGGGACCCGATGGCGCCGCGTGACCAGAACTCCACCGAAGACCTCTGCAAGAGCTGTTGTGGACCTACGGGCCGTGCGGCCAGGAAGACGCGGTACGGGCCGTGTGTGCCCGCGAACTGCAACCCTTCGTCGATGACATGTGGACCGACGACGCCGGCAACCTGATCGGCTATATCGCCGCGACGCCCAGCGCGCGACGACCCGCGGCGCACGACCATCGCCACCGCTTGACGTCTCGGGCCCGGCGCGGGGACGCGGGTCATGGCGCACATGGACGAACTGTCCATGCTGGTCAAGCGGGTCGAGCCGGACGGCACGCTGCACCTGACGCAGCTCGGCATGATGTACCCCGGCAATTTCGGCCTCGGGCCGGTCGCCGTGCTCGGCGAGCACCAGACGCTCACCGCGGTGCTCACGCTCGGCTCCGAGCACACCACCCAGGAGAGCCCGCGGATCTGGGAGACCAAACCCGACCAGGGTGACCGCGCGCTGGACTGGCAGCACGTCTACGTCTTCACCGGCCGCACCCCCGAAGACCTCGCCGCCGCGGGCGTGCATGCCGGCACCCGGGTATGCGTCGACCGCAGCAAGAGAGATCTGGTCCAGTTTGGCAATTACGTCGGCGCCTACTTCCTTGACGACCGTGCCGCGGTGACCGCCCTGCTGCGCGCCGCCCGACTGCTGCATGAGCGCGGGCAACGACCCGTCGACGACGTCTACCTGGTGTTCACCACCAACGAGGAGATCGGCGGGGTCGGTGGCTCGCTATGCCAGCGCCAGCCTGCCGGGCACCCTCACGCTGGCCTTGGAGGTCGGGCCCACCGAACGGGAGTACGCGACCAGCGTCACCGGTGGTCCCATCGTCGGCTACAGCGACGCCCTGTGCGTATACGACAAAGATGTCGCCGACCGGCTGATGCAGATCGCCACCGCGCGCGGGCTAGCGCCCCAGCCGGCGACGCTGGGCGCATTCATGTCCGACGCCTCGCATTCCAAGGCCAGCGGGCTGACGCCGCGCGCAGGCCTGCTTTGCCTGCCCACCCTGAGCACGCACGGATTCGAAGTCATGCCGCGCAATGCCGTTGACGACATGGCCGCTATCGTCGCCGACTTCCTGCTGCAGTGAGAACCGCTGCCTAGGGTGAGGCGATGAACTTCGAGGAATATCGGGCATACGACGCCACCGGGCTGGCCAAGCTGGTCGCCGACAAAAAGGTGTCCGCGGCGGAGCTGCTGGCGCTGGCGCAGCAGCGGGCGGCCACGGTGAACCCGCGAATCAACGCGATCGTGCGTGATATTCCGGCTTCGCCGTCACAAGATCTGCGCGGCCCGTTCGCCGGCGTTCCCTTCCTGATCAAGGATCTTGCGCAGGACTACGCGGGGCTGCCCACCTCGCAGGGAACGCGCGCTTTGAAGTCGTTGCCCGTCGCCGAGCATGCGACGGTCGTTCAGCGCTGGATCGACGCGGGGCTGGTCATCTTCGGTAAGACCAATCTGCCGGAGTTCGGGGCGAAGGCGATCACCGAGTCGGTTGCCTGGGGTCCGGCGCGCAATCCGTGGGATCTGCAGCGGACGCCCGGCGGGTCCTCGGGCGGGTCGGCAGCGGCGGTGGCGGCCGGGATTGTGCCGTGTGCGGGTGCGAACGACGGAGGCGGCTCGACGCGCATCCCGGCGGCGTGCTGCGGACTGGTCGGCCTGAAACCAGGCCGTGGCCTGACACCCATGGGCCCGGCAATCGGCGAAATGATGCACGGCGCCGCCGTGCAGGGTGTTGTCTCGCGGACAGTGCGCGACACCGCCGCGATGCTCGATGTCATCCGCGGCGGCGAGGCTTTCGGCCCGTACGTGCCGAGCATGCCCAGGTCGTCGTTCGCTTCGTGTGTGGGATCTGATCCCAGGAAACTGCGGATCGGCGTGCGGGTGCCGTCGGCTATCACCCCGACACCGCACCGTGAAGCCTGCGCCGCCGTCGAGGCGGCCAAGCGCGCGCTGCAAGATCTCGGCCATCACGTCGACGACCTGCCAGAGGCGCCCTACGACGACGCCGCGCTGGCCCGCGACTTCCTGCTCACCTGGTTCGTCAACGTCGCCTATCGAGTCGCCGAGGCCAAGCGACTGACCGGCGCGGGCAACGGTTCGTTCGAGCGCGAAACGCTGATCATGGCCGCACTGGGACGCGCGACCGGTGGCGTCGAGTACGTGGACGCCGTCCAGCGCCGGCATGAGTACACCCGCCGACTGACCGAGTTCTTCGAGTCCTACGACGTGTTGTTGACGCCGACGCTGGCAACCCCGCCGCCGAAGATCGGCGCGTTCGAGCTACCGGTCGTGCAGCGGTACGGGGCGGACGCCCTGATCAAGACCGGCACTGCTCGTTTCCTGCGCGCCACCAAGATCGTCGACGACATGGTGGACAAGAACCTCGGCTGGGTGCCCTATACGCAGTTGGCGAATCTGACCGGGCGCCCGGCGATTTCACTACCGTTGCATTGGACGGCTGACGCGCTGCCGCTGGGTGTGCAGTTCGTCGCGCCGCTCAAGGGTGAGCAGCGGCTCATCAAACTGGCCGCGCAACTCGAGCAGGCACTCCCTTGGGCAGATCGCGTGGCGCCAATCTGAGCAGGCGTCCGATCGCCATCTACTCAAGTAGGTCGAAAGCTAAACCGCTGCGGCCCTCGCCGCTGCCGGGACCGCTGCGACGACTTAACCACAGCGCAGTGGCGCCGGTTGACCCACGCGCAAGCCGATAGGTCCGCTGGACGTGCACGCCCTCGCGCGGTATCTCCTCGATGAACAGACCGGAATCGACGTCTTGCAACACGCGCGATTGCGCGCCGTGGTCCGCTGTCGGCAGCTTCGCCCGCACGAGCTTCACCGTTCCTGCCGCCGTCGCCGCGGCCGGCATGAACGGAATCCAGTAGTCGGGCACCGTCGTCCCCAGACGGTACTGGGGCGTCGCGGATGCCGACGGCGGCGGCGCAACCGGCAGTGACATGTTCCACGCGGTCACGAGGTCGACGGGCGAACCAGAGGCACCGCAGATCGTGCGCTCGATGCCCCACACCATGGTCGCGAGCTCGTCGCGCAACAGCATCACGTCTTCCACGGCGCTGCCGTCGACCGATGCCACGGCACTCGCCGTCACGAGCAACTCGTGCGGCAATGCGGCAACGGATGTTGGCGCCTGTGCTGCGCTCGCATCGCTGGTGAGCGCAAACATATTCCATCCGCCGTTCGGGCCGTCGGCGACGCTGTAGTGCGGCACCGTCGTTGTCTTGCCGGAACGTGTCGGTCACCGTTAGTGATGCGAGCGCGGTACGCGAGCCGACCGGAACGACGAGCGGAAACCCGAACCAGTCGTTGCCGTAAATCAGCGCGAACTCGCGCAACAGCAGCCGCCCGATGTCTTCGGCGGCGGCCGATAGCGAGCCAATATCGACAGCCGCATCTTCCATCTCCCAGAACCGGCGGGCCGGCATGCCGCGAAACGATATCGGCGTTAGCAGCGTCGTCGTCGTCGCCGGCGGTGCGGCGGGCGGCGGCGTCGCCGCAGCACCGGCGACACGATCAAAGGTGTACCAATCGGCGTATCCGCCGTCGTACTCCGACGCGACGAACTGCGTGCCATCGGTCGAAGACGACAGTGTGAAGTTGTATTCGAACCGATCGGCTTCCCACGCCGTTCCGCTCGTCGGCTCGCTGAACAGCGAGGCGTACCAGGTACGCCAGGCCTGCACTACTCCGAAAACCGTCGCCGCAGCATCGGTCGGAATCGCCGGCGTCGCGGGCAGCGCGGTCACCGCCCGGAGATCTGCGTACAACTTGACTCCGTCGATCGCTCGTCCCGCAACGACGCTCGCTATCGCCTCCGCGTCGCCGGTCTGTGCGCTGATCGGATACGCGGCGAGGTAGGCCGCCGCGATCGCCGGCGCGACATTCGCGTGCGCGAGCATCCGGGCGAACTGCAAGCCCGCCTCCGCGGCTTGCCGCACGTCGCCGCTCGCTGCCGCCGGCCGCACGGTCTCGCGTTCGACGACCGCCTCGAGCGGGTCGATCCGTCATACGCCCCGGCCGCACCAGTGCCGGTCGCGCACCGGTCGAGCGCCGTCGTGCTTGACGAGAAAGACGCCAAAATCGGTGAGCCGCCATCGTGCCCGGCAAACTCGCCGACCTGCCACTGCCGACACAAGAGCCACAACGGATCGTGCGCGCGGGCGGCGAGCCCTTCGGACAGATCACCCGAGCGTGCGCGCGGTTCGATGCGGTTCCACGTCGTGATCGAAGCCATCAGCCAGTCACCTCCCGCTCCACGACGCGCACCACGGTGAAATCGATCGACGGTACGTCGGGAGTCGCGGTTGGTCGCGTTGTACGGGAAATAGAGCGCCGGTAAGTAGTGGCCGAGCGCGCCAAGCGCGTCGGGATCCACACCGCGAATCTTTGCGAGGTCGAGAGCCTCGAGCACCGAGCCTTCGACCGATTCGAGCGTCCACTCCGGGAATGTGTCTGGTGCCACCGCCAGCAAGATCGCCTGCGGCGCACGTGCACCCGGATCGGGGTAGTCGAGGGCGACACCGGTTGTCTGCGTCGTTGCCGGCACGACGTCGATCCACTCGTCGATCAACAATCCCGCGATCTGCGCACCGGCCGGTTGTGCTCCGGGTGTCCAGGCAACAAGCGAGAGCGTGCTGTTCGTTGGCGGTGGCGCGGTATCGAGTCCGCCCCAGCGGTCGCCCGCGACGGCAGGTAGCTGCGCGACGGACGGCAGCGCGAACGGCGCACCGGCCAGACTCTCCGCGAGGAGCATCGCCGCGTCCATCCGCGCGAGGCCCGCACGCACGCGCGCCGCGCGTTGCAAGAACCGTGTCGATGCGAATGCATCACCTCCTTGCAACGACGCGCTGTTGGCCCACAGCTGGGCGAACGACGCCGTAGCGGCTGCGGCGAACGCCGGCAACACCACGAACGACGAGCCGAACGTCGCCCGTAATCGCGAGATGTCTTGCACGACTTGCATATCCGCCGCCGCGGTCGAACGATTGAACCCGTTAGCGAGTGCGTCGAGAGCTGCCGTACGCGCGGTGAGGTCGGCGAGCGCGGCAGCCGCCTGCGCGGGCCACGCGGTCGCATCCGTCGCCGGGATCGCGCCGCTCACGCCGAACGCGGCGGCGCCGAGCAAGGCTGCCGCCGTTACCGGCGATTGCGCGAGCGCGGTGCTCGCGGCGCGCACTTGCGACTCCGCGGCATCCGCGCGCGCTTGCAATTCCGCCGTATCCACCGCGACGGGTGTGTCGTTCGGCCCGGCGAAGTCCGGTGGACCGAGCGCTCGCGCACCATTGACCACCCGCGCCGTGGCCTGTGCAAGCACGAGCCATTCGCCGAGCCCAATCGTCTGCGCTGTCCACGCCGGATTGCGCTCGCTCACCAGGCTCGGTGCGGCATCGGCCGTCACGCCGGTGGGCCGATGCGCGCCGGCCGCCGCGAGGATGCGCGCTACCAGGTCAGAGCCCCCGTTTGCTGCCTCCGGCAGCGCGAGCACATCGAGCGGCGCGAGGTTGAGCTCGTTGAAGCCGAATTCCGCCGTCACCGGCGACGGCGTCGCCGCAAACGCGACCCGCAACCGCACGCGTGACGGATCGCCGAGCAGCGCAGCGGCCCAAGAGTTCAGCCGTGGCTCTGCCGCCGCGCGTGGGGTCGATGCCCATCCGGTCGCCGTCGTCTCCAGCGCAAGGCTCAGCACGCGATAGGTCGAGGCAATACCGCTGCGCGGCGTGTCGACGAAATCGATGTCTGGCGGCGGACCGTCGCCGCGCGCGATCGTATCGAGCGCCGCACCCGCACGCAGCGTGTTGCCGCGCGTCAGTTGATGGACGCTCTCGGCCAGTGAGAGATCTGCTACCGCGTCGACCGCATTCGCGACGGTCTCGAGCACCGCCGTAGCGCTCGTCCGTTCCGGAGTTCCGCTCGCCGGCAATCCCGCGGCGCTCCAAAACGTTGCGCTCGTTTGAAATCCGCGCACAAGCGCGAGCCCGTCCACGACGTCAAGCGCATTCGCCGCACCGCTTGGCGCAACTGCGCGGAACGCGTCGATGAACCGATCTAGTCCAGCCTCGTGCAGCGCGCGCTCGAAACGATAGCCAAGCAGCGCTCCAAGCGACTGCCCTGCGCGCATCCCGGCGAGCAGATGCAGCCCAAGGCGTACGCGCTGCGAGGAGAGGTCGAGCGCGAACGGCCGCCCTGCATCGCCCGCGTGTGCAAGGTATCCCGAGCGCAGGACCGCCGCGGACACCGCGCGGTCAACCGAGGGCGCGTGGACGTAGCCGGTCGATGCGGGCGGGGTCGTCGCCGACCGCACGTTTTCCAGCCAGCCGTAGCCGCCGATCACGATGCCGCCGTTGGGATTCGCGGCGCGCGTGTGGTCGAGCCGGGACTCCGCGAGCGAACTGATCCAGGAGTCGAGCCGGTACGATGCCAGGTCGAACACCTCGCGTGTCGCTGCGTCCAAGTCAGCTGCCGAAAAAGTCGCGAGAGCCCCGAATGCCTTCCAGAACGCCGCGAACGCCGGCACGCTCGGATCCTGCTTCAAACCGTCGAGGACCGTACCGACCGCGCCACGACCGGGCAACGTACGCTCCAGCACGCTCCACGCGTCTGGTCGCGTCGCGTCGAACCCGACGAGCTCCGCTTCGATACGTTCCGCCGGCTGCGCTCCGTTCGCCGCGAGCAATAGATCGAACGCCGCATCGACGTAGGCGCGTAGTGCCGCGTAACGCAACAGATAGAAGAACAGCGGCGCAGGCGTTTGCGGCGCCGTCGCGTCGCGCAGCGCCTGCCAGCCCATCGCCGCCAGTTGCGCTACGTACGCGGGCGCCGGTTGCCCCGCGAGCGGCGCATCCGCGACGAGCTCCGAGCCCAGGCTGCGGGGCTCTCGAATGTACGTCGCGTTCGCGAGCCGTGACGCGGGGAGCGCGCCGCCGATCATCGCCGCATCCGGCGCCGTCTTCTTCGCAAGCGCGGCCCACCATGTCGTGTCGAGCTCGGTGTTGGCAAAATTGAAAAAGGTGAAGGCGTATTCGGGTCCGATCATCCCGCGCGCGGCGTAAGAGACCGAGCTCGGCGTCATCCCGAGCACCGCAACGAGCGCCGCCTCTGCGTCGCTCGCGCCGGTCAATCGCGGCACGTTCGTGACCGAGTTCTCCCACGTTGCACGCACTTTCGCAAGCAACGGCGCAAGCTGTGTCTGCACCGGGTCGCTCTGCAGCGCCGCCCACTGCGCGCTCCAGCAAACGGGCAACACGCCGTAGGGCTGCCGCCCGGCCATCAGCGCCGGATAGTGACCGCGTGCGCGCACGTAGGCCGCGAAGTGGTCGCGGACTGCAGGCTGCGTCGTGTCCGGATTCGGTACCGAGCCCGTGACGAGTTGTTCGAGATAGTAGCCCCACGTCGCGGGCCACAACGCGGCGTTCATCGCCGCGGCCTGCTCGTCGCCGCCACCGTTGGCGCCCGACACGTGCGCGAAAGTGGCGGGATCGATGCCGAGCGCGCGCGCAGCCGGTCGCCGTCCCCGGTCGGTCGACGGGGCAGAGCGCCGGTCCTTGCTCGATCGCGAAGAGGGCGTCGTAATCCGGGTCGGCTGTGGAATACGCCGAGGGAGTCGTCTCGGTGTTGTTCGTCGCGGCATCGCGCGGCAGCAGTGCCAGCCCGTCACTGTAATGATGCGCCTGCAAGACCGACGCGAAACGAGCACTTGCGTCGGCGGGCGCGAGCGTGCTGCGCAGGCCCAGCACGACCAGCTTGTCGTAACCCGGCGCCGCGCCTGCCGGCAGCGTGACGCGAACCCCCATGCCGGCCGCGACCGCCGCGTCGAAGTCCCGAATCCACGCGATACCAGCGTCACTCGTTGGCCCCTGTCCGTTCGGCGCCGGCCCGACCGCGAGCGAATCCGCGATCGGGCTGCCGATCGCCAGTACCTGTGCCGGCGCCGTGCCGTTGTATCCGAGCACGATCCAGCGTTCGGCAGCAGGTTCGTAAAGGGCGCGATCGTCCAATCGGCAGCCTTGGTCGCCGTGGTGGCATCGCCGCTACTCAAATACGCCGCGCGCGCCGTGCCGAACTGCCGCACGAGCGCCGCGAAGGCGGCCTTGCGCGCGCTGGTGTCACTCGAGGCAATCGCGAGGAACTGCGCGCGCGCCGACGCCTCGTCGTCGGTCAGTGCAGCTTCGAAGCTGTTGGCGTGCACAGTGTCCGGAAAGATGCGAACCCATAGCTCGTTGCCGGAGAACGCTGTCTCCAGCCGCACTGGCAAGAGCAGCAGCGGCACCTGCGCCGAGGGTGGATGGAGAAATTTGCTGGTCGAGGGCAGCGGATTACCGTTCGGAATTGCGGCCAGGTCCGGCGCTGAAATCGGCAAAGCGGTCGACGGGTCGTGGCCAGCGTCGCGCAGCGTCGTCGCGTCGGGCACCGCGCACTTCAGGGTCTTCTGAACTAGGTAGGCAAACGTGCCGCCGGTGCCCTGATACACGGTGCCGTCGGCGCGAGAGGGCATCGGCGTGCCGTCGGGAATGGTGGCAGCATCGGCGGGAGAAACTAAATGCGATTGCACGCCGCCGTTCTCGATGGCTGCCACAGTTTGGGCGTCGGGGATACGCCGCTTCAGTCCTCCTTGCATGAGGAACGCCAACCCCGCTTGTGTTGCAGCGGAGACACTTTCGATAAGCAGCGTGCTGTCGGTCCGTGACGGCAGAGGCACGCCCTTAGGCAGGGCGGCCATGTCGGCATCGCTAAGTGTGCGAACCTGCTGGCCGGCGGACATGTATGTCAGCGTCGCCGCGTCGGGCACCAGCCGTGCCGTGCCGTTCTGCAGATAGTAAACGGCAGGATTTGTCGTGCCCCGAACGAAGGGGCTCAGCTGTGAGGCGCCAACCGGGGAACTCATGGTTGCTCCGCGGCCGCTGCGGGCCCGAGCAATGCGAGCGCATGCATCGCCACGCGCACCGGGCGCCGTTCCAACACGAACGCCATCGTCGCCGCGCCGGCGCTCCACGCCACGCCTTCGCGCGTCGGCGTCGTGGGCGCTGTCGCCGGATTGAGAAACCCACCGCTGAGCGTCACGTCGTTCCAGCTGAGGTCGTTCCAGGTCGCATTGGTCGTCGTCGAGCTTTCCGGTTCCAGCCCGAAGCGCGGTTCAGTCGCATGTTGTTCGATCACGAAATACCAGCCGGGATCGTTCTTGGTTGGATCGGGATTGCCGCGCGGATCGGCGATGTCGAACCCGAAGAACGTGATGTCGTTGCCGATCGTGCCGCGAAAGAGCGGATAGGTCCGATTGCTTGAGAGCGTGCGCAGCGACCCCGACCATTGCGCCTGTACCGCGGCGACAACGGCGTTCGGGTAGCGCGCGAACAGTGAGGCGCGCACGAGCAACACGATCGGATTCGCTCCAGCTGCATTAGTTACGTGCGAGCCGAGTCCGCCGGCTGCGGCGAAGCCGCCGATCGGAGGGATGTCCGGCGTCGATGCCCAGAAATTCTGGAAGAACGTGGCCCGCAGATCGAGCGGAAACCCCCGCCACAACAGTTCGCGCGACATCTCCTCGTTGAGTCCCACAAGGTATGCCTCGACGAACGCGTCGTTGGGCACCAAGCCCATCGCGCTGTCGTTGGGAACCGCGGAGATTCCCGGCAGCATCCATTCCGGAGAGAGCTCGGCGAGCGCTGCGTACATCGCTTGCGGAAACGATGGAGCGTTGCGTATCGCGGCCAGCGGATCGCCGGCGGTGCCGAGCGGCACGCGCGCTCCGGCGCGCACTGCGATGGTGCGCTCCGGATCGAGCCGCGCCGTGAGCGCCGCGCGTGTGGTCGTCAGCGCCGCCGCACCACCTAGCGGGAGGAAGGGTGCCGGCGCCGGCGCGGCGACTTGCAGCGTTCCCCGGCAATCTTCGCCGTTGCTGCGAACTGGTTGGCGAACGTTGCCAACGCCGTCGCATCGGTTGGCAGCACTACGAGCGGCGGCACGTTGATGTTTTTGGACGCGAGCACGGGGGAAGATTCGGGTCTTTCGCAAGCACGATGGGCTCCACCGTCTTCTCAGCCTCGGTGTCGGTTGGCGATTGCGCGGTCACCGGTGTCTTCGCAACTCCGGTGTCGGTTGGCGATTCCGCGGTCACCGGCGTGTGGGCCACCTGCTCGCCGGTCGCGACATCGCCCAGGTGCGTTGCAATCCCCGCCAGATTCCAATGCGATGCCGCCAATGCCGGAACATCCGCAAATTTCGCCACGCTGAGCGTGGTCGCGACGTCGTCGAATGCGACCATGCCGCGCGGCGGCGTCGCCGGTGCGAGCATCTGCACCGCGTTTGAACCGGCGGCTGGCGGCGTGTTGAGCCGCGTGACAAGTTCGAAGGTCGCGTTCGTCAACTGCCGTCCGATTGCTCCGTGTGGCCGCATCATTCGGCGCAACGCCCCCGAGAGCGACGCCGGCGGCAATGCGCTCGCCGCCACCGCGCCGTGCAGCGTTGCGGTTGCGCCGCCCAATGTGACCGTGACGCGCGCGTGCAGCGGCGCCGTCATCTGCAAGTACGAGCCGTCCGACGCAACGTTGAGATGGCGCGTGGCGAGCGATCCCGTCACCGCGCGTGCTAGCTGTGCGCGCGCGAGCATCGCGTTGGCTCGTTGGATCTCACCTGCTTGTTGCCACGCCGCTCCCGCCAGCGCTTCGCGCGCCGCTTGAACAACTTGCGTCCCTGCGCCGGCGACGACGCGCGCGCGGGGGTCGAGGTTGAGATCGTTGATCCACACCGGCGGCTGCCCGGCGGTGGGCAGTGGCTCTCCGGTTTGCGCACTGCCGTATGTCGGCGGCGCTACGACCGGATCGGTCGCGGGCACCGGCGCGAGCGCGCCCCGCAGCGCGGCTTGATAGGGCGTCTGGGCGCCTGCGGGCCACGCCGCCGAGGTTGCAGCGGGCAGTTTGAGTGCGCCTTCGACTCCGAGCACCAGCCCTGGGCTCGGTGCCGCGCCGAACCCGGGAGCGCTCATATCGACGTCGCGTGTGCCACTGCCCGGCGGCGCGGCCCCGGGGACGATGTTGCGCGCCAGCGACGCGAAATCACCGCCCGGGCCGGTGCGAAAGCGGAACGAATAGTAGGCCGGCAGCGTGAACGGCGCCGCTACGCTTGCGTCCCAGGCGGGTGCGGTATCTGCCGGGTCGACTGGAAGTCCGAGCCCTGCGTTGACGCCCGCGCGATAGGTGGGCACGACGCACGCGAGATACGGGGTATTCGGCGCCAGTTTGCGCGATGCGATCAAGCGCGAACACGTCAGCGACGGATCGCCGTCGAAGGCTGCTTCGATTTGTGCGCTCGAAAGCCCGCTGCCGGTCACTTGCGCATGCGCCCACGTGGCGACTGTCTCCAGATCCGGCAATTCGTTCTTGGGCACCAGCGGCTGGTCCAACCGCAAGACGCTCATCCCACCAGACGTCGCCGACAGCGTTGCTCCTGGCCCGTCGGGCACCACTATCAAACAGATCCACGGCTGCAATTGCCCATTGCTCGGCCCCGCCGGCGTGCACAACCAGGGCAAGTCCGGCGCCCCGAATTCGATGACCGCCAAGTAGTTCGGTTCGAATGCGTCGGTTTGGTCATGCGGATCGGTCCGCGTTACGGCGCGTGCGTCGATGCCCGTGACGTCACCCGGGCCGATCAACCGCACCGCGGGAGCGCTGAGCGGCGTCCCATTCAGGGCAAGCGTTACCGGCAGCGCGGCGGCGCCCCCGGTCGCGGCTCCGGTCACCAATGACGCGAGCCCGCGCCGCACCCACGGCACGATTTCGTACGAGAGCGGCGTCGGCGCGGACATCAGGCAGTTGCCGTTTCGTACGTCGCCACGATCTGCAGTTGCGTCGCACGTGACGGCGTGGCCGCCACGGCCGTCGCCAGCGCGGCCGCCGTCGATGCGTACGTTGCACCGGTCGTCGTGCCGATGTTCGTCGCGCCAAGCGTTGTCATGTCGGCGATCACGAACCGAAGCGGTGCGACGTTCACCGGCTTTCCGGTAAACGCATAGCGCGCCGTACCGGCCCGCCTGATCGCCGCGCCGCCCGAGGCGCCGAATTCAGCGATCGCGAGCAAGTCGACAAGGAAGAGATCGGAACGCGGCGCCGCGTCCGTGCGCGGCGTCCCGCCCGGCGTATCGACGTAGAACGTCTCGAACGCGATCGTCTTGGAAAGCGCCGCACCGCACGTCGCCGGGATCGCGCCGAGCGACGCTCCCGCGTCGTGCAGCTCGAACGACGGTCGCGCGAGCTTCTCGGTGTCGGTCAGATTGAAGAATTGCGCAGGCGCAAAGTCCTCTTGCAGGCTGGCATGCGCCACGCTGCTGCCCCCGACGGTGAACCCGGTGATCGCGAATGTCGTCGCTCCGGAAAGAGGTGCCGCGCCGACGCGTTCGATCGCCAGGTCAAGCGGGACGACGGTCTCGTGCACGCTCAACTGCGCGTGCGGATGCCCGACGATGGCTGTGCCGTCGTTCGCGCGAATCGACACGAGTGCAGGTGTGCCCGCCGGCAACGATGCGCCCCAGCTCCGCGCATCCGTGAACGCCGTCGACAGCAGCGCCGTCCCATCGACGGGCGCGATCGCCGGTGCCGCGTCGCTACTACCCCAGGAGTACGAGAACGACTTCGACAGCGAGAAGAACAGCAGGTCAACGGAAAACGAGCCCGCAATCGTCCAAGGCGACGGCCCGGACAGTTTGCCGTCGACCTTGACCGACATCAGGTCGTCGCCGCCCGCCATCAACGCCACCGACGCGCTGATGTCCGCGGCAAATGCGAACGGGCTGATCTGGAACAAGGTGTCGAACCCGAGGTGCCCGGCGAGCCCGTAGCCCGAAACGCCGATGAACACGTCGAGATCGGCCCCGAACTGTACCGTGTTCGACGTGATCGCGAGGTAGGCGGCCAGGCGCATCTTCGCGATGTGACCTGACGGCATATCAACGGTAATGCGCTGCAAAGCAGGAAAACTCGGCGGCGGCGTGTACTGCGGATGGAAGCCCCCGACGGCGAGCGCGAACTCGGGTTGCGAGCCCCAATTCACGCGCAACGCCATGCTGCCGCTGAGGGCAAAAGTAATAAGGCGCGAATCGTAGAGCGCGGCATCGAGCGAGAGGCTGTCGTTGTCGATGTCGAGCACGCCTAGCGCGTCGATGTTGAGACTGATGAGCGCGTGCGTATTGGACGGCAGCCGTGCCGCGAGGCGGGCAAGCAGCACGATCCGGATCGGTTCGGGCAGCTCGATCACGATCGCGAGCGCGACCGTCACCAGAGTTGGCGTGCCCCAACCGATCAGCGCCATGGGCCCGAACAAGAAGCGGCCCGCTGCCGTCGGGAAGAGCGTGTCGAGTTCGGCGAGAACCGCCGGCGCGTTCGAGATTGCCGCCTTGGGAAACAGGACCGTTGCCAGCTTGTCGGCCCGCAGCGCCGCGCCGAGCGCATCGGTATCGGCGGTGCGATGCATCGCGAGCAGTCCGCCCACGCCGTTAAGGGTGAACCCCCAACCGAGCGCGATGGGCGGAAAGTTCGCGTCGACCAGCGCCAGCAGCGAATAGCCGCTAGCGCCCGCCACTTGCGTGGTAATCAGCCCATACGCTTGTAGCGCAATGTTGTCGAACTGCAGTTGCAGGACGCCCTGGTATTCGCTTTTCACAGAGTCGTATTCGAGAAATCCGCCGCCGCTCACGCCTGCCGCGTCGATTGTCAGTCCCACTCCCGACGGCGGCTTGAAGGCAACCGAAAAATCGCCAACGCCGGCGCTGCCGCTGCCGGACGAGAAATCGAAGTCGGCGAGTACGCCGAGACGATCGACGAGCGCCTGGACCGGCCCGATCGCTAATCCCACGCTCGCCGAAATCTCCAGCGACAGGTCCGTGTCACTTGCCAGCAAGGCGATGTGTGCCGTCGGGATGAGGAAAGTTCCCGCCAGCGACACGTTGAGCGGAATCGTCGCGTCCAAGCTCGCCGCGCCGTGAAACGCCAGCCCGCGCGTATTCGACCACATGATGCCGAAGTCAAAGTCGGTCCGTAGCCCGTCTTTTGGAATGAGGCTCGACACGAACCCGTCGCCGTCGCCCCCGGAGATGACGATCGCCGATTTCGACACCTCGGCATCCAAACCGAACGTCTGCGCCGCTTCGGTGAGCGTCGCATCAGCCGAAAGCTTTGCGCCGCCGAGTTCTAACCGCGATCCGTCGCTCGACCCGAACACGAACGCCGGCCCGCTGTCAGGCGCCGCGAGCACCGCCGCGAACGACACATCGACCTCTGCGGCGCCGGCGCTCGCGACGATCGTCGCGCCGTGCTTGCCGTAGGCGAACGCCGAAATGTCCGCGGTCAGGCTCGAGGTGATCGTCCAGTTGCCCGACTGCGCGGTATAAGAAACCCCGCCGAACGGCGTTACGACCAAGCCCAAGTCGCCGCGATCGGCTGACGAGAGCACCAGCGTCACACCGCCGTCGACGGCTGCCCCGTCCGCGAGTGATTGCAGGTAGATCAACAAAGAGTGGTCGATGAGCGTTGCTGCGTCGCCGAGCAACACGCTTTCGCTGTCGTTGATCCCGTACGCATGCGGGATCGAGAGGTCGGTCAAGATGTTGGCCAGGCGCGTAAACAGCACGTCCGCCATCGCGTTCGCATCGTCGACGGTCGCGAGTTCGTTGACGTAGGCGGCGCGCAGGATGCTCCCGGGGCTGGAGAGCAATGGCGAAAGCCGTTCGAAGTGGAACTCCGGAAAGAACACCGGCATCCGCCGGAAGGCGCCGTTGTTGGTGACGGTGGCGGTCGGCTGCGTGTTGTCCGGCGGCTCGACGATCGTCAACAGTACGAGCAGATCGTAGAGCAGCGGGTACTGCGTCCCGAGCCATCCGATGACCATTGCCTTGATCAGGTCCTTGGCGAGGCCGCCGAGCGAGCTCGAAGCGCCACCGCCCGAATCCATTGCCTCGATTGCTGCGAAGGCGTCGCGCGCAGATTTCAAGACGTGTGCGATGTCGGCAAACGAGGGCGATCCCTCTGCGGCGATCGTGGAAATCTCGTTGCTGAGATCGGCGAGTGGCTGCAGTGCTGCGAGGATGCCGCCCGACGCTGCATCGTTTCCCGCGAGGCCGAGTGATTGCAGCAACGTCTGGTAAATGCCGGGCTCTTCGATCGCAACGACGATCGGCCCGAAGATACTTTCGATTTCGGCAACGACGCGGTCGAACAGCGAGTCGCTCACGGCGCGACGTCCAGTGTCAGATCCTTGTAGCTCTGGCCGTCGGCGTCGAGTGCGGCGTCGTCGAGTCCGACGTCGTACTCGACCCACGATGCCACGCCGGTTGGACCGGGCGATTGCCAGTGGACGCGATGGTGCAAGAGTTTTCCGGTCGCCGGCCACACGAAGTTGATCTCTCCGATCGCGTTATGTCCGATGCAGTCGGGTAACTTCATGCCCTTGCTGATGGCGTCGGTGCGCGCGTTCGCTGCCGCCGCAATGGATTGTGCATACTGTGCGCCCGTCGCGCCCGTTGCCGGGCTCGATGGCGGAGTCACCGGCGTCGTCTCCCCGCTGCCGCGCACCGGCTTCAAGTAGTCGAGACGATAGCGGTAGTCGGGTGTAATCAACGCGCCCTTGAGTTCGGTGGGATTCAGATTTTGACTGAACGTCGGCGCTGCGCCGGTCACCGCGAAAGGGTAGGTGGTTTTTGCCTCGGGCTTTGCGATCAACTTGTTAGGGGCGTCGGCCGGGATGTTCCAGCCTACGTATGCCTCGGGAAGAGGCGGTGGAAGCTGAACGCCGAGCAAATAATTGATGGCGACCAATGTCAGCAAGGCGCCCGCCGCCGCGCCAATGGCGCCGTCTTCGAGTTCCCCGCGCGCACTGCCGTGTCCAATCCCGGCTCCGATGGCCGCGCCGACGCCGGCCGCGAGGTACGGCGCTGCTTTGAGCAATCCGCTCACCACGCCTGGCTTCGGGTTTGCGTAGCCGCCGAGTTGCACTTGCCGGGTTTGGTCAGCTTCGTTCTTGAGCGAACTCGACACGAGTTGCGCGATCGTGACCTCAGCGGCCTGCGGCTTCGTTGCGTCGTCGCCGAGCCGCGCCGTCGCCCAATACGCCATGCGTGACGAGAAGCTAAAGTGCACGTCCCCCGAGAGAAGCACGACCGGCGCGACGATCGTCCCGTTCACAACCGCCAGGCGCTTGGTTAGCGCGACGATCATCTCATCGAACGCCCGGCTCGGAAACTCCCAAGAGTCGTAGATGTCCCACAAGTCGATCTCGCTAGGTGGGAATTCATGGCTGACGTGCTGCCGCCATTCGGTTGCCAGCCATTGCAGTCCGCTCGCGTGAAGGAGCATCCGGATCGCGGCAATCGGGGGCGCGTTTGTCGTGCAGACGAGGAGTTGCAAGCGATCGCCGAGCGCGGGTTTGACGTTGACGATCTGATCGTCGAGCTGTTTGTACAACAGGGTCGGCAGCTCGCTGTGGCCCGCGAATCCTCGCCACGTTCGGGTATCAGTGACCAGCACTTGATGCGACGGGCCCTCGACCGTGAAGTTGTAGCGCAGCGACTTCGTATTAACGTCGATTCCGTTGACCGTCACAGTGTCGGAGGCGCCCCCCTCGTGGAAGGCGCGGATCGATCCGTCGGTGCCGTCGTCCATGTTGCTGCGTTTGTGGACTCCGACCAGCTGCATGATCGTGGGCGGATCAGCGTTGCTGCCATCACCGCTGGCACCCCACGACGCCTTCTCGAAGGCGCCCGGGTTATCCGTGGCGCTGGCGACGGCGGCCAGCTGCGCGAGCAATTGGGTTCCCGCCGCCGACGGCGTACCCGAGTCGAATTGCTCCGGAACGTTGCCCCAGACTTGGCAGATCGCGTAGGCGGTCAACCCATTCTGCACGATACGAACGCCTAAGTCGTCGGCGTACACCTGGTTGACGAAGTTGCGCGTCATGTTGAAGTCGTCGGTCACTTCGTGGTCGTCGAGGATCATGTAGGTCGGGATGTTCGCGAGCGCGCGGCGGACCGCCGGCAACGTCTTTCGGAACGTCTGCACGGCCACTTGGCGGCCGTCGTAATCGTCGGACGTGATGGGGGGGACAGCGGTCCAGGTCGGATGGACTGTCAGCGTCTCATTGACGACTTGTTGGAACTCCGCGTAGGTGAGCGGGTCGCTCCACAAAACATCCGACCAAACAAACAAATACATCGCAAAGAACTCGCCGAGCGATATGAGATGGCTGCGGCGATCGTCGCCCGTGAACCCGGCGCCCGTGATGACCTGCCAACGCGTGCCCGGCGCAAAAAGCGATGCTGTGTGCGTCGTCGGATCGGCTGAGGGCAAGATCTCGCCATTTCCGCTCCACTGGAGCAAAGCGTCGGCCGCATCGGTCAACGACACCAAGAGCTCGTCGTCGCAATCGTCGGCGTAGATCTGGTCGCCGGTGAGCAAGAGCTGGTGCGGCCGCTGCATCGCGTTGTTTGCAGAGCTCGCGATCAAGCCGTCCAGTGTCGCAAGCTGATCAGGCGTCGGCGTCTCGCTTTTCTTCAGCCATCCGCCGTGCGGTTTGCGGCACGACCCGTGTACGAGCCGAAGGTAATTGAGATCTGCGGGGGGGGAGCGCGAAGCTCGGAAAATCGTGGGGATCGTGGGCGAGCGGTTTCGCGGGCGGCGTCCCCCCGGGCGCGGTAATCGCTTGCGCGAGCGTCTGCGTCGTCGAACTGGTATCAGTCGTCACGAATGTTGCGTCGTAACAGTAGATCTGATCCGGGACGAGCGGCGTCTCCGCGCGCACGGTGGCAGCCACGATGTGCAGGTTCTTGCCGATCGGCGTCGTCGCCGCCGGGCCGGCGCTCGGTGCGGTCCCGGTCGCCATGAGCGAGCTGCCGGGCGAACCGGTCTCGAACACGCGCAGGGAGACCGTTGCGGGCTTGCGCAGCGCGAACCAGACGGTCACCGCACTCGGAGTCCCGAGTTCCTGGTCGCCAGCGACGACCTGGCGCAGTATCGGCCCGGCCAGGACGAGCGGTAGTGTGTCGAGCCGCCCGCTAAGGCTCTGCCAGGTCACGCTGCACCTCCGCTAGATAGCGGTCGCGCGTAGAAGAGCACTCTGCTCGTCGAGATCGTGCAGATCTAACCGCGTTTCCATCTTCGGACGGCCGAGTACGACGCGGCGGCACTTGCATGAAGCAGGCGTCATTGTCGATCTCCTTCGGTCCACGCGGCGATCTTGTCGTCCGACCCGAGTTCCTCGAGCTTCTAGGCAAACTCGGCCCTTTCATACCGAGAAACTCGTAGCGCGGCTGATCTTGATCGGGATGGTAATCGCCGAACTCTCTTTATCAACCGATTTGGCTTTATTAGCCGTAGTTTTCAACAACACGAAGGCAAGCAGCTTGTTCTTCGAACTTGCGGGGCCGCGATCTTTGCCAAATGCATTGCATCCTGACGTTGCACGTTGGCCCTGCGCCTTCGACAAGAAATAGATGTGGACGACGTCGCGCGTCGAAGTCGGTGTGCAAATATAGGACACGCATGGCGCCGCGCTAAGAACTGGAATCTGCGAGGTCCCGGCGGTTCTGGCCCCCGACGCGACATCGCCGTCGACACTCGACGAGGTGGCCGCGCGGCCACCGGCCGTCGTAGCTAGGCCGCTGACTTCTCCAGGATGTGGACGCCGCAGGCGGAGCCCAGGCCGATCACGTGGGCCAGCCCGACCTTGGCGTTCTCGATCTGACGGTCGCCGGCCTCGCCGCGAAGGTGGTGGCAGATCTCCCAGATGTTGGCGATGCCGGTGGCCGCGATCGGATGGCCCTTGGACTGCAGCCCGCCCGACACGTTCACCGGCGTCGAGCCGTCGCGCCAGGTGGCACCCGAGTTGAAGAAGTCGGCGGCGCCGCCCTCTTCGCACAGCATCAGGTTGTCGTAGTGCACCAGCTCGGCGGTGGCGAAGCAGTCGTGCAGCTCGACCAGGTCGAGGTCGCTCGGGCCCGACGCCGGCCTGCTCGTAGGCGGTCGCGGCGGCGTTGCGGGTCAGGGTGTTGACGTTCGGCAGGACCTGGCAGCCCTCCTCCTAGGGGTCGGTGGTCAGCACCGACGCCGACACCTTCACCGCGCGCCGCTGCTGCTCGGCCGACAGCGACTTCAACGTCTCGCCGTTGCACACGATCGCCGCTGCGGCGCCGTCGCAGTTGGCCGAGCACATCGGCCGGGTGTTCGGGTAGGCGATCATGACGTCGCTCATGATCTGCTCGAGGGTGAACCTCTTCTGGTAGGCGGCCAGCGGGTTCAGCGTCGAGTGCGCGTGGTTCTTCTCGCTGATCTTGGCGAACAACTCGAAGCTCGTGCCGCCGTACTTGTGGCCGTACTCGGTGCCGATCTGGGCGAACACACCCGGCATGGCCTCGGTGCCGATCCGCCCGTCGACCGGCGCGACCGCGCCGTAGCGGCCCTTGGGCGCCCAGACGTCGGCGCTGTCCTTCTTTTTGCCGCCCGCGCCGAGCAGCCCGGCGCCGGACAGCTTCTCGACGCCGACGGCCAATCCCGTACTTCGACCTCGCCGGCCTTCACGGCCATGATCGCGGTTCGCAGCGCGGTGGCGCCGGTCGCGCAGGCGTTGGCCACGTTGTACACCGGGATGCCGGTCTGGCCGATCTGCTTCTGCAGCTGCTGACCGATTCCGGCGTTGGCGGCCATCAGGTTCCCGGCCGCGATCACGCCGATGTCGGCCATGGTCGACACCGGCGTCGGCGAGCGCGCCGAGTCGCGGCCTCGGCCGCCAGGTCAACGGTGTCGTGGTCGGGATGCTTGCCGAACTTGGTCATCCGGATCCCGAGAATCCAAATTTCGTCGCTGGCGCTCATCGTCGCTGCTCCTTTTGTTTATTCGGCGGGCTCGAAGCCGAAGCCGATCGCTTCGGTACCTGCTGAGTCGCTCCCCGATCGGGTAGGTGGCCAGCCGCACCTTCATGCCGTCGTGGATGTGCTCGGGATCGGGCTCGACGTTGATCAGGTTGGCGCGCACCTGGGTGCCGTCGCAGTCCACCACCGAGGCGACGAACGGGGTGGGGATGCCCGGGGCGGCGAAGGTGACGATGGTGAACGCGCGCACCGTCCCCTCGGTCGCGACCGGGACCGTGGTGAACTCGGTCGCGAAGCAACCCGCGCAGGCGTTGCGCCGGTCGAAGAAGCGGGCGCCGCAGGCGCTGCATTCCTGCGCGATCAGGTGCGGATCGCCGTCGTCGAGCACCAGATAGTCGACCAGTGGGATCTGCCCCGCCATAGGAAACCTCCGTCACATGTCTTAACGACCGTAGCCAGCGCAGCCCGGCTGCAACAGGACTTCGAGAAAGCCTGCGTGGCGATGACGCGGGACCCGGCGTCAGGAAACCAACCTGAAGGTGCGCGGACATCGCCGCCTGGTTCTTGGATACCATCGCCGGCTGACATGCGAGCCAACGTCGACTACGCCCTCTGACTCTCGAATAATGCTGCGGTGAGCCGCTTCTCAGCGATGCATTCGGCCGCCCTGCAACAGCAACCATTCTGGGTTAGGTTGATGCCAGCTTTATCCGGCCCTTCGACGGGGGCAATCCGTATGCTTAAACTGCGGGCGAGGGTTCGTTAAGCAAACGCGACGATTCGTAGGTTAATTGATATTGCAGAAGGGTCTCTTGTGGGTGTTGAGACCGACCTTGAATCGCTATGGACCTATGTCCCCTGCCCCACGCTGGTGGTTGATCAGGCGGGAGTCGTCCGGGCGGTAAGCGCGTCAGCTCAGTCCTTGGTGCCGGCGGCGATACCAGGCAGTCGCTTGGAGGAAGCAGCCGCGTGGCTCTCGCGAGCGCACCACCGTCTCGTGCAGCCGTCGACGGCTGCCGGTGGTCTCGCGTCGACTTCGGTATCCGGCAGCCTGGGCGGGCGAAAGTTCGACGCGCATCCGGCGATGCTTCCCGGCGGAGAGGTGGCGTGGTCGCTGGTCGAGGACTCCGGCCAAGTGTTGCGCGAGGCGCAGCATGCGTTGGCGCGCGAGCAGGAACGCGCGGCGTTTCTGCTGGAGGCGTCCTCGGTGTTGACCGCATCGCTGAATATCGATCGCTGCCGGGAAGGTACCGTACAAATGGCTGCGCGACACTTGGCCGACGCGGCGGTGGTCGTGGCTCCGGCAAGCCGCGGCCGGCGGATGCCGATCTTTTACAGCGACTCGTCCGGTGCGGTAGAGCAGCGCAGCGTCAATGCTGATCCGACGGTGGTGGCGGGTTTGAGTGAGGCGCTGCGCGGGTTTCCGCCGGTTCCCTCCCGCTGGATCGACCCCGCCACGCTGCCGGACTGGCTGATCCCGCACGGCTTCGCCGGGCCGGTCGGGTCGGTGATGATCACGCCGCTGCCGGGACACGGCGTTTCGGAGGGAGCGTTGGTGTTGCTGCGGCACACCGACGAGGCGATCTTCAGCGAAGGCGAAGAAGTACTTGCGCGATTGTTCGCGGCGCGGGCCGGTGCGGCGTTATCGGCTGCCCGGCTGTATGCGGAACAGGCCGCTACCACCCGCACCCTGATGCGTGATCTGTTGCCACCGGAGATGCAACCGGTGCACGGAATTGAGTTCGCCGGTGGTTACCGCGCGTCGGAGGATTACGAGGTCGTCGGCGGCGACTTCTACGACTTGCACGCCGCAGCGACTCCCAACGACGAGACACTGGTGGTGCTGGGCGATGTGTGCGGCAAGGGTTTAGAGGCCGCCATGCTGACCGGCAAGATCCGCAACACGCTGCAGGCGTTGACGCCCCTGGCCGGCGACTACGAGACGGTGCTCGAGCTGCTCAACGGCGCGTTGCTGTCAGACGAGCACGCCCGCTTCGCGACCTTGGTCCTGGCCTCGGTCGCCCACCGGGAAGGCGAGGTGGTCCTGCGATTGACCTGCGCCGGCCACTCGCCACCGCTGATCGTGCGCGACGGCGGGCAGGTCGAGCAGGCCGATACGCACGGCACGCTCATCGGAGCTCTGCCGAGCATCAAAGTGCAGTCATTTGAGACGTCGCTGGCGCCGGGCGAGACCTGTGTGCTGTACACCGACGGAGTTACCGAGGCCCGCGGCGGCCCGCTGGGTGGGTACATGTTCGGCGAGCAGCGACTGCAGGCCGCGTTGGCCGACTGTGCCGGAATGCCGGCCGAGGCGGTCGTCGAACGGGTCATGATGCTCGCCACGCAGTGGGTCGGTCAGCAGGTGCACGACGATATTGCCGTCGTGGCCATCACCGCCCCGCGCCGTACACACCTCAGCGCGGTCGACGGCCACACCCGGGGTAGGTACACCGCTTGAGTCCCACTGACGTCGACACCATCGGCGCCGTCGACACGCACCTCGTGCGTAAGCAGCTCTGGGGAGCAGTGACCGACCGTGACGAATATGCCGCAGTGGCAACCATCTTCGCCGCGGTCGACGCGGGTATGACGCCCGAGGACGTCTTGCTGGACGTGATCGCGCCGGTCCAGCGCAAAGTCGGCACCGAATGGGCGGCCAATCGCATCAGAGTCGCTCAGGAACACGCGGCGACCGCTATCAACGACCGCGTCATCGCCGCGCTCGCTCACCATCCGGCCAGCAAGTCGGTTGTCCATGTCGGCCGAGTGACGGTGGCGTGCGTGGACGGCGACTGGCACGCCTTGCCTGCCCGCCTGCTGGCCGAAGTGCTGCGGCTGCGCGGCTGGCAGGTCGATTTCCTCGGTGCACAGGTCCCCACCCCACACCTGATCGCGCACCTGCATCAGCACGGCCCGGACGCCGTCGCGCTGTCCTGCTCGATCCCGACCCGGTTGCCGACGGCTCATGCGGCGATCACCGCGTGCCAGGCCGCCGGGGTTCCGGTGCTGGCCGGCGGCGCGGCTTTCGGCCGCGACGGCCGCTACGCGCACCTGCTGGGCGCGGACGCGTGGGCTCCGGATGCGCGCGCAGCCGCCGGACTGTTGATTGATGGATCGCTGCACCTGCATCCCGCGTCGACCCGCCAGCCCATCGATGATCTGCCGCATCTCATCGACCAGGAGTACACAGCGGTCAGCCAGACTGCGACGGCACTGGTCAAGGCGACCTTCACGGCTCTGGAGGAGCGTATCCCGGCGATGCGCAACTACACCGACCAACAGCGCCAGCACACCGCTGAAGACATCGCCCACATCCTCGACTTTCTCGTCGCCGGCCTCTACACCGACGACGACGAGTTGTTCACCGGCTTCATCACCTGGACTGCCGACATTCTCACCGCCCGTGGCGTACCGGCGGCCACCTTGGTTCCGACGCTCGAACTTTTGGGTACACAACTGCAGGAATTTCCCCGCAGCAAGCGTCTGCTAGGCGCAGCGCAAACCGCCCTCGCCGCGGCGAACAGCCCGGCGACCGACCCGCACCGCCGACATGAACCTTTCGCTGACTATCACTGAGACCACTGAGACCGCACGTTCGGCCTGCTTGCAGGTCGTTGGCGACCTCGACTACCTGACCATCGATGACTTCGTCGACACCGCATCGCGGGTGCTGGTCCAACAGCCCGGCCTGCTGAACCTGCACCTCGACTTCACCGGGTTGACGTTTCTCGACTCAGCTGCGCTGTCTGGTCTGCTGTTCCTGCACCGCCGCACCTCCCAGTCAGGCGTCCAGCTTCACCTCGACCAGCGACCGGCTTTCCTCGACCGGGTCCTCCAGGTCACCGGGCTGTACGGGCACTTCGTTCCGTCACACTCCGACGCGGAAACTGAGGACTCAAGTCGGCTGGACCCCGTGACGTCAGTTGAGACGGGAGTCCGTTGATCGCGGCGCGACGATCTGCGCGATTTGCTCGGCGACCGCGTCTCGAATTTCTTCGTCACTGAGGTTGTTGAGTCCGAACGCGACCCGCAGGGTTGGGGCCATCAGTCCCCACCCGAATTGCAGGGCCATCGCGTGAGCGGCTAACAGCCGTGCCTGCGGCTCGTCGCTGTGGTCGGAGCGCACCTGCTCGAGGAATCGCTCCATACCGGGGAACCGCTCCTGGAGTTCTTCGATGGGAAATCCGTCGAGCACCGAACGCACCATGACGCGCGCCTGAAATTCGCGCGCGGCCTCTAGTTGCTCCGCCGGCGCCCCAGCCTCGCGCAGCGCCACCGCGGAGTCGGCGAGATGCTGCAGAGTCGCCGCGAGTAATTGGCGTTTGCTGCCGAAATGGCGATGCAGCAGACCGTGGTTCACGCCGGCGCGTGCGGCGACCTCGCGAATAGATGTCGCAGCGGGACCTTTCTCCGCGAACAGCTCGCTGGCCGCCTCCAATACAGCCGCAACAACCTCGTCCTTGCCCATTGGTTTCGAGGTGATCGCAACGGTTGCTTGCGATGTAGCCATCTGTGTACAGTAACCGATAAAGCACCGTGTAGACAGCCGCCTACACCAGGCAAGACGTGAAGGGGACGGCCATGAGTAGCGATCTGCGTGTGGTGAAGCTGAGTGAGAACATCGGTGCGCGTGTCGACGGCGTGCGACTCGGTGAGCTCGACGCAGAAACCGCGGCCGCGATCAATCGGACGCTGGCGGAGCACAAGGTGTTGTTCTTCCGCGGTCAGCATCACCTTGACGACGAATCACACTTCGCGTTCGCGGAGAGCCTGGGCGTCCCGACGACGCCGCACCCCACGCTGAAATTCGAAGGCAGCCGGGTCATGCGGCTGGAGTCGTTTGACGGCCAAGGCGCCAACCAGTGGCACACCGACGTCACCTTTGTCGACCGGGTCCCCAAAGCGTCGATCTTGCGGGCCGTCGAACTGCCTTCCTATGGCGGCACCACGACCTGGGCCTCGACGGTGGCGGCCTATCAGCAGCTGCCGCAGCCTCTGCAGCAGCTCGCGGACAGCTTGTGGGCGATGCACAGCAACGAGTTCGACTATGCCCGAATCGATCCCGCCAAGCTGGCGGCGTTGCAAGCAAATCCCGAAGCGGTGTTGAAATACGCCGCCGAATTCCATTCGGCGCATTTCGAAACGCATCACCCGGTGGTACGGGTGCATCCCGAGACCGGCGAACGGTCGCTGCTCCTCGGTAACTTCGTCAAGCGCATTCTCGGGGTAACCGGCAGCGAGTCACAGGCGTTGTTCCGGATCTTCCAGGATCGGATTACCTGGCTGGAGAACACGATTCGATGGAACTGGGAACTCGGCGACGTCGCGATGTGGGATAACCGCGCGACACAGCACTACGCCGTCTCCGATTACGGCAACCAACCCCGCCGGATGCACCGGATCACGCTGGCCGGCGACATCCCGGTGAGCGTGCATGGTGAGCAGAGCCGGGTGATCGCCGGTGACGCGACCGACTACTCGGTGATCGACGATCCAGCGCCACGCGTGGCGTAGGCCACCGCTCAGCGCCATTTGGCTGCAAAGTTTGCATTACGTGCAACCATGGGCGGGTGGGCACTCAGATAGGTTTGCGCGAGCGACGTCGTCGACAAACCAGCGCCGACATCCGCGACGCCGCGGTACGACTGGCGCGCGCACGCGGCTTCGACAAGGTGACCATCGACGAGATCTGTGCTGAGGCCGGGATTTCATCGCGCACGTTCTTCAATTACTTCCCGAACAAAGAGTCGGCGATCGCCTACGGCCCGTCGGACATTCCGCCGGAGCTGGTTGCCGAGTTCGTCGCGGCCGGACCTGCTTCCTAGTCGGTTGTCCTGGCCGAGCTGATCACGTTGGCGGCTACCTGCCTCCGGAGACGTTCAAGAACGCCGAGTTCAAGCGGGGGATGAAGAATTTCCTGTCCCCTGATGGGCACGCTGTGCGGTTCATCATCAGCGATCAGGGTGATCCAATGACGGCGGAAGGGATTTCGCACATCGATGCGATCAAGAAGGCGGCGACGGAAGCACTGAAGGGGACGCCGCTGGAAGGCTTGAAGATCTACCTCGGGGGTACTGCGGCCACCTTCAAGGACATGCATGACGGCAGCGACTATGACTTGCTGATCACCGGAATCGCCTCGCTGTGCTTGATTTTCATCATCATGCTGATCATCACGTGAAGCGTGGTGGCGTCTGCGGTGATCGTGGGCATCGTGGTGCTCTCGTTGGGCGCGTCGTTCGGGCTTTCGGTGCTCATCTGGCAGCACCTGATCGGCATCGAACTGCACTGGATGGTGCTGGCGATGTCGGTGATCATCTTGCTGGCGGTCGGCGCCGACTACAACCTGCTGTTGGTGTCGCGGTTCAAGGAGGAGATCCACGCCGGCCTGAATACCGGGATCATCCGAGCGATGGGCGGCACCGGATCTGTCGTCACCTCGGCAGGGTTGGTATTCGCCTTCACGATGATGACGATGGCGGTCAGTCAGCTGACCGTGATCGGCCAGGTCGGCACCACGATCGGCTTGGGCCTGCTGTTCGACACGCTTGTCGTCCGGTCGTTGATGACACCGTCGATTGCCGCGCTGCTGGGCAAGTGGTTCTGGTGGCCGCAGATCGTCCGGCAACGGCCAGTCCCGTCGCCCTGGCCGACGCCGACGCCGACCAAGAAGGCCGAATCCCTCACCCCCGCTTGATCGGTACGAGCAGATCAGCTGCGCAAGAACGCTCGCGTCCTGTCCCGCCCCTCGGGTGATGGGTCGAACGGAATCGCGACGAACTCGTCGACGCTTGCGGCGCGCACCTCATCGAGCCGGTCGCGCACGGTCGCCTCGTCGCCGATCAGCGCGGCATCTTCGGGTCCGCCGTAGCCTTCGCGGTCCAACATCGCCCGGTACGAGGGCAATTGGCCGTACATCGCAAACTGCTGGGCAGCCAGCGAGCGCGCTGCGGCCACGTCGTCGGTGACGGCGATGGGTAGCGCCGCAGCGACGCTGACGGCTTTGTCGGGGCGTCCGGCCTCGGCCGCGGCGGCACGCATTGTCGGCCCGATGTGGTCCTTGAGCGTCTTCGGTCCGGTCATCCAGGTGATGGTGCCAGCGGTGCGCCGACCGGCCAGCCGGAGCATCTGCGGGCCCAGCGCCGCGACGTAGACCTCAGGCGTGGGTGCTCCGGAAATTTGTAGCGCGCCTCTGGTTGTCAGCATCTCGCCGGTCGCATTGACCTGTTCCCCGGCGAGCAACGGGAGCAGGCCGTCGAGGTACTCGCTGAGGCGTCGCACCGACCGGTCCCAGGAGATTCCCCACATTCCTTCGGTCACGGCGCGGTGGGTGACCCCGATACCGAGGGTGAATCGTCCGCCGGCGATCTGGTTGAGCGTCAGCGCCCGCTGCGCCATCAGCATGGGGTGCTGGTTTTGGATAGGTATCACGCCGCTGGCTACCTTGACGTCGCTCACCTCGTGCATCGCGGCGGCCAGCACGGTGAGCAGGTCGCAGTCATACGGCATCTGCGTCATCCAGACCCGCGCGAACCCGTCGTCGCGGGCTTGCGTGAGCTCATGGGTGCAGCTGTCGAGCGGTGACTTGTTGGACAGGTTGGCAATCAAACTGATCAGCACGAAAGGCAAGCCTAGACCGTGGTTTGCAGCTCCGCGGCAAGTTCTTGCAGGCGGGTAGAGTACGCCTTTACTCCCCAGGCCATCGCTTCACCGTCGAGTTCGTTCGGCAGCGAATGGTCGCGGATCCGGTCCCAGTTGGCCGCGACATCCTCGACGGTCGGATGCGGGCCGAACGTCGCGCCTTCGGTGTGCGAGATCGCATAGCGGCAGTAGTAACCGCCGGTGGCACCGAAGATCTGCGCAGTCGCCGGACAGCTGCGGTGCACCAGCGCCAAAGCCATCGGCGTGACCCGGCTCGCGGTCAGCAGCGCCACATATTCGGCTGAATCCAAGGAGATCTCGAGTTCGGGTGGACGCCCGCGCAGCGCCGCGTCGCCGTCCGGGGTGAACACCGAGAACAGCCGGGTGTCGAAGGCGGCTGGGGCGAGCGCGTTGACTTTGATGCCGAAGCGCATCCCCTCCCACGCCACCGAGCGGGTCATGCCGATGACGCCCATTTTCGTTGTCGCGTAAGCCGCTTGCCCGAAGGCACCGGACAGGCCAGACGCCGACGTAAGAGTCACGATGCGGCCGCCGCCGTTGTCTTTGATCGCGCGGTAGACCGCCCGCACGGTTCGGAAGGTGCCGCGCAGGTTGACCGTGGTGATGCTGTCGAAGTCATCGTCGGTGACGTCTTCGAAGTGATCGTCGAGCACGATCGCCGCATTGTGGATCAGCCCGTCGACGCGGCCCCAGGTCTGCATCGCGGCGTCGACGATCTGCTGCGGCCCTTCGTCCGACGAGACGCTCGCGCCGCTGGCCACCGCTTCGCCCCCGGCCGCGACGATCTCATCGGCCACCGCTTGGGCCATCGAGGGGTCGGAGCCTCCGCCGCGTGGGCTGCCGCCCAGATCGTTGACGACGACGCGGGCGCCGCGCCGTGCCAGCTCGACGGCTTGGCTTTTGCCGATGCCACCGGCACCACCGGTGACGATGACCACGTCGCCGTCGAATCGAATCTCGTCGCTCACTTCGGTCTCCCGTCTACAGATCCGGCGGGGAGTGTTGGGAAACAGTCCGGCCGGGGCGGCGCCGTCAACCTCGAGTAGCTTCCCGGTGATCCACGATGCCGCGGGGGAGGCGAGAAACAGTGCGGCGGCGGCGATGTCGTCCGGTGTGCCGTTACGGCGCATCGGTGTTTTCGATTGCAAGCCCTCCCGCACATCGGGCATGGCATCCATGAAACTTCGCAGCGCCTCGGTCTCGACACAGCCGGGCAGGATGGCGTTCACCCGTATTCTCGGGGCAAGTTCGATGGCCGCCAGCTGAGTGAATTTGCCCAGCGCAGATTTGGCCAGGCTGTAGGGCAAGAAGCCGCGCTCGTTCTGCATGCCGGACATCGACCCGATGTTCACGATCGCGCCGCCGCCTCGAGCGAGCATGTGCGGCAACGCATGCCGGCCCAACTCAAAGGGCGCGGAAACGTTGAACCGGAAAGCGTTTTCCAGGATGGCGACGGTCATGCTGGTGTAGGTGCCGAGCTGTTCGACGCCGCCCGCGTTGTTCACCAGAATGTCCAGGCCGTCGAGTGAACGTGCGGTCTGGTCGACGACGTCTTGCAGACCCTCGATCTCGGTGACGTCGGCTGGAATCGCCACCGCGTTGCGGCCGAGGGAGCGGATCTCGGCGGCGACGGCTTCCAGGTCGTCTTTGGTCCTGGCGACCACTGCCACGTCGGCTCCGGCTTTGGCGAACGCCAGCGCGATGCCCTTGCCGATGCCCTTGCCGGCGCCGGTGACCAGCGCGGCCTTGCCGTCGAGGCGGAACTGATCGGTGATATCCGGCACCGGTTAAACCTTGATTCCGAAGACCTCAGCGGCGTTGCCTCGGCAGATCTGCTCGACTTCGCGATCGGGGACGCCGTCGAACTGCTTCTCGATCCACTCGGCGGAGAACGGGAACGAGCCCTCGTGGTGGGGGTAGTCGTTGCCCCACATCAGGCAGTCCAGGCCGGTGAGGTCGCGGTTGCGGATCGCCAACGGGTCCCACATGAAGGTGGCGTGCGTCCCGGTAGTGCTCCGGCAGCTCGTTCACAATCGATAGTGGCGGAGTGATGTGACAGTCGGCGGTGATGAGCTTGTCCGGCACCATGACGGCTCTCCTCCATTGTTTACGCGTGCTTGGCCTGAAGGTCTTCGAGTTCGGGGTTGACGGGCCCGGGCGGCATCTCGGGGAAGGACCGCGAGTCCCAGTAGTCGCGGTTGTGCAGGATCTTGCCGTCGTCGTCGGTTTCGCCCACCGATGCTCCGCGGCAGGCGAATTCGGTACCGAAGGCGGTGCCGGACATCGTCCACTCGACGGCGTAGTCATTGCCGTTCTTCATACCGCCGTGGTAGGTGAACGTGCAGTCGGGGATCGCCATGAGTGTCAGCTCGACCATGTTCTTAACGCCGTCGAGCCCCTCGAATTCGATGTGCCCGGAGACGTCCTCCCACTTGACGTTTGGCGAAGTGATCGCCTGCATCGGCTCGACTTCGTGCGTGTTGAATGCGTCAATGAATTGCTCACACCACGACATGGGGGCTCCGTTGTCTGCCGCACCTGACCTAGACGATCGTCTAGTTAGCAGCAGCCTAGACGATCGTCTAGCGGTGTCAAGGGCCGTTTTACTGGTTCGCAGGCCAGGCCGATGATTTTGCGCGCCGTGTCGAGCAGCTGGCGTCG
This sequence comes from uncultured Actinomycetota bacterium, assembly GCA_963850645.1. Taxonomy (GTDB): domain Bacteria; phylum Actinomycetota; class Actinomycetes; order Mycobacteriales; family Mycobacteriaceae; genus Mycobacterium. Next base: position 37,522 of record CAWKME010000044.1, on the reverse strand, counting down.
CAGCGTGTTGTCGTCAAGCCCGGCCACCAACGGGTGGGACACCGTCCCGCCCACCACGCACGTCAGCGCCGCCAGCCGTACCTGGGTGTCCGGCCCGGGTTCGTCACCAACGAGCATCCCGTAGAGCCGCTCGATGAAGCGCTGGAAAGGTTTGTGGTCTGACAGCAGTCGCACCAGCACCGGGTCGAACTGAATCGTGTTGGCCGCGCGACGATGTTCGACGGCGTGGTCGATGACGCGGTTCAGCAGGAACTCCCGGGCTTCGTCGCGGCAGTCCAGTGATTCGGCGGCCTCGAGCGCATCTTCAAGCCGCGCGAGCTCGAGTTCGGCAACGGCGATGACCATCTCGTCCTTGGTCTTGAATTGGTGGTAGATAGCGCCTTTGGTGACACCGACAGCGTCGGCGACCATCTGATACGACGTCGCACTGACGCCGTGTTCGGCGAACAGCTCTAGTGCCGCATGCAGGGTGCGCAGTTGCGCCTCGCTCCGCGCCGTGGCGCCGAGGCGTGCTTTCGCCGGCTTGGTGGTTGGCACCGGTCGAGGGTATACCGAGTGGCCTCGACACGGCTATACGCGCGTCTAGCTACTTCGACCTGAAAAATGGTTGATGGTCTGAGGGCGGTCGAGCGTGACGGCCGAGGCTAGTCGATCGGGCTGCTGGTCTGCGGTCTTCATGCGGCCAGGGCGCTGATCTTGACGAGGTTGTGGGCGAAGACTCCGTGTCCGCACCAGGTTCGAGCCCCCGTGAGGGTGGTCAACTCGGTGCGGTTCCAACCGTAGCTGCGTTTGAGGTGGTTGATCCGGCCTTCACATCCGGTTCGCCATTTGATCTTGGCGCGGAATGCTCTTCGGTGTTCGAACTCCCGGCGGGTCGCACTGGGCGTGCTGGCACGCGGGATCGCGACGCGGCGAACCCCGAGGTCGTGCAGTTCGGTTTCCACCGACGCGTATCCGTAGCCGCGATCAGCGGTCACCGCTGTTGGTGCACCACCGGTGCGTTCTGTTATGCGTGCGATGGCCGGCGCCAATTGCGCTGCATCAGTAGGGTTTCCGATCTCGACGGTGTGGTCGAGGATGACCCCGTCGGCGTTGTCTACGACCTGGGCTTTGTAACCGAACTCCACCGGCTTGCCGAGCCGACCCTTGCGGATGGGGCGAGCATCGACGTCATGGAAACTGACCATCCGGGTCGCTGAATCAGGCATCACTCCGGCCAGCCGGCTGCGGGTCTGAGCCACCACTCGACCGGTGCGTTGCAGCAGCGTATCGAGGTCATTGATCGCTCGGCGCAATTGGCCGCAACGCCGACCGGTCGCGGTGCGCAGAGTGCGTCGGGCGTTGCGCAGCACCGCCTGGGCATCACGCACAGTCGATTCGGCGATACCGGCCAGATCCCCGGTGATCCGCAGCACCGCAGCCTGGCCCTCCTCGCGCGCCGCTGCGCCGCGCAGACGCAGCTTGGCCGCGATCGAACGGGCCCGCTGCCCTGCGGAGCGACTGCGGTCGCGCACCTGGGTGCGCGTCGCTCCGCCGGCGGCTTGAATACGCGTGATCGTGCCAGCGATGCTGCCCACGGCCTTGGCCAACAAACCCGAGTCGGTCGGATAGGCCACCGCCGCTGGCACCACGGTGGTATCCGCGCGGACCTTGTCGGTTCGCAGCAATTTGCGCTCGGTGGCTTTGGCCAACAACGCATCGTTGAGCCCGGCCACCGCAGCATCGCCGCACCGGCGGGTCAGCTTCATCAACGTGGTCGGATGCGGGACCCGCGTGCCGAACGGGACTCGGCAGAACCGTTGCCAGGAAATCGAATCACCCACCTCGCGACACAGCGACTCGTAGCCCAGCCCGTAACGGAACTTCAGGAACATCATCCGCAGGTAGGTCTCCATCGGTACCGACGGACGCCCCATTCGTGCGTCGAAAAACGGCACGAAAGGCGCGAAGAACGCTGGGTCGTCGAGCAGTCTGTCCACCCGCGCCAACTCGTCGGGCAACACCAGCAGCTCCGACGGCAGTATCGCGTCCCACAACGACGGCTGGTCATTTAAAGTTCTCAGCACGATGGCCTCGATCCCTTCTTGCCCAAGGGTTCGAGGCCATCATCTCGTCAAACAAGGGCCAGTTCAGCAACCGCCACGCCCCGACTTTTTCAGGTCGAAGTAGCTAGGGCTGGTCTGGCGGCGCGGTCAGGCGGTCGTATCGCGGATCGCTGCGGTCGCGGCTCGGACTCCAGTACTGGGAGACGTCATCTCCGGGAATGGTGGCGTCGGGCACGACCCGTCGGTAGGCGATCTTCCACGCGTCGTCGGTCCGGCGGAAATAGTCGATATAGCGACCGTATCCGACGGCGACGTGGCCACCGATAAGCGCGTGCATGACGAAAAACGTTTCACCCCAGGCCTCGTCACCCTCGACGTCGAAGACCGACTGCCCCAGCAGGTGATGCATGGTCAGCTGCCCCGCGCGACCGGCCGGCGCGCAGATCATCTCGGCGAATTCCGGGCCGGACCCTTTGAAGACGCCGTGGTCGTCATAGGACTGCTCGGTGTAGCACTCGATGATCGCGTCCTTGTCACCACGGTCGACGGCCGCGGACAGTTTGGCCACCAGTTCGGTCAGTGCGCACTTGTCGACCCAGGCCCGCGCCGTCGGTGGTCATGATGCCGCGGTGAACTCGAGGTGCAGTTCCTGCAGTCCGCGAATGATGTAGAGCGGCACATACTCGAATCGTCGGGCGCCGGGCGTGCCGTGCTGCGCCTCGTCGATTCGGATATCGCTGCAGCCGGTCCAGGATTCGCTCGATCGTGACGCGGCCTTCGATGCGGGCCAGCGGACCGCCGGGACAACTGTGCACGCCGCGGGCGAATGCGACGTTCTGACGGGAGTTGGCTCGGTCGATCCGCAGTTCGGCGGGGCAGGCGAAGTGCGACGGGTCGCGGTTGGCTGCGCCCGGCAGCAGCATCATCGTGGTGCCGGCCGGAATGTCGACGCCGCCGAGCTTGGTCGTCATTCGCGCCAACCGAAAGTCGCTTTTGATGGGACTCTCGAGCCGCAGCATCTCTTCGACGAAGTTCGGTATGCGATCGCGGTGGGCGCGCAACGTCTGCTTGAAGTTCGGCGTCCTCGGCCAACACCCGCAGCGCACTGGACAACAGGCGGGCCGTGGTCTCGTGGCCGGCGATGAACAGGAACGTGGCAATCCGCACCAGGTCGGTGACCTCGGGCAGCGTCCCGTCCGGGAAATCGTTGGGTGGCCATCTCGGTCAGGATGTCGTCGGCGGGAGTCTCGCGGCGATCGCTGATGTAGGTGGTGAACCACTTATCCAGGTAGGCAAGCGGATTCATGTTGACGGTGCCGTCTTCGTCCCGCCAGGCGGCGTCTGGAGGCGTGTTGCCGGCGAGCAGGTCGCGGAACATCGCGTGATCGGTTTCGGGAACGCCGAGCAGGTCGGCGATGACCAGGAACGGAAACGGTTGACCGTAGGCGGAGGCGAACTCGCAGTGCCCGTCAGCGATGAACTCGTCGATCAGTTGGTCGGCGAGGCGCCACATGAACTGCTCGTTCTCCTTGAGCCGCTTCGGCGTGAAAAGTCCGTTGAGCAGGGCACGGTGCGCGGTGTGCCGCGGCGGGTCGAACGAGACGAGATGTTCGCTCATCGGGAAGCGGTCGCGGTGTGTCTCGATCTGTTCGGAGATGTCGTTCCCGGTGACCTCGAACGGCAGCGGGAACGGTCCCAGCGACGAGTTCACCGACGAATATGTCGCGTTGTCGCGGTAGACCTCGGTCAGCTCGTCATAGCCGGTCACCGCAACGACGCCGCTGCGCGGCACCGGGGTGACCGGGCACTGCGCCCGCAGATAGTCGTAGAACGGATAGGGGTCTACGACCAGCCGGGGATCGCTGAAGAAGTTGACGTCGCAGTAGTCGGCCGCTTCCGAAGGGCTGTGCGGACGCCATGGCGCGACGCTAACATTGCTTACAATTCATGTAAAGGATGTAAATGGCCGACCATGGTGGCGTTTGAGGACCCGATGCGGGACCGCATCCTGCGGGCCACGTTCAAGGTGCTGTGCCGGCACGGCTACGGCAAGCTGAACCTGTCCGACGTCGCCGCGCAGGCCGGCATCTCGCGCCCGACGCTGTACAAGTTCTTCAAGTCGAAAGACGACTTGCTGTCTGCCTTCAGCGACTTCGAACTGCAACTGCTGCGCGAAGACCTTGATCGCGCGGTCTCTGGTCACACCGGCGGTAAGCGAGTCGACGCACTACTGCAGTTCCTGGTTGACTTCTACAGCTCGTACCAGATGAGAGGCCTGATCGAGATCGAGCCGAGCCTGGTCCTCGATCAGATGGCGACCTCGCTGCCGATACTGGTTGACCTGGTGGCGCCGGTGCTGGCCGGGCAGGTGGACGACCCGAACGTCGTGGCGCAAACACTGGTACGGCTTGCCGTGTGCCACTACCTCATTCCGGGTTACGACGACGACCGGATGCTGGAGCAGCTCCGCGGCGCCGCCGGGGTACGGTAGCCGGTCATGGCGCGTGTTGACGAGAAGGTGGTGCTGGTCACCGGCGGGGCGCGGGGGATGGGTGCGGCCCATGCCGAAGCGCTGGTGGCCGAGGGCGCGCGCGTGGTGATCGGTGACATTCTCGACGATGCCGGTCAAGGTGTCGCCGAAAAGCTCAGCCACGCGGCTTGTTTCGTGCATCTTGACGTGACCGACCCGGACGCAGTGGGAACATGCCGTCGCTGCCTCGCTGGAACGCTTCGGCCGTCTCGATGCTCTAGTGAACAATGCGGGAATCGTCAAGGTGGGCCCGTTGCGGGGTTCGTCGTTGTCCGACTGGCAGCACGTGTTGGACGTCAACCTCACCGGAGCCTACTTGGGCATGCGCGCGGCCATCGAGCCGATGATCACCGCCGGCGGCGGCTCTATCGTCAACGTGTCGTCGGTCGAGGGGTTGGCCGGCAGCGCCCATCTGCATGCTTACGTCGCCGCCAAGTTCGGATTGCGCGGCATCACCAAATCGGCCGCAGTGGAGTTGGCGCGCTACAACATTCGGGTCAACTCGATCCATCCGGGCTTGGTGCACACGCCGTTGAGCCAGGGTGTCACCGAGGAATTCATGGCGCCGATCCCGATGCGCCGTGGCGCGTCTCCGGCCGAGATCTCGACCTTCGTGGTGTTCCTGGTCAGCGACGAGTCTTCCTACGCGACTGGCGCGGAGTTCGTTATCGACGGCGGCCTGACGGGATACGTTCCGGTCAAAATCTAGCGTTGTCCTTTGCGGCCTCGCTGAGTTATGGAACAGGCCATTGCAATCAGGCTGATTCGCATGGCTGTCTTGCTGATGTTTGCTCGTTAAGCTCCCGAAACCCGGGTTTGTTTAGCCAACCAGCTTAGAAAGCAAGCCAGTCGCCGGTGATCGGCAACTTCTACGATTCCGGTTCGAGGAAATGGAGGCGCAATGACAGAGCCAACGCGGCTCTGCGTCGCGGGCTTCGTGTTTCCATTCCGCGGCTCAATATCCTCGCCATCGTCGCCATCGTCGTCGCGGCGACGCTGATCGCTGTGCACAACCTGCACCATGACAATTCGCCAAATCAGATTCTCAACGTCTCCTACGATCCGACCCGCGAGCTGTATGCCGCGCTCGACAAAACCTTTGTCGACCAATTTCGGCGGCAGACCGGCGTGACGGTGGAAGTCAAGCAGTCGCATGGTGGTTCGGGACGGCAGGCTGCCGAAGTCATCAATGGCCACGAGAAGGCCGACGTCGTGTCGCTGGCATTGCCGAGCGACGTTGACGCGCTGCGTAAGCGCGGGCTGATCGCGCCCGACTGGCAGAAACGGCTGCCGAACCATTCGTGTCCCTTACACGTCGACGATTGTGTTCGTCGTCCACAAGGACAATCCATTGGGGATCCACGACTGGCCCGATCTCATCAAAGATGACGTCGAGATCGTGTCGCCCAATCCGCGCACCTCGGGCAACGGGAAGTTGAGTGTTCTCGCGGCCTGGGGTTCGGTCAAGACGCGCGGCGGCAGCGATGCACAGAGGCGCCGACTACGTCAGGGCGCTGCTGAGCCACGTCATGGTCGCCGACACCGGAGCGCGCGGCGCCGCCATTTCCTACTCGGTCGAAAAGATCGGCGACGTGCACCTGACGTGGGAGAACGAAGCCCTGCGGGAAGTCGCGGAGAACAAGGACGAATTCGAAATCGTCTATCCGCCAGTCAGTATCCTCGCCGAACCGGCGGTCGCCTGGGTCGATGCGAATCTCAAGGACAAGAAGATCGCGTCCTATGCCAAGTCCTACCTGGAGTACCTCTACACCGACGCCGCGCAGGAAACCGTCGCCCAGTACGGCTATCGTCCGCTGAAGCCGGAAATCTTGGCCAAGCACGCGGATCGGCTACCGCCGCATAAATCTGTTCCCCATCACCGCGATCGCCAAAGAGCTGGTACGACGCGCAGGAGAAATTCTTCGGCAGTAACGGCATCTACGACGTGGTCTCCTCGGCTCCGGCCAGGGTCGCGTCTGCACACCCGCGGCGAAAGACGAAGACGCCATGAGCATTTTGGACGATCTGAAAAGTCTGAACTACGACGGTGACAAAGCGCGTCGCGATCTCATCGCCGGGCTTACCGTCGCGGCAGTGTCGCTGCCGCAGGGCATCACCTATGCGCTGGTCGCCGGCGTCGACCCGAAATTCGGTGTGTACTCGGCGATCGTGGTGACCTTCGTCGCCTCGGTCTTCGGATCGTCCTCGCATCTGATCAACGGACCGACGAGTGCTATATCGCTTCTGGTGTTCAGCTCGTTGGCGTTTCTGGACCCAGAGAATCGAACCGTCTTGTTCGAAGCACTGTTCCTGCTCGGCGTTTTGGTCGGCACTTTCCAGATTCTGATTGCGGTGTTCAAGCTCGGTGATCTGACCCGATACATCTCCGAATCGGTCATCCTCGGCTTCCTGCTGGCAGCGGCCATTCTGATCGCGGTGGGTCAACTCGGCAACGCGCTGGGGGTGAAGGACCAGGGCAACGGGCGGCAGTCGGTGCTGAAACGTACCTACCTCACGCTGTTCCACGGCGATGCGTTCAACTACCGCGCGCTGATCATCAGCACCGCGACGGTGGTGCTGGCCATCGTGCTGCGGCGGCTGGTGAAACGCTTCGGCCTGCCGCAACTGGACTTGCTGGCGGTGCTGATCATTGCTGCCCTGATTGCTTACTTCGCTGGTTGGTCGACCGAAGATCACACCGGCAACACCGCGGTGACCCTGACCGCGAAAATTCCGCAGGGTCTGCCGCTGCCGCACATCCCGTCCGTGCAACTCAGCGAAGTAGGCCAGTTGGCCCCGGGCGCCCTGGCCATCGCGTTCATCGGCCTGCTCGAGGCGCTGTCGATCGCCAAAGCCATTGCCTATCAGAGCGGGCAGAAGATCGACTACAACCGGCAGATCATCGCGGAGGGCCTGGCGAACCTCACCGGCGGCTTCTTCCAGGCCGTGCCGGGCTCGGGTTCGGTGACGCGCTCGCCGATCAACTACCAGGCCGGAGCGGTCACCCGGTTCTCCGGTGTCGTCGCCTCGATAACTGTGGCGATCGCTGTGCTGCTGTTCGCGCCGCTGTTCCACTACATGCCGCGTGCCGCGCTGGCTGGCCTGCTGTTGATCACCGCGGCACGACTGATCGACTACAAGCGGTTGCGCTACGCGGTGCGGGCCTCACGCTATGACGCGGGGTTGGTGATCATCACTGCAGTCATCGGCGTGCTGGTCGATCTGGACACCGCGGTGCTGCTTGGTGTCGCGCTGTCGATCCTGCTGTTCGTGCCGCGGGCGGCCAAACTCAAGGCAAGGGAGTTGGTCGTGGCCCCCGAACGAGTGGTCCGCGAGCGGGTACCGGGTGATCCGGCCGATCCGTCGACGCTCATCTACGACTTCGAGGGCGAGCTGTTCTTCGGTGCCGCACCCGAACTCGAGAAGTATCTCGAGGCGTTGGGCGAACGGATCAGGCACGACAACATCAAGTACCTCGTGCTGCGGGTCAAGCGGGTGCGTCACCCGGATGCCGTCGTCATCGAGCGGATCGAGAAATTCCTGCGGGAGGAAGACAGTCGCGGCGTGACCGTCCTGCTCGCGGGTGTGCAAACCGACCTGTGGACCCTGCTGAAGAACGTGGGCTTCGACGAATGGTTCCCGTCCGAGCGTGTCTTCCCCGAAGAGGACGAGGAATTCTCGGCAACCCTGAAGGCGGTCCGCTACGCCCATGCCCTACGTGGTTTCGACGAAAACCAACTGCCGGCCCCAGCTGCTGTCACGACCGGCAACGGCGATTCCAGGCACTACTATTACTTGGTGTGAACCACCTGGCGTGAAGCACGCCCGGTTCGCAGACGTAAACTCGCCCAATGGCATTGGAAGAGGGATCCTCCGCGCAAGTGGGCAACCATCGATACGTGATCATCGGTGCGGGTGCCATCGGGGGCACAGTGGGCGCGGTGCTGACGCGGGCCGGCATCCCTACCGTATTGGTTGCCCGGGGTCGCCACGCCGAGACGCTGGCAGCAGCAGGCATGACACTGCGAACGCCCGACGGCACCTTCCACACGCCGGTCACTGCGGTGTCAGACGCCGAGCAGCTGAGGCTGACGACCGACGACGTGCTGGTCTTCACCACCAAAACCCAGCAACTCGATGTAGCGCTGCAGCAGTGGGTGGATCAGCCGGTCCACGGCCAAGACAATGTCCTCGGGACCGCGGGTGAGCTGCTGCCGGTGCTGACCGCGCTCAACGGCGTTGCCGCCGAAGAGAAAGCGCTGCGCTATTTCCGTCAGGTATTCGGTGTCTGTGTGTGGCTTCCTGCGGTCCATCTCGAACCCGGTGAGGTCATCGTGCGGTCGTGGCCGGTGGTCGGCCAGTTCCATATCGGACGGTGGCCGGCGTCGCTGGGCGCGCACACCGATGCTCAACTATTACAAGGGTTGGCCGAGACATGGACCGCCGCGGGGATCCGGGTGAATGTTGTCGACGACATCGCGCCATGGAAGTACAACAAGCTGTTGAGCAACCTGGGCAACGCCGCGGGCGCGCTGTCCGCCGACGGGACGGATATTCGTCAGGTGGTGGCCGAGGTGCGTCGCGAGGGCGAGCGCGTATTACGGCATACGGGAATCGAATTCGTCTCGTTCGAGGTATCCACCGCCGCGCGAGCAGACGGGCCGACACCGCGGCCGGTACCGGGATCAAATACCGGGGCGAGTAATTCCACCTGGCAGTCGTTGAGCCGCAACACCGGGGATGTGGAGACGGACTTCTTCAACGGTGAGATTGTTCGCCTCGCGCACCGCCACGGCATCACGGCGCCCATCAATGCCGCATTAGCGCGCGCAGCACGTGCAGCAGTCCGCAATGGGCTTGGGCCAAACCGCTATTCGGCGGTCCAACTGGCGGAACTGCTCGGGATCACTGCGACGACGGACGAGGTCGCTGGCCGCTAGAAGAAGAACCCGGCGTATGGCGCGTTGCGCACCGTGAACAGTCGATCGGCGAGGGTAAGCGCCGCCGGATCATGCGCCCGTACCAGCCCGCCGGCAGCGAGACTGTGCCAGCTCGTGCCACCAAGCAGAACCGCGGCCAACCCCTCAATGCCGACAGTCAGTTCGGGCCGACCGTCGGTCGGTTCGGCGCCGTCGGCCGCGATAATGAAAGTGGCCGAATTCTTCGGCAGGAGAGGATCGTTGACGCCGATGGTGACGGCGCCGCCGCCCTCGTATCGGCGCACCGACAACGCCTTCTGCACGTCGACGATCCTGAGCCAAGTCTCGTCGTGGACGGCGGTAACCCGCGCGGCCCGTCGATCGACAAGCAGCCAGGGCAGCGGATCGTCGACCGGCAACATCCAGAACAGCACGCGGTCAATGAGATCCAGCCCAATCAGAAAACGGAGCAGCCCGAGATAGGCCTCCATGGTGGGCGCGAAGAAATCCTCGACAACGACGGTGCGCTGATCGCTCACGAACCACCTCTCGGTGTCGATGGGTCGGTATCGGGCGAAACCCGATTCGGATCCCGGCTCACCGTGCACCGCGATATACGAAGCCCCCGAGGCCGCTTCGGTGCGCAGCCGCAGCCCCCGCCACCAGACTTCGGGGCGGTCGAGGGTTCCCGGCCGGGACGAGCGATTCTCGGCATAGATCCGGGGCAGGACATCCCAGGCCTGGGCTGCGTCGATCAATCGCACGGCACCACCTGTCCCGACGCCGGGGCGAAGCGCGGCGCGCGCGGTCTGAACCTCCACGCTTTGCGATGAGCTCGCTACGCTGTAGCCGTATCGCTCATAGATCGTGGCCTCCGAAGCACGCAGCGTCGCTACCACCTCGCCGCGCGCGGCGATGTCGCGTAACTGATGGTGGATCAACTCGGTAGCAACACCTCGTCGGGTAAACGACGGCAGCACCCCGATGTGGGTCACAGCGGCATGGCCCACAACCGCGCCACCCGGCAGGGTCAGTCCACTGGTCACAGCGTCAGCGGTGCCGACGAGTTGTCCGTCGATGAATGCGCCCACGGTCCGGCCAGGCTCGAGCAGCTTGGTGATCTGACCCGGCGCCAGTTTCGGCAAGGGTGGGAATCCGACCATGGCGGTGCGAAACAGGTTCGCCGCAGCGATGAGGTCGTCCTCCCCGTCGAGGACGCGAATCTCGGGGGTCATTCGCCAATCATGTCGTGGGGCCGCGGCGGCGATCCCGGCACGTCGTGACAAGGGTGGTTAACAGAAACTTCATCCGGCGCCTCGTCAGCTCTTTGACCTGTACAAACCCACTAACGCCGTACTTCAGCCTGCACACGCGATCTTTTCCACTTGCAAACCACGCTGAAACCAAAAAAACTGTCTACATGAAGATAAAACTGGCGATTGTCGCGGCTCTGGCCGCAGGCTTTGTTTCCGGCAGCGGCGTTGCCCTTGCAGACCCCGCTCCGGCACCTGACCCGAACGGGCCGAAATGCTACACACCGACCGAGGATGGGTGGATGCATACACAGCTTGTGCCGTGCGGCTGGACGTACTCGCAAGCGAACGGCTGGCAGCAGCTTCCACCGCCCCCGGCCCCCTGACCGGCTCGCGCATCAGCGGCTAGATCTTCAGCTGCCGGCGCTGAGTGACCACATCGACGGCTCGGCATTCGGTGTCGAGCCGTCGTGTTGAAGTGCTGGACCAGGTGGGCACGTCCGCATCACTCCATCCGGCTCAACTATTGCCGCCACACCGATAGCGCAGCAGCGGACGAAGGCTTACTCGCCGTCGACGGCTCTGACCTGCTTGAGTGAAAAGTGGCACGCGTTCACATGAGCGTCGCCCGTTCTGATCGAATGGACGCCATGGACGCACAGGACGAGCAGGGTGCCGCCGCGTCGCCGACGCCGACGGACACCGAGTCCGAGCCAACGCTGATCACCGCCACCGGGCTCGGGTTGGACGGCGAGCACGGGCCGCTTTTCTCCGATATCGATCTCGAGCTCTCCTCGGGCTTCCACGCGATTCAAATGCCGGGAGGACCGGGGCAGACAGCCCTGCTGTTGACGCTGGCCGGACGGCTGAAGGCCAGCCACGGCACCGTGACCGTGCTCGGCGATACCCAACCGCGGGCGATCCGCCGGCACTGCGCTATCGCGGCGTTCGCCGACATCGATGAGTTGGAGGAGTCGGTGACGGTGCAGACCGTGCTCGCAGAGCAGCGCCGGTGGCTGGCGCCGTGGTACGCGCGGGTGCCGATTGACGCCGGCCGGGCCGAACTGGGCGAAGTGTTCGGCGAGATGTCCCCGCCACCGGCCGAGTCGTACATCGTCGAGTTATCCGACCTGGAACTGTTCTTGCTGCGTATCACGCTGGCGTTGTTTTCGAACCGTCCGATTCTGGTGGTCGGTGACCTCGAGCAGGTCCGCGACAACTCGCGGCGGGCGATCGCGGTCGACCGGCTCGGCGAGATCGCGACGCAACGCACCGTCGTCGTGGGTGTGACCAATCCGCTCGGCACCGCCGCCCCCGACCATGAACTGCACGATCACCGCGTCCTGACGGAAAGGGGCTAACGATGCTGGCCGGCCTCGCATTTGGTTCGGAAATAAAGCGTTTCGGCCGCAGCCGGATGACCCGCGCAGCGATCGTCGTGCTGATGCTGCTTCCGCTCGTGTACGGAGCGCTGTACCTGTGGGCGTACTGGGATCCCTTTGGCCATGTGAACAAGATGCCGGTAGCGCTGGTCAACTCCGACCGCGGCGCCGTCGTCTCCGGCCAGCACATCGACGCCGGCGCCGAGATCGCCAAAAGCCTGACGGCCGACCGCAGCCTGGATTGGCACGTCGTCAGCCCTGAAGAGGCACACGATGGGGTCGAACACGGCAAGTATTACTTCATGCTCGAGTTGCCGCCGGATTTCAGCGCGGCGATCGCATCGCCGGTGACCGGGCAACCGAGGCAGGCCAACCTCATCGCCGTGTACAACGATGCGAACAACTACATCTCGACGAGCATCGGGCGTACCGCCATCAGCCAGGTGCTCAACGCGGTATCGACCCGGATATCCGGGCAGGCGGTCAATCAGGTGCTGTCGGTAGTCATTTCGTCCGGTGCGGGGATCAAGCAGGCCGCCGACGGCGCGAGACGACTCGCTGACGGAGCGGCGCAGGTCGATGGCGGCGCCGGCCAGCTTTCAACCGGTCTGCACACCGCCCGGTCCGGCTCGGCGCAGCTCGCCGTCGGCGCCAAGCAACTCTCCGACGGCATCAACGAGGCCACCGAGCCACTGCTCGCGGTGGCGAAAGCGCTCTCGACGGTCGGCGGCAACACCGATCAGCTGCGCCAGGGCGCAACCGCGATGCAGCAAGCCGCCGACCAGATCAATGCCATCGCGATGGCGCAGGACGCCGCCGCCAACTCGCTGTCGTCGGTGATCGATCAGCTCTCCGCGAGTCCAGATCCGGCCGCGCGCAACGCGGTAGCGACGCTCAACGGGATACGAGACCAGCTTCGGCAGCACCAATTCACCCCGCAGATCCGCCAGCAGCTCACCGACGCGCAAAACGCTGCGATCGCGATGACCTCGACGCTCGGCGCACCCGGCAGCCCGCTGAAATCCGCCCTCGACCAAGTTGGCAGCAAGGGGCAGGAGCTGACGAACAAGCTCACGCAACTGCGCAACGGTGCCCAGCAGCTCGCCTCCGGAAATGCTGAGTTGGCAAGCGGTATCGCGAAACTCGACGACGGAGCGCAACAGCTGAGCTCGGGTACCGGACAGCTCAAGGCGGGATCGGCCGAGCTGGCGACCAAACTCGCTGAAGGCGCCAAGCAGGTGCCCGACTGGACGGCCCAGCAGAAAGAAGCCGTCGCTGACACTATCGGCGGACCGGTCAACCTTCAAACCACTCATGAGAACGCCGCGCCCAACTTCGGCACCGGCATGGCGCCGTTCTTTCTCACGCTCGCCTTGTTCTTCGGTGCACTCGTGCTGTGGATGGTGCTGCGGCCCTTGCAAAACCGCGCTATCGCCGCTGAGGTGATCGCCATCCGGGTGGCGCTTTCCAGCTACCTACCCGCTGCGGTGATCGGGACGGTACAGGCGATCATCCTGTACGCCGTAGTGCGGTTCGCCCTGGGGATGCATGCTGCCCATCCCGTCGCGATGATGGGCTTCATGATCCTGGTTTCCTTTGCGTTCGTTGCGGCGACGCAGGCGATCAACGCACTCGTCGGGCCGGCAGTAGGGCGCGTGCTGATCATGGCGTTACTCATGCTGCAGCTGGTCAGCGCCGGCGGGATGTATCCAGTGGAAACCACCTCCAAGCCATTCCAGATACTGCACCGCTTTGATCCGATGACCTACGGCGTCAACGGATTACGGCAGCTTATCCTGGGCGGCATCGATTTACGGCTGTGGCAGGCGGTGATTGTGCTGATTGGCATACTGGCTGCTGCGCTGACGGTTTCGTGTCTATCGGCCAGGCGTAATCAGCTCTGGAACCTCACCAGGCTGTTGCCGTCGATAAAGATCTGAGGGTACGACTAGTCCGGTGGCTCCGGCGGGAACTCGGCACGTCCGCTGACCGCATCGCGATAGTCGTATACCCGGTTTGGAATCGTCCCGAGTACCGCGATGGTGCGGCCGCCGCGCCCGTATGCGGCGACGAACTCCCATCCGTCGGGTTCGCCTTCGACGATTTCCAACGCATCGTAATCGGTTGGCACCCCGATCATTTGCACTTTGACGTGGTATTGATCGGACCAGAAATACGGCACTCCGTAGAAGGCCTCGGCGCGGTCGGGGCCTGCCAGCAGCGTGCGGGCCGCAGCCTCGCCCTGGCGCCCGGCGTCGTCCCAGTGCTCGGTACGCAGGTGCCGCTCATACAGCGGATGCCACCAACGCGCGACGTCTCCGGCGGCGACGACGGTGACATCCCCATTGCTGCCCTCCGCGGCACCAGTGGCATCGCAGATAACCCCATCGTCCACACGCAAACCCGAGCCGGCCAGCCAGTCGGTTGCCGGAGTGACACCCAGACCGACGATGACCACATCGGCCGGAACCTGCGAACCATCGGTAAGTCGAACTGCCTCCACCTGCCCGTTGCCGACGAAGGCGTCAACACCCACGCCGACCCGTAGGTCTACGCCGTGCTGACGGTGCAATTCGGCCCAGCGAGGAGCCAACTCGTCGCCCAACGCGGCCAGCAGTGGGCTGGTGGCTTTCTCGATGAGCACCACATCCAACCCCATCGATCGGCAACTGGCGGCCACCTCGGCGCCGATGAATCCGCCCCCGACGACGACTACCCGCGGGTGCGAGCGCAGCCGATCACGGATGGCCAGGCAGTCTTCGACCGTGCGGAGCATCAACACGCCGTCCGGGACTGGGCCGCCCGGCCATTCGCGTGGAACTGAGCCGCTGGCGATTACCAGCCCATCGAATTGCTCTGCCAGGTCTTGGTTTTCGTCGCGCAGGTGGACTCTCCGCGAGGTCAGGTCCAACTTGATTGCCGACGCGCCTCGCAGCACCCGAGCATCGAGGTCGAATTGCGGCGCAAGATCGATACCTGCCCGATGCACCTTGCCGGTGAGCAGTTTCTTCGAGAGCGGCGGCCGGTGATAAGGAGCTTGCCGTTCGGCGCCCGCGATGGTGAGTGCGCCGTCGTAGCCGTCCTGTCGCAGCGTCTCCGCGGCCCGCATCCCTGCCACGCCGGCACCGACGACGATGACTTGCTGTAGCTCACGACTTATGGGCATCGCGTCAGTCCTCCACCACGATCGCCCCGGTGGGGCAGGATACTTCGGCGGCCTTCAGCGATCCGCGTAACTCCGGCCGCGGCTGCTCTTCGAGTAAATGCAGCCCGTCTTCTCGTACGTCGAAAACCTCGTGGCACAGGCTCATACAAACGCCGTTGCCGTCACAGGTATCAAGGTCCACCGAAACCTTCATCGAATTGCGGCCTTTCCTTGTAACTGAGCCCGCTCGCGAGCGGCCTTCGCTGCCGGCGATTGCTTGATGTACTCGACCGCCATCGCCGTGACCGCTTCCGGACCCGGATGATGATGCGGCCGCATATATCTGGCGGGTTGGGCCACCAGGAGCTGCCAGGGGCCGGGCAACTTGTATTCACGTGCCGCACGAAGCCAATCGCGCCAGCGCCACTTCTGCTCGATGGTCGGGTCGTGGGCCATCAAGTACTTCGCCCCGGCAATCCACCAACCGATGAACAGCGGCGTGGTCATCAGCATGGAAAACGCTCTGATGATATAGCTGCCGCACACGTGCTGGTAGACGTCGAATACCAGCGAGCGGTGTTCGACTTCCTCGGCGCCGTGCCAGCGCAGTAGGTCCAGCATCATGGGGTCGGTGCCTGCGTAATCCAGACCCCGGTTCTGCAACACCCATTGCCCCAACATCGCGGTGTAATGTTCCAGCGCCGCCACGTCGGCCAGACGCCGATACAACCACCAGCGCTTCAATGCCGGCGGGAAAAATTTCGGCGGATCACCCAGCGATACCGACAACGTTTTCCGGAGTCGGGAGGTGTACGGCTTGGTGTCGATGCCTTGTTCGGCCAGATGGTCGAGCACCACTTGGTGCGCCCAGGCGTGCCAGGACTCCTGCTGGATAAACGGTTTGATCGCCGCCTCCAACTCTGGGTCATCGACCAGCGACGACGCTTCCAAGACGGCTTTGATGAAATGCCGTTCGCCTTCCGGCAACAGCAGATGCAGCACATTCATCATGTGCGTCGCGAATGGGTCGTTGGGCACCCAGTGCAGTGGAGTGTCCGACCAGTCAAAGCGCACCATCCGGCGGTACGCCGGGTGGCCGTCATGATGAAGTTCGACCTCTGGCATCAAAAGTTCCTTTCGCGTCGCGTGCGTGGCGTTGGTCGCTTCGCGTGTTAAGTCGAAACAACTGTTCACTCAATCCGTACCCGCCCGTGCGGCCGACTATGCGTATCGGTGGTATTGGTTTCCCTAAAGTTTCCTGAACGCGTGTTCACGCGCCAACGGCCTGCTCCAGATCCTTGAGCGATGTCTCCAAGTGTCCCAGCAGCCGTTGCAAGTGCGGGACGCTACGCCGGCAGCCGACAAGCCCGAAGTCGACATTGTCCGCGTTGTTGGTCACGGTGATGTTGACCGCTTGCCCGTCCAGCGCGATCGACAGCGGATAGTTGCCGTCCAAGCGGGCACCACGCCAGTACAGCGGCTCGGATCGACCCGTCGAGACATTCGAGATCACGATGTTGAACGGCGGCGATGCGGTGGATAGATAGCCGGGGATCAACCCGAAGAACAGGCCGCCGATGTTGAAGGCTGACAACGCCAGCTGTTGAACGGGAGGCAGCTGTGCAAACACCTCTTTGGTGTCGCTGATCGACGTGCTGATGATCTCGAGCCGCTTGGCCGCGTCGTCGACATTCGTCGCCAGGTTGCACAGGAAGGTTCCGACCATGTTGCCACCGCTGTCGTCGCCGTCCTTGCGTAAATTGACCGGCACCATTGCGGTCAACGGGTCGTCCGGCAAAGCATTCTCGTCGAGGAGATAGGCACGAAGTGCTCCGGATGACATCGCGAGCACCACATCGTTGACGGTCGCGCCGGTGGCTTGTTTGACCGCTTTGATGCGCTCCAGCGACCAGGACTGCGCGGCTACCCGTCGCGCACCGCCGATGCGCACATTGAACATCGTCCGCGGCGCGCGGAACGGCAAGGTCAGCTGCTGTTCCAGTAGCGCTGCCCGCGCGAGCTTCAACGTGGATGGTGCCAACGCGAACGCCGATCCCGTGGCGCCCTTTGCCCGCTCGACTAGTGATGGCCGTTTGCCCCCCGCTTTGCGCTGGCGGGGGCCAAGGCTCCACGGGACCTGCACCGCATCGTCGTGGGGATCTGAGGAGAAGGCGCGTTGCATCAGGCGCAGCGCCGATACGCCGTCCATCAGCGAGTGGTGATATTTCGTGTAGACCGCATAGCGGCCGTCCTGAATACCTTCGACAAGGTGCGCTTCCCACAACGGGCGATGACGGTCGAGCAGACCGCTGTGCAACCGGGACGCGAGCTCCAGCAGGTCGCGGATTCGTCCCGGCTCGGGTAGGGCCGAGCGGCGAAGGTGGTAGTCCAGCTCGATGTGTTTGTCGAAGGACCATGCGACGTTGGTGAGCCCGCCGAAGAAGGCCGGGTGCTTGCGGAAGGTCGGTTGCACCTCGTTGCACTCGAGCATGGCCTGGTAGGACTCGCGGACGAAATGCGGGCCGGCGTCCTCGGGTGGCTTGAAGAGCTGCAGCGATCCGACGTGCATCGCGTGTTCGCGTGACTCACCGATGAGAAACAGCGCATCCGTCGGCGATATCGGTTTCATGAGCGACCCCATTCCTTCCCGCTGTGCCGTCTCCCTGACAGCTGGCCTACCTCTCTGTAGCCAAAGGAGGCGTAGATCACACCCAATGGGTGCCGCGGAATCGGCGAGAACGCGCGGTCAGCGGTTAGCTAGACCGACCAGTAAGGCTGTTGCTGTACCGCTTGCTGGAGGAAGCCCAGTATTGCCTGCTCGTCCTCCGGGATGCCATCACCATGCGCTAGTGGGCACCATAACCCGTCACCTTGGATGATCCACACGGCTTTCACCGGCTCATGGGTTGGGCCGCCTGCCGGAGGTGCAATCAGGTCAGCTGCGAATGCCTGGGCGCCGGGCCAGGTGAATGCGTCGCTGTAAATCAGCTCGCCGTCATCGTTTTCGGCGATGACATGGTAGTGCGGCAGAGCGGCCAGCGCGTCGCGACTCCGACTTGCCCCGTCCGCCATGCCAGGAGCGTATTACCCGACGAACCGACGCGTTAATTGAGCAGTGCCGGGCGGGATTACCTGCCGTTGCGTTCGCGATGCTTGCATCCCGGCCAGCAGCAGGGCCGGCGTTGGCCTTCCTCGAGCTCCTCCTGCGTCCGGCGAATGCGGCGCTTTCGAGTCACCTCCTGCTTGGCATCCTCGACCCAGCAGATGAATTCGTTACGCGCCAGCGGCGTGATGTCTTTCCACGCCGCGAGTGCCTCAGAATTGGCGGCCAACGCTTGGCGCAGATCGGACGGCAGCGTGTGCACCACCCCGCCCGGTACTCGCTGGCCGCTCACGGTGCCAGCGTAACCCGCTGGCACCGAAGATCTTTCTCATTCGGGTGCCCGCTGCTACACCAAGTCGTCTGCGTGACTTCATCTGTGCAGAACACGGCGGTGGTATGGATGGGGTGCTTTTATCGCAGCCCGCGGTGCTACGCGAGAAACTTCGGCGAGGATGTTTTACACATGTGTGGAAGTGGGTAGACGACGCGAATGTTAGCGAAATTGAATCTGATCAAACCGCTGGTGGTTGGTGGCGCTGTTGCCGCAGCGATTGCTGTTACGCCTGTGGGGGCAGCTGAAGCTTTCGCGGCTGGCCCGGCAATGACTCCCACGCACGTCGTCTTCAAGCAAGACCCGGGCGGGGGCGGCTGCGACGCCAACGGCAACTGCGGCTCCGGCGGACAGTTCAACGGTCCGGGTGGCGGTCCGGGTGGGCAAGGCTGCGTCCCAGGCGTCGGTTGCGGCTCGGGTGGCCAGTTTGCCGGCCCGGGCGGCGTGCCGGGTGGTACCGGCTGTCTTCCGGGCGTAGGTTGCGGCTCCGGCCACGGCTGACCTGAATAGTCGATGAGATCGGTTGGTTCGCCGTGCCGTGCAGGCGCGGCGAGCTAACCGCCCTCCGTCGCGGATGTGCGTGCGGTGAGCGCGCCGACGCGTCCGGCGTCGGCTTCGCGTCGCAGCACAGTGGTGGCCAGGTCGAACGTGACCCCGGCAATCGTCTCGTTGACGGACGGGTTCCCGGTCCACCAGGTGATGCGGCATACCCGGCGAGCGATACGCCAGCCGCCTGGGGTGCGCACTAGGGTGTCGTCGGACCAGCCGGTGCCGTCCCAAAGCGGGCCGCCATCGGCAGCTTTGCGCACCAGACGCCAGCCGCCGTTGCAGAAGCTGTGCGCTCGCTCCCCGTCGACATGGACCACATGCGTGGACATGGTGTGTTGGGTGGAATCGAACGGATCGTGGAACGCGGCGAAGTCAGACTTGAACTGATCGAGATTCGTCCAATGCGACGACGCGCCGTAATCGGCGTCCACATCGGTGGTGAAGATCGAGTCGAACAGGTGCCACCGCTGGCTGTCGACGGCCAGCCCATACAGATTCACCAGCTGGGTGATGGCCACGACGTCGCGGTGGGAATTCGACATGGTGCTCCTGCTCATTGGCCTTTCAGGCTGCCGATGCGCAGCGAGTAATCCGCGGGTTTGGCCGGCGCGGCGTTCTCGAGATCTTCCACATACCGTTGCGGATCGCGATCGCTGATGTCCAAACCCTTGGTGGTGATGTGCGTTGCCATGAATTGGCTGTATTGCCGACCGAGTGCTTCGCGGAGACCGATCGGGGCATGACGGCGGAAGTCCGAAAGCCCTTCCCGTTCTTCTTCACCCATGTGGTCGTCGTTGGCCAGTCGGGTTTGGCCGACCGCCGTCCACCATTGTTCGGTGCCGATCGGGACCGCATTCGCGGCGCGCACTCCATCGCGGATCTGGTTGTGATCGCCAATAGCGTCCAGCGTCTCACCTTCGGGATCGTCGGCCCCGCGCTTCAACAGCTGCGGATAGAAGATCAGTTCTTCGATGTAGGCGTGTAGGTCGAGTTTCTCGCCGAGCGGACGCCATACCCGCGCGAGCGCAGCGTGGTCGATCGGCGTCTGCGCCCGCAGTTCGTCCAGCTTGGCGAACCGTTCACGGAACCAGTCATGGTCGGCGAGGATCAGTTTGGTGATGTCAGCCATTTCGACTAGTTAATCAGCACTTCTGCGAACGCGACAGGTCATGGCCGTCAACAACGCGCGCCCCTTCCGCTTACGCTCGGCGGATGCCCATCGCATATGACGAGGCGCTGCGCGAGCGGATCCGGCACCATCTGGCCGACCACGACCGTCGCGTCGTGGCCGATCCGACGAAGCGGCATGCGGCCGTCGCGGTGCTGCTCGTCGACTCCGAGGTCGGGGAGGGCAGGATTGATCCGGCGCCGGTGGACGACTGGATCGCAGGACGCCCGATGCCAGAGGCCGGCCTCGACGGCCGCATGGTGAACGTATCGGGCGGTGCCGCATTCCTGTTGTGCCGCAGAGCCTCTCGCCTCACGTCGCACGCGGCGCAGTGGGCACTTCCCGGCGGTCGTGTGGACCCGGGGGAAACCGCGGTCGACGCAGCGTTGCGGGAGCTGGCCGAGGAGGTTGGCATCAAACTGGTCGACTCCACCGTGCTGGGCCTGCTTGACGACTATCCGACCCGATCCGGATACGTCATCACCCCTGTTGTCATCTGGGGTGGCGGCCGGCTCGACCCTCGACCGGCACCCGACGAGGTCGTGGCGGTCTACCGAGTGGGGCTGCACCAACTGCAGCGCGAGGACTCGCCGCGATTCATCACCATCCCGGAAAGCCCGCGGCCGGTTGTGCAAATACCGTTGGGGACGACCTCATTCACGCGCCGACGGGTGCCGTGTTGCTGCAGCTGCGTTGGCTCTGCCTGGAGGGCCGCGACGATCCGGTCGACGAGCTGGAGCAACCGGTCTTCGCCTGGAAGTAACGGCGAGTATCTCGCTCCGTGTGACCTACGTCGCAGACCGCGCGGGCCCTGCGTTAGACTCATGACTCCATCTCTACAGAGATAGAGTCGCAGCGAGGCGAGAAGGGATACAGCTATGACGGTGCAGGCTGTGCTGGAGGAGATCCGTAAGTGACCCGGCACCGGCGAAGTGATTCCGATCATCGATCCCGCCACCGAAGAGCCTGCAGACGAAAATCGTCTGGGCGCAGATGTAACCGTAACCGGACCGCAGTAACGTGAAGCCGTGCTGCGGGGTGCTATAAGCGCGATTCAACGATGGCAATATCGTGACGGCCGCCCGGGATGGTCAGCACGCGTCGCGAACCGATTGGGCGCGTTGAGCTTTGCAGCCGGCATCGGGCCTAGCGGAGCCGCCACACTCGAGGTACGTGGCCACAAGTCGGGGCGGATGATTTCGTTCCCGGTGGTCGTCGCCGACTACCGGGGCGAGCGCTATCTGGTGGCCATGCTCGGCCAGAAGACGAACTGGGCGCGCAACCTGCGCGCCAACGGCCAGGCAGTATTGCGGCGCGGTCGACCAGAAGACGTGTCGTTGGTGGAGGACCTGTCCGATAACCGGGCGGCGATCTTGCGTCGCTACCTCCAGGTGGCGCCGGGGGCGCGTCCGTTCTTCCCGGTCGACCGCCACGCGCCGCTTACGGAGTTCGAGCGGATCGTCGACCACTACCCGGTTTTTCGGATAACCTGAGCGGATTCGAAGGATTCCTGAAGCCGGGCCCGGGCTCGGGGGTCACGTTGCGTGCGGCGATCTCCTTGCGGCAGTGAGAGCAGACCAGAACGGGGTCAGCAATGTGACCGCATGGCTGGTGGCGCAACACGATTGGCGGTCCCTTCGGCTGTGGGAGGTGTTGATCACCCCATTGCATGAGGACCACGATCGCAGCGAACAGGTCTCGGCCAGACGCGGTCAGCCGGTACTCGTGCCGGTCGGGGTCGCGCGCATAGGGCACCTTGTCCAGTAGCCCGTTGTCGACGAGGGCGCGTAGGCGTGATGACAGCGTGGGCCGGGGTATCTGCAGGTTACGAGCGAACTGGCCGAAACGACGCACCCCGAAGAACGCCTCGCGCAGGATCAGCAACGTCCAACGCTCGCCGACGATCTCGAGAGTCCGGGCAACGGACTCGCCTTCGAAGCGGTGGGACAGGTCGGGGTAGTCCATGGTTCTCATAATGTACCGGTTCAAAATCTAAACCGCATGCGGTAAGGTAATTGAACCACTCAGCTCGTCTGCGCAAAGTGAGGCAGCATGCAGGACACCGAAGTCGCCACCGCGCCCGTCGTGTCACGGGCCCGCGGGATCGCAGATCTGGCACGCGGCATGGCGGATCAAATCGACTCCGACCGCAGGCTTCCCGCTGAACTGGTTGGGGTGCTTCGAGATTCGGGCCTGCTGCGAGCAGGTGCGCCGGTGGAGGCCGACGCTCTCGAGCTCCCCGCCGGCACGGCTCTGCGCTGCGCCGAGGAGGTGGCGCGCGGCGACGCGTCGGCAG
Organism: uncultured Actinomycetota bacterium; assembly: GCA_963850645.1. Classification (GTDB taxonomy): domain Bacteria; phylum Actinomycetota; class Actinomycetes; order Mycobacteriales; family Mycobacteriaceae; genus Mycobacterium. The sequence continues at coordinate 14,801 of CAWKME010000044.1, read as the reverse complement.
GCTGGTGTGTGTCGATCGCGATCACCAGCAGCCTGCTGGTCGCCTATCTGCCGCCGGTGAGCCGTGGCGAGCTGTTCGGCGACGGACGCGGTGTGGCCGCCGGCGTGTGGGCGCCACAGGGCAAGGCCCGCCGAGTGCCGGGCGGCGTCGTGGTGTCGGGGCGGTGGGCATTCTGCAGCGGCATCACCCACGCCGACGTGCTGTTCGCCGGCTGCCTGCTCGAGGATCGCCCGGCCGTGGTCGCGCTGCCCACCGAGCAGCTACAGGTCCTGGACACCTGGCACACGCTCGGCTTACGCGGCACCGGCAGTCACGACACCGTCGCAGACGAGGTCTTTGTCCCGAATGAGCGGGTGCTGTCGATATTCGACGGGCCGGTGATCGACCGGCCGCTATACCGATTCCCGCCGTTCGGATTTTTCGCGGCTTGCATCACGGCTGCCGCGATGGGCAACGCGCGTGCGGCGGTCGATGATTTCGTCGACCTCGCTGGCACCAAAAAGGGTGTCGCAGCCAGCCGCACGCTTGCCGAGCGTTCCACCATCCAAGCGGCGGTCGCCTCAGCGGAGGCGTCATTGGAAGCTGCCCGAGCAGGCTACTACCAGGCCATTGACGCCGCGTGGCAGGCGAGTCAGGATGAGCCTCCGGTTCCGTTGGCGGCGCGTACCCGGTTACGGCTGGCCGCTACGCACGGGGTGCGCGTCTCGGCGGACGTGGTCCGCACGATGTACGACCTCGCCGGGGGCAGCGCGATTTACGATGGCGCACCGCTGCAACGCCGTTTCCGCGACGCGTTCACCGCCACCGCGCACTTCCAGGTGAACGAGGCGTCTCGCGAGCTGCCGGGCCGCATCCTGCTCGGCCAAGCCACCGAGGCGGCAATGTTGTGAGGGCACCGATCGAAGCGGTGCTGCCGTTCTGGCTGGATACGCCCGACGAGGAGGCGTTGGCGATCGCTGACGCGACCAGCGCGGCCGGGCTGAGCGCTCTCTGGATCGGCGAGATGGCGACGTTCGACGCCTTCGCGTTGGCCACTGCCGTCGGTCTGCGCGCACCGGGGTTGGGTTTGAGGGTTGGACCACTGCCGATCAGCGTGCGAACCCCGGTGTCAATTGCGTTGGGGGCGAGCTCAGTTGCCTTGCTCACCGGTTGTCAGATCGACGTCGCGTTGGGTGCGTCCAGTCCATTCATTGTGGCGGGCTGGCATGACCGCGAGTGGTCGCACAGTGCGGCGCGAATGCGGGAAACCATCGAGTGCCTGCGACCGATCGTGCGTGGCGAACGCACCGACTACGACGGCCGCTACGTCCGCAGCCAGGGGTTCCGGCTGCGTCATCCGTTGCCGCCGACGAGGATCGGAGTCGGCGCGTTTGGGCCGATGATGACACAGCTGGCGGCCGAGCTCAGCGACGAGGTGGTGCTCAATCTGGCATCGCCGCAGCGGGTTTCGCAGGTGCGCGGGCAGGTAGAGCACCATGCCGCCGCAGTGTCTCGCACGCCGCCGCACATTACGGTGTGGGTACCGGTGGCGGTGCGTCCCGGTGCGGCCGCGTTGCGGCAGTTAGCCAATCAGCTGGCGGTCTACCTCGCGCCACCCGGCTACGGCGAGATGTTCTGCGAGCTCGGGTTCGCCGACTTCGTCGAGCGTGCCCGCGGCGGCGCGCGCCGCTCGGAGTTGGCGGCGGCGATTCCCCTCGAGCTGGCCGAGCAGCTGGCCGCGGTCGGCACTCCCGAACAGGTCGCGAACCGATTGCGCGCCTATCTCCAGGCCGGCGCGGACACCGTCGCGGTGATACCGGTGACAGCCGAGGACCCCGCAGGTAGGACTGCACTTCAGTGCGCCGCGGACAGTTGTCGATTCTCCGCACCGGCTCAGGAAAACGCCTTATGACCGCTATGAACACTCTGTGCCGGCTGGCCGCGCGTCCGGCCGAACTGCCGAAAGCCGCCGATTGGATGATCGTCGAGGAGCCCAAACCTGTTGCTGCCGAAGGGCAATTCGCGGTCAAGGTGGACTACCTGTCCATCGACCCGGCGATGCGCACCTGGATGAACGCCGGGCGCAGCTACGTGCCGCCGGTGCAGATCGGCGAGGTGATGCGCGCGCTCGGCGTCGGACACGTCGTTGAATCGCGTCACCCCGGATTCGCCGTGGGGGATGAGGTGTCCGGAATATTCGGCGTTCAGCGCTATGCGCTGTCCGATGGCGCCGACGTCAACAAAATCGACACCAGCTTGGCGCCGGCGCCGGTGCATTTGGGGGCCCTCGGCATCAGCGGCCTGACCGCCTATTTCGGCTTGCTCGACATCGGCAGGCCCGAGCCGGGTCAAACAGTGGTGGTGTCCGGGGCGGCCGGATCGGTGGGCAGCATCGTGGGACAAATCGCGCGGATCAAAGGCTGCCGGGCTGTCGGTATTGCCGGCGGTGAGCAAAAGTGCCGCTGGCTCGTCGAGGAGGCCGGTTTCGACGCGGCGATCGACTACAAGAGCGCCGACCTGCGTGCACAGCTGAAAACCCACGCGCCTGCAGGTGTCGATGTCTTTTTCGACAACGTCGGTGGTGCCGCGCTGGAGGCCGCCCTGAACCGGCTCGCGGGTGGTGCCCGGATCGTGCTCTGCGGTGCGGTGTCGCAGTACAACGACACCCCACGGGGACCGGCCAACTACATGCAACTGCTGGTCGCGCGCGCATCCATGACCGGCTTCGTCGTATTCGACTACGCCGATCGCTACCCGGAAGGCATTGCGCAGCTGGCGAAGTGGCTCAACACCGGCGAACTGCGTTCACACGAGCAGATCGAGCACGGCGACATCGGCGACTTTCCCGAAACGCTCCTCAAGCTGTTCCGCGGAGAAAACACCGGCAAGCTGATCCTCGCCTTGGAGTAGCTCCGGAATAGCACTGCCGGCCCCGCGCGTTGAGGCGCGTATGAAGGCTTTCACCGAAACCGAGCGTCAAGAATTCCTCGCAGCCAAGCACGTGGCCGTGCTGTCCGTGGCGGCCACCGACGGCCGTCCGCCGGCCAGCGTCCCGATCTGGTACGGCTACACGCCTGGCGGGGACATCCTGATCAACACCGGCGCGTCGGCGCGCAAGTCCAAGCTCATCGAGCGAGCCGGTGCGGTGACGCTGGTCGTTCAGAACGAAGAACCGCCGTATCAATACGTGGTCGTGGAGGGGACGGTCGTCGACACCACCATGCCCACGCCGCTGGACGTGCGAGAGGCCATCGCTATTCGTTACCTGGGTGAGGAAGGCGGACGCGCGTTCGTCCGCAGCATGGAGGGCCAGAGCAGCGTGCTGTTCACCATCCGCCCCGACCGCTGGCTCACCGCCGATTTCTCAGACGAGCTCTAAGCTCTGCGCCCGTCGTGTCGCGGCTGTTCACGACTGCATCTGTCATAAGATGGCCATCTCCAACTGCAGGCCGTGAAGCGCGAAAACGCTTAGAAAGCAACTCAAATGGACCTCGAACGCATCACCCATCCATTGCGACTGGCCAGGGGGTCCCACCAGCCCGGATCGGGCAAAGGCTGTGCCATGAACGCCATTTCATACATCAACGGCGACGAGCAGATCACCGACTTTCCGGCGACGTCCGCGCGCCCGCTGGCTTCATTCGTCCAGTTGTGCAACGACTTGCTGGCCGGGCCTGACGGCTACCTGTCACCAGAAGACAGCCTGCTGGTACTCGACCTCGGATGGCTGACCGTTGGGACCGCCGATGTTGCCGACGACGTCATGCACATCTGGGTGACCAAACTGCTGATCAGTCCACCGTGGGGAGTCGTTCGATACACCGACGACGCTGCGGCCGAGGCGATCACCGACATTGCGGAGCTACATCGCCGATTCGGGCCTGGCGACACGCCGCCGATCGCCGAGTGGGACAGCGCTGCGCGCGCCGCCCGCGCAGTCAGTGAGACGTCACAGGGCGCCGAACTGTATGCCATCCGCGCCGCATATCAATCGACCGCGCTGGTGGCGACTGACGATTGGGACACCCTGGATGCCGTCACCGGCAACGCGCTGAGGGCACATAGATTGGCAAACGGAGATGCCGGAGCAGCGCGGATCCTGGAAGTCACCCGCAACGCCATCCGCTCGTGGCGCCGCCTTGGCGGGCTCAGCGTGGTGAGCAACGACCCTATACCGGTCGCCGGTGCCAAGCCACGCAAAGTGGTGGCGGCGTAAAGCGGCGAACAGCCTCAAGCTTGTCGCTGACGCACCGCTCGACTGATAGCAGCCGCGACCGCCAGCACCGCCATCACGGCAAGGATCATCGCCGATTGCTTTACCGACCCGAGTGCGGTCAATAGCAGTGGCAAGCCGAACCCGATGTAGGTCACTGCATAGAAAACTCCGGTGAGAGCACCGCGTAGATGTTGTGGCGCTGAGGTTTCCAAGTCGATCAAGCCCGCCCGCAACGAAAGCCCAGACGCGCACCCTAGAACCGGCAGCAGCGGTAGGCCTACCGCCAGTGTCATGCTCGGCGGTGTCACGGCCGTCACGGCGTAGCCGAGCGCAGCCAGCAACCCCGCGACCGTGCCCGCTTGCGGCCCCCAGTGACGCGCACGGGCGACCAGTTGAATGAGCCCGCTGGAACCGTTGACAATCAGCGCGGCCGTGCCGGCGGCCAGGGGCGCCGCAAGCCCGGTGTGCAGCCGAGTCGGAATGGTGATGAAACCCAGTGTCGCCGAGGCGAATACCCAGGGCGCCAGCGGAATGGCCCAACTCAACGCGAGCGCGCTGCTTTGCCTCGTCGGCGTGCGACTGCTCCGGGTGGCCTGCGATTGCGCGCGGAGTGACCGCTGTGCGGCTGAGCCGCCACGACCGCGATGAGCATGGCCGCCACGAGAATGGCGGCGGCGATCCCGAAAGACAGTCGAACGCCCGGTGAGCCGGCCGCAGCGATCGCTCCCGCCGCGAAAGGGCCGATGGCGAAGCCGGCCATCAACACCGCTCCGGCGGTGGCCGCACCGTTGGGGCCCTTCAGATCTGAAGCCCATGCCGTACCGGCACTCATGGCCAGACCCACACCCGCTCCCACGACGAAACGGCCCGCCAGCAACACGTCAGGCTGCTGTGAGAGCAGCATCGCCACCGTCCCCACCAAAGCGATCGTCGACCCGGACCACGCGACCGCCTGCCGACCCAGCGCATCGGAAGCACGCCCGCCAATGAGTAGGCCGGGCACGAGTCCCACTGCGTAGATCCCGAAAATGGCGTCGATGGTGGCGGCGCTCAGGCGCTGGCTATCGGTGATGGCCGGCATCAACGCGGCGAAGTGGTTGGCAACCCATCCTGTTGCCAGCAGAACAGCCAACACGCCCACGAAAACGGACTGCGTCGCCGTGGAGCCGTCGCGTGCGCCCGGAGTGACCAGCGTCGACAGCGGTTGGCCGGCGAGGCCGGGTGACGCATCCGACCGGACCACTGAATCCCTCCCAAGCTCTGCGCGCACGAAACTACAAGACGACCTCGGCCGAAAAGTTATTCCCCGACTGGGCGACCCCGCAACGCATTTAGCTCAGGGTCAGCTCCGCGGGCAGTTCATCGCTGAGCAGGGCCGCAGCGAGCAGGTCGCCGAGCAGCGGCCCGAATTTCATCAGGTTGCTGCCGACGAACCCGACGACGCGGCCGCGGCGCGCTACCTTCCAGCCGTCGCCGCCGGCATCGAGCCACGGCGCACGCACGGTCACGCAATCCACTTGCCCGACAGCCGACAGCGACGGGAACAGTGTGCGCACACTCGCAGGGTCCGGCACCTCCTGTCCGAACGCCCAACGCCCAGTGCTGCCGAGGGGCAACCCGTAGCCCTCGGGCGCGGACAGGCACGCAGCGCCGACTGCGTCGGCGCCCTCGTAGGTGAAGCGGGTGTGCGGAGCGAACTCGACGTCGAGCGGGCCGAACAGTGCCGGTGTCTGGACTCCCGCACAGATGAGCACGCGGTCGGCTCGTATGACACTTCCGTCGGTCAGGGTCGTCGTGCCGTCGTCGTCCACCGACATGGCCGCGGCTTGTCGGATATCGACTCGCCGTGCCACAGCACTCAGCGCACGGCGGATGCGCAGGCTGCCGCCGAGCGGATCGAAAAGCCCGCTCTGCCAAGGCGTTGCGAGAAACGGAATCCGCGCCGTGATCTCGGGCCGATCCAGCCGGGAGAACGCGGCACCGGCATCCGTCATCGCCGCGGCAATATCCGCGTCGGCGCCGACAGCAACGAGGCCTTCAGCACCCAGCAGTCGGCCCACCCCGAACTCGGCCTCCCAGCGCTGCCAGCCGTCGCGTGCCCGCAGCGCGAGCCGGCACAACTGCGGGCGTCGGTGCGCGATCCGGAAGATCCGCGCTAGCCCCGCGGACTGCTCGGCGAACGGCTCACCCCGCTCGATCACGACCGCCTGCACGCCCCGGCGCGCCAACTCGTAGGCGGTCGCGAGTCCGCAAATCCCGGCGCCGATGATGACAATCACGCTGCAACCAACTGTGCCACAGCTATGATTCCCGCGTGCCGATCACCGTCGCGCCGGTGCCGGGGAAGCCCGCACTGCTGTTGGGTGCCTTCGACATCGCCGGCTTGGGTTACATCGCCGAGGAGTTCTTCATTTCCGGGCCGGTTTCGTCCTACCGGTCCGCAGCGCACCTCGGCCCCGACGGTCGGTGGAGCGTGACGCCGTCAAGAGCCACCGATTCCACCACCCGGATGGTGGTGTTGACGCCGGCGGATCAGGCCCGGTTCAACGGGACAGTCCTCGTGGAGTGGCTCAACGTCAGCGGAGGCATCGATGCTCCGGCGGTCTGGATGATGGCGCATCGGGAAATGGTTCGCGCCGGATACGCCTATGTCGCGGTGTCCGCTCAGCATGTCGGCATCGAGGGCGGCGTGAACTTGATGGACGTGGATATGTCGCTGAAAAGCCAAGACCCGCAACGCTATGCGCCGCTACGTCATCCCGGCGACGAGTACTCCTATGACATCTTTTCCCAAGCAGGTCGCGTCGTCAGAGACGCGCAGCGTAACGGCGTCTTGCGTGGGCTGCGGGCCGAACACGTGGTCGCGCTGGGCGAGTCTCAATCAGCTCTGTTCCTGACGACGTACATCAATGCCATCGACCCGCTCGCCCAGGTCTACGACGGGTTCTTGGTGCATTCGCGATTCGGGCCCGCCGCGCCGTTGGACGGCGGCTCGATATTCGACGTGCTGGACAGCAGCACATCGCAGGCGGTGAGATTTCGCCCGGACCTCCGTGTCCCGATCCTCACGATCATCACCGAAACAGATCTTTTCAGCGGTCGCCGAGAGGGCTATTACAGTGCGAGACAGCCTGAGGGCCAACAACTTCGGGTCTGGGAGATCAGTGGCGCCGCGCATGCCGACAACTACACGATTCAAGTGGCGATGATCGACACCGGCTCTGCGGCGTTGGCCGATATCGTCGCGGCCTACGCGCCGACGAAAGTGTTGATGGGTCAGCAACTGGATCATTTCATCAATTTCGCCCCGCAGCACCACTACGTGCTGCAAGCGGCGCTGTCGCAGCTGCGCCAGTGGGTGCGCACCGGCCAACCGGCGACCAGTGCCGTACCCATCGAACTCAACGATGCCGAACCACCGCAACCCATCCTCGATGCAAACGGGCTGGCGCGGGGCGGCGTTCGGACGCCGTGGGTGGACGTGCCGATCGCCCGGACATCCGGTGTCGGCAGCGAGGAGACGACGATGGCGTCGATCTTCGGCTCGGGCGAACCGTTCGATACCGCCACCGTGCGCCGGCTCTACCCGGGCGGCGCCGCGGACTATCTGCAGCGCTTCAGCGCGTCGCTGGACTCGGCGATTGACTCGGGGTTCATCTTGGCCGCGGACCGCGAGGAAATCCTGCAACTCGCCGCGGCCACATTTCCCGGCGCTACGTCTGCTGGATGATCTCGAGGCCGTTGCCGTCGGGGTCATGCAAGGCGAACATCGGCGGGACCCCATCCCAGCGCAGCAATTCGCCGACGTCGACACCACGATCACGCAACCGTTGATGCGCTGCGGCGGCGTCCGGGCTGGCCAGCCGGATACCGGTCTCGACGCCGGCGAGAACCCCCTCATGAGCCGGCAGCAGGGCGATTGTCGTCACGCTGCCGGGTGGGGCGATCGTGATCCACCGCCCACCCAACTGCGGGAGGGGTAGGTCAAGCTGCTTTTCCATACCTAGCGTCTCGGTGTAGAAGCCAAGCGCCCGGTCCTGGTCGGTGACTGGGATACCGATCGTCGCGATCGCCGATATGAACGGTTGCGATCTGTCCATCGTGTTCTCCAATTCCTCTGGTTTCGAGTCCGTCGGCAAGATGACGACCGAACAGCAGGAGGATCGACAGTTCGCAGCGATCGATCAGCCGCTGCGATTCAGAACGGCGCGGCTTCGAGGGTCAAGCTGAACAACGCGTAGGCCATGCAGAACAGAAAGTTCAGGGTCACCAGGACCAGGCCCACAAAGATCAGCGACCGCGCACCGCGGCGTTTCAGGCGCCTGAACTTCACCGAAAGTTGTTCGCGTCTGAGCCGGGTCGCGATGAACGCGAAGTTGACGTCGGCCACCTCGTCAGCTGCAACGGGCACACCTGCCAGCATCTGGCGGAGTCGATATGGCGGGGTGTTGACGCCCACGCGCGCGAAGCGCCGACTCAGTCGTCGCGCCTGCCGGCGGCTCAGAACCTGATTTCGCAGCTGAAACCGATGCGATAGTTGCCCACGTTCGTTTCCCCAAGGGTTTGACGGGGTCATCACACGCCGGATTCTAACTTCGCTCATGTCTAATGTGCGACGGTTACGGTGCATTGCTCTAGAGAAATCTGGATCGCGACTGCCGCTGTGAGGAGCAGTGGGAAATTCAGCCGGTCACGCATCGTCAGCGGGACAGCAGACGAGTCCTTAGACCGGCGCCCACAGGTCGACGGGGACGACCCCTCTGCACCCGGCCGTCGAGCCCGAGCAGGCGCCCCCAGGACTTCACGGAACGTAGCACCACCCGGGTGTCGAGCACCGCGACGCCGGGGTACTCGGTCTAACAGTCGTTGGATCACTGGGTCGAGGTCGGAGACGTTGTGTAGTTGCATGGTCACGAACAGGTTGGCCGCACCACCGCCGGTGACCGCGACGCAGAACCGGGTCTCGGGGTAGCGGACCAGTGTTCGGCCCACCGCAGCCACCGTTGACCCAGTCACGCCGAGCTTGAGCGCCACTGCAGTCGGCCAACCCGCCTGCACCCGCGCGAAATCTGTTCGGAACGCCAGCATTCCGGCGTGGCTCAACAAGCCGATGCGGCGGCGCACCGTGGGTTCCGGACGCCCGACCGAAGCGGCCAGATCACGGAAACTGAGCCGACCGTCGCGTTGCAGCGCCAAGAACAGTTCGCGATCGAACTCGTCGAATTGATGTGCCGGAGTGGTTTCGGCGGGCTCTGGGGTTACCGCGCGAACCTGATCGGGGCTGAGGCCGCCGAGCCGCCAGCGGGTGCCACTGAACAACCGGGTCATCAGTGCGGATTGGATCCGGTTCAGACCCGCGATCGCCGGCAGCGTGTCGACGACCAATGCCGCCAGCAGCGGCTGGTCGGCGGCAACGACGAAGGCGTAGAGGTTGTCTTGGCCTGTGGTGATGTTGACGCTGAAAACCTGTGGTATCGAGGCGAACTCGCTGGCCACCGCCGGGGCGGCGCCGGGTTGGCACTCCGCTTCGACCAGCGCCGCCCGCATCGGCAGTTGTGGGCCGGGCGCAGACGATACCCATGCCCGGCCGGTGGATACCAGGCGACGCCACCGCCGCGCCGCGGTGACCGGCGAGACCTCCAGCACCGTGCCGAGTTCTTCAAAGCTCGCCAGCGGATTGAGGTGAAGTGCGTCGAGCAACGCGACATCCAGCTCGTCGACTCCATCGCCCACAACAGCAATTGTCGCGCAGCGTCACCCGGTCGAGCCAGCGATGCTGGACCATTCGGGCAGGCTGGACCCACGGGGGACCAGGATCGGCTCGGGCCAGCGGGGTGGCGTGTGGCTGAAGCTGACCGGCGGGGCGAGCATGTGGACCCGACCCATCGGGGTGTCGGCGTCGTAGGCGTCGGGCACACCGATGGTGTGTTCGTCGTCGCAACCGGCGTCGGCGGGGTCGACCAGTCCCAAGGTCTGGTACCACATGGCGTTGCGGGTGAGGTTGACGGTGACGTGCCAGCTGCCGCCTTCGGTTTGTTGTTTGATCAGCCCCGCGGCCGCGCCGAGCGCGCCCATGTAGCCGGTGATGAAGTCGTTGATCAGCCCGGTGGGTGGCAGCTGGGGATTGTCCTCGCCGCCTTCGATGACCATCAACCCGGACGCCGCCGAGCCGTTCATGTCGAAGCCGCCGCGGTTTGCCCATGGCCCGGTCGATCCGTAGCAGGTGAGCGAGACGTGCACCAGCCCGGGATGGGTCTGCGCCAGTTCGCGGGGGTCGATGCCCAGCCGCTCCAGTTTGAGGTCGCGGTGATTGTTGACTACGACGTGGGCGTCACCCAGCAGCCGATCGACGTTCGCTTTTCCGGTCTCCTTCGTCAAATCCAGCCAGGCGCTTCGTGATCCGATGTTGGCTTCGAAGTACACCCAGTCATGCTCGAAATCGTTCGGGCGGGTAGCAACCAGCACGTCCGCGCCCTGCTCGGCCAGCACCCGCCCTACCGTGGGCCCGGCGATGGCATGGGTAAACGACAACACCCGCACCCCACCGAACGGCCGATCCGACGGGCCCAGCTCACGCGGCGGCGCATCCCCGATGCGGGTCAGCCCGATGACGGGCTGGCTGGCCAGCAAGGCGCCGTGCGGATGGGCCAGCCACTCCTCGGGGCTTCGGGCCACGCACGCCGGCAGCCCGGCCGCGTTGGCGGCATCTTCCAGCTCGAAGGCATCCCAATGAGTAAACGCCTGCAGCAACTTTGGCGAAGTCGGGTGGCAGGTTGAGGAAGCGGCACCAGTTGGCCGCCTGATGCGGATACACCGCCGACGCCATCACGGTTCGCTCGTCACGGGTGCGGTAGGGGATCAGCGCGAACGGGTTATCCAGCACCAGCGCGATCGAGGGGAATTCCCCGGCCAGCGTTGGCTTCCAGGCGAAGCTGGGATTGATGTGGTGTATCGCCTGGCGCAGGTCCAGTTGCAGATCCTGCGCCGGACCGCCGCGATGGCGGTGCATTGCCGCCGCGGCAACCGCGTTGCCCATCATCGGGATACCGATTGCGGCGCCCAGCCGGTGACGGGCCGCGATGATCGGATCCTGTCCGGCGAATGTCACCCGGCCGCCCGCGCCAGCGGTCGACAGATCAACGTCGGCCAGTAGTTCGTTGAGCGCTACGTTGGGATCGAATGTCATGGCAGTCAGCATGCGGCCGGCGGTCGACAGACCGCCAAAATGAAGGAAACTCATCAGAATCCGCACCCTGATGACGGAAAGCGTCAAGACCGAGCGCGGATCAGTGCATAGTTAGAACGTGTTACAGTTTGCCGGCATGAGCCGCAAACGGGTCGTGGTCGCGGGACTCGGGGACGTCGGTATCCTCGCCGCGATTCGACTTTCCCGGCACGCCGACGTCGTCGGCATCTCGGTTAAACCCGGACTGGTCAGCGGCCAGGAACTCGGCGTCCGGTTGTCCCGGCCCGACGATTGGGCTCGTGACTACTGGATTCCCTTTGACAGATTCCGTCGTTTGGACCGGGTCCGGATCATTCAGGGCACGCTGACCGCGCTCGACCTGGCCGGCCGAACCGTCTGCGGTCGACGCGACGACGGCACAACATTCACCGAGGAGTACGACGCGCTGGTCATTTGCACTGGAGTCAGCAATGGCTTTTGGCGCCGGGCGACCGTGCAGTCGACCGCCGAAATCGGCGCCGATCTCCGCGCTGCACACCACCGCATGGCGGTCGCGCAATCAGTGATCGTCGTGGGCGGCGGTGCAGCAGCGGTCAGCAGCGCCGCCAACATCGCAACCACCTGGCCGGACAAGCAGATCGACCTCTACTTCCCCGGCGAGCGGGCTTTGGGCGCCTATCACCCGAGGATTTGGCAGCGCATCCAATCTCGACTCACCGACCTCGGCGTCGGCCTTCACCCAGGGCACCGCGCCGCACTCGGCAACGGCTTCGCCGGCGATCAAATCACCAGCGAGCCGGTGCACTGGAGCACGGGACAACCCGAGGCTTCGGCCGACGCCGTGTTGTGGGCGATCGGGCGGGTGCAGCCCAACACCGACTGGCTGCCGCCGGAACTGCTCGATGAGCACGGCTTTGTTCGCGTGACGCCCGAGCTGCGGGTGCCGGGTCATCCAGGTGTATTCGCGGTCGGAGACGTCGCGGCCACCGACCCGTTGCGCAGCTCGGCCCGCAACCGTGGTGATGCGTTGGTGGCCAACAACGTTCGCGCGGAGTTCGCTGGTCGAAGGCTGCGTGCCTACCGGACCCCGGGGCGACGGTGGGGCTCGCTACTGGGGATACAGCCCAACGGGCTGGAGGTCTTCTTTCCCACCGGTCATGCGTTGCGCTTCCCGTCGTGGTCGGTCGAACGGGTGGTCATGCCGTTGATCGTTCGGTGGGGCATGTACGGCGGCGTGCGAGCAAACCACCCGCTGGTGTGATCAGCCCCGTTTGCCCCGCACCCACTGGAAGGTGCCGATGGTCTTGGTCCGCACGCTGACGAAGCCGTGGTCTTCCAGAAAGTCGCCGATTTCGTCTTCGCCGAACACGTATGCCCCGCCGTTGGGCAGCCTGCGCCAGAGCTGCGGGGCTGCCCGGACTATCGGCACCATCACCGCGAGACGGCCACCCGGTCGCAACACCCGGGCGATCTCGGCCAGCGCGGCGAACGGGTCTGGTATCAGCTGCAATACAGCGATCGAGACGACGGCATCGACGGTCTGGTCGCGCAATGGCAGACGTTGCGCATCGGCGCGTAGGAAGCCGACCTGGGGGCCGGCTTCGGCGCGCACCGCGCGGGCCAGCATCGGCTCGGATACGTCGATGCCCAAAGCGAGTCCGTCGGGTCCCGCCGCGCGAGCCAACGATGCGGTGATCGAACCGGGACCCGAGCCCACATCCAGGGCGATGCCGCCCTGCGGAATGTTCAACCACTCGATGGGATGCTGCAGCGCGGGGAAGAACCTGCGCGATAGAGCCTGCCCGTTGTCGTACAGCATCGACCCGATCGACGACGCCCATACCGCCTGAATCGGACCGGTGTTCTTGGCCGGCCCCTCGTCGTCAGCTGCTGAACTGCCCAGCAGGTCGAGATAGCCCTTGCTCGCATCCGGTTCACCAGGTGGATCGGTCAGCAGGTGCAATGCCCGCTCCAAGGCGGGAGACAAGGTCGCGTTAACAGTCGTCATCAGCGCCACTCCTCGATGAAATGTCAAGTTCTACAAGCGTTTACGAAACCGAAGCAGCCAATTTCTCGACAGCTCGTTTCTGTTCGCAGCCTACGCCGGACGGTGAGACGGTTCCAGTTCGAGACGCAGTAGTGCGGCATTGCGCACGATCCCGTCGGGCGGGGCGGTGGTGCCCCCGTCAGTCGTGACGTAGGCCACCCGCCCGCTGTCACCGGGACGGCGGCGCCAGGCAGCGCTGGACGGGCCTACCAAGATTTCGTCGAACGGGTCGCCGGCGATGTGGCGGACTTCGCTGCCGTGCCGGGGAGCCAGCGGCACCCGGTCGACGGTATTGGCGCGATGCCGGGTGACGTAAGCGAATCCGGCGTTCTCGTCGACGCAGAAGTCGTCCCCGTTGTCGATTGCTGCGACGAACTCGGCGACACCCGCAGGCTCCAGCGTCTTCGGGTCGACCGCGACGCGCATGAAAACCTGCTGCGCAGTCGACGTGTAGAACAGGTAACCGCTCTGCGCGCCGAATCGCACCCCGTTGATGCCTGGCTGTGGCGGCCACGGGACGCCGCTATCGGGATCCATCGCCATCGTGTCGTGGGCCAGCCAGACCCGTGCCGTTGCGGTTCGAGCGTTGGGCCCCAAGTCGATTCGCCAAATGCGACCGGCGAAGCTGTCGGCGACGAGCAGCACACCCGGCCCGATCAGGCAGCTGCCGTTGAGTCCGGTGCGCTCGTCGAAGGTATGGATGATTTCCGGCGACACCGGTTCGCCGGGCATCCACCCCGTTAGATCGATCCGTGCCAAATAAGCCCGCCCGGTCTCATACGCATCGCAAACACAGACGACGAACACGTCGGGCTCGACCTCGGCGATGCCGGAGACCATGTACTCGAAGGTGTGTATCAGAACCGGGGGCACTTCTGCGTGCGGCTCTGGGCCAGGAACGCACCACAGCTCCTTTTGCAGCACTGCGGTGATCAGTACCGAGCCGTCAGCGCGGACGGCCAGATTCTCCAGGAAGTACTTTTGCGGGAAATAGGCAACCGGCGTCAAAGTGACTGCGGGGACTGGGGTTATCGGCATGAGAGTTCCTCCTTCTTAACCGAGATCGTCGTTCGGCGCGGGAACGTCGAACGCGTTGAGTAGACCGCAGACCGTGTAGTAAGTGCCGGCGAGCAGCCGGCCGTCACCGTTGCCGCTCACTGGTCCAGTCCTACCGCGTTGGCGGGGACGTCGAAGGCTGCCAACGTCATCGACACCGCAGTAAACCACCCGATGAGGACCGTGACGTCGACGATGCCGGCATCGCCGAGCAAGTCCTTGGCACGCCGGTACAGTCCCAGCGGCACGAAGCGTGGAGCGATGAAGTGCGGAATGAGTTGAGAGCACAGACGAACCGAACCAAGGCGCGGAGAAGA
>CAWKME010000043.1:0-407111 GCA_963850645.1 uncultured Actinomycetota bacterium | reverse complement strand
GAACAATCGGCGCTTGCCGTTATCGAGTTGGGGGCGGCCGGGGTGGATTTCGAGCCGACCCGCGCGATGGGAGCCTGGGGTCTTTACGAAATCCGACTGAATTCGGCAGCCGCGAGCCTCGTTAGGCAACGCCTTGTGACCGAAGATCTGCTGTTGGAAGGAAAGCTCGCGCTGACGGCCCGCGCCTACGGTGCGGCCCGGCGCGCGTTCGAACTGGCGGTCGACTATGCCAAGGAGCGTCAGCAGTTCGGGCAACCGATCGGCAAATTCCAGGCGATCCAGCACAAGCTCGCCAACGGCTTCATCGCGCTCGAGGGCGTGCGACTTACGCTCGATCACGCGGCGCATCTGCACGATCGAGGTGACCGAAAATGGCGCTATTTCGCCAATGCGGCTGTTGCCTTCGCGGGCGAGGCGTTGCGGCGCGTTTCGCTGGAAACCCAACACGCCTTTGGCGCCATCGGATATGCCGAGGAACATGAGGCGCCTCGGCATTTCAAGCGCGTGCATCTCGATACGATTGCCCTGGGCGGTGCGCCGCTTGCGCGGCGTCACATCGCCTCCCTTCTGTTTGATAAAGGCGGCGAAGGACTGCCGCAATATGATCTCGGTCCTGCCGGCAACGAGTTGCGCGAGAAGGCGCGGTCCTGGCTGGAACAGCACTGGTCGGGCGACCGCAAGGCGTCCTTCGATGCGAGGCCGTTCGCAAAGCGCGAATTCGATGCGGAATTCGCGCGTGATATGGGCAAGACCGGCTGGATCGGGCTCGGATGGCCGAAGGAGTTCGGCGGCCAGGCGCGGTCGCCCGCTGGAGCAACTCGCCTTCATCGAGGCGATGGAGCGGGCCGAAGCGCCGCGCATCGGCGCCGTCGATGCAGGCCAATGCGCTGATGATGTTCGGCACGCCGGAGCAGCAGCGCGAAATACCTGCCCGAGATCCTGCGCGGCGAGGCCATGCACGGCATGGGCTACAGCGAGCCCGAGGCGGGCTCCGACCTGGCGGCGCTGCGCACGAGTGCGGTGCGCGACGGCGACGACTGGGTGATCAACGGCCAGAAGATCTGGACCACCACCTGGTGGGGCAAATACATGTTCCTGGCCGCGCGCACCGACCCGCGACGCCAAGCCGCCGCACGCCGGCATCAGCATGTTCATTGTGCCGATGGATACGCCGGGCATCACCGTGAAGCCGGCGACGACGATGTACGACGGCAGCTTCGCCAACATCTTCTACGACAACGTGCGCATTCCCCGGCGAGAACCTCGTCGGCGAGGTCAATGGCGGCTGGAAGGTGCTGACCGACGCGCTGGCCATCGAGCGCGGGCTGGTTGGCGGCGGCATCGTGCTGAAGGTGGCGCATGCCTTCGAGCAATTGCGCAAGCACGTGCGCTAGCGGACGCCGCGCCCCGCTCAGCGATGCGATGGTGCGCGACAGCATCGGCGACGCTGGCCGCCGAAATCGAGGTCGGCCGCCAGCTGATGATGCATTGCGCCGAGCTCGCCGATGGACGGCATCACGCCGCCGAGAACACGGCGCCATCAGCAAGGTGTTCTCTGGCGAGCTGATGGAACGCTTCGGCGAAGCCGCGCTCGATATCCTTGGCCTGCGCGCCGCGCTGTCGAGCAGATGCCGGGAGCGCTCGACAACGGCCGGTTCGAGCAGAACCTGCGCCATTCGCTGATGTGGGTCATCAGTATCGGGACGAACGAAATCCAGCGCAGCCTGATCGCGCAACGCGGGCTTGGATTACCCAGATAGGAGCAATCGGATGCAGGAGTCGGAGACCAGGGCGGCGCCGCTTGACGGAGTGCGGGTGCTCGATTTCTCAATCATGCTGGCCGGCCCGTATTGCGCGCGACTGCTTGCTGACGTCGGCGCCGAGGTCATCAAGATCGAACCGCCGGAAGGTGACGATATGCGGCTGCGTTCGCCGTTGCGCGAGGGGCATAGCACCTATTTCGGTCAACTCAACGCCGGCAAGCGAAGTCTCGCGCTCGACCTGAAGAGCCCCGATGCGATCAATCTTATTCGCCAGCTGATCGAGAAGACCGATATTGTCGTCGAGAATTTTCGTCCTGGCGTGATGGACCGCCTCGGACTCGGCTACGAGGCGTTACGTGTCATCAACCCGCGGCTGATTTACTGCTCGATCTCCGGCTACGGGCAGTCCGGACCGGCGGCCGAGCGCGCCGCCTATGCGATGATCGTTCACGCCGAGAGCGGCTTCGATCGCGCGCTCATGAATTATGCGGGCGATAGGGAGCGGCCGGCGGCCGGAGCCGTATTCGTTGCCGACGTGCTGGGCGGGATTTTTGGCTTCTCCGCCATTCAGACCGCGCTGGTGCAGCGTGCGCGCACGGGCGAGGGGCAGCGTATCGATGTCGCGCTGATGGACTGCATGCTGAACCTGCTCGTCTACGAACTCCAGGAAGCACAGTTTCCGGCTGAAGTGCCGCGCCCGGCCTATGGGCCGGTTCGTGCGCGAGACGGCGACATCCTGATCGCCCCGATAACGCCGCGCAATTTCACCGGCCTGTGCGAAGTCACCGGGCAAAGCGAACTCGCCAATGACCCGCGATTTTAAGACGTTGCCGGCGCGAGCCGCGAACTGGAACGCCATGATGCAGACCGTCCAGGAATGGACAGAGCGCCACACGGTGGCCGAATGCATCCTCCGCACTGGAGCGTGCCGGTGTTCCCTGCGCCGAATACCGCGATCCCGGCGCAGCCCTCAGCGATCCGCACCTTCTGCAAAGAGGCGTTTTTGCGAAGATAGCCGACGGCGCTGGCGAGTTTGTCGGAGTTAACGCGCCCTGGAGAATGTCAGGCGCGCAGACGGCGATGCAGCGCGAGGTGCCGGCTGTCGGTGCGCACAGGGATGAGGTTCTTTCGTTGCTCGGCCTGCAACCGGACGCGATCGCCCGGCTCGGCGCGGCCGGCGCGTTCGGAAAACCTCGGAACCAAACGACGGTGACTTAGGCCAACAAAACGGCTGCCAGAAGCGCCGGTCAACGAGCGCAGGCGGGAGGAGCATGATGAGAATTACGGCTGCAATCTCCGGAATGCCGGGAGATCCGTTCGAAATCGCGAGCTGCGAACTCGCCGACCCGCAAGCCGGAGAAGTTCTGATTCGGGTCCGCGCGTGCGGCATCTGCCACACCGATATGGCGGTGAAGCTGCAGCATATCCCGATTCCGATGCCGAAGGTACTGGGGCACGAGGGGGCTGGCATCGTCGAGAAGATCGGCCCCGGGCCGACGCATTTGCGGCCCGGCGATCATGTCTTGATGAGCTTCGGCTCATGCGGCGAGTGTCCGAACTGCCTGGACGGTGCGAGCGGCTATTGTGACCATTTTCGGGACATCAATCTGTTCGGACACCGGGCCAGCGGTTCGGCGCTGAGCCGTAACGGCACGGAGCTGGGCGGGCAATTCTTCGCCCAATCCGCGTTCGCAACCCATGCCATCGCTACGACCCGCAATGTGGTCAAGGTCGACGACGACCTTCCTCTCGACCTCATCGCCCCGCTCGGATGCGGCGTCCAGACTGGCATGGGAACCGTGATGCACGTGTTGTGTCCGGCGGCCGGCAGTTCGATCGCGGTATTCGGCGTCGGCGCCGTCGGTCTCTCGGCCATCATCGCAGCCCGCATAGTCGGGTGTAAGACGATCGTCGCGGTCGATGTCGCCCCCGAGCGGTTGCGCGTGGCTCTTGAACTCGGAGCGACCCATGCTGTGTCCGGCCGGTCGGAAAACCCGACCGCAGAGATCATCGATCTGACGCGGGGCGGCGCCCATTTCTCCTTGGACACAACTGGCGTTCCTTCGGCTGTCGCTCATTCGATCAATTGCCTGCGTTCGAGAGGTGTCAACGCCCAGGTTGCGGCACCGCCCCGCGGTACGCTGTATGCGGCTGATGCCAGTGTCATCGTCGGCCGGGGAATCACAATTCGCGGCGTCGTGGAAGGTGATGCCAATCCTCGGCTGTTCATCCCACGGATGATCGGATTCTTCCGTGACGGCATGTTGCCGCTCGACAAGTTCGTAAAGACCTACCCACTCGAAAAAATAAATGAAGCCGTTTGCGACCTGGAGAGCGGCCGGGTGGTCAAGCCGGTGCTGGTCATGGGGTGAACACGTCGGCGAGGCACAGCATACAAACAAGGAGGGAAGACAGATGCTCAACAGGACAACGGATAATGCAATTGCCGATCATAAGACCTACGGCAGCGTGGAGGCGCAGCACCGGCTGTTTGCCGAATTGCGGCGCGACGATCCGGTCCATTGGACGCGGCCGGATGGATATCGTCCGTTCTGGACGATAACGAAATATGCCGACATCATCGAGATAGAACGGCAGGCCGATCGCTTCATCAATCAGCCGCGGACGAAACTGCTCAGCACCGATTTCGAGAGCAAGGTCCGTGAAGCCATGAGCGGCAGGCCCATGCTCGTCCGGGCGCTGCCTCAGATGGATAATCCCGATCATTCCAAGTATCAGAAACTAACCCACGCGTGGTTCCAGCCTCGTCATATCCGGACCTTGGCGGATCGCATGGATGCCTTGGCGAAAGAGAGCATCGATCGGCTGTGCGCGATGGGCGGCGCCTGTGACTTCTACAACGAGATTGCGATCTATTATCCCTTGCGGGTGCTGATGACGATCCTTGGCTTGCCTCGCGAGGACGAGGCCCACCTGCTGAAGATCACCCAGGCTTATTTCGGTGGCGGCGATCCGGAGATGCAGCAAGGCGCCGATCTGATCGACGCGACCATGGCCTATGTCGAATATTTCAAGGACGTTGCGAAGGAGCGGCGGCAGAATCCGAAAGACGATGTGGCGACCGTCATTGCCTTATCCGAAATCGACGGCAAGCCGATCGGCGATTTCGAGGCCTATTCCTATTATGTGGCGCTCGCGAGCGCGGGGCATGATACCACGAGCGCAACCCTCGCGGGAGGATTGCTCGCTCTGATCGAGAATCCTGCCGCGATGGCTTGCCTGAAGAACGACCTTCAAGCGCTGCCCGACGCGGCAGAGGAGATGGTGCGCTGGGTCTCGCCGGTCAAGCACTTTTTCCGGACTGCGGCCGCTGATTACACAATTCGGGGCAAGTCTATCAAGGCCGGGGACAGTCTGTTCATCAGCTATCCGTCGGGCAATCGCGACGAAGAAGCATTCGATCGCCCGTTTGAATTCATTCCTGATCGCTCGCCCAACCGGCATCTCGGCTATGGCTTCGGGATTCACGCGTGCATCGGCAGGCACCTGGCCAAGGCGGAAATCGTGGCGTTTTTTCGCGAACTGCTCGGTAGGATCGATTGGATCGAACTTGCCGGCGATCCGGCGTGGACGGAAACCTCTTTCCTGGGTGGGTTGAAGCGGTTACCGGTGCGCTATCAGGCAAGATAGGCATCGAAGGATAAAGCATGTCGCTGGGCTCGGCCGGTCTGGCGATTGAGTCCGGCGGGAGCCGGGTGGCTGATCGGCGCGGGCGACGAGAAGCCTCTATCCAACATCACGCGTTGCTCGCGAGGTGTGTGCGATCAATCCGATATGTCAGAATTCGGTTGGTTGGCGCTGCGTGCCACAGAGTCCGGTGGCGTGACCTTTGCAATAGCCAACATGCACTTGAGAAAATGCGCGCGGTCTTCCTTGAGCAAAGGCGCCAGCATGATGTTTTGTAGTTCGGCTGCGGCTGGGATAACCGCCAGAAGTGCTTCCACGCCTTTGGCCGTGATCTGAACCTGGATGGATCGGCGGTCTTCCGAATTGCTCTTCCGGGAGATCAGCTTCCGCGCCGTCATTCTTTTGAGCATTTCGCTGAGCGTATTCCGATCGCAACTGATACGCTCCGCAAGAACGGACGGTGTCAGGGGGCCTTGCTGATATAACGCGATAAGTACGCCGAACTGGCGCGGGGTGATGTCGTTCTGCTGCGTCAAATTCTGATAGAGCACGTCGTAGCGCGCTTCGAGCAGCCGGAGAAGGAAGCCTATGCCGCCCTCCAATCGCCAGTTGCGGGCGATGCCCTCAGCCGACCCCGCTTTCATTTCCTTTTCGGCTGACATCCCGCTATCGACCTAAGCTTTTGCACTAGAACTCGAATTAGCCGTTATCAGCTTGGCCATCGGTCCTCAACCCCTTGGGGTTGCGCTTGAAGCCGAAGCGACGGCGTCCATTCCGTGCAGGGAGATCCCATTCGCTCTTGAAAGTCACTTGCAAAGATAATACGTATACGTAATATAATGACGATGTAACAGAGCGGCGTGTCGTTCGGGGGAGGAAGGATTGGACCTACGCGAGCTTTTGTCGGTTCCTTACCTCCTGGAGGCCGAGGCCGTCGAAGCCGAACCGGGCAGATGGCTCGTGCGGCTCGCCTATCCAGAACTGCCGGGCTGCGCCGCAGAAGGCTTTGTCGTCGAAGACGTACTGAAGGAACTGGAGCGGCGGCGGATCGAAATGACCATCAGCCTGGTGGAGGCGGGCAAGGGGCCTCCTGTACCCCGAAAGCCGCTCACCCAATCCGACCCGCTGTGGATCGCTCGCGATCTGGGATTGTCGACCCGCGTCGCCGCACTCCTGGGAAGCGCGGCGAAATAGCCCCGGGGGATACACCTGCTGGAAGCAATGGAGGAAGCTCATGCTCTCGCACGAAGACAATGAAAGATTGGTGAGGATCGGTAAGGGCACGCCCCTTGGAGAACTCTTCCGCCTTTATTGGATCCCCTTTTTGCCCTCGGCTGACCTCGTCAATGACGGGCAGCCGAAGCGCATTCGGCTGCTGGGGGAAGATCTGGTAGCCTTTAGGGATTCCGAAGGCCGTGTCGGGCTCGTGGACCAGGCGTGTCCACATCGCGGAGCGCCGCTAATCTTTGCGCGAAACGAAGATTGCGGATTGCGATGCGTCTATCACGGCTGGAAGTTCGACGTCACGGGCGCGATAACCGATATGCCGGCCGAGCCCGTTCGCAGTCGCCTGAAGGAGCATGTTCGGATCAAGGCCTATCCCTGCCGGGAGCGTAACGGGATGCTTTGGGCCTACATGGGTCCCGACGCCGCCAGTCCTCCGCCCCTGCCGAACCTGGAATGGAATCTGGTCCCGGCAGAGCAGGTGCACATATCGCTGCGGGTTCAGGAGTGTAATTGGCTGCAGGCCGTCGAAGGCGAGATCGACTCCGCTCATGCGCCGTTGCTCCACGGCCGGCTTGATGCTCAGGGGACTACGAGCGCGTGGATACAGAAGCGCGACCTTCGTCCGACTTTCGAATGCATCAGGCAGGATTTTGGGATGAGCATCGCAGCCAGGCGAAACTACGATTTAAACACCTTGTACTGGCGCGTCAATCAGTTCCTTCTGCCCTTCTATACGCTGGTGCCGCCGCTGTCCCCGTTCCCGGATCTGAGCGGACATGCCTGGGTGCCTATCGACGATGAGAACACGCTCTGCATCATGTTCTCGTACCATCCTTCGCAGCCATTGCTGCCGAAAACCCGCCAGGTCTTCGAAGAAGGGCACAAGGGCCGGGAGAGCGGGCACGCCAGCCGGCATTCCCTCGTTCAACATCCGGTGACGGTTCCGTACGCCGCCTATTGGACGAAATACACGCCGCAAAATGGCTACGCGTTCAATTACGAGGCGCAGCAGACTACCTGGTTTTCGGGGTTGCCGGGACTGTGGGTGCAGGATGGGGCATGCCAAAGCGGCGTTTCTCCGATCTTCGATCGCACCAAAGAGAACCTGTGTTCCAGCGACACCGGCATTGCCATGACCCGCCGGCTGCTGCTCGAGACGCTGGGAGCCTATCGCGACTATGGCACCAAGCCGATTGGCGTAACCGATCCCGATGTATTCATGGTGCGAGCCGTGTCCCTGCGATTGCCGCCAGAGGACTCGTGGGTCGAGGTGGGTGCCCCGTTCATGCGTGCGCAGCTCGGTGCCGATTTCGGGTACGAGTTGTGAGCGTATCAGGCCAGCGGGGCGACCGTGGATCGTCAACCATCGAAGCACGGAAGTCCTGCGTCGATGGTCGCCCAAGGACGGAGTGACTGCATGGCTGACAGCAATATGCAGGTGCGGGTCAAACGGATCAGCTACGAAGCCGAGAACATCAACTCATACGAGTTGGTGGCTCTCGCCGGCGGCGATCTTGTTCCCTTCACAGCGGGCTGTCACATCGATCTCCATTTGCCGAATGGAATGATCCGCAGCTACTCGCTCCTGAACGACCAGAGCGAACGGAACCGCTATGTTGTTGCGGTCAACAAGGACGCCGCAAGTCGAGGCGGATCCAGCTTCATCCATGAAACGGTGCGGGCGGGGAACATCATCAATATCTCGCATCCCAGGAACAACTTTGTTCTGCAGGAGGATGCAGCTCATTCGGTGCTGATCGCGGGCGGAATCGGAATCACGCCGCTGCTTTCGATGATTCGTCGGCTCGAAACGCTCGGTCGCTCCTGGGAGCTGTTTTATGCGGCAAGGACGCGCGTGGCTGCGGCTTTTATCGACGAGTTGAATGCCCTTCGACCCGACGTCCGTTCGAACGTGCATGTGACCTTTGATCAGGAGCCGCCGGGTCGCATGTTAAACCTTTCCGCGATTATCAACGACGCGCCTGCCAATGCTCATTTTTATTGCTGCGGCCCAGTACCGATGCTCGAGGCGTTCGAAGCGGCTACGGCCAATCGGCCGGCTGACCACGTGCATGTGGAATATTTCAAGGCGAAGGATGAACCTGAGGCCGGGGGCGGGTTCGATGTAAAGCTCGCGCGGAGCAAGCGAACGATAGCGGTTCCGGCGGGCAAGACCATCCTGAACGCATTGCTGGATGCCGGGATAGCGGTGAGCTACGCCTGCACGGAAGGCGTCTGCGGTACCTGCGAGACGCGGATCGTCGAGGGGGTGCCGGACCATCGGGACGCGTTCCTCGGCAAGGAAGAGCAGGCGGCCAACAAGACGATGATGATCTGCTGCTCAGGCTCGAAATCGCCCACGCTTGTCCTTGATCTCTGAAACTCACGTTAATCAATCACCTGGTGCAACATATGAGAAGCCTGTCGCATATCCTGGGAATATCCCTTCTCGCACTTGGCGTGTCGGCGCCTGGCTTCGCCGAGACGCCGCGGTCTATCAAGATAGGCGTGCTCAACGACGCCTCCGGCCCTTACTCGGACAATGGCGGCGAGGGATCGGTCACGGCGGCGAAGATGGCGGCTGAAGATTTCATGCAGAAGCACCCCGACGTCAAGGTCGAGATCATCGCGGCGGATCATCAGGACAAGGCCGATGTCGGGGCCGGGATTGCGCGCAGATGGATCGACCAGGACGAGGTGGATGCGATTGCCGATGTGCCGAATTCGGCCGTCGGGCTGGCGGTGAATGAAGTTGTTCGCGGCACCAAGGCAGGGCTTATCGCCTCGAGCGCGGCGTCGTCCGATCTTACGGGAAAGTACTGCTCACCCAATACGATCCAGTGGACGTTCGACACCTGGGCCGCTTCGCATACGATTGGAGATTATCTCGTGCGCCATGGCGGCAAGAAGTGGTACTTCATCGCGACTGACAATGCGCTCGGCAAATCGATGGTTCGAGACGGAACTTCGGTGATCAAGTCCAGCGGCGGGTCTGTTCTTGACTCGGTCAATGTTCCCATCAACAACGCCGATTATGCTTCCTTCATCTTGCAGGCAGACGGCTCGGGGGCTGACGTTATCGCTTTCGCCACCGCCGGCGGCGACACGATCAACCTTATCAAGCAGTCATCTGAATTCGGGCTCAAGCAGAACGGGCGTACCTTTGCAGCCCTGCTGACCACAGCGAACGACGTGGAATCGAGCGGCCTCTCCGTGGCGCAAAGTCTCATCATAACCCAACCTTTCTACTGGGACCTGAACGATGCCAGCCGTGCCTGGTCGGCGAGATTCAGCGGGCGTCAACACGGGCAGTCACCGACTGCGTTTCACGCCGGAGTGTATTCCTCCGTGAGGGCCTATCTGAACGCGGCCCTGGCTGCGGGAACAAATGATGCCCAGGTGGTGATCCGGAAGATGAAGGAGAGCCCGATCGATGATGATCTGTTCGGGCCGGTTGTCGTTCGTCCGGACGGGCGTGCCATTCACAACATGTACATATTGAAGGTGAAGTCCCCCGGGGCATCGAAGAGCAAATGGGACCTTCTGGAGCAGGTGGGTGTGCTGACCGGACCCGAGGCCTTTCGGCCGCTGGATGAAGGCGGATGCTCGCTGGTCGAGCAATCAAAGAACAACTGATTGATCACTCCAATCGTGATCGCGCGCTCGTGAAGCGGCGATCATCGGATCTTGAAAGCCTGGGCGAAAAAATGGTGGATATCAAAAATGCTCGATCAGCTTGAAGCGGAATTTCCGGAACATGCGCCGCGCCCCGCCGACGCGCCAAAGGCTCTGGAAGGAATACGGGTCGTCGATTTCTCGCATTTCATCGCTGGGCCGCTTGCGACAATGATCCTGGCCGATATGGGTGCAGAGGTTATCAAAATCGAAGCGCCAGGCCGCGGCGACGATCTTCGCCGATATCCACCGCTACACCCGGACCTGATGCACGGCGCGCCGTTCCTCTGGACTAACCGCAACAAACGCAGCGTGGCCATCGACCTGAAGTCCCCGGAGGGCCTGAAAGTCGTGCATGAATTGATCGCGAAGGCGGATGTGGTCGTCGAGAATTTCTCGACCGGAGTCATGGAACGCCTGGGTCTCGACTATGACAGTTGCCGCAAAGTCCAGCCGGAGATCATCTACTGCTCGGTGTCGGCCTATGGACGCGACGGTGCTTTTGCCGATCGGCTCGGCTTCGACCCGATCGCGCAAGTCGAGAGCGGGTTCGTCTCCATGAACGGTTACGCTGACCGCGAAGGCGTGCGCGCGTTGTCGCCGGTGATGGACATCAGCACGGCCATGATGGCGTGTAACGCGGTACTCGGCGCGCTGGTCGCACGCGAACGCAGCGGCCTTGGTCAGGCTATTGAGGTTTCCCTGTTTGACAACGCCGTCCTGATGACCGGTTACGCCACACTGCAGCACCTCTTCAGCGGCGCGGACGCTCGGCGACATGGCAATACCAGTCCTGATACGTGCCCGTCGGGCGTGTTTCAGGCGCAAGACACTTCGTTCTATATTAATTGCGGGAACGACAAGATCTTTCAGCGCTTGATGTCCCAGGTCCTTGGTCAGGCAGATTTGGCGGCGGCTCAGGCCTACGCGACTGGACCCGACCGAATTCGTCGGAGAGACGAATTGTTCGCAATCCTGGGCGAAGCGTTCGCGCAGCAGCCATGGTCGTATTGGCAATCGAAGATGCGTGCGGCGGGCGTACCGTGCGGGCAAGTGCGCACCGTTGGTGAGGCCATTCGCGCCCCGGAAGCGAGAGCGCGTGAGATCGTGACCCGGATTCCGCATCCGAAGGTCGGATGGGTGCCGAATGTACGGTCGCCGATTCGATATTCTCGCACGCCAATTGCGGACCCCGTAGCCGCGCCGGCTGTCGGTCAGCATACGAAAGAGGTGCTCTGCGGTTTGCTCGGCTATGACGAGGACCGCTTGGCCCAGCTTGCGCAGACGGGCGCACTAGGTGGTCATCACGGACGGCCTGAATCTGCGGAGAGATAGGTCCGATGGCCCGGACAGATCGCACACTCAGGGGCCGCGTGGCGGTCATCGGCGTTGGCGAAACCGCGTATTATCGGCACGGCGCTTCGCCGGATCCGGAATTCAAGCTCGCACTAAAGGCAATCCTCGCCGCCTGCCGTGACGCAGGGCTCGACCCACGCGAAATTGACGGGTTCGCCTCCTACAGTGACGATCGCAGCGATGCATCGCGGCTCGCCGCTGCGCTGGGTACCCGAAGGTTGCGTGCTGCCACGATGCAGTGGGGCGGAGGGGGCGGGGGAGCCTGCGCGGCTGTCGCAAATGCGGCGGCTTCCATCGTCGCTGGTCTCGCGGATTGTGTGGTCGTTTTTCGCTCACTGGCGCAGGGGCAACATGGCCGTTTCGGGCAGACGACGGGCATCGATACCATTTCAGGCGAAAAAGCCTATTTGATGCCTTACGGGGTACTCGCGCCACCGCAACGCTTTGCCATGAGAGTCCGCCGCTACATGCACGAGCACGGCGTACGACAGGAAGCCCTGCGCGCGATTGCGCTGGCGTCCTACCACCATGCACAAGCGAATCCGCGTGCGGTCATGTACGGCAAGCCGCTGGATGCGGCAAAATACGATGCGTCGCGCTGGATCGCAGAACCCTTTCATCTATACGATTGCTGTATGGAGAATGACGGCGCAGCCGCACTCGTGATTGTGCCTGCGGAGCGCGCCAAGGAATTCCGCCACAGGCCTGCCTACGTACTCGGCGCTGCTGTCGGATCGGGATATCGCACGGCAGCCATCCCGCACAATTCGCCGCTCTATGCCAGCGCGAACTTCGACACGGTCGCGCCGGACCTTTACCGGATGGCTGGTCTAGATCCGTCCGATGTCGGTGTAGTCCAGAGCTACGAGAATTTCACGGGTGGAGTCGTCATGGCCTTGGCGGAGCACGGCTTTTTTAAGCCAGAGGAGGCCAACGATTTCCTCACGCTTGAAAACCTTATCGCGCCATCCGGGCGACTTCCGCTCAACACCAGCGGCGGCAATCTGGCCGAATGCTACATGCACGGTTTCGAACTGGTGCTGGAGGCCGTCCGCCAGGTGCGCGGCACATCCACGAGCCAGGTGCGTAGGAACGACGTGGCAATGGTCATCGGCGGTCCGATGGTCACGCCGGTCAGCAATCTTCTTCTCGGTTCGGAAGCGACCTTATGAGCAGTAAGACAGTCCCGACCCATCTTCCTGCGGGCCTGCCGATCCCGGTAGCCGAGCCCGATGGCTTGTCAGCGCCTTACTGGGCGGGGTTGCGCCAGAACCGTCTCCTGGTTCAGCGCTGCTGCCATTGCAGTACATGGCAATTCGGGCCGGAGTGGATCTGCCATCGTTGCCACGCCTTTGATCCTGAATGGACTGAAGTCGAGCCACATGGGCGCATCTTCAGTTGGGAGCGTGTCTGGCATCCCTCCCACGCGGCGCTTAGGCAACACGGTCCCTACGTGGCTGTGCTTGTGGAAATACCGCATGCCGGTGATGTGCGAATGGTAGGCAACCTGCTGGGCGATCCAATGCAGGCGGTGATTATCGGCGCCGAGCTGGAGGGTGTGTTCGAGCATCATCACGATTGTGATCCGCCATATTCCCTGCTGCAGTGGCGGATGCGCTGAGGCAGGCGAGAAGTTCTTCCTCTCGCCGCCGTGTGTAACCCATGTCTCCGGAATGAACTATCGTACTTATACTTTCGATGGCTCTTGTGTAATGAAATGCGCAATGATTTGAGGAACTGCTGCCATGCCCATCGATCTCAAGGAGTTGGCGCAAAGCGAGTGACGACACTGGGATCATAACGTGCCGGGATATGCGCCGCCATCGATCAGGATGTCTTGTCCGGAGATGTAGCTAGCCTGCACGGAGCAGAGAAACGCGCATGCCGCGCCCGATCAGCAAGTCTCCTTCACCGATCCTGATTCTCGCTCGATGGCGACCAGCGGGCGCGGCTCTGGGATGGCCGGCTATAATGTGCAAGCGGCCGTGGATACGACGAACCATCTGATCGTCGCGGATGAGGTGACCAACGTCGGCACCGACAAGTCGCATCTTGCGAACATGGCCAACCAAGCGAAGGCGGCATTGGAGGCAGAAAACCTCGAAGCCTTCGCCGATCGCGGTTACGTCAAAGGCGAGGAGACCCAAGCCGAACATTGGACACAACGGTGCCACCCTCGATCACAATGGTTTCCACGGGCACAGGTGTTCTGACGAACGAAGCGAACTTCGGCAGTTGGCCCATCAGCGGGTGGGCCTGGCCTCGGCTGCAATTAGGTCCCTGATGGCAGCTTCAAATTGGCTGGCGGAGGCGGCAAACATCGATCCCGTCTCCTCGTGAAAGGCGGAGAAGACGCCGACCACGGCCGGGATGCCGTTGATGTCTGCCAGGATAGGCGAGCCCGAGTAGCCGAAATTCGCCAGGCACTGGACGATCAGCAGCCGATTGTCTTTGCCCCAATCGGCGCGGCAGTTCCGCTGCGCGGTCGGGGAATACCGCCGTTCTTCGCCATAGCCGATCTCGGAGATCGTCCCGGCTAGCGTGGCAGCCCTCAGTTCCTCGCGTGTCAGCACCTTCGCGGCGACTGGCCGTGCCGGCACGGAGTCCTTCAGGACAATCAGCGCCCAGTCTGCCGGCGATCGATCGATCGACCACTTGTCCCTCAGGGTCGGAACGAAATCCTTCGCCACGATGAACCGCTCTGCAGCCGATGACGATGCAGGCGTTCCCTTGTTCAAGCCGGCTAGGAAGTGGACGTTCCCGGGGGCGATGAACTCAGTTCCGTTCAACAGACAGTGTGCGGCGGTCAGCACGATCCGGGGTGCAACGAGCGTGCCTGTGCACCAGCCGCCCTTGCTGAAATAAGCTATCGTAACGACGCCGATCGCCGAGGCCGGCCAAGTCGAGGGGTCCACGACCTCTCCAATATGCCGATCAAGGCCGAGCAGTCCTTCCGCTCGCGGGTTTGCGACGCCGGCCAGAGATGATTTAGGCTTTGGCTTCCAGTGGTCGATGATCTCCTGGGCCTGCATGCGCTGCGCCTCGGTTAGCTCCAGATTTTGGACAGCTCGTGCAGCGGACCGGACGCCTCCCCGGCCGGCCATGACGATGAACGCGTAGCCCTGCACAAGATCCTTCGGAACACCCCGGCCGTACATGGTCATCAGGCCAAGCATGTATTGAGCCTGGGAAAATCCCTGCACGGCAGCCCGGGCGAACCATCGCGCGGCTTCCGCATCATCGGGCCGCACGCCTTCACCGTTCACATAGGCGATACCGAGAAAATGCTGTGCGATCTGAAGTCCCTGGTCTGCGGCCTTGCGATACCATGTGATCGCCTCGGCAGGATTTTGCGGCACACCCCATCCGCAGGCGTGCATAAATCCGATGTCGAACTGGGCGCGCGCATCGCCCTCCTCGGCAAGGGGAGACAGCCGTCGAAGCGCGGTCGCGTACTCGCCCCTGTGGGCCGCGGCGACGGCATCGTCGAGCTCCGCTGCCTCCGCGGAACCAGCGAGGCCGAGAACCAGGATGAGGAATGCGAGAGCTGCATTGATCATGCGCGTCCACTGCGACCAGCGAGCATCATGTTGGAGCCAGACGACACGATCAAGACGGCGAACGTATGACTTGCCGGCGGGGAGTCCACTTGCCCGCGTGATCAGGTTAATTGTCACAAAATGGCGATGGGAGGTTCATTGGCCAATACGATTCTTCGCGCAAGGCGTGTGCGCCGTCGGCTTCCCGGTCCGAGCCGAACTGCTCGTGGGCCGTTCGAGTTAATGTCGCAGTCTGGCAAGAAGCTGCCGATCCGGGATGTCCGCAGTTCGGTCGCTACCGGGGTAAACCGGACATCGTCCGAAAGGCCCGTTCCGGTAGCGTTTGACCCATATGCGATGTAAGCCAAGTATGAGACCCAGCGCGGCGCGGTCAGGGCACGCCGATTTCGGAAGGGCCGAAATCAAAAGTGTGATGGCCGACACATAACCAGGCGCGGAGCCTCCGTAATTTAATCGTGCGAAGGCGGACGACACCAGTCCGCCGCTCATGATCAAAGAGGAGATGGATCCAATGACGACCACAGATAGAATCCTTCGTTCCGCAATACTGCTCTCGGTGGCACTGACGGTCGGCTCTACAACCGCTGCTTTGGCCGGAGGCCCTCGCGCCCCGGTGGAGCGCCCTCCGATCTCGCGTTCGCATCTGCCTGTGTACCCGCCGCAGCCCCCGCAGAAGGGTGGCATTATCGGCGGAGGTGGTGCAAGCTCATCTTTATGCTACGAAGACCAGATTGGACACAACGGGTGTCACACACCGTATTAAAGCCACCGCACTGACAGTCCAGACTTAAGAGCCCCGGCGCGACAACTGATCCACGCCGGGGCCTCTATCCGGATCGCGCATTTGCAGCAAGCCAAGGCGGAGCCCTGGGACGATCCCGCTTGTCGCCAAAACCTAAGGAGCTTTTGTCCCGGCGGCATCTGCGATCCGGGATAGACAACATTAGCGTACCCATGGCAGCTGTTGGGCGCAAAGCGGTCATTGGCCAAAGCGCCCACGTCAACATTCCTTGCGCATGGGCTTGCAGCAAGGCCTCGATCAACGCCGGTTGCCCTTCAGGTTGTCTTGCGCGGTCTCAGCCGGTCACCCATGACGCCAGCCCACTACCCGAGCGGATCAGGGTGATGGCTTGCAATCGCGATCAAAGGGAGCGAACATCTACGGCCAAAGAATAAATAAGAGAAGCCGGGATGGGAATCAGGAGCCTCGGGCAGCAGGGAATTGTATTTGCGGTTTTTGCAGCGCTATTTGTTATCTTCGCGCTTATCCTCCCCGGCTTTTTGACAACCGCGAATATGCTGACGCTGCTGCAGAACGTGGCGGTGCTCGGCATCCTCGGCCTTGCGATGGCGATCGTCGTGATCGGGCGCGGCATCGACATTTCGCTGATCGCGGCCTTGGCGGTGCCGCCGGGGCTCGTGCTGCAGATGGTCCAGGACGGCCACTCGCTGCCAACCTCGCTGGCCGCGGCCTTTGCATTGACGGCGGTGTTCGGGCTGGTCAACGGATGGCTGATCGCCTATGCCGAGGTGCCGTCGCTGTTCACCACGCTGGCGTCGGGGTTGTTTCTCGCCGGTCTCGGCCAGGCGGCGCTGTTCAAGCTCGACGTGGTGCAGTGGAGCCCGGGGCTCGACGGATTCGAGAAGCTTGGACAGGGCAATCTGTTCGGCATACCGATGCCGATCGTGATGTTCGCGCTGTTCTGCGTCGCGGTCGCATTCTTCCTGCGGCGGACGCGGCTCGGCGCCTATATCTACGCGATCGGCGACAATCCCTACGGCGCGCGGGTCACGGGCATCCCGACCCGGCCCATCATCGTGCTGCAATATGTGCTGGCGGCGCTGATCGGCTTCGGCGCCGGCCTGATCATGGCCGCCTCGGTCAACAGCATGCCGACGCGCATCTTCAATTCGACGCTGATCTACGACGTGATCCTGGTGGTCGTGCTCGGCGGCATCGGACTGTCGGGCGGGCGCGGCGGCGTGCTCAACGTCATCATCGGAACGCTCCTGATCGGCACCATGCTCAACGGCATGACCATCATGGACGTCTCCTATTCCGGCCAGAACCTCGTCAAGGGCGTGGTGCTGCTGGCCGCGGTCATCGCGGATTCCTTCCTGAACCCGCGCAACGAGGAGACGGCGCAACAAGGCGATATCTAGAGCGATCGGCAAGCGATCGTCGAACTAAGCTGACACATCAATCAAAAAACGGGAGGACGACATGACAATATCTGGAAAGACGACACTCAAGACGATGCTGTTCGGGCTTGGCCTGATCGCCGCGGCGGCCTCGCCGGCGCTGGCGCAGAAGGGCCTCGACGAGCCGTTTCAGAGGTGCGTTCAAGGAATCGCTCGCCGGCAAGACGGTCGCCTACGTGCCGGTGGCGATGAACTTCGATCTCACCGAAGGCTGGTTCGCCGGCGTCAAGAAGGAGCTCGAGCCCTACGGCGTCAAGGTGATCGTGCGCGATCCGAACTGGAGCACCAACGCCGGCGCGCAGGCGGTGACGACGCTGATCTCCGAAAAGCCGGCCGCGATGATCATCCATAATCCCGACGTGCAGACCTACGCCAAGCTGCTGCAGCGCGCCGAGAACGAAGGCATCTACGTCATCCAGATCAACATGGGCTCGAGCTATCGCAGCTTCGGCCTTTGTCGGCGCCAACTGGATCGAGATCGGCGAACGCGACACCGAGGCCGTGGTCAAGTCCTGCAAGGGCAAATCGAACAAGATCGCGATCGTGCAGGGCGCGCTGTCGGCCGCGGCGAGCGCCTACACGCTTAAAGGCGTCGAGAACGTGCTGGCCAAGAATCCCGATATCAAGGTCGTCTCCAGCCAGGCCGCCGATTGGGATGCAGCCAAGGCCAAGGCGATCACCCAGACCGTGCTGAAGCAGAATCCCGACCTCTGCGGCATCGTCGGCTTCTGGGACGGCATGGATATCGGCACCGCGGCGGCGGTGAAGGAAGCCGGCCTCACCGGCAAGGTGTTCGTCGCGACCTCCGGCGGCGGCGAGCGCAAGGGCGCGTGCGAACTCGTCAAGTCCGGCGCGTTCGATCTCAACCTCAGCTACGACGTGCCGACCCAGGCCGAGCAGATGGCGGGCGTGATCAAGTGGCTGGTCTCCTCCGGCGTCAAGCCGGGCTCGGTGAAGGGATCGATGTACACGACGCTGATTCCGATCACCAAGGAGAACGCTGCGAGCGATACTGCCTGCTGGAATCTCAGCGACCTGAAGAAGTAGGCAAGCGTACAAACCAGCGAGCGGCCATGTGTTGCACATGGCCGCTCGTCCCGAGATAAGCCCGCCGGCCGCACCGACCAAATTCCTCCTTCGATCCCGGCATTGCCAATGCAAGACCAAGACGCGC
Source organism: uncultured Actinomycetota bacterium (assembly GCA_963850645.1). Classification (GTDB taxonomy): domain Bacteria; phylum Actinomycetota; class Actinomycetes; order Mycobacteriales; family Mycobacteriaceae; genus Mycobacterium. The sequence goes on along the minus strand of CAWKME010000043.1, from coordinate 388,506 downwards.
TGCTTCGTTTGCGATACCGCTACTGGCCGGATCATCTGCTCGGCGAAATCCTTTCCAAGCGCTGGACGGAAACGGCGATCCCGGTGATCGTGCTCCTGATCATCACCATTCTGCTGAGCCGATCGATCCCCGGCTTTCTTTCCGTCGGCGGCCTCGCCGATACCGGACGGCAGGCCGGCGAAATCGGTTTCATCGTGCTCGGCATGGCGCTCGTCGTCATCGTCGGCGGCATCGATCTTTCAGTTGGCTCGATGTTCGCGCTGTGCGATTTCTGCGCGCTATTCTGCCTCAACGTTCTGGGCTGGCCGGTGCCGGCGGTGATCGTCGCGACGGTGGTATGCGGCGCAGCCCTGGGCGCCGTCAACGGCCTGCTGATCGGTTACTTGCGGCTGCGCGCCTTCATCACCACGCTGATTACGCTCATTATCTACCGCTCCGCCTACGACCTGCTGCTGTTCGACTATTCGAACACGATCGCCGCCGCCTTCCCTGACTTCCCATCCTGGAATTTTGTCGGCGGCGGCGTGGTTGCGGGCGTCCCGAGCGTCGTGCTGGTTTACATCGTGGTCGCGGTGTTCGGACATATTTTCCTGACGCGGTTGCGGCCGGGATGGCATGTCACCGCGATCGGCGGCTCGCGCCGCTCGGCCTACAATTCAGGCATTCCGGTGCGCCGCACGATCGCGCTGTGTTACACCGCCAGCGGCGTCTTGACCTCGATCGGCGCGCTGTTTTTCGCCGCCCGTCTCGGCACGGTCGGCGGCGACGTCGGCGTCGGCCTTGAAGTAACGGTTCTGACCGCGACCGTGCTCGGCGGCATCAGCCTCGGCGGCGGCAAAGGCTCCGTCGCGAAGGCGCTGGTCGGCACGCTGATCGTGCTGTTCGTGATCAACGGCCTGACCACGCTGTCGGTCAGCGGCGGCGTCAATCGCATGGTGCTGGCCGGCGTCCTTTCTGATCGCCGCCACCATCGACATCCGCTGGCTGAAGAACCGGACCCGCATCATCAGTAAGGTCTATGTCAGCCCGACCTATCATGGGCTGGCGCCGGCGGCTTCGACCGCGCCCGGCAGCGGTCCGTTCGCGCAGAACGACAAATTGCGCGACGTGACGCTGATCGGGCTCGGCCGCATCGAGGCGCCGGAAGACGTCATCCTCGACCGCAACGACAATCTCTATGCCGGCTCGCGCCATGGCGACATCATGCGCTTCAAGGCGCCCGACTATCAGGAGATGGAGGTGTTCGCCCATATCGGCGGCCAGCCGCTCGGCATGGCCTTCGACCGGCAAGGACAATCTCTACGTCTGCATCGGCGGCATGGGGCTCTATCGCATCACGCCCGGGCGCAAGGTCGAGAAGGTCACCGACGAGACCAACCGCAGCCTTTATTCGGTCAACGACGACAGCCGGCTGCGGCTGGCGGACGATCTCGACATCGCCGACGACGGACGTATCTTCTTTTCCGAAGCCACCGTCCGATACGAGATGGACGAGTGGCCGATCGATGGACTGGAAGCGCGCGGCAACGGCCGGATCATCTGCTACGATCCGAACAACGGCACCACGCGCACCGTGCTGCGCGGCTTGAAATTCCCCAACGGTATCTGCGTCGCGAGCGACGGCAAATCGATTCTGTTCGCCGAAACGTTCGGCTGCTCGATCAAGCGCTATTGGTTCGACGGCCCGAGGTGCGGAAAGGTCGAAACGGTCATCGACAATTTGCCGGGCTATCCCGACAACATCAATCTGGCATCCGACGGAAATTACTGGCTGGCCATGGTCGGCATGCGCAGCCCCGCGCTCGATCTCGCATGGAAGATGCCGGGCTTCCGCAAGCGGATGGGCAAGCGGGTTCCGATCGACGAGTGGCTGTTCCCGAATATTAACACCGGATGCGTGATCAAATTCAACGAGCGCGGCGAAGTGCTAGAACTCGCTCTGGGACCTGCACGGCGTCAACCATCCGATGATCACCTCGATGCGCGAGCACCGTGGCTATCTCTATCTCGGCGGTATCGCCAACAACCGGATCGGCCGCTACAAGCTCAGCGGGGCCGACCCCGATTTTGTGCAGTACGACCGGCGCTGGGGCAAGAGCAAGTGATCGCAGCCCTGAAAACATTCACCGACCGCTTGCTGGGGCGGGGTGACGCGACCATCACGGTGCCGTCGTTCGACGGCGCGTTGAAGCCGAACCAGATCTTGGAAAAGGCCGAGTTTGTCGGGCAGTTCGACGCGCCCGAGGACCTCGCCACCGACGGCAAGGCGCTCTATATCGCCGACGGCACTACGCTTCGGTGCCTCGATGGCGCCGCCACCACCGAGGTCCGGCGTTTCGTCCGCCCCATCACCGCGCTGTGTTGCCTACCGAATGGCGGCATTGCGGTCGCGCTCGATGGGCGCGAGGTCCAAGTGTTCGCAGAGCCCTCGGCGCCATCAGCTACCGTCACTTTTTCCGGTCCGTCGATGAACGCGATCAACGCGCTTGCGCCGGGACCCGACCAAACGTTGGTTGCGACCGACGGCTCGACGGCGCACCCTTACCGGCAATGGGTGCACGATCTGATGGAGCGCGGCCGCACCGGGCGCGTCCTTGTCCTCGATCCGGCAAGCGGCAGTGTCCGCACGCTCGCTTCCGGGCTGCGCTATGCGTTCGGCGTATGCGCAGGAGGTAGCGACCTCTTCGTCAGCGAAAGCTGGCGGCACCGTGTGATCGCCCTAAGCGCGGACGGAAGCCAGCGTACCGTGCTGGAACATCTGCCGGTCTATCCTTCGCGGCTGTCACCGGCCGCTTCCGGCGGTTTCTGGCTGACCGCGTTCACCGCGCGCACCCAGCTTGTCGAATTCGTGCTGCGCGAGAATGCCTACCGTCGCCGCATGATGGTGGAAATCGACCCGGAATACTGGATCGCGCCGAAACTGAAATCCGGTCAATCCTTCCTGGAGCCGATGCAGGGCGCGCACATCAAGACCATGGGCGTCGTCAAGCCGTGGGCGCCGCCGCGCTCCTACGGCCTCGTCATCCGGCTCGACGCGGGCGGCGTGCCGCTCTACGGGCTGCATTCCAGGGTCGACGGCGTCAACCATGGTGTCGTGGCGGCCGTCGAAATGGATGGCTCGCTGTTCGCCATCGCCAAGGGGCCCGGCCGCCTGTTGCGCGTGCGGCTTGCCGGAATCGAGCAGGAGTTGCGCGCATGAGCGACATTATCCTGGCGCTGCGCAAGGCGACAAAACTCTATGCCGGCGTTCCCGCGATCGAGAACATCGATTTCGAGCTGCGGCGTGGCGAGATTCATGCCCTCGTCGGCGAAAACGGTGCCGGCAAATCGACATTGACCAAAGTGATGGCTGGCGTCGTCACCCTTACCTCCGGGACGATGGAGGTCGGCGGCATCGAAGCGGCGCCGCGCACGCCGCTAGAAGCCCGCCACCTCGGCATCGCCATGGTGTTCCAGGAGAACAGCCTGGTTCCGACCATGACGGTCGCGCAGAACTTGTTTCTGGGACAGGAGCGTTTCTACAACCGGCTGCGCGGCATCTACATCGCCGCCCAGCAATTTCTGCAATCGCTCAACTTCGACGTCACCCCCACCGCGACCGTCGGCCTGCTCGGCGCCGCCAAGAAGCAGATGGTCGAAATCGCGCGCGCCGTGCTGCACGAGGCCAAGGTCATCATCTTCGACGAGCCGACCGCCACGCTTACGCCGGAGGAGAAGAAATATTTTTTCGATCTCGTGCGCGATCTCAAGCGCCGCGGCGTCTCGATCGTGTTCATCTCGCACGCGCTCGAGGAAGCGCTGATACTGGCCGACCGGATCACCATCCTGCGCGACGGCAAGCATGTCGTGACCGACGACGCCGTCAAATTCGACAGAGCGCGGATCGTTCAGGCGATGGTCGGGCGCGATTTGTCGAACACGCTCTATGGTTCGCGCAAGAACAGTGTGCGAGCCGCCGGCGCGCGGGTCCTGACCGTGCAGAACCTCAAGATGGCGCCGATGGTCAAGAACAACTCGCTTTCAGTGTTCGCCGGGCAGATCACCGGGGTGTTCGGCCTGGTTGGCGCCGGCCGCACCGAGACGTTCAAGATCGTGGCCGGCGTTCTCAAGCGGGATTTCTTCCACGGCGGCGAAGTGATCCTGCACGGCAAGCCGGTGCGCTACCGCGTTCCCGCGCCGGCGGTGCGCGCCGGCATCGCCTATGTCACGGAAGACCGCAAGGTCGAGGGTTTCTTCGAAACCATGTCGGTGGTCCGCAACATCTATCTCGGGCTGGTCGCCAAGCTGCCGGGCGGCCGCTTTTTCCTGTCCAGCCGCGAGGCCGACAAGGTCGGCAAGAGCTGGGTCGAAAGGCTTAAGATTCGCGCGACCGGCAACGACATCAAGGTCGTCGAACTCTCGGGCGGCAACCAGCAGAAGGTCGTGATCGCCAAATCGCTGGTGCAGGATCCGGATCTGATTATTTTCGATGAGCCGACGCGGGGCGTCGACGTGGGCGCGATCGTCGAGATCCACGAACTGATCCAACGGCTGGCCGACGAAGGCAAGGCTGTCGTCGTCATCTCATCATATTTGCCCGAGATCATGGCGTTATCCGATCGCGTCCTCGTTTCCCGGCAGGGCAAGGTAGTCGAGGAATTCTCCGCGTTGGAAGCGACAGAAGAGAAAATCATGTACGCGGCGGTTCACTGAAAGGTTGATTTGGACCAACTCATACGACCGCCCTGGGAACGTCCGGTGTTGGTGGCGGTCGTTCATGCGCAAAAAGTATCGCACTGCAACATCCGGATTGCTCTTGCGGTAGCTAGGCAATAGCGGAATCAGGCATTTGATGGCCACAAGAAGCGAACCTTGTCCGGCGCCAATGCCGACTGGCTGCGCAAGCGCGTTCGCTCGGGACCATTCACCTTACGCAAGCTGACGAAGGAACTGGCTGCGCGGGGGATCAAGACAGACGTCCGGGCGGTGTGGACTTTTGTTCACGCCGAGGGGCTGAGCTTCAAAAAAACAATCCGGCCAGCCGAACAAAACCGCCCCGATATCGCCCGCAAACGAACACGTTGGAAGGCCCATCAAGGCAGGATTGATGCTTCGCGCCTGGTCTTTATCGATGAGACCTGGGTCAAAACCAACATGGCGCCGGCGCGCGGCTGGGGGCCGAGCGGGCGGCGTCTCGAAGCATCCGCGCCTTTCGGCCACTGGAAGACCATGACCTTCATCGCGGCGCTGCGCCACGACCGGATCAGCGCACCATAGGTCATCGACGGGCCCATCAATGGCGAACTCTTCACCCTCTATGTTGAGAAGGTGTTAGCTCCCACCTTGGCAAAGGGCGAGGTCGTCATCCTCGACAACCTCGGCAGTCACAAGGGCAAGCCGGCCCGCAACGCCATCCGCGCCAAGGGAGCGCATTTGCTCTTCCTGCCGCCCTAAAGTCCCGACCTCAATCCGATCGAACAGGTCTTTGCCAAGCTCAGACATCTCTTGCGCAATGCCCAGCCACGCGACGTCGAGGCAACATGGCGAAAAGTCGGCGAACTCCTCGACCTTCTCACCACACGAGTGCGCCAACTATTTCAGAAACTCTGGCTATGTTTCTGTCTAAAAGCATCATGCTCTAGGGTCCGTACTCGATAAGAGCTAACCCATTGAACCTAAATCGGTCTGCTTTTCCGCGCTGTGCTTCGACGGTGAATCAGATCAGGGACTTACACGCTATTAAGTCCGGACCCTAACTAAAGCGCATCGTTATTCGGGTCTCGCGGCTGGCCCTAGCTCGATCATGCCAAGTTCTACGAGCGTGCGGTGGAAGCGGCGTTTCATTTCCGATGACGACGCGAAATAGGCATCGCCACAATGTTCAAGAAGGCTCGCGCGCGTGGCAAAAATTTCATCAAGAGGCAGACCAGCCTGCTGCAACGCGACTGTGCCAAGAAAAGCAATATCCAAGTTTCTGCTCCGACCAGAAACAGGCCGATCCGATGGGCAATTCAGGGCTTCGATAGCGTAGAACGTGCGGAACTGGCGCCGCGCGTCTATCGGGAGCTTGAGTTTTGCTTCGATTTGCCGTGTCATTACGGGTTGATGATCTCCGTAGTGCACTATGAGCGTCGGACGCTCGGGAATGCGGCCTGAAAGTGCTGATTTGAGCCTATTCCAGGTGACGGCGGTCTCCGCGAGTCGGGCGTAGTACTCAGCATAGTAAGGATCGGGGAGGCTGGCGGTGGCGAAGGCACGCTCCCTGTCAAAGCGTCCGGGCGCGGTTAACCTTCGGTTGTGAGGGCCGTGATTAAAGTTGGTCAGCGCATATAGAAACCGAGGCGCCGCATCAGCAGAAATGCTTTTCGCATAAGCATTGATTACCGCCTCCAGGAACAATGCATCTGAATTTGTCGCTTCAAATCGATTGGCGTCGAATGGCGCAGGAAAATCGTCCGTGAAAAGACGTTCGCCAATACCGATCGAGCGGTAAAAATCATCATAGTTGAGAAAGTTACGCCGGCAGCTCGATACGAGGGACGTCTTATAGCCAAGCGCTGTTAGCGTGTGGGGAAGACTGCTGTGGAAGCGGCCGACGCCTCTCTTGAAGAGAAAATATGCATTCGAACCGAAACTTGCGCTCGAAAGACCGGTTAGCAGGCTAAATTCAGATTGCCACGATCCCCCACCAAAAATATCGACGTTGAGACCTCCGTAAAGACCATTTTTCGGATGTAGAAACGCTTCGACAATTGGCTCAACGGGGAGTCCATAAACGCGCGGATCAAAGATCAATTCGTGCTGGATGACGATAATATCTGGATAGTCGAGGGCGCGGGCTGGAACGGCAGGCATCAATGGCAGCGGGTCGTTGGCAATATCGCTCAGAGACAAGCCGCCGAACTGTCGCCAGGAAAGCGGATCGAGCAGAGAGGCTATGAAGGTCGAATAAAAGCAGCGTCGCTCGGCCGCGATCCGCTGATGGGAAACGGCTCCCCCGCCCGCCTTGTACGCTGCCACTAAACCAGCAACTGCAGTACCGAGCAGGATGATCTGAAATTCTGGAGTAACTGGCCATCCGGGCACGTAGAGGGCAGCAATTGCAGCGAGAATGAGCACGATGCCTCCGCCCACAACAGCCATAACTGCGATGGGATACTGGACTATAAGAAATGGAACTGTTCCTGCAAACGCCAGAGGCAAATCTGTTACAATCAGTTTCAGCCCGCTATGGTTGTACTTGACGCAGGACGCGCCGGAGATTGCTGCCGCCACGATAGATGACAGCAGAATCGCTCTTCCGAAATCGGCTACGACGAACAGCAGCACCGCGGCACTGAAGCACAGCCCGGCGATAGCCAATTTTAGGTGCTCAAGGCTGCGCTCCGCAAACCAAATAACGCCGATGGCTGCCACAAGTACCAAGGTCAATGTCATATAGATAAGATAGCGGCGTGCCGAATTTCCACAACTGCTAGACCATCAAGACATCTCAGTCGCGCTCCCCCGAAATAGAGGTCGCGGTAGACGCGTCGTATCGAGCTCAGTGCAGCCAGAAACCCGCCGGGGCACCGGTCGTCACCTTGTCAGCCACGCATACGGCAGACGCGGTTTATGCAAGCACCCGTCACGCGGCGCAGCAGGTTTGTTGCGATCTTGGCCGACTAACTTAGATCAATAGCCTGGACTAGTTATCTATGTTGCGGCGTTATTGCTTAACGACGCTAGAATTGTCGCTTGGTCGACCAATGCGCCCGATCCGTCACGGTAGTAATCTGATCCAAGGAGCGGATGGGTAAGTGCCGTATCGGGGAGTTCGCAATAATGAATGATGTGCAGAAAGGGCGGAGCGGTTGGAGCTGGTGGTACCTGCTCTTTGCGATCCAGTTCATCGTTGTTCTCTGGCCGCCATTCTACAACAGGGGTGAACCCAATTGGATGGGCATTCCGTTCTTCTACTGGTTTCAACTCCTTTTGGTGATCGTCGCCGCCGTGCTCACGGCAATTGTATATTTCGCGACCGAGGATTGACGTCGCGAGAGGATTGACGTCGCGACGTGTCGTTTGAGCATGACGCCATAAGCGAAACAACGAGGGATGCTCGTGCAGGAAGTGAACTGGATAGCACTTGCTGTTTTCGTGATAATCTTCGGGTTCATCACTTGGTTGGGCTTTGCTGCCGCCAATTGGCGGAAGGGCGATCTCGATCTGTTGCACGAATGGGGCTTGGGTGGCCGACGCTTCGGCACGATCGTCACCTGGTTCCTGGTCGGCGGCGATCTTTATACCGCCTACACGTTCATTGCCGTTCCCGCGCTCGCCTTTGGCGCGGGCGCCATCGCGTTCTTTGCGGTGCCGTACACGATCGTGATCTATCCGATTTTGTTCCTGGTCTTCCCGAGGCTTTGGCACGTCTGTCACAAACATAACTACATCACGGCGGGCGATTTCGTTCGCGGTAAATTCGGTAACCGATGGCTTGCGCTGGCTGTGGCGGTCACCGGCATTGTCGCGACCATGCCCTACATTGCGCTTCAGCTCGTCGGTATCCAGGTCGTGGTTGGAGCGCTCGGCATCTCCGGCACAGGAATTGCCGCTGATTTGCCATTGATCATTGCCTTCGTGATACTGGCAGCCTTTACCTACTCGAGCGGTCTGCGCGCACCGGCCTCGATTGCTATCGTCAAGGATATCCTGATCTATATCACCGCCTTTGCCGCTGTGATCGTGATTCCGATCGAGCTTGGCGGATTCGGCAAGATATTCGCAGCCGTGCCGGCACAGAAGATACTGCTCGCGGTCCCTGGGCCTAATACCTCTGGCGCCTATGGCGCTTACGCGACGCTCGCCCTCGGCTCGGCGTTCGCGCTCTTTCTCTACCCTCACTCTCTTACCGGGATTCTTAGTGCAAGCAGCGGCCATGCGATCCGCCGTAACGCCGCGATGCTACCGGGCTATTCATTCATGCTTGGCCTGCTCGCCCTCGTCGGCTTCTTCGCTATTGCCGCCGGGGTTGCGAACCTCCCCGAATACGCGGCTGGATTTAAGCAGTTCGGCAACAATTTCGCGGTGCCGGCGCTCTTCCTGCACAGCTTCCCGTCCTGGTTTGTCGGCATTGCTTTTGCCGCAATCGGCATCGGCGCCCTGGTGCCGGCGGCAATCATGTCGATCGCCGCGTCCAATCTCTATACCCGCAATATCTACCGTGAATTCATCAATAACAACCCAACCGACAAGCAGGAAGCGCAGATGGCGAAATGGGTGTCGCTGATCGTCAAGCTCGGCGCACTCGTGTTTATCATCTTCATCCCGACGAAATTCGCCATTTACCTGCAGCTGCTCGGCGGCATTTGGATCATCCAGACATTGCCCGCGATTATGCTTGGTGTTTACACGCGGTGGTTCAACGACTGGGCGCTGCTTGTCGGCTGGGTAGCAGGCACAATTGCGGGTACAGCGATGGCCATTGCGGTCAACCTCTCACCAACCTATCCGCTCTCCCTTGGTGGCTATACGTTCCCCGGCTACATTGCCCTCTATACCGTGATCCTCAATCTCTTGGCGGCGCTCGTGTTCACGCCGGTGTTCAACACAATGAGCAAGAGACGAGCGCAGATTGACGAGACCATGGCGGCCGATTATCGTGTCTGAATGGCCGTGCTTGGTTGGCGACACGACAGTTCCTGTCCGTTACGCAGGGGAAGGGCATTATGTTCGAGGCGGACGCGCAATACCAACGTGCCCTGACCCGGTTGTCTTAGGGCCAATTGGCGACTTCGTCTGGCTACAATGTGTTGCCTTTGATATCTTGATTAGCGGTGCGGCGAGGCGGGTGCCCTTGTCTGGTTTTGACGATGTCATTTCTCTGCGGAGAGTGTGCGCGGTCTCGCCCAAATAGGAGTTATCGAAATCAGAGACGAGTGACAGCGCGTCGAAATCTAGGATCGTCACCCGCTTGCCGTCCATCAGGACCAGTTTGTCCTCGCGCAGGGAACGAAGGGTACGATTCACGTGCACCGTGGTTAGACCGAGTGCGCTTCCAATCAGCTCCTGCGTGAGCGGCATGTTGAACGACATGTCGTCGGTTAGATCGGCCGTTTTCAATCGGACAAATAATTCCAGCAATAAATGACTGACTCGCTCGTAAGCAGATCGACGTGATGTGTCGATCAGATGCTCGGCCAAAATCGCGGAATCGCAGAGGGATGACCAAAACAGGGCTCTCGCCAATGCAGGGATCCGCTCAAATAGAGTATCAACCGCATCAAGCGGAATGGATGACAGCGAAACGTCGGTGATCGTCGCGACTGAATACAGGGCAGTCTTGAACATGCACGCCTGCAATCCGAAGATCTGATTGGGCAGGATAAAATCCGTAATTTGGCGGTCCCCATTGTGAAGAACCTTGTAACGAAACAGCCAGCCATCGTGATTGACGAACAAGGTCTTATAGTGTTTCCCGGCAACAATGACGTCGCTGTTCTTGCGGAATGTTTTTAGCCTGGCCTGAAGATCGTGTTCGAAATTGAGATCGTTGAACGTCAATTTCTGAGTAACGCGCGACGTCAAAGGTGTAAGCGGACCTGTAGATGCGAGACGATTTGTTTTTTCACTATTCGACATCGTCACACTCCCGCTGCTGTCCGATGCTCCCCGCGAGTGCTCTACCGTTGATCGAGAAGTCTCACAACCATACCTAGATCTGCTTCCTGGTATCCATGCCAACGAGCGTTTTCCAGATCCAACCGGTAAGGCGCGCAATCAATAAATGGTCCGCTATCATCGCTTTCTCAAGAACATACAAGCCGGATTTACCTGGGTGTCCTAGATCGTGCCGCGCCATCGCATCATGCGCGGTCCTGCGACCGATATCTCAAGGCCGGTCTCGGAATTGATCCATGTTAACGAAACACATCAATTCGCGCGAGCCATCGGACGCATAACATTCGCGCCGCACTTTGGTTCCAGGCCGCCTATGGCGAGTTTACCAACATAATCCCGGATGCCTCGTTACGCAGCGGGGAGGCTAAGCATGGAAAATCGCAAGTATCTTATCATCGGCGGCGGACTCGCAGCGGATGCCGCGGTGCGTGGCATTCGCGAATTGGATCAACACGGATCCGTCCTAGTGGTGTCCGAGGAAAAAGACCCACCCTACGCCCGGCCGCCCTTGTCCAAGGCTCTGTGGAAGGGGGAATCAGTCGATACGATCTGGTGTCACACGGAGGAAGCCAATGCTGAGCTTCGTCTCGGCACCTCGATCGTCGCGCTTGATTTGAGCAGCAAAACAGTGACCAACTCCAACGGGAAATGCGTTTCCTACGAAAAACTCTTGTTGGCGACCGGCGGATCTCCACGGCATCTAAGCAATGCTGATTCATCCGTCATCTATTTTCGCTGTCTTTCGGATTTCCACCGAGCTTGGCAGGCAGCAAGCAAAGGAGCCGAGTTTGCTGTCATAGGTGGGGGATTTATTGGATCAGAAATCGCAGCGGCGCTTGCCATGAAGGGAGCAAAGGTTTCGTTGATCTTTCCAGGCGATTGCATTGGTGATCGTGTTTATCCGCGGCCGCTGGCGCATTTCCTAAATGTGTATTTTCGAAAACATAGAGTTGATGTGCAATTCAACGAACAGGTCGAAATGGTTGAAAGCGAAAAGGACAGGCTCAGCATACGCACAACGGATCAGAAAAACACCGTGGTTGATACTGTGATTGCCGGGATAGGCATTATTCCGAACGTTGGCTTGGCGGAAGCGGCAGGATTGGATGTCGGTGATGGCATCCTGGTGGACGAAACGCTGCGCACCCGTGATCCCAATGTCTTCGCGGCAGGCGACGTGGCAAATTTTCCTTGCGCTGCCTTGAAACGGCGATTGCGCTTCGAGCACGAGGACAACGCTCGCGCCATGGGGCGAACGGCCGGGCGAAACATGGCAGGTCGAAACGACGCGTACCGGCATCTACCATTTTTCTATTCAGATTTGTTCAATCTCGGTTACGAGGCGGTAGGTGAAATTGATGGGAGCATGACAATCATTGAGGATTGGGTCGAGAAGTTTCGTAAGGGAGTAATCTATTATCTTCGGAATAATTGTGTTCGGGGCGTGCTGTTGTGGAATACATGGGGGCTGGTAGACCCGGCCCGGGAGCTGATCGTGTCGGCGAAGGAACATTCGGCAAAATCGCTCGTCGGTCGACTCCGCGATAATGCCAAACGCACAGGTTAGTTACATCTCAGGCACGGACACCCATTCCAACCGCCGTGCGGGTCGCCGGACCATCGATAGTGCGGCGCTAACAGGATACGGTGTGCGATCACGCAGGCGCCGCGGCCTTGCGACCCGCACCCGCCAGCTTGTTTACGAGTTCCGTATCCTTCGCAAGGTCGGCCGCGTCGCCCGCGTAAACGACCTTGCTGTTATCGAGCACATATGCGCGGTCGGCAATCGACAACGACAGCGGAGCGTTCTGTTCGATGAGCAGAACCGACAAGCCGTCGTCTCGCATGCGCCGCACCACGTTTATAACCTCCTTGACGATGAGGGGCGTCAGCCCTTGCGATGGCTCGTCAAGGAACATCAGCTTCGGCTTCGGGTTGAGTAACAGCGGCCTCGCGAATGCGAGCATTTCCTGTTCGCTGCGGCCGAGCTGCGATTTCCGCTCTTCGAGCCGAGGAAACAGCTTGAACACCCGGTCGATGTTTCAGGCTCCAATTCCGCGTTCGGCACAGCGATTACGTCGAAGATACGACCACTCACGCATCGTGACGCTGCGGATCAGCGGCTTGAGGCTTGCCTTGGCGGAATTTGCGACATGGTCCAGAGCTCAATCGCTGCCAGCACGGCCACAATGATTCCGATTACGACGTCTATTCGCATCCCCGAAGTTCCCTGGAACTTCAAAACCCAAGGCGAGACGATCAGCCAGAGTCCGACGATCAGATTGAGCCATTCTTCCCAGACCGCGAAAGCCGCGAGGGCGGCGATCGAGAGTACCACGATGACGATGCCGGAAATCAAAGCGTTCTGGGTTTCTACTCCGGCTGGAAGGTGGAATAGCCAGGGAGAAAAGAAGAGGATGCCGCCTAAAATCAGGTTTCCGACATCACATAGCTTAGCGTTAGTCCACTCATGCTGTCCTCCATTGTAGGACGCCGGCCGCCGCCACCGCGGCCGGTGACTATTGAAAAAAACGAGTTGGACGAAGCTTGGTTCCGGTCTCGACGCTGAAATTTTCCGTTTGGCTATGCCAACGTAAGACACGCGAAATCCACCTCGTGAGGGAAGGTGTTGTTCTCTCGCAAGAGTTCGAAATCATCCGAGAAATTCTTCCACGGCATCAAGGTTCTGATGGCAAAGAACTGCATCGACAATCTTTCGGAAGAAGCTCGCAAAGGCCAGCAGGAGAAAGCCGAGCAGGGCATCTGGCCGACCAAGGCCCCGCTCGGCTATCTCAATGTATTGGGCGCGAACGGCAAGCGCATTATCGCGCCCGATCCCGCCGTCGCACCCAACATCGCCAGGATGTTCGAATGGTACGCGCCGGGCGTCCTCTCGCTAGAGGAAATTGCCGACAAGGCTCACGCGGCGGGCCTTTCGTATCGGCGGACGAGTGCCACCGTTCCCGTGAGCGCCGTTCATACCATGCTGCACAATCGCATCTATACTGGTGAGTTTGTCTGGAAAGGCCGCATCTATAAGGGACGCCACGCCGTTGATCTCTTTGGACCTATTCGAGCGGGTTCAGGATACGCTTGACAGCCGCCAGAGGAAGAAGCTCCGCCGTGTAAAAAATCTTTGCGTTCTCGACGCTCGTGCGCTGCGGCCATTGTGGCTGCGCCCTGACCGGAGACATCAAGAAAGGTCGCTACATCTACTATCGCTGCACGGGCTACAAAGGGCGCTGTCCGGAGCCCTATGTGCCGGAAGCCGTTCTTTCTAGGAGGTTCTCGGAATTGCTGCGCCAGCTCGACATTGGCGAGCCCGCTCTTCAGCTTGTCTCGGAAGGCCTTAAGTCCAGCCACATGGATCAAGCCAAGGAGCACGCGGAAGCGATCAAGAGGCTGCAGGCAGAATACGACCGCATCCAGTCGCGCATTCAGGCGATGTACGTCGATAAGCTGGACGCAAAAGTGCACCCCGGCATGTTCGAGCACCTGTCTGCCGACTGGCGCAAGCAGCAGGACCGGTGCTTCCGCGAGATCGAGCGGCGCCAATCAGCCGATCAGCATTACCTTGAGGAAGGTGTCACCGTCCTTGAGATGGCGAGGAACGCCCAACGCCTGTTTGATAGCGAGGAGCCGATGCAAAAGCGGCGGCTCCTCAATTTCGTTGTTTCGAACTCCACATGGGCGAATGGAGAGCTGAATGCTAACTTGCGCGAACCATTTGGATTTATTGCTGAAATGGCCAAGTTCACTTCCGGCGGCGGTTCATCAAACCGGGCAAACTTCGCCGATCGTTCTGGTTGGCTGGGGAACTAGGATTCGAACCTAGACAAACAGAGTCAGAGTCTGTTGTGCTACCGTTACACCATTCCCCAAAGCTTAAGCAAAATCAATATGTTGGTGATATTTCCGGCCGGATGCCCGGAAGGGATCGCCGATCCCTTCAAGGGTGAGCCCTTCTACTGTTCAGTCCGGGCGTTGGCAAGCGCGAGAGCTTCGCTGGCGCGGCTTGGCGATCCCTGAGATTTGGCTCTCGTTCGCGGTCGATGCCCGGCCCATCGCCGCCGCCGAAATCGCGCTGGCGCGACGCGGCCCGGATGAGCAGTCCCTTGAGCCTTCGCGCGTCGGCGAACCGAAGGCAGTGATCGACCCGCTGCATTCGTTCGGTTGAACGTATGGCTGCGGACACGCGGGCGGGGCGCAAACTTGCCCCTGCCAATGGGGCATGCAATGCTGAAAAGGCCAAGAAAACAAGGGAAGTATGGGCGGCACCGCCTCGAAAGACCTCCTCAAGAGCCTGGCATCGGGTGGACCCCTGGGAGACCTTCAGACATGAGATTTAGGGAAATTCTCGGGCTGCTTTGCGCCGCCTCGATTTTGGCTTTGCCGGCGGGCAATGCGTTTTCGCAGGAAAGGACCGTCAAGATCGGCGCGGTATTTCCGCTCAGCGGCGGCTCTGCCAGCGCCGGCGTCCATGCCAAGGCCGCGATCGAAGTCGCGATGGATATCATCAACAATGCGCACCCGGAGTTCGGCAATTTCCCGCTGGCGAAGAATGCGGGGCTCGCAGGGCTCGGCGGCGCCAAGGTCGATGTGGTGTTCGCCGACAACCAGGGCAGCCCGGCGACCGGTCAGAACCAGACCCTGCGGCTGATCACGGAAGAGAAGGTGGTGGCGATCACCGGCGCCTATCAGTCGGGCGTCACCCTGACGGCGAGCGCGATCGCCGAGAAATACGGCATTCCCTTCGTCAACGGAGAATCGGTCGCCGCCAACCTGACCGAGCGCGGCTTCAAATGGTTTTTTCGCGTCACGCCGGTCGCAGCCGACTTCGCCAGGATCTTTTACGAGTTCCTTGCCGATATGAAGGCAGCGGGCGCCAAGACCGACAATGTTGCGATCGTCCATGACACTACCGAATACGGCACCTCGGTCGCGAGCGTGATCGCAAGCGTGTTCAAGGAGAAGGGCCAGACCATCGCGCTCGATATCGCCTACACTTCCAATGCGACGGATGTGCAGAGCCAAGTTTTGCAGCTCAAGGAGAAGAAGCCCGACGTCGTGATCATGATTACCTACACGTCGGATGCAATTCTTTATCAGAAGACCATGCAGTCGCTCGACTACAAGCCGCCGATGATCATCGCCGACGATTCCGGATATTCCGACCCATCGTTCATCAAGGCAGTCGGCAAAATCTCGCAAGGCGCCTTCAACCGCTCGTCCTGGAGCGTCGGCCCGCCCGGTTCGCCGACCGCCCTGATTGCCGAGATGTACAAGAAGAAGAGCGGCGACGACCTGGACGATACCGCCGCACGAGCGATGCAGGCGTTCTTCGTCCTCTGCGAAGCGATCGATCGCGCGGGCTCGACCGAGCCCGCCAAGATCCAGGCGGCGCTGAAGGCCACCGACCTCAAGCCCGATCAACTGATGATGGGCTATAAGGGCGTCAAGTTCGACGAAAAGGGCCAGAACGTGCTTGCGGCCGGTCTCATCATCCAGTTGCAGGATGGCGAGAATTATGTCGCGGTCTGGCCAAAGGCCAGCGCCGCAGAAATCGCCGGTGCTTGCCCTACAAAGGCTGGTGAGATATCGGGGGCGGGGCAGAAGACCCGCTCCGATTTCGTCCTTTCGCATGATCGCTCGAGACTTAACCCGCAAGACCTTCGACCGGCATGTCCTCCATCCTCGTTCAGGTGATCGTCGGCGGCCTTCTGCTGGGCGCGGTCTATGCGCTGTTTTCCTCAGGCCTCACGCTGGTCTGGGGCATGATGAACATCGTCAATTTCGCGCATGGCGATTTCGTCATGCTCGGCATGTATGTCGCCTTCGTGGTCTGGACGCTGTTCGGCGCGGGGCCGTGGGCAGGCGCGCCGCTCGCCGTGCTGGTGCTCGCGACGCTCGGCGTCATCGTCTATTTCGGACTGATCCGCGACATCATGAAAGGGCCGATGCTGGCCCAGATCCTCGGCACCTTCGGGCTCGCGCTGTTGCTGCGCTATTCGGTGTTCTGGTGGTTCGGCGCCAACTTCCTGTCGCTGCCGGAAAATCTCGTCGGCGGCACCTTCGATGTCTTGGGTCTGCGAATCCAGGCCTCGCGCCTGCTGGCCGGTGTGGTCGCGTTGCTGGTGACGCTTGGTTTGCATCTTCTTCTGACGCGCACTTCGCTGGGATCGAAAATGCTGGCGGTCGCGGAGGATTCCACCGCCGCGCAACTGATGGGTATCCGCCCCGATACCATGCAGGCCATCGCCTGGGCGATCGCCGCGGGCGCAACCGGGCTTGCCGGCGCGCTGATCGCGACATTCTTCTACATCGTGCCGACGGTCGGCGAGACCTTGGGCATCGTCGCCTTCGTCACGGTGTCGCTGGGCGGCTTCGGCAGCGTGCCCGGCGCGCTGGTGGCGGGACTTCTGATCGGCGTCATCGAGTCCCTGTCGGCATATCTGATCGGCGCCGTCTACAAGGACATGGTCGTGTATTCGCTGTTCCTCGGCTTCCTCTGGTTCCGGCCGCAGGGCCTGATGGGCAAGATGTGATGCGGCGCCTGCTCTGGCTTTCCGTGGTGCTGGCGCTGGTCGTCAGCCTATCCGCTGGTGTTCTCGACGCCGTTCCAGCAGCGGCTCGGCGCGCTGGTGCTGCTTTATGCGATCGCGGCATCGGCCTGGAACATCGTCGGCGGCTATGCCGGCCAGGTCTCGGTGGGCCATGTCGTCTTCTTCGGCTGCGGCGCCTATGCCGCGATGGGCGCCTACGCGCATTTCGCGTTGTCGCCGCTGGTGGGCATTCCCGTCGGTATCGTCGTCAGCGTTGCGATCTGCGGCCGTCGATCGGCGTGCCGACGCTGCGGCTGTCCGGCCATTATTTCAGCATGGCCACGATCGCGGTAGCCGAGCTCGTCAGGCTGATCGTCACCAACACCGATTATCTCGGCGCTGCTGTCGGGCTGAGCGGGCCGACCGTGCCGCGCAACGTCTTCGATCTCTCGTTCATATCGGCGTTGCCGTATTATTACCTGTTCCTGACGGTCCTCGTGCTGACACTCGGCATCACCTGGTGGATGACCAACAGCCGGATGGGATTTTACCTGCGCGCCATCCGCGACTCCGAGCGCGCGGCGCGTTCGCTGGGGGCTCCCGCCAGCCGCACCAAGCTCTACGCCTTCATGCTGAGCGCGGGCCTGACCAGCGTCGCCGGCGCGCTCTACGCGATGATGTTTGGATTTGTCGATCCGGAATCCGGGCTTGGCATCCTGATCTCGGTGAAGATATTGATCATGGCCGCGCTCGGCGGCGCCGGACTGTTGTTCGGGCCGCTGGTCGGGCGCCGCGATCCTGGTGCCGCTGGAAGAGATTTCCAACAATCTGCTGGGCGGCAAGGGGCGCCGGCCTGACCTTTGTGCGTCTATGGCGCGATCATCGTGCTGATCGCGCGGTTTCAGCCCGGGCGGCATTCTGACGCTGATCAATCGCGTTTGGGCGAAGCGAAGCAACAAGGTGCCGGAAACTGCCAGCGGCGACGGGAGCTGAGCCATGCTCCTTGAAGCCCGCGAGGTCACCAAGGCCTTTGGCAGCTTCAAGGCCGTCGATGCGGCCTCGGTAACGCTGGAGCAGGGCGACATTCTCGGCCTGATCGGACCGAACGGCGCCGGCAAATCCACCTTCTTCAATTGCCTGACCGGCGACCTGTTGTCGACGTCGGGAAAGGTGTTTTTCGAAGGCCGCGACATCACCGATCTGGCGCCGGAGGCGCGCGCACGAGATCGGGCTTGCGCGCACCTTCCAGGTGCCGCAGACCTTCGAGGGCATGTCGGTGCTGGAGAACGTGATGATCGGCGCGTTTCTTCGCACATCCCGCAGCGTCCGAGGCCGAGAGGAGCGCGCGCGCCGTGCTGGAGCGTGTCGGCATGGGCAGGCTCGCGGAAGCGCCGGCGCGATCGCTGGGCACGCCCGGCCGCAAGCGGCTCGAAATCGCGCGCGCGCTGGCGACCGAGCCCAAGGTTCTGCTGCTCGACGAGGCGATGGCTGGCCTCACCCAGCGCGAAGTGCAGCTCGCCATCGATCTCGTGCGCGACATCCATCGTTCCGGCATTACGCTCGTCATCGTCGAGCACATCATGGAAGTGATCATGTCGCTGGCGACCCGCGTGGTGGTGTTTCACCAGGGCCGCGAGATCGCGCGCGGCAGCCCGCGCGAGGTCACGGGCAACCCGGCCGTGATCGAAGCCTATCTCGGCAAGCGCGCCGCCAAGGCCGCCGCGGCCCACACCCCGATCGAGCTGATGGGCGGACCGGCGACATGACCGTGCCCTTGCTCAAGATCGAGCATCTGGAAGTTCGCTATGGCGACCTGATCGGCGTCTCCGACGTTTCGCTCGATGTGCCCGAGGGCAGCGTGGTGGCGCTGCTCGGCTCCAATGGCGGCGGCAAGACCACCGTTCTCAATGCCATCGCCGGCCTGATCCCGGTACATTCCGGCACAATCGGATTTCGCGGGCAGCAGATCGGCGGGCAGAGCGCGTTTTCGATCGTGCGCAAGGGCCTTGCCTTGTCGCCGGAAGGCTGGCGGCTGTTCGTGCAGCAAAGCGTCGAGAACAATCTCAGGCTGGGAGCGACCCCGCTGCGCGACAAAACCCGCGCGGCGGCATTGCTTGACCGCGTCTACGAAATCTTTCCGAAGCTCGCGGAGCGGCGCAGCCAGCGCGCCGGCACCATGTCCGGCGGCGAGCGGCAGATGCTGGCGGTCGGCCGTGCCCTGATGAGCGACCCCAAACTCCTGATGCTGGACGAGCCCTCGCTGGGCCTGGCGCCGGCCGTGGTCGAGTCGATGTATGAGACCTTTGGCCGGCTGCATCAGGAGGGGCTGACCATCCTGCTCGCCGAGCAATCCGTCGAGCTCGCGCTCGAAGTTTCGGATTTCGCCACCGTCCTGCAGGTCGGCAGAAGCGTCTTGTCGGGTACCGCAGCCGATCTCGCCAACGATCCGCAGGTACAGAAGGCCTATCTCGGCACCGCCTGATGTCCAGAGCATGATCCGGAAAAGTGGGAACCGGTTTTCCGAAAGGATCATGCTCAAATAAAGAAAGAGCCGACTTGGCTTGTCGGATATTGACTCCACGCGGGCAGGTGCCCGCGATCTTCTCCGGCTATTTTATCTTGTCGTATGCCGCGGCGAAGTCGTTGAGCGGCATCGGGATCGTGATGGTTTCCTTGGCGAGGTCCTGGAACAACACCTTCAACTGCTTGCCGGATTTCAGGGCGGCCAGCAGTTCCGGCGTGACGGAAGTGCTCGCGTAGCAGCCTCTGTTTTCGCAGGTCTGGATCGACAGGTCGATTGCCTTGCCGTCATCGACCTGGAATTTCGCGCCAGCCTGCAGATTGATTCCGAGAGGCAACTGCACGAAAGCGATCGGCGCGCGGGTGTCACCGGGCACGCGAATGACGACAAGGACGACCACTTGTCCGGTCTTGGTCAGGACCGCGTTCTGTTCGATCGAGCATTCGAGCGGGGCGTCGCGGCTAGTGCTGCCGCAGCGCGCGGCCCAGCCCGGAGGGGCCGGAGAGGGCGTGGAGGTGGTGCCTGATGGCGATGGCGCCGGCGCTACTTGCGCCTGGCCCTTGGACTTGGGTGTTTGCTGGGCAAGACTGAGACCGATCGATCCGCAGGATGCGATGGCGATGAGAACTGCAAGTCTTACGGCGATTTTCACCGATCAGCCTCCAAGCAACATCCCCCGGATGCGGCGGCCGGCCACCAAAGTCAAGTCACTCGGCTGCTTCCTTGACTGCGCCGTGCTCCGCGAGATGATCGTCGTCGTCATCCTTCGAGCGTCCCCAGCGCGAAAAAGCCACCGAAAGCTTGTCGAGATAGAGATAAACGACCGGCGTCGTGAACAGCGTCAGCGCCTGGCTGACGATCAGGCCGCCGACCATCGCGTAGCCGAGCGGCTGGCGGATTTCCGATCCGGTACCGGTGCCCAGCATCAGCGGCACGCCGCCGAGCATGGCCGCCATCGTCGTCATCATGATCGGACGGAATCGCAGCAGGGCAGCCTTCCGGATCGATTGCTCCGGCGTCAGATGCTCGTCGCGCTCGGCCGAGATCGCGAAGTCGACCATCATGATGCCGTTCTTCTTGACGATGCCGATCAGCAGGATGATGCCGATCAGCGCGATCAGGCTGAAGTCGATATCCGAACGCCATCAGGATCGCGAGCGCGCCGACGCCGGCCGAGGGCAGCGTCGACAGAATCGTCAGCGGATGGATGTAGCTCTCATAGAGAATGCCGAGGATCAGGTACACCACCACCAGCGCCGCCAGGATCAGGAGCGGCACGGTGCCGAGCGATTGCTGGAACGCCTGCGCGGTGCCCTGGAAGCTCGAACTGAGCGTCGCCGGCGTGCCGAGATCGGCCATCGCCTTTTGTACGGCATCGGTCGCCTGCCCGAGCGCCACGCCCTGCGCCGAGGTTGAAGCTGATGGTGATGGCCGGAAACTGGCCCTGGTGGCTGATCGAGAGCGGGCGGACCGGCACGCTGGTCCAGGTCGCGAACGCCGACAACGGCACCTGGTCGCCGGTCGGTCGGCGATTTGATATAGAGCTTGTCGAGCGTGTCGAAGCTGCCCTGCAACTCCGGCAGGATCTCCAGGATCACGTGATAGCTGTTGAGCTGGGTGAAATACTGGGTCACCTGCCGCTGGCCGAAGGCGTCGTATAGCGTGTCGTCGATCAATTGCGGCTGGATGCCGTAGCGCGAGGCGGTGTCGCGATTGATCTTCAGCTGCAGCGTCGTTCCTTCCGTCTGCTGGTCGGTGGCGACGTCGCGCAGCTCCGGCAGCGTCTGCATCTTGGCCAGGATCTTGGGCGCCCACTCGTTCAGCTCGTCAAGATTGGCATCCTGCAGCGTGAATTCGAACTGCGTCCGGGTCGGCCGGCCGCCGAGCCGCACGTCCTGCGCCGCCTGCATATAGAGCCGCGCGCCCTCGACCTTTTCGAGCTTGGGACGCAGGCGGGCGATGATCTGCTGCGCGGAGGCGTCGCGTTCGCTGCAGCGGCTTCAGGGTGATGTACACGCTGCCGTTATTGCCGGCCCTGCCGTTGCCGCCGATCACCATCGCCACGCTAGGCGACGGCGGGGTCGGCCTGCGCGATCGTGCCGAGGGCCTCCTGCCGCCGCTTCATCTCGGCAAAGGAAATGTCCTGATTGGCTTCGGATGTCGCGGTGATCAGGCCGATGTCCTGCTGCGGGAAGAAGCCCTTGGGAATGATGATGAAGAGATAAACCGACAATCCCAGCGTGGCGAAGAAAATGATCAGCGTCGTCAGCCGCCAGCGCATCGCGACGTCGAGCCCGCGCTCATAGGCGTGCAGCATCGCGTCGAAACCGCGTTCGCTCCATTGATAGAACCGGCCGTGCTTGGGAGCCTCGCTATGCGAGCGCAGGAAGCGCGACGCCATCATCGGCGTCAGCGTCAGCGACACCACCATCGAGACGAAGATCGTCATCGCCAGCGTCACCGCGAATTCGCGGAACAGGCGTCCGATGATGCCGCCCATCAGCAGCAGCGGAATCAGCACGGCGACCAGCGAAACGCTGATCGACACGATCGTGAACCCGATTTCGCTCGCGCCCTTGAACGCGGCGGCAAGCGGCTTCTCGCCTTCCTCGATGTAACGGGTGATGTTTTCCAGCATCACGATGGCGTCGTCGACGACGAAGCCGACGGCGATCGTCAGCGCCATCAACGAAAGGTTGTCGAGGGTATAGCCGAACACCCACATCAGCGCGCAGGCGCCGAGCAGGCCAGCGGCACGGTCACGGCTGGAATCACCGTCGCCCAGAAATTGCGCAGGAAGACGAAGATGACCATGACGACCAGCGCGATGGTCAAGAGCAGCGTGAACTGAACGTCCTCGACGGCGGCGCGAATGGTCTGGGTGCGATCGCTGATGACTTCGACCTTGATCGCGGCCGGAATGGCGGCCACCAGCCTCGGCAGCAGCGACTTGATCTTGTCCACGGTCTCGATGACGTTGGCGCCGGGCTGCTTGAACACCACCAGGAACACGCCGCGCTTGCCGTTGGCCCAGGCCGCCTGCTTGGCATCTTCCGGTCCCGTCACGGCCTGGCCGATGTCGCGAATCCGCAACGGGCCGCCATTGCGGTAGGCGATGATGACGTCGTTCCAGTCCTTCGAATCCAGCATCTGGTCGTTGGCGTAGATCGTGAAGGCGCGCTTCTCGCCGTCGATGTTGCCCTTCGGGCTGTCGACCGTCGTGATCGCGATCTGGTTGCGCACATCCTCGAGCGACAGGCCCTTGGCGACCAGTTTCGCCGGATCGACCTGGACGCGGATCGACGGCTTTTGCTGGCCGCCGATGATAACCTGCGCCACGCCGGAAATCTGGCTGATCTGCTGGGCGAGCTGGGCATCGACGGCATCGCTGACGGTGGTCAGCGGCAACGTGTCCGACGTCGCCGCCAAGCAGCAGGATCGGCGAATCCGCCGGGTTGACCTTGCGGTAGGTCGGGGGCGAGGGCAGGTTCTTCGGCAACTGGCCGCCGGCGGCGTTGATGGCGGCCAGGACGTCGTTGGCGGCGCCGTCGATGTTGCGGTTGAGGTCGAACTGGATGGTGACCGCGGCTGTTCCCGAGATAACTCGTCGAGGTCATCTGCGCGATGCCGGGGATTTGCGCGAATTGCCGCTCCAGCGGCTGCGCCACCGACGACGCCATGGTTTCGGGGCTCGCGCCCGGCAATTGTGCCGTGATCTGGATGGTCGGGAAGTCCACCTGCGGCAGCGGCGCGACCGGCAGCAGCGGATAGGCGACGAGGCCGACGAAGAGAATACCGGCCATCATCAGCGAAGTGCCGATGGGATAGCGAATAAAGGGTGCTGAAATCCCCTCGCTCATTCCTGCCGGACCTTTGGTTGCGCCGGATCCGAGCTCGCTACAGCCGTGCTGACGAGGGTACCGGGCTGAACCTTGAACTGGCCCGACGTGATGACCTGCTGTCCGGGTGACAAGCCTTGCTCGACCACCGAGCGTCCGTCGATCGACTGGCTGACCTTGATCTTGCGCACTTCAGCCTTGCTGTCCTGGTTGACGATGAAGGCATAGAGGCCCTCGGTGCCGTGCTGGATCGCGTCGTCCGGAACCACTGTGGCGTCCTTGAGCGTCTGCACCAGGAGCCGCGTCGAAACCGACTGGCCCGGCCACAACGCGTGGTCCTTGTTCTCGAACACGGCCTTGAGCCGGATGGTGCCGCTGGTGGTGTCGACCTGATTGTTGACCACCGCCAGAGTTCCTTCCGCCAGCGGTTTCTTGCCGTCGGTCGTGATCGCGATCGTCTTGAGCGGCGCAACGGCCTGCGCCTCGTTGATGTAGGGCAGCTGCTCTTCCGGCGCGGTGAAAATAACGGCAATCGGCTCGATCTGGGTGATCGTGACAATGCCGGTCTGGGTCGCGGCGTTGACGATGTTGCCGATGTCGACCTGGCGCAAGCCGACGACGCCGGAGATCGGCGCCTTGATCGCGGTATAGTCGAGCTGGGTCTGCAGCGTTGGCGATGGCCGCGGCGTCGGCCGCGATCTGGGCCGTCAACTGCTGCGACACTGGAACGCTGGGTGTCGAGCTGCTGCCGGGTCGCGAATTCGCCGAGCTTGATGTAACGCTGCAGGTCCAGATTGATATTGGCCAGATTGGCCTCGTCCTGCTCCTTCTTGGCCTTGGCCTGATCGAGCGCGGCCTGGTACGGGCGGGGATCGATCTCGGCGAGCAGGTCGCCCTGGTTGACCAGCTGGCCTTCCTTGAAGGCGATCTTGTCGATCTGGCCGTCGACGCGGGAGCGCACGACGACCGTGTTGAAGGCCTGAACGGTTCCCAGGCCGGTCAGGTAGACCGGAAAGTCGGTTTTCTCGACCGGGGCGACGGTGACACGTACCGCGTTGCGGGCGGCCTTTTGCGCGTTGTTCGCTGCGGTCGCCCGGTCCTCACCGTGAAATCGCTGCCAGCCGAAATAGCCCAGCCCGGCGACGGCCACGAGCCAGCAAAATCCAACGCGTTGTCCGCGATTTGTTCATGTCGGCCCGCAGATTCAAAAAATTATAAGTAGCGGGTCTTCCAAAGGCTTCATAGAGATTCCAGATATAATATGCGTGCACTTAATGTGTAAACACACTATAGCTTGAGAATCCTAAACAATTGGCAATCTAAGGGGTCGCAGAACGCATGTCTCTCGATCTGAAAAAGCAGCTAATTACGCAACTTGTCGAAAGTTCGCGCTTTTTGCGCAACTATATCGATCACCGCGCCAAGGGCCGCGGCACGACGCGCGCGCAGTGGATTGTGCTGTTCCGGTTGCGCGAGCAGGAGGGCTTGTCCCAGGTCGATCTGGCAGACGTGCTCGAACTGCAGCCGATCTCGCTGGTGCGCCTGCTCGACCGGCTGGTCGAACATGGTCTTGTCGAGCGCCGGCACGATCCCCAGGGATCGCCGGGCCAACCGCCTGTTCCTCACCGCCAGCGGGCGCCAGCTTGCCGACGATCTCGACAGCCTGCGCGACTCCATTGCGACCGATGTGCTGCAGGAGTTCCCGGCCGCGGCCATCGAAACCAGCCTCAAGACGCTTCGGGACATCAAGGAACGGATCAAGACCTTAGCCGAGCCGCCCGGCAATGTCGCGGCCAAGTGATGTCGCGGAAGTTCCAAATCCAGGCCCCAGCGGAATCCCAAGTGCTGAAGGTCAGCTGAAGGTCAAAGTCCTAAAGTTGTGCGAAATGATGTCTCGGTGCGCCGCGCTTACGGTTGCGCGACAAGTCCGCCGTTAGTCAAAAATTCGTTCTCGCCTCTTCGACGACGCCTCATTCGCCGGGCCGTGCAGCACGGTCTAGGCCTTGATGGCTGCCAGACAGGTGAAGCGATGGCAGACATCAACGCTGCGCAATGTCCCTTTTTGAATCAATCCAATTTAGAAACACTTCAGGATGAATGTTGCCCTGTTGTTTGCGGCCGATGGTGCCTGCTAGAGGAAAACGCTCGTCGGATTTAGTTGACGACACGACACGACGCGCGCGCGGGGCAACTGACTCACATGTCTAGAAGGTTTTTGCGTCGACGAGGCCGCGGCGGTTGTCGGACGATACAACCATATTGCGGCGTCACGCTGCGCAATGTGGCGGCTATGCTCGGGCCCGGGATCGCGGCCAGTCTGGTTTGCTCCGCATATCCGACGCCTGCGATGGCGCAAGGTGTTGCGACGAACGATGCTACCGCGCTGCCGCCGATTGAGATCTCCGCCCCGACCCAACAACCGAAGCACCCGCTTGCAAAGCGCCCGGCTTCCTCGCGGGCAGTCTCAAATCGTGACGCCAACCGCACCGGCCAAACCGGGCAGGAAGCGCCTGTGGCCGGAGCGAGCGCTCCGACACCGGCGCAGGCGGCGCTTGACCGGAAGATGCAGGGTTTCGATCAGTCGCGTGATCATGTGCTGACCAAATTGGGCGCGTCGACCTATACGGTTGATCGGGCCGCAATCGAAAGCGCGCCGCAAGGTGACAACACGTCAGTCGACAAGCTGGTGCTGCAATTTCCCGGCGTCAATTATGACTCTGCGGTCTCGAATCCAAATTTTCATGTCCGCAGCGAATACAACAACGTCCAGACGCGGATCAACGGGGTGGTGCTTCCCGAAGGCGTGTCGTCCCTTGGTCCTTTGATCGATACCAATTTCATCGGCAGCATTTCCTTGCTGACGGGCACGGTACCGGCGGAATACGGGCTTCGTACCGCCGGCATCCTCGACATCACCAGCCGGGCATTTTCCACGCCCAGTGGCGAGGTCAGCGTCTACGGTGGCAGCCACTCGACGTTCACGCCGAGCTTCGACTATGGCGGCAGCGTTGATAACACCCAGTATTTCTTCTCCGGCCGCGGCAACTGGAACAACCTCGGTATCGAAAACACGACCCCGTCACTCAACGCACTTCATGATCACACCGATCAGGGCAAGTTCTTCGCCTATGTGTCGACGGCGCTCAACGATTTAACGCGCCTGAGCGTGATGTCGGGTGCCGCGTACAGCGCGTTCCAGATCCCCAACAATCCGAACCAGATGCCGCCCGATGGTCTGCCGCCCCCCGGCTTCGGACCCGTCAATACCAACTCGGCGACGCTGAATGAAAACGAGGTCGACCAGTATTATTTTAACATCGTCGCATTGCAGACCAAAGGCGATCTGATCGACACCCAGTTCTCCGTGTTCTCCCGCTACGCCCAGGTGCACTTCATCCCCGACGTGCCCGGCGATCTTACTTTCAATGGTGTTGCCTCGGATGTTACCCGCGAAAGCCAGATGTACGGCACCCAGTTCGACGCCTCCTATGAAGTGAACCGCGCGCACACCCTGCGGTTCGGTTTCATGGTGACCGCGGAGAAGACCAACGTCTCCAACATATCGACCGTATTCAATCTTGACCAATCCGGGAATCCTACGCTGCCCTCCACGACCATCAACGACTCAAATTCGCTGCTGGGCTGGAATCTCGGCGCCTATGTGCAGGACGAATGGAAGCTGACCAACCAGCTCACCCTCAATTACGGGATTTGCTTCGATCAACTGTACCAGTTCGTGAATGCCAACCAGTTCAGTCCGCGCGCCGCGCTGGTGTACAAGCCGTTCGACGGCACCACCTTCCATGCCGGCTATGCCCGCTATTTCACGCCGCCGATGCAGGCGCAGGCGACGCAATCGAATCTGGCGCTTTTCAACAATACGACGAACCAGCCCGAGGTTCCGCTCAACGACCCGGTCAAGCCCGAGCGTTCGCACTATTTCGATGTCGGCGTCGACCAGAAACTGGCTCCGGGTCTGACGGTAGGGCTGGACGCCTACTACAAGATCGCGACCGATCAGATCGACGACGGTCAGTTCGGCCAGGCGGTGGTCCTTACCCAGTTCAACTGGGCGCGCGGCTACAGCGAAGGCGCGGAAGCCAAGGTCAAGTATCAGAACGGCAACTTCAATGCCTATGCCAATTTTGCCTTCAACATCACCCGGGCGGTCGATCCGGTCGCGAACCAGTATGTTCTCGACAGCGCGACCTACACCTTTCTCCTGACCAATTATCACTATACGGATGACATGCAGATGCTGACGGGCTCGGCCGGCGCATCCTATCGCTGGGACCAGACGGTGTTCTCGGTCAACATGAAATATGGCAGCGGCCTGCCAAACGGTTTCGCCAACTCCTCGTTCAACCAGCCCTATGCGACCGCCAACATCGGCATAGCGCGCGAGTTTCAGTTTTTCCAGGGGGCCAAGCCGACCACGCTGCGGTTCGATGTCGTCAATCTGTTCGACAAGATCTACGAAATCCGTGACGGCAGCGGCATCGGCGTGTTCGCCCCGCAATTCGGCGCGCGCCGCGGCTTCTATGCAGGCATCTCTCAGAAGCTGTGAACTTGCCTTGTGACGATCGTGTGTTCCGATAATGCGCCGATCGGATCCCGTGTCGAAGGACGCTATCGCGGATAATGCGGCATTTTCGCGTGCCCGCAATGAGCGGTTCCGTGAAGAAGACGTTGTTCGCCGCGTGTTATAATCTTTCCTCGAGGCATGCGCTTGCGTATAAACCTGCGCGATCGACGAGTTGTTCTTCCTGATGGAGCCGCCGCGCGCGGATTGATTGTTCGCGAGAGTTGGCCGGGGAACTTCATGCTCGTCTTACAGACGCTGACCGTGTAGGGTTAGAGCGGTTGTTGGAGCTCTTTCAAGGCAAGTTTAGAACGATTTCAAATTTTGAAATTGGAATCGCTTTGATATTGACGGATTCAAACCTAGCGTTGCCCTTTCCACATTGACGCCAAAGTTTTCGGTCGATACCAACTGGGCTGAAGTATCAAGAAGTATGAATATGTCACCTTTTCGAACGATATTTGCTGTGATGTCTGCGTTGGCGACGCTGCCGGTGCCCTCGCTCGCGCAACCGGCCGCGGCGCCCGCGTCCCAGCAAGCGCCGGCGCTGTCGCAGCCGGCCATTCCCGCGCAGGCGGTTCCTCCGGCCCCGGCCGCGGTTCAGCCTGCCCCGGTCGCGACGACGGATGCGACGGCAACGCCGGCAGACGGCGCCGGCCGACCGCTGAAATCGACGACCGTGGCGCTGCGCGAGTTGTCGCCGTGGTCGATGTTTCTGTCGGCCGATATCCTGGTGAAGGCGGTGATGATCGGCCTCGCGTTTGCCTCGCTGGTGACGTGGACGATCTTCATCGCCAAGATGATCGAGCTGGCGCTGGTTCAGCGCAGGCTGCGCGCGCGCTCGGCAAGATCGGCGATGCAAGGTCGCTGGCGGAGGCGCAATTCGCGCTCGGCGCCAATGACAGCGTGTTGTCCTCGCTGCTGGCGGCGGCGATGCGCGAGGCGCGGCTGTCGGCGGGAATTTCCAGCGACGCCGGCATCAAGGAACGGGCGGCATCGACGCTTTGCCGAAATCGTGCGCGCGGAAGCGCGCCGGATCCGGCTCGGCATGGGGCTGCTGGCCACCATCGGCGCGACGTCGCCGTTCGTCGGGCTGTTCGGCACGGTGTGGGGCATCATGAACAGCTTCATCGGCATTTCGAAATCGCAGACCACCAATCTCGCCGTGGTCGCGCCCGGCATCGCCGAAGCGCTGCTCGCCACCGCGTTCGGCCTCGTCGCGGCCATTCCGGCGGTCATCATCTACAATCATTTCGCGCGGGTGACGAAAGGCTATCTCGAACTGGTCGGCCGCGTCGTCGGGCGCCGCGGGACGGTTGCTGTCGCGCGATCTCGACCGTCACCCATGTCAGCTCACTTGGCAGTTCTCGGCGCTCTGAGCCTCGAGTTCGCGCGCGGCGGAGTAGGGCATGGGCGCCTCGGTCACGGATACGGAACTTGATGACGACGCCGATTTCGCGGAGGCGCACGAGATCAACGTCACGCCGTTCATCGACGTCATCCTCGTCCTCCTGATCATCTTCATGGTGGCGGCGCCGCTGTCGACCGTCGACCTTCCGGTCGACCTGCCGTCGTCGACCGCGACCCCGCAGAAGAAGCCGGACAAGCCGACCTATGTCAGCATCAAGCCGGATCTGACGCTCGCGATCGGCGAGGATGTCGGTCAAGCGGGTCGACCTGGTCGCATTCGCTCGATGCATGGTCGGACATGCAGCAAGGACAAGTTCATTTTCCTGCGCGCCGACCGCGCCGTGCCCTATGGCGAGTTGATGGACGTGATGGAAATCCTGCGCGCCGGCGGCTATTCCAGGATCAAGCTGGTCGCGCTCGAGGGCGTGCCGGACCGCGGCCGCCGGCGGTGCAGACAAATCAACCCGCGAAGCCTTGACGATGGGCGGCGATGTCCGACCTCGATACCGAGCAAAAGCCATCCCGGCGGCTGTGGATTTTCGCAGCTCTGGCGGCGCTTGCGCTTCATCTCGGCGGGGCGGCGTTGGCGGTCGCGCATTTGCGGACCGACGATGGCGAGGATGGTTTGGGCGCGAGCGGCGCCGACTTCGCGGTCGAAATGGCGTCGCCGAAGATGACGGACGACAGATCTGCCGCCGGGCCCCGACACCGACCAGTCGCATCGCCCGCAGCTCGCCGAACAGAAGGCCGAAACCGAGGAGACCGAGCTTCCCAAGGACCGGCCGACCGAGACGGAGCAGCCGGATCGCATCGTCACGCCGAAGCGAGACAGATAAAGAAGGACGACGATCCGAAGGTCGCGGCTGTGCAGAGCAAATCCTCCGAAGAGATGGCGGCCCAGGAAGCGACAGCCAGGCAGACGCTGGACGATAAGGCGCCTGAGTCGGAGAAGGCGAAGGCGCCGAGCCTCGGGATCGGCAAGGACAAACTGAACTCACCGCCAATTGGGGCCGCAAGATCAGCGCCTATTTCGATCTGCACAAACGCTATCCGCAAAACGAGAGGAAGGCCGCCAAGGTGAAGGTGAGCCTGGTGCTCAATCGCCGCGGCAATGTCGTATCGGTCGATATCGCAAGGATCCTGGGAGACGCCGCGTTCGACGAGGCGGCGGTTTCAATGATCCGACGCTCCGACCCCGTCCCGCCTGCCGCCCGCCGGACTGACCGACGATCAATTCAGCTTCAGCCTGGATGTGAGTTTCAAGAAGCCCAAGTAATTTGAGACCCAAGTAACTTGAGATCAATTAATCTAAAAAAGTAGTCGGTCAGTGCACAGGATAGGTCAGCCACGAACGAGACGATGATCCGCGCGCCTGTCGCGCTCAGCGAAAATAATACCGAAACCCGGTATAGACGACGACGAGACAGGCGAAGATCAGGGCGACCGGCAGCCGTGGCTTTGCCGCCGAACCGCCGGCGCTTTTGGGCCGCTGGGCCGGTGGGCGCTTGAACGCGGTGACGTTGCCGGTCGCCTGGCCGCCTCCGATCGGATGGGCCTTGACATCGGGCGGCGCGCCGGCGCCGCCCATCTCCTCATAATAGCTTTTGTAGATGAGCTGGATGGTGGCGTCCGTGGCCTCGGCCTCGGTCATCTCCTTGAGCAGCGCCTTGTAGCGGGCGAGGAAGGTCTGGGCCTCGGGGGGCAGGGAGGAGGCGCCATTTAGTTTCGCCATCATCTTCCAGGTCGCAAAATCCGCTCTCGCCCTGGTATCGGCGCGTCGCGCGATCATCATGTCGGCTGCTTTGATCAAGATGGCCTCTGCTCCTTTCGCCGGATCGCCTAACTCCTGGCTATGCGTTTCCGGTGATCGCGAGAATCAGTTGAATCACATAGCCGGTCGATGTTCGCAGTATCGCCGAAATAACATCAAGATTTAGACCGAACTGCGAACCGGCGAGCGGAAGCAGGATCAGGATTCCGATCAGGATCAGCATCCCGAACGGCTCCAGCCGGGAAAGCGGCATGGCCAGCGCCTTCGGCAGCAGCCCGACCGCGACCCGCCCGCCGTCCAACGGCGGGATCGGCAGCATGTTGAAGACCGCGAGGATCGACATTGATGACCAGCGCGTTTTTGAGGTTGTCGGCCAGCCATTGCGCCGCGTTTGCCGGCAGGAAGTCCACGAGTGAAACGCCGCCGCCGCAAGCAGCGCCAGCGCAATATTGGTGGCGGGCCCGGCCAGCGCGACCCAGACCATGTCGATCCGCGGGCTGCGCAAGCGCGCGGAAATTCACCGGCACCGGTTTGGCATAGCCGAACAGGAACGGCGAATGCGACACAGCAGGATCGCCGGCAGCATCAGCGTGCCGAACGGATCGATATGCCGGAGCGGATTGAAGCTGACGCGCCCCGGTCAAAGGCCGTGTTGTCGCCGAGGCGGTGCGCGACAAAACCGTGGGCGGCCTCGTGAAAGGTGATGGCGATGACCAGCGGCAAAACCCAGACGGAGATGTCGTAGAGGGTGATGTTCACGGATGTCCTGACCGGTTGGCGGGGTGGAGGTACGCTAGCATGCGCTCATGATCGTCGGGAACCGTCATTAGCGGCGCCTCCAGCGCCAGCCGAACCTCTGATGCAGCCAGCCAGTTTCAATACGTCGCCCGCCCGCCGGATATGTCGAACACCGCGCCGGTGGAGAATGCGCAATCCTCCGACGCCAGCCACGCCACCATCGCCGCGAGTTCTTCCACCAGAACGAAGCGGCCCTTCGGAATCTTCGACAGCATGAAGTCGATGTGCTGCTGCGTCATCTGGTCGAAGATCGCGGTGCGGGCGGCGGCGGGCGTCACCGCGTTGACCGCGATCTCGTAGCCGCGCGAGTTCCTTGCCGAGCGATTTTGTCAGCGCGATCAGGCCCGCCTTTGAGGCCGAATAATGCGCGGCGTTGGGATTGCCTTCCTTGCCGGCGATGGACGCGATGTTGACGATGCGGCCGTAGTTCTGCCTGACCATCGCGGGCACGATCGCCTTGCAGCAGATGAAGGGCCCGTCGAGATTGATGCGCAGCACCTTGCGCCATTCCTCGAGGTCGGTTTCCCACACCGTCTTGTTGACGCCGGCGATGCCGGCATTGTTGACGAGAATGTCGATCTTGCCGAAGGCGGCCAACGTCGCATCGCGCGTCTTTTCGACGGCGGCGAGATCGGACACGTCGACCTTGAACGCGGTGACGCCTGCGCCGATTTCCTTTGCCGTCTTCTCGGCGAACGGCTGATCGTGATCCCAGATCGCGACCCTGGCGCCGGAGGCGGCAAAACGCTCGGTGATGGCGCGCCCAAAGCCCTGCGCGCCGCCGGTAACGACGGCGCAACGGCCGTTCAGATCGATTTTGTTCATTATGCCGTTCCTTTTCGAATTGAACTCTCACACCCTTCGTCATTCCGGGATGCGCCGCAAGGCGCAGGCCCGGAATCCATATTCCCAGTCGTGGTTATGCGATTCCGGGTTCGCGCTACGCGCGCCCCGGAATGACGCTAAAGCGTCCAGCCGCCGTCGATGATATGGGCAACGCCGGTGGTGAAGGCGCTTTCGTCGCTGGCGAGATAGAGCGCGAGCGAGGCGATTTCTTCCGCGGTGCCAAGCCGTCCCATCGGCTGTCGCGCCACGAACATCTCGCGCCCGCCGGGGCCTGCGGCCGCGGCGCGGTTGAGCATCGATGGCGTCTCGATGGTACCGGGGCAGATGCAGTTACAGCGGACGCCCTTGGCGATGAAATCGGCGGCGACCGCGCGGGTCAGCGCTGCGACCGCGGCTTTGGTCGCGCCATAGACGTAGCGGTTGGGGGCGGCCTTGAACACGCCGGCGGCGGACGAGATGTTCACGATCGAGCCGTGGCCGCGTTCCAGCATGCCCGGCAGAAAGGCCCGGATGGTCCGGTGCATCGACTTCACGTTGAGGTCGAACGAGAAATCCCATTCCTCGTCGGAGCAATCGAGCACGGTGCCGTGATGCACGAAGCCCGCCGCGTTCAGGAGGATGTCGATCGGGCCGACGCGTTTGGCCATCGCAGCGACAGCCGAAGTGTCGCGAACGTCGAGCCGCGCGACTTCGGAAATGCCGTCCTTGGCGAGTGCAGCTAGTCCCTTTTCGTCGATATCGGTTGCAAAAACGGATGCGCCCTCGCGCGCAAAGGCGATGGCCGAGGCGCGGCCGATGCCCGCCGCGCCCGCGGTGACGAAAGCGCGTTTGCCCTTGAGGCGGTCTGACATTCCAAATCTCCTTTCATTCTCGTCATTCCGGGATGCGCCGTAAGGCGCAGACCCGGAATCCATACTCACGATGGTGGTTATGAATTCCGGGCTCGCGACTTGTTCTTGCCGCTGCCGCTTCTTCGGCTCATTACGTATTGCTAACGGCCCGTGCTGCCCGAAGTTCGAGACGCGCACCACGACCAGGCTCGGGTTGATGTCTTGTAGCGCCTCGACGCCCAGCCCGGATTCGCCGAGGGCCCCGGGAGCCAGCGCGTCGATCAGGACATCGGCGTCGCCGATCAGCTCGCGTGCGGCCGCCGCCTGGCTTGCACACGTGATGTCGAGCGACCACGCTGCGCTTGCCGCCGTTGAGGTACTCGAACATTCCGCAGCGATCCGGATCGGGTTTCCCGCCGGGAAACGGGCCCCACCGCCGCAGCGAATCCCCTTCCGGTCCTTCAATTTTGGTGACGTCTGCGCCGAGGTCGGCGAACAGTTTGCCGCAATAGGGACCTGAGATCTCGTTGGCGACCTCAACCACGCGAAGCCCGTCCAAGGGCAGGCTCACGCCGGCAATCCCATGGCCTTCGGCTCCATGTACTGACGAATTCCGATGATTCCGCCGCTTTCCCGGCCGAACCCGCTCTGATTGAACCCCCCGAAAGGCGCACCGCCGGGCCCGAATCCGTTCACCGCGATCTGTCCGGTGCGCACCCGGCGAGCGACCGCGACCGCACGGTCCACGTCGGTTCCCCACACCGCACCGGAAAGCGCCGTACTGCGAGTTGTTCGCGATCCGCACCGCATCGTCGTCGTCGCTGTACCGCAGCACCGACAGCACCGGCCCGAATACTTCCTCCTGGGCGATCGTCGCATCCGGCGTAAC
Source organism: uncultured Actinomycetota bacterium (assembly GCA_963850645.1). GTDB lineage: Bacteria > Actinomycetota > Actinomycetes > Mycobacteriales > Mycobacteriaceae > Mycobacterium. The sequence continues at coordinate 353,837 of CAWKME010000043.1, read as the reverse complement.
CTCGGTCAGGATCGTCGGTTCGAAGTAGAAGCCGCTATCCAAGCCGGCCGGCCGACCACCACCGGTCATCAGCTTGGCGCCATCGTCGAGCGCCCGGTCCACGTGTGCCTGGACCCGTTGCAACTGCGCGGCGCTGATCAGTGGACCCATCTGCGACGTCGGGATCGGTGGGATCGCCGACCTTCACCGCGCGGGCCAGCGCGACCAGCCGATCGACGACCTCGTCGTGGATGGAGTCGGGAAGCAGCATCCGGCTGTGCAGAATGCAGGCCTGTCCGGCGTGGAACGAGCATGACTCGAACAGCATCCGCTGCAACACTTCGTCGCTCAGCACGACGTCGTCGAGCACGATGCTCGCCGACTTCCCACCGCACTCCAGCAGCAGCCGCTTCATTGTCCCGCCGGCCGCGGCCATCACCTCCCGGCCGACTACCGAGCTTCCGGTGAAGCTGACCATATCGATGCGGGGGTCGACTGTCAGCATCTTGCTGGACTCGACATCGGATGGCGTCACGACATTGACGACGCCCGGCGGAATATCGGTGTGCTCGTCGATGATTCGCGCCAAGGCAAGGCCGGCGAGCGGGGCCAGCGGCGAGGGCTTGAGCACGACGGTATTGCCCGCGGCCAGCGCGGCGCTCACCTTCATGACATTGAGAAAATGCGGGAAGTTCCACGGCGTCAGAATCGACACCACCCCGAGCGGCTCATAGCGCAGCAATGTGGTTCCGGCGGCGCCGTAGGCGTCGATCTGCTCCTCGACAGGATGGGTGGCCAGTTCTGCAATGTTCAACGTCGCAAAGGCTGCTCCGTCGACGTGGATGACTCGCTCGTTGGCGGTGCATCCCCACTCCAGTTGAGCCAGCGCGTAAAACTCGTCAGCGTGCTCCAGCAACGCCGCGCCGAGCTGGTTGAGGTAGCCCGCCCGTTGCTCGGATCCTGCCTCGGCCCACGATCCGGACTCAAACGCGGCGCGGGCGGCCGCGATCGCGCTGTCGACCTGAGCGGGACTCGGATCGGGCGCAGAGGCGATCACCGCCTCGGTGGCCGGATTGAAGTCGTCGTAGCGGCCATTCTCGGGTTCGACCCACTGCCCGTCGATGTAAACCGCGTAGCTGTCGATGAGTGAGCTTTGGTCAGCCATGTTGATTCCTTTGGACGGTCCGGCGGCTCAACGTTTGGTGTACACCTGTCGGGCCGCTGTCGTCAATGGGCAATATCGGACTTCGACTGCCGCACTTCTATTTCTGCTTCACGGCAAGCATATTGACATCGCCCGGACTGGCAGAGTAAACAGAATGCACCGGACAAATCTCATAGAAATGTACGATCGTGTCGCATCGAGGGAGGCCCCTTGCATACTGAGCCTTCTTCCTCGTCCTCCCCTGCAGTCGCGCTGCACTCCCCCGACTTCTACGCCGGCGATCCCTATCCGGCATACCGCGAGCTACGCGCCACGGCGCCGGTGTGCTGGAACGATGTCACCAAGTTCTGGGCGCTGCTGAAGTACGAAGACATCCGCTTCGTGTCGAGCAGCCCGGCCATGTTCACCTCTACCGAAGGCATCACCATTCCGGATCCAGCAATGCCGAGCCCGGTTCAGGAGGGCAACCTCATCTTCAGCGACCCACCGCGGCACCGGCAGCTGCGCAAACTGATCAACTCGGGCTTCACCCGGCGGCGGGTGGCCGTCCTCGAACCGAAAATCCGCGAAATCGTCCGTGGGATTCTCGACGGCATCGAACGCGGCTCGGTGCACGAGTTCGCCGAAGAGATCGCCGCGCCGCTGCCCACCCGCATGATCGCCGAACTCATCGGCGCCCCACCCGACGATTGGGAGCAGTTCCGGGCGTGGTCGGATGCGGCCACCGGGACCGCCGACCCCGAGATCGAACTCGACTCGTTCGTGGCGATGGGACAGCTTTTCGAGTACTTCCAGAAGCTGATCGCGGCCCGCCGGGTCCGAACCGCGCGACGACCTCTTGTCGGTCCTGGCCGAAGCCGAGATCGACGAACACCGGCTCACCGACGAAGACCTGCTCAACTTCGCCTTCCTCTTGCTGGTGGCCGGCAACGAGACCACCCGCAACCTGATCGCGCTCGGCACCCTCGCTCTGATCTCGCACCCCGAGCAGTGCCGCCTGCTGGTCGAGAATCCCACGCTGATCCCGGGCGCCGTCGAGGAGATGTTGCGCTGGAACAGCCCGGTGGTCCACATGGCCCGTACGGCGGTGGTCGATGTGGAGATTCGTGGTCAACAGATCGCCAAGGGCGACGTGGTGGTGATGCTATATGGCTCCGCCAACCGTGACGAGGACGTATTCGGTTCCGATTCAGAAGAATTCAAGGTAACTCGGCACCCGAACCCACATATCGCATTCGGGTGCGGTGAGCACTCGTGCGTTGGCGCTCAACTGGCGCGACTCGAGGCGACAGTGATGTTCGAGGAACTGCTGGGCCGCTTCCCCAAACTCGAACTGGTCGGCGAGGTCGACCGGATGCGGGCCACCATGGTGCCCGGAGTGAAGCGGATGCCCGTCCGACTGGGGGCGTAACCGATGCGACTCGACTACACCCCCGAGCAAGAACAGCTGCGCGACGAGATCCGCGCGACAATAGAACAGGTGATGACGCCGGAACGGCGGGCCGCCGTCAGCGAACGCATGGAGGGCGGTCCCGCGGTGCGCGACTGCGTACGCGCTCTCGCGGCTGCGGACCTGCTGGGTGTCGGTTGGCCCAAAGAATTTGGTGGGCGCGGTTTCTCAGCGATCGAGCAATTCATCTTCGCCGAAGAGGCCAGGCGGGTCAACGCGCCGATCCCGCTGGTGACCCTCAACACGGTCGGTCCGACCCTGATGCATTACGGCACCGAGGAGCAAAAGCAGAAGTTTCTGCCGGCGATCCTCGAGGGCAGCGTCGAGTTCGCGATCGGCTACTCCGAGCCGGAGGCCGGCAGCGACCTGGCGTCGCTGCGGACCACCGCGGTTCGCGACGGAGATGAGTACCTGATCAACGGCCAGAAGATGTTCACCAGCGGCGCGGCGTACGCCGACTACATCTGGCTGGCCGCGCGCACCGACCCAAACGCCAAGAAACACAAGGGCATTTCCATCTTCATCGTGCCGACCTCGTCCCCCGGATTCTCCTGGCAACCGTTGCACACGATGCCGGGCATCTCCACCTTCTACACGTTTTACGACAATGTGCGGGTGCCGGCCAGCGCGATCGTGGCGGGCGAAAACCAGGGCTGGCAGCTGATCACCACCCAGTTGAACTTCGAACGGGCTGCCCTGGGCAATCTCGGTGCGCTCGAGCCGTTGTTCGAGCGGACGCTGCAGTGGGCGCGTGAAACCGAGCTCGACAGCGGTCGGGTCATCGACCAACCGTGGGTGCAGTTGACACTGGCTCGGGTCGAGGCACAGGTCGCGGCTTACAAACTGATCAACCTGCGGGTCAACGCCGCGATGACCAAGGGCGTGGGGAACGCAGGCCTTCAGATGGGTGAAGCCTCGGCGGCGAAAGTCTTCGGTACCGAACTGGCCCCACAGGTCGCCCGCCAGCTACTGGAAGTACTCGACCACAACGGGTTACGTCGCGGCGCCGATGCTCCGCTCCGCGGTGCACTGGAGTCGGCCTACCGGGTTGCGGTCATCAGCACATTCGGTGGTGGCGCCAATGAGATTCAAAGAGACATCATTGCGATGGCCGGATTAGGCATGCCGCGAGCACCACGTGACCTTCGCGTGACGGACAAGTCAGGAGGATCAACTCAGTGACCGATTCGAAGACCGAGTTACACGACAAGCTCAAGGCGCTGGTCGGCCAACCCACCGGCGGTACCGGGAAGCCATCGGTGGCGCCGGATCCGGTCAATCAACCGATGATTCGGCACTGGGCATACGCACTGGCGGATATGAATCCCGTCTACCTCAACCCGGAATTCGCGGCCAAGTCGCGGTTCGGTGGCATCGTTTCGCCACCGGTCATGTTGCAAACCTGGACGATGCCGTCGCCGAAACTGGAGGGCATCGGAGAGCGGGGCGGTGCACCAATGGAGATCAAGAACAATCCCACGGCGTTTCTCGACGAGGCCGGGTACAGCAGCACCGTGGCAACCAACTCGGAGTTCGAAATCGAGCGCTACCCCCGGCTGGGCGATGTCATCAGCGCGACGTCGGTGTACGAGGACGTTTCCGACGAGAAGAAGACGGCGCTGGGTACCGGCTTCTTTTTGACCTGGGTGATCACCTACACCGATCAGAACGGTGAAGTGCTGGGGCGCCAGCGATTCCGCGTGCTGCGATTCAGGCCGGAACGCTGATGGCGACCCGACTGGCTCCGACGATCAGCCCGGACACCGAGTTCTTCTGGAACGGGCTGCGCGAGCACAAGCTGCTGATCCAGCGCTGCAATGGCTGTAGAACGCTACGCAACCCGCCGCGGCCGATGTGCCCGAATTGCCGGTCTCTGGACTGGGAAGCGATCGAGTCGACAGGCCGAGGCATGGTCTACAGCTACGTGATGCCACATGAGCCACGGTTCCCGTTTTTCGAGTATCCGTACATCGTCGTGCTGGTGCAGCTGGCCGAAGGCGTCCGGGTGGTGTCAAACCTCTGTGACATCGACCCGGCCGACGTCACGGTCGGGATGCCGGTCGAAGTGTTCTACCAGACATTCGATAACGACCTTGTGCTGCACCAGTTCCGGCCCGCTGCCGAATGACCAGGTGATCGCTCATGGACTTCACGTTCACCGAAGAGCAAGAGACCATCAGCAAGCTGGCCCGGGACTTGTTCGAGCGTCGAGCCAACCCGGAGCGGCTGACCGAACTCGAAGTCGGCGAATCCACTTACGACGCCGCGCTGTGGAAAGAACTCGCCTCGGTCGACCTGCTGGGCGTCGCCTTACCCGAATCGGTCGGCGGCTCATGCGCTTCAGGCAGCGGCTTCTTGGAACTCGCGGTGTTGCTGGCCGAAGTCGGCTGGAGCGTTGCTCCGGTGCCCGCTTACCCAACCCTGTTGCTGGGCGCCGACCCGATCGCGCGGCATGGAAATCCGGAGCAACAGCAACGCTTCCTGCCCGGCGTCGTCGACGGAACCCGCATCCTGAGCGCGGGTCTGCAGGAGCGGGGCCGCTCCGACCCGACGAGACCAGCCACCAGCGCTCGTCGCGACGGGCCGAACTGGCGGCTGGACGGCGCCAAAGAGCTGGTGCCGGCCGCACAGCTCGCCGACACCGTGCTGATTCCCGCGTTGATAGACAACGGCACTGACGGCACGGTGGGCCTGTTTCTGTTGGCGACCGACGGGCAGGGCGTCGACGTCCGACCGGCGTCGACCACCACCCGCGAACCACATGCCGACATATTCCTCGACGGTGCAACGGTTTCCGCCGCAGATCGGCTCGAGGGCCCTGGTGACCTGGTCAAGTCGCTCTACACCCGCGCGCTGGTCGGTCTGTGTGCGATCCAGCTCGGCGTCTCCGATCGCGCCTTGCAGATGGCCGCCGAATACACCACTGGGCGTGAACAATTCGGCCGCCCGATCGGCAGCTTCCAGGCTGTGCAGCAGCGGATGGCTGACGGATTCATCGACGTTGAGGCGATCCGGTGGACCACCTGGCATGCCGCCTGGCTGATCGCGGAGGGCCGGCCCGCTGATCGCGCGGCACGGATCGCCAAGTTCTGGGCTGCCGAGGCCGGTGCCCGGGTCGCTGCCACCACCCAACACGTGCACGGCGGGATCGGAATCGACATCACCTATCCCCTGCATCGCTACTTCTTATCGGCCAAACAGAACGAACTCACCCTGGGCTCGGCTTCCCAACAGCTGGCTCAACTCGGCAGCACATACCCGGAAGGACGGTTATGACGACAGCCAAAACCCATGACACGACTTCTCGAAAGACCCTGCAGTGGGCCGATATCGAGGTCGGCGACGAGGTGACCCCGCTCGAGATCCCGATCACCACCACGATGATCGTCGCCGGCGCGATCGCGTCGCGCGACTTCATGCCGGTGCACCACGACCGCGACTACGCCAACAAGCAGGGTTCGCCCAACTTGTTCATGAACATCCTGACCTCCAACGGATATTGCGTGCGTTTCCTCACCGACTGGGCCGGACCCGAAGCGATGGTCACCAAGCTGTCGATCCGCCTCGGCGTGCCGTGCTTTCCGGACGATCCGCTGCGCTTCACCGGCAGGGTGACCGGCAAAACCGAAGGTTCGAACGGTGAGAACTTCCTCGAGGTGACCTTCAAGGCGTCCAACAGCCTCGGCGATCACGTCTCCGGCACCGCCGTGCTCAGCCTGCTCGACGGGGCTGGCGCATGAGCGGCTCACTGCCCGGCAGCTGCGCGATCGTGGGCATCGGCCAGACCGAGTTTTCCAAGGAATCCGGGCGCAGCGAGCTGCAATTGGCGTGCGAAGCGGTCAGTGCGGCGCTCGACGACGCGGGCTTAGCGCCCGGGGATGTCGACGGCATGGTCACCTTCACCATGGACGCCACCGACGAGATCGACATCGCCCGCAATGTGGGCATCGGCGACCTGAATTTCTTTTCCCGCGTACATCACGGCGGCGGCGCGGCGGCGGGCACGGTGGTGCATGCGGCGATGGCCGTCGCGTCTGGCGTCGCCGATGTGGTGGTCTGCTGGCGCGCGTTCAACGAACGTTCCGGCTTTCGGTTCGGCGGCAGCGGGCGCACCAGTGCGGAGACGCCGCTGTTCATGGCGCACTACGCGCCGTTCGGATTGCTCACTCCCGCAGCCTGGGTCGCGATGCACGCTCAGCGCTACATGTCGACGTACGGAGTCACCAACGAGGACTTCGGCCGCATCGCCGTGGTGGACCGTCTGCACGCGGCCAGGAATCCCGACGCGTGGTTCTACCAGCGTCCGATCACGTTGGAGGATCACCAGAACTCACGCTGGATCATCGAACCGGTTCTGCGACTGCTGGATTGCTGCCAGGAAAGCGACGGCGGTGTCGCGCTGGTGGTCACCAGCGTCGAACGCGCCCGCGATCTGCGGCAGCCGCCGGCGATCATCGCCGCGGCCGCGCAGGGCGCAGCCGCTAACGGTGAAATGATGACCAGTTACTACCGCGACGACATCACTGGGCTGCCGGAGATGGGCGTGGTCGCGAGCCGACTGTGGCGCGATTCCGGCTTGAAGCCGCAAGACATCCAAACCGCTTTCATCTACGACCATTTCACCCCGTTCGTGTTCACCCAGTTCGAGGAACTCGGATTCTGCGGGCGCGGCGAAGCCAAAGACTTCGCCACCGTCGAACGACTGTCGCTGGGTGGGGAGTTGCCGATCAACACCAATGGCGGACTGCTCGGCGAGGCCTACATCCACGGGATGAACGGCATCACCGAGGGCGTGCGCCAAGTACGCGGGACCTCGTACAACCAGGTCGACAACGTCGAGCACGTACTGGTCACGTCGGGCACCGGGGTGCCGACCAGCGGCTTGATTCTGGCGCCGTCCAGTTAGGTAGGACCGTCATGCCGAAGATCGCATTGCTGACCGCAGTCGGTGGACCGATTGAACTCGCCGAGTTTCCGCTCACCACGCCGTCACCGGGTACCGCCGCGCTGAAACTGCGGATGGCCGGAATCTGCGGATCCGACTTGCACATCTTCCGCGGCGAGCTCCCGCTGTTCTACCCGTACGCTATGGGCCACGAAATGGTCGGCGAAATCGCCGAACTCGGCGAGGGGCTGACCACCGATGCCGCTGGCAAGCCGCTGGCGGTGGGCGACCGTGTCGTCACGCCCTACTTCTGGTTGTGCGGGCAATGCCATGCGTGCGCACGTGGGCGGCCGCACGCATGCCAGAACCTGATGGCAGGCGAATTCCGCACCCACGACCAAGCCCCGCATTTCGTCGGCGCGCACGGCGAGTACTACTACACCACCCGCAGACAGCCGCTGTACAAGGTGCCCGAAGACCTCGCCGACGAGGCCGTAGCACCGCTCAATTGTGCTCTCGCCCAGGTGCTATTCGCACTACGCGACGTGCGACTGGGTGACACCGTCGTCATCCAGGGCGCCGGCGGTCTAGGCATCAACGCCGCCGCCGTCGCGCACACCGCCGGCGCTGCAGAGGTCATCGTCATCGACAAGATCGCCGAGCGGCTCGACGTCGCAGCGGATTTCGGCGCCACACACTGCATCGACGCGAGCGGTATCTCGACCGCGGAAATCACCGAACAGATCTACCGGCGCACCGATGGCATCGGCGCCGACTGGGTCCTCGAAGTCGTCGGCGCTCCGGGTGTCATCCCCGACGGTATCGGGTTCCTCAACAACGGCGGAACGTTGCTCGAGGTCGGCAACATCGGAACGGGACGCACTTTCGAGCTCGATCCCAGCGTTCTGGTGTACGGCAACAAATCGGTGCGCGGCGTGATGCTCTACGACCCGGTCACCCTGGCGATCGGCCTGTCGTTCCTGCAGCAGACCAGGTTTCCGTTCAGCCGGCTGATGCCCAAGCCATTCCATCTCGCCGATGTCAACGCCGCATTCGAATCAGCCGATGCCGGGTCGGTGCCCCGAGGCGCTCTGGTTCCATGATGACCCATGCGACTGCGACCGATACTCGCGAGCTCATCGTCGAGTCCGCGTACACCTGTTTCCGCAGACAAGGACTGCAGAAGGCCACGATCGTCGACATCGCCAAGGTCGCGGGCGTATCCCGCAGCACGATCTATGAGTACTTCCGCGACAAAGCGGCCATCGTCGAAGCCTGCGCCGAGCAGGCGTCCGAGCAGTTCTATCGGGAAATGTCCAAGGCCATGGACCGGGGCAGCTCCCTGGAAGACAAGCTCAGCCGCGCAGCGGTATTCGTCACGCAGGCGCGGCGGGTCATCGCCTCGGAGAAGTACTTCGACGAAGACGCGATCAGCCTGCTGCTGACCAAAGACGCTGCCGTCCTGCTGCGGGAATGCGTCGACTTCCTCGCGCCGCACCTCGCCGCGGCCAGGCTCACCGGCGAGGTTCGCAAAGACCTCGACATCCAGTCCGCCGGTGAATGGTTCGCCCGCATCCTGTTCTCGCTGTTCAGCACACCGTCCTCGACGCTGGACATGGACAACCCTGATGTGGTCGCCGACTTCGTGCGTGCGCACCTGGTCCGAGGGTTCGCCAACGACCGACCCCGTGGTCCAGGGTCCAGGCGAGCAGCCGAGACGCGGTGACAGCCCGCCCGGGCATGGCCCGATGGCACCCGCATCGAGGACCAATGGCCCTGCCGTAGAAGGCGCCGCCGAACGATTCTTGACGGCAGGTACTGATCAGGAGGTCGAGTCATGCCCGCCACCGCGGTGGAGACCGAAGTCATCGAAAATGCGGTGAGGTCAGCGTGCCGTGCTCCGTCACAGCACAACAGCCAGCCCTGGCAGTGGGTGTTCGACGGTGATCAACTCCGGTTGTTCCTCGATCAAAGTCGAGTCATGAACACCGACCAGTCGGCGCGAGAAGCGCTGATCGGTTGCGGCGCCGCCCTCGATCATCTTCGGGTGGCGATGGCCGCAGCCGGTTGGCAGTCGCACATCGAGCGGTTTCCAAGTCCCGACAGCCTGAATCACCTGGCGTCGATCACATTCACCCCGATCGATTCCGTGACTGATCAAGATCGGCGTCGCGCCAGCGCTATCTGGGCACGCCACACCGACCGGCTGCCGTTCAGCAGCCCGACGGACTGGCAATCCTTCGAACCGGTGGTGGCCGCCGCGGTCGACACAGCAACCGTGCACTTGGACATCCTCTCCGACGATTCACGTCCCCGACTCGAGTACGCCACTCAGCTCGCCGAATCGTTACGCTTCTATGACATTCCCTATCATGACGAACTTCGTTGGTGGACAGCGCCCTTCGAGGGATCAGACGGTATTCCCTACAGCTCGCTGGTTTCGTCAGCCGAGGGTGAGCGAGTCGGGATAGACCGGACGTTCCCCGCCTCTACTCATCAGCCCGAACGGCGCGCTGAAATTCCCGAAGACGACGCCAAGCTCCTTTTGCTGTCCACCGACGCCAACGGCCGCGCTGACGCATTAGCTTGCGGCGAAGCGCTTTCCGCGGTCTTGCTGGCATGCACGATGGACGGCCTCGCCACCTGCCCGGTGACACATCTCACCGAGCTTTATGTCACCCGCGAAATCATCCAGTCGCTCATCGACCACAATGGCATACCCCAAGTCCTGGTACGTGCGGGCGTTGTGCCGGTCACCGAAGAGGCGCCGCCGCCCACACCGCGGCGGGCCCTGTCCGAAGTTCTACGGCTGACGAGTTGACAGGAATACCGATGCGCGATTCAAACACACCACAACCCGCTGTCGTCGTCGGCATCGACGGCTCCCAGGCGGCGATCCACGCTGCGGAATGGGCCGTCGATGAAGCCATCAGCCGGGAGGTCCCACTGCGTTTGGTCGAGGTGATCCCGGAGCAAGCCGAGCCCGCCCCGTTCGCGTCCGTCGGCAATGTGCGGATGGAACTCGAATACGGAGAGACGGCGCTGCGGATCGCCAGCGGCGCGGTGGAAGCCACCGGGAAACCGGTCAAAGTCGAAACCGCTATTCTGCAAGGCGATCCCGCAGCGGCGCTTATCGCCGAATCCCGCGATGCCGCGATGATCTGCATCGGTTCGGTGGGAATCGGACGCTTTGCGCGTGCATTCCTGGGTTCCACCGCCGCCGAGCTTGCCGAGGCCGCACACTGCCCGGTCGCGATCATCCGCAGCCAGAAGATCCAGCCGAAGCCCGACAGCCCTTTGATCGTGGTCTCAATCGACGATTCACCGGACAACGAGGACGTCGTCGAGCAGGCGATGAAAGAGGCGCAGCTGCGCCACGCACCGGTACTCGCCCTCGGCGTATCGCAAAAAGACACCGGCGACATGCCCAGCGACGAGCTGGACCGACGGGTGCAAGGCTGGGGTCGGCGCCACCCTGGCGTCAAGATCCACGCTGGGGCCACTCGAACCGAAATCGCCGAGTTCCTGGCCGTTATGGACAGGACGATACAGTTGGCCGTCATCGGCAGCGCCGATGCCGACCAAGTTGCGCATCTCCTCGGGCCGCATCGCCATCCCATTCTCGGGCATGCCGAGTGCTCGGTGCTGGTTGTCCGGTCCTAGTACGAAACGCAAGGAATATCCTCAAGACTGACAGTGACCGGAAGCGGAGTCGTGGTCGACGTCTTCACCTCGACGCTTCGGGACGGTGCCACAGTGTCGTTGCGCCGGCTCGGATCAGCGGCTCAAAGTGCTGCACGACGCCGGTCTGACCCCCGCAACACCAGAGCTATGACTGCGGGCTTGTGCACCTCGACATCGACCTGACCACAGTCAATCTCGATAACACATCAGCTAAAAGATGATCCGTCCAGGTATTCGGCAAGTTCCTCCAGCGGTCGGCGCGGAGTCGCCGGCAACGGGTCGGCGTTGACCGGAGCCCAGCCGATGCGCAGCAACATCTGGGGGAACCCGCTGGTGCCGAAAACCTCTCTGCGCACGGCATCACGCGTCTGGGCGATTTCCAGGGGTTCGGTCACCGGGCAGCTGGCAAGACCCAGCGCAGTTGCGCTCAACAGCATCAAGCTGGTCGTTTCGCCGGCCCGCAACCGCGCCAGCATGCTGTCATCTTTGGTGCCAAGCGCCAATACGACAGCATTGTCGTCGACCGGTTCGGTGTCGGACGGCTGATGCAGTACCGGACCGGCGAACAGCCGGGGCGGCAGCGGCGCAGTGGGGTCGGACTCTGGCGTATTGCGGGCCGGCACGCCTGCCAACGATGCGTATCGTCCACTCCAGGCGGTGAGCTCGGTCAGGTAGTCAAGGTCCCTCACGTGTCGCCGAACCGCCTGCGCCACAATCTGCTGCAGTTCAGGCAACGACTCGATCTGGCGCAGCATGACACCCGCACGCGCCGCGCGGGCACCGAGCAGCGCGATGTAGTTGGCGGGCACGCTCCAATCACTGTAACGACGTCGGTCGGTGCGCCGCCGAGGGATCGCGGCTGCCAGCGTGATGTCTATTTCGCTGGCCGGTCGACGGTAAACCTCCACGGCGGCAAGGTGTTCGGATTCATCGGGGTTAGGCAGCCGATGGACCTTCGATTGCCATCCGAGCGCCGCGAGTGCCACCACACAATGATTCAGGGCGATGCCACAGCTCAAGATGAAGTCGCGGCCGTCAGGATCCGTGCTGGGTAGCTGCAAGCTGCGGTCGGCGTATAGGTGCAAGCTGTCCGACCCCACTCGCCACCGCCACGGCTGGGTGTTGTGCACCGAGGGCGCGCGGATGGCCAGCGACAAGACCGCATGAACGGTTTCACGATCCGGGAAGTGAACGTTCATCGGGGCACCCCTTTCTGTTAGCCGAAAAGACTCAATCCAGGGTCGCCCCGCTGGAGTGTCAGCCGCTAGAGCCTAAAGACTCCACTGGAAAGACTGACATTGAGCAGCAGGCACTTTGACGTCACCTGCCGGACGGGCCTTATGCCCGTATTGCTAGTGACAAATGCCCTCTGAAATTACCCGCCGTTCTCTTATAGAGTCGTTAAAGCCTCTTGAAAATCCACTTCTCCAGGAGAAGCCATGCCGTCACACAATGGGCCGTTGGGAATCATCGTCGGTGTGGACGACTCCCCTGCCGCCAGGGCCGCGGTGGGTTGGGCAGCCCGCGATGCCGAATTGCGGAGCACCTCGCTGACGCTCGTGCACGCGGTTTCGCCGAAGTTGACAACATGGTCGCAGGAACCGTTGTCGCCCGGGCTGGCGGAGTGGCAGAAGAACCACGGGCGTCGACTGCTTGATGACGCGGTCAAGATCGTCGAAGAGACGTGCCATCACGGCGGTCCCACCCAGATCCACACGAGGGTTCTGTCGTCGCCAGCCGTTCCCACACTGACTGAATTGTCTAACGAAGCCCAGCTAATGGTCGCCGGATCGTGTAGCAGCGCCAGCTGGCGCGGAGGACGGCTCGGCTCGGTGAGCTCCGGGCTATTACGGCACGCGCATTGCCCGGTCGCGATAATCCACGATCGAGATGCAGTGAAGCCGGATCAACTTCAAGCCCCGGTATTGGTCGGTATCGACGGGTCGTCGTCATCGGAGTTGGCCACCGCGATGGCATTCGATGAGGCTTCGCGTCGAGACGTAGGGTTGATCGCATTGCACGCCTGGAGCGATGTCGATGTATCGGAATGGCCCGGTGTTGATTGGCCCGCCACGCAGTCGATGGCCGAGCAGGTACTGGCCGAGCGCCTGGCGGGCTGGCAAGAGCAGTACCCCGATGTGAAAGTCCGTCGGGTCGTCGTCCGCGACAAGCCGGCGCACCAGCTCGTCATCCATTCCGCGGAAGCCCAGTTGCTCGTGGTCGGCAGTCGTGGCCGGGGCGGATTCGGGGGAATGCTCGTGGGTTCGGTTAGCGAAAGCGTTGCCCAGTTGGCCCATGCACCCGTGATCGTGGTCCATCAGTCAGGGATCAAGGCTGCGGGACCTTCTTTGACAGCCAGTGCATCTGGAAGCTGAAGCAGGCGCCTGGCGGCTCAGGTCACCCGTCGGGTCGGACCCACCGCTGCGGGTATCGCGTCTGCGGTGATGCGGCGGCGGAACACCCAATATGTCCAGCTTTGGTAAGCGAGAACGAGCGGCATCAACGTCAGTGCCGCCCAGGTCATGATCTTCAATGTGTAGTGAGTTGACGAGCCGTTGTAGATGGTTACGCTCCAGGCCCGATCCAGCGTCGATGGCACCAGGTTCGGGTAGAGCGAACCGAACAGCAGCGCCGCCACCGCGACCACCACGATCGCCGTGCACAGGAACGCCCAGCCCTCCCGTCGGCCCGCCCACATCAACGCAACCGCCGTCAGCAACGCGACCACCGCGACGCCGAGCGCCAGCCATGTCACGGTTTTGCCGTAAGACAGCTGGGTCCACAGCCCGAACCCACCGGCCAGCACGACAACCGGTAGCGACAACATCCGGGCAACCCGAAATGCATCCTCGCGCAACGGCCCTGCGGTCTTCAGCGCGATGAACACTGCGCCGTGGAAAAGGAATAACCCGGCGGTCGCCAGACCACCGAGCAGCGTGTAGGGGTTCAGCACGTCGCCGATCGACAGATGCACGCGGTGCTGTGCGTCGACGGGAAGACCCCGCACCAAGATCGCGAAAGCGACGCCCCAAAGGATCGCCGGCAACCATGAGCCGATCGCAATACCCGCATCAGCCCAGGCCCGCCATCCCCGATCGTTGACTTTGCCACGCCATTCGATCCCCAATATCCGCACGATCATCCCGAACAGGATCGCCAGCAGCGGTAGGTACAGCGTCGAGAACACCGTCGCGTACCAGTTCGGGAAAGCCGCGAACATCGCGGCCCCTGCGGTGATCAGCCACACCTCGTTGGCATCCCAAACCGGCCCGATGGTGTTCAGCACCGCGCGGCGGCGCATCTCGGGGTCACCCTCGCCGATCACACCCAAGGGCGCCATCAACATGCCGACCCCGAAGTCGAACCCCTCCAGGACCAGAAACCCGGCGAACAGCACCGCGATGATCACAAACCACGTCTGTTGCAGCCCCATATCGATCAGGCCCTCTCAGTAGGCGTCAATAGGCGAAGGACAGCGGCGCCAATTCGTCCTGCGCGGGCGGCGGCGGTGGCGCAGGCTCGGCGTCGTGTTGCTGCGGCCCCTCGACGACATAACGGCGCATCAGCCAAAACCAGACCACCGCCAACAGGCCGTACAGCAGCGTGAAGACCGCCAGCGACAGCACAACCAGTCCGGTCGGATGGTCGGAAACCCCGGCATGCACCGTCAGGCGCACCGCCTGGTCACCGGTCGGGTTGGGCGCGACCATCCACGGTTGGCGGCCCATCTCGGTGAACACCCAGCCCGCGGAGCTGGCCAAGAACGGCGCGGGAATTGTGAGTAATCCGAACCAAGCGAACCAGCGCTGGTTCGGGATTCGGCTGCCGCGAGTCACCCACAGCGCAACCAACGCGAAAAGCACGGGGATTGCCAGCAGTCCGATCATCGCCCGGAAAGACCAGTAGGTGACGAACAGGTTGGGCCGGTAATCATCTGGGCCGAAACGGCTTTGGTACTGCCGCTGCAGGTCTTTGACGCCCTGCAGGGTGACGCCACTGAACTTGCCCTCGGACAAGAACGGCAATACATGGGGCACGGTGATCACTCGGGTGATGCTGTCGCAGTTGTTCTGCGTGCCGACGGTGAGGATGGAGAAGTCCGGGTCCGTTTCGGTGTGGCACAGCGATTCCGCCGACGCCATTTTCATCGGCTGCTGCTTGGTCATCAGCTTGCCCTGCACGTCGCCGGTGAAGAACAACCCCACTGCGGCCACCAGCACCAGCAGGCAACTGGCGATTGTGGCTGGGCGGAACATGGTTCGCGCCTCGGTGAGCTCGTCGGAACGCGACGTACCCGCGCGGACCATCAGCCATGCTGATATACCGGCGACAAACGCGCCAGCGGTCAGAAGTGAGGCGGTAACCGTATGCAGGAAGGCCCATATCGCTGTGTTGTTGGTCAAAAGCGCACCGAAGTCAGTCAGCTCGGCGCGCCCGGTCTGCGGGTTGAAGTGCGCCCCAACCGGGTGCTGCATGAACGAATTGGCCGCGATGATGAAGAAAGCCGAAATGTTGACCGCGATCGCGACGATCCAGATCGTCGCCAAATGCACCAGCCGCGGCAGCCGGTCCCAGCCGAAGATCCACAGCCCGATGAACGTCGACTCGAAAAAGAACGCGATCAGACCTTCGAAAGCCAGTGGTGCGCCGAAGATGTCGCCGACGAAGCGGGAGTACTCACTCCAGTTCATCCCGAACTGGAATTCTTGGACGATACCGGTTGCGACCCCGATGGCGAAGTTGATCAGAAACAGCTTGCCGAAAAACCGAGTCAGCCGGTACCACGCGGTGTTGCCAGTGGTCACCCATGCGGTCTGCATCACCGCCAGGATCGGGGCCAGGCCAATGGTCAACGGGACGAAGATGAAGTGATAGACGGTCGTGATTCCGAACTGCCACCGTGAAACATCCAGCGCACTCATACGCTTCCTCGATCCCACTCGACGGCGCGACATCCAGACATGACAGATTACCCATTGGCGCGAGCACGACGCTATGGTTCGATACCCGCGAAGTTAGTGGTGCTATAGAAAGGTCGCCTAGGGCCATTGGTCCCCTACTGACGACCGAACTGGTGACGGCCCGGTCAGGGGACGGTGCCTGACAGACTTTCGACCCACGACGGTGATGGCCTGCTACCCTTCCCGACACGTTCGCTGTGCTCGCACGATGGAAGCCGACCACGACGGAAGGGACCAGGGATGAAGGCCAATGTCGGCGATTGGTTGGTGTTCAAGGGCAGGACCACCGAGCAGCCTGAGCAGCGCGGAATCATCACCGAAGTGCACGGGGCGGATGGATCGGCGCCGTATATGGTGCGGTGGCTCGAGACCGGCCACGAGGCCCTGGTCTTTCCCGGGCCTGACGCGATCGTCGTCACCAGCGCCGAGCAGCAAGCGGCCGATGAACGAGTTCGGTCGCGAGTCGCATCGGTGCAGGAAGCGATCACGCGCCGTACGGCTGACCAAGGTTGACATAGACCGAAATGCTCTGCGCCACAGTCGGAAACGGCAATACCGCCGACAACAGCATCGCGCGATAACTTCTTCCGTAGGCTTGCGCTTCATGACCGCGTCGCCGGCAGCCGGGCTGACCCCCGCCGAAGTGGCCCAGCGGGTTTCCGACGGCAGGATCAACTATGTCCCGGACCGGACGACCCGCAGCGTGGCTGACATCATCCGGGCGAACGTGTTCACCCGGATCAACGCGATCCTGGTGGTGTTATTCATCATCGTCCTGGCGACCGGCTCATTGATCAACGGGCTGTTCGGTTTGTTGATCATTGTCAACAGCGTGGTCGGGATGGTTCAGGAGCTGCGGGCCAAACAGACGCTGGACAAATTGTCCGTTGTCGGGCAAGCCAAGCCGCTGGTGCGCAGGGCAGACGGAGTGCGCGCACTCCCGCCCGCCGAGGTGGTGCTCGACGACGTCATCGAACTGGGTCCCGGTGATCAGGTCGTGGTCGATGGCGTCGTGGTCGAGGAGTCCGGGCTAGAGATCGACGAGTCGCTGCTGACCGGCGAGGCCGACCCGGTGCTGAAGGATGTCGACGACACGGTGATGTCGGGCAGTTTTGTCGTCGCTGGGACCGGTGCGTACCGGGCCACGAAAGTGGGCCGCGACGCCTACGCAGCCCGGCTGACCGCCGAGGCCAGCAAGTTCACCCTGGTGCGCTCGGAGCTGCGGGCCGGTATCAACCAGATCCTGAAGTTCATCACTTATCTGCTGTTTCCGGCCGGGCTGCTGATCATCTACACACAGCTGTTCACCACCCATGTCGGCTGGCAGCAGTCGGTGCTGCGCACGGTGGGCGCGCTGGTCCCGATGGTTCCCGAGGGTCTGGTGCTGATGACTTCGATCGCGTTCGCGGTGGGCGTCGTTCGCTTGGGCCGCCGCCAGTGCCTGGTGCAGGAGCTGCCGGCCATCGAGGGTCTGGCCCGAGTCAACGTGGTGTGCGCCGACAAGACCGGCACGCTCACCGAGAACCGGATGCAGGTGGCTGACCTGCAGCTGCTCGGTTCTGCGGCCGATATGGACACCATCATCGATGCATTGGCGTCGATGGCTGCTGACGATGCCCGCCCCAACGCCAGCATCCAGGCCCTTGCCGAAGCCTACCGCAACCCGCCGGGCTGGACCGTCACAGCGACCGCCCCGTTCAAGTCGGCCACGAAGTGGAGCGGAGTGTCCTACGCCGAGCATGGCAACTGGGTGCTCGGCGCGCCAGACGTACTGCAGGATCCGTCGTCAGCGGCTGCCGTGCTGGCCGAAGAGGCGGGCTCCCAAGGACTGCGGGTGCTGCTATTGGGGTTCACCGATCTACCGGTCGACCACCCCGAAGCATCGGACCGCGTCGTCCCCGCTGCGCTGATCATGCTGAAGCAACGGGTACGTCCCGATGCGCGTGACACCCTGGATTATTTTGCTGCACAAAATGTCTCGGTGAAGGTGATCTCCGGCGACAACGCCGCATCGGTGGGCGCGGTGGCGTCGACGCTGGGCCTGGACGGGAGCGCCTTCGACGCCCGCAACTTGCCGACCGACCCGGATCAACTGGCCGAAACGCTGCTGAAATACCCCACTTTCGGCCGAGTCCGCCCGGACCAGAAACGTGCGATGGTGCGCGCCTTGCAATCCCGCGGCAACACGGTCGCGATGACCGGCGACGGTGTCAACGACGTACTGGCGTTGAAGGACGCCGACATCGGCGTCGCCATGGGGGCGGGAAGTTCGGCGTCACGGGCTGTCGCGCAGATTGTGCTGCTCGACAACAGATTCGCCACGCTGCCCTATGTCGTGGGCGAAGGGCGTCGCGTGATCGGCAATATCGAACGAGTATCCAACCTGTTCTTGACCAAGACCGTGTACTCGGTGCTACTGGCATTGCTGATCGGTATTACCGGCCTCGCGGCCAAATCGTTGGGCATCAAATCGTTGATGTTCCCATTCGAGCCGATTCATGTGACCATCGCCGCCTGGTTCACCATCGGAATCCCCGCGTTCATCCTGTCGCTGGCGCCCAACACGGAACGCGCACAATCCGGTTTCGTCCGCCGGGTGATGACGGCCGCGGTCCCCAACGGCGCCGTCGCGGGCATCGCGACATTCGTCTGCTATCTGTTGGCCTTCGGTGGGACCGCGACAACACCGGCCCGGCAGACGCAGGCGTCGACGTCGGCACTGATCACGCTGCTGGTCATCGCGGTGTGGGTGCTGGCGGTCGTGGCCCGGCCCTACAGCTGGTGGCGGGTAGTGTTGGTAGCCCTGTCCGGCGCAGCGTACGTGGTGATCTTCAGCATTCCGCTCGCGCGCGAGAAGTTCATGCTCGATCCCTCGAACCTCGCGTTGACCGTTACCGCGCTGGGGATCGGTGTGTTCGGCGCGGCCGATCGTCGAAGCGTTGTGGTGGTGGCGAGGGTCGGCCGGCGGAGTGCCGCCTCGCTTGTGGCGCCGGCCGGAGGTCTGATCGCGCAAGCTCGGTTGCGCGCAAACCCGTTCAGCTACTTAAAGGCATGCTTGTCTGGCGGATCGACAGATGTACTATTCCGCAGTTCGGTCGGTTCGGCGGGCCGTGAGGGGCCGGGATCGACGGAATGTGTCTGTCGAGGCCGTTGGGGGCCGGGGCTCTGAGTTGCACATGCGCTCTCTAGGGAGGCGCCACCATGCCGGCAAAAGACGTCAACGCACCGGGATGACCGAGACTGGCTGGCCGAGCAGCGCGAGCCATCGCCTGAAGAACATCCGGAAGCTACCCGCATCGCCGCGCTGCTGCGCGACCGGTTCGGCACCGAGTACTGACGTGCCGGCCGTCGGCTGGTGTGAGTCAGGCGAATGTGGATTCCCGGCTGGGTTCCGGACCGAATCGGAATCGGCGGCCGGTGATCGAGACCGGTTTGATGCGGACGTAGTGCTGCTTCAACGTGGCAACCCACGGCAGCAGCTGGGCAGCCTCGGCCTCTTCGAGCTCTTCGTTGGTACGAAGCGTTCGGGCCATGCCCTTCACGATGACGCTCCAGCCTTCGCCCGCGTCATGGTCGTCGGCCTCGAAAAGAACGCTGTTGCTGATGGCGGTGCTGACCAGCTTGGTGCCCTCCGCGGTGCGAAAAAGCACCGTGCGTCGCTGAACGACGAAATTGACCGGAAAGATCTCCGGCTGACCATCGACGCTCGTGACGAGACGGCCCAACGGCACGCTTGCCAGCAGATCCCAGCTTTCGCTTGCCGATAGGATCGTCACGGGTTGACCGGTTTCGGGCATCGCAGCGCTCATAGGCCCTACGCTACAACGGCTCTCGGCGATTGAGCAGCGTCGTTCGGCCCCAGTCTCAAAGGACTTCCGGCCCTGCCGACGCGGCCAGCAAAGGCGCACAGTGAGTTAGTGGAACACTTGACGGCGCTGGATGCGAGTTTCTTAGAGGTCGAGGACTCCGATCCTCATGTCAACCTCGCCATCGCGAGCGTGTCGATCGTGGCCGGACCTGTCCCGCCGCATGACGAGCTGGTCGCGGCCTTCGCCGAACGGCTGATTGCAATTCCCCGCTGCACCCAAGTGCTGCAGACCCATCCGCTCGACCTCGGCCCACCCGAATGGGTGGACGATGCCCACTTCGACATCTCGCATCACGTGCACCGCGTCGCGCTACCCGAGCCCGGCGACGACGCCGGAGCTGTTCGAAATGATCACGACTGTCATGCAGCATCGGCTCGACCGGGAGCGTCCGCTGTGGGAGTGCTGGATTATCGAAGGGCTGAGCGACGACCGGTGGGCAATTCTGATGAAACTCCATCACTGCATCGCCGATGGGATCGCCACCAGCCAAATGCTGGCGAAGCTCAGCGACAGCGACGGCGGCGATACTTTTGCGAAAAACATTCGGGCTGCCAAAGAACCGGACCGTCCCGCGCTGCGCTTGCTGCCGATCGGGATGAACCCGAAGACGTGGCTGAACGGCATGTTGCGGACCGCGGTCGCAGCGGCCAACGCTGCTGAGCACGCCGCAGTCGGCGCCGCCGAGCTCGCGGCCGGCCTGCTGAGTTCACCGCCGGAATCGTCGCTGACCGGCCCGGTGACAACCATGCGCCGATACGCCGCGGCCAGGGTCAGCCTTGCCGAGATGCAAAAGGTGTGCCGAGCCTTTGATGTGACGCTCAACGACGTGGCGCTGGCCGCGATCACCGACAGCTACCGCAATCTTCTGCTGAGCCGAGGCGAACAGCCCCATCACGATTCGCTGCGCACCCTGGTTCCGGTGTCGGTCCGGTCGATGAAGGACTTGCAGCGAACCGACAACCGAGTCTCGGCGATGCTGCCGCTGCTGCCCATCGACGAGGCCGACCCCGTCAAGCAGTTGGAACTCGTGCACTCGCGGCTCGCCGCGGCCAAAGCCAGCGGCCAGCGTGAAGGCGCTACCGCATTCCTGGCGGCGGTGAATATTGTGCCGTTCACCTTGTCGGCGTGGACCATGCGAATGCTGACCCGGTTGCCGCAAAATGCCGTCACTGCTCTGGCAACCAACGTTCCCGGGCCGCGTACTCGCCAGCAGCTGATGGGTCGTGACGTGCTGGAGATCCTTCCGGTTCCACCGATTGCGCTGCAGCTGCGCACCGGCATCGCGATGGTGAGCTACACCGACAGTTTCGTCTTCGGCATCACCGGCGACCGCGACACCGCGCCCGATCTCGAGCAACTCGCGGCCGGCATCGAGCACGCGGTTGCGCGATTGGCGGCCATCAACAGAACGCGCCGACGCAAAGGCCGACGCTCCAAGGCAGTTCATAGCGCCTAGGCAAAGGAGTGGTCGATGCTTGGGCCAACCGCACCGTTCTCATTTTCCACGTGGCGCAAGATCGCGATGGCCACTTGGCGACCCCGCAAGGACCCAATGATTTGGGCCACGACAGATGTCGAAGCGGCGCGGCTACTGGAATACATCGATCAAGTTCGGCATGTCACCGGACAACACGTCACCCCGGCCCATCTGGTCGGCCGGGCCGCCGGCAAGGTCCTCGAGGCCCTGCCGGGGCTCAACGGCCGGATAGCGTTCGGCAGCTTCCTGCCGTCGCCCACGATCGACTGTTTCTTTGTGGTCTCGCTGCGGACCGACCCGGTCATCGGCGCCGAAGCGGTCAGCACCGACTTGTCCGGCGCCGTCGTGCGTCGTGTCAATGAAAAGCCGCCATGGATCATCGCCAAGGAGCTGGCCGACCGCGCCGCGCGGATCCGTCATGACGAAGACCCGCAATTCAAGCGCGCCAAGACGTTGGTCAAAGGGCTGCCGCCGATCGTGCTCCGCCCAGTGCTCGAGGCACTCGGTTTCGTCACCGAAACCCTCCAGTTGCCAATGCCCTTCATGGGAATGGACGCCCGGCCCTATGGCTCCATCCTGGTCAGCAACATAGGAACCTATGGCTTGGACTCGGTGGCGGCGCCGGTGCCGACGTTCTGCCATGTGCCGTTCACGATCGTGGCCGGTGCAGTAACCGACAAGGTGCTGGCCAGAGACGGTCAAACCGTCATCCGCCCGGTCCTGCCGCTGACGATCGGTCTCGACCACCGGTTCCTCGACGGGTATCAAGCCGCGACGATGGCCCGCGTCTTCCGCGAATACCTCGGCAACCCAGGCGCCTTCGACCCGGTGCCAATTTCACCCGCAGCACGCACGCGGAAGAGAAGGCCTGCGGCAGCACGGACCGGCTCGGTTTCGGTGAAAGGCCCCGTCGAATCCGGGGCTTCGTCATGAAGGACATAGCTGCTTACGCTTCGGAGCTCGCCAAGTGGGATCCTGTCTTCACCGCGCAGGCGAACAAGCTGATCGCACCGATCATCAATCGATGGTTCCAAGCAGAGGTGCGCGGGCTCGAATCCATCCCGTCGGCCAGCGGAGTGTTGTTGGTATCCAACCACTCCGGCGGAGCGCTAACGCCTGATCCGCTCGTGTTCGGCCCGGCGTTTTACAACGCGTTCGGCTACCACCGCCCGCTCTACATCCTCGCGTACTACGGCGTGTTCTTCACACCGTTGCGCAAATATTTAGGACGGATCGGAGCCGTCCATGCCAATCCCGAAAATGCCGCCGCGGCATTGCATTCCGGTGCCGCCGTCCTGGTGTATCCCGGTGGCGACTAC
This sequence comes from uncultured Actinomycetota bacterium, assembly GCA_963850645.1. Taxonomy (GTDB): domain Bacteria; phylum Actinomycetota; class Actinomycetes; order Mycobacteriales; family Mycobacteriaceae; genus Mycobacterium. Next base: position 331,048 of record CAWKME010000043.1, on the reverse strand, counting down.
GACGCGTACCGGCCGACGCGGAGCCAGAACGTCATCGACTTCAACGGCCGCACCGGATACGTCAGGGTTGCCATCGAAACCGGCGTGCCGATCGTGCCCGTGGTGTCGATCGGGGCGCAGGAAACCCAACTCTTCCTGAGCCGCGGTGATCAGCTGGCCAGGCGACTGGGCCTGCACCGGATCAGGCTCGACATCCTGCCCATCACAGTCGGTTTGCCGTTCGGTATGACGATGTTCTTCCCGGCCAATTTCCCACTGCCGACCAAGATCGTGAACCAGGCGCTCAAGCCGATCGACATCCTCGCCCGATTCGGCAAACATCCCGACGTCGACGAGGTCGACTCCCACGTCCGCTCGGTGATGCAGAGCGCCCTTGACCGGCTTGCCCGCCAGCGTCGATTCCCTGTTCTGGGCTGAGCGAGACTGGCCAATCTCACTAATAGAATTCAATGGTCTTCCCGGGCATGAGGTGCTCGACCCGGCCCCGGCACTCGATCTCGATCAGGTTGGTTTGTTCGGAGTCCGAGCTGATCTTCGCCCGACGTCCGTTGACTTCCAGGTGCAGACGGTGACCGCGGTACCTGAAGGGAAACGCCAGCCTTCCAAGCTCTTCAGGCCACAGGGGCGCAAGTACGATGCGGTCGGCGCGGAATTCCAGACCAGTGAAGCACCGTTGCAACAGGTCGACGCTACCGACATCGCCGCCAAGTGGATGCCTTCGAAGGTGGTGCCGCCCTGCAGGTCTGCGATGTCGGACATCAAAACCTGCTGGAAATATTTCATGGCCCGGTCGCGGTCACCGCGGGCCAGGACCCAGGGATGTACGATGGCGCTCAACTGATGCTGTTTTATCTACTGTCCTCTGACGAATTGCGAGAGCTGTTCGACCGACTCGGCTACCGATTCACACCCGACCAGATCCCGCGAACGCTCAATTACTATCGAACCCGGACCTCACACGGGTCGACGCTCCGGCGCTTACCCCCGCTTCTGAGCCGGCAATGACAACGCACCGCTCGGGTGGCACGCCAGCTGCGTCGCGACGTCCTGCAAATACGTCGAGTCCGCGTCACCGCTCGGACCGTACGCCTGCTCCCGTCGACACACACGGTCACGATGTCGCCGACGCTGGCCAGAACTTGTTCGCAATCGCGGCCCGACGAGTAAATGCCGATGCGAACACCGGCATCGTGCAGCTTGCGCACCAGCGCAATGGCGGAATTGGGCATCGCGTCAACGCAGGCCGTGTCAGCCGCGCTTCCTCCGGGCGGAAGATCACCGCGTCGTAATAGCGCGGATCGATCGTTAGGGTCATCCCTTGGCCGTAAGTAGTCCGCAGTTGTGCTGTACGGCATGGCATCCTCCGGATTCTGGTCTGAAACCAACCGTTAGAACGACCAGGTGCACTCCCTAGAGTCGTTGGTCCCGACCGCATATCCGGGCAGAGACCTCGCAGAGGGTCCTAGGACCATGCCGTTGAGGACTAACGCCTCATGATCTGCGACTCGACTCGGGCCTAGCGTTTTTCCTTGACCGGAGGAGGACGAAAATGTCAGCAGACGCCGAGGGCCACGGCATCATCGTCGGCGCGGACGGATCACCTGCATCGAATGCCGCAGTCTGCTGGGCCGCGCACGATGCGGTCCTGCGCCATCTCCCGCTGACCGTGGTCCACGTGGTCAATCCGCTCGCCACGACGTGGCCACACAGCCCGCTGCCGGACGGGAGTTGCGGTATGGCAGGAAAACGAAGGGAATCGGATCCTCGCCGATGCATTGAAGCTAGCCCGAGACGCCGCGAAGGACAATCCGCGGATACCCATCGAGAGCGAATTGATTTTTTCGGCCACCGCTGCGACCCTGACTGATCGGTCTAAAGCCGCCGAGCTGATGGTGGTGGGCAACTCCGGGCGGGGGGCATTGGCTCGCGGTCTGCTCGGTTCGGTCAGTTCGAGCTTGGTGCGGCACGCACATTGTCCCGTCGCAGTGATCCGGGACGAGGAACCACGGATGCCGCACCCCGCCCAGGCTCCGGTGCTGGTGGGTATCGATGGCTCACCGGCCTCAGAGCTCGCTACCGCAATCGCGTTCGACGAAGCGTCGCGGCGCCGCGTCAACTTGGTTGCCGTGCATGCCTGGAGCGACACGGAGATCCTCGAGCTTCCGGGTTTGGATTGGTCGGCGGTGAAGGCCGAGGAGGAGCGCCTGCTGGCCGAAGGGCTGGCCGGTTGGCAAGAACGCTACCCCGACGTGACCGTGCACCGGCTCCTGGTTTGCGATCGGCCTGCCCGCGTGCTCGTCGAAACATCCGAAACCGCACAGCTTGTCGTCCTCGGCAGCCACGGGCGTGGCGGCTTCGCCGGTATGGTTTTGGGTTCGGTCAGCAACGCGGTCGTTCAGTCCGTGCGCATGCCGGTTATCGTGGCTAGGACGTCGTAACCCTTTGCCGGACAAGACAAGCCGGACAGAGCAAGAGCGTGCGATGAAGCCAACGGACTGCGCTCGTCCGATCGTCGTCGGTATCGACGGATCTACCGCGGCGATCAACGCGGCCCACTGGGCCGTCGATGAAGCAATCAGCAGGGCAGTTCCGCTGCGGCTGGTTCAGGTGATGCATGCCGGCGAGGACGACCATTTGGCGATGCAATACGCCGAAACAGCGCTGCATACTGCTCATGCCGCAATCCAGGCCGGCGGCGGGACCGTTGACGTCCGCACAGCGATGCGTCGCGGCGACGTCGACCGCACCCTCATCGAGGAGTCTGGTCGGGCAGCGATGATTTGCGTCGGTTCGGTCGGGATTGGACATGCGGCCAGCCTGCTGCTGGGGTCGAGCGCGGTAGCGTTGGCCAACCATGCCCACTGCCCCGTCGCGATCATCCGCACAGACGGCGAACCGTCAGATGGAAAGCAGATCGTGGCAGTGGTCGATCGCTACCCCGACAGCGACGACGTCATACACCACGCCCTCGACGAAGCGCGGCTGCGCAAGGCTTCTGTCCTGGCGTTGGGGGTGAGGCGGTGGAAAGTCGGGGCGATGTCCGAGCAAGAACTTGAGCGGCGACTCGGCAACTGGGCGCCACGCTATCCCGATGTGGCGGTGCACAAGTCCATCACCGACTCCGCAACCGAGTATTTGGTGACCCACAACGAACCCGTGCAATTGCTGGTCACCGGTAGCGCTGACGCCAACAAGCTCACCCGGCTCGTCGGTCCGCACGGCCACCCACTGGCTTCCTACCCGAATTGCTCGGTGCTACTGGTGCGCCGGTAGTGGTCGAATTGACGAACGACCCGAGGCGCCGGGACTTCTGTCCCTATCGGCAAGGTGTGCGAAATGGTCGGATAGCCGCAGGAGATTCCTGCGTCGTCAGCAGCGGCCGACGGCGCGAGCCGGAGGTGCTGGAGGTATAGCAATGAGCTCTTCTGACCAGGCGCAGACCAGGACACGCATGTTCGCTCGAGTGCTCGGTCCATTCTTCGTCATCGCTTGCATCACCGCCGCGGCACGCACCTCCGAGATGTCCGCGCTGATGTCAGATTTCGCCGCGAACACAGCTTTGTGGTCATGGGTGGCGGGCTCGTTTGTGCTCATAGGCGGCCTGGTCATGATCGCGCTGCACTCATATTGGCGCGGCCTGGCCGCGATAGTGGTGTCCACGATGGGTTGGCTTGTGGCGCTGCGTGGGTTGTTGCTGCTGGCCTTCCCCAAGGCCTTCATATCGATGGCTAACTCGGTGCTCAGCATGGGTGACCTGTGGCGTGGGATCTGCATCGTCTTCGTGGCGATCGGCGTGTACCTGACCTACGTCGGCTGGGCGCCGGTATCCGGCCGGTCGGCGCCACAACCGGCAAGTGAAACTCCGGATCTGCCGCGCGCCGCGTGAGCCAGACGATGATTCTAGTTAGATCGGAGATGCCATCATGGGCCAAAGTGCAGTGGTCGCAACAGTTTTTGCTGTCATTGCGGTATTGCTGTTGCTGATCGCCTCGATCCGAGTGGTCTGGCAGTATGAGCGAGGTGTGCACTTCCGCCTCGGCCGGGTGGTGGCAGTTCGCGAACCCGGTTTGCGAGTGATCATTCCGGTCATCGACCGCTTGTGGCGAGTTTCGATGCGAATCGTGACGATGCCGATTCAGTCCCAGGGCATCATCACCCGCGACAACGTCAGCGTCGACATTGCCGCAGTCGCGTACTTCCGCGTCATCGATGCCCGCAAATCCGTCGTCGTCATCGAAAACGTCCACGCCGCAATCGACCAGATCGCCCAAACCACCTTGCGCAACGTTGTCGGGCAACATTCTCTTGACGAGGTGCTGGCTCAAACAGAAAAGATCAATGCCAGCATCCGGCAGATCCTCGACACCACCACCGTGGAATGGGGTGTGGAGGTCACCCTGGTCGAGCTGAAGGACATCCAGCTCCCGGACAGCATGAAACGCGCAATGGCCCGGGAGGCCGAGGCCGAACGCGAAAAGCGCGCCAAAATCATTGCCGCCGAAGGCGAAGCCCGCGCCGCCGCAGCACTCGGAGACGCATCCGACACCATGATGATGCACCCGCTGGCCCTGCAGCTGCGAAACCTGCAGACCCTGGCCGAACTCGGAGTGGAAAAGAACACCACCATCGTCTTTCCCGCCCCGCTGATGAGTGCGATCGGCGAACTCACCGGCTTCCTCAACCGCGAGTCGGCCGCCTCACAGTCCACCCAACCCAATGGCCTGGCGCATGAGGCACTCACCTATGCCGCGCAGCACTGACGCCACATCGCCGGCCGGCCGCGGTTAACGAGCTGCAATGGATCAGACGGGGAGGGTGGCCAAGGTCGGTGTCCGCGATCGCGTGGTGGTCAGTCCCGAGTCGCAGCGAGTACGCGGGATTGGCCTGCTGGCCTTGGTCGGTGCGTTCGGATTGCTGATCCTGCTGCTGGCACGCGACCACTACCCTCCCGATTGGTACGCGACGAACCGGCTGACTTGGTCACTGTCACTGTCACTGTCGCTGGCGGTGATATTGGCCGCACGCGGCATTCTGCTGGGTCGCCCGGTGACCATCAGCCACGCCACCGCAGCGGCGGTGGTGTTGGCGGCCGGTTTAGGTTGCCACGTGCTGTCGTTTTCACTGCTCGGCGACGGACTCGTCGCCGGCGCCGGCGTGGTGCTGACGTGGCCGGTGCCGTCGCGGCGGGACCCCACTGCGCTGGCGCGAGTGTGGGCCCTGATCGACGCGACCCACGGTGATCCGCTTGCCCCGTTCGCGATGCAATCGTTGAAAAGCTACTACTTCAATGCCGAAGGCACCGCGGCAATCGCCTACTGCGCCCGGCTTGGGCTGGCGGTGGTCAGTGGCGACCCCATCGGCCAGCCCGGCCAATTTCCAACGCTGGTGCGCGACTTCGCGGTGATGTGCCGCCGCCGTGGCTGGCGCATCATCGTGCTGGGCTGCGGTGAGCAATGGCTTGGGTTATGGGGTAATCGCGCTGTCATCGGTCAAACGCTATGGGCCGTGCCCATCGGGCGTGATGTCGTCATTGATGTGTGCCGTTTCGATATGACCGGGCGGAAATACCGCAACCTACGTCAGGCAGTGCAACGTACACACAACGTCGGGATGACCACCGAGGTGGTGGCTGAACAGCAGATCGACGACACGCTGTCAGGCGAGTTGACAGAGGTCCTTTACGCGTCACACCGCGGGGCGCGTCTCGAACGTGGGTTTTCCATGATTCTCGACCATGCGCTCGAGGGTCGTTACCCGGGCATCAGGCTGATCATCGCGCGAGATAGTCGTGGGCGTGTGCAGGGGTTCCAGCGGTACGCAACGGCCGGCGGGGGCACTGACGTGACACTGGACGTGCCATGGCGCCGGCCGGGAGCACCAAACGGAATCGACGAGCGAATGAGCGTCGACATGATCACAAACTGTAAAGAGACTGGCGGCCAGCGACTTTCACTGGCATTCGGCGCGTTTCCGGAAATCTTTGAGAATAAAGACCGCAACCTCATCGAGAGCATCTACTACGTGCTTATTCATCTGGGCCGCTCGTTGATCAAACTGGAGTCGCTGTACCGCTACCTTCGCAAATTCCACTCGTTCGGCCAACGCCGCTATGTGCTGCTCTCCTTGCGGCACATACCTGCCGCACTCGTGGTGTTGCTCTCGTTGGAGTTCATCCCTCGCCGACGGGATCTGCGGGTTGGGCCGCACGTGCATCGCGACCTCTGTCGGTGATGTTGCCATGTCACGCACGAATGATCAGGAGGCAAGATGGAAATGCCCGAGCGATTGACACGACTGGGAATCCTTGTCGGGGTGGACGGATCGTCTGACTCGGACGCGGCCGTACAGTGGGCCGCCGACGAGGCGGTGATGCGGAAAATCCCGCTCACACTTGTCCATGTCCTTCCCACACCCGAGGACGGCTGGCAAGCCTGGGGGTTGTCAACCACGCCGCTACCCGCGGATTTCGGCAAATTGCAGGAACGACACGCACGGCAAGTAATCGATGACGCACTCAAGATCATCCATGACAGCACCGCCGGTCATGGTCGCCCGACCATCAACAGCGAAGTGCTGTTTTCGCCAGTCGTCCCGACGCTTGTCGACCTTGCCAAGGATGCCGAAATGGTGGTCGTCGGAGGCCAAGGGCAAAGTGCAGTCCGACGGCTGTTACTCGGCTCAGTCACCACCGGACTCATCCATCACGCACAATGCCCGGTCGCGGTCATCCACCGGGACGCACCGTTGAGTCGATCGTCGAAGGCGCCGGTCGTGGTCGGGATTGATGGCTCTCCAACGTCGGAGCTAGCCACCGCCATAGCTTTCGAGGAAGCCTCATGGCGCGGAGTCGACCTAGTGCCCGTACACGCCAATTGCGATACCACCATTCCCGAAACGCTCGGCGTGAACCGGTCAACCATCGAAGTCGCCGCTGCCGAAACGCTCGCGGAACGTTTGGCCGGGTGGCAAGAACGCTACCCGGACGTCACCGTGCGCCCGGTAGTTGTTCTGGACCGGCCGGCACACCATCTCCTCACCCAGTCCGAGTCGGCACAACTGGTTGTGGTGGGCAGCCACGGGCGCGGTGGGTTCGCCGGCATGCTGCTCGGCTCGGTTAGCACTGCCGTCGCCCAGGCCGCCCGGACGCCGGTCATCATCGCCCGCCAGCAGTGACGTCGGCGACTACAGATGCACTTTGGTGACTGGCTTACGGGTGGCGGTTTCGATATCGGTCACCGTCAGCTCAAACAGCTGGTGCGCCAGATCAGACAAGGCCCGCGCGAGCGCCAACTCGTCGCCGATCGCGGCCACCGGTTCGTCGGCTGGATCGAGTCGCGCCAGGCCGACACCGACCAACTCGTTACCTCGCCATGACAGACGCACCTTTGCCCGCGTGCGCTTTTCGTGCTCGTCGACTGCCGCATCGAGGCGCCAGGCTTTGCCACCGCGATCATCGTCTGCCATCGTCGTGCCTTTCTCTCTCTGATCCGGACGGCCGCCGACGGCTCACTAGTAGCAGAACTCCGATGTCGCAAGATCATTCGTCTGCCGCTGTACCCGCCGTTTGATGCCAAGCAATATTCCTCGCGTCACCAGCGCGACTGCAGGCCTGAGCAGCTCCACGGCGAACACCTCGCCAGGGTGCCGCAAGCCAATCCGTGCCCGTGCGAGGAGTCGGCTATGGTTGGCCCAATGCGGCTGAAGGTGGAATGACCACACTGCATTTGGCAGTTTCGGCGAAGTGGGCCGAAGCACGATGCTCCGCTCGGGAGTAATCGCCTCGACACGCAAAGGCAGCCCTTCCCGCAGCCCCAGCCAACCCTTTGGCGCAAGATGCACGACATCGCCCACCGCGAGTTGTTGCCATTCCGATGGACTCGATCGACGTTATGGAAGCCGGATAGCGATCAATGCGCCGCGGTCCTGATCCGTCTGCAACAACCACGGCCAGATTGCCGACGGCGGAGCATCGATCCACGCAGCCTCGGTCACCTGGATGACCGGATCGCCGACCAACTCATCACCCGGCAACCGCAGCTGGCACTCTTCTTTAGTGGTGCCCCAGTTGCGGTAGTACCGTCGTGCGGCGTACAGCACTGCCATGAGCGTCGCGATCTGCGCGATTCGTTTCGAGGCGGGTGTCATTGGACCAGTCTGGGCAGCACGAGCGCGCCCTCGACAGGGCCATTGGTCCTCGGTGAGACGCCGAAACGCCGCACACCTGCGACAGAGGCCGGCCGGAAAAGGGAAGAACGGACCTCCAAACGAGGACTATTGCCTCCTGATCGGTTGCGACTCAAGCAATAGCGTTGCTGATAGTGGTTTTCCGGACCGTCGATGCTTGGGAGCGCAGATGTTTGAGGTATTTCCGCCGAAGTCGGTGGTGGTCGGCATCGATGGGTCTCAAGCTGCTGTTCGGGCCGCGTTGTGGGCGGTCGACGAGGTAGCCGGCACAGATATCCCGTTGCGGCTGCTCTACGTCAGAGAACTCAGTCCTACCGCCGGTCGCGGCGAGACCCGGGCGGCGATGGTGGTGGCGGAAGAGGCGGCCTACGACGCGTACGACGCCATCATCGCCGTGGGAAAGCCGGCAAAGGTCGAGATGGAGATCGTCGAGGGTAGCCCGGTGCCGGCATTGATCCACGCTTCGGAATCGACGCGCCTGACTATGCGTAGGAGACACTGGATCCGGCCAAGCCTCCCCCGCCGGATTCGGATCTACTGCCAGGGAGCTGGTGCAGTTTGCCCACTGCTCGGTGGCCGTGGTCAGAGGCCGCCCAAACGAAGAGCCGGCGGACGATCGGTGGATCGTGGCCCACGTTGCCGGTTCACCCGACGACGAATGCGTCCTGGAGTTCGGTTTCGAGGAGGCCAAGCGTCGAAACGCCCCGCTGGTGGTGATGACCGCGTGGCAGACCGGATTCGATGACCTTCAGACCGACCGACTTGTGTACGACCGTGAGCGCCGGATGCGCGCCATCCTCGATCGCTATGTCGCGTGTCGGACACCGCACTATCCGGAAGTACACGTGCGCACCACGGCCGCATACGGTCCGTTTCTCAACTACCTCACCGAGCACGCGAAGACGATTCAATTGGTGGTTGTCGGAGCCACCCAGACCTGTGAGGTGCAGCAGCTTATGGATCCGGTTGCCGATGATGCGTTGCGGCAGAGCGATTTCGCCTTGCTCGTGGTCCGCTAGGGCTCGCCGTCCTAGACGTAGAACGAGTCCAGCAGCTCCCTGTTTCGCTCGGCCACCACGGCGCGCTTGACCTTCAGTGACGGTGTGAGTTCCCCGCCCTCAACGGTCAAGTCGCGTTCCAGCAAGGCCCACTTCTTGATCGTCTCCCACCTGTTCAGCTCGGCATTGAGCCGGCCGACGTGCTCTTCGACCAAGTCGTGTACCGGCTCGATGCCGAGCGCCAGCAGTCCGGCCGCCAGCGACTCCACCCGAGCAGCGGTATTTTGCCAGGTGACCGAGACCCACTCTCCGTCATGCAGGTAGCGAAATGCTTCCTTGTCCGGCGTAGTGTCCACGCGATCGGTGAAGAGCGCAGCGAAATTCGTTGCCGCGCTGGCGATATGCAGCATTAGCGGAAGTCATGGGGACCCTCCGTAAGTTGTGAAACTCAGAGTTCGTGTTCGATGCCCAACACGGCCAACGCGGTGCGGATCATCTGGTTGGTGAATCCCCACTCGTTGTCGTACCAGGTCATGATTTTGACCAGTGTGCCGTCCACGACTCGGGTCATCGCCGCGTCGATCACCGAAGCGCGCGGATCACCAACGATGTCGGCCGAGACAATCGGATCCTCCGCAACCCCGACGATCCCGCGGTAGCGATCGCTTGCGGCTTCCTCGCGGAAGATGTCGTTGATCTCGTCCGCACTGGTGGGTTGAGCGGTGACCGCCACAATGTCGGCGATCGAGCCGACTGGTATGGGCACGCGTACCGCTACACCGTCGAACCGGTCGGCCAAGTCGGGTAGCACCCGGGTGGTGGCGAGTGCGGCGCCGGTCGATGCGGGCACCATGTTCAGCGCTCCCGCGCGTCCGCGCCGCGGGTCCTTGCTGGGCCCGTCGATCAACTGCTGACTCGCCGTGTAGGCGTGCACCGTGGTCATGACCGCGCGGGCCACGCCGATCCGGCGCTGCAGGATCTCCATCACCGGCGTGATGCAGTTGGTGGTGCAGCTGGCGCAGGAGATGATCTGTTGATCCTGAGCAGCAGGGCTGGTGCCGTGTACGACCGTGGCGACGCTGTCGGTTTTAGCCGGTGCGGACAGCAACACGTACTTGGCGCCTGCCTCCAGATGCGCGGCCAGCTCGGGTTCCCGGCGGAACACCCCGGTGCATTCGAAGACCAGGTCGACGCCGAGTTCAGCCCAGGGCAATTCCGCGGGATTGCGGCAGGAGTACACCGGGATTCGCCGGCCGTCGAGCACCAGGGCGCCGTCGTCAACCGACAACGGCCGAGGCAACCGGCCGTAGACGCTGTCGTAACGCAATAGGTAAGCCAGGTCGTCGATGGGAACGACATCGTTGACAGCCGCGACGCGGATGCCGTCGAGCTCAGTCAACACCTTCAGCGCGGCCCGGCCGATCCGGCCCAGGCCGTTGATGGCTACCACCGCCATGGCACGCTCCTTTCCTTTGCTGCTGCAGAAGGCTGTTGGTCGTCGCTCACCGGATCAGCCGGCCGGGAAGATCAGCCCGTAGTGTCCGTCGTAGCGGTGATACAGCACGCCGGCTCGGCCTTGCGCCACGTCGATGAAGAACAGGAACGGCAGCCCGAGGATGGAGAGCCGCTCCTTGGCGCGCGCGACCGTCATTCGCGGTGCCGGCTGCGAACTGATCGTCAGGGGCAGCTCATACGGCGCGAGTTTGTCCGGCGCCAGATTGACCTGCGCGAGGCGGTATCCGGTCGGCCCCGTGCGGTACAAGACACTGGCCTGTCCGGTCCCCTTTTCGGTGAACAGATGGAAGTCGTAATCGAGCAGTTCCATCTCCTGCGCGGCCTCATCGACCGTGCGGGTGCCCAGCGTGAAGGATTTCCGCCGAATGATTCGACGCTGATCGGGTGGCCGCGGGAAATAGCTCCGGCCGATGCGTGGGCTCAGATTGGTGGCGCCATTCGTGCGGTTCAGCTTGAGAAGTGTTGACCCGTCTCGCTTCCCAACGTTCGGCGACCCGCTCCAGCCGATGCCGCAGTCGCGCCTCGAGTCGATCGACCGCTTCACGGGCGGTCTCACCTTCGACCTGGGCCCGCACCAGCCGGCCGTTGACGTCCAGGTTGGCTTGCGCGACCACCGGGCGCGCCACCGCCGGGTCGGTATGCCTGGTCAATCTGACCCGGGCGTGAAGCACGGGCAGGTGCGTGAGTCGACTGAGCCCGCCGATTTTTTCCTGTACGTAATCTTCGATACCGGGTAGCTGACCTCGCGTGCTCACGTCAACGTGAATTGCCGCCGGTGAATCGGATCTGGATTGCATAGTTTCGTTGGTACGCGGCCGCGAATCGCCGCCGTAGGGCCTAAGGTCACCGGGAAAGCGGTCGACCGTCACTCGCGTTGCCGAAGCGTTTGCGCCAGCGGCGTAGCAGGAACCGACGGAATTCGTCAGCGCCCCATACGATAAACGGGAAGGGCAGCAGCACGAGCAAATCGGTGGGCGCCGGAGCCTCCGTCTCCAGAAGTGCTTGCGAAAACGGGACATACACGAATACCGCAGCCAGGACGATTTCAGCGGCGATACCGGCCAGCAGATATCGGTTGCTGAACACCCCGACCGACCACAGCGAGGCGCGCTGGGTACGCACCGCGAACGCTGTACCGATCTGGCCTGTAATCATGCCGAGGAATGTCATAGTGGTCGCCTGCCGGTAAGCGTGATGCAACGGTGTGCCCGCGTCGACCGGTACACCGAGGTGCCAGCCTGCTTTCAGCAGAACGTAGAAGAAGCCGGCTGCTGCCAGACCCGCGACCATCAGCCCAAGAAAAAGCCACGCACGGAGCAGCATAGGCACGCGGATAACCCCTTCGTCGCGCGGCCGCGGTGACCGCTGCATGATCCCCGGCTCGGCCGGGTCGCGACTCAGCGACAGTGCCGGCAGCGTTTCGCTGCCGACGTCGAACGCCAGAAGCTGCAAGATCGTGAGGGGTAACGGGATAGCGCCGCCGCTCAGCGCGAAGACCAGAAACGGAACCACCTCCGGAACGGCATGCGCGAAGATGTAGACGATGAATTTGCGGACGTTGTCGTAAATGCGACGGCCGGCCTCCACTGCGATGACGATCGAGCCGAAGTCATCGTTGGTGAGGACCATCGTCGCGGCTTCCCGCGCGACATCGGTGCCGGAGAGCCCCATAGCCACTCCGATATCGGCTCGGCGCAGCGCCGGGGCGTCGTTGACGCCGTCGCCGGTCATCGCGACGACATGACCGTCGCGGCGCAGCGCTTCGGCGATGTGCAGCTTGGCCTCCGGCGACGCGCGAGCGAAGATCACCTCCGGCTGCTCACGGATGAGCGCCGCGAGCTGGCTGTCATCGAGTTGCTCGAAGTCTTCGGCGGTGACGACGGTCGGATGCGGGCCGGTGATGCCGATGCGCTCCGCGGTGGCGGCGGCAGTGAGCGGGTGATCGCCGGTGATCACGATGATGCGGATGCCCGCGGTACGGCATTTCGCGACGGCCTCAACGACGCCGCTCCTCGGTGGATCGAGCATGGCGATCAACCCGACAAAGCACAAATCCTGCTCAGCGGTAGCTCGACGGTGCGGCGGCCGCTTTTTCGGCGGTAGCTGACGCTGAGCGAAGCCGAGCACACGTAAGCCCTGCGCGGCAAACGCGTTGACGGCATCTTCGACGCGGCGGCGTTGTGACTGGTCGAGCGGCAGCGATTGACCGTCGGCATCGAGTATGTGACTGCATCGCGGCAACAGCACCTCCGGCGCGCCCTTGGTGTGCACGACCGGCGACCCGTCGTCAGATCGGTCGATCGTCGACATCAGCTTCAGCTCGGGGTCGAAGTGAAATTGCCAGCGCCGGTTGGCCTCTCGCGATTTGGTACTCGGTCTCGGCACCCGAGAATTCGGGCGGCCGTCAGCACAGCGATCTCGGTGGGATCACCCACTGGGCCCGCGGCGTCGTCCAACCGGGCGTTGTTGCAGCGCGCTGCGATGCGGCCGAGCGAGCCAAGTGGTGAAGACGATTGCACGCGTATCCGGAGGCTGTCGGGATGCTCGGGATCGAGGTCGGCTTGGCCGGCCGCGGTCCACACGGCAACCGGCGTCATGCGGTTTTGGGTGAGCGTGCCGGTCTTATCGGTGCATATCACGTCCGTGGAACCGAGGGTCTCCACCGCGGAGAGTCGTTTTACCAGCGCGCCACGACTCGCCAGATCCCGCACCGCCACCGCCAACGCGAGGGTGATCACCGGCAACAATCCCTCCGGCACCATGCCGGCCAGCAGCCCGGCTGCGAATATCAACGAGTTGATCAGGGTCAGATGGGCGCAAGGGTAGCCACCGGGATGAACGACAATCCCAGCATCACCGATACGGCGGCGATCAGCCAGGCCGCCCGCCTGACCTGACGCTCCAACGGGCTGGGATCAGGTTTGACGCGTTCGGACAACGCGGCGATCCGGCCGATCTCGGTGCCCATGCCGGTGGCGAACGCGACTCCCCGGGCGTGCCCGCCGGTACAACTGGTCCCGCTGAAAACCAGATCATGTGCAGTCAGCAACGGCACATTCATGTCGAGCCATCGCCGCCGAACGCAGCGCCGGCACTGATTCCCCGGTCAGCGCCGACATGTCCACCTCGATGGCGCCGGCCAACAGCCGGATGTCTGCGGCGATGCGATCCCCCTCCTCGATGACCACTACGTCACCGGGCACCAACTGCGACGCGTCGATTTCGGTGATGACCCCGTCACGTTCGACTTTGGCCCGCTGCGGCAGATATTTGGCCAGCGCTTCCACGGCCCGCTCGGCCTGCAGCTCCTGCACGAAGGAGAACGCGGCGTTCAACATGATGATCAACACCACCGCTGTCGCTACCACGTGCGAGCCGACGATCACCAATAGCCCCGCCGCCAGCCATAGCAGCAGTGCCAACGGATGGGTTAGCTGACGCAGCAAAGCCCTCGGCCACTGCGGGCCGCCGCGGCGCTGCAACACATTTGGCCCGATACTGCAGCAGGCGCCGCTCTGCCTCACTGCCCGACAGGCCCTCGCGGTCACTGCGCAAGTCAGACAACAGCCGATCGGCAGCCTCTTCCGGGTCGAGTGCGGCCGGCGAAACCCAATCGCGATGTTGGCTTTGCACTTCGCCATATTGACGGCGCTCACAGCGATTTGATAGAAGCAGACGGAAGCAGAACTCAGGACCTTTGGCCCCACTCCCGACTACGGAGTTCTCTGCTGCCGCGGCGCATCGGTTTACGCTGATGCGCGTGGATGGGCGCGCCGGCGCAGTCGAAGAACTTGGCTGCTGATGGCACGGGGACGACTTCGTGTGTACTTAGGTGCTGCTCCGGGTGTCGGCAAGACCTACGAGATGCTGCTTGAAGGTCACCGCCGGCGCAAACAGGGCGTCGACTGCGTGGTCGGCTTCGTCGAGCCGCATGGCCGACGGGCGACGCAGGACCTGGTTGAGGGGCTGGAGGTGGTGCCCCGGCGCTATGTCCGACATCGAGGCGGGGTGCTGCCGGAAATGGATGTCGGTGCGGTGCTTGCTCGCCGTCCGCAATTAGCGTTGGTCGACGAGCTGGCTCACACCAATGCTCCCGGTTCCCCCAGTCCGAAACGCTGGCAGGACGTCCAGCAGCTGCTCGACGCGGGTATCGATGTGCTCACCACGCTCAACGTTCAGCATCTCGAGTCATTGGGCGATGTGCTGACCGAGATGACCGGAGTCCAGCAGCGCGAAACGGTGCCCGACGCGGTGGTGCGCCAGGCCGATGAACTGGAATTGGTGGACTTGTCCCCAGAAGCATTGCGCCGCCGCATGGTTGCCGGCGACATCTATCCGCCGGATCGCATCGACGCGGCGCTGTCGCATTATTTTCGTCCGGGCAATCTGGCCGGACTGCGGGAATTGGCGCTGCTGTGGTTAGCCGGTCGGGTTGATGAAGGCTTGCGCCGTTACCGCATCGAGCACGGGATCAGTTCTGGCTGGGAGGCCAGGGAGCGCATCGTCGTGGGCGTGTCAGGCGGACCGGAAAGCGAGGCCCTGATTCGGCGAGCGGGGCGGCTGGCCTCCCGCACACCGGGAACCGATCTGATGGCGGCCTACGTGGCACGCAGCGACGGACGTCCAGGGGCCGACCCGGCCAGATTGGCCACACTGCGCTCGTTGGTCGAAGGGGTGGGCGGTAGTTGGCATCAGGTCGTCGGCGCCGACGTCAGCAGTGCGCTGGCTCAGTTCGCGCGGCATGAAAATGCCACCCAACTAGTGATCGGCACCAGCCGTCCCAGCGCGGGCTTGAGATGGCTGACCGGCCGGGAAGTGGTGTCCCGTCGGCTGCCTCGGCTGGACGCCACCTTGGATGTGCACCTGGTGACCGATAAGACCCCGGCAAGATTTGCGACGCGGCTCCCGCAGCTACGCGGTGTCGGTCTGCGCCAGCGGATCCGGGCGCTGGCGCTGATGGCGCTGTTGTTGCCGGCAGTGACAATCCTTTTGAGTCTGGACCGGTCGCGGCTGAGCCTGCCGAGTGAGTTGTTGGTGTATCTGCTGGTGATCGTCCTGATAGCCGTTGTGGGCGGCTGGTATCCGGCGCTCGTGGCCGCAGTGGTCTCCGTGGTGGTTGCGGATTTCTTTTTGACCCGGCCGCTGTATTCGGTCCGGGTCGCGCTGTTCAACGATGCTCTGGCACTGGCCGTGTATGTGGCCGTAGCGCTGCTGGTGAGCTGGACAGTGGAAGTCAGTGCTCGGCGCCGGCGCCTGGCTGCCCGTTCGAGCGCGGAGGCTGCGGTGCTCACGGCGATGGCCGAGGCGCTGTTGCGCGGCGACGGCGGGCTTCCCCAGCTGTTGGAGTTGGTGCGCGAGACGTTCGGGCTGGACGGATTGAGCGTGTTACAACGTCGCACCGGTGGAGCGCATGACGGTGGCTGGATTGTCAGCGCCAGCTGCGGGACCGGCTTCCCGGAGTTGCCCGAACAGGCCACCATGCAGGCTGAGTTGGATGCTTCGTCGACGCTGGCTGCGCGCGGTCCGGCGCTATCGGCGGCCGACCTGGAGATTTTCACCGCATGCGCGGCGCAGATCGCCGAGTACCTCGGCCAGCGCAAGCTCAGCCAGCGGGCCGCCGGCGCCGAACAGCGGGCCCAGAGCGAGCGCATGCGAACCGCGATGGCGGCCGCCGCCGGTCGTGCCCTGGTCGATAGCGCCGACTCCGCGAAGCGGGCCGTCGCGGCGCTGCGTGCCATACCGACTGCGGCGCGGGACGGTGAGCCGATCGACACGCTGGAGCGCGCGGTGGACCGGATCGGCGTGCTGGCGAACCAACTGGAAGATGTGGCCAAGGCACGGGCTGGTGCGCTCGATGTGCGGATACGTCAGGTCGATGTCGCCGAGGTGGTGGCCGCGGCGCTCGACGAACTTGGGCCCAGTCGGCATGCCGTGGATGTCGTAGTGCCGGAAGACGTTCCCAACGTGATCTCCGACGCCGCGGTGCTCACCCGCGTCATAACGGCGTTGGCCGCCAATGCGATCCGGCTCAGTCCTTCGGGCAATACGCCGACGATCATCGCTACCCTTCGCGGCGACCGAGTCGAAATCCGGTTCCAGACAACATGTCTCGAACAAGTGCCGGCCAAGGGTCGTGGCGATTACTTTACCGTCGAGGCCGCGCGCGACCTGCTCGAGGCAATCGACGCGTCGCTGCGTACCGAAGGCCCGGACAACACGCCAACGGTAGTCGTCAGCTTGGCCGCCGCTGATCCAGTGCCAGGTTGAGCTCCACGACATTGACTACGGTCTCCCCCAGAAACCCCAATGCGCGACCGGCGGTGTGGTCACGCACCAGCGCCGCGACCGTTTCGGGTGCCAGATGTCGAGCGGCGGCGACCCGCACCGACTGTAGGTCGGCGTTGGCCACCGAGATGTCTGGATCGAGGCCCGACCCCGAGGCGGTCACCGCATCGACGGGCACCGCGGCATCGGCGGGCACGTGGTTGAAGGCGCGGTAGGCGGCGGCTCGTTTCTCAATGGCAGCGAGCAGTCTGGGATCGCTGGGGCCGAGGTTGCTTGCGGCGCTGGCGGTCGCGTCGTAACCGTTGCCCGCGGCAGAGGGCCGGGGCTGGAAATATTGCGGCAACGGGTTGCCGGCGGGATCGGTAAACGGCTGACCGAGCAGGCTTGAGCCGACGACCTGATTGTCGCGACTGATCAACGAGCCCTCGGCCTGGTGTTTGAAGGCGAGTTGTCCGATGCCGTACGTGGCGAGCGGATATGCCACTCCCAGCACCACGCTGGCCAACAGCGTGAGCACGACCGCGGGGAATAGTTGAGCGCGCAGCATCAGTGGATTCCTATCGGCGAGACGATGGCGATATCGATCAGTTTGATCAGCACGAACGGGGTGACCAGTCCGCCGACGCCGAAGAACAGGACGTTGCGGCGCAACATCGCGGTGGCACCCATCGCTTTGACGCGAACACCCCGCAGCGCCAGCGGAATCATCAACACGATGATGATCGCGTTAAAGATCACCGCGGACAGGATCGCGGTGTGCGGGTTGTGCAGGTTCAGGATGTCGATCGCGGCCAACTCCGGATACACGGAATGGACCATCGCCGGGATCGCGATGAAGTATTTCGCGACGTCGTTGCAGACCGAGAATGTGGTGAGCGAGCCGCGGGTGATCAGCAGCTGTTTTCCGACCTCGACGATCTCCGTGAGCTTTGTCGGATCGCTGTCCAGATCAACCAGGTTGCCAGCCTCTTTCGCAGCCTGCGTTCCGCTGTTCATGGCCACCCCGACATCGGCCAGAGCCAGTGCCGGTGCGTCGTTAGTGCCATCACCGGTCATCGCCACCAGGTCGCCGCCGGCCTGTTCGGCGCGAATGCGATCCATTTTGTCTTCCGGGGTGGCCTCGGCTATGAATTCGTCCACGCCGGCCTCGGCCGCAATGGCCGCGGCGGTAGCCGGATTGTCGCCGGTTACCATCACGGTGCGGATACCGAAGGGCCGCATGGCGCCTAGGCGCTGCGAAATGCCAGGCTTGACAGTGTCTTTCAGATGAATGATCCCAAGCAAGGCGTTCTGGTCCGCAACCGCCAGCGGGGTGCCGCCACTGGCGGCGATACGCGCCACGACGCCATCCATGTCTGGTGACACGGCGCCGCCGTTGGCCCGCACCCACTCGCTGACCGCTGCAACGGCGCCTTTGCGAATCTTGCGCTGCGGCAAGTCGATACCGGACATCTTGGTCTTGGCGCTGAAGCTGACCAGATTTGCCCCGGCGATGTCGCTGGGTTGGCAGCCGTAGTGGTGCTGGGCGAACTCCACAATGGAACGGCCCTCAGGGGTTTCGTCAGCCAGCGACGACAGGTGCGCCGCCTCGGCCAAGGTGTGCTCGTCCGTGTCGCCGACCGGGACGAACTCGGTGGCCATCCGGTTGCCGAACGTGATGGTGCCGGTCTTGTCGAGCAACAACGTGGTCACATCACCAGCGGCCTCCACCGCTCGCCCCGACATGGCCAGCACGTTGTGGCGGATCATGCGGTCCATGCCGGCGATGCCGATCGCCGAAATCAATGCACCGATGGTCGTCGGTGACAGCAACACCAGTAGCGCGACCAATAACACGATCGGTTGCTTGACGCCCGAGAAGATCGCGGCCAATTGGAAAGTGCTGACGGCGACCAGAAAGATGAAGGTCAAGCTAATCAGAACCACGGTCAGGGCTAGCTCGTTTTGTGTTCGTTGCCGGTTGGCCCCCTCAACCAACCCGATCATGCGATCCAGGAAAGTTTGGCCGGGCGGAGAGGTGATCGACACGACGATGCGGTCGGACAGCACCACTGTGCCGCCGGTGACCGCAGATAGGTCACCCCCTGATTCCCGTACCACAGGGGCTGATTCACCGGTAATCGCCGATTCGTCGACCATCGCCATTCCTTCGATGACCTCACCGTCGCCGGGAATCGCCTGTCCGGCCTCGACGGCACACCGGTCGCCGACTTTCAACTCCTGGGACGGCGTGTCTTGTGTGGTGCCATCGGGCTGCAAGACATAGGCGACAGTTTCCCGCCGGGCCCGGCGCAGCGCATCCGCGTGCGCCTTGCCGCGGCCTTCGGCCATCGCGTCGGCAAAATTGCCGAATAGCACGGTGAACCACAAGAACAGCACGACCAGGCCGGTGAAAAGGTTGTCTGCGCCACTGGATTTGGGCGCGTCACGCACGAATAGCAGCGTCGTCCAGATGCTGCCGATGTAGACGACGAACATCACCGGCTTGTGCACCATCAGCCGGGGATCGAGTTTGAACACCGCATCGACAATGGCCCCGCGGACAATCCGGGGATCGAGGATCGAAAGCTCGCGCAGCCGCCGCGTTTCGCGGCCCATGTGCCGACCGGGCGGGGCAGCCGTCTGCGTCGTCATCGCTCAGACTCCGAAGTGCCCGGAAAAGTGCTCGGCCATTGGTCCCAGGGCCAGCACCGGAAAGTAGGTGAGACCCACCAAGATGACGACGATCGCCGCGAGCAGCGCGGTGAACAGTGGCGTGTCGGTGCGCAGCGTTCCGGCGGTGACTGTGTACGTGCGTTTGCGGGCCAGCGAGCCGGCCAGCGCCAGCGCGGGAATGATCTCGAAGAACCGGCCGATCCACATGGCCAGACCCAGCGTCGAGTTGTACCAGAGGGTATTGCCGGCCAGGCCGGCGAACGCCGATCCGTTGTTGTGTGCGGCAGAGGTGAACGCGTAAACGGCTTCGGTCACCGCGTGCGGCCCGGTTGTCGAGATCTGGTGGGCGGCAGACGGCAGCAGCAGCGAGATTCCGGCGAAACTCAACACGGTAACCGGCAGTACCAGAATGTAGATCGCCGCCAGTGTCATGTCCCCGGCGAGCAAACGTTTACCTAGGTACATCGGCGTTCGTCCCCACCATGAGCCCCGCGATGAACGCGGTGATGAGCACAAAGATCAACATCCCGTACAGGCCCGTGCCGGTGCCGCCCGGGATGACCTCCCCGAGCATCATGTCGGCTAACGACAGGCCGCCGCCCAGCGGCGTGTAACTCTCCATGGCCGAGTTCACGCCGCCGGTAGAGGTGGAGGTCATGGTGACGGCGTTCAATGCCGACCCCGTCGCCCCGAGCCGAAGGTCCTTGCCCTCCAGGTTGCCGCCGGGGTTGGTGGAGGTGGGGTACTGGGCGACGCCGAACTGCGCGAGATGGGAGTTGCCGTGGGCTTCCAGGGCGGCCACGGTTATCACCGACGCCGCGTACAAGGTGGCCATGGCAACGAGCACCACCGTCGCTTGGCGCATGGATCCGACCAGGCGGCCATAGGCCCACGGGAAGGCGAAAGGAATCGCCGCGGCCAACCAGATGGTGAGCACGTTGACGACTGGGTTCGGGTTCTGGAACGGGTGGGCCATATTGGCGCCGAAATAGCCGCCGCCGTTGTCACCGATCATTTCAATGGGCACCATGCTCGCCACCGGCCCCCCGGGAATGCTTTGCTGAGCCGTGGCCGAGATCGTCGCCACCACCCGTGTGGCATGAAAGTTATCGATCACGCCCGCGGCCAACAGCACGATAGCGAGCGCGAAACTCAGCGGCAGCAACACCCGCACCAGAGACCGTACGTGTCGACCCAGAAGTTCCCCAATGTCGTTGTCCGCGTGCGAATCACACCGCGGATGAATGCCGCCGCCAGGGCCATCCCGATGGATGCGGACAAAAACTGGTGCACCACCAGCGCGAACATTTGGCTGAATTGACTCAACGTGGATTCGCCGGTGTAGTTCTGCCAGTCGGTGTTGGTCACGAAGCTGACCGCGGTGTTGAACGACAGTGGCGGACTAACTCCATGGAAGTGATCGGGATTGCCTGGCAGCAAATGCTGTATGCGAAAAACCAGGTAGTTAAGCAGTACGCCGACGATGGTCAGCGCCACCGCCGAGCCGACGAACGCGATCCAGCGTTGCTCACCTCGGGGGTCGATGCGCAGCAACCGGTATACCAGCCGCTCCACCGGAAGAAACACCCGATCGCCGGGCGCGTTCTCATTGCGGTACACCTTGGCGAGATAACCGCCCAACAGCGGTGTGCTGATGGCCAGCAACGCGAATACCGCCGCGATCTGACCCCAACTCGCCCCAACCATCTACACGTTCCCGCGCCGGATCAGCCCGTAGACCAGGTAAGCACCCAGCAAGATCGCGACAAGAATCCCTGTCACATCGTCAAACGTCATACCACCTCACGGCCGGGCTCTGACTGCACAGGTTCTTCGCAACCCGACAACCGATCGCACCCGAAGGCAAATCCGACGACAAGCGCAGCCAAACCAAGCAGCAGGGCAATGAACGCTATGTCCAGCACGCCGACCTCCGACATGTGCCAATCGCCATGTTGGCTTCGTACTCCGTCATCCTGACAAAGCCCCGACCGATCCGATAGGAGCCGACGGAACCGCCGCCGAGGGACTTTCGGCCCTACGACCCGCCGCTGCGCTGAAAGACCGAAGTCATCAAGCACGTGGTGCGGACGGCGTGCCGTGCGCCGTCCCTGGCCGGTACTCCAATGGGCGGCAACATCCGCGCAAGGGGCCAGCGCCCGGATGGGGACCAAAGACTCATGGCCGACGGGCCGACGCTGCTTTAACGTACTCCTTGACGAAAGGAGATCAAAATGTCCTCGACAACAATGCATTACGGCATCATCGTCGGCATCGACGGATCGCCGACATCAGATGCCGCCGTTAGTTGGGCCGCGCACGATGCGGCCATCCGCGGTTTACCGCTCACCCTTGTGCACGTAGAACCTCCCGGCCCTGACACGTGGTCGCAGGCCCCAATCCTCGAAGAGTTGCCAGGATGGCAAGAAGCCGAGGGCCGCAGCCTCCTCGCGAACGCATCGAAGATCGCCCGTGACGCCATCGCCGACCATGCGCAGATACACATCAATGGCGAGTTGCTGTCTTCGGCCATCGTCCCGACGCTCGTCGACCAATCCAAAGATGCCGAGCTCATCGTTGTCGGCTCTCGGGGGCGCGGGGCATTGTCTCGCGGTTTTCTCGGCTCAGTCAGTTCTGGACTGATTCGGCATGCGCATTGTCCCGTCGCGCTCATCCGCGATGAGGATCCGCAGATGCCCCATCCCGCACAGGCTCCCGTGCTCGTGGGAATCGATGGCTCAACCTCAGACCTCGCTACGGCAACCGCGTTCGAGGAAGCGTCGCGTCGACACGCCGACTTGATAGCGCTGCACGCGTGGAATGACACCAATATGTCCGAAATTCCAGGTTTCGACTGGTCGCCGATAACGACCAAAGAAGAGCGCCTTCTGGCCGAGGGGCTGGCGGGTTGGCAAGAACGCTATCCCGACGTGACTGTGCACAAGCGCCTCGTGCGTGATCGAGCAGCGCGTGCGCTCGTCGACGCATCGGAATCCGCCCAGCTCGTCGTCGTCGGGAGTCACGGAAGTGGTGCTCTCGCCGGCATGCTTTTGGGTTCGGTCAGCAACGCGGTCGTTCAAGCCGTCCACAGGCCGGTGATCGTCGCACGTCCGTCGTTAGAGCACCCTGAGTACGGCTTCCAGACGTCGTAGCCCGTCAGTGACCGCGCTCGGCCAGCGCCCGCATGAAAAACGTCAGGTTGGCCGGCCGCTCGGCCAGTCGACGCATGAAGTACCCGTACCACTGGGTGCCGAACGGGACATAGACCCGCACCCGGTTGCCGGCGGACGCCAGCCGCGACTGCTCGTCGTCGCGGATGCCGTAGAGCATCTGGTATTCGAAATCACCTGCGCCTCGGCCGTATTCGCTCGCGAATGCAGGCACCGCGCCGATGACCGCGGGATCGTGCGAGGCCACCATCGGATACCCCGAGCCCGCCATCAGCACCCGAAGGCAGCGCAGATACGAGTCGGTGACCGCCGCGGCGTCCCGGTAGGCCACCGATGCCGGTTCGTCGTAGGCACCTTTGCACAGCCGTACCCTGACCCCGGATGCGGCGAGCTGTTCGCAATCGCCGTGTGTGCGCCGCAGGTAAGCCTGCAAAACCACGCCGAGCCAAGGGAAATCAGCCCGCAGATCAGTGGCGATGGACAGCGTCGAATCCGTGGTGGTGTGGTCTTCGGCATCCACGGTCACCCACGCGCCGACCTGCTCGGCCCGCTCGCAGATGGTGTGTGCGTGCTCCACGGCGATCTTCTCGCCGCCGCGGTCCAGGGCTTGCCCCAACGCCGAAAGCTTGCACGATACCTCCAGCGGACGCACACCCTCATGTGTGGCATCCGGCCGCCGGCCCAATGCGTCGAGCAACTGAAGGTAAGCACGCATGGTGGCATTCGCGCCGTCGATATCGGCGACGTCCTCGCCGAGGTAGTCGATGCTGACCAGCCGGCCCGAATCCCGCAGGACCGCGACGCTGTCCAACACCCGATCAAGCGACGCCCCCGGCACGAACCGGTGCACCACCTTGCGGGCGGCCGGCAGCCGCTCTGCGGTGCGCCTCAGCCCGTCGGAGTGGCTGGCCGCGAGGATCGCCGGACGTAGCGTCTTGGCAAACAAGCCCGACATCACCGCTCCGCCATGTGCGGATAGTTGTGATCGGTGGCCGGGACGAACGTCTCCTTGATCGAGCGTGCCGACGTCCAGCGCAACAAGTTCAGCACCGATCCGGCCTTGTCGTTGGTGCCCGATCCGCGCGAGCCACCGAAGGGCTGGCGGCCCACCACCGCCCCGGTCGGCTTGTCGTTGACGTAGAAGTTGCCCGCCGCGAACCGCAGCCGGTTCTGCGCCGCCAGCACGGCGTCGCGGTCGTCGGCGATTACCGCGCCGGTCAACGCATACCGTGATCCGGTGTCGATGACGTCGAGGACCCGCTCGTACTGGTCATCGGGATAGACGTACACCGACAACAGCGGACCGAAGTACTCGGTGGCGAACGCCTCATCGGTCGGATCGTCAGACAGCAGCACCGTCGGGCGCACGAAATACCCTTCGCTGTCGTCGTATTCGCCGCCGACCGCGATCGTGACACCGGCCGCGCCTTTCGCGCGTTCGATCGCGTCGACGTTCTTGACGAAGGCACGCTCGTCGATCAGCGCGCCACCGAAGTTGGAGAAGTCGGTGATGTCGCCGAACGGCAGCTCGGCGGCGGCCGCTAAGAAGTCGTCGCCCATCTGCTGCCAGACCGAATGGGCGATGAATGCCCGCGAGGCGGCCGAGCACTTCTGGCCCTGGTAGTCGAACGCGCCACGGATCAGCGCCGTGCGCAGTACATCTGGTTGTGCCGAGGGGTGCGCCAGCACGAAGTCCTTCCCGCCGGTCTCACCGACCAGGCGCGGGTAGCTCTGGTAACGCTCGATGTTGGCGCCGACCTCGCGCCACAGCCGCTGGAAAGTCGCCGTCGATCCGGTGAAGTGGATCGCGGCCAGCCGCGGATCCGCCAGCGCCACATCGGAAACCGCGTAACCGTCGCCGGCCACCAGATTGATCACACCGGGCGGCAACCCTGCCGCCTCCAGTAGTTGCATGGTCAGGTATGCGGCGAATGTCTGTGTGACCGAAGGCTTCCACACCACAGTGTTGCCCATCAGTGCCGGCGCGGTGGGCAGATTCGCCGGCGATCGCGGTAAAGTTGAACGGCGTGATCGCGTAGACGAACCCGTCCAGCGGACGATAATCGGTGCGGTTCCACTCCCCACGTACGCTCATCGGCTGCTGCGCCAAAATCTGGCGAGCGAAGCTGACATTGAACCGCCAGAAATCGACCAGCTCGCAGGGAGCATCGATCTCGGCCTGGTAGGCGGTTTTGGATTGACCCAGCATGGTCGCGGCCGCGATCGTCTCGCGCCACGGCCCGGCGAGCAGATCGGCGGCCCGCAGAAAGATTGCGGCTCGTTCGTCGAACGGGGTCGCCACCCAATGCGCTCGAGCGGCCATTGCCGCTTCGACAGCGGTGGTGGCATCGGCGTGGTCGGCATTGGTCAGCGTGCCCAGCGTCGCGGCGTGCCGGTGTGGCTGCACGACGTCGATCCGCTCACCATCGCCCATGCGATGCACGCCGCCGATGACGTGTGGCAGCTCGATCGGGTCATCTGCCAGCGCGGTCAGCGCGCACTGCAGCCGCGTGCGTTCGGGCGAATTCGGTGCGTAGTCGTGGACCGGTTCATTGGCGGGCAGGGGTACATCGGTGATCGCGTCCATGTCCTCAGGATGACCGCCGCCGGCCCGCCCAGGCTTGGCTGATCGGACAAGATGTTGCTGGGTTTGCAGTAAGATCGGACAATATGCGAATGGCGGGTGTCGGACTGGGTCAGCTGCTATTGGCCCTGGACACCACCGTGGTGAGCCTGGTCGAGGCGCCTCGCGGGCTGGACCTGCCGGTGGCGTCGGCGGCATTGATCGACTCCGACGACGTGCGGTTGGGCCTGGGACGGGGCGCAGACTCGGCCGACGTGTTCTTTCTGCTCGGCGTTGCCGACGACGAGGCACACCAGTGGCTCGAAACCGGCCCGGCCGACCGCGCGCCGGTGGCGATCTTCGCCAAGCGACCGTCCGATGCCCTGGTGGCCGGCGCCGTCGCAGCCGGGACGGCAGTGGTGGCGGTGGACCCGCAGGCCCGCTGGGAGCGGCTGTATCGATTGGTCAACCATGTTCTCGAGCACCACATGCCGTCCTTGGGCGATCCGCGTTACGACTCCGGCACCGACTTGTTCGGGCTGGCGCAGTCGCTGGCCGACCGTATTCACGGCATGGTCAGCATCGAAGACGAGCAGTCGCACGTGCTGGCCTATTCGGCATCCAACGACGAAGCCGACGAGTTGCGGCGACTATCGATCCTGGGTCGTGCCGGACCGCCCGAGCATCTGAAGTGGATCGGCCAGTGGGGGATCTTCAATGCGCTGCGGTCCGGGGACGACGTGGTCCGGGTCGCCGAGCGTCCGGAGTTGGGTCTGCGGCCCCGGCTGGCCGTCGGTATTCATCAGCCCGCCCGCGACGCACGCAGGGCGCCGGCCTTCGCCGGCAGCATCTGGGTACAGCAAGGCTCCCGACCGCTGGCGGACGACGCCGAGGAGGTGCTGCGCGGAGCCGCCGTGCTGGCCGCGCGCATCATGTCACGGCTGGCGGCCAGGCCGTCGACGCACGCGCTGCGCGTCCAGGAGCTGCTCGGGCTGTCCGACAGCGGTTCGGTCGACGTGGACACCATCGCCCAAGAACTCGGCATCGCCGCCGACGGCAACGCCGCCCTGATCGGTTTCGACGCTCCGGATCGCCACGCCAGGCTGGCTGACGTACTGGCATTGAGCGCCAATGCTTTTCGAGCTGATGCCCAGGTAGCATCGCGCGGTTCGCGGGTGTATGTGCTACTTCCGGATAGCGCGAAGCGGTCGTCGCTGAACTCTTGGATTCGTGGCACCATCAGCGCGTTGCGCAGCGAACTGGGACTGCAGTTGCGGGCTGTCGTCGCGGCACCGGTCACCGGGCTGGCCGGCCTGGCCGCGGTGCGAGCGGAGGTGGACCGGGTGCTGGATAGCGCTGAGCGCCATCCGGATTCGTTCGCCTCAGGTGACGTCGCTGGCCGAGGCGCGCACCACCGTGCTGCTCGACGAGATCGTCACGATGGTCGCCGCCGACGGGCGGCTCGTCGATCCTCGGGTGCGCGACCTGCAAGCCCGCGACCCGAGCCTGATCCCGACATTGCGGGCCTATCTGGACAGCTTCGGTGACGTCGCCGCCGCGGCGCAGGAGTTGCACGTCCATCCCAACACCGTGCGGTATCGGACTCGCCGGATAGAGAAGCTGCTGTCGACATCGCTGGCCAATCCCGATGTCCGACTGCTTCTTTCGTTGGGACTACGGGCTACTGAGCGATCCGGTACTAGAGTTGCGCGAGTCGTCCGATCTAGATCTCGCGCAAGGAACTGCTCGACGGCTGTCGCCGCATGGGTGGCCCGCGCCGACCCGAAGATGTCAAAGGCATGCTGCGCGAACGGCAGTTCGGCGTAGACAACCGGCTGGCGGCTGACTTCGCGCAGCCGTGCGGAAAACGCACGGGCCTGTTCGACCGGGATCAACGAGTCGTTGCGACCGTGTAGCACGAAAAACGGTGGTGCATCGGCGGAGACGTGCGTAATCGGAGAGGCGGTGCGGAAAGCCTCCGGTGTTTCGTGTCGCCGCAGTTTGAAGACGTACTTCGCCAGCGTCGGCGCCATCAACGGGTGGATCGCATCGTCGGTTCGGGTGAAGTCGTAGACGCCGTAGAACGGCACCGCCGCCCGAACGCTGGTGTCGGCGTCCTCGAAGCCCGGCTGAAACTGGGGATCGTTCGCGGTGAGCGCGGCCAGCGCCGACAGGTGCCCACCGGCCGAACCGCCGGTGATCGCGATCCAGTCCGGGTCGCCGCCGTACTCGGCGATGTGCTCCTTGGTCCACGCCAGCGCCTGCTTGACGTCGACGATGTGGTCCGGCCAGGTGGAGCGCGGGCTGAGCCGGTAGTTGATCGCCACACACACCCAGCCCAACTCGGCGAGGTGACTCATCAACGGATATGCCTGCTGCCGTTTGCCTCCCACCATCCAGGCGCCGCCGGGCACCTGCAACAGCACCGGCGCCCGTCCGTCAAGGTCGAGGTCGGGCCGACGCCAGATGTCAAGGTGGTTCCGGGAGCCGTAGTCGCCGTAGCTGATGTCGGTGTAGTGCGCGTAGTCGCGGTAGATCCGCAGCATGCGGACCACGCCGGGCGTCTTGGCCGTGCCCCCACCCACTGGCCGCTTCCACAGATCGGCCCCCTCGGTGCGACGATCGGTGCCCAACCCGGCATCGAGCGCGGCAGTGAGCGGGAGGTTGGCCCGCCAGCCGAGGCGGTGCAGGCCCAGCAGCCCCAACCACGACAGCGCCGACACCAGCCAGCTGAACCGGCGCACTCGTGGCGAAAGCCAGCGGGTCACCGCGGCCAGCAGCCCAAACTGGCCCGCCAGCAGCTGCAACGGCAGCTCGGATGCGAACACTCCGAAGCTGAACGCGTACATCGAGGGAAACCCGCGCTTGGTGAGCGGCTGGTAGCCATTCGCGGTGACCGCAAGTCCGGCCAGCGAACCCAGCACTGCTGCCAGTTTCTTCACGACCGCCACTAAACCATCCAGTGAGGTGGGCGCTAGTGGGCGGGGTGACGCCGCCGCCTGTGGATAACTTCGCAGCCTGTCGGTCCGCCGGTATATCATTCGCACATGCGTTCGAGTAGCCGGGACGAAGTTGTCGAAGTTTTCGACGCGCTCAAGGCTGACTTCAAGCGTGCCTTGGACCTGTCCTTCGACGCGCTGACCACTCCGGAGCGGTTGGCATTGCTGCAGTGCTGCGAAACTTTCCGACGTCAGCTGCCGGCCATCGAGCATCCGTTGATCAACCAGGTCGGACAGCAGGCCGATGAGACCGAGTTGGGCGGCAAACTCCCCGGTGCATTAGCCAGCCGGCTACGCATCACTCGCGCCGAAGCAGCGCGGCGGATTGGCGAAGCGGCCGATCTCGGCGAGCGGAAAGCGATCACTGGCGAGCCCCTGCCGCCGGTGCTGCCCGCCACCGCCGAGGCGCAGCGGGCCGGAAGCATCGGCGCCGCCCACATTGCAGTGATCCGCGGTTTCTGGCATCGGCTACCTGAGTTCGTCGACGTCGAAACGCGCCAGCAGGCCGAAGCCCACCTGGCCCGGCTCGGTGGCGAGCATCGCCCCGACGAGCTGGGCAAGCTGGCCGACAGACTCACCGACTGCCTGAATCCCGACGGCAATTTCACCGACGACGACCGGGCTCGACGGCGCGGCATCACCATCGGCAAACAAGACATCGACGGCGTATCCCCGATCAGCGGGTATCTGACGCCCGAGGCTCGAGCCACCATCGACGCGGTCTTCGCGAAACTTGCGGCACCGGGTATGTGCAACCCGGCTGATCCAGCCCCGTGCGTCGGCGGCACGCCATCGCAAGAAGCCATCGAGCACGACACCCGCAGCGCCGCGCAACGTAACCACGACGCGCTCAACGCCGCCGGACGCGCACTGCTGGCCTCCGGCGGACTGGGCCAACACAACGGCTTGCCCGCGTCGATCATCGTCACCACCACCCTTCGCGAGCTGGAAGCCGGCGCCGGCACGGCCCTCACCGGCGGCGGAACCCTGTTACCCATGTCCGATGTGATCCGACTGGCCTCGCACGCGCATCACTACCTCGCCGTTTTCGACAAAGGCCACGCAATCGGGCTGTACCACACGAAACGACTGGCTTCGCCCGGACAGCGAATAGTGCTCTACGCAAAGGACCGTGGCTGTTCGTTTCCCAACTGCGATGTGCCCGGCTACCTGAGCGAAGTGCACCACGTCACGGATTACGCCAAGTGCGGGACGACTGACGTCAACGACCTGACCCTGGGTTGCGGGCCGCACCACAAACTTGTCAGCTGCGGAGCCTGGACCACCCGCAAGCTCAAAAACGGCGAGACCGAATGGCTTCCACCACCACATCTTGACTATGGCCAACCCCGCATCAACACCTACCACCACCCCGAAAAACTGCTGCGGGCAGACGACGAAGGACCGTAGAACCCTTGCCGCGGTGGTTTCGGCAGGCATAGGGTTCACCACTGAAATGACGGCAAAGTCCCGCGAGCGAGATCCCCGGATTGTGATCGTCGGCGCCGGCATGGCGGGGATCGCCGCCGCCCATGCTTTCCGGCAGGCCGGCTTCACCAACTTCATCATCCTGGAAAAGGGTTCCGACGTTGGGGGCGTGTGGCATTGGAACCGCTACCCGGGCCTTCGCTGCGACGTGCCTTCTTACGGCTACCAATTCGCGTTCGCGCCCAAGCCGGACTGGAAGCATGTCTGGGCCACCGGTGAGGAGATCCAGCAGTATCACCACGACCTCATCGAAGCTCTGCAACTCGAGTCGCATCTGAAGCTGGGCTGCGAAGTCACCTCGGCGGTGTTCACCGGGAACCGTTGGCGAGTGTCCATCGCGGGCGGAGACGAGATCGACGCGGACTTCGTCGTCGCCGCCACCGGCGTACTGCACCACCCGTTCATCCCGAACATTCCCGGCCTCGACTCGTTCGACGGGCCGGTGGTGCACACCGCGCGCTGGACCGACATCGACACGACGGGCAAGCGTATAGCGGTGATCGGCACCGGATCGACTGGAGTGCAGGTCTTTTCCGCGCTGCAACCCGAGGCGGCGCACATCACCCACTTCGCCCGTACGCCGCAGTGGGTGATGTGGATGCCGATGGGGCTGAGGCAACCCCGCATCGTCGGCCGACTGCTGCGGGCGCTACCGAAACAGGAAAAGGCAGTGCGGCTATCGCAGCTCGTCGGTTCCGATTACCTGGTCGACCTGGTCATCCGGCCGACCTGGCGGCGACGACTGGCCCAGCGTTACGGGTGGGTATGCTTACGAATGATGGTGCGGGACAGAGATCTTCGTGAACAGCTGACCCCCGACTACCAGCCGTTCTGCAAGCGGCAGGTGCTTTCCGGCAACTACTACCGGCGAATCTCCAAGCCCAACGCCAGTTTCGTCAGCGAGCCGATCGCTGAGGCCACCAAGACCGGACTGCGAACAACGGACGGCGTCCACCACGATCTGGACGCGATCGTGCTCGCCACCGGCTTCCAGGCACACAACTACATGCGCCCGATGACGCTGCGCGGCCGCGACGGCCTGTCGATCGACGACGCGTGGGCGAAAGGTCCTCGCGCGTGGGGAATGACCGCCATCCCCGGATTCCCCAACCTATTCACCATCCTCGGGCCGAACTCGCCCACCGGCTCGATGTCGCTGCAACATGTTGCCGAATTGACCGCCCGCTACATCACCGGATGGCTGCGGCGATTCCGCGACGGCGAGATCACCACCGTCGAAGTCACCGAGGAGGCCACCAGCCGCTTCGGTGACGACGTCGCCGAGGCGATGGGCCCGACGGTGTGGAATACCGGTTGCAACTCATGGTATTTCGATGACGACAACCACATCGACCTTTGGCCGTTCGACCGCAAGCGGCTCACCCGCATGCTGGCCGAGCCGGACGACGACGACTACATCTTCACGGCGTAAGCGGCGGCTACTTCGGCCGCCAACCGGGCGTTGGACAGCACCAGGGCGACGTTGGCGGCAAGCGACGCGCCGTGGGTCTCGCGGTGGAAGAAGTCGAGCAGGAACGGCGTCACGTCCTTGCCGCGCACACCGTTTGCCTCGGCCGCGGCCAGGCCGGCGGTCAGCACCCGGTCGTGCAACGCGCGGTCCATCTCGTCGCCCGGTGCGATGGGGTTGGCCAGCACCACGCCGTACCCGTCGGTGCCCAGTCGGCGGCGGGCCCGCAGCACGTCGGCGGCCGCTGCCGGCGTGTCCACCCGCCAACCCACCGGGTAGCCGGAATCGGCGAGGTAGAAGCCGGGGAACCGGTCGGTGCGATAGCCGATCACCCCGACGTTGAGGGTCTCCAGCCGCTCCAGGGTGGCTGCCACGTCCAGGATTGACTTCACGCCCGCGCAGACCACCAGCACGCCGATCCGCGAGAGAGTCGTGAGATCCGCGGACTCGTCCCAGCTGTCGCGCGCGCCGCGATGCACGCCGCCCAGCCCGCCGGTGGCGAACACCGTGATGCCGGCCGCCGCCGCCAGGTGCGCCGTCGAAGCGACCGTCGTCCCGCCGTCTCCGCCCCGGGCCGCGAGCACCGCGAGGTCGCGGACGCTGACCTTGACCACCGCGTCGCCCTGCGCGATGCGCCGCAGCGCGGCGTCGTCCAGGCCAACGTGCGGTTCGCCGCCGACGATCGCGATCGTGGCCGGCACCGCCCCGCCGGAGCGCACCGCGTGCTCGATGTCGCGCGCGACGCGCAGGTTGTCCGGACGTGGCAGGCCGTGGGTGATGATCGTGCTCTCCAGCGCGACGACGGGCCGTCCGGCGGCCAGCGCGTCCGAAACCTCTGGATGGATCCGCACGGCCTAAGACTCCTCGGGGACCTCGATGACCTGGTATGTCGGGTCGAGCATCGATACTTGACAGTTGCCGCTCTGGTTGGCTTTCCCAGTGACCCGCAGCACTTGGCCCGGCTGGATGTCGTCGCCCTGCCCGGGCCGGAAAGTCACACGAATGTCGCCGCTCTCGTCGCCGACCACGATCCACCGAAACGTTTTCTGACCTCTGGTGATGTCCTCGACTTGACTGACCCGGCCTTCGACCGTCGCCCGGCGACCCGGAATCAGGCTGTCCACCGGGATCACCGCCGCCGACCTTTCGGGATGCTCGTAGTCCTGCACGGTCTTGTTCTCGCCCTGCCAGATCCGGTTCTCGACCTTCTCGACCTTTCGCGCAATACGCATTTCCAAGATGTCCGGGAACGCTTCGCGGATCCGGGACTGCACGTCGTAAGGCACGATCGTGGCGGCGGCATCGGGAATCCGGCTGACCGCCTTGGAGATCTTGTCCGCGGTCCGGTCATGGAGCAGTCGTCCCAGCACCGGCGCATAGGTTCTCCGTGGCAGTAACACCGTCACATTGGTGTGCGGATGTTCGTTTTGCGCCTTGACCACCATCACATGCAGGGCCCGGATGATCTGCCGGTCCGGGCAGTCCACCACCCGCAACCGCGTGTCGAGATCGAAGTCATCCCAACGCTTTCGCAACTCCGCGGCATGTTCCGCGTCGACCATGAAATGCACGGCGATCAATTCGTCGGCGCGCAAACCCTTGCCGTAGCGCAGTGCCTCGAGCACCGCGAGGTCAAGCGAATTGACCAAGACGAAGACGCGGTGTCGGGCGTACTTCACCAGCTCCGGCCGGTCGGTACGGAACGCCTCGAGGATCGCGGACTCGGCGCGGTATTCGCGGTTGAGCCGGATCAACGCGAATACCAGCACGGGGAAGACGACGACGACCAGCCAGGCCCCCTCGGTGAACTTGGCCACCGCGAAGATGCCCACCACGACCGTTGACAGGATCGCCGCGGAGAAGTTGATCGCCAGCTTGTAGACGCCAGCCCCGTTCGCGATGCGTGAGATGGTATTTGGTCATCCCGTAGCCGGCCATCGAGAAACCGGTGAACACCCCGATCGCGTAGAACGGCACCAGCGCGTTGACCGATCCGCCGCTGAGAACCAGTAACGCCACCGACAGCGCAGCGAGCGTGATGATGCCGTTGGAGAACACCAGACGGTAACCGCGCGTCATCAGCTGGCGCGGCAGGAAGCGGTCTTCTGCGACGAAACTCGCCAGCGCGGGAAAGCCGTTGAAACTGGTATTGGCGCCGGTGTACAAGATCGCCGCGGTCGATACCTGGACGAGGATGTACATGCCGTTGCCGATAGCCCCGTTGCCGAAGACGGCGCGGGCCACCTGCGAGAGCACCGACGGGTATTCGTCGAGATATGGCGCGGCATGCGTGGCGTAGGTCAGGTAGCCGACGCCCGCCAGCAAGAAACCCAGAATGCAGGCCATCGCGGTGAGCACGCGTCGCGCGTTGATACCCTGCGGCTTGCGGAAGACGTTGACGGTGTTGGAAATCGCCTCCACACCGGTCAGCGACGAGCCGCCGTTGGCGAACGCCCGCAGTATCACCAGAATTGTCGCGCCCATCACCAGACCGTTGCCTTGATGCACCGGCACCGCTCCGGCGGCGTGACCGGGATCGTATTGCGGCAAGCCCCAGACGATGTGGCGGACGACGCCGACGATGATCATCAGCCCGACCATGACCACAAAGCGAGTAGGTCGCAATCGCGAAGGGTCGGCCCGCTTCGCGCAATCCGCGCAGATTCACGTAGCAGATGATAAGTACGACACCGACCGTGATTTCCAGGCTGTAGGGCCCCAGCACCGGCAGTGCCGACGCCACCGCCACCGTGCCCGCGGCCGACTGCACCGCCACCGTGACGACGTAATCGATCAACAGTGCCGCGGCGGCCACCTGCGCCACCTTCGGCCCGAAGTTCTCCCGCGCCACGATGTAGGAGCCGCCGGCTTTGGTATAGACCATCACGACCTGCCGGTACGACGCGGCCACCAGCACCAGGATCAACAGGATCACGCCCATGATGGGGAGCAGCAAGACGAATGCGGCCAGCCCGGCCTGCGGCAGCAACTCGGTCAGGATCTGCTCGGGCCCGTAGGCGGTCGATGAGATCGCATCGGGCGAAAGCGCGCCCAGCGCAACGGAATTCGATAATCTCTCGGAGGACAACTCCTCGGTGATCAACGGCTTGCCGAGAAAGATTCGCTTGCACAGATCCGAAAATGACAACGGTACGTCTTGCTCAGCTGATGCTGTCACGACCACATTCCCTATCCGAGATTAAGCGTTCCCCGGAAGTCTAGGCTGCATCGAGCAGCCGTCATCCGATGGTCAGGAATCTGCGGTCGCCGGCGCACTAGTCGGCTTCGGCGCGCGACATCTCCGTCTCGCTCACGGCGGTTTCGCGCGCGACCCGTGCGGCCAGCGCATCGGGGTCCACTCGCGCGATCCGGGACTCGACGTCGTAGGGCACGATGATCGCGGTAGCGCCCTGGATTCGGCTGACCGCGCGGGCCATCTTGTCGGCGGTGCGGTCATGCAGCAGCCGGCCCAGCATCGCCGAATATGTTCGGCGCGGCAACAACACCGTCACCTTGGTGTCCGGATGTTCCCTCTTGACCTCCAGGACCAGCTCCTGGGCGGATCGACTCAAATGGCGATCAGGACAGTCGATCACCCGCAGCCGGGTGTCGTGCTCGAAGTGCTGCCAGCGCTCCTGTAACTGCGCGGCATGATCGGCGTCGATCACGAAGTGCACCGCGGTCAGCTCGTCGGCGTGCAGCCCCTTTCCGTAGCGCAGCGCCTCGACCTCGGCGAGGTCGACCGAATCCACGAAAACGAACACCCGCAGCCGGGCGTACTTGGCCAATTCCGGACGCTCGGTGCGCGACATCTCCAGCACCGAAGCCTCGGCGCTGTACTGCTGGTTCAGCCGTACCAAGCGCGTACACCAGGATGGGGAAGACGACGACGACCAGCCAGGCTCCTTCGGTGAACTTGGCCACCACGAAGATCCCCACGACGATCGCCGACATGATCCCGGCGGACATGTTGACCACCACCTTGCGACGCCAGCCGTGGTCGCGGTGGGTGTAGTGGTGTCGGCTCATGCCGAAGCCGGCCATCGCGAACGCGGTGAACACGCCGATCGCGAAGAACGGCACCAGCTTGTTGACCGAGGCGCCGGTCACCAGCAACAGCGCCACCGCCAGCACGGTCAGCGTGATGATGCCGTTGGAGAACACCAGACGATGACCGCGTTTGGTCAGCGGCCGCGGCAGGAAACGGTCCTCGGCAACAAAACTCGCCAACGCGGGAAACCCGTTGAAGCCGGTGTTGGCACCGGTGAACAGAATTGCCGCGCTCGACGCCTGGACCAAGAAGTACAGGACGTTGCCGATCAGCCCTTGGCCGAAAACCGCCCGGGTGATCTCCGACAGCATCGACGGGTATTCATCGATGTATGGGGTGGCGTGGGTGACGTAGGCAAGCCAGGCCACACCGGCCAACAAAAACCCGAGGATGCACAGCCATTACGGTCAGCACCCGACGGGCGTTGTAGCCTTGCGGCGCGCGAAAGACGTTGACCGTGTTGGAAATCGCCTCGACACCGGTCAGCGACGTACCGCCGTTGGCGAACGCGCGCAGCACCACCAGCACCGTGGCACCCATCACCAGCCCGCTGCCCTGATGGACCGGCACCGCTCCAACAATGTGCTCCGGGTTGTATTTCGGTAAACCCCAGAAGATCTCACGAACCAGGCCGGTCACGATCGTCAGCGTGATCATGGCGACGAAGGAGTACGTCGTGATCGCGAAAGGTCCGGCCCGATTGCCGCAGTCCGCGCAGGTTGGCGATACAGATCAGGATCAGCACAGCGATCGTCAGTTCCAAGTGGTACGGACGCAGCTCGGGTATCGCCGAGACCACCGCCACCGTGCCGGCCGCGGGCTGCACCGCGGCGGTGACCACATAGTCGATCAACAGCGCCGCGGCGGCGATCTGCGCCCACCGCGGCCCGAAGTTGTCTCGCGCCACCATATAAGAGCCACCGGCGCGGGCGTAGGTCATCACAACCCCGCGATACGACGCGGACACCAGCAACAAGATGAACAAGATGACGCCGATGATCGGAAGCAACAACACGAACGCGGCCATCCCGGCGCGCGGCAGCAGCTCGATCATGATCTGCTCCGGACCGTAGGCGGTCGACGAGATCGCGTCCGGTGAAAGTGCGCCGAGCGCAACAGGATTCGACAATCGCTCCGATTCCAGCTGCTCGCTGGTCAGCGGCTTGCCGAGAACGGCGCGCTTCCACCCGTCGACGAAAGACGGCGTGATGCCCGAGTTATTGTCCGATGTGGTCACCACGTGTCACTTCCTCCGTTACTCGACGGCCTTCGGGCGCAGATCATTTCGCGTAGGCCCGGTGCGACTCGGGCACGTCTGCCTGGTCATCCGGACCGCTTGACGGCGCCGGGCGATCGCCCGGCCGCCTGGCTTGGGTGATCTTGATTCGGGACTCTATGTCGTAGGCCACGATTTGCGCACTCGCACCCGGGATTCGACTGACCACTGCGGCGATCTTGTCGGCGGTGCGGTCATGCAGCAGCCGGCCCAGCAACGCCGAATATGTCCGACGCGGCAACAGCACCGTCACCTTGGTGTCCGGATGCTCGTCAATGGCCTGCAAAACCAGCTCTTGGGCGGCCCGGTTCAGGTTGCGATCCAGACACTCGACCAACCGCAGTTCGGTGGTGTGCCCGAAGTGCCGCCAGCGTCGCTGCAACTGCTCGGCATGCGCCGAGTCCAACACGAAGTGCACCGCGACCAACTCGTCGGCGTGCAGGCCTTTCGCGTAGCGCATCGCCTCGACCTCGGCGAGGTCGACGCTGTCCACGAAGACGAAAACCCGATGCCGGTCGTACCTGTCCAAGTCGGAGCTCGGTGAGCGACGTCTCCAGCACGGAGGCCTCGGCGCGGTACTGCCGGTTGAGCCGCATCAAGGCGAACACCAGGATCGGGAAGACCACGACGACCAGCCAGGCGCCCTCGGTGAACTTGGCGATCGCGAAGATCCCCACCACGATCGTGGACAGGATGCCCGCGGACAGGTTGATCACCAGCTTGTATCGCCAGCCGGGCCCGCGGTGGGTCAGCTAGTGTTTGGTCATTCCGTAGCCGGCCATCGAGAAGCCGGTGAACACCCCGATCGCGTAGAACGGCACCAGCGCGTTGAGCGATCCCCCGGTGATGACCAGCAGCGCCACCGCCAGCACGGTCAAGCGTGATGATGCCGTTGGAGAACACCAGCCGGTGACCGCGTTTCATCAGCGGCCGCGGCAGAAACTGGTCCTCGGCAACGAAACTCGCCAACGCCGGGAACCCGTTGAAGCTGGTGTTGCCGCCGGTGTAGAGGATCAGCGCGGTGGCCGCCTGCACCAAGAAGTAGAAGACTTGACCGATCGTTCCGCTGCCGAACACCGCCCGGGTGATCTCGGACAGCATGGACGGATACCCGGCGACGTACGGGGTGGCGTGCGTGACATGCGCCAGCCAGGCCACCCCGGCCAACAGGAATCCGAGGATCGCCGGCCATGATGGTCAGCACGCGACGGGCGTTGATGCCCTCGGGCTTACGGAACGCGTTGACCGTGTTGGAAATCGCCTCGACACCGGTCAGTGACGAGCCGCCATTAGCGAACGCGCGCAACACGATCAGGACGGTGGCGCCCATGACGATGCCGCTGCCATGCTGCGATCGGCACTGCTCCGGCGATGTGCTCCGGGTTGTAAGTCGTTAACCCGCCGGTGATTTCACGGATGATGCCGACGATGATCGTCATCGAGACCATGCCGACGAAGAAGTACGTCGGAAACGCGAACCGAACTCCGGCTTCCCGCAGTCCACGCAGGTTCGCGAGACACATCACCAGCACGACAGCCACGGTGATCTCCAGGCTGTAGGGACCGAGGACGGGAAACGCCGAGGCCACCGCCACCGTTCCGGCCGCGCATTGCACCGCGACGGTCACCACATAGTCGATCAACAGCGATGCCGCGGCGATCTGCGCCACCCGGGGTCCGAAATTCTCCCGGGCCACCACATAGGAACCACCCGCGCGGGTGTAGACCATCACGACTTGGCGATACGAAGCGGCCACCAGCACCAGAATCAACAAAATGACCGCCGGTGATCGGAAGTAACAGCGCGAACGCGGCCAGCCCGGCGGCCGGCAGCAGTTCGATCATGATCTGTTCCGAACCGTAGGCGGTCGACGAGATCGCGTCCGGTGAAAGCACGCCGAGTGCAACGGGATTCGACAGTCTTTCGTGTTCCAGCTCGTCGTTGATCATCGGTTTCCCGAGCACCAACCGCTTGTACGCGTCGGAAAAAGACGGCGCAAAGCTCTGCCCGTCTACCAGTTTCGTCACACCACTTTCCTTAACGAGATCCTTACGG
Organism: uncultured Actinomycetota bacterium; assembly: GCA_963850645.1. Classification (GTDB taxonomy): domain Bacteria; phylum Actinomycetota; class Actinomycetes; order Mycobacteriales; family Mycobacteriaceae; genus Mycobacterium. The sequence goes on along the minus strand of CAWKME010000043.1, from coordinate 292,340 downwards.
CGTTCCCGGGAAAGCGTACGTTGCCTTAACGCTAATCCCGCGCGCCGGGACGAGACGGACTGTGAGGTTTGTTAACGGCCGATTACCAACGCGCCGTCGACCAGCTCGTCAAATCGTTCGATCGCATCGTCACTCTGCACGTCGATACCCCGCAGGGGTCCCTGGTCAGCGAGGTGACGCGCAGCGTACAGCCGGGCGACCAGGGCCTTGCGGTCGGTCTGGCGGGTGGCCCGCTCCCAGGCCGCCTGCTCGGTCAACAGGGCCCCGGCATACACATCGCCGATGAACCGGGTGAGCGGGAAAAGCCGAGCCTCGGCAACCGCGCCGTCCAGCTTGCTCCACGCCGTGATCGCCGCTTCGAGATCGTCGATGCGGCAGCGCACCAGGCGTGTCGTCTCGTCGTCATCGGACACCGAAACCGCGTCGCGCAGGCGCTCCAGCAAAGGCTCATGGGCGCCGGAGCGCTCGATACCCCGTTTGACGTCAAGACACAGGATATTGTCAGGACCTTCCCAGATCGTGTTGACCTGAGCGTCACGGAGTAGCCGGGCGACCGGCCAGGTTTCGATGTAGCCGTTGCCGCCGTGGATCTCGATCGCGTCCGACGCCATCGTGATGCCCAGCCGGCACACTTTGAGTTTGGTCACAGGCACGGCGATGCGCTGACGGACCGCCCGCGGCTGACGGTGATTGGCGAATCCGGTGCCGTCGAAAACCAGCGCTTGGGCGGCTTCGACGTCGACGATCATTTCGGCGAGCTTGCGGCGGATCAGCGGCTTGTCGAGCAACGCGTCGCCGAACGCCCGCCGCTGCCGCGCGTAGCAGAGCGACTCGACCAGGGCGCGGCGCGAGTTGCCCAGGGCGAACAGCGCGATACCGAGCCGGGCGGAGTTGGTCAGCTCCATCATCCGGCCCAGCCCCTTACCGTCGGCCGGCCCCGGTCTCGACAGACTGGCCGCTCGGCTCGCCGGACAGCAGGAAGGCTTCGGCGTCGACGAACTCCACCTCGCCGGAGGCCACCGACCGGGTGCCGAGCTTGTCCTTCAGGCGGCGGATGCGGATGCCGTTGCGCGAGCCGTCCCGGCGGGTCCGCAGCACCAGGAAGTTCGCCACGCCGCGGCCGGAATCCGGTGCGCCTTCCGGCTTGGCCAGCACGACGAACACCTGCCCGTCGCAGTTGGAGGCGAACCACTTGAAACCGTTCAGCAGCCAGGCATCTCCATGCGGGCGTTGCGGTGGTTTCCAGGGCGCCCAGGTCGGAGCCGCCGGCGCGCTCGGTCAATAGCTGAGCGGTCTCCCCCTCCCATTCGCCGGTCTCGAACTTGGCCAGGACGTGGTCGCGCACGTCGGCCGGCGCGTAGGCCGCGACCAGCGACTTGACCATCCCGCCGCCGGTGCCGAGCGCGCAGCCCATGCCGATGTCGGCCTGGTCGAGCAGATAGTTGGCCGCGAACAGCGGCAGCGACGGGTTGACGCCGGCGCGTCGGGCATCGTCTTTCAATGCCTTCTGCGCGGCCAGCACCGCCGTTTTGGACTCGGTGAACGACGTCGGCTGGACGACCTCGCTGATGTCGTGGCCCCAGCGGTCGTAGCGCTCCAGCCGTGGTGGATTGCGGTCGGTCTGCTCGGCCCACCGCGCGACCGGGCCGCCCATCAACTCGCCGATGCGCCGCAGATGGGGTTCGGCGATCGCCAGCTCGTCGGGCTGCAGGTAGTAGGCCATCGTGAGCTGCAGGCTGGGGTCGGTTTCGTACCAATTCAGGCCGACGGCTCCGCGGTAGTTCTCCGTGCGGTATCGCTGTGACTTCTCCGGGGTGGTGAAGGGCAGCCGGTCCACCGCCTCGACGTCGTAGTCGGTCATCCCTTGACGCTAGCCAAGCCGCGTCGCCGCCGCGGCGATCCGCTCGTCGGTGGCGGTCAACGCCACCCGGACATGCCGGTCGCCGCGTGGGCCGTAGAACTCGCCGGGCGCCGCCAGGATGCCACGCTGCGCCAGCCACCCGACGGTGTCGCGGCACGCCTCGCCGCGGGTGACCCATAGATATAGCCCCGCCTCGGAATGGTCGACGGTGAAGCCGGCCGAGCGGAACGCCGGTAGCAGCACGTTGCGGCGCCGGCGGTAGCGGTCGCGCTGCTCGTGCTCGTGGGCGTCGTCGTCGAGGGCGGCGACCATGGCCGCCTGCACCGGGGTCGGCACGATCATGCCGGCATGTTTGCGCACCGCCAGCAGCTCGGCGACGACGGCTTCGTCGCCGGCGACGAAGCCGGCCCGGTAGCCGGCCAGGGAGGAGCTCTTGGACAGCGAGTGCACGGCCAGCAGGCCGGTGTGGTCGCCGTCGCACACGTCGGGATGCAGTATCGACAGCGGCTCGGCGTCCCAGCCCAGGCCCAGGTAGCACTCGTCGGATGCCACCACCGCGCCGCGCTCCCGAGCCCAGCCGACGACCTTGCGCAGATGATCGACACCCAAGACCTGCCCGGTCGGATTGCTCGGCGAGTTCACGTAGACCAGTGCCGGCGACTCCGGGCCGAGCTGAGTCAGCGAATCGGCGTAGCACACCCGAGTTCCAGCCAGCCGGGCGCCGACGTCGTAGGTCGGGTAAGCAAGCTCGGGCACCACGACGAGGTCGTCGGCGCTCAGGCCGAGCAGCGTCGGCAGCCACGCGATCAGTTCCTTGGTGCCGATCACCGGTAGCACGGCCGCCTCGGTCACCGCGGTGACGCCGTACCGGCGTGCCAGCGCGGCGACGGCCGACTGGCGAAGTTCCGGGGTGCCCGCGGTCGTGGGGTATCCCGGCGCGGCGCTGGCCGCGGCGAGCGCTTCGCGGATCAGCGGCGCCACCGGGTCGACGGGCGTGCCGACGGACAGGTCGACGATGCCGTCCGGGTGCGACTTGGCCAGCGCGGTCGCGTCGGCCAGGGTGTCCCAGGGGAACACCGGCAACGGCTGACACGGCCGACCGGCGTCGGCGGTTCGCCAGGCTGCTCAGTCGCCCTCACCCTGCGGCGGCAGATCCTTGACGACCTGCGGGTCGTTCTCGGTCATGCCGACCTTGGCCGCGCCACCGGGCGATCCGAGCTCAGCGAAGAAGTCCGCGTTGATCTGCGTGTACTGATTCCACTGCTCGGGAACGTCGTCCTCGTAGTAGATCGCCTCGACCGGGCAGACCGGCTCGCAGGCACCACAGTCCACGCATTCGTCGGGGTGGATGTACAGCATCCGAGCGCCCTCGTAGATGCAGTCGACCGGGCATTCCTCGATACAGGCCTTGTCCTTGATGTCGACGCAGGGTTCGGCGATCGTGTACGTCACGAAGGTCTCCTCCATGTGCTGCTCAATGTGGCTGTTCTCTGCGCCCCGGGTTTCGCGTCCCGGCGGTGCAGATCCGTTGATTACTGATACTAGACGTTGCATATATAAAGCAAGCACCCGGCGGCTATGCGCGTTGCTGCAGTGCAACTCGTTGCATAGCTCGCGTCGCGTTCCTTATGCTGCCCGCGTGGCGCTACCCCACGCGATCCTGGTGTCGTTGTGCGAACAGTCCGGCTCCGGTTACGAGCTGGCGCACCGGTTCGACCGCTCGATCGGGTACTTCTGGAGCGCCACCCACCAGCAGATCTACCGCACCCTGCGGGCGATGGAAGACGACGGCTGGTTGTCCGCGACGCTGGTCGTCCAGCGCGGGCGGCCGGACAAGAAGGTCTACACGGTTTCCGACGCCGGGCGCACCGAACTGGCCCGCTGGATCGCCGAGCCGCTCACCGGACGAGGCGGCGCGCTCAGCGACACCCGCACCCGTGACGTGGCCGTCAAGCTGCGCGGCATCGCGTTACGGCGACCCGGCAGCGCTGCGCAACACAGATCGCTGCGCTGCGCGCCGAACGCGCCGCAACTGTTGGACACCTATCGCGGATTCGAGAAGACGCAGTTCCCCGACCCGGCGGCGCTTGCGCGACAGCGCGCTACACCAATATCTGGTGCTGCGCGGCGGAATCCGCGCCGAGGAAAGCACGATCGACTGGCTCGACGAGGTGACCAAGCGCATTGCAAGAGCATAATGACGTATCCAAATCTGTTGTCCCCGTTGGATCTCGGGTTCACCACGCTGCGTAACCGGGTGATCATGGGTTCGATGCACACCGGCCTGGAGGACCGTGCTCAGCCACATCGACCGGCTCGCCGAGTACTTCGCCGAACGCGCCCGCGGCGGCGTCGGACTGATCATCACCGGCGGCTATGCGCCCAACCGAACCGGCTGGCTGCTGCCGTTCGCCGCTGAGCTGGTCTCCTCCGCGCAGGCCCGCCGGCACCGTCGCATCACCAGCGCGGTGCACGACGCGGGCGGCAAGATCCTGCTGCAGATCCTGCACGCCGGACGGTATGCCTACCATCCACTTTCGGTCAGCGCGTCGTCGATCAAAGCGCCGATCAACCCGTTTCGTCCGCGCCGGCTCTCGTCGCGCGGTGTGCAGAGCACGATCGACGACTTCGCGCGCTGCGCGCTGCTGGCCCGCGAGGCCGGTTACGACGGCGTCGAAATCATGGGCAGTGAAGGGTATTTGATCAACCAGTTCCTGGCCCCGCGCACGAACAAGCGCAACGACGGCTGGGGCGGCACACGCGGAGAAGCGCCGCCGGTTCCCGGTCGAGATCGTGCGCCGCACCCGCGCGGCCGTCGGATCCGATTTCATCATCTGCTACCGGATGTCGATGGCCGACTATGTCGAGGACGGCCAGAGCTGGGACGAAATCCTTTCGCTGGCAACCGACAGTCGAGGGCGCGGGCGCGACCATGATCAACTCCGGCTTCGGCTGGCACGAGGCGCGGGTGCCGACGATCGTCACGTCGGTGCCCAACAGCGCCTTCGTCGACATCAGCCATGCCGTCGCCGGACACGTCAATATCCCGGTGGTGGCGTCCAACCGAATCAACATGCCGCAGGCGGCCGAACAGATCCTGGCCGACACCCACGTGCAGCTGATCTCGATGGCGCGGCCGCTGCTGGCGGACCCGGAGTGGGTGCTCAAGGCGCAAGCCGCGCGCGACGACGAGATCAACACCTGCATCGCCTGCAATCAGGCCTGCCTGGATCACGCGTTCGTGAAGAAGACGGTGTCGTGTCTGCTCAATCCGCGGGCCGGCCGTGAGACGCGACTGGTGCTGTCGCCGACTCGGCGCACGCGCTCGATCGCGGTGGTCGGTGCCGGTCCGGCCGGGCTGGCGACGGCGGTCAACGCCGCTCAGCGCGGCCACGATGTCACGCTGTTCGAGGCCAACGACGTTCATCGGCGGCCAGTTCGACATGGCGCGCCGGATCCCGGGTAAAGAGGAATTCAACGAAACCATCCGGTATTTCACGACGATGCTGGACAAGCACGGCGTGGTGGTTCGGCTGGGCACTCGGGTGTCGGCGACCGAGCTGGCCGGCTATGACGCATGTCGTGTTGGCCACCGGCGTGGCGCCGCGGATTCCGGCCATTCCCGGAATCGACCATCCGATGGTGCTGACCTATGCGCGAGGCCATCACCGGTGCCAAACCGGTCGGGAAGACGCGTCGCCGTGATCGGCGCCGGCGGCATCGGTTTCGACGTCAGCGAGTTCCTGGTCACCGACTCCTCGCCAACGCATGAACCGCAAGCCTGAAAGATTGGAAGGCGGAGTGGGGCGTGGCCGACCCGTGGGAAGCAACGGGCGCGCTGACCACTCCGATCCCGGCGCCGCCGGCGCGTGAAGTGTATTTGCTGCAGCGCACGAACGGCGCACAAGGCAAGCGGCTGGGCAAGACCAGCGGATGGGTGCACCGGGCTTCGTTGAAAGCCAAAGGCGTTCAACAGCTTTCCGGAGTCAACTACGAACGGGTGAGCGACGACGGGCTGCACATCAGCTTCGGCCCGAAGCGCGAGCGACCGCAGCTGCTGGCGGTGGACAACGTGGTGGTCTGCGCCGGTCAGGAGCCGGTGCGCGATCTGGAAGATGATCTGCGGCGCATGGGCATCGACCCGCACATCATCGGCGGTGCGGCGTTCGCCGTGGAGCTGGACGCCAAGCGCGCCATCAAGCAGGGCACCGAGCTGGCGGCCCGGCTGTAGCGACGCCGAGGTCAGTAGCCGGCCAGCAGACTCGCCGCCCTCCTGACCAATTAGGCCGCAAGCGGGCTGTACGTCGTGGTGCGCTGGCGGGCCGGACGGCCGATGCCCTCGGCGATCGCCACCAACTCGGCGACGGTCTTGGCCGAGCCGTATTCGGAGCCGGCCATCCGCGAGATGGTCTCCTCCATCAGCGTGCCGCCCAGATCGTTGGCACCGCCGTTGAGCATCACCTGGGTGCGCTCGACGCCGAGCTTGACCCAGCTGGTCTGGATATGAGAGATCCGGCCGTGCAACATGATTCGCGCCAGCGCATGCACCGCGCGGTTGTCGCGGTGGCTTGGCCCGGGCCGTGCGGCACCGGCGAGGTACAGCGGCGAGTTCTGATGCACGAACGGCAGCGGCACGAACTCGGTGAAACCGCCGGTGCGGTCCTGGATGTCGCGCAACACGTTGAGGTGACCGACCCAGTGCCGCGGGTCGTCGACGTGGCCGTACATCATCGTCGACGATGACCGCAGGCCCACCTCGTGGGCGGTGGTCACGATCTCGATCCACATCGAGGTGGGCAGCTTGCCCTTGGTGAGCACCCAGCGGACTTCGTCGTCGAGGATCTCCGCGGCGGTGCCGGGGATGGTGTCCAGGCCGGCCTCACGCAGGCTGGTCAGCCACTCGCGAATACTCAAGCCGCTCTTGGTCACACCGTTGGCGATCTCCATCGGCGAAAACGCATGCACGTGCATCGACGGCACCCGCGCCTTGACGGCGCGCACCAGGTCGGCGTAGCCGGTGACCGGCAGCTCGGGATCGATACCGCCCTGCATGCACACCTCGGTGGCGCCCGCGACGTGCGCCTCCCAGGCGCGCTCGGCGACCTCGTCCGCCGACAGCGAGTAGGCGTCGGCGTCGCCCTTGCGCTGCGCGAAGGCGCAGAACCGGCAGCCCGTGTAACAGATGTTGGTGAAGTTGATGTTGCGGTTCACCACGAACGTCACGTCATCACCGACCGCGTCGCGGCGCAACGAATCTGCCAGTGCGGCAACGGCATCCAGCGCGGGACCGTCAGCGGTGGCCAACGCCAGGTACTCCGCGTCGGTGCAGCCGGCCGGATCACGTTCGGCCGAGCGCAGTGCGGCGAGCACATCGGTGTCGATGCGTTCGGGCGCGCGGGCCGCCAACTCGTGCACCTGCGCGCGGATCGAATCCCAGTCGCCGAAGGCGCTGTCCAGATCGCTGCGAGCCTCGGTGTTACGGCCTTCGGTGTCGATCGCCGCGTTCAGGTCCACCCGGCCGGACGACGCCACATCGTCGGGCTCCTGCCACGGCATGCCCACCGGGTTGACGTCGCGGGCCAGTCCGGTGGCCGGATCGGCCAGCGCCGCAACGTGACCGCGCACCCGCGGGTCGATCCACGCCGCTCCCGCCTGCACGTACTTGGGCTGAGCGGTCAGCCGCTCCACCAGGTCGTATCCCGCCTGCGCCGGTGACGGCGGCGAGCTCGTCGAGCGCGGGCCACGGCCGCTCGGGGTTGACGTGATCGGGTGTCAGCGGCGAGACGCCGCCCCAGTCGTCGACACCCGCCGCGATCAACGCCAGGCACTCGTCGCGCGACACCAGGTTCGGCGGCGCCTGGATGCGCATCGCCGGGCCGAGCACCAGCCGCGCCACCGCCACCGTGGCCAGGAAGTCGTCGATGCCGGCGTCGGGCGTCGAGGCCATCGCGGTGTGTTCTTTGGCCCGGAAGTTCTGCACGATGACTTCCTGGACGTGGCCGAACTCCTTGTGCGACTTGCGAATTGCATGCAGAGTCTCGGCTCGCTCGGTGAGCGTCTCGCCGATGCCGACCAGTAGGCCGGTGGTGAACGGAATGGACAGTCGGCCCGCGTCGGTCAATGTGCGCAGCCGGACCTCGGGATCTTTGTCCGGGCTGCCGTAGTGCGCAAGGCCTTTCGTCTCGAACAGCCGCCGCGACGTCGTCTCCAGCATCATCCCCATCGACGGCGCCACCGGCTTCAATCGGGACAGCTCCGACCAACTCATCACGCCGGGGTTCAAGTGCGGCAACAGCCCGGTTTCCTCGAGCACCCGGATCGCCATCGCCCGCACATAGGACAACGTGGAGTCGTAGCCACGTTCGTCCAGCCACTCGCGGGCCTCCGGCCATCGATCTTCGGGCCGATCACCGAGGGTGAATAACGCTTCCTTGCAACCGAGTTCGCCGCCGCGACGGGCGATCTCGAGAATCTCATCGGGCTCCAGAAACATCCCGGCGCCCTGCGGCGCGCAGCTTGCCGGGCACGGTGACGAATGTGCAGTAGTGGCAGCTGTCGCGGCACAGATGCGTCACCGGGATGAACACCTTGCGCGAATAGCTGACCGGCAGCCGTCCACTGGCACCGCGCCGTCCCGCTGATTCCAGACCGGCGTCGCGTACCCGCGCCGCACTGCGCACACAGGTCGACCAGATCGTCGCCGCGAGCCGTCATCGCGACGGCCGCCTCCTCGACGTTCAGCGCGACGCCGTCGCGGGCCCGCCGCAACACCCTCCGCATCGCGGACGCACTGGACGGCGGCGGCACCGACGGGCTGGGCAGCAGGGTCGATTCTTCGCCTGGACTCAGTGGCACGTTGGTGTAACTCCCGCCCGGCTGGATTTCATCCGCGCGCACAAACACTCCGCGACCCCGACGCGTGCCATGTGGGCAACAGTAGCGTCCAGGTGAACAGCAGGGGCCCCCGCCCTGGTTCGGAGAAATGCCTGGTCGTGTCTGGCTCGTCAGGTTTCGGATCGGCGCCGCCAGAGCACCCACGCCGGCGGCACCAAACCCGCTGCAAGCAGCAGTAGCGGGCTGAAAAGGCCATCACTCCGCGCCCACCGAAGATGACGTCGCCGCCCGGACCGCCCAGGCACATCGCCAAGACCGTCAGCAGCCATGTCCACAGCGGTAATGCGGCCAGTCGTGCCGATGTGGTCCATCGCCCGGCGGCCCAGACCAGGGCCGCGTTGACCAGACCGCTGATGAACGCGCTGATGGGAAAAGGGATCGCACCGATGTAGGCCGGTAGCAGCAGCGCGCCGGCGACGGCGGAGAGAATCCCGTCGACGGCAAGTAACGCCAGAATGACGATTCGAATGGAAGGGTCCGTTGCGCCGGTGTCGTCGATCTGCCCGACGCGCGGCGTGGTGGCGGTCAGGTCGGGACGCTGTCCAACTGCGAGACGATGGACATGATCTCCCACTGGAAGCTGTCCAGCCGGTCCTGCCAGTGTTGCTGGTTGTAGTCCAGATCCGGATCCATAGCGTTCCTCCCGTGGCTGCTTGGTGGGAAGCCTACCGTGCGGTGGACTCGGTGAGATCGAGTCCGGCGAGGAGATCGTTCTCCCAGCCGCGCTGATCGCGAGCCCCCGCGACGCCGGCGGCCAGAACATAGTGCTCTTCCCCGAGGACGGGCAGGGCCAAGTTATTCGACAACGCAAGAGCCCGGCCGGTGGGTCCGACGGTGAGTTGGGTGGCGTGCGCGGCCAGCGCGGCGGTCTTGGCCGGCAGCGCGTCGAAGTCCTCGACGACGGCGTCGATCTTGTCGTCGGAGTAACCGAACCCGCCAAACTCGCCATCAGCCGGCGGGATCATCCATTCGGGCCGTAAATCACCCGGGCCGAGCGCCTCCCAACCCGCCATGAATGCGCTGCGGGCGATGACCGTCCAGTAGAACTTCGGCACTGTCCATGGCGTGCCCGGGAAGTCGTCGGTGCCGGCCGCCGCCACCGCCGCCGTGGTGACGACATGGGCCTGCACGTGGTCGGGATGTCCATACCCGCCGTTGGGGTCGTACGTCACCACGACGTGCGGCCGCAGGGTACGGATGACGTCGACCAGCGCGCCGACGGCTTCGCGTTCGTCAGCGTCCATGAACCGCTGAGAACCCCGCCCGCCGCGCGGTTCAGTGCCCGCCATGCCCGAATCACGCCAACGACCCGGCCCGCCAAGGAAGATCGGGCCGCTGACACCCAGCGCGTGCAGCGCCGCGGTGAGTTCGCCGATGCGGTAGCCGCCGAGTTGGTCAGCGTGATCGACGGCAAGCTGTGCCCAACGGTCACCGATGACCTCACCTTCTTCGCCCAGAGTGCAGGTGACGACGTGCACCTGCGCCCCGCGCGCGGCGTAGTGGGCGATGGTGGCGCCGTTGGTGATGCTCTCGTCGTCCGGATGGGCGTGCACGAACAACAGCCGCGGAGTCTCCTGCATGGACGCACCATACCGGGTTGTGATGTTCAGGCAGCGAAGACGTAACCCGCTGGCCCGCAGTGAGAATCGGCGGACCGGCAAACCCGTCGTTTCGCCAAAAGAAACGCCGGTGGCTACTATCGACGGATGGCAGAGCACCGCACACGCCGCCGGGGCAAGCAACTCGAGGACGCGCTCTACGACGCGACGCTGGCGGAACTGGCTGCGGTCGGCTACGGCGGGCTGACGATGGAAGGGATCGCCGCGCGGGCCCGGACCGGCAAGGCCGCGTTGTACCGGCGCTGGACGTGCAAGCATGACCTGGTCCAGGCGGCGTTGCGCTACGCGCTGCCGCCAGTGCCGGAGCCCCGTTCGGACCGATCGGCGCGGGACAACTTACTGGCCGTCTTCATTGCGCACTGCGACGTACTCTCCGGCAGAACCGCGTTTCCGAGCCTGGCCATCATGAATCAACTCGTGCACGAGCCGGAATTGCGCGCCATCTTCGCCGACGCCGTCGTGGCACCCCGCCTGCGGATCACCGAGTCGATCCTGCAGGCCGGCGTGAACAACGGAGAGATCAACGCCGCCGCGCTCACCCCGTACACCGCGCGCGTCGGCCCGGCGTTGATCAACCAACAACTGTTACTTACCGGCGCCCCGCCGAACAAGCGCCAACTCGCGCACATCGTCGACACCGTGGTCGCCCCTTCGGCGCCGGTGCGCGCTGACGCCAGTCCAGACGGGTAGCGCTGCACCCGGGTAGTTATCCGGCAGTGGCGCAGGGGTTTTCGACGCGGGGGTTTTCGGCTAAAAGGCGTTCACTGCGCGGTCTTGACCCACTGTCCGGCGTCACCCACGATCCCGACCGGTACCGCACCGGAGAGGCTGACATTGAGCACACTGGGACCGGCGGCGACGATCGTGGCGTCCTGCAGGATCGGCAGCACCGTGGACATATTCCACAGCCGTGGCTCGACTTCGTTGACCACGTCATTGATGTTGGCGGTGCCGGCCAGCGCGGCGTCGATAGTCGACTGGATGCTGTGATCGCAGATGCCGGTCAGGTTGGACGGCGCCTGCACCAGCGCGCCGGGTTCCTGCGCCCGGCTGGGCGCGGTCGACGTGGGTGCCGTCGATGTGGTGGCGGGCGTAGCCCTGGCCGTCACCGATGGGTCGGATGAGGCCGGGGACTTCAAGGTGGGGGTCGCCGTCGAGACCGCCGTCGCCTCCAGCGCCGGACAGCTGTACCGGGAAGCCAGCAGCGTCGCCAAGTTTCCACCGGCTTCCCGCCAACCGACCAGAGCGTCCACCCGGTTGTTGACCAACGCGTCGCGGTACAGCGCCACCGGATCGAGCGCCAGCACGGTTGCGGCGATACCGACGTTGCGCAACTGGTCGGCGGCGGTGTTGGCCACCGCCACCGATGTCGGGTCGTTGGCCGCGACGCCGATGATCAGGGACAGCTGCTTGCCGTCCTTGCTGATGCGCCCCCGGGTGATCTCCGGCGGCCCGTTGGTGGGCCGCGGCGGCGCCGAAGGCGCCGGAGGTGGCGGCGTCACCGACGCCGATGTGTCGTTCTCGATCTGGTACCCCGACGCTTCGAGCAACCCCAACGCCTCGGTCCTGGTCAGCGCCGGCGGTGCGGTCGGCACATAGCCGGGATCGCTGGGCGAGCGAATCTGCGCCTGGTCCAGGCTGACGGTGTTGTCGCTGCCGGCTCCGACGGCCGCGAGCAAATCGACGTCGAGCATTCCCAAAATCGCCTTACGGACCGCGGCGTCGGCCAGCTTGGGCTCGTTGGCGCGCAACGTGAGCTGCATGACTCGCGGCGTCATGATCCGGGCGGTCCGCACATCCGGGATGGCCGACAATTGCGCGAAAGCCGCTGAGCCACCGTGCACTTGGGCCACCTGAGTGTCGCCGTTGCGGACCGAATCGGCCAACGCGGCCGGAGCGCCGGCCCGGCGGAAGAGGATCAGGTCCGGCTTTGCCGGCGGCCCCCAATAGCGATCGTTGCGGGCGAGCAGGATCTCATCGCGTTGCGGGTCGATATTTTCCACCCGAAACTGTCCGCCGGTGACCGGCAGCGCGCTCGCCAGCCCGGCCGGGAAACCGCCCGGCACATCCTTGACGATGTGCGCGGGCAGGATGTTGCTGAACAATTCGCGCCACGCCGGGTACGGCCGAGAGAACGTGACGACCGCCTGCTTACCTCCGTCGATCGACTGCACGCCGGTGATCAGGTCGTAGCCGGCCGGATCGACCACACCGGGCTGGCTGACCATCTGCCGCCAGAGGTACCAGAAGTCGTCGGCGGCGATGGGAGCGTTGTCGGTCCACTGGGCCTCCGGCCGGATTTTGTAGGTCACCGTGAACGGGTTCTCGCTGGTGACATCGGCGGATACCAGCAGCGTCGGGTCCATCTCCCAACGGGAGCCGGTCGGCGTGGCCGGATCGGCCACCGGTCGGAACGTGCTGGGCAGCACCAGCGCACCGATCGCGGCGTTGACCGCGGAAAGATCGGACAGCAGATGCGGGTTGAACCCGGCGCCGATCGAGTCGATGCCCATGATGATCTGCGTCTTGCGCTGCGGCGGCGGCGCGGTGCTCCGCGTCGTCTCGGTGCTCTGTGGGGCCGGCGGCGGACTGACCGTGCAGGCCGCCAGCGTCAGCGTCGAAACCAGCACGCCGAGGGTTAACCAGGCGCGGCGGGCTCGTTTCGGCACGCCCAACAGGGTATCGGGGCGCGGACGCAGGCTGCCCATTGCGGGTGAAACCTCACGAGACTCACCGGCCTCTTCAGTCGCTGGCTGGAGGATTCAGTGCCTTTTCAGTTCGAGGGCGCGGGTGATATCACTGCCGGGTAGGAGGCGTTACCCGCGGGCCTTGGCCCGCGCCTTCGCCCGCGCGCGCAGCGTTGCGGTGAGCTCGACCTTTCGCACCCGGACCACCTCGGGAGTCACCTCCACGCATTCGTCCTCGGCGCAGAACTCCATGGCCTGTTCGAGGCCGAGTTCCAGCGGCCGAGCAAGGGTTTCCATGACATCGGCCGTCGAGCTGCGCATGTTGGTCAGCTTTTTCTCGCGCGTGACGTTGACGTCGAGGTCCTCGGCGCGCGGGTTGATCCCGACCACCTGGCCCTCGTAGGTGTCTTCGCCGGGCTCGACGAAGAATTGGCCGCGATCGGCCAGCTGGATCATGGCGAACGGGGTGATCGACCCGCTGCGGTCCGAAACCAGCGACCCCGTGTGCCGCGCCCGGATCTCGCCCGCCCACGGCCGGTAGCCGTCGAACACGGCGTTGGCGATACCGGTTCCGCGGGTCAGCGTCAGGAAGTCCGTGCGGAAGCCGATGAGGCCGCGGCTCGGCACGATGAAGTCCATCCGCACCCACCCGGCGGCGTGGTTGGTCATCTCCTCCATGCGTCCCTTGCGGGCGGCCATCAGCTGGGTGACCGCACCGACGAACTCCTCGGGGCAGTCGATGGTCATCGCCTCGAACGGCTCATGCAGCTTCCCGTCGATGGTCTGCGTCACCACCTGCGGCTTACCTACCGTGAGCTCGAAGCCCTCGCGACGCATCTGCTCGACGAGCACGGCCAGCGCCAGCTCACCACGGCCCTGCACCTCCCAGGCGTCGGGCCGGTCGATGTCGACGACCTTGATCGACACGTTGCCGACGAGTTCGGAGTCCAACCGCGACTTCACCATTCGCGCGGTGAGCTTGTGCCCGGACACCTTGCCCGCGAGCGGAGAAGTGTTGGTGCCGATGGTCACCGAGATGGCGGGCTCGTCGACGGTGATGCGCGGCAGCGCGTGGGCGTGGTCCGGGTCGGCGAGCGTGTCGCCGATCATGATCTCGGGGATGCCCGCCACGGCGACGATGTCGCCTGCCGAAGCGGTGTCCGCCGCAGTTCTCTCGATGCCCTCGGTCACCAGCAGTTCGGTGATCTTGGCGTTCGTGATGACCGGATGGCCGTCCACCTCGCGCATCCAGGCCACCTGCTGGCCCTTGCGGATGCGGCCTTTGTAGATCCGGATCAGGGCCAGTCGACCGAGGAACGACGACGCGTCGAGGTTGGTCACGAGGGCCTGCAACGGCGCCTCGGGATCGCCCTGCGGCGGCGGGATGTGGTCGATCAGCACGTCGAACAGCGGGTCCAGGTTGTCGCCGTCGGGGTTCTTGCCGTTCGCGGGTTCGGTGGTGCTGGCGATGCCGGCACGTCCTGAGGCGTAGAGCGTCGGCAGGTCGAGCGCCTTCTCGGCTGCCGCCTGCGCCTCCTCATCGAGGTCGGAGGCGACGTCCAGCAGCAGGTCGTGGCTCTCCTCGACGACCTCGGCGATGCGGGCGTCGGGCCGGTCGGTCTTGTTCACCACGAGGATCACGGGGAGGTGCGCGGCCAGCGCCTTGCGCAGCACGAAGCGCGTCTGAGGCAGCGGCCCCTCGGAGGCGTCGACGAGCAGCAGCACGCCGTCGACCATCGACAGGCCGCGCTCCACTTCGCCGCCGAAATCGGCGTGGCCCGGGGTGTCGATGACGTTGATGACGGTCATCGAGCCGTCCGCGTGCTGACGGTGCACGGCGGTGTTCTTCGCCAGGATCGTGATGCCCTTCTCCTTCTCCAGGTCTCCCGAGTCCATGAGGCGTTCGATTGCGTCGTCACCGCGGTGGGTCAGCGCGCCGGATTGCCGCAGCATGGCGTCGACCAGCGTCGTCTTGCCGTGGTCGACGTGAGCGACGATGGCGATGTTGCGAAAATCCACGCCGGTGATTGTTTCAGCGTGAGCACTTGATCGCGAAACTGAGCGGCGGCGACGTGCGCTGCGTCACAGGATTCGAGTCAGCGCAGGCAAGAAGCCCCGATCAGCGGACACCCAATCGATGTCGTGCAGCTGCGCCGCTGTCACCCAGCGCAACGCACCATGGTCGTGCGGATGAGGTTCGCCGCGGATCAGATCGACCCGGTAGGCACGCAGCGTCGTCGTCGCATTGAGCGCGACGTCGTCGCCCAGACGTTCACCGACGGCGACTTCCACGCCGAGTTCCTCGGCCAGTTCGCGGGCCAGCGCCTCGGGCTCGGTCTCACCGGGCGCGACCTTGCCGCCCGGCAATTCCCAGCAGCCCGCCAGTTCGGGTGGCCGCAAACGCTGTGCGACCAACACCCTGGATTCGGCGATGACGGCGCCGGCCACCACGATCTGGTTCGGCATCGCGAGTGAGGGTATACGGTCGAGATATGGCTGTGTTAACGGATGAACAAGTAGACGCCGCACTGCCTGACCTCAACGGGTGGGAGCACGCGGAGGGTTCGCTGCGCCGGTCGATCAAGTTCCCGGCGTTTCTCGCCGGTATCGACGCCGTGCGTCGGGTGGCTGAGCACGCCGAGGCCCAGGATCATCACCCTGACATCGATATCCGTTGGCGGACAGTCACTTTCGCGCTTGTGACGCACTCCGAGGGCGGTATCACCGAAAAGGACGTGGCGATGGCGCACGACATCGACGCCATCATCGAGACTTAACCGCATCGGGACCAGTCGCTCGCGTTGCACTCGCCGCGACCCAGGCCAGCGTCGCCAGCGTCGCCACGATATAGACCATCCCGCCCCAGGCCAGATACCACGCCCTGCCGTTCTGCCAGATCGTCGGCTGGGCAAAGCTGAGCAGCCACGGCACACCGACGATGGTCAGCACCAACCACACCCAACCGAGAATTCGCGCACCCAGACGCTGCGAGAGTGGCCCATGCAGCAGCCAGATCATCAACGGCACCAACCAAACCCAGTGGTGTGTCCAGGAAATCGGTGACAGCAGCAGCCCGAACAACTCGACCACCAGCAGAGTGCCGAGCCGGTCTGGGCCGTCGGCGCCAGTGGTCAGCGCACGCCAGGCGAGGACGGCCAGTATCGCGGTGACCGCAATCCCGGTCAGCACCAGCGGGCTGTAGCCGGCGTCGCGGCCGAAGATCCGACAGGTGCCGCCTCGCCAGGACTGATTGAACGTGGTGCAGATCGGCCCGATGCGGTCGGTCTGGAAAATCAGCTTGGTGAAGTATTGGCGGGTCTCGTCACCGATGACGAGTGCCGACACCGCAACCGTCGCAAGGAAAACGACCGCGGAGAACACCGCAGCACCCCATCGGCGCGCACCGACGAAATACAGACCGGTGATCGCCGGCGTCAGTTTCACGCCGGCCGCCGTGCCGACCAACAGGCCCGACAACCACCACCGGGTGGTGTACACCGCATACAGCGCGGCCAGCACCAACAGCACGTTGATCTGGCCGTAGTCGAACGTGCTCCGCAGCGGCTCCAGCCAGATGGCGACCCCGGTCCACAGCATCGCGAGACGGTGGCCCGCACCGGCCGCAACGCCGAGCAGACGCTGGCTGAGCCGGACCACGCCGTAGAGCGCGGCCATCGTTCCGACTTGCCAGCAGAAGGCGACCAGACCGAACGGCAGCAGATGCAGCGGGTAGAAGATGACCGCCGCGAACGGCGGGTAGGTGAACGGCAGCGGGAAATCCGGCGTCTGGTCCGCGTAGACGTAGTGGTACAAGCTGCCCGGATGGTCGATGGTGGCCGCACCGCCGATGTAGACGTGCAAGTCGACGAAATTGGCCCCATTGGGAGCCAGATACGTCCAGGCCAGCCGCGCGGCAACGCTCAGGGCAAACACCGCCGGCCCGGCGGCCTTCAGCGAAATCGCCCGCCGGTGAGTGGTAGCTGCCGCCGGGGCGGCCGAACTGGTGTCTATCTGCACGACTCTAACGGGCCGCGACAGGTGTGACCGCTACCCGGATGAGCCCGTCTGGTCACCGCAGGCACTCGTATCCGTAACGATCAAATAAACGCCACACGTGTCACTTGAGTCACTTCCGTATCGAGCGAACTATCGGCGCGGGAGGACCCCGTCATCGACAACCAGGGAGAGTCATGTCAACCATTTGGACGTTTGTCCGCGCCACCGCGGTGGTGGCCGGCTCATCGGCCGCGCTACTCATGGGCGGTCTGATGGGCACAGCCCACGCCGACCCGGCGGCGCCGGTACCCGCACCCAATATCGGGCAACAGCTGGTCACTTCGGCGGCCGGCGCACCCCAGGTGCTGCAAAACCTTGGCACGGCTCTGGCCGGCCAGCCGGCGACGCCGCCGCCACTGGCCAGCATCAGGGTTCCGCAGCCGTCGGCAGCAAGCGTTCCGGGAGCCACATCGGCTGTGCCGGGCGCAACCTCACTCTTCCCCGGCGCGGCTCCGGCGGCGACGACCGCGACACCCGGCCTTGGCATTCCAGGGCTGACGCCGACCGTTCCGGCACCGGCCGCGACCGCACCGGGTCTGACCGGCATTCCGGGGTTGACGCCGACGGTTCCGGCGGCTGCGCCGACGACCGGGCCCGCGGGCTTGCTGCCGCAGGCGCAGCTCAACTTGCCGCAGATGCCGTTCCTGCCAGTGCCGCTGCCGCAGCAGATTTCGCTGCCCGGCGACCTGACCTCGCTGGTGAACGGTGGGGTTCCGGCTTCTCCCGCCACCAGCGCGCCCGGATTGCTGCCCGTCCCCGCCGCCGCGCCGGTCACTGCCCCAGTCACAGCGCCCAACCCGATGCTCTTCCCGGTGTCCGGCTTGCCCTGATGCACCTCGGCCGGCTAGCGCACTCGCGCTAGCCGGCCACCGCATACCAACGACAACCGGGAGGACACCATGGCAATCACCAGGAACTTGATCAGCAGCTTCGCCGCCGCGGCCATCGCTTGCAGTGCCGCTGTGGCGCTCAGCCCCGGTGCGGCCGCCGACCCGACACCGCCCCAGCCGATCCCTGCCCAACAGTTTCCCGGCCTGCCGGCGCTGACCGAGTTGAGCCCCATCATTCAGCAGGCCGCCGGCAACCCCGAGCAGGCAACGCAGTTGCTGATGGCCGCCGCCTCAGCATTCAGCCACAGTCCCACCGCGCCCGACCAGTCGAAAAACGTTGCGGCATCGGTGAACCAGTTCGTCCAGGCGCCCAACGCAGCGGTTCCGGCCGATGTCAATCAGCCACCCGGATCAGTCCCCACGGCGCACATCGTCCCGCCTGGTGTGGAACCGGGCGCTCAGGCCCACCTGCCGACGGGTATCGACCCGGTACATGCGGCAGGCCCCGGACCCGAGGCCGCGCCAGCCCCGGCGACTGCCGTTCCGGTCGCCGCAGCGACGCCGCCCGCCGGACCGGTTCCGGCTGCCCCGGCGCCGGCACCCGCGGCAGCGGCGCCCGCTCCTGCCGCTACTCCTCCAGCGGCTCCTCAGGCTGCGACGCCAGTGGCTCCGGGCTTCAGCCCGGACTCACCGCCCACGCAGGAGTTCATGTATCCGTCGATCAGCAACGGCTGTTCGACGGACGGCGGCAACGTTCTGGCGACCGCGTTGTCGGTGGCGGGGCCCGCGAAGATTCCGACGCCGGGCCCCCAGGCCGGGCAGACCGCTTATGTGTTCACCGCGATTGGCACACCTGGACCTGCCGACGTGCAGAAGCTGCCGTTGAATGTGACCTGGGTGAATTTGACCACCGGCAAGTCGGGTAGCGCGACGCTCAAGCCGCAGCGGGACATCAACCCGGACGGGCCGACCACGTTGACCGCCATCGCCGACACCGGTTCGGGCAGCGTGATGTCGACGATCTTCGGGCAGGTCACCACCAAGGACAAGCAGTGTCAGTTCATGCCCACCATCGGTTCGACGGTGGTGCCGTAACCCGGTTCTGTCCGTCGGCGCGCACCCATCGCCGTGTGCGCGCCGGCGGATCAGCCGTCAGTAGGCCATGAACAGGATCGCGTCCCGGTCGTACTCCAGGCCGGGATGCGCGCTGGCCAGGTGCGCCTGGGTCAGCTCGACCAGGTCGTCTTCGTCTTTGCCGACGATCGCCTCACCGCACGGACAGTTCAAGTGCGTCTTCACGTTGCCGCCTTTCCCTTTTTCAGCTGCCTTGATCTGCTTCTTATACGAACGCACTTTTTCCAGTGAACGGGCGTCGGCGATGTCGGCAACCGACAGGTGCGAACCGGCCTTGCCGTATTCGCCGGCGGCCGTCCGCCAGCCCTTCGGGGTCACCGAGTACTGCTTGCCGAGCAGCGCCAGGAAGATTCGCGCCTTCTGCTCGCCGAAACCCGGTAGCTCCTTGAGCCGACGCAGCAACTCGGGTCCATCGGGATCGCCTGCCGTCCACAATGCGGCGGCATCGCTCGTCGTAGCGGTCGACGATGATCTGGGCCAACGCCTGCACACGCTTGGCCATTGAACCTGGAAAGCGGTGTATCGCAGGCCTTTCCGAACACAGGGCGGCGAACTTGTCCGGGTCGTAGTCGGCGATCTCGGCGGCGTCGAAGCCGCCCATCCGGTCGGCGATCTTCTTCGGGCCGGCGAACGCGGTTTCCATCGGAACCTGCTGATCGAGCAGCATGCCGACCAGCAACGCGAATGGGTTGGCTCCGAGCAGCGCATCCGCGGCCGGGTCTTGGGCAAGCTGCAGCTTCGGCACCGCCACAGTCTAAGGCGGTGCCTGCGCGTTACGGTGGCGGTATGGCCCGCAGCCGCAACTTGAGGAACTTGGCGAGATTCACCGGACTCTCCTGTATCGCCATCGGCGTCTACCATTTCGCGCTCGGGACGGCCTCGGTTCCCGGCGCGACGGACGCCAACGCCACCGTCGATTCGCGCGAGCGGTTCTACTCGGCCTTCTTCGCCGGATACGGCGTCGCGTGGCTACGGGCCGCGCGCAAATCGCCGATCCGGGCTGGTGACGTGCGTCTACTGGCAGGCCTGATGCTGTTGGGCGGCGTCGGACGGTTGATCTCGCTGGTCCACAACGGCCGGCCGCACTGGTTCCAGGAAGTGCTGACCGCAATTGAAGTCGTCGTTCCCGCAATATTTTTCGGGATCGCGCGGGCCGACGAAAAGGCTGAGGTCGCCGACTAACCGCTCTTACGGCGGAACTCTCGGCGGTTCTCCACCGGCCCGTGCACGCGCGGCTGCTTGGCGCCGCCGTCTTTGTGAGCCGATCCGCCAGACGACTTGGCATTCTTGCGCTCGAGCGCTTCCCGGAATTTGCGTTTGTTGTCGTCCTCCGACGCAGAATCCGGCCCCGACTTGGATGCAGCCATGCCGGAAGCCTAGCGCGCCCGCGGCGATTCGGGTTGATTCGCGATCACCGCACGCCCGGTGGCATGCCGTATACATGCGCGATCGGCATCGTCAGCAATACGCGACGATCGGTGACCATCGCCTCGCGGTACTCGTCCCAGTCGGGGTGTTCACCGGCGATGTTGCGGTACAAGGTAATCAGTGCTTCGACGGTGTCGTCGTCCACCGCAAGCGCCGGCGGTGTCAGCTCCGCCGTGCCCTCGGCGACGGCGTAAGACCAGCCGTCGTCGGAGCTGACCAGCAGCGACGCCCGCGGGTCGCGACGCAGGTTGCGGGTCTTGGCCCGCGGCTCGGTGACCGATACCTGAACGGCAACGTGACGGGCGTCAAAGTAGTACGACACAGTGGACAGCTGCGGGCGCCCGTCGCGCTTGATAGTGGCCAGCACGCCGAAGGAACTGTCGGCGATCACAGCCAGCAACTTGTCGTCGAACACTTGGCGTCCCATGCCGAGAGCCTACTAGTCGACGTACGTTGACTACCATCACGCTCATGACCCGTTACGCGGCATTCCTGCGCGGCGTCAATGTTGGCGGCGTCAACCTCAAGATGGCCGACGTAGCGCACGCATTGGCCGATGCCGGGTTCGCCAATGTGCGCACGATCTTGGCGAGCGGCAACATCATTCTCCAGTCACGGGCCGACGCAGATACCTTGCGCACCAAGGCCGAAACCGCGCTGCGGAAGCAGTTCGGCTACGACGCCTGGGTGCTGGTCTACCCGATCGAGACGGTGCGGAGCATCGTCGACGGCTACCCGTTCGAGCCGGAACTGGACGGTCACCAGTCCTACGTCACGTTCGTCAGCGACACCGACGTGCTCGACGAACTCGCCGGGCTTGCCGACCAAGCCGGCGCCGACGAGAAGATCTGCTCGCGGGCCCGATTCCGCCGGCGTGATCTATTGGCAGGTACCCAAGAACCGCACGCTGGACAGCGCCATCGGCAAAACCATGGGCAAAAAGCGATACAAATCGTCGACCACCACCCGCAACGTGCGCACGCTGGTCAAAGTTCTGGATGTGGCTCAGTCGTCGGAGGCGGCCTCGAGATAGCGCAGCGCCTCCGCCTTGCCGAGTCCCAATCCGCGCGCGACGTCGAGATAGCTGCGCGCCGCGTCCGCCATCGCGGAATCCGACGGGTCCGCGCGAGCGACGAATGTGCCGAAGCGTCCGCGCGTTTCGACGACGCCGGAGGTTTCGAGCTCGCGGTACGCGCGGGCCACGGTGTTGACCGCCAAGCCCAGCTGACCGGCCAGTTCCCGTACCGTCGGCAGCCGGGCCCCGGGCGGCAAAGTGCCGTCCCGAATCGCGTCGATGACCTGGTTTCGGAGCTGGTCGAACAGCGGTCGGCCCGCTCGTCCGTCAATCCTCAGCCACTCCTCCAGCTCCACCTGCTCAGTATCCCGCAGTCCGGCTATCTTGGTGAGGTGCGAATAACGGTCTTGTCAGGCGCGGGAATCTCGGCGGAAAGCGGCGTGCCGACGTTCCGCGACGACAAGAACGGACTGTGGGCCAAATTCGACCCCTACGAGTTGTCCAGTACGCAGGGTTGGCTGCGCAACCCAGAGCGGGTTTGGGGCTGGTACCTGTGGCGGCACTACCTGGTGGGCACTGTCGAACCCAACCCCGGCCACCGCGCCGTCGCCGCATGGCGTGACCATGCCGAGGTCAGCGTCGTCACGCAGAACGTCGACGACCTGCATGAGCGCGCCGGCAGCTCACCGGTGCACCACTTGCACGGCAGCCTGTTCGACTTCCGTTGCGCGACTTGCGGTATGCCCTACGCCGGTGAGTTGCCCGAGATGACAGAGCCAGCCCTGGAAGTCGAGCCGCCGACGTGCCAGTGCGGCGGCTTGATCCGGCCCGACATCGTGTGGTTCGGCGAACCGCTGCCCGAGGAGCCCTGGCAGCAGGCAGTGGAGGCCACGACCACCGCCGACGTGCTGGTCGTGGTGGGCACCTCCGGCATCGTGTATCCGGCGGCGAGTCTGCCTGAGTTGGCGCTGGCGCGCGGCACGGTCGTCGTCGAGGTCAATCCGGAGCCGACGCCGTTATCCGACAGCGCGACGATCACCGTGCGCGAGACGGCCAGCCAGGCGCTGCCGACATTGCTGCAGCGGCTGCCCGCACTGCTGAACTAAGCCGGGCGTCGCGCCCGGCCGAGTAGGAACTCCGACACCGGCAGCGGCGCCCACGCCGGCAACGTCTGCTCGATTCGGGCATGGTCCACTTCGAATCCTGCGGCGCGGATCGACTGTCCGGTGTCGCGGTGGGTGTGGCAGTTACCCGCCAGCTTCGGCCATATCGTCGTGTCGACCAGCTGCTGGAACCGGCCCCGGATCCCGCCGGTGGCGACATGCTCCAGATACCGCAGCTCACCGCCGGGACGCAGATACGAAAGCAGTTCCCGCAGAACCGAATCGGGGTCTCGCACCGAGCACAGCACCAGCGAGCACACCACCGCGTCAAATGGCTCGGCGGCCGAATAGTTTTCCACCGCCTCATGGCTCACCGTGACCGGAATTTGCGCGCCGGCGGCCGCGGCGTGGGCCCGTACGGCCAGCCGGTGCTCGGGCTCGACCGCGATGACTTGCACAACGGATTCCGGGTAATAGGCGAAGTTGGTGCCGACGCCGGCACCGACTTCCAGCACCCGGCCCGACAACCCGGCCAGATTCTCCCGACGCAGCGCCCGGATCTGCTCGGTCTCGTGCGCGGCGATAGTGGGCCAGATCCGGGCGAAGAACGGGTTGTCGACCTTTACCGGGGGCCGCTGGTACGAAGCGGTCACGCTTGCGAACCTTACGTCTGTTTCTGCGAAGATCCAACCGCCATCAGCCACTCCAGAGTCTGCTGCGGCGTCGCATCGGGGCCGACCAGTTCCTCCACGACATGCCCGCAGAGCACCGCACCGAGCACCCGGTCGGCGAAGCCGATGGCATCGCCGAACGGCAAGTGCGGTTTAGCGATCAGCAGCGACGCCACCCCGTGCGCAGCGCTCCACAGTTCTAGAGCGACGGTCGTCTCATCGCCGGGCGGACAGATGCCCTCAACCATCAGCGCCCGCACGGTGGCACACATGTGCGCGAACGCCGAGCTGGCCAGGGCGGCGTCAACGTGGCTGCCCGAACGCCACTCACCCATCGTCGCGATCCGGTAGAGCTCGGGTGTCGCGGTGGCGAACCGGACATACGTCAGCCCCTGAGCCCGCAGCACCTCGATCGTGGAGGTCTGCCCAGCCGACACCCGCTGCATTTCCTCGTCCAGCTTCTCGAAGTAGCGCGCGCAGACCGCGTCGAGCAGCGTGTCTTTGTCTTCGAAATGCAGGTAGATCGACGGCGGCGTCACACCGACGCGCTGGGCCACCGAGCGGATCGACACCGCTTTGGCTTGTCCGGTTTCCAGCAGGAGTTCGGTTGCGGCGTCCAGGATTTGGTCGCGAAGCAGCTCGCCGGACCCGCGCGGTGCACGGCGGCGACGAAGATTGGCGGTGGCCGGGCTAGCCATTGTCGCTGACCACTGCGGCGGCGCGTGCAGCCCTTTCACGGTTGGGTGCGGCCGGATCGACGTCGTCGCGGCGGTGCGTTCCAGCGGTGGCCGGCAGGCTCCCGTCATCTGCGGCCTCACTGATACCGAACCGCTCATGCAGCCAGGCCAGCGGCTTGGGCGCCCACCAGCTCCACTGCCCCAGCACGTGCATGAACGCCGGAACCAAAACCATCCGCACCAACGTCGCGTCGGCCAGCACGGCGAGCGTCAGGCCGACACCGAACATCCGCATGAACGACACCTGGGCGGCGATCAGCGCCGCGAACGAAATCGACATCACCAACGCGGCGGCGGTCACCACCCGGCCGGTCCGGGCCAGGCCGAGCGCCACGCTCTCGTCGTTGTCGGCCCGTTTCGTTCTGCTGCTCGCCGTCGCGGGACGGGCGGCGGCTTGCCCCGCAGCAGCCAACCAGTACTCCCGAATCCGCGAAACCAGGAACACCTCGTAATCCATCGACAGGCCGAACGCGACGCAGAACAACAGCACCGGGATGTTGGCGACCAGCGTCCCGCTGGGGGTTGTGCCCATCGCGCCGAGGTGGCCGTCCTGGAAGATCCACACCAGCGCGCCGAACGCCGCCGTCAGCGACAGCACGTTGCAGCACCAGTGCCTTCATCGGCAGCACCACGCTGCCGGTGAGCAGGAACAGCAGCACGAACGTGATCACGGCGATCAGCCCCAGCACCAGCGGTAGCCGGGTCGTGATCGCGCGCACGCTGTCGCGGTTGATCTGGGCCATGCCGGCCATCTCTACCGACCGGCCGGCCGGGCCGGCTCACCGCATGCAACCGGTCGAGCTGGGTGTCGGAGGCCTGGGAGAACAGCGGCGCGGTGCTGGCGACGGTTAAAAACGCGCTGCCGCTCGCCAACCCGGTAGGCGCGGACGGCGGCCCGACCGGGTTGCCGGCCACGAACGTGCCGGTCGGAGCGGAAACCGCCGAGACGTCGGCCACCCGCGACAGGTCGGCGGCATAGCGACCGAGTTCGGCCGGGCTCACTCCGCGGACGTCGGGAACGACGACGGGCACCGCCGTGGCCGAGTCATCGGTGAAATCGCGCCGCAACTGGTCACCGACCGCATGCGCCGAGGCCGACTTCGGCAGCACCCGATCGTCGGGCATACCCCACTTCACCCCGAGGAACGGGACCCCGAGCATCAGCAGCAGCGCGACGACGGCCAGACCGATCGGCACGGCTCGGCGCATCACGAACTTCGTCGACCGGTACCAGAACAGCTGCTCCACCGGTTTGCGCAGCGGATCCGGGTCGACCGAGCAGCCGCCGTCCCAGCCGGCGCACGTCCAGCGCGTCCAGCCGCGGCCCGAGCAGCACGATCGCCGCCGGCGTCACCACGATCGCGGCCAAGGCGACGAACGCCACGGTGGCCACGCCGGCATATGCGAAGGACTTCAGGAAGTACATCGGGAACAGCACCATCACCGCCATCGACAAGCGCGACGGTGGTCGCCGAGAACAGCACCGTCCGGCCCGCGGTGGCCATGGTTCGGATCAGCGCCTCGTCTCGACCGCGGCCATCGGCCAGCTCGTCGCGATAGCGGCTGATGATCAGCAGCGTGTAGTCGATAGCCAGGGCCAGACCCATCGCGCTGCTGAGGTTCAGCGCATAGGTCGACACGTCGGTACCGAAGCTGATCAGCCGCAGCACCGACATCGACCCGACGATGGCCAGGCCGCCCAGGCCGATGGGCAAGGCCGCGGTCAGCAGGCCGCCGAAAACCCAGACCAGCACCAGGAAGCTCAGCGGAATCGCGATGGACTCCATCAGCAGCAGGTCGCGCTCGTTCTGGTGATTGATCTGGTCGTAGACCATCGCCACCCCGCCGGCGCGGACGGTGACGCCGTCTTGGAGGTCCCGTCGCGCACGACTTGCTTGGCGATGGCCTTGGCGTAGTTCTGCGCGTTGTTCTCGCCGCCTTCGAGGTTCGCCACGATCAGGCCGGATTTGCCGTCCCTGCTGACCAGATCGGCGGCCAGGTGGGGCGCGGCGGGACCGGTCCACGCCGAGGACACGTTGAAAACCCCGGGCGACCGTTTGATCTGATCGACGATGTCGTCGGCTACCGAGCGGGCTTGGTTGCTTTGCGCCCCACCCGGCGCGGTCACCAGGATCACCAGCTGCTGGTCGCTCTGCCCGAACTTGTCGGTCAACAGGTGGACGGCCCGCGCCGACTCCGACTCCGGGTCTTGAAAGCCGCCGGCCGACAGGCTCTTGGCAACGGGAAGCCCGAAGATTGCGGCGCCGATCATGACCAGAACTGCTACCCCCAGAATCCGTCGCGGCGCGACGATCGCAAGGCCAGCGATTCGCTGCAGCATGCGTGTCCTTCCCCCGTGCCTACCCGCGCTAACTTATCAGCGATAACTTAGCTACGCAACGTCCGGGCGCGTCCTTGGACGCCCTACCAATGGATACGTACCCGGTATCCGCGACGGTTCACCGTAAAGCGGATTAACCAGGACATTTTGCGGAGCCTATCGCCTGCTAATTGGATGTGCGACGAACATCCAGGAGTCCGGACGTGCCGTCCACCGGCGGCCGGACCCTACCCGACGGTAATATTGCCAACGTTTTCCGAATCGTGACTCAAAGATTCCTTAATGGTGGCTCATAGGCTCACTTACATGTGGATCGACGACTCGAGTGCCGACGTGATCAAAGCTGATTTCGAGGCTCTCTACCACGGCGACGTGCTGGTAGAGGGTGAGTGCTCGGAGCAGCTCGACGATTGGCACCCGCTGCCCACCGCGAGCTGATCTACGCGGAGCGCGCCCGCTGTTGTGGGCGCGCCGGTATAGAGGTGAGCGTTTGCCTCAACCGCACCTTTGCCGCTTCGGTATTGTCCGGATCCCCGCAAGTCGGGGATCCTTTCTTTTCCGGTCGGCGCTGTTACCTCGGCGCCATCCGGATCGCGCCGTCCAGCCGGATGACCTCGCCGTTGAGCATCGGGTTCTCGACGATGTGCACGGCCAGCGCGCCGTACTCGTCGGGCTTGCCCAGCCGGCTGGGGTGCGGCACCTGCTGGCCGAGCGACTCCTGGGCCGGCTCGGGCAGGCCGGCCAGCAACGGGGTGTCGAACAAGCCGGGGGCGATCGTCATCACCCGGATGCCTTTGCCGGCCAGGTCGCGGGCGATCGGCAGGGTCATGCCGACCACGCCGCCCTTGGACGCCGAGTAGGCGGCCTGGCCGATCTGGCCGTCGAAGGCCGCGACCGAGGCGGTGTTGATGATGACGCCGCGCTCTTCGCCGATCTGGTTCGGTCTGGGCGATCCGCTCGGCGCCCAGCCGCAACACGTTGAAGGTGCCGATCAGGTTGATCTCGACCACCTTGCGGAACGCGTCCAGCGGGAAGACGCCGTCCTTGCCCAGCACCCGGATCGCGTTGCCGGTGCCGGCGCAGTTGACCACGATGCGCAGCGGCCCCAGCGACTCGGCGATGTCGAGGGCCGAGGTCACCGCCTTCTCGTCGGTGACGTCGGCCGGCGCGAAACGCGCATGCTCGCCGAGCTCGCGGACGACGTCCTCACCCTTGAGGTCGAGCACGACCACCTGCGCGCCCGCGTCGAGCAGGCGCTTGGTGGTGGCCAGGCCCAGGCCTGACGCCCCGCCGGTGACGAGTGCTACGGCATCCCTGATCTCCACGCAGATGTTCCTTTCGGTCGGTCCGGCCGCTCCCCACCGGGGCCGACCTACTGGTTGGTCGGGACTATACCCAGTCCCTCAGGACGGCTTCGGTGTCGGCTCCGGGCTGCCCCGGCGGGCGCGGCTTGCTCGGGAACCGTGCGGGAGAACCGGGGTGCCGGCATCGGCTGCAACCCGCCGCCGGTCTGGTAGAAGGTGTTCGCGCTCGGTGACGTGCGGCTCGGTCTCCACCTCGCCGAACGCCAGCACCGGCGTCACGCAGGCGTCGCGAATCGGCGAACACCTTCGGCCCAGTGGTCGCGGTCCCGGCTGGCGAACACCTCGGTGAACCGGGCCCGCAGCTCGGGCCAGCGGGTGCGGTCGTTCTGCTTCGGCAGGTCGGCGGCGTCCAGGCCGAGCCCGGCCAGCATCGCCGCGTAGAACTGCGGCTCGATCGCGCCCACCGCGACGTAGCGGCCGTCGGCGCATTCGTAGGTGTCGTAGTACGGCGCGCCGGTGTCGAGCATGTTGGTGCCCCGCTCGTCGGTCCACATGCCCATGTGCGCGCATCGCCCACATCATCTGCACCAGCACCGACGACCCGTCGACCATCGCGGCGTCGACGACCTGGCCCTTGCCGGAGCGTCTGCCGCTCCCACAGCGCCGCCAGGATGCCGACCAGCAGGAACATCGACCCGCCGCCGAAGTCGCCGACCAGGTTCAGCGGCGGCACCGGCCGCTCGTTGACCCGGCCGATGGCGTGCAGCACGCCGTTGAGCGAGATGTAGTTGATGTCGTGGCCGGCCTGCTGGCTGCGCGGGCCGGTCTGGCCCCAGCCGGTCATCCGGGCGTAGATCGAGCCGCTCGTTGACCTTGGCGCAGTCTTCCGGGCCCAGCCCCAGCCGCTCGGTGACGCCCGGGCGGTAGCCCTCGATCAGCACGTCGGCCTTGGCGACGAGCTTGAGGACCAGCTCGCGGCCCTCCTCGGACTTGAGGTCGGCGACGACGAAGCGTCGGTTGCGCAGCATGGGGTCCGCGCCGCTGGCGCCGGGCCGGTCGATGCGCACGACGTCGGCGCCGAGGTCGCCGAGGATCATCGCGGCGTGCGGGCCCGGCCCGATACCGGCGAGTTCGACGACTCGCAACCCTGTCAGCGGTCCCGCCATCTCTACCGACCTCCTTGTCGACACAGCCGAATACATTGGCATCTTCGCAGCTCGCCGTCGACTGCCCTGCAGCCCGGTCGCAGAAGGTGGCTTAAAGTCGAGCCCATGACCGCCATCGATTCCGGAATCGACACCCTCGCGCCCGTCGCCGGGCTTGCCGTCACCCTCGCCGACGGGGTGCTCTCGGTGACGATCGACCGTCCGGAGAGCCTGAATTCGCTGACCTTGCCAGTGCTGGCCGGCATCGCCGACGCGATGGAGCAGGCGGCCAACGATCCGCGGGTGAAAGTCGTGCGCCTGGGCGGCGCCGGTCGCGGATTCTGCTCCGGCGCGGGAATGAGCGCCGACGACGTGGCGGCCGCCGGCGCCGGCGACCGACCTCATCTTGGCGGCCAACCGCGCGGTTCGGGCGATCGCGGCGCTCCCGCATCCGGTGGTCGCGGTCGTCCAGGGACCGGCCGCCGGCGTCGGTGTATCCCTGGCGCTGGCCTGCGACCTGGTATTGGCTTCGGACAAAGCGTTTTTCATGCTTGCCTTCACCAAGATCGGCCTGATGCCCGACGGCGGCGCTTCGGCGCTGGTCGCCGCCGCGATCGGCCGGCACGGTGCGATGCGAATGGCGCTGCTGGCCGAGCGGCTGCCCGCCGCCGACGCCCTGGCTTGCGGCCTGATCAGTGCGGTCTACCCGGCCGACGACTTCGAAACCGAGGTGGACAAGGTGGTGTCCGGATTGCTGTCCGGCCCGGCGGTGGCGTTCGCCAAGACCAAGGACGCCATCAATGCGGCCACGCTTACCGAGTTGGAGGCTGCGCTGCAGCGTGAACTGGAGGGTCAGTCGGTCCTGCTGAGATCACACGACTTCCGCGAGGGCGCAAGGGCTTTCCAAGAGCGTCGGACAGCCGACTTCACCGACAGCTGATTGCGGCGGCTCACAAACCGAACAGCGGCGGCAGCGCCAGCAGTACGACCAGGGTCCAGACGAAGTGCGTCAGGATCGGTGCCAGCACCCCGCCGGTTGCGCGACGTTCCAGAGCACACACCGTTCCCGAGATGATGGCGGCGAATGCGAGCATCGGATTGCCGCTGGCCAGCGTTGCGGCCACGTAGACGATCGTCGAGATCGAGCGCCGGGTGGTATCGGCCCAGCGCGGTGTAGAGCGCGCCGCGGTAAAACAGTTCCTCGGCGATGCCGCCGAGCAGCGCGACGGCCATCGTGAGCCGCCACGATCCCTGGTCGGTGTAATGCAGCACGCGGGTGATCAGCTCGGAAATCGCGGGGATCTCTCGGGCGATCAACCCGCCGAGCACGAAGACGCCGCCGAGCAGCAGACCGATCACCGTGCCGCTGATCACCGGGCGCTGGTTGCGGCCACGCCAGCGGGCACCGCCGAGATGCAACGGGCCGGAGGCGAATGCCCCGATCGCCCACACCGCCGCCAGCGCCAGCGACCAGCCAGTAGAAGCTCGGCTCGCCGGGGTGCCGTCGCAAGGCCAGACCCAGCACCCCCGCGCCGAGCAGCAGCACGACCACCACGACGACCCGCCGACGTCGCTTCGACTGCTGGCGGTTCGTTGTGCGGCACAGCGACATTGACTATCCCGGCGTCGGATCTCGGCCAGGGCGCTGGTCTGCGGGCGGGGACTCAGGTCGGTCATGCGAAGCGCACCTTCGGTGTCAGAGTGATCAGCATGTCAAGGCCGGTTCGCAGTGCACCGGCGATGGGCCCGGGCACGGCATCCACCAACGCGAGACCGGGCCGCGCGATCGAAGGCGTCACCATTCCCGCGAGTCGTCGTAGCCGCAGCGCGTCGCCCCCGGCCCATGCCGGATCGCTGTCGGCGAGGTGGTGCGAGTCGGCCAGCGCGTTGACCGGAAGCGGCCGACGGCTCGACATCTCGACAAGGCCCGGGTGATCGCTTCCTCGACCGGAATCAGCCCGCCGGGTGGATCTGCGACCAGATCACGCAGGCCCGAGCCGGCGGCCTGCATCGGGTGATCCAGCGACTCCACCAGATCGGCGGCCAATCCGTCGGGCACCGGCAGCGCCACCGCGGTAACCCATGACGCCACCGCGGTATCCACTCGCGGCACCGGCAGACTCGTGTGCCATTTGCCGGAGATGCGCGCATAGGTTTTCAGCAGCGCATGGTACGACGTCCGGTCCGGGCCGGAAATGTCGTAAGCGCCCGCCGGCACTTGTCCGGCATCGGCGGCCGCGACCAGGTAATGCAGCACGTCCCGGATGGAAATCGGGTCGATCGGGTTGTCCATCCACGCTGGAATCGGGATCACCGGGAAGCGGTCACCGACGTAGCGCAACATCTCGAACGACGTCGAGCCGGCGCCGAAAATCAGCGCCGCGCCGAGCCACACCACTTCGGGGCCACCATCGACCGTGAGCGCCTGGGCCACCTCGGCCCGGCTGGTGAGATGCTCGGACAACGCCCCGTCGTCGGGGTCATCGGGAACGAAGCCGCCCAGGTAGACGATGCGATGCACCTCGGCGTCTTTGGCCGCCGCGGCGAAGTTGGTGGCCGCGGCCCGGTCGGCATCGCGAAAGTCGGGTTGACCGATCGCGTGCACCAAGTAGTAGACGACGTCGACCGGACCGGAAGCGGCGAACGCCGCCTTGACCGACTCGGCGTCGGAGGCGTCCAGGGTGACAGGTGTGACGTCGCCGAACCAGCCCATGCGCGCCAGTCGAGCCGGGTCGCGGGTGGCGGCAAAGACCTGATGGCCGCCTGCGACCAGCTCTGTGACCAGCCGTGATCCAACGTAGCCGGTCGCTCCCGTCACCAGAATCCGCACACCTTCAAACCTACCGAGATTGACGGACGCGGGCATTCGATTCGGGTGCTGGCGCCCCGATATTGCAGGCAGGAACGGCGTCTCTGGGACCGCCTGCAGGCGCTGTGCCGCTCATCCAATATCTTGTAATTTAGTTCCAAGGCCTTGGAAACTTTCCAGGCTGCCCAACGGTGACCCACCGATGGATACCATGACAAACACGCCCCGTCGGCCCGGCGTGCAGGGAGTAAGCCAAGATGACACCGTTTGCGTCCATCGCGTCGGTGGTGGTGGAGTATCCGCCCCACCAGGTCGGCCAGCGGGAGGCACTGTCGGGCCTGACCGGCCTCGGCGGTCCCCAGTTTCGACCGGTTCGCCGCCAGCGCCGGCGTGCAGAACCGCCGCATCACGCTGCCGTTGTCGCAGTACGGCCAACTGAGCGGCTTCACCGAAGCGAACGACATCTTCATCGAGACCGCCTTGGAACTCGGCGAGCGCGCGTTGCTGTCGGCATTCGATGCCGCCAAGATCAGGCCCTCCGAGGTCGACATCATCTTCTCGACGACGGTCACCGGGCTCGCCGTGCCGACCTTGGAGGCGCGGCTGGCGACGCGTGTCGGCTTGCGACCTGACGTCAAGCGGGTGCCGCTGTTCGGACTTGGCTGCGTCGCCGGAGCCGCCGGGTTGGCCCGCATGCATGACTACTTGCTTGCGTTCCCCGATCACGTGGCGGTACTGCTGGCTGTCGAGCTGTGCTCATTGACGCTGCAGCGCGACGACTACTCCATCGCCAATCTGGTGGCGGCCAGCCTGTTCGGGGACGCCGCCGGCGCCGTTATCGCCCAGGGATCTGCGCGGACACCAGTGGGGCCGCGGGTGCTGGCCACCCGCAGCAGGCTCTACCCCGACACCGAAGAGGTGATGGGCTGGAATATCGGCACTAACGGATTCCAAATCAAGTTGTCGACAGAGGTCGCCAATGTCGCCGAGAAGTACCTGGGCGAAGACGTCCGTAACTTCCTCGCCGACCACGACCTGACTCACGCGGACATCTCGACGTGGGTCTGCCACCCCGGCGGACCGAAGGTGATCGAAGCCGTCGAGCACACGCTGGATCTTCCGGCCGATGCCCTTGATCACACCCGAAACTCGCTGCGCGACAACGCAAATCTCTCATCCGTGTCGGTGCTGGATGTGCTTCGCGCCAACATGGCCGATCCACCGCCGCCGGGTTCGTTCGGGCTGATGATGGCGATGGGACCGGGATTCTGCTCGGAACTCGTGCTGCTCGGCTGGTAGGTCGTGTACTACCTGCTGATCCTGGCGATCGGCATCGAGCGGCTGGTCGAGCTGGTCGTTTCCAAACGCAACGCGCGGTGGGCGTTTGCCCACGGCGGCGAGGAATTCGGCCATAGTCACTATCCGGTGATGGTGACGCTTCACACCGCGCTGCTGCTCGGCTGCGCTGCCGAGGTATGGACCTTGCACCGACCGTTCTTTCCCTGGCTCGGCTGGCCGATGCTCGCGCTGGTGGCGCTGAGCCAGGCGCTGCGCTGGTGGTGTGTCGGCACACTCGGACACCGGTGGAACACGCTGGTGATCGTCGTGCCGCAGGCACCGTTGATACGGCGGGGTCCTTATCGCTGGCTGCATCACCCCAACTACGTGGCCGTCGTCGTCGAAGGTGTGGCGCTACCGCTGGTGCACACGGCCTGGCTGACCGCGGCGTCCTTCACGCTGGCCAACGCATTACTGCTCACGGTGCGGATCAGGGTGGAAAACGCAGCGCTAGGCTATTCATGACTCGCGCCGGCGACGATGCAGTGGGGGCACCCCCAGCCGCGCAGCGGCGAGGGGGACGCAGCGATGCTGAGGAGCGGCGCTAATGACCCAGTATGACGCCGATCTGCTGGTCGTCGGTGGCGGTCCCGGTGGGCTTGCCACCGCGTTACATGCTCGCAGGCAGGGGCTTTCGGTGATCGTCGCCGAACCGCGCGAGGCTCCGATCGATAAGGCATGTGGTGAAGGGCTGATGCCCGGCGGCTTGACCGAACTGGCGTCGCTGGGCGTCGACCCAGTCGGGATGCCGTTGCGGGGCATCGCTTACCTTAGCGAGCACCGTCGTGCCGAAGCACGCTTCAGCGCCCAACCGGGTCGGGGCGTGCGACGCACCACGTTGCACGCTGCGCTGGCTGCCCGCGCGAAAGAACAAGACACCGAATGGGTTTCGACGCGCGTGACCAGCGTCGACCAGGACGCGGCCGGTGTCACCGCGGCCGGGGTGCGCGCGAAATGGATGGTGGCAGCCGATGGACTGCACTCGGCCATGCGCCGCGTCGTCGGCATCAATGCGGTGGCGGGACAACCGCGGCGCTACGGTGTGCGCTGGCACTTTTCGGTACCGGCATGGTCGGAGTTCGTCGAAGTGCACTGGTCGCCCTGGGGCGAGGCATATGTGACACCGGTGGAGCCGGATCTGGTCGGCGTGGCGATACTGTCTCGCCACAAGCCCGACCTGGCCTGGTTTCCGCGGCTGGCTGAGCAATTGCGCGGCGCCCCGCCCGGACAGCCGCGCGGCTGCGGGCCGCTGCGCCGAGTCGTCTCCCACCGGGTCGCCGGGCGGGTGTTACTAGTCGGCGACGCAGCGGGTTACGAGGATGCGCTGACCGGCGAGGGCATCAGTCTCGCGGTCAAGCAGGCCGGTGCCGCCGTAACAGCGATCATCGACGAGGCGCCGTTGTCGTACGAGGCGGCGTGGCACCACATCACCCGCAACTACCGATTGCTCACCCGCGCGCTGGTGCTGGCCACCACGCCGCGGCTGGGCCGGCGCGCGGTCGTGCCGGCAGCCAGTCTGCTTCCGGGGGTCTTCGGTCGGGCCGTGAACACGCTGGCGCGCTAGGAGACTGCTGAATTATTTCGCGTGGCGGTCGGGCTGTTGAGTGGTGTTGTTCGGGATGATTTTGGGGTGCAGGGTCGATCTGATGATCAGCGTGAGTTGTTGGATGCGGAGTCGGTCGCGGGTCATCTCCTAAAGGGCGGCAGTGTTTTTGCGTTTCTAGCGGCCCATCGCCGGGAGTTGTTCCCTGAGGAGATGTTCGCCGATCTGTTTCCATCGCGGCGGGGCCGTCCGAGTGTGCCTGCCGAGGTGATGGCCAGCGTGATCACGCTGCAGGCATTGCATGGCTTGTCCGATAACGAGACCGTTGATGCAGTCACGTTTGATCTGCGCTGGAAGGCGGCCTGTGGTCTGCCGGTGAGTGCGACCGCGTTTCATTCCACGACGTTGACCTATTGGCGGCGCCGACTGGCGGGCTCGGATGCCCCGAACCGGATCTTCGACGCGGTCAAGGCGGTAGTAGCCGCTACGGGAGTGCTGACAGGCAGGACGCGGCGCGCCCTGGATTCCACGGTCCTCGACGACGCGGTGGCCACCCAGGACACCGTCACCCAGCTCATCGGCGCGATCCGCCGGGTTGGCCGCGAGGTCCCCGGCGCAGCCGAGATCATGGCGGTCCACTGCAGTGCCCATGACTATGGCGACCCGGGTAAACCCGCGATCGCCTGGAATGATGCCGTGGCCCGCGAGCAGTTGGTCGATGCGCTGGTCAACGACGCCCACCAGGTGTTGGGGCATCTGCCTGAACAACCACTCGGTGCCCGTGCCGCCGAAGCGGTCGCGTTGTTGGCACTAATCGCCGGCCAAGACGTCGAACCCGTCGAGGGCTCCGATGGCACCGACGGGCGCTGGCGCATCGCCCAGAAGGTGGTCCCAGATCGGGTGATCTCCACGGTGGATCCCGAAGCCCGTCACGCGCACAAGACCGTGCATCGTCGCCAGGACGGCTTCAAGGCTCACATCGCCGTCGAACCCGACACCGGGATCATCACCGACTGTGCGTTGGCCAAGGCCAACGGCCCCGACAACCACGAAGCCGTCGTCGGGCTGACTCTGCTGGCCAGCGAACTGGCCCCGGTACGGGTGCTCGGCGATTCGGCCTACGGCACCGGCGCAGCACGCGCAGCGTTGGCCGCCGCCGGACACGTCGCAGTAATCAAGCCGACACCACTGCGCGCCCCGGTTCCCGGCGGCTTCACCAGCGACGATTTCACCATCGACTTCACCGCCCGCACCGTGACCTGCCCTGCGGCTCATACCCTGCCGATCCGACCTAGTGGCGGTGTCTGCTTTGAAAGATACTGCCGCTCCTGCCCTTTGGCGGCGCAATGCACCACCGCCAAACATGGACGCAAGCTGACCATCAGCACCTACGAACACCACCTACGTAGCGCCCGCACCCTGGCACGTGACCCCGCCTGGCAGACCGAATACCGACGGCACCGACCCATGGTCGAACGTGCCATTGCATGGCTGACCCGCAACAACCGCAAAGTCCCCTACCGCGGTGTCAGCAAGAACGACCACTGGCTGCACCACCGAGTCGCCGCTTTGAACTTGCGCCGACTCATCACGATGGGCCTAAACCACACCGGAACCACCTGGGCCATCGCCTAAACCACCCGCCACAGGCCCTTGCATCCCGACACACTCGATGCCACGCTCGACACGGCGGGGTGACCTTCGTGTCGACCCCAGGGTCTGACTTCAACAACGCCGCCACGCGGCTCAAGGCACCCCGCCCCAAATACCACTAATTCAGCAGTCTCCTAGGTTGTCGCGCTAGGTTGTCGCGGCGACCCGCTGCGCCCGGCTTCGCCGCGCTTGCGATCGCCGCGCGCTCCGCTCAGCACGCCTTCCAGACCGGCTGGCGCTTCTCCGCGAACGCCAGTGGGCCTTCTTTGGCGTCCTCGGACTTCAGCAAGGTGCCGAATTCGCGTGCGGTGCGGGCCCAGCCGGGCTCCTCGTCGGGGATGACGCCGTTGTCGGCGCCACAGGCGATCCGCTTGCTGGCCTGCACGGACAGCGGCGCGTTGACGGTAACCCGCTCGGCCAGGGCCAGCGCGGCTTCCAGCACTGTGCCGTCCGGCACGACCTGGTTGATCAGTCCCCACTGGGCGGCCTCGGCGGCGCTGATCGGTTCACCGGTCAGCAGCATCTGCATTCCGACCTTGCGGGGCAGCTGATGCACGATGCGAAACACACCGCCGGCCCCGGCGATCAGACCGACTTTCACCTCGGGCAGACCGAACTTCGCGCGTTCCTCGGCCACCACGAGGTCACTGGCCAGCGCCAGCTCGGTGCCGCCGCCCAACGCGGTGCCGTTGACAGCCGCGATGGTCGGCTTGTCGATGAAGTGGTGGACGTAGCCGGCGAAGCCCCACTCACCGTGGTCGGGGTGATACAGATTCTCGCGGCGGGAAATCGCCTTGAGATCCGCTCCTGCACAGAAGGATTTGTCGCCGGCACCGGTGATCACCACCGCCCGCACCTCGGCGTCGTGCTGCGCCTGCTCGAGCGCGTCACCGACGCCGATGCTGACGGCACCGTTGACGCAGTTGCGCGCCTCCGGCCGGTTGATCGTGATGACAAGGACGTCACCGCGGCGCTCGGTGAGCACTGCGGGTGCCGTCACAGCAGCTCCACAATCGTGGCGTTGGCCTGACCGCCGCCCTCACACATCGTCTGCAAACCGTAACGAATTCCCTTGTCCCGCATGTGGTAGAGCATCGTGGTCATGATCCGGGCACCGGATCCGCCGAGCGGATGGCCGAGCGCGATCGCACCGCCGTTGGGGTTCAGCTTCTTCTCGTCAGCCCCGACATCTTTAAGCCACGCCAGCGGGACCGGCGCGAACGCCTCGTTGACTTCGAACACCCCGATGTCCTCTAGCTTCAGGCCGGAGCGCTTCAGCGCCTTCTGGGTCGCCGGGATCGGCGCGGTCAGCATGATCACCGGGTCGGCGCCGGCCAGAATGGCGGTGTGCACCTTGGCGATTGGGTTGAGTTTCAACGCCTTTGCCTTCTCCGCCGACATGAACAGCAGCGCGGCCGAACCGTCGGAGATCTGGCTGGAGTTACCGGCGTGGATCACGCCGTCCTCCTTGAAGGCGGGCTTCAGCTGCGCCATTTTCTCCATCGGCGTGCCGCGGCGGATGCCCTCGTCCTTGAGGACGACGTTCCCGTCCTGATCTTTGATGGCCACGATCTGGTCGTCGAACGCACCGGAATCCTGTGCAGCAGCGGCCTTTTCGTGCGATCCGAGGGAGAATTCGTCAAGCGCGGTCCGGTCCAGACCCCACTGCTCGGCGATCATCTCCGCGCCGATGCCCTGGTTGGGGATCGCGCCGTGGTAGCGGTCCAGGAAGGTCTGCGAGAACGGCCTGCCGCCGTTGGCCAGCGAGGATCCCATCGGGGTCCGCGACATCGACTCCACACCGCCGGCGACGACGACGTCGTAGTGGCCGGCGATCACACCCGCGGCGGCGAAGTGAATCGACTGCTGGCTGGATCCACACTGACGGTCGACGGTGACACCGGGAACGGTCTCCGGCCAGCCGGCGGTCAGCAACGCGGTGCGCCCGATGTCCAGCGCCTGCTCGCCGGCTTGCATGACACATCCCCAGATCACATCGTCGACGATCCCGGGGTCGACGCCCGCCTTCTCGACCAGTCCGTTCAGCACCTGCGCGGACAGGTCGGCGGGGTGGACGCCGGACAGCCCGCCATTGCGCTTGCCGATCGGTGAACGCACCGCCTCGACGATGACCGCTTCAGCCATGACTTCTCCTTAAGACTTGAGGTTGTTCCTCGATTGTTGACCAACCCGTTGGACGGCTCGCCGCGGGGGTGCTTACCGGCGGGTAGCGTCGAGAGTCATGTCGCGCGTTGTCGTCATCGGTGGCCACGGCAAGGTCGCTTTGCACCTGGCCCGCATCCTGACCGAGCGGGGCGATCAGGTGACGTCGGTCTTCCGCAACCCCGACCACGCCGGGGACGTCGGCGCGACGGGCGCCCGCCCGGTCGTCGCGGACATCGAGACGCTGGACACCGACGCGCTGGCCGAGCTGCTCGCCGGATACGACGCGGTGGTGTTCTCCGCCGGCGCCGGTGGCGGCAACCCGGCCCGCACCTATGCGGTCGACCGCGATGCCGCGATCCGGCTCATCGACGCGGCCCGGCAAGCCGGAACGCGGCGTTTCGTGATGGTGTCGTACTTCGGCGCGGGACCGGACCACGGTGTGCCGGAGGACAATCCGTTCTTCCACTACGCCGAGGCCAAGGCTGCCGCCGATGCCCACCTTCGGGCCAGCGACCTCGATTGGACCGTGCTGGGGCCCGGCCGACTGACGCTGGAACCGGCGACCGGCCAGATCGCGGTGGGCAGCGCCGGAGAGGTCTCGCGGGAGAACGTCGCCCTGGTGGCGGCCGCCGTGCTGAGCGATGACGCGACCATCGGCCGGACCATCGAGTTCAACGACGGCGACCTGCCCATCGCCGAGGCGCTTGCCGCCCGGTAATCTGCACTACGCAGCTGGTCTGCCGGTGGCGTCTCAAGGGGTTTACAAGGGGCAGCGCCGGCATCGAGCGAAACATGTTTAGTTGTGCTTCGTAAGAGGGAACCCGGTGAAAGTCCGGGACTGTCCCGCAGCGGTAAGCAGGAACGAGCGCCGTCAACAAGCACTGGTCTTGAGATAAGAACCGAGACCGGGAAGCGACGGCCAATAGGAGCACCACCCGGTGCGCGCCTGTGAGTCCGAAGACCTGCCGGCTGTGCCGGGCGCGCCGCGCCTGGCGGCTCATCGCCTCGTGGAATGGGCGGATGGCTGTCCTGGTTGCAGCAGTGTGCTGGCGGCACACCGCAACTGGGTCTGCTTCGCGTCCGCTGGCGGTGACCACCCCGTCGAGTGAATGGACGAATTCGTGACCGCTACACCGTTTACCGCCACCGTCACCGGCTCTCCGCGTATCGGCCCGCGCAGGGAACTCAAGCGTGCAACCGAGGGTTACTGGGCGGGCCGCACCAGCCGATCTGAGCTGGAGAATGTCGCCGCCGGCCTGCGCCGCGACACCTGGTCGCAGCTGGTCGCCGCCGGCCTGGATTCGGTGCCGGTCAACACCTTCTCCTACTACGACCAGATGCTCGACACCGCCGTGCTGCTCGGCGCGCTGCCGACGCGGGTGCAAGCCGTTTCCGACGAGCTGGACCGATATTTCGCGGCCGCTCGCGGCACCGAGGACATCGCGCCGTTGGAGATGACCAAGTGGTTCGACACCAACTACCACTACATCGTCCCGGAGATCGGTCCGGACACGAAGTTCTCACTACACTCCGACAAGGTGCTCGCTGAACTCAAAGAGGCTGCCGACCAAGGGATTCCGGCGCGTCCGGTGATCATCGGTCCGCTCACTTTCCTGTTGCTGAGCAAGGCGGTCGACGGTGCGGGCGCACCGATCGAGCGGCTCGACGAGCTGGTCCCCCTGTACTGCGAGCTGCTTTCGCTATTGGCCGACGGCGCCGAGTGGGTGCAGATCGACGAGCCCGCATTGGTCACTGATATCTACGCCGATGCGGCCGCGCTGGCCGAGCAGGTGTACAACACACTGGGATCGCTGGACAAACGGCCGGCCATCCATGTGGCCACCTACTTCGGCGATCCGGGTAGCGCCCTGCCCGCGCTGGCCCGCACACCCGTCGAGGCGATCGGCGTCGACTTGGTCCGCGGCGCCGACACCGCGGTGGCGAGCGTTCCCGAGCTGGCGGGCAAGACGCTGGTGGCCGGAATCGTCAACGGGCGCAACATCTGGCGCACCGACCTGGAGTCGGCGCTGAGCCGACTGGCCAGCCTGCTGGGCTCAGCCGCGACAGTCGCTGTTTCTACCTCGTGCTCGACGCTGCATGTGCCGTACTCGCTGGAGCCCGAAACCGACCTGGACGACGCCCTGCGTAGCTGGCTGGCGTTCGGCGCCGAAAAAGTGTACGAGGTCGCCACTTTGGCGCGCGCGCTGCGCGACGGACGCGACGCGGTCGCGAAGGAGATCGAAGCCTCCAACGCCGCGGTGAAGTCCCGCCGCTCGGATCCCCGC
The DNA here is from genome assembly GCA_963850645.1 of uncultured Actinomycetota bacterium. Taxonomy (GTDB): domain Bacteria; phylum Actinomycetota; class Actinomycetes; order Mycobacteriales; family Mycobacteriaceae; genus Mycobacterium. Next base: position 251,721 of record CAWKME010000043.1, on the reverse strand, counting down.
CTGCACAACGACCAGGTCCGCGCCCGCATCGACTCGATCACCAAAACGGGCACCGAACGCGGGCCAGCTGCAGAGCGCCGGGAGGCGCAAATTGCGCGTCTGCACCTGCCGCCGCTGCCGACGACGACGATCGGGTCGTTTCCGCAGACATCGGCAATCCGTAAGGCTCGCGCTGCATTGGTCGCCGGCGAAATCGACCAAGCCGAGTACGAGAGCCGGATGAAAAAAGAGATCGCCGACGTCATCAAGCTGCAGGAGGAACTCGGTCTGGACGTGCTGGTGCACGGCGAGCCGGAACGCAACGACATGGTGCAGTACTTCGCCGAGCAGCTCGACGGGTTCTTCGCCACCAAGAACGGCTGGGTGCAGTCCTACGGCAGCCGCTGCGTGCGGCCGCCGATCCTCTACGGCGACGTCACCCGCCAGCACCCGATGACGGTGGACTGGGCCAAATACGCCCAGTCGCTGACCGACAAGCCGGTCAAGGGCATGTTGACCGGCCCGGTCACGATCCTGGCCTGGTCGTTCGTCCGCGACGACCAGCCGCTGGCCGACACCGCCAACCAGGTGGCGCTGGCCATTCGCGACGAGACGGTGGACCTGCAGTCGGCCGGCATCGCGGTGATCCAGGTCGACGAGCCCGCGCTGCGGGAACTGCTGCCGCTGCGCGACGCCGCCAAGGAGGCCTACCTGGATTGGGCGGTCGGCGCGTTCCGGCTGGCGACCTCGGGTGTGGCCGACTCGACGCAGATCCACACCCACCTGTGCTACTCGGAGTTCGGCGAGGTGATCGGCGCGATCGCCGACCTGGATGCCGACGTCACCTCCATCGAGGCGGCCCGCTCGCACATGGAGGTGCTCGACGACCTGAACTCGGTCGGGTTTGCCAACAGCGTAGGACCCGGTGTCTACGACATCCACTCGCCGCGGGTGCCGAGTACCGACGAGATCGCCAAGTCGCTGCGGGCGGCGCTGAAAGCCGTTCCCGCTGAGCGACTTTGGGTCAACCCCGACTGCGGCCTGAAAACCCGCAACCCGGATGAGGTGAAGGCGTCACTGCACAACATGGTCGCCGCCGCCGAGGAAGTGCGGGCCGGCGCCTAACGCTCGCGAGCAAGGCCGAGCGTCCCAGTGGAGCGGTGCTCGGCCTTCGGCGTCAGGCCGGCGCGACGGGGACGGCTAGCGGTGGGCTTCTCGTATCTGCTCAACCGCCGGCGTCGTAGCTTCCGACGAACTCCAGTCCGGCGCGAAGCCACGGTGCACGACGCCATCGATCTCTACCGAGCTGTAGATCTCGTCTCCGGCGTGCTGGGTGAATTCGACGTTGAAATACCGGTCATCGACGCCCAGGACATCGACGGCGACGTCGACCAGAGCATCGGCCAACTGGCCGCGCTGCTCGACAGTGCGTCCTCGCCGGATGTCACATGAAAGCACGGCGGACGGATGTGGTTCACTTCCGCACCGCCATACCCCGCCGGGGCCGTGTTCGCGGATCGTCACGTCGACGATATCGGGAGAGGTCTGCATCTTCTCGGCGTAAACGTCGCCGAGTCGACGAGCGAATTCGCGTTTGACTTCGACCGAGTAATTACCTGACGTGTCCAGCTGCAAGTGAGGCATCTGCTCCGTCCTTCCCATGGGTTGTGTCTACGGCGCGACGAGCCTGGTACGCGATCAGCGCCATATGCGTCACCCTAGAACTGGGCGGGCAGTCGAATTAGTCGGCCCCGCGCGCCTCTGCCGACGAGACGTTCAGCAACTGGACGGGGACGTCGTCCGCCCAGGGCTGGCGGGTCACCATGTCGGCCACCCGGACGTAGCCGCGCTCGAATTCGCCGGTGGCGGCGTCCACCAGCCGGTACTGCTGGGTCTGCCTGTGGATCGGCTGGGCGTCGAGCATCACCACGCGCACCTCGCCCGGCTCGAAGTGGCAGCGCTGCTGCAGGGCCGCGACCAACTGCTCGTTGCTGAAGTGCCCGTCGCCGAAATTCCACCCGATGGCGGTGCTGCAGATTCGTTCACCGTCGGTGAGGACGTAGTCGTCCTCGTTGTGACCGGCCATCGCGCGGTGCGCCAAGGTGAACAGCGCCCGGCCGTGAGTGTTGAAGGCGCGGAACGCATATCCCATGTACATCGGGATCTGCGCGGCCTCCTTGCTGCCGTAGAACTTCTCCAGCTGGGCGGCGGGCATGCTCGCGATCGCCACGATGTTCGTGGCGATCTTCTCGTCGGCCGACGGTTTGATGCACCACAGCGTGGTGTCCCAGTTGCCCGCGTAGTAGCGCATGCCGGGCAAGAATGACACCTTGCGCGGGAACAGGTTTCCCACCACGACGGTTCCCGCGACGACGGCGAACAGCAGCAATCGGCAGCGGGTTGGTCAGGTCGCGCAGCCCGACGGAGGCGTGGCCGACGAACAGCGCCAGCACGCTGAACATCATGAAGACGTTCCACTCCAGCGGCACGCCCATCGGGAATCGACGACAGGATGCCGAAGTGGAAGCACAGCATGACGAATGCGGCGATCGCGGTCGGCCAGCCGCCGTGGCTGAAGAACAGCACCAGCGGCACCAGTCCTTCGATCGCGGTGCTGAAATGCGCGAGCCAGCGTGACGGCCGGCCCGGGCCGCAGGTCGTCCGGGAAGTGTTCGAAGAACGCCCGTTTGATGAACCGCGGCCGGAATACCGGGTTGTTGCTCATCATCGTCGAGATGACGAACGGGAAGTGCTTGTTGAGCTTGGACGTCGCCGCGCCCAGCCAGATCACCAGGCAGACCAGCTTGGCGCCCAGGATCATGTCCACGCCGTAGCCGGCGAACAGGAACGCGACCGTGAACGAGGCGTACACCTCGCCGCGGGCGGCCAGGAAGATGACCTTGTCGCGCAGACCGAGCACCGCCAGCACGCCGAGCACCGCCCAGATCTGCCACGCCGGCAGCACCCCGACTGTCGTGCCCAGCGCCGGAACCGGCCCGGTGCCGTCGGAGAAGATCGCGATGACCAGCAACACCAGCAGCGCGCCGTACAGCAGCGCGTCGACCGGGGTGCGCGCATCCCCCTTGGTGAGCGGTATGCGATCGGGCCAGGGTGGCAGCCGGATGGTGCCGGGCCGCAGCCAGTACAGGATCGAGCCCATCGGCGGGAAGAACCGGTTGTTCAGCGGCCCGAAGCCGCAGCCCAGGCCGACCACCTCGAACAGCATGGTGTAGAGCACGACCTTCTCGAACACGATCGGCTCGGCGTACCAGTGCGCGACATTGGTGAAGCCGTCGATTCCCGTAGTGGTCAGCGCGAGCAGCCAGGCCGCCAGGATGTACAGGGCGATCTTGACGACGTAGAACAGGTGCAGCGCTACCGGTGTGCCGAAGCCGACCTCGGCCCAGTGCCGGGCCATCGGGATGATCTTCTCGGCGCGGGTGCCCTTGCTCCACTCCTCGAAGTCGATCTGCGGAGTTTCCTGTTTGAGAAAGCCCATGGCGGCAAGACTAGAACGTGTTCTAGCTGGATTGGCCGGGTTCGGCAGAACAACACCGCCCTTGACTACTACTGGTCGTAGTAGTAGAACGGTGATTGGGCGGGCGATTTCGCAAATCCTCCTTACCCGCCTCCACCAAGGACGGTGATCCGCGATGATCGATCAGATTTCGCCAGGACGCGCAAATACGAGCGACATTCTCCGTTGGGCCGCAATAGCATTCGTCGTCGGATTCGGAATCCATGGCTTGGACCATCTGCGCCGCGGCATGTCGGCATCGCCGCCGTTCATTATGGTCGCCGGCATGATCCAGGGGGTTTTCGTCGCGGCCGCGGTCATCATGGCGCTCACCCGACGCCGCCGCGCACCGGAAGCGGCGATCGCCGTCGGGTTCGGCAGCGCCGTGGGCTTCACCTACGCACACCTGCTACCGACTTTCCTGCCCGGGTATCAGGACAGCTTCATCTCGTTACCGCACACCAACGTCACGTGGTTCTCCTGGTTTTCCGCCCTGACCGAGATCGGCACCGGCATGGTGTTCGCGATCGCCGGTATACGGGCACGCGGGTCGATCGGCGAGGCTTTGGTCTTGCACCTGCAGCCGCGGCAGCAGGCCTCACGATGAACACCGCAGTTGCAGGAACCCTGTTCTTCGACGGGGCCTGTGGAATGTGCACTCGCTCACGGGATTTGCTGTTGAGGTTGGATCGAACCGGTGACCTGAAGACCGAAACCCTGCAAAGTCCCGGCGCCGCGCAGCGACTGGCTATCGCGCCGGCGAGCCTGCTGGAATCGGTGCGATGGCTGGACTCCTCGGGGGCCGTCTACTCCGGCGCAGAGGCCGCCAACGCGGCCTTCTCGGCTGCCGTCGGCACCCGAATCCCGTTGGCGATCTATCGGATTCCCGGTATCCGCTTCATCGAAGAAGCCGTCTACCATTGGGTGGCCGCGCACCGGTATCGCTTCCCGGGGACTACCCCGTACTGCGAGTCACATCCGAGCGCCTGCTGAGCCGGCACGCCGTGGCGGACGCGGCACGAAACGTGGCACCCGCTTGACCACATCCCGATAAGCCGGGCGCCGTTCCAGACTGCGCGTCTCCATCATCGGGATACTCGCGCCGAGGAACATGCCCAGCATCGCCAGCGCCCCCGCCCACAGCCACCAGGCGTCCGAGGGTGAGGCTGCGATACCGAACAACGCCAGGGCGAACCAGAAACTGAACTCTCCGAAGTAGTTCGGATGCCGCGACCAGGCCCACAGTCCGCGGTCCATCACCTCGCCGGCACTCCGATTCCGGGTGAATCGGTGCAACTGCACGTCGGCGACCAGCTCCAGGCTCACCGCTGCCAGCCCCACCACGAACGCGACAGCCGTCAGCCAACCGACGTCGGGACCGGGTCGGGTCACCGCGACGTACACCGGCAGCATGCCCGCGAAGACCATCAGGGTGGGGATGAGGTGAATCGTCACCAGGTCAGCGAAGAATTCCCACCGCCCCGCACGCTGCCGGAACATCGGATAGCGCCAATCCTCGTGGTGCAGGCCAGGAAACGCGTACACCCAATTGGCGGTCAGGCGCACCGCCCACGCCACGACCACCACCGCGACAAGCCAGCAACGCAGCTGGTGCACACCGGACTGACTCCACCAGTAGAACAGCAGCAGAGGGGGAATCACGCTCCAGTACGCGTCGTAGAAGCTCGAATTGCGATACACCCGGCTGAAAACGAACACCACCAGGGTCGCCAGCACATCGGCGATTAAGGTATCCAGCCACAGCCGCCCGCTGCTCACACCCCACACCAGCCAGACCGCGGCCACCCCGATAGCGACGGCGTAGGCCACCGCTACCAGCGCCAGCGATGACGCCTTACTCCTGGTCTTCGCGACGCTCATGAGGCGCGCTTCCTTTTCCAGTGCGGGCTCTTGACCGCTTCGAGGGCCTCGGTGACATAGCGATCCAGCGGCCGACGGTTGCGGGACTGGCGCACCCACTGCTGAAAACCGTAATCCGCTGCCGCGAAGGCAAGTTGGACCAGCAGGCCGGGACGGATGTCGGTATCGGGATTGGCGCCCATGCGTTCAGCGACCAGCTTGGCCGCCCGCTCCTTGTCGGCGGGCGTGTGACCATGGTCACCTTGCCGAGCAGATCGGGGGCCACCAGCAAGGCTTTGCGCCACTCTTCGATGTCGGCCGCGTCGAACGAGCGGGTTCGGGTGATGATGGCGTTGATCAGCGCGACGTCGGGCGACTCGGCGGCGGGCCGCTGTTCGAGCAGGTTGACGATCGCGGCGCCGCCGTGCCGAACCGGCGCCAGCAGCACCTCCTCCTTCGTCGGCACGTGCCGGAAGAAGGTACGCGGCGAAACGCCTGCGGCCGCGGCGATTTCCTCCGTTGTCACGGCGTCGTATCCATGTTCGATGAACAGCCGAAACGCCGCACGTCGAATGTCGGCCCGGATCTGCGCGCGCTGCCGTCCCGCAGCGACTCTTGCCTCGTCGGAAAGGTCATCGGAAGCAGCCGATCCCGCCGTCGACGTGAATGGTCTGCCCGGTGATGAATGTCGCGTCGGTGCTGAGCAGGAACGCCACCAGCGCGCCGACGTCGGTGCGGACGTCGCCGATGCGTTTCATCGGAACGCGCGCCACCGCCTTCGCATAATCGTCGGGCGCGAACTGCTTCCACAGTTTGACGCCGTCGGATTCGGCGAACGGGCAGATGACGTTGACGCGGATGTTGTCGCGTCCCCATTCCAGCGCGGCGACCTTCGACAGGCCGCGGATGCCTTCCTTGGCGGCGGCGTATCCGCCCCACTTGGGTTCGCCGCCGGTACCCGTCCCCGAGCCGAGGTTGACGATCGACCCGCCGCCCGCCTCGACCATCAACGGGTGCACGGCCTGCATGAGCAGGAATGTCGCGCGGGGGCCGACGTCGTGACCGAGCGCGAAGTCCTCGGTGGTGATGTCGACGAACGCCTTGGGCTCGTTGGTGGCGATCGCGTTGTTGACCAGTCCGTGCACCGTGCCGAAGGCGTCGACGGCAGCCGCCACGATCCGCTGCGCGCTGTCCGGATCCCGCAGATCGGCAACCAGTTTCTCGACGCGGCCCGCCGCCTGCAGCTCGGCGGTAGTCGCCGCCAGCACCTCATCTTGGATGTCGACCAGCAGCACCGCCGCACCGCGTTCGAGCAGCGCGGCGGCGATGCCCTTGCCGACGCCCTGGGCGGCGCCGGTGACGATCGCGACGTGGCCGCGCATCGAGTCGGGGTGGGTGTACGTCATGTGGCGGGTCCCATCTGCAGCGGCACGCCGCGGTGCATCTCGTAGGTGCTGCGCGCACCGTCGGGCAACTCGATGAACTCGACCGGTGTCCCGTCCGGGTCCTTGACGAAAAACATTCGGACACCGCCGATCTCGAACGGCTCCTGGTCGGGCTGATAGCCGGCGTCGCTGATGCGGCGATGGGTGTCGTCGAGATCGGTCACCGACAACGACACGTTCTGGATTCCGGTGATGCCGCGACGCGCCGGCTTGTCCGCGGCAGGTGGGCCGCCCAGCGACAGCAGCTCCACCATCAGTCCGCCCAGCAGGCCGCCGACCACCCGGCCTTCTTGCTTGCGTTTGGCGTGCAGCACCGCGTCGAAAGGCTCGCCGGAGATCAGGGTTTCGAACACCACCTCCATGCCGAGCACGTCGCGGTAGAACGCCAGAGCGCGGTCCATGTCGGTCACTCCGACGACGAGGTGACAGAACGAGACGTCGGCCAGGACGCACCGGTCATGGTTACCCGCCGCGAGATCGGCGGCCGGGCGCCCGGCGAACAGCGGCAGGTCCAGGTAGGTCTTGATGCCGGGTTCGGCGGCGCAGACGTCGGGAATGGCGTTGACGCAATGGTTGGCGGTGGCCACGACACCCGGATTCCGTCATCAGCCCTTCGGCGATCGTCTCCGGTTGCAGTCCCTTGAAGGTGAGGCTCACGGTCGGGTCGCCGGTGATCTCGACCTCGAAGCGTTCGCCGCGGCCACCGAAATTCCAGGCCGGATCCAGGTTCTCCTCACCCATCAGCCAGTTGACCGCCGCGGTGATGACCGGCTCGCCGTCGACGAGGGCCTGCCAGCGGAACCGGCGCGCGGCCACGGTTCCCGTGGCGATCGGGAACGGGCCGTAGTCGATGTCGGAGGTCGCCACCGCGACGTCCTGAATGGTCCTGATGTTCGGGTCGATGCGAAATCCCATGTGGTCGGCGACCATTCGCACCGACTGCTTGAAGCCCGCCTCGAGCAGGCTGGCCATCGGCCCCTGCATGGCTTCCTCGGGGGTACCGCCGAATCCCATGATGTGGCGCACGACGTCCGGGGCGTTGTAGGTGCGGATGTCGGAGAACTCTTCGGCGCGAACGTGGGTGACGGCCGACGAGAGCGACGACAGCATGAGCGGGAATCGCTCGGTGATGCCGCCGGGGTGGATCCCCGAACCGTGCAGGGTCACCCCAGCTTCGACCGCGGCGTCGGCGACGGCCTGGTGCCGCGGAGTTGCCCGGGTCGGGGTATACCCAGCCGACCGGGGTGACCACGTTCTTACCGGACCGCAGGATCGCTATGACCTCTTCGTCGTTGGGGACCAGCGGGCTGTACATGACGCAGTCGGCATCCAGGGCCAGCACCTCGTCGATGCTGGAGGTGGCGGTGACACCCAGCGTCAGCGGTGCCGAGGATGTCGCCGACGTCGCGCCCGTTCTTGTCCGCGCTGTGCACCCAGCACCCGACCAGCTCCAGTTGCGGATGATTGAGCACGCATTCGATGGCGGCCTTGCCGACGCCTCCGGTCGCCCACTGAACGACACGAAGCTTGGACGGACTACTCATCTTTGACCTCCCGACCCTTTACACGTCGATGACCCGAGTGGCACAGTATGTCGTGCTGACAGTAACTGTCAACAAACTGCGTGAGGAGGCCGATCGATGAGCGTCCTGGACGGCAAGGTCGCGATCGTCACCGGAACCAGCCGTGGTGTCGGTGTTGGCATCGCCCATGAGCTGCTACGCGCCGGCGCCACCGTCGTCGGCTGCGCACGCTCGCCGCTGGAGAACATCCCCGGCATCGAGGCGGACTGGTCGGCCCGCGCCTCACAAAGAGTCTGCGATCAAGGCGACTACCACTCGATCGACGCCTTCGTCGGCGACGTCGTCGCCGCCCACGGCCGAGTCGACATCTTGGTGAACAACGCCGGCGGGACGGTACCGGCGCCGCACGCGGAGAGCATTCCCGAACTCGTGCAACGCATCCAGGGTGCACCCGCAGTGACGACGACTACGAACGCACGGCGCTGTTCCATGCCTTCGCGGTGCAGATGAACCTCATCAGTCCGCTGTGGTTCGCCGTCCGCGCCTACCGGCAGATGGCCACGCAGGACGGAACCGGTTGCATCATCAACATTTCCAGCGGCGCCGGGCATCCGGCGGGCTCACCGACGCTGGTCTCCTACGGCGCGGCCAAAAGCGGGCTGAACCACCTCACCCGGTCGTTGGCCGAGGAATGGGGGCCGAAGGTCCGGGTCAACTGCGTGGCACTGGGGCCGACGATGACGGAGAATTTCCGGGCGTTCGTGCTGCCCAAGGACGATCCGACCGGCGAAAAGTATTTCGCCGCCGTCCCGTTGCGGCGCGCGGGTGAGCCCGCAGAGGTGGGCCGGGTGTGCGTTTTCTTGGCCGGCGGGGACGCGGACTTTGTCAACGGCACCACCATCGAGCACGACGGCGGCATGCTGCCCGGGGTGCTTTACGACGCCGGCCTCAAGACGATCACCGACCTGCTGTAGCCGGTCATCGAAAGATCCCGGCCGGGATGAACGGTGCCTTGTCAGCACCTCGGGCGGCACCCGCACGTTCAACGCGCCCAGGTCGCCGCCCTTAGGTCGCCCAGACGCTGCACGGCGTTCAGGAAGCGTTGCTGCTCAACGGCATCCACCACGCCGTCGGCGAGTTCGGTGAACTTGCCGATGTACTGTTCGCGGTCGAACGGCCGCGCGCCCAACGGATGCGCGTCGGCGACGGCGAGCTCGTCGGTGATCACCTCGCCGCTCTTGAGCGTCACCTCCGCGCGCGCCCCGAATGCCTTCTCCGCCGGGTCGGTCGAGTGGTAACGGCGGGTCCACTCCGGGTCCTCGACGGTGGAGATCTTGTGCCACAACTCGACGGTGTCGGGCCGGTGCGCGCGTTCGGGGGCATAGGAGCGTTCGTGGTGCCAGGTGCCGTCCTGCAGCGCGACGGCGAAGATGTAGGGCAGCGAGTGATCCAGCGTCTCCCGCGAGGCGTCGGGGTCGAACTTCTGCGGGTCGCCGGAACCGGTGCCGATCACGTAGTGGGTGTGGTGGCTGGTGTGCAGCACGATCGACGCGATCTGGTCGAGGTCACCGATGCGCTCGCGCAGCCGGCGGGCCAGGTCGATCGGCGCCTGGCTCTGGTATTCGGCGGAGTGCTCCTTGGTGTAGCTGTCCAGGATGGCGCGTTTGGGCTCCCCGGGTCCGGGCAGCGGCACTTGGTAGGTGTGCTCGGGGCCCGACAGCAGCCAGGCGATCACGCCGTCCTCACCCTCCCAGATGGGCGCCGGCGAGCCCTCGCCGCGCATCGCGCGGTCGACCGCCTCGATGGCGACCTTGCCGGCGCAGGCGGGCGCGAACGCCTTCCAGCTGGAGATCGATCCCTTGCGGGATTGGCGGGTGGCGGTGGTCAGGTGCAACGCCTGCCCGATCGCCTGATAGATGGTCTCGGCGTCGCAGCCGCAGCATGGTGCCCAGTCCGGCGGCCACCGACGGGCCGAGGTGCGCGACGTGGTCGATCTTGTGCTCGTGCAGACAGATGCCGCTTGACCAGGTCGATCTGGATCTCGTAGGCGGTCGCCAGGCCGCGGATCAGATCGGCGCCGCATACGCCGAGTTGCTGGGCGACCGCGACCAGCGCGCGGGATGTTGTCACCGGGATGGGAGTATTCGGCGGCCAGGAATGTGTCGTGGTAATCGAGTTCGCGTACCGCGACCCCGTTGGCCCAGGCCGCCCATTCCGCGGAGTAGCTGCCGTCCACGCCGAACACCGTCGCGCCCGGCCGGGCCGCGTGAGCCAGGGCCTGCCGGCGGGCTGTCGGTGACCGGCCGGCGCAGCACCGAGGCGGCGCTGACCGCCGCGTTGTCGATCATCCGGTTGATCACCATCGCCTCGGTCTCAGCCGGCACGGCGACCGGGTCGGCCGCGACCTGCGCGATCTTGTAGGCCAGGTGCTCGGTGCGCGGGAAGTCGTCGGCGCTGCGATGCGTCCGGACCGAATGGATCAACATAATCCGAACTTCTCATACCGCGATCGGTGTAGCTTGCTGGCTGGGATCAGCCATGACAGATGTCGACTATTGCGTTGTCGGCGCGGGATTCGCCGGTTTGACGGCGGCCCTGCGGCTGAAGCAGGCCGGCCGCTCGGTGGCCCTGCTGGAGGCCCGGGATCGCGTCGGTGGCCGCACCTACACCGAGGTTCTCGCAGACGGGTCGTGGATCGATCGTGGTGGCGCGTGGATCGGGCCGGGCCAGGACCGCGTCTACGCGTTGATGAGCGAGTTCGGTGTGTCGGCCTACAAGCAGTACATCGACGGCGAGTCGATGATGATCGTCGACGGCAAGCAGCACCGGTATGCGGGCGCGATCCCGTGGACAGTGAGCCCGTGGGCGACGATGAACCTCGGCGTCGGGTTGATCAAGGTACGGCAGATGTGCCGATCGATCCCGCTGCAAGCCCCCTGGCAGGCCCGCCAGGCCGCCGAGTGGGACCAGATCAGCCTGGCGGCCTGGCTGGACAAGAACATCTTGTCGCAGCAGGCCCGCGACATGCTGGACATGGCACTGGCCGGCCCCTACACCTCGGCCGCGTCGGAGGTGTCGTTGCTCTGGATGCTCTACCAGATGGCGTCGGGCGGCGGGCCGGACTTCGTCGTGTCGAGCGAGGGCGGCGCCCAGGATTCCCGCCCGGTTGGCGGGATGGGCGCGATCTACCGACCGGTGGCCGCCGAACTCGGCGACGCGCTGCAGCTGTCGCAGCCGGTGCGGCAGATCACCCAGGACGCCAACGGCGTCATGGTCGGAGCCGACGACCTGACCGTGCGGGCGCGACGGGTCATCGTGGCCGTTCCGCTGGCCGTCGCCGGCCAGATCAGCTACGAACCGACGCTGCCGATCGATCGGTCGTATCTAAACCAGCGGATGCCCAGCGGCGCGATCGTCAAGATCTCGGTCGTCTACGACGAGCCGTTCTGGCGCGCCGACGGCCTCTCCGGCCAGACCGCCTCACCCGGATCGGTGGCCACCCTGACCATCGATGCCTGCACCGACACCGGCACCCCCGGGGTCATGTGCGTCATCACCGAAGGGCCGGCCGCGCGTCGGCTGGGGCAACTCGTGCCGCCGGATCGCCAAGCGGCGGTAGTGAGCGAGTTGGTCGACCGATTCGGCGACAAGGCCCGTTCGCCCGTCGGCTACCACGAGCAGGACTGGAGTCTGGAGCGCTACTCCGGCGGCGGGATGATCAGCCACGCACCCACCGGCGTGCTCACCGAGTTCGGCTACACCCTGCGTGAGCCGTGCGGCCGCATCCATTGGGCCGGGACCGAGAGCTCGGCCGTCATGTGCGGATGGGTCGACGGCGCCATCCGCTCTGGCGAGCGCGCCGCCGAAGAAGTGCTGGCGCGCGAAACGGCAGCGGCTACTGAGCCTGTTTGACCGGCGGCCGGTAGAAGATCAGCAGCTGGCCGATTGCGCCGCCCAGACCCAGCAGCAGCGAGATCAACAGGCCGTGCCAGCCGTTGCGCCAGTTTTGCCCGAAGATCAGCCAGTCCAGGCTGTACTGGCCGGGGCCGATGGTGGCCACCGCGACGGCGCTCAGGGCCAGCACCAGGTTGTATTCCCAGCCCTCTTTGACGATGAAGAAGCCGTTGGGTCGATGCACGGTCCACGACGCGACGAACATCAGCGCAACGAAGCCGGCTGCGGGAATGGGCGTGAGCAGCCCGGCGGCCAACCCCAAGCCCGCACTCACCTCGGTGCTGGCCGCGGCCACGGCCTGGAACGTGCCGTACTTCATGCCGATGCTTTCGAACCAGCGCGCGGTTCCGGGTATCCGTCCGCCACCGAAGAACTTGTTGAAGCCATGAGCTGCGAGGGTCAACCCCAGCACCACCCGCAAAATCAGTAACCCGAGATCATAGGCAGTCATAGACGCCAACCTAGATCATTGGGTAGGCACGCATGGGCAGAGGTATCCTCCGACCCGCAAACGACCGCAAAGGAGCCGCACATCAAGATCGCGCTGAGCCTGTTGTGCGGCCAACCCTGAACATCCGAATGTCCACCCCGAACCCACCCGTAGTGCCGCTGGACGGCGACGCGAGCTACCCGCCGGAGGTTCTGGGTCACAAAGGGCACGGCATCGACATGATGCGTCGTAACGGTCTGCCGGTACCGCCCGCGTTTTGCATCACCACGGAGGTGGGCGCGCGCTATCTCGCCGAGCCCGCGGCGACTATCGACGCGATCTGGGACGACGTGCTGGACGGAATGCTCCGGCTGGAAGCGGCGACCTCGCGCACCTTCGGACGGGGACCGCATCCGCTACTGGTCAGCGTGCGCTCGGGTGCAGCGGTGTCGATGCCCGGGATGATGGACACGGTGTTGGATCTCGGCGTCAACGACGCGGTCGAGGAGGCGCTGGCGGCAGAAGGCACCGTCGCGTTCGCCCGCGACACCCACCGGCGTTTCGCCGCGTCACCGGTCGGCTGCGACGCGCCTGCCGATGCATACCTGCAGTTGCGCGCAGCAATCGAGGCGGTGTTCGCATCGTGGGGTTCACCGCGCGCCGCCGCGTATCGCGCGCATCATGGGCTCGACGACCAGGGCGGTACCGCGGCGGTGGTGCAGGCCATGGTCTTCGGCAACGTCGGCACCAATTCCGGTGCGGGCGTGGTATTTTCGCGAAACCCGATGACCGGCGCCAACGAGCAGTTCGGGGAGTGGCTGCCCGGCGGTCAAGGAGATGACGTGGTATCGGGCACGGTCGACGTGGAGCCGATCACCGCGTTGCGCGACCAGCAGCCGGCTGTCTACGACGAACTGATCGGGGCCGCGCGTTCGTTGGAGCGGCTGGCCTCCGACGTACAAGAGATCGAGTTCACCATTCAAGACGGGACGCTGTGGCTGCTGCAGACGCGGCCGGCGAAGCGGTCGGCGCAGGCCGCGGTGCGGCTGGCGTTGCAACTGCACCACGACGGCCTTATCGACGAGACCGAGACGCTGCGGCGGGTGCGGCCGGCGCATGTGGAGGCGTTACTGCGGCCGTCACTGCAACCGGAAAACCGTTTGGCTGCAGAACTTTTGGCTAAAGGCTTGCCAGCCGGCCCCGGTGTGGCCACCGGGCGGGCCTACACCGAGGTGGACGCGGCGATCGACGCTGCCGATCGCGGTGAGGATGTCATCCTGGTGCGCAACCACACCAGCCCTGACGACATTCACGGCATGCTGATCGCACGGGGCGTGGTCACCGAAACCGGCGGAGCCACCAGCCACGCGGCCGTGGTCAGCCGTGAGCTCGGCCGGGTGGCGGTGGTGGGCTGCGGTCGCGGGGTCGCCGAGTTGCTGGCCGGCAAGCTGGTCACCGTCGACGGTAACGAAGGCGAAGTGCGTAACGGGAGCCTGCGGCTGACCGCGTGGTCCGAAGACAACACGCCGGAGCTGCGGGAATTGGCCGACATCGCCCGACGCGTCAGCCCGCTGCGCGGTTACGCCACCGGCGACTACCCACGACTGAACAGCCATTCCGACGGCGCGGTGCGCGCGGCGCTGGCCAGCGGCCACACCGACGTGGTGTCCGCCAGCCCGCTGCTGGCCATGCTGGCCGCGATGCGCCTCAGCGAGCGCACGTGAGCGAGTTGGCCGTGTTGCAAGCGGTCCGGCTGAAGGGTCGAGTGAGCCTTGCCGACTTGGCCGCGACGCTCGGAGAAGATACCGACGACGTTGCCGGCACCGTTGACCGGCTCACCGAATCGGGCTTGCTGATCGACGGAAGGGCGCTGCGGGTCAGTCCCGACGGCCGGACCCGGCTCGACGAGTTGCTGGCCGACCGAGCGCGCGCACATCGACTCGGCGGCGCTGGCCGCTGCCTACGCCGACTTCCGCGCGGTAAACGCCGAATTCAAAGCAGTGGTCACCGATTGGCAACTCAGGGACGGCCAACCAAACACCCACCGGGACCCCGACTACGACGCCGCTGTGCTGGTCCGCCTCGATGACGTGCACCAGCGGGTGACGCCGATCGTCGCGGCGGCGGCTGCCCAGCTGCCGCGGCTGAGCCGCTACTCGGCCAAGCTGCGGGCAGCGCTGGACAACGTACACGCCGGCGAGACGGCTTGGGTGTCCCGACCACTCATCGACTCCTACCACACGGTGTGGTTCGAGCTGCATGAGGAGCTCATCGTCGCCGCCGGCCTGACCCGCAAGTCAGAAGCTGAATCCGGTGACGCCCAATAGCTTCCGCTAAAGCTCGGCGTCGAGGCTGGCCACATATCCGTCGATGTCACCGATCGCGGATTCGGCCGCGTGGACGCTGATCGCCACGGTGTCGCCGATTCCGTGCACGCCGTGAGAGAGGCCCATCGCCGGCGACAGCGCCGGATAGCCCGCGGTCAGCAGCACCGGCGCTGCGCCGAAGCGCAAATCGCCGGGGCCGCGGTAAACGCTTGACACCACGGTGTTGCCCGAGACCTGCGATGGCCGGGCGTCGGGATCGAATTTGCCGACACCCCAACGCAGCAGCGGCGCAGGCACCGCGGCGAAGGCCCGGTCTGCCGCACGCACCGCAGGGTGCTGCAAGCGGCGCCGGGCGTCGGCCAGGTCCGCCGCGATCCGCTTCACTCGGGCCTCCCGGCTCAGGTCAGGATACAACCCGACGGTGACGTTGGAAAAATGGTTATATGCTTGCGGCACACCGGCCTTCGCCATCGGAACCTCGGCAACCAGCGATGCGGCCGCGCCACCCAGATAATCGGAGAGTGCACTGGACACCGCCGCCAACACGGCGACTGTGACGGTGGGGCCCACCAGCTGCGCGCGGTGCCGCAGCAGGGTGCGCACGGTGCGCGTGCCGGCGGGCCGGCTATTGGTGGTCAGCGCCGGCACGAGTCCCGGGCGGAGGTCGCAGCAGTCCGGCGCGGATATCGCGCACCAGCTTGCGGTGGCCACGAACGGCATTGACTGCGCGCCAAGGCAGAAAGCCCGGTGAAGCCGTCACCTCGGGCACCGGCGTCGTCCGGCCGAACAGCCAGGCGGCCAGCGCCGAGCCGCGAACGCCGTCGGCCAGCGCATGGGCGACCTGCATGACCGCGACGGTGCCCGGGCCGCTGCCGCCCGGTAGCTCGAGCACCGGCGCGAAGAGGTGCAAACGCCACGGTGCCCGGCGGATATCCAGCTGATGGTCGGCGAGCCGGACCACGGCCTGCAGGCAGCCACGCCAGCTGTCGTCGTCGAGTTGCTGGCGGGTCACCCGTTCGGGCTCGATGACTGTCGGCACCCAGCTGCGGATAGGTCAACGGCGATCCGTCCTCGACGCAGACCGTCAAGGCTGAGCAGGCTTGAGCCCGGCAGCGCACATCGTCGACCGCGTGCTCGAAATCCGTTGGCTCGCCATCGAATGCGTAGAGCAGAAACTCGTCGTTGGGGACTTTGGCCGACATCCAGTAGAACTGCGCGTCGACCGCTGTCATCCGGGCCGACATGTCCACCTCCCTGTGTTCGCCCGGCTACATCCTAGGGACGGCATGGTCGTTCACAATTGGACTTTCGAGACCTAACTCATCGCACCTGGGCAGTACACGGTGATGGCGTCTTGCATGAACGGCCGCACCTGCGCAGTCGTCAACCCTGCGATTGCAGATCGGAATGGATACACAGCCGCGGCTGAGTGTGACACCCACCACTGACAACCGCGAGCCGAGGTTGTACCGGCAATACGTTTGGACGTCTCGCCACCGAGCGCTCCGTCCGCGAACCCGAGCTACCCCTCAAATGCGCTCGGGGTCGCGGCGCAAACGCCCGACGGCGAATTATGCTGCAGGCGCAGCGATCCCACGCAGCAACAGCGAAAGCGAACCGCTGTGCCCCTATCGTGGACATCGACGCCACTACATCCACGGTATTTAGCACCTGAGAAATTACCCTGCCGATCGCACCATAGCCAGCCGAGTCCGGAATTCCGGATGGACCATTTCTCGGTCAGTCGGACACGTCCTTCGCAGAGCCGGTAAGTTGCCGTCGCGAAAAGCCCTCGTTCACACCCGATCCGCTGACGATTTCGCACCCAACTGCGCGGTCCCGCGGCCTCTCCAACCATCGGGACCGCGCAGAGTCTTTCTGGCGCTGGCCGCCGCTAACGCATCCAGACGCCGGCGGCCCGGCGATCGGCGGCCGCGACATCCTCGGCACCGTCACGCACCGCGTTTCCCAAGTCGACCAGGATCTCGTTGAGCGCAGTTGCCGCCTGATGCCACTTCAGTTGCTCGACTTCGTAGGCCGCCGCGGCCTCCCGGGTCCACAGTTCTCGCAGCGGCGCAACTTGCGAGTTCAACTCCTGCAACGCGGCGTTGAATCGGGCGGCGGTGGCATGAATCTCCTGACGAACCGAGCAATCGATCTCGTCGAAGTTGTACGACAACAGCGGGTCCATGTCTGACGGCCTCACAAATTCCCGCCGGCAGTGCCGATGTGGTGGGCATGGCTGTCGGCCGCTTCGCGCAATGCGGCTTCGTTATAGCGAATGGTCTCCGCGATGCCGCGCAGCGCATGATGGAGTTTCATCGACTCCGCGTTCCACCGATGCACGACGTCCTTGAAACGCGCCGCCGCGGCGCCACCCCATACCGACGGCGGCACACTGCTCATCCGGCCGATGAACGCCTGCAGCGTCGCCCGGATCTCTTCACTGCGAGTGTCGATCACCCCTGCCACCGAGCGCATCAGATCGAAATCGGTGCTGAGCGTGTTACCGCCTGCGGGTGTGCTCACCTGTTCCCCTTCGCCCCTGTTCCCTTTTGCCCAACGGCCGCGGACCTGACCGCGCCAACGACATGTAGGACGCCGGGCGGTCTGTTCCGGTTCCCGCTGACTAACGTTGCTGATGGCGCCGCGACGGCGCGCAAGGAAGGCAGGGCAGGCGAATGTCGGTCACGATCGACCCACGCCGCCACGACGCGGTGCTGTTCGACCTCGATGACCAGGCGCCCGACGAATCGCTCGTGGAACAACTGCACGACGCCGGGGTCGCCACCGACGCCGCGGCAACCTGTCGTTGACGCGGCGCACCGGCTGGCAGTGCAGCCGGGCCGGTGCGCCGTCGTCACCGCGAGCGGGAACGGTGTCGCCGCCGCCCGGGCCGGCGGGTTCGCGCTGGTGATCGGGATCGACACGAACGGACACGGCGACGAGCTGATCAGCCGCGGAGCCGACGCGGTGATCAGCAGACCTGCGCGACATCGGCGTGCGAACCGGGGACCGCCGGATGTCCGAGCTGCCCGACGGACTACAGGCCCTCGACCTGACGACGGATCGGCGCCCGGCGGTGTTCTTCGACTTCGACGGCACGCTGTCCGATATCGTCAAGAATCCCGACTCCGCGCGGCTGGTCGACGGCGCAGCCGATGCGCTGACATCGCTGAGCGCGCAATGCCCGGTCGCGATTCTGAGCGGCCGCGATCTCGCCGACGTGCGCCAGCGCATCGGCCTGCCCGGCATCTGGTATGCCGGCAGCCATGGTTTCGAGCTGACCGGACCCGACGGCGCACACCACGAGAACGCCGAGGCGGCGGCAAGTATCCCGGTGCTGGCACGAGGCGGCCGCTGAGTTGACCGATCAGCTCAGCCATATTCCGGGTGTCATCGTGGAGCACAAGCGGTTTGGTGTTGCCGTGCATTACCGCAACGCCGCCCGTGACCGCGTCGGCGAGGTGGCCGCAGCGGTACGAAAGGCGGGACAGCGCACCGCGCTTCGCGTCACCACGGGTCGCGAAGTCATCGAGCTACGTCCAGATATCGACTGGGACAAGGGCAAGACGTTGCGCTGGGTGCTCGAGCACATCCGCGACGAAGAACAGCCCGGTCCGCTGTTACCGATCTACCTCGGCGACGACATCACCGACGAGGACGCGTTCGACGCGGTCCACGACGACGGCATCGCGATCATGGTGCGGCACAACGACGACGGGGATCGCGCCACCGCCGCGAACTATGCGTTGGACAATCCCGATCGGGTGCGGGACTTCATCGACCAGCTGGCGCGTCAGCTCGCGCGCTGATCACAGGATCGCTTGAGTTTGCAGCACTTTGGCGGCCAGCTTGCCGTCGTCACCGCGGACCTCGGTTTCGAGCACGATGACGCGCTTTCCGATGTGCAGTGGACGGCTGTGTGCCTTGACAGTGCCGCTGCGGGTAGCAGCAAGAAATTGGTCTTGGACTCGATGGTCGCGGTTCCTGCCCGCCCCCTCTGGGAGATTCAGGAACGCACACACCCCGCCCGCCGAATCCGCCAGGGCCATCACGATCCCGCCGTGCAGCACGTCGTTGCCGGTGCAAAGCGTCGGCGCCCAATCCAGACTCAGCACCACCTCGTCAGGCCGGAAGGTGTCGGCGGTAATGCCGAGGGTCGCACACAGCGGGACCTGCGCGTGGATCAATTCGGTCGCGGCGGTATCGGTCATCTGCTCAACCTCCCATCGCGTGCAGCGCCGCAGCGGTCTCGGCATCGGCGGGATAGAACGACTCGATCGCCACTTCGGCGACCGTAACGTCCAGCGGCGCACCGACAACGGCGGTCATGCTGAAAAACGCCAACTCATGTGCGCCCTGGCGCAGGCGCAGCGGCACCGCGACGTCGGTGAGCTCCGGCCGCTCCGTCACACCACCCGGGTAGGCCGCCAACTCGGCGTGCAACTTCGCCAGCCGTGGGTCGCGGGTGGTATGCGCTTGGCGGTGCAACCGTTCAAGGATGTGCGCACGCCACTCGGCCAAATTCACGATCCGTGGCGCCATGCCGTCCGGGTGCAGGGACACGCGCAAAGCGTTTATCGGCGGCGTCAGCAGCGCCGGGTCGCATCCTTCGGTGAGCACCGCGACGGCCGCGTTGCCGTCGAGCATTTCCCACCACCGGTTGACCACCAGCGCCGGATACGGCTCGTGTCCGGTGAGGATCTGGCGCAGTGCCACCCGGAGCCGCGCCAGTTCCGGCTCGTCGAGCGAGTGTTCGGGATACGCGGGTGCGTATCCGCCGGCCAGCAGCAGCGCGTTGCGCTCACGCAACGGAACGTCGAGTTGCTCGCTGAGCCGCAGGATCATCCCCGGGGTTGGGCGCGACCTTCCGGTCTCTACGAAGCTCAGGTGCCGAGCCGAGATCTCGGCCTGAATTGACAAGTCGAGCTGGCTGATTCGACGCCGCTCGCGCCACTCGCGCAGCAACTGGCCGACGGGAGGTGTAGCCGGGGCCCGCTGGGCCAGAGTCGTCATCGTCACGATGCTAGCTAGGCCGGCTCACAAGCACGATTACCTACGGGGTAATGGACATCGGAACGCAGCGGCATCGAAAGGCGAGAACCAACCCTCAGCTGTCCTTCTTTTCGCCCTTGTCATCCGCGTCTTCCGCGTGGTCGTCTTCGTGTTCGTCCTTATGTCCGTCGCCGCGCTTCTTGCCTTTGCCGGCCACGATCTCGAGGGTCGCCCAATGACTCGGCGAGATGAACACCGTCCACTTCCCGGGCTCGCGGCCCATCTTGACGACCCCGTCTTCGACTTCCCACTTGGTGCTGTCGTCGTAGTCGGTCTCTTGACCGTCGCTGTACGTGAGTTTGAATGCCATAGCCGCAGAATGCCGCGATGGCGGCCCCGTTAAACCTCGGTGTATTCCACCGCGCCGTCCTCGAGCACCAGCCGCGCATCGCTGCCGTCGGCGCCAGAAGCTTCGGTGCGAAATACCGCCTTGCCCGGTTCGGTGCGCCAGATCAAGGTGGTCAGCGTCTCGCCGGGAAAGACGGGCTTGGTGAACCGCGCGTCGATCGACGTGATGGCACTGGCGTCGCCGTTGCCGAGTTCGGCGACCAGGGCTCGGCCGGAGAAGCCGTAGGTGCACAGCCCGTGCATGATCGGCTTGGGGAAGCCGGCCAGTTCTTTGGCGAACCACGGGTCGCTGTGTAGCGGATTGCGGTCGCCGGAGAGCCGGTAGATCAGCGGCTGATCTTCCCGGGTAGGCAAGGCAACCCGGGCGTCGGGTTCCCGGTCGGGGATTTCCGGCGCGACCGGCCGCTGGCCCGGCTCTCCCCCGAAGCCGCCCTCGCCGCGGATCACCAGCGTGGTGAGTGTCTCGGCGACCAGCGTCCCGGTGTCAGGATCGCTGCCGCGGCCGCGCAACATGATGATCGCGTTCTTGCCCTCACCCTTGTCCTGGATGTCGGCCACCTCGGTGACCACCGACAGCTTGCCCGCGGCCGGCAGCGGCGCGTGCAGTCGGATGCCCTGCGAACCGTGTAAGAGCATGGCCCAGTTGAACGAGCCGACCTTGCCGGCCGCCCCGAACGCCGGACAGCAGATCACCGCATAGGTGGGCAGCACCTGCTGGTCGATGCCGTGGCTGTTTTCCGTGGTGAACGACAAATCCTCGGTTCCAGCGCCGACACCGAGCGCGTAGAGCAAGGTGTCCCGGTCGGTCCATTCGAACAGCATCGGGTCGGTTGTTGCGCCGACGGCCTTCGGGTCGATCGCCATGCGGGTCTCCTCTCGGTCAGATTCATACGGCTAACCATGGCGAACCTATGCAAACCCACCACACCGAAGCCGTCGACAAGGCAGGCTATCGCCATGCCCAATCGCACCGTGATCTGGAAGGCCTTGGCTGCGCTCGTCGCGACGATAACCATCGGCGCGTGCTCGGGATCCCCGCACGTGCGCAGCATCACGCTCACCTTTATCCGGCATGCCGAGTCCGAGTCCAACGCCGCTCATGTCATCGACACCGACATTCCCGGTCCGGGTCTGACCGAGGAAGGCCGGGCGCAAGCCGAGCAGCTGGCTCATCAGCTGTCCCGCAACAGCTTCGACGCCATCTACGCCTCGGACATGGTCCGTACCCAACAGACCGCTGCGCCGCTGGCCCATGAATTGGGCAAGCCGGTCGAAGTCCTGGCCGGGCTGCGGGAAATCGACGCCGGCAACTACAACGGCACCCCGACCAAGAGGGCCGACTTGACGTATCTGCTCGCGCCGGCCGATTGGCTCAACGGCGACCGCAAGGACGCCATCCCGGGCTCGATCAGCGGTAATGAATTCAACGACCAGTTCACCGCCGCCGTCCAGAAGATCTACGACAGCGGTGCCACCAAACCGGTGGCGTTCTCGCACGCCGAGGCGATCATGTACTGGACCCTGATGAACGTCAAAAATCCGAAGGACAGCCTGGTGACCAGCCATGCTCTACCGAACATGGGCCGCGTGGTGGTCACCGGCAGCCCGGCGATGGGATGGACGCTGGTGGACTGGGACGGCATTCGCGATTTCAACTACTGAGCCCGACGAGCCTGACGGTACGGTACTGGACAGTACTGTCCTAGCGGTTCTATCGTGAGCGCTGTGATTCCGACTGCCGATCCCGCCGCGGAGCCGTCACCGTGGTCGCCGCGGGAGACCGAGCTGCTTGCGGTGACGTTGCAGCTCCTGCAAGAACACGGCTATGACCGGTTGACGGTCGACGCCGTGGCGGCCAAGGCCCGCGCCAGCAAGGCCACGGTGTATCGGCGCTGGCCGTCGAAAGCCGAACTGGTTTTGGCGGCGTTCATCGAGGGCATCCGCCAGGTCGCCGTACCACCGGAAACCGGCACGCTGAGGGGTGATTTACTGCGTATGGGAGAGCTGATCTGCCAACAGGGCCAGCAGCAGGCCGGCACCATTCGCGCTGTACTCGTCGAGGTGTCGCGCAACCCCGCACTCAACGACGTGATCCAGCACCAGTTCATCGAGCAGCGGAAGGCCTTGATGACCCACATCCTTCAGCAGGCCATCGACCGCGGTGAGATCGACCGAGCCGCCGTCAACGACGAACTCTGGGATCTGCTGCCGCAATATCTGATCTTCCGGTCCATCTTCCCCGGCCGGCCACCGAGCCCGCAGACGGTGCAGGGCCTCGTCGACGACGTCATCATCCCCAGCCTCACCCGACCCGACGTCTAAGTGGTTGGACGAATGTGTACGCCACCGTCTCTTGTACTGTCCGGTCCGGTACCGTACTGTCGAGCCTATCGATCCGCGCTTGAGGTACAGCCGACGTCGCCCAGCGATCACGCCACCGGTTATCGAAAGGCCAACGGGTGAAAGCGATTTCACTAACCAGTTTGGTCAAACGATGGTGGATGGTGGTAGTCGCCGTTGTGGTTGTGGCCTTGGCGGGGTTTGCCGTATTTCGGTTGCACGGCGCCTTCGGCTCGCAAAAAAACGCGTCGGCTACCAGTGGCGTCTCGAATGAGATCGTTCCCTTCAACCCCAAGCAGGTGGTCTACCAGGTCTTCGGTGCGCCTGGGGCCACGGCAACCATCAACTACCAAGACGTCCATGCCGCGCCACAGCGAGTCGACAACGCCCCCCTGCCGTGGTCATACACGATCACGACGACGGATCCCGCGGTCATCGCGAACCTGGTTGCTCAAGGCAACGGCAACACATTGGGCTGCCGCATCATCGTCAACGGTGTCGTCAAAGACGAAAGGACCGTCCACGAAGTGAACGCCTACACCTTCTGCCTGGACAAGTCCGGATGAGTAATCACAGCAGTCGCCGTCCCGTTGTCGCGCACACCATTCGCCGCCTTGCCGTGCCAATCCTGTTGTTCTGGCTGGCCCTGGCTGCCATACCGAATATCCTTGTGCCGCAACTAGAGGAGGTCGGCAGGCTACATAACGTCGGCGTCAGCTCCCCGGATGCGCCTTCGTATCAGGCGTTCAAACACATCGGCAAAGTGTTCCACGAGTTCGACACCGACAGTTCGGCCATGATCGTGCTGGAAGGCGACAAGCCGCTGGGTCCCGACGCCCACAAGTTTTATGACGAGTTGATTCACAAGCTCGAACAGGACAAAAAGCACGTCCAGCACGTGCAGGACTTTTGGGGAGACACGCTGACCGCGGCGGGCTCGCAGAGCAGCGACGGCAAGGCGGCCTACGTCCAGCTGTTCCTCGCCGGAAACCAAGGCGGGGCAAAGGCCAACGAATCCGTCGATGCTGTCCGCGGGCATCGTCGACCACATGCAGCCGCCGAAGGGCGTTAAGGCCTATCTCACCGGCGCGGCGCCGCTGATCGCCGATCAGTTCACCGAGGGCAGCAAGGGGTCGAACAAAGTCACCGCACTCACCGTCGGGGTGATCGCGGTGATGCTGTTTTTCGTCTATCGATCGTTCGTCACCACGATTTTGGTCCTCGCGACCGTCCTCATTGAGATGGCAGCAGCGCGGGGATTCGTTGCTTTCCTGGGCAATTCGGGGATTCTTGGACTCTCGACGTATGCGACTAACTTGCTCACGCTGCTGGTGATCGCTGCGGGGACGGACTATGCGATATTTTTCGTCGGCCGATATCACGAGGCGCGCGCCACCGGCGAAGAACGAGAAGCCGCCTTCTACAAGATGTACCGGGGCACCGCCCATGTCGTGCTCGGCTCGGGCCTGACGGTTGCCAGCGCGGTGGCGTGCCTCAGTTTCACCCGGCTGCCCTACTTCCAAAGCCTGGGCTTGCCTGCTGCGATCGGCATCCTCGTCGCGCTGCTGGCCTCGCTCACACTGGGCCCCGCCGTACTGGTCATTGCCAGCCATTTCGGCCTGTTCGACCCGAAGCGGGTACTGCAGACACGCGGCTGGCGTCGAATCGGCACCGGTATCGTCCGTTGGCCCGCACCGATTCTCGTTGTCGCGACGGCCGTCGCCCTGATCGGTCTGCTCGCCCTGCCCGGCTATAAGACCAGTTACGACACCCGGCCTTATCTGCCGCCCACCGCTGCGGCCAATGTCGGATACACCGCCGCCGAGCGGCATTTCTCCCGCGCCCGCTTGGAGCCCGAACTGCTGATGATCGAGGCCGACCACGACCTGCGCAATCCGGCCGACATGCTGGTCTTGGACAAGGTGGCCAAAGGGGTAGTCCACATCCCCGGGATCGCTCAGGTGCAGTCCATCACCCGGCCACTTGGCGCTCCGCTGGACCACAGCTCTATCGCGTTCCAGATCAGTCAGCAAAGTGTCGGCCAGGTCCAGAACCTCAAGTATCAAATGGATCGTGCACGCGACTTGCTCAGGCAGTCCGATGAGTTGAGCAAGACCATCGGTATTTTGCAGCAGCAGTATGCCCTGCAGCAGCAACTCGCCTCCGCCACGCACGACGAGACCCAGAAATTCCACGAAACCCTGGCGATCATCTCCGAAGTGCGGGACAAGCTCGCGAACTTCGATGACTTCTTCAGGCCGGTGCACAGCTATCTCTACTGGGAAAAGCATTGCTATGACATCCCGGCGTGTTTCGCCTTGCGGAATACCTTTGAGGCACTTGACAGCATCGACCAGCTGACCGAGAAGTTCGAAGACCTGACCACAAGCCTGGATAAGCTCGATGCGATCCAGCCGCAACTGGTGGGGCTGATACCCCAGCAGATCGCCAGCCAAGAGGTCAACCAAGAACTGGTGTTGAAAAACTTCGCCACCAACGCCGGGATCGCCAATCAATCGGCCACCGCGAACGACAATCCGGCCGCGCTGGGGCAAGCCTTCGACAAAGCCAAAAACGACGACCTGTTCTACCTGCCGCCGGAAGTGTTCAGTAATCCCGATTTCAAGCGAGGCCTGAAACTGTTTCTCTCCCCCGACGGCAAAGCGGCTCGCATGATCATCACCCATGAAGGCGACCCGGCAGAGCCCGCAGCAATCTCCCATGTCGAACCGATCAAGCTCGCCGCGCACGAGGCCGTGAAGAACACTCCGTTGGCCACCGCGAAGTTCTATCTCGGCGGCACCGCGTCGACCTACAAAGACATTCAGGACATGGCGAACTACGACCTGCTGATCGTCGCGATCGCCTCACTGAGCCTGATTCTGCTGATCATGATGATCATCACCCGGAGCCTGGTCGCCGCGATCGTGATCGTGGGCACGGTCGCGCTGTCGCTGGGTGCCTCGTTCGGGCTCTCCGTACTGCTGTGGCAGTACATTCTCGGCATCGAATTGTATTGGGTCGTATTGGCTTTGGCCGTCATCTTGCTGTTGGCCGTCGGATCCGACTACAACCTGCTGCTGATTTCCCGGTTCAAAGAAGAAATCGGCGCGGGACTGAAGACCGGCATCATCCGCGCGATGGCCGGCTCCGGATCGGTGGTGACCGCCGCCGGTCTGGTATTCGCCGTCACCATGTGCGGGTTCATCTTCAGCGGTTTACAGACACTCGGCCAAATCGGCACCACCATCGGCCTCGGCCTGCTCTTCGACACGCTGATCGTCCGTTCCTTCATGACGCCGTCGATCGCCACCCTGCTCGGGCGCTGGTTCTGGTGGCCGCAACGGGTTCGCCCCCGGCCGGCCAGTTCCATGCTTCGGCCGTACGGGCCGCGCCCCGCGGTTCGCCAGTTACTGCTCTGGGACGACCCGGATGAGGCCGACACGGCGGTTACCTCCCGGTAGCCGACGCGCCGCATTCCACGATCGCGTCACACTGCGTTGACGTGCGCCGGTGCCACGCGCACGATGTGTGGCATGCGTTATGTCGTTACCGGCGGTACCGGGTTTATCGGGCGGCGAGTGGTTACGCGGCTGCTCGGCGAACACCCGGACGCCGAGGTGTGGGTCATGGTTCGTCGCCCGTCGCTGGGCCGGTTCGAACGCCTGGCCGGCGAATGGGGTGAACGGGCAAAACCGCTGGTCGGCGACTTGGCCGAGCCCGGGCTCGGGTTGAGTGACGACGCGATCGCCGAGCTGGGCAACATCGAGCATGTGGTGCACTGCGCGGCGATCTACGACATCACCGTCCCCGAACCCGAGCAGCGGGTCGCCAACGTCGATGGCACCCGCGCGGTCATCGAGCTCGCGCGCCGGCTCGACGCGACGCTGCATCACGTGTCGTCGATCGCGGTGGCCGGGGAATTCCGCGGCGAGTACACCGAGTCCGACTTCGACGTCGGCCAACAGCTGCCGACGCCGTATCACCAGACCAAGTTCGAAGCCGAGCTACTGGTGCGCGAGGCGACCGGCCTGCGCCATCGGATCTACCGCCCGGCCGTGGTGGTCGGTGATTCGCGCACCGGCGAGATGGACAAGATCGACGGACCGTACTACTTCTTCGGCGTGCTGGCGAAGCTGGCGGTGTTGCCACGGTTCACCCCGATCATGCTGCCCGACACCGGCCGCACCAACATCGTGCCGGTCGACTATGTCGTCGACGCACTGGTCGCCCTCATGCACGCCGACGGTCGCGACGGCCAGACGTTCCACCTGACGGCACCGAAAACCATTGGCCTGCGCGGCATTTACCGCGGCATCGCCCAGGCTGCGGGCCTGCCGCCGCTGCGCGGATCGCTGCCCCGGTCGGTTGCCGCACCCGTGACGAAGGTGCGCGGGCGGGCGCGGGTGTGGCGCAACATGGCGGCCACCCAACTGGGTATCCCCGCCGAGGTGCTCGACGTCGTCGACCTGGCCCCCACGTTCATTTCGGACAACACTCGGAAGCGCGTTGCAGGGCACCGGCAGCCCCGATATTCGCGTACCGGCTTTCGCCGACTACGCACCCAAGCTGTGGCGGTACTGGGCCGAGCATTTGGACCCCGACCGGGCTCGCCGCGACGATCCGGCCGGGGCACTCGTCGGACGCCACGTCATCATCACCGGCGCGTCCAGCGGCATCGGACGGGCCGCGGCGATCGCCGTCGCCGAACGCGGCGCAACGGTATTCGCGCTGGCACGTAACGGTGAGGCACTCGACGGCCTGGTCGCCGACATCCGCGCCAACGGCGGCGAGGCTTACGCCTTCACCTGCGACGTCACCGACTCCGCGTCAGTGGAGCACACCGTCAAGGACATCCTGGGCCGCTTCGATCACGTCGACTACCTGGTGAACAACGCGGGCCGCTCGATCCGCCGCTCGGTGGTCAACTCCACCGACCGGTTGCACGATTACGAACGGGTGATGGCGGTCAACTACTTCGGCGCAGTGCGGATGGTGCTGGCGCTGCTGCCGCATTGGCGTGAACGCCGGTTCGGTCACGTCGTCAACGTCTCCAGTGCTGGCGTGCAAGCCCGCAATCCCAAGTACAGCTCGTATCTGCCCACCAAAGCAGCGCTCGACGCGTTCTCCGAAGTGGTGTCCTCCGAGACGCTTTCCGACCACATCACGTTCACCAACATCCATATGCCGCTGGTGGCGACGCCGATGATCGTGCCATCGCGGCGGCTCAACCCCGTTCCGCCGATCAGCGCCGAGCACGCCGCGGCGATGGTGGTGCGCGGACTGATCGACAAGCCGGCCCGCATCGACACCCCGCTGGGCACCCTCGCCGAGGCCGGCAACTATCTCACCCCCAAGCTGTCGCGACGGATCCTGCACCAGCTCTACCTCGGGTACCCCGATTCAGCGGCAGCGCAGGGCATCACCCCGGCGGAAACTGCTGCTGCGCAACCGTCTTCGCCGCGCCGACCGAAGCGACCGACGCGCGCGCTTACCCGGGTGCGGGTTCCGCGGCCGGTCAAGCAGGCGATACGGCTGGTGCCCGGCGTGCACTGGTAGTCGCTGCCGGTATCGTTGCCGCAGTGGCCGCCGCACCAGTTTTCGCCGACGTCGACACCGGCGTCGACGACGCGATCGCCCTGATTTATCTGCTGGCCAGCCCGGAAGCCGAGCTGGTCGGCATCGCCTCCACCGGTGGCAACGTCGAGGTAAATCAAGTGTGCGAGAACAACCTCGGCCTACTCGAGCTGTGCCGGATCGACGGCGTACCGGTATTCAAAGGTGTCGATCACCCGTTGAACTCCCCCGAGCTTCCGGTCGGGAAAGTGCACGGGCCAAGGGGTCTGGGATACGCGGAGTTGCCGGCGACCGATCATCGGCTCTCCGGCGACGATGCGGCGACGGCATGGGTCGAGGCGGCGCACGCCCATCCGGGAGAGCTGATCGGGCTGGCCACCGGTCCGCTGACCAACCTGGCGTTGGCGCTGCGCAAGGAGCCGGCGCTGCCGACGCTGTTGCGCCGGCTGGTGATCATGGGCGGGGCCTACGACTACCGCGGCAATACCAATCCGGTGGCGGAATGGAACATCGGTGTGGATCCGGAGGCGGCGGCCGAAGTGTTCGCCGCCTGGTCACCTCCAGAGTCAGAAGCTGCTGAGGCGCAATCGTTTCCGATTCTGTGCGGCCTCGACGTGACCTGGAACATCTCGATAACGCCGGAGATACTGCTCAGGCTGGCGGCCGCTGCGGACACCACGACGACCGCGATGAGCGTCGACGACGAGCGGGGCACCAGGTCATCGGCGGCCAACCCGTTGATTCGGGTGATCGAGGACGCCACCCGGTTCTACCTGGAGTCCTACCACGACCTCGGCCACGGTTATCAGGCGCATCTGCACGATCCGTTGGCCGCGGCGGCCGCGCTGGACCCACAGCT
Source organism: uncultured Actinomycetota bacterium (assembly GCA_963850645.1). Lineage (GTDB taxonomy): Bacteria > Actinomycetota > Actinomycetes > Mycobacteriales > Mycobacteriaceae > Mycobacterium. Next base: position 222,504 of record CAWKME010000043.1, on the reverse strand, counting down.
GCTCGCCACCCGGCCGGCGACGGTGGACGTCGAACTGACCGGGACCCTGACCCGCGGTATGACCGTGACCGACTGGTCGGGACGCTGGGGTCGAAAGCCCAACGCGCTGATCGGCGTCGGAGTTGATCCTTCCGTATTCTTCGACCGTTTCATCGATGTGGTCGGGCCGTTCGCCGCTCGGCTCGGCGTGCAGGGCCGTCACTCGTAGATCCCCTCCAGATACCACCTCCGCTGGCGATAGCACAGCAGCATCGCGGTACCGGGATCGGACACCCGCCGGCCTGCCAGAAGCACCTGGGCCCGAGCGGTGCGGCCCTTTGCAAGGTCGGGATCCCACCAGCGTTCGTCGACCGGCCATGGCCCGGCCCACCAGCGCAGCCGCTCGTCACGACCCCGGGAGGTCAGCCGCGCCGGATCGGCGGAGAACAGCCCACGGCTGGTAACCCGGATCGAGTTACCTTGGGCATCAAGCAATTCCACCGGGTCATCGAGCAGCACCGTCGGCGATGGTTCAGGCAGTTGACCGGGCCACGGCAGACCCGGGTCGGCACGCGGCACCGGCTCGTCGCCCAGCGGCGTCAACGTGATGCGCTCGGCGGGCCCACGACCACCGGACAGTACCGGCACCTGCACTGCCTCGGGACCGAGCAGACCCTGCACCCGCACCAGCGCCCGACGGGCGCGCATCCTGTCCTCGTCGCCGAGACCACCCCAGAGCGGTAACTGCAACGCCCCGGCCGACACCACCTCCACCGCCTGCAGCCGTAACAGCGTCACCGGTGCGGTGGGCCGATCCACTCGCCCTCCTGCGGTCCGGGTGTTCAACCACCCGTCCAGCTGCCAGCGGACCCGATCGGCGGTGGCGTCCTCGGTCAACGGCTCGGCACATCGCCAGACCCGGGTCAGCTCTTCGCCGTTGGCGGTGACGGCGTGAATGGCCAGTCGGGTGCATCCCACTCCGGCGGCCATCAATGTCTGATGCAATGTGCCGGCCAGCGAGCGGCCGGCAAATGCCGCGGCGTCCACCCGGTCGATCGGCGGATCGCAATGCAGCACGGCATCGAGTTCGGCCGGCGGCTCACGGCCGGACGGTCCGCGTTCCGGCTCACCGCGGGCGAACCGGTGCGCACTCACCGCGTCGGCGCCGAACCGGGACGCCACGTCGGTGCGCGGCAGTGCGGCGAACTGCCCGATGGTCCGAATCCCCATCCGCCACAGCAGATCTGCGAGATCGTCTCGTCCGGGACCGGACAGGCTGGGCTCGGTGGCCAGTTGCCGGATCGACAGCGCTGACAGGAACCGCGCATCTTCTCCCGGTTCGACGACACGACCGGTACGGGCGGCGAAGACCGCGGTGGACAGCTGGTCGGCGATCCCGACCTGACACTCGGCGCCAGCTGCGGCCACTGCGTCGGTCAGCCGCTCGGCGGCCTGCTGTTCGGACCCGAAAAAGCGAGCCGCCCCGCGCACCGGCAACACCAAAAGCCCGGGCCGCAGCACCTCGGCGCGAGGCACCATATCGTCCACGGCCGCGATAACCCCTTCGAAGAAGCGGGCGTCGCGGTCGGAGTCGGCGGTCACGACGTGCAGTTGCGGACAGCGAGCCGCCGCCTCTCGTCGCCGCAACCCTCGCCGCACCCCCGCCGAACGGGCCGCCGATGAGCAGGCAATCACCCGGTTGGCCAGCGTGACAGCGACCGGAGCCGTCGCGGGCAGGCCGGCGGCCGCCGCGGCGGCGACCGCGGGCCAGTCCATACACCAAATCGCCAGTACCCGGGAGGCCACCGAGCTACCCAGTCCGCGCCCGGCCGATTGCCCGTCCTCGTGCGCACACATCAAGCCGCACCTTGCTGATCCGTCCGAAACCGGGCATCTCCGCCGTGGTCTCATAGCCGCAGACCCGGGCCTGTAGTCGTATCGATGCCCCCTGCCAGTCGCCATCGGTGACCAGCAGCGTGCAGCCTTTGTGGTGAGCGCGGGCCACCACCGCCCTCGCCCGTGTCAGTGGCACCGAGCGCCCGCCCAGAGCCAGCACGACCAGATCCATACCGTCCATGAGCACCGCAGCCACTTCCACCGGGTCGGTCCCCGGATCCGGGATTACCGCGAGCCGGCTCAGATCCGCTCCCATTTCCACAGCGGCCAGCAGTCCGATATCCGGCTGCCCGACAATGGCCGCGTTCCCGCCGGCGGCCGTCACCGCGGCCACCATGCTCAACGGCAGCGACCGGGCTCCCGACAGCACCGCCACCGTTCCCCGTGGCAACGCCTCCGGCAGCACATCGGTCAGTAGCTGAGGGACCGGCAGCTTGGCCTCCGAATCCGGTAGTAGGTCCTCCGGGCCGGGGTTACCGTGAGCATGGGCGCGCCGAGGAGAACCGACCTTCCCGGACACTGCCGCCATTTGACGGCGCAGCTGTTTTAGCTGCTCAGCACGGTTGTGATGAGGCTGATCGGAGGCGAGAATCGCTGTCATCACCACCTCCTGGCGTTACGGGTGTTGCCACTGATGTTCGAATATATGTTCGATACAGTCAGTCAACACCGGCCCACCGACAAACGTCAAGCGGCTCACGAGCCAGCTAACTTGGCCGGTTGCGAAGAAGGCCTCAGCCGCCTTGCTGACGGAGCAGGTTGGCCCAGTTGCGCGGCACTCGATCGCGCGGACCAGGGACCGCCTGGTCCTCGGGATGGCAGTGGGGTGGGGCAAGTTCGGGACCGTCGTAGTAATCGTTGGACTCGTAGTCCCAGAACCAGTCCTCGCCCGGTTCGAAGGATCGGATGATCGGGTGTCCAGTCTCTCGCCAGTGCTGCGTCGCGTGCCGGAACAACGAATCGTCGCAGCAACCGATGTGGCCGCAGGCCGCACACCGCCGCAGGTGCACCCACCAAGTGCCGGTGGCATCACACTCGGCACAGCCAACACCGCTCGGCGGCACCGATGGGTCAACTGCAGCAGCCATCGAGACCGTTACTCCCACTCGATGGTGCCGGGCGGCTTACTGGTGACGTCCAGCACCACCCGGTTGACCTCGGCGACCTCGTTGGTGATCCGGGTGGAGATCCGCTCCAGCACTTCGTAAGGCACCCGAGTCCAGTCGGCGGTCATGGCGTCCTCGCTGGACACCGGCCGCAACACGATCGGATGCCCGTACGTGCGGCCGTCGCCCTGCACACCAACCGAACGGATGTCGGCCAGCAGCACCACCGGGCACTGCCAGATCTGCTGATCCAAACCGGCCGCCGTCAACTCCTCGCGAGCGATCGAGTCTGCCCGCCGCAGCGTGTCGAGCCGCTCCGCGGTGACCTCGCCGACGATCCGGATCCCCAGACCCGGACCCGGGAAAGGGTTGGCGCGCAACGATTTCCTCCGGCAGGCCCAACTCGCGCCCGACCGCGCGCACCTCGTCTTTGAACAGCAGCCGCAGCGGCTCGACGAGTTTGAACTTCAGGTCGCCGGGCAGGCCGCCGACATTGTGGTGGCTCTTGATATTCGCCGCACCGGTGCCGCCGCCGGACTCCACCACGTCGGGATACAGCGTTCCCTGCACCAGGAACTCGACTCTCCGTTGTCCTCCCAAGAGCATCCCGCACGGCACCCTCGAAGGCGCCGGATGAACTGCCGCCCGATGATCTTGCGCTTGCCCTCGGGATTGGTCACCCCGGACAGCGCCTCGAGGAACGTCGCCTCCGCGTCGACGGTCACCAGGTTGGCGCCGGTAGCGGCGACGAAGTCACGCTGCACCTGCTCGCGCTCGCCGGCGCGCAGCAGCCCGTGGTCGACGAACACACACGTCAGCCGGTCGCCGATGGCACGTTGCACCAGCGCGGCGGCCACCGCGGAATCCACCCCGCCGGACAGCCCGCAGATCGCGTGGCCGTCACCGATCTGGTTGCGCACCTGCTCGATCAGCGCATCGGCGATGTTGGCCGGCGTCCAATCCGCGGCGATGCCGGCGAAGTCGTGCAGGAACCGGCTGAGCACCTGCTGTCCATGCGGGCTGTGCAATGACCTCGGGGTGGTACTGCACCCCGGCCAGCCGCCGGGACCGGTTCTCGAAGGCGGCCACCGGGGCGCCGGCGCTGGTGGCCACCACCTCGAACCCGTCCGGCGCGGAGGTGACGGCGTCACCGTGACTCATCCACACCGGCTGGGTCTCGGGCAGACCCGAATGCAGTTCACCGCCAACGACTTTCAGTTCGGTTCGGCCGTATTCACTGGTGCCGGTGCGCGCGACGGTGCCGCCGAGGGCCTGCGCCATCGCCTGAAATCCGTAACAGATGCCGAACACCGGCACGCCCAGGTCGAACAACGCCGGATCCAGTTGCGGCGCGCCCTCGGCGTACACGCTGGCCGGGCCTCCGGAGAGCACCACCGCCTGCGGGTCGCGGGCCTTGATCTCGTCGACCGATGCGGTGTGCGGAATCACTTCGGAGAACACCCGGGCCTCGCGCACCCGTACGGGCGATCAACTGCGCGTACTGCGCACCGAAGTCGACGACCAGCACGGGGCGGGGCGATGCTGACGGCACTGGCACAGTCTAGTGGCCGGCCGGTCATCGCCTGTACGCACGGCGCGTAGGCCGAAGTCCAGTATCAGGCGGTTACAGCGCGAACGCCTCGCGCAGGTTCTCGACGGCGTTGCGATCGCCTTCGAAGGTGATGTGCCGCAGCGCCGTATTGCGCTTGGCTTCGGTGGAGCCCAACCGCGCGGTGGCGAGGTCTGCCGCGGTAGCGGTGACCGTGACGTCCGGTTTACCGTGGGCGGCCGCCATCCGGCCGTGGTCCATCGCGAACTCGAAACGTCGGCCGTCGATCTCGACGCGGTACGCCGCAGTCAAACCCGCGGCTTTAGCCGGATCGAAGGGGATGACGAATCCGGCGAGAAATCCGGTCAGCGGCGCGACCGGGCCGGCCTCGATCGGGTCGAGCCGGTCCAGGCCGAGCCAGGCGATGCTCTGCAGGATGGCGGGCACCCGCTGCCAGCCGACGTCGCTGAGGCTGTAGACGGTCCGCGCGATCGGGGGTGGCAGCTCGGCGCGGTCGACAAGCCCGGCATCCTGCAGCTCTTTGAGGCGCTCGGCGAGCAGGTTGGTCGCGATACCCGGCAACTCGGCCCGCAGGTCGCTGTAGCGGCGTGGCCCTCCGAGCAACTCGCGCAAGATCAGCAACGTCCACCGCTCACCCAGGATGTCGAGACCTGTGGCGATGGGGCAGTTCTGGTTGTAGCTCTTGCGCGCGGACATGCCACTACCCTACCAGGCATTAGACGTTTTTCTCAAACTAGTACTTGATTTTCTTGTCCTATATGTTTACTGTCCTGTCTATGCGATCTCGTCCAGTGTTCCGCGATCACCCCGTCGCCGCCCTTTCCGTCATCTGCCTGAGCGTCTTCGTCATCAGCGTCGACGCCACGATCGTCAACGTCGCCCTGCCCACGCTGTCGCGCGACCTCGGCGCCGACACCGCGCAGCTGCAGTGGATCGTCGACGCCTACACCCTCGTCATGGCCGGTCTGCTGCTCTCGGTCGGCAGCCTCAGCGACCGCTACGGCAGACGCGGCTGGTTGTCGTGCGGGCTCGCCCTGTTCGCGATCACGTCAGCTATTGCGGCGCAGGTGAATTCAGCGGACGCGCTGATCGCCGCGCGGGCCGCGATGGGCGTCGGCGCGGCGGTGATCTTCCCGACCACACTGGGACTCATCACCAATATCTTCACCGACCCACTAGTTCGCGCCAAGGCGATCGGGTTGTGGGCAGCCATGGTCGGCGTCGGAGTGGCCGTCGGGCCGATCAGCGGTGGCTGGCTGCTCGAACATTTCAGCTGGGGTTCGATCTTCCTGGTCAACGTTCCGACCGCGATCGTCGCGATCGCCGGCGGCATCCTGTTCGTTCCGACCTCCCGTGACCCGGCCACCCCGCCGGTCGACCTGCCCGGCTTGCTCTTGTCGGCGCTCGGGGTGACGACGTTGGTTTACACCGTCATCGAAACGCCCGGTTGGGGATGGGGCAGCACCCGTGCTGTGGCCGGCTTTACCTTGGCCGCACTCGTTCTCATCGCGTTCACGCTGTGGGAGCGGCATAGCACCCATCCGATGCTGGACGTGACCGTCTTCTTCAACCGTCGATTCTCGGGCGGCAGCCTGGCGGTGACCGCAGGTTTCCTGACGTTGTTCGGATTCATCTTTGTCATCACCCAGTACTTCCAATTCATCAAGAACTACAGCGCATTCGACGCCGGGCTGCGCCTGCTACCGGTAGCCGTCTCGATTGCGGTGGCCAGCGTCCTGGGCCCGCGACTAGTCGAACTGATCGGCACCACCGCCGTCGTCGCCGGTGGTCTGGCCACCTTCGCAGCCGGCCTGGCATGGGCATCCACGGTCGACGCGGCGACGCCGTACAGCCAGATCGCGATGCAGATGTTGCTGCTCGGTGGCGGTCTCGGCCTCACCACGGCGCCGGCCACCGAGGCCATCATGGGATCCCTGTCGGCCGACAAGGCGGGGGTCGGTTCGGCGGTCAACGACACCACCCGCGAACTCGGCGGCACGCTCGGCGTCGCCATCGTGGGCAGCGTCTTCGCATCCATGTATTCCGGCCGCCTCGGCTCGGCGCCGGCATTGGCCGGATTACCGGTCGATGTCCGCTCGGCGATGCAGCGCTCAATGGCGGTGGCACACCAGGTGATCGAACACTCGCCGGCGGGACGCATCGCCGGCGGCGCTCCCATCCGCGATGCGGTCAACCACGCATTCCTCGACGGCCTGCAGCTCGGATCGCTGGTCTGCGCCGGCATCGCGCTGACCGCCGCGGTCGTCGTTGCCGTTCTGCTGCCGGCCCGGGCTGGGCAGGCACCAGGCTCCGCTGCGCCAGCGGAGCTGCCCGAAGCGCTCGAATTATCCAACTAGGGAAGGAAATCCGATGGCACACCCTCGCATGCTGGTAACCGGCGCCACCGGCAGGATCGGCGGCGCTGTCGCCGGCCAGCTCTTGCAGCAGGGCATCACAACTCGTGTCCTGGTGCACCGCGACGACGAACGCAGTGCTCGGCTGCGGGCCTCCGGCGCTGAAGTCGTGATCGGCGATATGTTTGACATCCGCCAGGTTCAGGCGGCGATGGCCGGGGTCGACCGGCTGTACTTCAACCCGCCGTACCATCCCCACGCGCTCGACAGCGCGGTTGCCTTCGCCGTCGCCGCGCGGCGATCACGGGTGGAAGCGGTAGTGGCGCTTGGGCAATGGTTGGCCAGCCCCGAACATCCGTCGCTGATGACCCGGCACGCCTGGTTGACCGACAAGCTGTTCGAGCTACTGCCGGACACCGCCCATGTCGCAGTCGATCCGGGATACTTCGCCGACAACTATCTGCAACTGGTGCCGCTGGCTGCGCAGCTGGGAGTGCTGCCGACGCCGACCGGGGCGGGCCGTAACGCGCCTCCCTCCAACGAAGACATTGCCCGAGTCGCGGTCGGTGCACTGCTCGATCCGCACCGTCACGATGGCCGGGCCTACCGCCCGACCGGACCGACGCTGCTGTCGGGGGCCGAGATCGCCGACGCGGTCGGCGAGGCGTTGGGCCGACGCGTGCGACACATCGATATCCCGCCGTGGATGTTCATGCGGGCCGTGCGCGTCAACGCCAAGCGACTCGGCGCGGACCTCTTCTTCGAGTCCAGCCTGCGCCACTACCTGCCGGAGTACGCGCTGGGAACCTGGGCGGTCGGCGGACCCACTACTGCGGTCCGCGACGTCGCCGGGGTCGAGCCCGAGGACTTCCTGACGATTGCACGCCGCTACGTCACCGGTCCGGAATCGCGTCGCACCGCAAGCAATCTCGTCCGGCAAACCTGGCAGTTCCTGTTGACCGGCCTGGTGCCGATGCACCGCCTGGAGCGCTTCGAGCGACGGCAGCAGCATCCCCAGCCCGCTCATCCGCGGCTGTCGTGCCAGTCCGCGTTATGGCGCCAAGAGCACACCGGCACGACCGGGCAGATCGCGGCGTCGGCATAACTGGAAGGAAAAACGATGACCAACACCCGGATCCATGACCAATATTCGACCGGCTTGTCCCGGCCCAACATCGAGCGGGCGCTCGTCGCCGCCGGAAAAGATCTCGATCACCTGGTGCCCGCCGACCTCGCGCAGCTGGAAGACTTCCACACGATGGGCCGCTATGCCACAACCGAATTGGTGGACTTGCTCGGAATTTCCAGTTCCGACGAGGTGCTCGACGCGGGCAGCGGGATCGGCGGCACCGCCCGCTTCGTCGCCGACCGGTGCGACTGCAGGGTGACCGCGGTCGACCTGACCGAGGAGTACTGCGAAACCAACCGGTGGCTGAATCGTCTCGTCGGGCTGGGCGATCGGATCTCCGTCCGTCAAGCAGACGTCACCGAGCTGCCTTTCACCGCAGGCGGTTTCGATGTCGTGTTCAGCCAGCACGTCCAAATGAACGTGGCCGACAAATCCCGCCTGTATGCCGAAGCGCGCCGGGTCCTGCGCGATGGCGGCCGGATCGCGATCTGGGACATCACTTCTGGCGGGCAGGACGCGCTCGACTATCCACTGCCGTGGGCCGACAAACCCGCATACAGCCACCTGGTCAGTTCCGAGGAGTTGCGCAGCGTCATCGAGGGCTCAGGATTTGCGATCGAACACTGGAACGATCGCACCGACCAGGCGGCCGCGCTGATGCAGACGTTTCTCACCCTGCCGACCGATTCACTTGGGCTGCACGCCTTCGTTCCCGACTTTGCGGCCAAAGTCAGGAACCTCACCGCCGCCCTCGCCGACGGCCGACTCCGCGTGACCCAAGGCGTCGCCCGCGCAATCGGCTCGCCATGAAGCGCGGTGCGGCGGCGTGGCTGCCCGTGATCATTCGGCTCACTGCAATCGGATATCTGGCCTTCTTTGTCCCCAACCTGATCCTTGCTGCAACGCACCGCATCGGCACGCTTCCGCCGGTGCTTGGCAGGCTGTTCGACTGGGGAGCGGGCGGCGACGAGGTCGCCATCATGTTCTCCACCGTCTACATCGTGTGGGCGATCTTCCTGGTCGTATCCGCGCACAACCCGAGCGCAAACCGACTGTTCCTCGATTTCAATCTGGCCGCGAACGGCGCCCATTTCGCCGTCATGCTCGCGATGGCGCTGACCATGCCCGACGAGCACCAGCACATCGCGGGAGTGCTCGCCCTCGGCGTCATCACTACCGTCCCGCTGGCGGCATGCTGGCTGCCGGTCCGGATCAGTCCCCTTGACGGATGCGTAGACAATTGACTACAGTAAGCACGCATACCGATGTAGTCAAATGACTACACATCAGGCGAGAGGACCATTGCCATGACGATTGCGTCGGCATCCACCGTGACCGTGACGCAGCTGGGCAGCCGTATCGGCGCCCGCATCGACGGCGTACAACTGGCCGGCGACCTGGACGCCGCCACAGTGGAAGGGATCCGGGAGGCGCTGCTGCGCCACAAGGTGATCTTCTTCCGTAACCAGCACCAGCTCGACGATGCCCAGCAGCAGGCTTTCGCCGCACGCCTGGGCACTCCGATCGCCCATCCCGCGGTGCAGCACGAGGGCGCGCCGATCATCACACCGATCAACTCTGACTACGGCAAGGCCAACCGCTGGCACACCGACGTCACGTTCGTCGCGAACTACCCCGCCGCCTCGATCCTGCGCGCCGTCGTCCTGCCGAGCTACGGCGGATCGACGCTATGGGCATCCACCGCGGCGGCTTACCAGGCGCTGCCCGAGCCGCTCCAACACCTCACCGAGAATCTCTGGGCGCTGCACAGCAATCGCTTCGACTATGTCGCCGCTTTGCCGCCGCAGACCGAACAGCAGAAGGAGCATCGGACCCGGTTCGAGAAGGCGGACTTCCGCACCGAGCACCCAGTGGTGCGGGTACACCCGGAAACCGGCGAGCGGACCCTGGTGGCCGGAGACTTCGTCCGCGGCTTCGTCGGTATGGACAGCTACGAGTCGCAACTGCTTCTGGAGTTGTTGCAACGGCGAATCACCCTGCCGGAGAACACGATCCGATGGAACTGGGAAGCCGGTGACGTCGCCATCTGGGATAACCGGGCGACCCAGCACCGCGCGATCGACGACTACGACGACCAGTATCGGCTGATGCACCGGGTCACCGTGATGGGCGACGTGCCCGTCGATGTGCACGGTCGACGCAGTCGGGTGATCAGCGGCGCTCCGCTGCAAGCACTGCAGCCAGTGGCAAGTTGACGGCTCAGCGGCCCAACGGCAGGACGTTGGTTCCGTCGACTCGGCCGGCCGTCGCACCCGCGTGCCACATCTGCTCGGTGAGGTCGACGAACGTGACCAGCGCCAGCGGGTCGTCACTGCGCAGCAGCAACGATGCGCTCATCGCGGTCGGCACCATCCAGCCTTCGGCGTGTGTCAGTTCGACGACCGAGTTGGCGTATCCGCGCAGTTTGGTCACGACCCGCGACGTGCCGAGCGGGATTCCGGGCACGATCGCCGCCAATGTCATCGACGTCAGCCGTTGATAGGAGCACCCGAGCATGTCCACGAACGCGTCGTTTGTGAACACCATGCGGCCGTCGTCGCGGACCGCCAAAGCAGGAACAGGCAGGCGTTGAAGCAGAACCAGACCCGAAAAGGCGGCCAGCATCTCGGTGGCAGACTCACCGGGGCGCCTGGGCCGCCGGCGGTCCACAAGATCCTCGGTTTGGATACTCACGCGGGCTTCCCTCCTACAATCCGAGAATCGGACAATACGTCCGAAATTTCCGATGCCCCGCCACGTGAGAGATTACTTACTCACCAAGGATTTGGGAATGGGGTGCGGTCGCAAGAATGACTGACGATGAGCGCAGTACCCGCGAACGCCTGCTGGACGCGGCGATAGCGCTGTTTGCCCGCCAGGGGTATGCCGCGACATCGGTCGCCGAAATACAGCAGGCATGCGGCCTGTCGCCCGGCTCGGGCGCGCTCTACAAGCACTTCGAGTCCAAAAGTGCGCTCCTGCTCGAAGCGACGCGGCGCCAGGTGAACCGGATGGTCGCGATGCGCGAAGAGGATGATCGGACCAGGCCCGCCGACACCCGCGAGGCGCTGCGCCGGGGCGCCACGCGGATCTGGGACACCATCGAGGCCAACGGAGACCTGCTTCGGGTGATGTTCCGCGAACCCGAGGCGATCGAGGACTTCGCCGACGAACTGTGGCCGGCAGTGACGCTGACCGCCTACGAGGGGATGGATTCGGCGTCGAGCGGCGCGAAAAGTGCCGGCTCGTCCCAGGTCGAAGACGCAGAAGCAACCAGCGCCGTGCTGCTGGCCGCGCTCGCATATCTACCCGTCATACAGCTTTTGATCAGGCGTACGCCCGGCAACGTCGACGCCGACCGGTTCCGCGAAGCGTGGCTCAGGCTGGCCGAGAGCGTCTTCGTGGGCTCACCTCCGACCTGACGCGTCTGGCGAGTTAGCTGTTCACAGCCAATTTGCTTTAGCCCAGGGCATCGGCTCGCCCACCGGGTTACGGTGATGGGCGACGTGCTCGCCGGTGTGCAGGGGAACCGTGGACAACGCCGTCGGCCCGACAGCGCGCATGGTGACGTGTCGGGGCTAAGTCTGTGGTCTGATCGCCGAGGGAAGCGAGGTCCGCCGTGCTGGGTCTGCCTGAGCCGGTGCACGCCTGTTTGTTCGACCTCGACGGTGTCCTCACCGACACCGCGAGCGTGCACACCAAAGCCTGGAAAGTGATGTTCGACGATTACCTGTCGCAGCGGTCCAAGCGCACCGGCGAACCGTTCGTCCCGTTCGATCCGGTCACTGACTATCAGCAATACGTCGACGGCAAGAAACGGGAGGACGGCGTCCGCTCGTTTCTGTCCAGCCGCGGCATCGAGTTACCCGACGGCGACCCCGACGACCCGGCCGACGCCGAGACGGTCTACGGGCTGGGCAACCGCAAAAACGATGCGTTTCAAAAGACATTGCACGACGACGGCGTGAAGGTGTTCGAGGGCTCGCGGCGCTACCTGCAGGCTGTCGCCGACGCCGGAATGGGCATCGCGGTCGTCTCGTCCAGCGCCAACACCCGCGACGTTCTGCAGATCACCGGGCTCGAGCGGTTCGTCCAGCAACGGGTCGACGGCGTGACGCTGCGCGAGGAGCACATCGCGGGCAAGCCGGCTCCGGACTCCTTCCTGCGGGCCGCTGAACTGCTGAAGGTCGAACCGGCCGCGGCCGCGGTGTTCGAAGACGCGCTCTCCGGGGTACAGGCCGGCCATGCCGGCCACTTCGGCTACGTCGTCGGCGTGGACCGGGTAGGCCAGGCCGACGCGCTGCGCCAACACGGCGCCGACGTCGTCGTCACCGACCTGGCCGATCTACTGTAGGCGCGCGATGATCCCGGATAACACTTTCCCCGTCGAACCGTGGCAGGTCCGCGAGACCCATCTGGAACTCAGCGTGCTGGCGCAATCGGAGTCGCTGTTCACTCTGTCCAACGGGCACATCGGAATTCGTGGCAATCTCGACGAAGGCGAGCCCTACGGCCTGCCCGGCACCTATCTGAACTCGTTCTACGAGGTCCGGCCGCTGCCGTACGCGGAGGCGGGCTACGGCTACCCGGAGGCCGGGCAGACCGTCGTCGACGTCACCAACGGCAAGATCCTGCGGCTGCTGGTCGACGACGAGCCGTTCGACGTTCGCTACGGCAAGCTGTTGAGTCACGAGCGGGTGCTCGACCTGCGGGCCGGCACCCTGACCCGATACGCGCACTGGCAGTCACCGGTCGGCAAGGAGGTCCTGGTGACCTCGACCCGGCTGGTATCGCTGGCACAGCGCAGCGTTGTGGCCATCGAGTACGTGGTCGAGGCGGTAGACGAATTCGTCCGTGTCACAGTGCAATCCGAGCTGGTCGCCAACGAGGACCAGCCCGTCACATCTGGTGATCCGCGAGTTGCGGCCATCCTCGACCGACCGCTGGAGGCCGTCCAACACGAGGACACCGAATGCGGTGCGCTGCTGATGCACCGGACTCGGGCCAGCGCGTTGATGATGGCCGCGGCGATGGACCACGAAGTCGAGGTGGAAGGCCGCTACGAGGTCAGCAATGACGCGGGCGACGACCTCGCCCGCACGACCGTGATCTGCGGGCTGCGGCCAGGCCAGCAACTGCGCATCGTGAAATACCTGGCCTACGGCTGGTCAAGCCAGCGTTCCCGCCCGGCGCTGCGCGACCAGGCTGCCGCCGCTTTGCACAGCGCACGCTACAGCGGATGGCAGGGCCTGGTCGATGCCCAGCGCAAGATCCTCGACGACTACTGGGACGGCGCCGATGTCGAGGTCGAGGGCGACCCAATATGCCAACAGGCGGTACGGTTCGGGCTTTTCCACCTGCTGCAGGCCAGTGCGCGAGCCGAACGGCGCGGCATCGCAAGCAAGGGCCTGACCGGCACCGGGTACGACGGCCACATCTTCTGGGACACCGAGGGATTTGTTCTTCCGGTGCTGACCTACACGTTGCCGCACGCGGCCGCCGACGCATTGCGTTGGCGCGCCACGACTTTGGATCTGGCAAGGGAGCGCGCCGCGCAGCTCGACCTCAAAGGCGCCGCCTATCCCTGGCGGACGATTCGCGGTCAGGAATGCTCGGCCTACTGGCCGGCCGGTACCGCCGCGTGGCACATCAACGCCGACATCGCCATGGCTTTCGAGCGCTATCGAATCGTCACCGGCGACGAGTCGCTGGAGATGGACTGCGGGCTGGAGGTGCTCGTCGAGACGGCCCGACTCTGGCATTCGCTTGGGCATCACGACCGCCACGGTGTGTGGCACCTAGACGGGGTCACCGGCCCTGACGAGTACACCGCGATCGTGCGGGACAACGTATTCACCAACATGATGGCGGCACACAACCTCCGGGTCGCGGCCGACGCGTGCGCCCGGCATTCTGAGACCGCCCGTGAGATGGGTGTGACCACCGAAGAGACCGCCGCGTGGCGCGATGCCGCAGACGCTGCGCACATACCCTTTGACGAAGAGCTCGGCGTGCATCCGCAGTCCGAAGGCTTCACCACGTACGCCGAGTGGGACTTCAAGGAGAAGACGTCCTACCCGCTGCTGCTGCACGAGCCCTACGCGCTGCTCTATTCCGCCCAGGTGGTCAAGCAAACCGATCTGGTTTTGGCCATGCACTGGCAAAGCCACAAATTCAGCGACGAACAGAAGGCGCGCAACGTCGACTACTACGAGCGGCGCACGGTGCGCGACTCGTCGCTGTCTGCCTGCACCCAGGCGGTGATGTGCGCCAACGTCGGACATGTGGAGCTGGCGCACGACTACACCTACGAGGCGGCCCTGGTCGACCTTCGCGATCTGCACCACAACACTCGCGACGGCTTGCACATGGCGTCGCTGGCCGGCGCGTGGACTGCGCTGGTCGCCGGCTTCGGCGGCCTGCGCGACGACGAAGGCGTCCTGTACCTCAACCCGTATCTGCCCGAAGGCATCTCACGACTGCGGTTCCGGTTGCGCTGGCGCGACTTCCGGGTGACCGTCGACGTCATCCACGACGAAGTGACCTACACGCTGCGCGACGGCCCCGGGGGTGGATTGACCATCCTGCATGCCGGGGAGAAGGTCGAGCTCAGCACCAACACACCGACGACGATCGCGCTGGTAAAGCGCGAGCCGCTGCTGCCCACGCCGCAGCAACCGCCGGGACGCGCGCCGTTGCACCGGGACGCATACCGGTCGTTCAGCCAGCCGAGCTGATCGGTCCGGGCCTGATACGCCGCTCCTCAGCATCGCTCCGCTCTGCATCGTCGCCGGCGGAAGGTAGCCAGCGCAGCGCACCGGGCGCGTCGGCCGGCACCACCGGATGCTGTGGCGCGATCGGGTCCAGCCGGCGATACGGTTCGCCCTGGCGAGGCCGTAAGTCGTTCTCCCCCTTGTTCGGCCACAGCGACGCGGCCCGCTCGGCCTGCGCCGAAATCGACAGCGAAGGGTTGACACCGAGGTTCGCCGAGATCGCCGCGCCGTCGACCACCGACAGCGTCGGGTAGTTGTACACCCGGTGATACGGGTCGATCACGCCGTGTTCGGCGCTGTCGCCGATCACCGCGCCGCCGAGGAAGTGCGCGGTCAGCGGGATGTTGAACAGCTCGCCCCAGGTGCCGCCGGCCACCCCGTCGATCTTGGCGGCGATGCGACGGGTGACCTCGTTGCCGACCGGAATCCACGTCGGGTTCGGCTCACCGTGCCCCTGCTTGCTGACGTAGCGGCGTCGGCCCAGTCGTCCACGCTTGGTGAACGTGGTGATCGAGTTGTCCAGATGCTGCATCACCAGCGCGATCACCGTGCGCTCGCTCCACTGCCGCGGATTGAGCATTCGAAGGATGCCGCGCGGATCTTCGCCGGCTTGATCCAACAACTGCCGCCATCGCGGCACATCGGTGCCCTCGGGACCGGACCCATCGGTCATCAAGGTCTGCAACAGCCCCATCGCGTTGGAGCCCTTGCCGTAGCGGACCGGTTCGACATGCGTGTCCGAGGTCGGGTGAATCGACGAGGTGATCGCCACCCCGTGGGTCAAGTCCAGGTCCGGCGAGACCTTCAATGTTGCGGCACCGACGATCGATTCGGAGTTGGTCCGGGTCAGCACGCCCAGCCGATCGGACAAGCCGGGCAACGTGCCGGTGTCACGCATCTTGAACAGCAGCTTCTGCGTGTTGTAGGTGCCGGCGGCCAGCACCACGTGATTCGCGGTGAACGTGCGCTTCTTGCGGCGCAGCAAGCGGCCGGTGTGCTTGGTGCGCACCTCCCAGAGTCCGTCGGCCCGCTGCTCGAACTTGGTGACGGTCGTCATCGGATGTATCTGCGCCCCAGCCGATTCCGCGAGGCCCAGGTAATTCTTCAGCAGAGTGTTCTTGGCGCCATAGCGGCAGCCGGTCATGCACGACCCGCATTCCAGGCAACCGGTCCGGGCCGGGCCCGCGCCGCCGAAGAACGGGTCGGGCACCGTCTCGCCGGGCGTCTTGGTGCCGTTCGGACCGAAGAACACCCCGACCGGGGTCGGCACGAACGTGTCACCGCAACCCATGTCGTCGGCGACCTCCTTGACCACGCGGTCAGCGTCGGTGAACGTCGGGTTCTGAACCACACCGAGCATCCGCTGCGCCTGCTGGTAGTGCGGCATCAACTCCGCGCGCCAATTGGTGATGTGCGACCACTGCCGATCGTTGAAGAACGGATCCGGCGGCACGTAGAGCGTGTTGGCGTAGTTCAACGATCCCCCGCCGACGCCGGCGCCGGCCAGGATCATGCAGTTCTGCAGCAGGTGGATGCGCTGGATGCCGTAGCAGCCCAATTGCGGCGCCCAAAGAAACTTGCGCAGGTTCCACGAGGTCTTGGCGAAGTCCTCATCGGCATAACGGCGGCCGGCCTCGAGCACGCCGACCCGGTAACCCTTTTCGGTCAGCCGCAGCGCGGTGATGCTGCCCCCGAAGCCCGACCCGATGATGAGGACGTCGTAATCCGGTTCCATCGCACCAGTATGGACTTACCCGGCGGTAACAATCCAGAAAGCCGGGTGGCCTGACCGTTCAGCTGTCTAGCTGTCCACGGTCAGGCCGACCTTCTGAAATTCCTTGAGGTCGCAGTAGCCGGCCTTGGCCATCGCGCGGCGCAGCCCGCCGACGAGGTTCATCGAGCCGAACGGGTCGTCAGAAGGTCCGTTGAGCACCTGGTGTAACGGCGGCCGTTCGCCGACGGCGACCTGTAGCAACGCGCCCCGCGGCAGCGACGGGTGGGCGGCGGCACTCGGCCAGAACCAGCCGTCACCGAGCGCCTCGGCCGCCTCGGCGAGCGGGGTGCCCAGCACCACCGCGTCGGCGCCGCAAGCGATGGCCTTGGCCAGGTCGCCGGATGTGTGGATATCCCCGTCGGCGAGCACGTGCACATAGCGGCCGCCGGTCTCGTCGAGGTATTCGCGCCGGGCCGCGGCGGCGTCGGCGATAGCGGTGGCCATCGGCACGCTGATCCCGAGCACCTCATCGCTGGTCGTCACTCCACTGGTGGACCCGTAGCCGACGATGACGCCTGCTGCCCCGGTACGCATCAAATGCAGCGCCGTGCGATGGTCGAGCACACCGCCGGCCACCACCGGAACATCGAGTTCGGCGATGAAGGTCTTGAGGTTGAGCGGCTCTCCATTGCTGGCGACGCGCTCGGCAGAGACGATCGAGCCCTGGATAACCAACAGGTCGACGCCCGCGGCCACCAAACCCGGCGTCAACGCCTGGGCGTTCTGCGGACTCACCCGCACCGCGGTCGTCACCCCGGCGTCGCGGATGCGGGCCACCGCGGCGGCGAGCAACTCGGGATCCAGCGGCGCGGCGTGCAGCTGCTGCAGCAGCCGGATGGCCGCCGACGGTTCGGGTTCTTTGGCGGCCGCCTCGATGACCTGGGCGATCTTGGCGGTCACGTCCGCGTGCCGGCCGATCAGCCCTTCGCCGTTGAGCACGCCCAAACCGCCGAGCCGACCGAGCTCGATGGCGAATTCCGGCGACACCAGCGCATCGGTCGGATGGGAGATGACGGGGATCTCGAACCGGTACGCGTCGAGCTGCCAAGCCGTCGACACGTCCTGCGAGGAGCGGGTGCGCCGGGACGGCACGATGTTGATGTCTTCGAGTTCGTAAGTGCGCCTTGCCGTCCGGCCCATGCCGATCTCGACCATGTCACGCATGAGCGACCCTTCTCGATCGGTTCACCGCACGTAGTAGTTGGGCGCTTCGGCGGTCATGGTGATGTCGTGCGGGTGGCTTTCTTTCAAGCCCGCCGCCGTGATGCGGACGAATTGCGCCTGCTGAAGCGCCTCGATGGTGTTGGACCCGGTGTAGCCCATCGCTGCGCGCAACCCGCCGGTGAGCTGATGGATCACCGACGACAACGGCCCGCGGAACGGCACCCGGCCCTCGATGCCCTCGGGCACCAGCTTGTCCTCCGAGAGCGCGTCGTCTTGGAAGTAGCGGTCCTTCGAGTACGACTTGCCCTCACCCCTGCCCTGCATGGCGCCCAGCGACCCCATGCCGCGGTAGCTCTTGTACTGCTTGCCGTTGACGAAGATCAGCTCGCCGGGCGCCTCGGCGGTACCGGCCAGCAGCGAACCCAGCATCGCCGTCGAGGCCCCTGCGGCAAGCGCCTTGGCGATGTCGCCGGAGTACTGCAGGCCACCGTCGGCGATCACCGGCACACCCACCGGCCCGCAGACCGCGACCGCCTCGAGGATCGCGGTGATCTGCGGCGCCCCGACGCCGGCCACCACCCGGGTGGTGCAGATCGAGCCCGGACCCACACCGACTTTCACCGCGTCGGCTCCGGCCTCGACCAGCGCCGCGGCCGCCGACCTGGTGGCGACGTTGCCGCCGACCACCTCGATCCGGTCGCCGACCTCGGCCTTGAGCTTGCCGACCATGTCGAGGACCAGCCGATTGTGCGCGTGCGCGGTGTCGACGACCAGGACGTCAACCCCGGCGTCGACCAGCGTCATGGCCCGCACCCAGGCGTCGTCGCCGATACCGACCGCGGCCCCGACCAGCAACCGGCCGTCGCTGTCCTTGGTGGCCAGCGGGTGCTGCTCGGTCTTGACGAAGTCTTTGACGGTGATCAGCCCGGTCAGTCGGCCGTGACCGTCGACGACCGGCAGCTTCTCGATCTTGTTGCGGCGCAACAGGCCCAGCGCCGCATCAGCGCTGACGCCCTCCTGGGCGGTGATCAGCGGGGCCTTGGTCATCACCTCCGCGACCGGCTTGGACTGGTCGACCTCGAAACGCATGTCGCGGTTGGTGATGATCCCGACCAGCGCGCCGGAGCCGTCGACCACCGGCAGCCCGGAGATCCGGAACTTCGCGCACATCGCGTCGACTTCGGCCAAGCGTGTTGTCCGGCCGGCAGGTGACCGGATCGGTGACCATGCCCGCCTCTGACCGCTTGACCATCTCGACCTGGCCCGCCTGTTCTGCGACCGACAGGTTGCGGTGCAGCACGCCCATGCCGCCGGCCCGGGCCATCGCGATCGCCATCCGCGACTCGGTGACGGTGTCCATCGCCGAGCTGACCAACGGCACCTTGAGCCGGATCTTCTTGGTGAGCTGGCTGGAGGTATCCGCGGTGGCGGGCACCACATCGGAGGCAGCCGGCAGCAGCAGCACGTCGTCGAAGGTCAGTCCGAGCATCGCGACCTTGTGCGGATCGTCGCCTCCGGTGGGCACCGGTTCGTCGGCGAGGCCACCGACACGGACATAAGGTTCGACAATCAGGTCGCCGCTGCCTTCAAGACGGGACAAGCCAGATGACCCAATTGACATCGCCGGGGCCCTCCCATACGCATGCGGGGTGAGAAGCTCATCCTATCGGCTTCCCCCACCCGAGCGACGACGCGCGCCGGGGCACCGCAGAAGGAGCGACATGGCGGCTGGTCTGCGGGCACAGCGCTGGCGTGACACCCGCCCTGCTGCGTAGTGTGGACCCGTGCGCGACTACCTCCCGCCGGGTTTGCCGCCCGATCCCTTTGCCGACGACCCGTGTGATCCGTCGGCGGCGCTGGATGCCGTCGAGCCCGGCCAACCGCTAGATCCCCAGGAGCGGATGGCGGTCGAGGCCGACCTGGCCGACCTCGCGGTGTACGAGGCCCTATTGGCGCACAAGGGTATCCGCGGCCTGGTGGTGTGTTGCGACGAGTGTCAGCAGGACCACTATCACGACTGGGACATGCTGCGCGCCAACCTGCTGCAGCTGTTGGTCGACGGCACCGTCCGTCCGCACGAGCCGGCCTATGACCCGGAGCCTGACGCCTACGTCACCTGGGATTACTGCCGCGGATACGCCGACGCCTCACTCAACGAGGCGACCTCGGACACTCAGACATAGCGGGAATATCACGGCTCGCCGCTGAGCAGGCCTTTCGCCTTAACCGCTGGGCACCGCCGTCGCGTTGGGATCGCGGTTGGCGACCTTCGCGTTCAACAGATTCACCCGCTCGACAAGGTCTTGTTTACGGTCGTTGTCCTTGACGTTCTGCACCCGGTCGCTGACCGCGGCAAGCTTGTCCTGGGCCTGATCCCACTGACCCAGCGCAATCATTTCCTCGACCGAGTCCAGGTCGGTCTGGGCGGACCGCGCGATCCGCTCATCGTGCACCGAAGCCGGCTCGCCGAGCACCCTCGTGTGGACGCCGTACAGCGTGTCGCCGGGCTTTGCTTCGCCCATCATGGCGACGAATCCGCCGACACTCAGCAGGGCCGCAGCCAGCGTCCCCACCAGCGCCATGCGGCGGCGGATACGACGGCGATCTGCCAGCCCGCGATCCAACGCCGCGACAGCATCTCGCTCGAGGACGAACCCGGGCGGCTCCGGGACCCGCAACGCGTCGCGCCAGTCCTCCAGCAGCCCGGCCAGCGCCTGATCTCCAGGGTCGCCCCCGACCCGCTCACGCTTCGCCAGTGCGTCGATGAACCGCCCAGTGCGGGCCACCTCGCCCGGATCGGGTTGATCAAACGGTGTAGGAGTTGGCTCAGACATAATCTCGCCCCGCTGCAACAATCTCGGATTTAAGCCGCGCCAAGGCGCGGTGTTGGGCTACCCGCACCGCTCCGGCGGTGCTGCCGACGGCACTGGCCGTCTCTTCGGCGCTCAAACCGACCACGACGCGCAAGATCAGGATTTCGCGTTGCTTGTCGGGCAGAACCTTGAGCAACTCGCTCATCCTGTTGACGGAATCGGCTTCGATGGCCACCTGCTCCGGGCCGGCATCGGCTGACCTGCGGTCGGGAATGGAGTCCGTCGGATAAGCGAGGTCGCGGCCGGCTGCGCGAAAGGCGTCAGCCACTTTGTGTGCGGCGATGCCGTACACGAAGGCCAAAAACGGGCGCCCGCGGTCCCGGTAGCGCGGCAGCGCCATGACGGCGGCCAAGCACACCTCCTGTGCCACATCATCAGCCGAAAACCCGCTCCGCTCGATTGCGCCGACCCGTGCGCGGCAGTATCGGATCACGATCGGGCGGATCGTCTCCAGCACTTCTCGAAGCGCGTCCCGATCACCTGCTACGGCCTCGGCTACAACGGCGTCGAGACGTCCCTCCTGCGTTGTCATCGGTGGCAACATCTCCAACGTTACGAACCGGGCAGCGCCCGGCACGGTGGCACATAGTCAAAGAATAGCGACGTCAAACGATAACGACCCGTCGCCGCGGCTGCGGCGTTAGCGCCGGCTCCAGGTTCCGCCCCGGTGCTGCACCTGGCGGGCGCATTCGTCGCGGATGTCGCACACCTCTGCGACCGGGCGAATCGGGCTGCCGATATCGACCAGTAGGCAGGCCACTGCCCAGCGCAGCGGCACCAGGGCCAATCGGCCGGTGAGCTCCAGCGCTCCCTCTCCAACCCTCTGGGCCCGGTCGACGGCGCCGGCGCTGCATAGCGCCGCCGCCAACACCACGTCGCTTTTGGCCCGGTGCCGGGCGCTCGGCTGCTCAGCAGCCAACTCGACGGCGAGCTCCGCATGGCGCACCGCGGCGGCACCGTCGCCGGCCGCCATCGCCAGCTCGGCGGCAACCCACGCCCGCCGCACCGACAGCCGGTGCGGCGGCGCCTCCGCCATCAACGGGTCCGCCCGGCTCAGCAACGTCGCCGCGGCGGCCAGGCGACCGACGCCGAGCGCATCGGCCGCCAGCCCGATCAACGCATCGGCAGCGGCCTCGGGGTCGGCGCCGGCCAGCGCCAAGGCGCGACCGTCCCAGCCGCGGGCCAGCCGATGCCCGCCCAGCTGGCGCAGAAACGACGCCTGGGTGCTGTGCGCCAGCGAGGCAAGCCGACCGGCCGGCGCACCGCGCAACAGCGCTCTCGAGGTCGTGGCGAGCGCTGCCGTAGCGGCCCTGCCCTCCGGCGCCGACCGCTCGCAGCCACAGTTGATGAGGTGTGTGCGCGGACGGCAGCGGCCAGCGTCCAGGCTGGTCACCGAACGCAACGGCGGTAAGGTCGGACTCGATCGTCGGACCGTGTGGGATATAGATCACTGTGGGTGCCAGTTAAAACTTCGTGGTATCTGAGTTACACCGGTATTAAATCTGACGCAGATTATATTTATTGTGCGTACTGCCTCACCAGCCGCGAGCTGGGACATTCCCGGATAACACCGCATCACCATGCATGCGTAGCCGAGCAGACCCGGCGCGTCGATGAACTCGGAGTAAATTGTCAAGCCCCAGTTGAGCATTCGGCAGATCACCGAGTGTTGACGAAATTTCCGTAGTCCCCCTACCTTTAAGGCCGACGAGTTAGTCACCGACGACCCGCTCGATTCAGTTGACGACTTACCTGTTCGCAAACTGGCCTGAACATGGGCGTGTAGAGAGGGACTTCAATGCCACAACCGGAGCAGCTACCAGGCCCCAACGCTGATATTTGGGAATGGCAATTACAAGGCCTTTGCCGCGGGGTGGATTCGTCGGTGTTCTTCCACCCCGACGGCGAGCGCGGTCGGGCCCGCTTGCAGCGCGAACGGCGCGCCAAGGAGATGTGCCGCCAGTGCCCGGTCATGGCGCAGTGCCGCGCGCATGCCCTCGAGGTCGGCGAGCCGTACGGCATCTGGGGCGGCCTGTCGGAGACCGAGCGCGAACTGCTGCTCAAGCGTGAGATCGGCAGGACACGCAGCATCCGCCGCACCGCCTAAGCCTTAAGCAGGCAAAGCCCCGCCCCGGGACACCGGGGCGGGGCTTTCTGGCTGCGTCAGTGGTTGGCCGCCGGCATCGCGCTCATCGCAGGCTTTCCGTCGGGACCTCGTACCGTTCCTGGTAGGGCCGTACCCGCTCTCGAACCGCCGCAGCGTCGAGACCGGTGTCCGACCAGGTGTACCTTTTGCCGCCGCCGTCGCTGGGATGCGTGGCAAGGAAGGTGCGCATTTTGTCTTCGCTCGACGGGGGCAGTTCGCGGCCCAGGTTGCGGTAAATCCCCTTGATGGTCGACCAGGGATCGCCCATGAAATCCGAAAACCGAACGTCGATGATCCGATCCGGCGGGATGACGCCACGGTCGCGCAGATCCATCTCGCGCGCGAGTCCGATCGTGATCTCCTCGACGGACTGTGCCGCGCAGTCGGCGACACTGGATTCGTCGCTGCTCATCCTGCGGAGATGATGCGTCAGGGCCGCTATCGACGAGATGACGTTGAGCGGGTCACGGTGCATCTGCACGATCACCGCATCGGGATATTCACTCAGCAAGGTGTCCAAGTGCCACAAGTGTGCCGGCGATTTCAGGAGCCACTGCCCCGGGACCCCGGATTGCAAGTGCTGCAGGAAGATTCGATGGAAGCGGTATGCCGCGATTTGATCGGATTCGTGCAACCACCATTGCTGGTAACTCGGGATGCGGTATTGGACCGAGAAGATCATGCTGGTGAACTCGCTGGCCGTGATGCGGACGCATTCCTGTCCCACCAGCGCGCCCATCGGATGATGGGCGAGGAAGCCGGGCATGATCTGCTCGGACATGTCGATGCTCGCTTGCACCTGGGCGATGCGGGGATCCGAATCGTAGGTGACCGGTTGCGGCACCGGGCACGGTTCGTCGACCTCCCAGGTCAACGGTGCGCGCAGTTGCGGATCCTGACATAGCAGGTCATAGAGGATCGTGGTGCCGGTGCGGGGTTGGCCGAGAATGAAGATGGGTTGCGTTACACCCTCGGCCGCGACCTCGGGATGGCTTGTGCGCCAATCCATGATGTTTAGCCGGTTCTTCAGCGCACGCATGAGGTCGGCATACGCGATCTCGACGCCGAGCGGCGACAGGCGCGCCTCATGCACCAGTCCGTCGAGGATCCTCTGCAGTCCGGCCTGCCACTCGTCGCCGCCGAAGTCGCTGTGACCGGTCTCGTCACAAGCGGTCTGGATCAGGCGGCCGAAATCGAATCGCTCTTCGAGGTTCATCGCGTTGCATCCCGGCGCCGCACCGACACCCTGACGTCGGGCGGGGTCGGGTTGTGCAGCCACCGGAGCACGATGAAACCGCGACGGCGCCCGCCGGTGTCGAGCCAGTGTCCGTATCCGAAGTCCTCAGCGCCAATGGCAACGCGGATGCGACCGTCGCGGTCCGCGCTTAGGCCGCTGTTGGTGACCGAGCTATGCCGCCGGCGCGGCTCCAGGCACTCGTGCCATACGTTTTCCAGCGTGACGTTCCAGTAGGGCGTGTCTGGCGGGTCGATGTCGAGTACTAAGGCCTGATCGGGTTCGAGCCGGAAAGTGCCGATCATGTAGAGGTTGTCGGGAGTGGTGTCGGCAGCCCCGAGTTCGGCGGCCGCGGCGGTGACCAATGTGTTGGGGTTCTCCAGCAGCTCGGGCTTGATGGTGCGATGCAGCGTCAACAGCTTGAGCAGCGTCCAGCCCATCGCTGTGAACTGCTCGGACAGTTCGTCGTCGGTCAGTGGCGCCACCTCATCGGTGTCGAGATCTGCGATCTGCAGCGATGCTTGCTTCTCTGTGGCGAAATCGCCGATGTATTCCCGCACCACAACCGACGACGCGTCTTCGGGGATTTGCACCCATTGCGCGCCTGCGCTGTCAACTGGCTCGTCCGCCGAGAGCACGAGGGCGAATTCGCCAGAGCCCGACCGTAATTGGGTGTCACTGACATAGGCGGCCATTCTGCGTGGAGTCAGACCGGTGCCGGCCAGGATCTGGAATCCCAGGTAGGCGCTGGTGCCCCGCGTGCCCGAGATCCGATAGCGACGATCGCCACGAATCATCGCCAGGTAGTAGTTACCGTCGGGGTTCGGCCCGCCGACCATCCGGGTCGGAGAGCACATGTCGAAGAACCGCGGCTGGAACGGGTCTGCCTCGACCGACAGCTGGGCGCACAGCGACGACGCTCGCGCGATCGCCCGCATGCCCTCGAGCAGCTCCTGCTCGCTCTCGGCATCCTCGGTGATGATCTTGGTGATGTCAGAGAGCGTCTTTTGGACGAACTCCCAGGCTTCGGTGGATTTCAGAGTGCTCCCTGAAGACGACATGCGGCCACGATAGTTCGCGGAATAGCTGCGCGTGATGCGGAGGTTGCAATGGCAATGACCGCACCTGACACCGTCACACCAGACCTCGGCCGATTCGGCTTCTTCGGACTTGGCGCCACCCCCGAGCAGGCTCGGGAAATCGAACGGCTCGGTTACGGCACGATTTGGGTCGGCGGTTCGCCACCGGCCGAATTATCCTTCGTTGAACCACTTTTGGAGTCGACCACCACGTTGAAGGTGGCCACCGGCATCGTCAACATCTGGACGGCGGCCGCCAAGCCCGTCGCCGAGTCGTTCCACCGCATCAACACCGCCTACCCGGGCCGATTCCTGCTCGGCGTCGGAGTCGGTCACCCCGAGGCCGAGGCGAAATACCGCAAGCCGTACGACGCGCTGCTGTCGTATCTCGACGAACTCGACGAATATGGCGTACCCGCGAATCAACGTGTGCTCGCCGCACTCGGGCCGCGGGTGCTGAAGCTCGCGGCCGAGCGCACCGCCGGGGCGCACCCCGCCAACGCGACGCCCGAACACGCCGCTCAGGCCCGCGAGATCATCGGGCCTAATGCGCTACTGGCGCCCGTGCACAACGTGGTGCTGACCGCCGACCCCGAGAAGGCGCGTGCGATCGCGCGCGCGGCGCTGGACCGCTACTTCAGCCTGACGAACTACGTGAGCAGCTGGAAGCGTCTGGGTTTCACCGACGCCGACGTCACGCGGCCCGGGAGCGACAAGTTCATCGACGCCGTAGTCGCCCACGGCACCGCTGACGACGTTGCCAACCGCCTGCGCGAATATCTGAGCAACGGTGCCAACCACGTCGCGATCCTGGTCGCCGGCGGGCCTGACAAGGTGTTGCCGACATTGTCCGAACTCGCTGGGCCGCTTGGCCTGTCGCGTTAAGGTCAGGATGCCTATGGGCCGATGCCGCCGACGAGGGGTTATCAGTGAGCGTGAACGTGGCAAGTCTGTTTCAGCTGCGCGGCAAGAACGCTCTCGTTACTGGTGCCTCCAGCGGGATCGGCAAGCAAGTGGCGCTGGCGTACGCACAAGCCGGGGCCGCAGTGGCGATCGCGGCCCGACATCATGAGCCGCTGCAGGAGTTGGCCGCAGAGATAGTTGCCGGCGGTGGGACCGCGGTGCCCATCACCTGCGATGTCACCCAGCCCGAGCTGGTGTCCGCCATGCTGAACCGAGTCAACGACGAGTTAGGCGGGATCGATATCGCGGTGTGCAACGCCGGGATCATCGCCCTCGAAAGCCTGCTGGACATGCCGCTGGAGGACTTCCAGAGCATCCAGAACACCAATGTCAACGGTGTGTTCCTCACCGCACAGGCCGCGGCGAAGGCCATGGTCGCCCAGCAACGCGCCGGAACCATCATCAATACGGCATCGATGTCAGGCCACATCATCAACACCCCGCAGCCGGTAGGCCACTACTGCGCCTCGAAGGCAGCCGTGATCCACCTGACCAAGGCTATGGCGGTGGAGTTCGCGCCCTACAACATCCGGGTCAACAGCGTCAGCCCCGGCTACATCCTTACCGAATTGGTGGAGCCCTACGCCGAGTACCACGCGTTGTGGGAACCGAAGATCCCGCTCGGACGCTTGGGCCGGCCGGAGGAACTCGTCGGGATATACCTCTATCTCGCGAGCGACGCGTCGAGCTATATGACCGGTTCCGACATCGTGATCGACGGCGGCTATACCTGTTGGTGAGTGGCCTGCGAACCCGACCCAAACCCGGACGGGGACTCGCCGTCCACCCGGATCCGCTGCTCGACGAAAGCGAACGCCGCCTCCTCGTCGTCGGGTTCGAACTCGCACATCGGCGCGATTCGGCCGTCGCGGATCTCGCCCACAAGGAGCCGCGTCCAGGCGTACTGCTCGCCTTCTAGCCCGATGGCCTCCCGCTCTAAGCGGGCAATACTCCAGATCGGCGACACCCAGGACACCGCCGAGAACCACATGCGCACCGATGCGGTCATCGAGTCCAGCTCCCCAAAGCTGGCGCGAAGGTCGCTGGCAGAGCGATCCGGGAAAGCCGATCGCGTCCGGTTTTCGACGCGCAGCTCTGGGGACATGAACTCGCGGAACGCACGGTCAAAGTCGCCTCGGTTCAGCGCGATGACGGTGTCGGCCTGCCTGGTGCCCGAGTCGGTGTACGCCGCGCCCTCGCCCGCGTAGTAACGCTGTTCGAGCTCGCGATAGGCACCCTCGAAGTCGTCGTCGTCGAACCGTCCCTCGTACGTGATTCGCCCGTCGTCGCCGACCTCCATCACGTGCAGATAGGTCGTTTCGTTCCCGGAGTCATCGGACCAACGGCTCTGGTTCAGCGCCAGGCGTTCACCGCGCACTGCCAGGGTGCGCACCTCGAATTGCGTGTACTGAGTAAAGATTCGCTCGACGGTTGCGAGCAGCGTCGCGCGGTCGTCAATCGGATCGCCGCTGAGTCGGCGCCGGTCGTCGTACGTGAATCCATCCGCGTAGATGTCGGTGGCAGCTTGGGAGTTGTGTGCCCGCATCGCGCTCCCAATGCGGTCCATTGCCTGACTGGCGCGGTTGCTGACCGCGAGCCGGCGAGGGGTCGCCCGCATCCGCTCCTCGACGAAAGCGAACGCCGCCTCCTCGTCGTCGAGTTCGAACTCGCACATCAACGCGACTTTTCCGTCGCGGATCTCGATCACGACGAGCCGCGTCCATGCGTACTGCTCGCCTTCTGGCCCGAGGGCCTCCCGCTCAACGCGGGTAATGCTCCAGGTCGGTGGCATCCAGCACACCGCCGAGAGCCACATGCGCACCGATGCGGTCATTGCGTTCAGATCCCCGAAGCTGGCGCGAAGGTCGCTAGCCGAGCGATCCGGGAATGCCGAGCGTGACCGGTTTTCGACGCGCAGCTCTGGGGACATGAACTCGCGGAACAGCAGGTCGAAGTCGCCCTGATTGAACGCGATCATCGTCTCGGCCTGCCTTGCGCCCAGCTCGCCGTACGCTGCGCCCTCGCCAGCGTAGTAACGGTGTTCGAGCTCGCGATAGGCACCCTCGAAGTCGTCGTCGTCGAAGCGTCCCTCGTATGTGATCCGCCCCTCATCGCCGACCTCGGTCACGTGCAGATGGGTTGTTTCATTTCCGGCGTCATCAGACCAGCGGCTTCGGGTCAGCGCCACGCGTTCACCACGAACGGCCAGGGTGCGCACCTCGAATTGCGTGTACTGAGCAAGGATTCGCTCGGCGGCCGCGGACAGCGTCGCACGGTCGTCAATCGGGTCGCCGCTGAGTCGGCGCCGATCATCGTAGGTGAACCCATCGGCGTAGAAATCGACGCCGGTGGCGGCGTTCCGAGCCCGCATCGCGCTGTCGTGAATGCCGTCCATTGCCTGGCTGGCCCGGTTGCTGACCGCGAGCCGGTTGGAGGTCGCCCGCATCCGCTCCTCGGCGAGGGCGAACGCCGCCTCTTCGTCGTCGACTTCGAACTCCCACATCGACAGGACTCGGCCGCCGCGGGTCTCGGCGACGAGGAGCCCAGTCCAGGCATACCGCTCGCCATCTGGCCCGACGGCCTCCCGCTCAAAGCGGACGACATTCCACGCCGGCGACAACCAGCACACTGCCGAGAGCCACATGCGTACCGAGGTGACCATCGTGTTCAGCTCCCCAAAGCTCGCGCGAAGGTCACTGACCGCGCGATCCGGGAGAGCCGACCGTGACCGGTTCTCGAGGCGTATCTCGCGGTCCCAGAACTCGCCGAACAGCCGGTCGAAGTCGCCCTGATTGAACGCGGTCAAGGACCCTGTCGAGGCAGCGCCCGCCTCGGCGAACGCCGCTCCTTCGCCGGCGTAATAACGGCGCTCCAGCTCTCGGTAGGCGGCATCGAAGTCGTCCTCGTCGAAGCGGCCTTCATAGCAGATAAGCCCGTCATCGCCGAGCTCGAACACGTGAAGGTACGTCGACTCGTTCCCGGCGTCATCCGACCACCGACTCCGGACCAGTTGCAGGCGCTCGCCCCGGACGGCGAGCGTGCGCCACTCGATCTGGTCGTACTGATCGCGGATGCGCTGAAGGGCGACGCGCATGCCGCGCCTGTCCTCGATCGGGTCACTCGCCAGTCGCCGCCGATCGTCGTAGACATAGGGGTCCGAGTAGACGGCCAGGACGCCATCGACATCTCCAGCCCAAATTGCCACCCACGCGGGCTCGGTGAGCGCGCTCGCCCGGTTCGCGACGGCCAGACGTGACCCCGTCGGGCCTGTCGCCGGCGGCACGGTGCGTTCGGCCGGCCGCGCCACTGAGCCTGTCGCCTCCTTCAGCGCGTACAGGGCCTCGGCGTCGTGCCCGGCGTCCGCTGCCCCCCGCGCATCACCGGCCGCGTTGAGCACCCGGCCGAGGGTGACGCAGGCCTCGGCGTGGTCGAGCACAAGGTCGGTGTCGGCGGCGACGGCGACCGCCTGCCGGGCCATGGCGACGGCTTCGTCGTGCCGGTTCTGTGCCGACAGGATTTCGGCTCGCGCGGCGCGCCATGCGATGGCCGTCTTCAGGTTGTGCCCTGCGAGACGCTCGCTTTCGGTGGCGTAGCGGTCGGCTTCGTCGACGCGTCCCTGAGCGAGCACCGATCGTGCCAGCAGGGCGGCGGCCTGGCCGGCGTCGGCGCCGACGCCCAACGCGTCCAGCCCTTCCAGGGCGGTACGGAAGTGCGGCTCGGCCGCGATCGGGTCGCCCACCATCAACTCGATGATCCCGGCGAACAGCTCGGTTTCCATCAGGCCGTGGCGTAGGCCGAGATCGGCGACCACCTGGCGGGCGTCGGCCAGCATCGAGCGGGCCTTGTCGGGTCGCCCGCGAAGCAGCTCGAGCACGGCCAGGCAGCGCAGCGAGGTCGCCTCGAGTGACGGCGCCGCCGTGGTCATGCGCTGCAGCCGAACCACGTCGAGGCACCGCCCGCCGGCCTTCGGGATCGGGCTCGGCCCCCAGAGCGCAGCGTTGGGGGCAGCACCCAGCGCCGCGGTGATCTGCCGGTGGTCCCCAGCCTGCCGCGCCGCCACCAGCGCCTCGAAGAGGTCGACCTCGCAATCGCCGACCCGGCCGAGCCGGGCCCGGGCACCTGCGCGCACCCGGTGCGCCTTGGCCAGCCCAGCGGGATCCCCGCGTCGGGCGAACTCGTCGATTGCGCCCTGCAGGCGGGCATCGACCTCCAACAACCGCTCCGGGTCGGTGTAGACGACGAACTGACACCGATAGCAGGTCGCCCACGGTGCCAGCGACTCGCCGGCGATGCGGTCGAGCTCATCGACGAGTGGCAGCACCGGCGGCGACGTCACCGGCGGAGAGGAACGCTTCGCAACCGACCAGCAGCAGCTCGGCATGGAGCGCCTCGTCGGCCGCGGCGAGGGCAGCGCCGCGAGCCGCCTGGGTGCCCGCCGATACGAGTTGGTCACGGTCGAGGGCACGGCGCGCGGCTGCCAAATAGCACCGTGCCGATCGCAGGCCGAGTTCAGTAGTGTGCTCGCTGCGCATGCCAAGGTCGAGTCGGTAGCTGTATGCGGAGTCCAGATGACGGGCGACCATTTCGTCGGTGTCGAACGCGACGCTCGCCCCGCCCGCTTCCACCCACGCGGCGAGCCGCTCATGGAGCTCCGCCCGGTGCGACTTCAACAGCCGGCGGTAGGCGACATCGCGAATCAGGACGTGGTGGAACCGCCAGACGGGTTCGTCGCCGGTGTAAGCCCCGGTCGGCTGCGCGAGCTCGATCCGACGCAGTCGGTCGAGGGACGCCTTGATCCCCGCCGCGCCCCGATCCGCCAGCGCGCACAGGGCCCCCAGCGAGAATTCGGTGCCGACCACCGAGGCGATCTCGAGCACCCGCCGGTCCATGGCGTCGAGCCGCTCCAGCCGGGACGCCAGAAGCGCTTGGATCGTGGGTGGGACGGTGACGGCGTCCACGTCGATCGTGAGCCGCCAGCCGCCTTGGTCCGGAACGAGGACCCCGTCGTCCACGAGCATCCCGACCAGCTCCCGCACGAACAGTGGATTGCCTCCCGTCGACGAGGGGAGGCGGCCCACGAGCTCCTCCGGGAGACGGGAGGCGCCCAGTACGCCGGCCGCAAGCTCGGCTGTCGCGCGGGGGTCGAGGCCGCCCAAGTGGACCGCATCGGATACCCACCGGCTGACGGTGACAAGGTCGGGCCGGGCCTCGCGGAGCTCCGGGCGCGCGAGGGCCAGCACGAGGACTGGCACGTCGTGCACCCATTCCACGAGGTGCTGGACGAAGTCGATGAGCAAGGTGTCGGCCCACTGCAGGTCATCGAGAATGATGACAAGCGGCTGGCCGGACGCCAGCATCTCGACGAACCGGCGCAACGCCCAGAAGGTCTCTTCCACCGAGCCCGGGACACCAGCCGCCAGACCCTTGAGGTCGCTCAGCACACGGTCCCGCTCAGGGATGCCGACACGGACGTCGGCATCAAGATCGTGGGCACGCAATACCTCCACGAGCGGCGCCAGAGCAACGGTCTGCTCGACATCGCACCGCGCCTGCACAACGCGGACGCCGGCGTTGGCATCGACGAACTCCGCCGCCAGCCGGCTCTTGCCGACGCCGGGATCGCCGATGACCGTGACCAGCCGCGCTGTCCGGGCGGCCACCGTGCCGTCGAGCGCGGCCGCAAGCCGCCGCAGCTCGTCAGCCCTCCCGACGAAGACGCCGGAATCGGTGGCCTCCGACTTCCGGCCGAGCCACTGGTACGCCGCCACGGGCGCGGTCCGGCCCTTCACCTGCACTTGACCGAGCGAGTCGTACCGGTGGCGGCCGCGCGTCGAACGCCAGGTCTCCTCGCCGACGACGACGTGGCCACTTGGGCATTCGCTTTCCAGCCGCGCAGCGACGTTCAACGCGTCGCCCACCAGATCGGCGTCACCCGCACCGACCACGACCTCGCCGGTGTTGACCGCAACCCGCAGGGCGAGATCGACCCCATGCGCTTCCGATATGCCGGCCGCGAGGTCGACGAAGCGCTCCTGCAACTCGACCGCCGTGTCGACAGCGTGGCCGGCGTCGTCGGGTCCCATCTCGGGAACGCCCCACGCGGCCATGAACCCGTCGCCGATGTACTTCGTGACGCCCGCCCGATTGCGTTTGGCGGTCGAGCGGAGGAGCTCGTGGTAGCCGCCGATGACCTCGCGGGCGGTCTCCGAGTCGACCTGCTCCTCGAAACTTGTCGAACCGGCCAGGTCGGCAAACATCACGGTCACGGTCTTGCGCACCGGGGTCGGGTGGCTGCCTGGCGCTGAGCGGGCCTGATCCTCGAGCGACGCACCGCAAGCCCGGCAGAATCGCGCGGTGGCGCTGGCCTGGATCCCGCAGGTCCCACAGGCTCGATCCAGTGACGCGCCGCACCCTTCGCAGAAGCGGGCGTCCTCTTCGTTCGCGGTGCCGCACGCCTGCGCAGGCTCGACGTTTCGGCCATCGTCAGTCGGGCCTCAGCGACAGCGCGTCGTGGTCCTCGATCGCCTGGGCGGCGTTGGTGAGTATCGTTGCGCATCAACCGCAGTTGGCGCTCGTTCGCCAGATCGATCCGGCCGGCGGCAATCACCGGGTAGACGAAGCACCACGCCGTGGTGAGCCGGTAGTCGCGCCGCAGCTCGTCTCGGGGGTAGTCGATTCCGTGCTCGGCGAGGCCCGCGGCGTACCGCTCGATGAGTTGGCTTTCGCAACCCCGCCGTGTTTCGGTGGCGAGGCTCTGGCTGAGGAAATACGCCACGTCATAGGCGCCCCGGCCTTTCGCGCTGACCTGCCAGTCGAGCGCCGTCACCGGTGGATCGCCTGCTTCGACTGCGAAGAACAGCTGGTCGAGCCGTAAGTCGCCATGCAGGAACGTGTGTGGTGGCCGCGTGATCTCCTGCCAGAACCACGGTATGAGCGCAGGAAACCGCTCACCGAAGACACGCAGTGCCGGCGATAGGTCGGCGCCGACACCCTCCAGCACGCGCGGCCAGGCGGCCTCGAAATTGCCGGCCAGTGCCGCCCGGAAGGCCGGAGTGTCGAACGTCTTCAACCAGGGCAACGCCGCGAAGCGGCGGCTGTCCCACCAGTATGCGTGGTGGCCGGCGATAGCATCGATGACCGTTTCGGCGTCCCCGGCGGTGCAGCCCGCAACCTGGTCGGCGAGGCGGAGGCGGCCAAGATCCTCGAGCACGAGCACGAAGTCGTGTGTCGTCTCGTCGAACGCCGCGAAGTAGGGACGCGCCGGCGGCAGTGGGTTGGCCAGGCCGATGTCCTGATAGAACCGCGCCTCGCGTCGGTAGAACTCGAGGTTCTCACAAACGGCCGACCGAACTTCGCCGGCGACGAGCGGGAGCTTCACCACCACCGAACGGGGCAGATCTGGCGCGCCGTCGAGATGGGCACGGTATAACCGGCCGAGTAGCCCGATGCCGATGCCGATCTGTTCGAGCTGACATTCCCGCACGTCAGCGCCCAAGACCTCGCTAAGCCAGGTCGCCGTGACGTATTGGGGATCGACCGGGAACCTCGCCATCGCCCGCCTTCCCCGTGGACTGAGGCAATCTTACGAAATCCACTAGGCGCGGCTTGTTTTTCGGCACATGTTCAATCGCGTCGGCATCGACCGGATCAACGGCGCCTGCTAAGCGAAACACCCCCGGCACGAAGCCGAGGGTGTTTCGCTCTAAATCCTCGGTGACCGGCGCGCTCGTCCTCGTCGGCGGGCTTGTCGACAACCGCGGTCTCGGCGGTGATGAATTCCAGTCCGCCGCAGTGCCGCCCGAGACGTCAGCGGCCGACCTTCCACGGGTCGGTGGCGATCAGGTGGGCGCTTTCCAGCGCCGCCGCCCTGTGCACGTGGGCCTTCTCGTGGTAGTCGGGGTTGCTTGCCATGGCTACGAACGCTGCGCGTGACGGGTAGCGGACCACGACGATGGCGTCCCACCAAGGCTTGTCGATATCGCCGGCCACGACGTGGCTTGCGTCTCCCGCGTACAACACCGTGGCCCCGACGGAATCAAGGAAGGGTTGAACCTCTTCGGCATAGCGGTGATAGCTCTCATCGCCACCGGGTCCGAACTGCAGCAAGTTGACCATGACGACGGGCGCATCGTCTTCAGCCGCGGCCGACAGCAGCGTCGCCATCTGGGTTTCGTTGGGTTCGATGCTGGCCATGCCTCATCCATCCTGTCCGTCGAAGTCGCGGGCGATGTCAGACCACGCGCCGTCCCGCGACGCGACACTTACACCTCTGCTACGACACGCCGAAAACTCGCGCAGCAGCTTCAGTCTCGAGCAGCCTGTGTGCGCCGGACATTGGGTTAGCTCGCGCCCGCCGCGATCACCTCGTCCACCTCGAGAGCCCGGCCGGCCATCTCGGCGTGTGCCTTGTCCAGCGCGTCGGCCTGATCCTCATCGGCCTTCATCAGCGCCTCGATGTCGAAGCCGGCCATGTCGAGCACACCCATGTCCCTGAAGGCCTTCTGCACCTTGTCGCCCCACAACCCAATGTCCTTGACGATCGGCACGATGCGGCTGAACAGGTGCGAGCGGAACTGGATCATCAGCGGCGACGTGTCGACCCACTCAGCACACGCTTGGACGTCCATGCCGAGGGTCTCGAAGACCTCCTCGCCGCGGAACCGGTCGCGCATCAGGTAACAGGCATCCACGACGAACTCTTCACGCTCGTCCCGCTCGGCCTTGGTCAGCGCGGAGTAGTAGTCCTTCAGCGAGATTCGGCCGAAGGCGACGTGCCTGGCCTCGTCCTGCATGACGTAGGCCAGCACCTTCTTGGCCAGCGAGTCCTGCGCCGACATGTCCCGCAGCACCCCGAAGGCCGCGAGTGCGAGCCCTTCGATGAGGACCTGCATGCCGAGGTAGGGCATGTCCCAGCGCGAGTCGCGCAGGGTGTCTTCCAGCAGTGCGGTCAGGTGCTTGTTGATCGGGTAGACCACGTCGACCTTCTCCTGCAGGAACCGTGAGAACGCCTCGACGTGCCGGGCCTCGTCCATGGTCTGGGTGGCCGCGTAGAACTTCGCGTCCAGGTCCGGGACGACCTCGACGATCTTGGCCGCGCACACCATCGCCCCCTGCTCGCCGTGCAGGAACTGCGAGAGCTGCCAGGCCTGGAAGTGCTGGCGCATCTCGGCGCGACGTGCGTCGTCTGCGGCGTCCCACATCGGGCTGCCGAACAGCGGATGGAACTCGTCAGGCAGCCCGATCGGGTTCATCGGGTCGACGTCTTGCGCCCAGTCGATGCGCGACTGGGCATCCCACTGCTTGTCCTTTCCCTTTTGGTATAGGGAAAGGAGCCGGGCGCGCCCGTCGTCGTACTCCCACGTGAAGCGCGCGTCGCCGGCACTGGCGACCTCCCACGAGTAGGGCGCGGGCACGTCCGTGTACTTGTCCCTCGTGGTCATGAGCTGCCGCCTTTCTGCCCGGTGTGACCAGTGGTCATATGACGTGTATCACATTGCACCGCGTGCGGCAGCGCGTCAACCCTGACGGCGGGCTAACTGACCGGCGTGTTCGTCCTCGTCGGCGGGCTTTTCGACCACCGCGGTCTCGGTGGTTAAAGAGATAAGCCTGGTGATCACCCGTCGTCAATCACTGCAGTGACTTGAATCTCTACTCGCATTGTTGGATTTGCGAGGGCTGCGACGCCGATGCACGTCCACAGCGGAGCGCGTTCACCCATACGGCGGCGAAACTGTTCCGCCATGGTGGCTAGGTGATCTTGTCCGATCGTGCCATCAGCGTTCGGCAGGTGGTAGGAGTGAACGCTGATCACGTGTCGTTACAATGCTCCCGCGGTCGCCAATGTCCGCTCAACATTGTCGAAGGCCTGAATCACTTCGTCTCGGACCGACTCCGGAAAACACCAGTTGTTATCCCAACCACCCTGGCCGGAGGTCTCGACCCGGTTGCCGTGCCGAACTGCCTGCGAATAATGGAAGTTCTGTCTTTGGCGATCACCATATCTGGGAGTGACGAAGAATGATGCGCTGTTCATGTGTGCCATTTTCCGGGTGTGCTCGCGATCGACGATGAACAGACCTTGAAACAACGAAGCACCCCGGCCGACAAGCCGGGGGTGCTTCGTTACGAGGTGCTTCTAGTGAGCGTGGCCGTGGTGATGGCCGGCGTGCTCGTCCTCATCGGCGGGCTTCTCGACCACCGCGGTCTCGGTAGTTGTGGGTTACAGCCAAACCGAATGGAGATCAATCCGAGGCGCGCGCTGCCGGGCACCCATACTGTTCTGACATGCAGACGGCGCTCTTCAAGCTCGGGCTGGTCCTGTTCCTGCTCGGCCTCCTCACCGGGTTCGCTGTCCCGGTACTGAAGAATCCACGCATGGCGCTGTCGAGCCACCTCGAGGCAGTCCTCAACGGCATGTTCCTCGTGCTGCTCGGCCTGCTCTGGCCACACACCCACTTGCCCAACGTTTTGGGAGTAACGGCAGTCGTACTTATCGTGTACTCCGCCTACGCGAACTGGGTGGCGGCGCTGCTCGCTGCGGCGTGGGGCGCTGGCCGCAAACTCGCGCCGATCGCGACCGCCGACCATGAGGCATCAGCGGCCAAGGAGAGGTTCGTCAGTTTTCTGTTGGTGTCCCTCTCGCCGTCGATCGTGGTCGGCGTCGGCATCGTCATCTTTGGGCTCTGACGACGACCTGCCGGCACACCGCCACCGCGACACTTAAATCGCTGCGACGACGCGCCGAGATCGCCCGCACTGGTTTCAATCTCGAGGAGCGTGGCCACAACCAAACGAAACGCCCCCGCCATAAGCCGAGGGCGTTTGCGTCTGCTCGCGCAGTTCTAGTGAGCGTGGCCGTGGTGATGGCCGTGGCCGTGCTCGTCGTCGTCGGCG
Organism: uncultured Actinomycetota bacterium; assembly: GCA_963850645.1. Lineage (GTDB taxonomy): Bacteria > Actinomycetota > Actinomycetes > Mycobacteriales > Mycobacteriaceae > Mycobacterium. The sequence goes on along the minus strand of CAWKME010000043.1, from coordinate 185,571 downwards.
GGCTTCTCGACAATCGCCGTCTCGGTGGTCAGCACCATGCGCGCCACCGACGCCGCGTTGAGCACCGCGGACCGGGTGACCTTGACCGGGTCGATGACCCCGTCGGCGACCAGGTCGCCGTAGGTCAACGTCGCCGCGTTGAACCCGTGCCCGGCGGGCAGTTCGGCGACCTTGTTGACCACCACCGAGCCGTCCAGGCCGGCGTTGGCCGCGATCCAGTACAGCGGCGCGCTGCAGCGCGTCGGAGAACACCTCGCACGCCGCGCGCCTCGTCGCCGGACAGCGACGCACGCAGGTCGGTCAGCGCCTTGCGGGCCTGCAGCAGCGCGGTCCCGCCGCCGGGGACGATGCCCTCCTCGACGGCAGCCTTGGCGGCGGCAACCGCATCCTCGACGCTCTCTTTGCGCTCCTTGAGCGCGGTCTCGGTGGCCGCGCCGACCTTGATGACGGCAACCCCGCCGGCCAGCTTGGCCAGCCGCTCCTCCAGCTTCTCGCGGTCCCAGTCGGAGTCGGTGCTCTCGATCTCGGCACGCAGTTGCTTGGCGCGGTCGGCGATGGCCTCGTCGGTGCCGCCGCCTTCGACGATCACGGTGTCGTCCTTGCTGACCACCACGCGGCGGGCCGAGCCCAGCACCTCCAGGCCCGACCTCACGCAGCACCAGCCCGACGTCGGGGTTGACCACCTGGGCGCCGGTCACGATGGCCAGGTCCTCCAGGAACGCCTTGCGGCGGTCACCGAAGAACGGCGCCTTGACCGCGACCGCCTTGAGCGTCTTGCGGATCGCGTTGACCACCAGCGTCGACAACGGCTCGCCTTCGACGTCCTCGGCGATCACCAGCAGCGGCTTACCGGCCTCGGCGACCTTCTCCAGCAACGGCAGCAAGTCGGGCAGCGAGCTGATCTTGTCGCGGTGCAACAGGATCAGGGCGTCCTCGAGCACGGCCTCCTGGGCGTCGAAGTCGGTGACGAAGTACGCCGACAGGAAGCCCTTGTCGAAGCCGACGCCCTCGGTGAACTCCAGCTCGGTGCTCAGCGTCGACGACTCCTCGACGCTGACCACACCGTCGTGGCCGACTTTGGTCATCGCCTCGCCGACCAGCTCGCCGATCTGCTCGTCGCGCGACGACACGGTCGCCACCTGGGCGATACCGGTCTTGCCGGACACCGGGGTGGCCGACGCCAGCAGCGCCTCGGACACCGCGTCGGCGGCCTTGCTGATGCCCGACCCGAGCGCGATCGGGTTGGCGCCGGCCGCGACGTTGCGCAGCCCGTTCTTGATGATCGCCTGCGCCAGCACGGTGGCGGTGGTGGTGCCGTCGCCGGCGACGTCGTTGGTCTTGGTGGCCACCGACTTGACCAGCTGGGCGCCCAGGTTCTCGAACGGGTCTTCCAGGTCGATCTCGCGGGCGACGGTGACACCGTCGTTGGTGACCGTCGGGCCCGCCGAAAGCCTTGGCCAGCACCACATGCCGGCCGCGCGGGCCCAGCGTCACCCGCACCGCGTCGGCGAGTTTGTCCACGCCGGCTTCCATCGCCCGCCGCGCGGTCTCGTCGAACTCGATCAGCTTGCTCATAAGTCTTTCTTGTCCCGTCTGCCAAGCGGTCCGCCCCGGAAACCTCCCACGTGTTAGACGTGGGGATCGCCGGGGCGGAACACGCTTTGTGTTGTGTTACTTGGAGACGACGGCCAGCACGTCGCGGGCCGACAGGATCAGGTACTCCTCGCCGTTGTACTTGATCTCGGTGCCGCCGTACTTGCTGTAGATGACGGTGTCACCCTCGGACACGTCCAGCGGAATCCGCTTCGAGCCGTCCTCGTCCCACCGGCCGGGGCCGACGGCGACGACGGTGCCTTCCTGCGGCTTCTCCTTGGCGGTGTCGGGAATGACCAGACCGGATGCGGTCGTGGTCTCGGCCTCGTTGGCCTGTACGAGGATCTTGTCCTCGAGTGGCTTGATGTTCACGCTCGCCACGATTGGAGCCCTCCACTTTGTTGGTCGGGGGTCCGGGGCCGTTGAGACAGCTGCCCCGAACCTGTCGGATTACCAGGTGTTCGGCATTCGTCCGCGCCCTCGCGTCGTCGTCGCGGGTGCCGGCACGGGGTTCGTCCGATTGCCACCTAGCACTCTATACATGCGAGTGCTAGCACTCAAGGTCGCCGTGCTGCTTCCTGGCCGCCGGGTCCGCCGACGCGACGCTCAGCACCCGATCTCCGCTCAGGACCGAGCGCCTGCCGAACCAAAACCGCAGGCAGACGCCGTGACGACGATTCTCAAGAATTCGTCAAGAGCGAACGCCTAATAATGGGGTCATGTTCACGGGCATCTCAAGCGCGACCCGCACCGCCGGCGTGGTCACGCTACTTGTCGCGGCCGCCGTCGGATTGGCTGGAGTCGCCCGCGCCGACGGCCAGATGTACGGCGACCCCGAAGCGGCCGCCCCTTACTGGCGCTACCAGCACCAGCAAGACTGCGGCCTGATGTCGGTCGCAGACGTGGTCGGGCAGCTCACCGGTAGAGAACCCACGCAGATCGGGATGGAGCTACGCGGGATTTTCACCAAGAGCGAATCCCACCGCGGCGACGTCTACCACTTCGATGGCACCTCACCCCAAGACATGGTCCTGCTGCTGCAGAAGCACGGCATCCAATCGGACCTCACGACCGGCAACAGCATGGGGGCGCTGGAGCAGGACCTGGCCGGCGGTCACAAGGTCATCGCCGCGCTCAACGCCGAAACCATCTGGAACTACCCCGCGGGCCAGGGAAGCCGGACCACGCCGGATCACGCCGTCGTCGTCACCGGAGTCGACACCGGCGCCAACGTCGTGCACGTCAACGACAGCGGCACTCCCGAGGGCCGCAACGAGCAGATCCCGATGGCCACCTTCAGTCAAGCCTGGGCAACCAGCGACGACCTGCTGATCGTCACCCAAGAAACCGGCGGCAGCTGACGATCAGGGCAGCTGGCCTTTGACCACCGGCAGACCCGGGTCGCTGGCCACGTCCAGCGGGGACGGCGCCGCACCGGCGGCCACCAGATGCGCGGCGAACGAGGCGATCATCGCGCCGTTGTCGGTGCACAACCGGGGCCGCGGGATCCGCAACGTCAATCCCGCTGCGGCGCAACGCTCTTCGGCGAGCTCGCGCAGTCGCGAGTTCGCGGCCACTCCCCCAGCGATGAGCAGGGTGGACACGCCGAGCCCGGTCGCGGCGCGCACCGCCTTCATGGTCAGCACGTCGGCGACCGCCTCCTGGAATCCGGCGGCGATGTCGGCGGTCGCCGCGTCCGGATGGCTCTCCACATATCGCGCCACCGCGGTCTTGAGCCCGGAGAAGCTGAATGCGTGCGGGTCATCGCGCGGTCCGGTCATGCCGCGGGGAAACGCAATCGCGTCCCGGTCACCGGTACGCGCCAGGTCGTCGAGCACCTTGCCGCCCGGATAGCCCAATCCCAGCAGCCGGGCCACCTTGTCGTAGGCCTCCCCGGCGGCGTCGTCGACGGTGCTGCCCAGTTCGACGATCGGCTCGCCGAGCGACCGCACATGCAGCAGGTGGGTGTGCCCACCGGACACCAGCAGCGCCACGCTCTCGGGCAGCGGCCCGTGCTCGTAGACGTCGGCGGCCAGGTGGCCGCCCAAGTGGTTCACCGCGTAGAACGGCACCTCCCAGGCAGCCGAATAAGCTTTGGCCGCGGCCACTCCCACCAGCAGCGCACCGGCCAGCCCCGGCCCGATGGTGGCCGCGACGATGTCCGGTTTATCGACGCCCGCGCCGGCCAGCGCGCGGCGCATGGCCGGGCCGAGCGCCTCCAGGTGTGCCCGCGAAGCGATCTCCGGGACCACGCCGCCGAACCGGACGTGCTCGTCGACGCTGGAGGCCACCTCGTCGGCCAACAGCGTCACGGTGCCGTCGGCGTCGAGCCGGGCGATGCCGACTCCGGTTTCGTCGCAGGAGGTTTCGATGGCCAGGATCGTCGTCGCTCATAACGCTCCCCTGCGCATCGTGTACGCGTCGGCGCCGCTGACCCGGTAGTAGCGCTTGCGCAGGCCAACTTGGACGAATCCCACACTGCGGTACAGCGCGATCGCCGGCGCGTTGTCGGTGCGGACCTCGAGGTGCACGACGGCGCCCGCGGCGATGTTCAGCAGCTCGTCCAGCATCCGGCGGCCGATGCCGCGGCCCTGATACGCGGGATCGACGCCGATGGTGTGGATTTCGTATTCGAACGGCGGCGTGCGGCCCAACCGCGAGATGCCGCCGTAGCCGATCAGAGTGTGGCCGCCATCGACACTGATGCGCGCGGCCACGTAGTGATTGTGCTTGGCGGCGAGCTCGCGCACGAACGCGGCCGTCGGCCAGGGGTCGTCGCCGGGAAACAGCAGGCCTCCAACTCGGCGCACCGGTCGGCGTCGGCCACTGTCAAGGCGCCGATCGTGACGGGTTCGCTGCAGGCGGTCATTGTCGGGCAGCCTCGCGCTCGGCCATCGTCTTGGCGTCCGGCCGACGCAGATACAGCGGCACCAACGGCGCCGGGTTGTCGGACCATTCGGTCGACCGCGGCCACCAGGCCCGACCGCTGTCGGGTACGCCGGCTCGCACAGCGGCAGCCCGAACAGCGCCGCATGTTCGGGCGAGCCGGCCACCGCCCGCGCGACACCCGGGTCGACGTCGGCCGGAGCGCTGACCGCCGGACCGTCGATTCGAACACCGTCGCGGTAGCGAGCCCAGTACACCTCGCGCCGGCGGGCGTCGGTGACCACCAGCGTCTCACCGGTGGTCTGCCCGCCGATGGCATCGAGGCTGCAGACCCCGTACACCGGGATGCCGAGTGCGTGGCCGTAGGCCGCGGCGGTGGCCATACCGACCCGCAGACCGGTGAACGGACCCGGGCCGCACCCGACCACGACGGCGTTCAGGTCGGCCATCGCGCAGCCCGGCATCGGCCAAGGCGCGCCAACACATTCGGCGTGACCCGTTCGGCGTGCGCGCGGGCGTCGACGCTGACCCGCTCGGCGAGCAGCGTCGCCATCGGCCGACGATGCCCGCCGTCACGGCGGGAGTCGCGGTGTCGATGGCCAGCACCAGCCTGCGGCCGCTCATGTGCGCCGCTCTTCTTCATCGCTACGCTCTGCATCGTCGCCGGCGCGGCAGCTCCACTGCCACGTCGCGGTCCGCACATCGGAGTTGCTGATGCGCTCGAGACGGACGTCGAGGTGCCGATCGGACAGCCGCTCGGCAAGGCCCTCGCCCCACTCCACGACGACGACGGCATCGTCGAGTTCGGTGTCGAGATCCAGAGATTCGAGCTCGTCGAGCAGATCGGCGCCGGTGTGCTCCAGCAACCGGTAGACGTCGACGTGGATCATCGCCGGAGCGCCGGTCCGTCGTGCCGGATGCACCCGGGCCAGCACGAACGTCGGCGATGTGACCGGCCCATCGACGTCCATCGCCGCGGCAATCCCCTTGGCCAGCATGGTTTTTCCCGCACCGAGCGGGCCGGAGAGCACGACGACGTCGCCGGCGCGCAGCTGCCCGCCCAGCCGGGACCCGAGCGCGACGGTGTCTTCGACACGCGGCAGCGTCGCGATGCCGGACGCGGCCTCAGTCACGGCGCAGGACCCGATCGCGCCACCGCTGGCTCAGCGCTGCGAATCTGCTCGGGGTGGCCCGTTTGACCAGCCGCACCAACCCGTCGTTGATCGGATCCGGCGTGGACAGCAACACCAAATGACCCGACCTGGACACGATGACCAGCTCAGACTCCGGCAGTGCGTCGGCCATCTTCCTCGAGTACTCGTCGGGGGTGACCAAGTCGTGGTCGCCGCAGACGACCAGTGTCGGGATCGTCGCCAGCGTCGGCAGTGCCGCCGTCTCGTCGTGTACTTCCAAGGCGTGCAAGAACTCCATCAGCGTCGGGATCGGGGTGTCGAGCATCATCTTCTCGGAGAACGCCACGATGCTCGGGCTGACGTTCAGGTCGGCGTAGGACGCGGCCCGCAGGATCGGCCCGATCACCGAGCGGCCCACGTTGCGACCGCGTTGCAACCAGCTTGGGCGCCGACCGCGCGGCTCGCCGAACGGCCTCCAGCGCCGGGTTATTCAGAATCTCGCCGAGCGGTGACTTCGCCACCCCTTCGGCCGCAGACGAAATCAGCGCAGCCCCGACGATGCGGCTGCCGTAGTGGTGCGGGTACTGCCGGGCGTGCGACAACACCGTCATCCCGCCCATCGAATGGCCGACGAGCACAACCGGGCCACGTGGCGCGATCACCTGCAGCACCGTCTCCAAGTCCATGCCCAGCTGGGTCAACGTGTAGGTTTCCGGCGGAGCGTCGCCGGATTGGCCGTGGCCGCGCTGGTCGTAGAAGATCATCCGGACCTGCGGGCCCCACTCGTCGGACAGCCGCATGCGCTGAAAGTGGAAGGCGCCCATGCGAAGACAGAATCCGTGCGCGAACACCACGGTCAGCGGCGCGTCGGCGGGCCCGACCTCGCGCACCGCCAGCGGCACGCCGTCAGGGGTTGTCACCACATAGCTGCGGTCGCCGTCGAGCGTCTCGAAATTCTCGTTGACGTATGGGTCGTCGATTGCCGCGCGCCGCGTCATCGAGCGGGCCGCCGTGACCCCGGCGATGGTGCCCACCGCGCCTAGGCCGGCGGCACCTGCCAGCCACCGCGCCAGCCCCACCCGGTCGACGTGGGAGCCGTCATGATTCGTCATCGCTCAACGATTTCCGGCCTCGCGGTAGGTTCTGGTGATGCGTCCGCGTGGGCTGGTCACCACTTCGTAGTGGATGGTGCCCAGCAGATCGGCCCACTCCTGCGCGGTCGGCTCACCGAGCGCGCCCGGCCCGAACAGGATCGCCTCGTCGCCTTCGGTGACGTCGACGTGTCCCGGACCAAGGTCGACCACGAACTGGTCCATGCAGATCCGCCCGACGCCGGGCCGCCGCCTGCCGTTGATCAGCACGTCCAGCCGACCGCCCAAAGCCCGGAAAACGCCGTCAGCGTAGCCGATCGGCATCAGCGCGACGGTGGTGTCACGGTCGGCGATCCAGGTATGCCCATACGACACGCCCTCGCCAGCCCGGATCGACTTCACCAGTGCAACAGCGCATTTCACCGTCATCGCGGGTATCAGACCCATGTCGCCGAGGGCCGGCACCGGGCTCAGACCGTACACCGCGATACCGGGCCGCACCATGTCGAAGGCCAAGTCGGGACGTGACATCGTGGACGACGAATTCGACAGGTGCGCCACCTCGAAGTGCACTCCCTGGTTGCGCGCCTGCGCCACCATCTCGGTAAACCGTTGAGCCTGAACATCATTGATCGGGTTGTCCGGCTCGTCGGCGAAAACCATGTGCGACATCAGCCCCCGCAGCCGGACGGCGTCCTCGGCGACGGCTTGACGCAACGCGGTCAGCATCGACGGGTACTGCCCCGGTGCGACGCCGTTGCGGTTCAGCCCGGTATCCACCTTGACGGTCACGGTGGCCGTGCGGCCGGTGCGACGGACCGCGTCCAACAGCTCGTCGAGCTGACGCACCGAGGACACCGCGATCTCCACGTCGGCCAGCAGCGCGGGCCCGAAGTCGACTGCCGGGCGGATGCAGCCAGGCCAGCACCGGCGCGGTGATGCCGTCGGCTCGCAGCGCCAGCGCCTCGTCGATGGTGGCGACACCCAGTTCGGCGGCACCGGCAGCCAACGCGGTCCGGGCCACCTGGGTGGCGCCGTGGCCGTAGCCGTCGGCCTTGACCACGGCCATCACTTGCGCCGCGCCCGCGTGCTCGCGCAGCACCCGCACGTTGTGCGCAATGGCGCCCAGGTCCACCACGGCCTCGGCGAGGACGCCCGGCGTCAGGGATATCGCTGTCATCGGCCAGGCCATTCTCCCAGAACGACGATGCAACGGTCCTGTCCAGTCCGCGCATCATTGGTCGCGCGAGCCACACAGGTCTGCCGGCGCCGCCAGAGAGGCGATGCGACGGTGTGACCGAGCGGACAGCTAGTGCGCGAAGTGCTCCGCTTTGTAGTGGCCGCTGGGCTTGAGCTTGTCCAGGCGGGCCAGCGCGGTGCGGGCGTCGTCGTGCAGCGCCCGGGCCAGGTCGGCGGAGAGCCCCTCCCGCACCACGATGCGCAGCACGGAGACGTCGGTGGCGTTCTCGGGCATGGTGTAAGCGGGCACCTGCCACCCGAAGCCCCGCAGCTCGTGCGAGACGTCGAACTCGGTGTAGCCGAGGCCACGGGCCAGTCGGAAAGCGACGACGGGGATCGCCGACCCGTCCGAGATCACCTCACAATGCTCGGCTTCGTGCAGCTGCTCACCCAGCCAGCGGGCGGTCGACGACAACGCCTGCATGACCTGCGTGTAGCCCTCGCGGCCCAGTCGCAGGAAGTTGTAGTACTGGCCGATCACCTGGTTGCCCGCGCGGGAGAAGTTCAGGGTGAAGGTTGGCATGTCACCGCCGAGGTAGTTGACCCGGAAGACCAGGTCCTCGGGCAGGTACTCCTTGCTGCGCCACACCACGAAGCCGATGCCGGGGTAGGTCAGCCCGTACTTGTGGCCGCTGACGTTGATCGACACCACGCGCGGCAGCCGGAAATCCCACTTCAGTTCGGGATGCAGGAACGGCACCACGAAGCCGCCGCTGGCCGCGTCGACGTGCACCGGAACGTCCACGCCGCCGCCGGCGGCCAGTTTGTCCAGCGCCGCGCAGATCTCCGCGATCGGTTCGAGTTCACCGGTGTAGGTGGTCCCCAGGATCGCCACCACCCCGATGGTGTTCTCGTCGACGGCGTCGATGACCTGCTCGGGAGTGATGACGTAGCGCCCCTCCTCCATCGGCAGATAGCGGGGCTCGACATCGAAGTAGCGGCAGAACTTCTCCCAGACCACCTGGACGTTGGAGCCCATCACCAGATTCGGGGTGCGCTTCTGCCAGTCTTTGCCGACCTTCTCGCGCCACCGCCACTTGAGCGCCAGGCCACCCAACATGACCGCCTCGCTGGAGCCGATGGTGGAGACCCCGCAGGCGCTGGACGGATCGTCGTCGCGCAGGTGATCGGCGTGAAATAGATCGGCCACCATGCATACGCAGCGCTGCTCGATGGCCGCGGTCAACGGGTATTCGTCCTTGTCGATCATGTTCTTGTCGAACGTCTCGGCCATCAGCCTGTCCGCCTGGGGATCCATCCAGGTGGTGACGAAGGTGGCCAGGTTCAGCCGCGAGCTGCCGTCGAGCATCAGCTCGTCGTGGATGAAGCGGTAGGCGGCGTCGGGATCCATCGACTCCTCGGGCAACCGCAGTGCCGGCACCGGGGTGGTGAACATGCGGCCGGTATAGGCGGGCGCAATCGAGTGCGCGGGCAGGGACGGGTGGCTGCTGGACACGGCAGATCCTTTCGGTGGGCTGGCTGGGTACTACAGGCTGGCTAGCGCGGCTCGGATGTGCGGAACGATGCGTGACGCCGAGGTCGGCGCGTCACCCGGCCCCGGGTCGGCGGCCGACAGCGCCGCCGCGCGCGCGTGCACGAAGGCGGCGGCGGCGGCGGCTTCGGCGGGCGGCAGCCCCGCGGCCAGCAGCGCGCCGATCATGCCGGACAGCACGTCGCCGGACCCGGCAGTCGCCGCCCAGGACTGCCCGGCCGGGTTGAGGTAACACCTGCCCGCCGGGTTCGGCGATGACGGTGACGTTGCCCTTCAGCAGCACGGTGACCCCGAGCGCGTCGGCGAGCTTGCGGGTGGCGCCGACGCGGTCGTCACCGGGCGGTCCGCCGGCCAATCGGGCGAACTCGCCGGCGTGCGGCGTGAGCACGGTCGGCGCGCTGCGGTTGGCTACCAGATCGGGGTGGGCCGCCAAGATGGTCAGCGCGTCGGCGTCGACCAGCACCGGCAGGTCGGTGTCCAGTGCAAACCACAGCGCGCCCGCGCCGGTCTCGTCGGTGCCCAGGCCGGGCCCGACGACCCAGGCCTGTACCCGGCCGGCGGAGGCCGGGGTGGGCGACGCGATCACCTCCGGCCAGTGCGCCAGCACCTCGCTGTGCGCGCTGCCGGTGTAGCGGACCATGCCGGAGGTGGCCGCGACGGCGGCGCCGGTGCACAGTACGGCCGCACCCGGATAGGTCGACGAACCGGCCATCACCCCCGTCACGCCCTGGGTGTACTTGTCGTCGTGCGGTCCGGGCACCGGCCAGCGAGCGGCCACATCGGCGGCCTCGAAGCCCACCACATCGGTCTGGGGCAGGTCCAGGCCGATGTCGACCAACTGCACGCGGCCGCAGTCGCCGAGCGCGTGCACCGGCTTGAGCCCGCCGAAGGTGACGGTCAGCGCGGCGTGCACGGCGGGTCCGGTGATCGCGCCGGTCGCCACATCGATGCCGCTGGGGATGTCGACGGCCACAACCGGGATCGCATGAGCGTCGACCGCGTCAAAGACTTCGGCCGCGTTCGGCCGCAGCGGCCCTGAACCGGAGATTCCTACCACGCCGTCGATGACGAGATCTGTTTCTGCCGAGACCTTTTCGACGATCCGGCCGCCGGCTTTCCGGAATGCCGCCAACCCCTTCCGGTGGGTGTGTTCCGGATTGAGCAGTATCGCGTCGGCGCCCGCGCCGCGGCGGCGCAGGAAGGTCGCCGCCCACAGCGCGTCACCGCCGTTGTCACCCGAGCCGACGACCGCGCACACCCGACGGCCGGCGACTCCGCCGGTGCGGGCGGTCAACTCGGCGATGATCGCGGTGGCCAATCCGTAGGCCGCGCGCTTCATCAGCACTCCGTCGGGAAGGCTGGCCAGCAACGGCGCTTCGGCCTCGCGGATCGCCTCAGCCGAGTAGTAGTGCCGCATCGGGCCAGATTACGTGTCTCCGAACGCGGGTACAGTCGATTAGGAAGGCTAAATATCCGCAACCAGTGTGGGCGCCACCGCGACCGGCGTGGCCGTCGGGCGCGCGTTTGGCCGGGCTGGGCTACGTGACCGCTACCCGGACCTAGAGGCAGCGAAGAGCTTCGTGGGGTTCACCGGTGGCCCGTTGCGGGCGCGGGCCATCGGATAGAACAGCAGGCCGATGAAGATCGCCGAGAAATGCCCGATGGCCGTGAAGGTCACATGCACGAACAGCGGGACGGCAAAGACGGCGATCAGAATGGCGAGGTAACCCCATCGCCACGGCCTCGCGACGTGATAAGCGAGCACGGCTATCAGCCCGACCATGAAGTAGCTGACCCCGATGTCACGGGCGTGGACCAGCCGTTCCGGCGCAGAGTGATACTGGATCGCCAGATACAGCAAGCCCTCGCTGATATACGTCGCACCGACGTGCGCAGTCAGACCCACTGTGAGCCAACGGAATTGGCCAAGCCACTGCTCTGCCGGGGCGAGAAACAAGGTGAACAGCAGCAGATACGGCGTCCAGTAGCGGCCATCGATCCAGAACAGGCTGGCGAACAGCACTTCAAGCGGATCGGTCGCCAAGTGGTGAATGTTGGTCGAGCCGTGGATCAGCACGGCGCGCAACTCCCGCCGACTCAGGCTGTGCTGAATGATCGTGGTGATCAGCAGCACGACCAGCCACAGGTACGTCAACGGCGCGCCGCTGACGAACCGCCACACCGCGGCCGCCCAGCCTTTCAGACGCGCTGGGAAGGAGGAGTCCGCCACGGCGTTTACCTTGGCACGGTTGCGCGCTGATCGCGTCGAATCGGCTCGCGATCCAGCCCTTGATCCAACAGGAAGCCCAGCGTATGGTCTTACCTTGATTACGAAACCATGCGTATCGTAATTAAGACGCGAAAGGATCTGCCGTGAAGCGCAGCCGCTACGCCGGCCGGCCTTTCACCACCTCCACCGCCGACATTGCCGCGGCGCTCGAGCACGTCAGCATCCCGACCCTGCTGCTGTCGCTGGTGCACATCACCGGCGATCCCCGTTTCATCCGCGATTTCAAACCCGCCGGGATTTTTCTCAACGAGGTCCAGGGCTTCATGTCCGAGGAGGACAAGGCCCGCGCGCGGGCCGAGGCGCTACCGGTGATCACCGACTACCGCGACCGCGGCTGCCCCGAGCCGGCGCCGCTGCCCGCCGATCTCATCAAGGAAATGATGGACTGGGCGGTGTGCGAGACCGTGCCGGACGGCTACCTGCCGCTGCTCGCCGAAGAAATGGACCTCGACGGCGTTGATCCGCGACGCCCGGCGGCGTTGGACCCCGACCGCGCCGCGGAATTGCCCGTTGTCGTCATCGGATGCGGCGAGTCGGGAATTCTGGCCGGGATTCGCCTGAAGCAGGCCAACATTCCGTTCACCATCGTGGAGAAGAACAGCGGCCCCGGTGGAACCTGGTGGGAGAACACCTATCCGGGCGCGCGAGTCGATGTGGCTAACCATTTCTACTGCTACAGCTTTGAGCCGAGCAACGACTGGACGCACTTTTTCGCCGAACAGCCGGAGCTGCAGAACTACTTCACCACGGTGATGGACAAGCATGGTCTGGGCGACCATGTGCGCTGGCAGACCGAGGTGATTGCCGCCGAGTGGGACGACGAGGACGGCATGTGGACCATCACGGTGCGAGAACCCGACGAGGGTCTCAGCACGCTGCGGGCACGCGCCGTCATCACCGCGGTCGGCCAGCTGAACCGGCCCTACATACCGGAATTCGAGGGCGCCGCAAGCTTTCGCGGGCCGGCCTTTCATTCCGCGCAGTGGGACCACTCGGTCGACTTGACCGGTAAGCGCGTCGCGCTGATCGGCGCCGGCGCCAGCGGTTTTCAGATCGCACCCGCCATTGCCGACGACGTCGAGCACCTCACCGTTTTTCAGCGCACCGCCCAGTGGATGTTTCCCAATGCGATGTATCACGAGTCGGTCGGCGACGGCGTGCGCTGGGCGATGGACCACCTGCCGTATTACGGACGCTGGTACCGGTTCCTGGTGCTGTGGCCCGGCTCCGACAAGGGGCTCGACGCGGCGCGGGTCGACCCGGCCTATCCCGACCAGAACTACGCGGTCAGCGAGATCAACGCCATCGCCCGGGTGATGTTCACCGACTGGATCACCAATCAGGTTGACGGAGACGAGGATCTGCTGACCAAGGTGCTGCCGGACTATCCGGCCACCGGGAAAAGGACGCTGCAGGACAACGGCACCTGGCTGCGCACGCTGCGCCGCGACGACGTCGACTTGGTGCGCACTCCCATCGAGCGGATCACGCCCGATGGCGTCGTCACCGCCGACGGCGTGGCCCACGACGTCGATGTGATCATCTACGCCACCGGGTTTCGGCACACCGACGTGCTGTGGCCGATGACCATCACCGGGCGCGACGGCGTCGACTTGCACCGGGTGTGGGGTCAGCGACCGTATGCGTACCTGGGCATCACCGTCCCGGGGTTCCCGAACTTCTTCCTGGTCTACGGGCCGGGCGCGCATCTGGCCCACGGCGGCAGCCTGATCTTCAACTCCGAGTTGCAGATGCGCTACATCAACAGCTGCCTGGCGAAATTGGTCGAAGCGAACATCCACTCGATCGAGCCGACCGCAGAAGCAGCCAGCTGCCTGGCATCAACGCACGCAAGCCGAAATCAAGCAGATGGTGTGGTCGCACCCGGCGGTCAAACATTCCTACTTCAAAAACGCCGACGGCGAGATTCACACTGTCAGCCCCTGGCGGCTCAACGAATACTGGGCAGCGACCCGCGAGCCCGACTGGTCGCAGTTCGTCGTGACCACCCGCTGACTATGACACCTCGGTAGATCGACGGCCCGTTTCGCTGAACGCCCTGTTGAGCCAATCCCGGATCGTGACTGCCAGCGTCACCCGGTTCTCTCGCTTGGCGATCGCGTGCCCGTCGTCGCCGAACAGCAGGTAGCGCACGTCGCGACCGGCCTTGCGCAGCGCGTCGACGATCTGCTCCGATTCGCTGACCGGCACGTTGGTGTCGTTCGCCCCGTGCACCACCAACAACGGCGCGGTCAAGGCGTCGACACGCCGCAGCGGCGACAGCCGCTCGAGCAGCTCGCGGTCGCTGACCGGGTGGCCGTACTTGGTATAGGCCGCGTCGGCGATCCACTGCTCGGTGTTGCGATAGAACGTGGATAGGTCGCTCATCCCGCAGATGCTGATGCCCGCGGCGAAGAGCCCCGGGTGAAAAGTCATGGCCGCCAACGTCAGAAAGCCGCCGTATGACCAGCCCGCGCAGGCGATGTGCTGCGGGTCGGCCAGTTCGTTGTCGATCAGGAAACGCACGCAGTCGGCGACGTCGTCGATGGCCGCGAACCGCTTTTCCTTGTCGTCGGCGTGGCCGAAGGTCTTCCCGAAGCCGCCCGAGCCGCGAACATTCGGGGCCAACACAGTGATCCCGTCGTTGACCAGCTACGGGAAAATCTCGCTGTAATCAGGCCGGGCCTGACCTTCCGGGCCGCCGTGCAGAAAAATCACCGCGCCCTTCGAAGCCACCGTGGGCCGGTACAGCCACGCGTTGAGCCTCAGCCCGTCGCGCGCGGTGATCATCTCCGGGCGCGGTACCGAACGAGGAAGCGCGCAGAATCGGACCGGTACTGGGTTCGCGGTCGATCGGTTGCCATTGTCGGGAGCGCGGATCGACCAGCTCGACGGTTCGCGGCAGCGACGGTCCCTCGACGGTCATCGCGACCATCGAACCGCCCGCGCTGATGGACAGCTCGCTTGCGACCATGCCCGGCAACGGGATCGGCTCGTCCAGCGTGTAGTCGGTGTACTCGCAGGATCTGTAACTCGCTGCGGCCCTGCACGTTCCATAGCAGTGCGACCGTCGACAGGTCGTCGCTGACCACGAATTCGTCGAGGTCGCAGTCCGGGCGCTCGGCCACCACGAAGTAGCTGACGCCGTCCTGGGTAGCCGTCACCTCCAGCAGCCGGGCGTGCTCGCAGCCGTTTTCGCTGCGGATCAGCGCCCGCACGTATCCTCGGCCGAAGCGGTCACCTCGGGTCCACGGGCGGCTTCGGCCCGTATCGTATTTCTTGGCCGGGTGGTACAGCTTGGTCTGGCTCGCCGTCCGGGCCGTAGCGCAGACGACGCGGATGGTGGTCGTCGAGGATCACCCCATGCGCCGTTGTCGACCCTGGATCCGATGGCAGCAAAGCGATTTCGGTGTTGCCATGCAGCATGATCATTTCGTGGTAGCCGCGCGGCCCAACCCGGATCAGCGACGCGCCCGCCCACGCATCGACCAGCCGGCCGCCGGACCGGCTGTCCAACACGGTGCAGTACCCATCGGCCGGATCGATCAGGCAGGACCGACCTATCCCGTCCTCACCGGTCAGGATCGCCGCCACCCGGACGCCGTCCCACGCGATCAGCTCGGCGGTCCCGGCCTCCTCGCCGATCGATGCGCCGGGCCATCCGATCGTCGGGATCGGTAGTGACAACCCAGATCTGCCGTGCGGGTGCCCCCGTCGGGCGCCACCTCGCAGGCCAACCACCTGCCGTCGGCGGAATGGATGACGCGAGAGACCGGGCCCTGCACCGGCAGCTCCACATCGCGCGACGAGCTGGCCCGCCGGCCGCGCAGAAAGCGTTGCACCGCACGCGGATAGCCGCCGTCGTCGACGATGTGAGCGAACGCGGTGGCGTCCGGGGACAGCGATGCGCCGTAAAGTGCGCGCACCTGCTGCCCCATCGGCTCAGGACTCCATGCTCTGCAGCCACATCTCGAGCACCCCCAGTTGCCACAGCGTGTTGGCGTCCAACCGGGTCCGGGTCTCGTTCGGCGCGGCCAGCAGGGCTTTGACGGTCTCGGCGCGGTACAGCCCACGGCTGCGGGCAGCATCGTTGGTGACCGCGTCACGCACCATGTCGAGCAGCTCGCCGTGCAGATGGCGGATGCTGGGCACCGGGAAGTGCCCCTTGGTCCGGTCGATCACTTCCGACGGCAGCAGCGCACGCGACGCATCCTTCAGCACGCCTTTGCCGTTCGATGCCAGCTTCAGCTCGGGCGGACAGGTGGCGGCCAGCTCGACGAAGTCGTGGTCGAGGAACGGCACCCGCGCCTCCAGACCCCACGCCATCGTCATCGAGTCGACGCGCTTGACCGGATCGTCGACCAGCATGACCTGAGTGTCCAGCCGCAGCGCCGCATCCACCGCGGAGTCGGCGCCCGGCGCCGACTGGTGGACCGTCGCGAACTCGCGGCTCACGTCGGCGTCAATCCCGTAGTCGGGGGCGAAGATTGACAGCACATCATCGTGGTCGCGATCGAAGAACACCTTGGCGTAGGCCTCGGTGGTCTGTTCGCGGGCGATGTTGGCCAGCGGCGGGTACCAGAAGTATCCTGCCAAGACCTCGTCGGCGCCCTGCCCGGATTGCACCACCTTCACCGATTTACTGACCTGCTCGGAGAGCAGGTAGAACGCCACGCAGTCGTGGCTGACCATCGGCTCGGTCATCGCCGCAATGGTTTTCGGAACCGCGGGAACCAACAGCGAGGCGTCGATGTGGATCTTGTGGTGGTCGGTGTCGAAGGTCTTGGCGACCAGGTCGGAATAGAAGTACTCGTCGCCGGATTCGCCCTCGTGCGGGTCGAAGCCGATGCTGAAGGTGGCCAGGCCGTGCTGCCCCTGCTCGGCGAGCAGCGCCACCACGACCGAGGAGTCGATGCCGCCGGACAGCAGCACACCGACGGGCACGTCGGCGACCATCCGGCGTTTGACGCCGGTGCGCAGCGCGTCCATCAGGGCTTCCTGCCAGTCGCGAGCCGACCAGGAAGCTCTGTCCGGGTTTCGGCCGAACTCGGGGTTCCAGTACACGGTGTCGGTGTAGGAGCCGTCGGGCTGGATCACCCGCACGGTGGCCGGCGGCAGCTTGCGCACGCCACGGTAAACAGTGCGCGGCGCCGGCACCACGGCGTGAAACGTCATGTAGTGGTGCAGCGCCTCGCGGTCCAATTCGGTGTCGATGTCACCGGATTTGAGCAGGGCACGCACCGTGGAAGCGAACCGCAGTCGGCCCGGCGCGGACGCCAGATACAGCGGCTTGATGCCCAACCGGTCTCGGGCCAGCGTCACCACCCCGGTGTCACGGTCGGCGATGGCGAACGCGAACATGCCCTTGAAGTGGTCGACGCAATGCACCCCCCATTTGTGGAATGCCTTGATCACCACCTCGCTGTCGGCCGTCGAGAAGAAGCGGTAGCCGGCGTCTTGCAGCTCCTTGCGCAGCTCCTGGTAGTTGTAGATGCAGCCGTTGAACACCAGCGTCAGCCCGAGATCGCTGTCGACCATCGGCTGGGCGCCGTGGGCGGACAGGTCGATGATCGACAGCCGCCGGTGCCCGAACGCCACCGGCCCGTGCGCCACCACCCCATCGGAGTCGGGCCCACGCGACGTCATCGCGCCGGTCATTCGGACTACGGCGCCGATGTCGGCCGCTTGACCATCGAAGCGGATCTCACCGCAGATACCGCACATATCTCCTGCTTCCGTCTACCAGAACCCGGGTGTTCTTAACTGCCCCAACGGAGGACGAGCGAAACCAGCCACTACTCGACGGTGACCGACTTGGCCAGGTTCCGCGGCTTGTCGACGTCGTACCCACGCGCCTGCGCCACCGACGCCGCGAACACCTGTAGCGGAATGGTCGACAGCAGCGGCTGGAAAAGCGTTGACACTCCAGGAATTTCGATCAGGTGGTCGGCGTAGGGGCGTACCGTGTCGTCGCCCTCCTCGGCGATGACGATGGTGATCGCGCCGCGGGTCTGGATCTCGCGGATGTTGGACAGCAGCTTGGCGTGCAGCATGGCCGAGCTCTTCGGGGACGGCATCACGACGATGACCGGCAGATCGTCTTCGATCAGCGCGATCGGGCCGTGCTTGAGCTCACCGGCCGCGAAACCCTCGGCGTGCATGTAGGCCAGTTCCTTGAGTTTCAACGCGCCTTCCAGCGCCACCGGGTAGCCGACGTGGCGACCGAGGAACAAGATGGTCGACGCCTGGGCGAACCGGTGGGCCAGTGCGGCCACCGGCTCGATCTCGGCGATCACCCGGGCCACCAGCTTCGGCATCGCCTCCAGCTCGCGGTACTCGCGTTCGACCTCGTCGGGGTATTTGGTGCCGCGGGCCTGCGCCAGCGCCAGGCCGACCAGGTAGTTGGCGGCGATCTGCGCCAAGAACGTCTTGGTCGACGCCACCCCGATCTCTGGTCCGGCGCGGGTGTAGAGCACCGCGTCGCATTCGCGCGGGATTTGCGAGCCGTTGGTGTTGCAGATCGCCAGGACCTTGGCCTTCTGCTCCTTGGCGTGCCGGACCGCCTCCAAGGTGTCGGCGGTCTCCCCGGACTGCGAGATCGCCACCACCAGCGTGCTGCGGTCCAGTACCGGGTCGCGGTAACGGAATTCGCTGGCCAGCTCCACCTCAACGGGCAGCCGGGTCCAGTGCTCGATCGCGTACTTGGCCAGCAGCCCGGAGTGATACGCGGTACCACACGCGACGACGAAGACCTTGTCGATCTCGCGCAGCTCCTGATCGGAGAGCCGCTGCTCGTCGAGCACGATCCGGCCGTCGACGAAATGCCCGAGCAGCGTGTCGGCCACCGCGGTGGGCTGCTCGGCGATCTCCTTGAGCATGAAGTACTCATAGCCGCCCTTTTCGGCGGCGGCCAGGTCCCAGTCGATGTGAAAACTCGAGCACTTGCGGTCACATCGTTGCCGTCGAAGTCGGTGATCCGGTAGCCGTCGGCGGTGATCACCACAGCCTGGTCCTGGCCGAGTTCGACCGCGTCGCGGGTGTGCTCGATAAACGCGGCCACGTCGGAGCCGACGAACATCTCGCCGTCGCCGATGCCGACGACCAACGGTGTGGAGCGGCGCGCGGCGACAATGGTGCCGGGCTCGTCAGCGTTGGCGAACACCAGGGTGAAGTGGCCTTCCAGGCGGCGCAACACGGCCAGCGCAGATCCGACGAAATCACCTGCGGTCTCCCCGTGGTGATACGCCTGCGCCACCAGGTGGACGGCCACCTCGGTGTCGGTGTCGCTGGCGAACTCCACGCCGGCCGTCTCCAGCTCACGGCGCAGGCTCGCGAAGTTCTCGATGATGCCGTTGTGGACGACGGCGATCTTGCCCGCCGCATCACGGTGCGGGTGGGCGTTGCGGTCGGTGGGACGGCCGTGGGTGGCCCAGCGGGTGTGACCGAGGCCGGTGGTGCCGGCCAGTGCCGCCGGGTCGGTGTCCGCGAGCGCGCTCTCCAGGTTGGCCAGTCGGCCGGCCCGCCGTCGTACCGTCAGCTTGCCGGTCGCGTCCAGCAGTGCAATGCCCGCCGAGTCGTAGCCGCGGTATTCCATCCGGCGCAGGGCGTCGACGACGACGTCACGGGCAGATTGATGCCCGACGTAGCCGACGATTCCGCACATAACCCACCAGAGTAGTGCAGGCGGCCCGGCCCGGGCCGCCTGCACGGGGCTCGCCCAGGGCAGTGCAGCCGCCCCGCATGGGGCGGCTGCACGCGTCTGACCTGCGCAATCGGCTCGAAGCCGGGTGGACGCGGGTTACCTGTTTCTCGGTTTAACGCGGATCGGGCCGGCCTACCAGCCAGGTCCCGGTGGCGGTGGCGGCCCCCAGCCGGGGCCACCCGGACCCCAACCGGGGCCACCAGGCGGGGGCGGGCCGCCCTGCCAGGGACCTGGACCGTGCCAATGGTCCGCGTCGTGCATATCGCCGTCGTAGTAGCCGTCGTCGTGGCAACGGCCCCAGTCCCAGTTGTTACCCCAGCCCGGGTCCCAGTACTGGCCGGGGCACCAGTGATAGTCGGGCATCGGACCGGGGAAGGCCTCAGCAACGCTCGCCGCACCCAGACCAGCAAGGCCAAGACCTGTGGTCAGAGCAGTCGCGGCTGCGATTCGTTTGATGTTTTTCACGGTCTCTTCGTACCATGCAAACCAGAGCGGCCATATACCTCGCCCGGCGTTTTTCTTATGAAAATCTATCAATCAGCTTGGTATTGGCTGGTTTTCATGACCTGGAGTTATCCGTGTTGACGCTGGCGTAAGCGGTCAACCAGCGGGTTACCGCTTGGAGTCAATAGCCGCCTGCTCGACACTGGACACATGACAAACATGGCGAGGTGGCACCGTGGACGCCAGGAAGGAGACACCGATGGCCGATGACGGGTTTCATCCCGACTTGCAGCAAAGCGAACGTGCAGTGAGCAATCGAGTGCACCATGTCAAGTCCGCTGATATCGACGCCGACACCGCTCAGAGCGAGGGCATGCAGCGGTTCGCGGCGATCAGTGGACGCACGGTCGGCTCGGAAAAGCTCTGGATGGGCGAGACGCACGTCCATCCGCAGACGGTGTCGGCCAACCATCATCACGGCGAATCCGAAACGGCGATATTCGTGCTCAGCGGACATCCGGACTTCGTGTTCCACGACGGAGACCAAGAGGTGCGCATCGGCACCAGTCCCGGTGACTACGTCTTCATACCGCCGTATCTGCCTCATCGGGAAGAGAATCCGAGTCCGGACGAGTCGGCCACGGTCGTGATCGCGCGCAGCACTCAGGAGGCGATCGTCGTCAACCTGCCGGCGCTCTACGCGCTCTGAGCCGACGAAGCATTGCAGCCGCCACAGGCTGGGACGGCTGCACTCCGTTCACGTGGCAACTGGTTTGGCGCGGCAATGTCTCAGGGGTGCCAGGGGCCGGGGCCGTGCCAATGGCCCGCGTCGTGCGGCTCGCCGTCGTAGTAGTTGTCATCGTGACAACGGCCCCAGTCCCAGTTGTTACCCCAGCCTGGGTCCCAGAACTGGCCCGGGCACCAGTGGTAATCCGGCATCGGACCGGGGAAGGCCTCGGCGACGCTCGCCGCACCCAAACCGGCGAGCCCTAAACCAGCGGTCGTGATAGCTGTCGCAGCAGCGACGCGAATGATGTTTTTCACGTCGTCCTGATACCACGCAGAGCCATTCGGCTAAACCCGTCGAACCGCGTGTCGCCTTTCCTATGAATCAGCTTGGCGTTGGCTGTTTTACAGCGGCCGCGGTGCGGTACCGTCGGCGGGTGGTCAGCACCCGTAAGCTCGTCGCCGCGCTCACCCGGCCAGGGCCGTATCGCGTCTTGCGCGGCGACCTGGCCTTTGCCGGCTTACCCGGCGTGGTCTACACGCCCGAAGCGGGACTGAACCTGCCCGCGCTGGCCTTCGGCCACGACTGGCTCACCGGCGTCGGGCGGTATTCGCGTCTGCTGGAGCACCTGGCGTCCTGGGGCATCGTCGCGGCGGCTCCCGACACCGAGCGGGGATTGGCGCCATCGGTGTTGAATCTGGCCTTCGATTTGGGCACCGCGCTCGATATCGCCGCGGGAGTGCGCCTCGGCCCGGGCAAGATCAGCGTGCACCCCAACAAGCTCGGCGTGATCGGCCACGGCTTCGGCGGCTCGGCCGCGGTCTTTGCGGCGGCCGGGATGAAAGTTAAACCCAAGGCGGTGGTGGCGATTTTCCCGACTGTCACCGGCCCGCCGGCCGAACAACCGGCCGCGACTTTGCGGGTGCCCGGCGTGGTGTTCAGCGCAGCCGGCGAAGCAAAGAAATTGCGCTCCAACGCCGTTGAACTCTCCCGGGCCTGGGACACGGCAACGCTGCGGGTCATCAGCAAAGCTCAGCCCGGCGGGCTTGCCGAGGGCCGCCGGCTGGCGACGGCGTTCGGCCTGGACGGTCCGGATCGCAAGACGCAGAAGGTGGTTCGTGCGTTGCTGACCGGGTATCTGCTGTACGCACTCAGCGGCGACAAGACGTATCGCGAGTTCGCTGATCCAGACGTCCAGCTGCCCAAGACCCAGGCCGCCGACCAGGAGGCGACGGCGGTGACTCCCGAAGAGAAGTTCGTCGCGCTACTCAAGCGCTGAGTTGGTGCGCTTTGTCGAGGAGTTGCGCGAACTGCTGCGCGGCTGAGCGGCGATCACTGCCCGGCCTGCGGCAATTCGTCGGCGGCGATCTCACACGGAGTTGACCCGTCGGGCTGCGGTTCGGACGGCGCCGGCGGCGGCGCGCTCGGCGGCGGGACGTCCGGCGCAGTGACCGGCTGGCCTACCGGCTCTTCGGCGGAATCGCCTGTGGCTGGTGGACTTTCAGCGGGCGCTTCGGTGGCGGCCGGTTCGGCGTCCACGGCACCGGTGGCGGCGTCGGCGGTGGCGGCCGGTTCGGCGTCCGCGGCATCGGCGTCTTCAGCGCCATCGTCGTCGTCGGTGTTCTTGTCGTCCGCCGTGTCGGCGTCGTCGCCGAGTGGATCGTCCTCGTCCGGGGGGTCATCCAGCAGCGGATCTCCGGAGCCCGACGGGTCGGCGAAACCGTCAGCCAACGAACCCACCAGACCGCCGATACCGTCGACGATTTTGCCGACCAGGCCGCCGATACTGCCGGCCACACCGCCGAGGCTGCCCAGATTGCCCGCGCCGCTCGGTAGGCCGGCGGCGTCGCCCAACGGTTCGGCGAGGTCAGCAGGCACCGAAGGCCAATCGCCGACGGCGTCTGGCAAAGGTGAAGGTGAAGGCGGCGGCGGAGCCGCAAACGGCGGCGACGCGGTGGCGGGCACGGTCGGCACCACGTCGACCGGCGTTGGTATCTCCGGCACGGTGGCCCGGGCCGGGCTTGCATCAAGCGGCGCGTCGAACTCACCGGGAATCTCGAAGCGCACCTCACGCGCCGAGCTGAGCGCGTCGATGGCCGCGTCATAGGACGCCTGCACCGACGCCGCAGCCGAGCGCATGGCGGTGAGCCAGTCGACGCGAATATCGTTGTCCACAAAGGGGATAACTTGCAGTCGAATCAGCCCCTCTGCCGACCGGTTTCCTGCCCCAGCCGTCACCGTGTGTGCGGCGGCCAGCCAAGCTGACCGCTCCCCCAGCCTGCGATCGTCGATGGCGATAGCCGTCGCGGCCTTCCCGTCGACCAGCTGCCACAACTTATCCCGCAGCGCCGCATAGCCGTCGGCCGCGGCGCGGACATGCGCGGCCACTTCCGCCGCGACGTCGCAGTGCCGCTGCAGAAACCGGGTCGCGGAGTCGGCTCCAGACCCGGTCCAGGCGCCCGCGATCTCGGTGAGCTGCGCACGCTGCTGCCACAGTGCCTCGTCGATCGCGTTGAGCACAGCGCGAAGCTCAGCGCCGTCGTCGTCGAGCACCCGCAGGTCAAGTCCGGTTTCGGTCTCATACCAGTCCAGCACCTGCGAACCGTGCGCGGTCAGGTCGGGATGCTGATAACCCAGCAGATGGCATGCCTGGACGTAGGTCTGGGTGTGCTCTACCGCGGGATGGCCCTCGGCCAGCC
Organism: uncultured Actinomycetota bacterium; assembly: GCA_963850645.1. Taxonomy (GTDB): domain Bacteria; phylum Actinomycetota; class Actinomycetes; order Mycobacteriales; family Mycobacteriaceae; genus Mycobacterium. The sequence continues at coordinate 162,275 of CAWKME010000043.1, read as the reverse complement.
GCGCCGCCAGCCACAACGGTTGGCCATATGCGCCGCTCCTACCCATCGCTACGCTCTGCATCGTCGCCGGCGCTGAGTCAGCCAAGACTCACCCGCGCCGCGGCGCTCAGATCGGCCTCGGTGTAGCGGTCGGCGCTGGCCCGCAGCGCCGTGGCAATCTCCCCGGACGCCCGTGCCCATTGCCCGAGCTCGCCGGCCAACCGATTCAGCGCTAACCGCAGCGCGTCGCCGTGACCGACGTAGGCCCGTCCGGCGGTGCCCCCGTCGAAGGCCAACCTCGCCAAGTGGGTGCGCACCGCGCCGTCGATGAGGCTCGCGGTGTCGTCGAATCGGTTCGCGACCGTATGGACCGCCGCGGCGTCAACGAAAGCATTTCGTTGTCCCATACCGGATTCGACGCATCGCGCCGCCGCTCGGTTCCGCGAAGGCGACGATGCCGGCCGCAAAGTGGCCCGAGAAAGAGCCGAGTCGAGCAATCCGGCTGTCAGTGCTTGACGCGCACCGTTTCGGCGACGAGGGTGGCCAGCCGGTGCGCGGTCTGCTCGTCGTCCGCCTCCACCATGACCCGGATCATCTGTTCGGTTCCCGAGGGGCGCAACAGGATTCGCCCGGTATCACCGAGCTCGTCCTCGGCCTGCTGAACCGCCGCACGCACCGAGGGCGCAGCGACAGCGGCGGCCTTGTCGGCGACCTCGACGTTGATCAGCACCTGCGGCAGGGTGTGCATGGCGGCGGCCAGGCTGGCCAGCGATGAGCCGGTCTGCGCCATCCGCGACATCAGCCGCAGGCCGGTGAGGATGCCGTCGCCGGTGGTGGCCAGGCCGGGCAGCACGATGTGGCCGGACTGCTCGCCACCGAGGCTGTAGTCGCCGGATCGCAGCTCTTCCAGCACATAGCGGTCACCGACGCCGGTGGTGCGAACGGTCACCCCGGCTGCGCGCATCGCCAGGTGCAGCCCGAGGTTGCTCATCACGGTGGTCACCAGGGTGTTGCCGGCCAGTTCGCCGGCCTCCTGCATGGCCAGCGCCAAGATCACCATGATCGCGTCGCCGTCGACGACCTCGCCGGCGGCATCGATCGCCAGGCACCGGTCGGCGTCGCCGTCGTGCGCCAGACCGAGGTCGGCGCCGTGGGCGAGGACCGCAGACCGCAGCGCATCCAGATGTGTCGACCCGCAGCGGTCGTTGATGTTGAGCCCGTTGGGTTCGGCGTTGATCGCGATGACCTGGGCCCCGGCCGCGCGGTAGGCGCGCGGTGCTGCCAGCGAGGCCGCGCCGTGCGCGCAGTCGACGACGACGGTCAGCCCGTCGAGCCGGGCGGTGCCGGCCTTGCCGACGTGGCGCAGGTAGCGGTCCAGCGCGTCCTCGGCGTCGATCACCCGGCCGATCCCCGCCCCGGCGGGCCGCAGCCCCGGCCCGGCCGCCACCAGATCCTCGATCTGGTCCTCGGTGGCGTCGTCGAGCTTGTGCCCGCCCGGTCCGAAGATCTTGATGCCGTTGTCGGGCATCGGATTGTGCGACGCCGAGATCATCACCCCGAAGTCGGCGTCGTAGGCGCTGGTCAAGTAGGCCACCGCCGGTGTCGGCAGCACTCCGACCCGCAGCGCGTCCACGCCTTCGCTGGTCAGACCGGCGATCACCGCCGCTTCCAGCATCTCGCCGCTGGCCCGCGGATCACGGCCGACCACCGCGACGCGTCGCGCGTGCGCTATTAGCGCTGGTCAGCCGCCGAGCAGCGGCGGCGCCGAGAGCCAGCGCGAGCTCGGCGGTGAGCTCTTGATTGGCGACTCCGCGGACGCCGTCGGTGCCGAATAGTCGACCCATGCGGACAAACCTCTCACAGTTGGTGACCGCGCACACGCGTGACAAGACGATTGCCCGTAGTGCCACCCAACTGAAACGCGGCCGTGATCGCCGCCTGGGATCAGCGCTTGCTGTACTGCGGCGCCTTGCGGGCCTTCTTCAGGCCGTACTTCTTGCGCTCGATGGCGCGCGGGTCACGGGTGAGGAAGCCGGCCTTCTTCAGCGCGGGCCGATCCTCGGGCGTGACCAGGATCAGTGCCCGGGCGATCGCCAGCCGCAGCGCACCGGCCTGGCCGGACGGGCCGCCGCCATCGAGGTGGGCGAAGATGTCGAAGGCTTCCACCCGGTCGACGATGACCAGCGGCGCCTTGATCAGCTGCTGGTGCACCTTGTTGGGGAAGTAGGCCTCCAGGCTGCGGCCGTCGAGGTCGAACTTGCCGGTGCCGGGCACCAGGCGCACCCGCACCACGGCCTCCTTGCGGCGGCCGACGGTCTGGATCGGCCGCTCGATGACGAAGGAGTCCGTGCGCGAGCCCGAGGTGGCCGCCTCGGTCACCTCGGCGACCACGGCTTCGGGGGTCTCGGTTGCTGCGGTCTCGGTTTCTGTCGCTTCAGTCATTCGCGCCGCTCCTCCTCATCGCTTCGCTCTGCATCGTCGCCGGCGCGGTCATTGGGCCACCTGCTTGATCTCGTACGGAACCGGCTGCTGGGCGGTGTGCGGGTGCTGCGACCCGGCGTAGACGCGCAGCTTGCGCTTGATCTGACGGCTGAGTTTGTTCTTCGGCAGCATGCCGACGATCGCCTTTTCCACCACACGGTCGGGGTGTTTTTCCATCAGGTCGCCGATCGTGCGGCTCCGCAGCCCGCCGGGATAACCCGAGTGACGGTAAGCCAGCTTGTTGTGCAGTTTGTCGCCGCTGATGGCGACCTTGTCGGCGTTGATGACGATGACGAAGTCGCCACCGTCAACGTTGGGGGTGAATGTCGGCTTGTGCTTGCCGCGCAGCAGGTTGGCTGCCGCGACGGCAAGGCGGCCGAGCACCACGTCCGTGGCGTCGATGACGTACCACGACCGCGTGGTGTCACCCGCCTTCGGCGTGTATGTGGACACAGCGCTCACCTTTTCTCTCGGGTTTCGGATCCCGGTGTGACCCGGGTGCCGGTCAGGCGTTCGCGGCAAGGGATGATCTCGGCGACCGACATTGACCCGAGGCCCGGCGTACCGCACGCCAACGGTGCAGCTTACCGGCGGTCATCCACGCAGGTCAAAACGCCTCGGAACAGGGCGCGCCCCACCCAGGTGATGAGTCGTCAGTCGACCGAGCCGATGAAGCTCAACACCAACTCGGCAACCTTCGCCGGCTGGTCGAGTTGCAGGAAGTGTCCGGCGTGTTCGACGACGGCCACGTCGCTGCCGTCGGGCAGCGCTCTTGCCGTCCACTCCGCGAAATTCGCGGTCATGCAGCCGTCGTCGCGTCCGTGCAAGTAGAGACTCGGCAGCACCGGTGCCGATGTCCAGTGCCGGTGCAGTTCGGCGTACCGCATCGGCGGGCGGGTGTTGCGAATGGTGGCCCGGTACGGCCCGAGCGCGGCACGCCAGCTTTCCGGTGTCCCGATCGCCGCGTCGACATGACGCAGATCTTCTTTGGCGTCGTAGCCCGGTGACCACCGCCGCCACAGCCTCGGGAGCACCCAGGATGCGGATCGCTCTGGCAGCCAAGGCAATTGGAAGTACATGATGTACCAGCTGCGCAGCAGCTGGGGTGGGATCTGACCGAGCAACCGAAATCGATCGGGCACCCGGCTCAGTGGGCGGAACGCCGCAGCCGGCGGCACCGACATGATGACCGCCTTGGTGAACGGGCTGTCTGGCATCGCCGCCAATCCGTTCGCCGCCATCGCGCCCCAGTCATGGCCGATCACTACGTCGCGATCGGTGCCGCCGGCAGCCGACCGCACCTGCAGCGCGTCGTCCATCAGCGCCCCGATGTGATAGCTACCGTCGGTCGGAATCGACGACGGCGCATAGCCGCGCATGAACGGCGCCACCACCCGCCAGCCCGACTCAGCGAGGAGGGGCGCGAACTTGCGCCAGCCGTAGGCAGTATCGGGAAACCCGTGCAGGCACAGCGCGATCGGGCCGTCGGGCGGCCCCCATGTCAGGGCCTTCAACTCGACGGCGGGAGCATGCACATCGATCCAGCGCGGTCCGGTCATCACCTGATCCTTTGACTAGAACTGGTCGAAACCGGAGACCAGCCAGCGCTCGCCGATTTTGTCCAGCGTGACCCGGACGCTGGAGGTGGCATCGGCCGGCGCGGCGGCACCGATCCGGATGGTCTGGTTGACGAATACCAGAACCACCGCGTGATTGTCAGTGGCCGACTCCGACGCCGCCCCGGGAATGACGGCCGTCACGGCGACGTGTTGTTCTTTCGCATTCGGAATGAGCTCCTCTTGCGTCCGCTGCGTGTAGATGTCGCGAAACTTGCCGGTCAGTCGCTCCCGCGCGGCAGCCACGTCCCGGTCCACGGTCTCGAACCGGAACGACAGCAGCGCGATAGTGGAATCCCTTGCCGCCGCTACTGATTCGCTGCGGGCAAGGTCGGTGTTGCGAACCGACGAGTCCTTCCATTTGAGCAGACCCGCGGCGATCGCCAGCAGCAATGCCAGCGCGGGAACCACGCCATAGACCAGTACGCGTGACCAGTTGACGCCTTTTGGTTGCGTCATGGCACGAACATCACGTCGGAAACCTTGGCGACAGCGCCGGTCTTCTTCACCGTGACCCGTATCCGCCAGAAATGCGGCCCCTGGTGTGTTTGCGCGGGATCCGACGACTTCACCGTCACCGCTACCAATACCCTGCCCTGGTCGCCGTTTCGCGTCTCCAGGCCGGCGTCGGTGACGTTGGCCACCAACTGCGATCGCGTCCGCTTGGCGTTGTCGATGTAGGACTGCTTGCGGCGGGCGAAGCTGTCGTAGAACTTGCCGGTCGCCGAGTCCAGGATCCGTTGCGCGTCAGCGTCGGCGTGCTGATAGTCGACCGTGAGGAGGTTCGCCGCGCCCTGGCTGGCCGCCTGCACGAAAAGGGTGCGCTGCGCGTCGAGGTTATGCGCCTCATACGCCCGGAAACCCAGCCAGCCGACCAGTCCTGCCAACACCACGCCTACGACCAGGCCGACGGCCAGCGCAATCCGGTCAACCTGGGCCGGGGGTTGGACGGGGTGCAGAAATACGACGTCGATCGGGTCTGCTGACTCGTCCGCGACAGGCTCACCACCGGAGGTGACGGCATCGTCTGGCATGTTTGCTCCTGTTGGAACGTCGATACGGTTCCAAGGTACGTGTCGATGTTTCCAGAAGTGCGATCGCCGACGTGGTGGCCGGGTCGGGTACCAGGCACGCAGCATCAGGAGCGCCAAAACAACCACCCCGCGCAAAGTGCCTAGACCACCTCGGTAACGTCGAAGGACGATCAACCGAGAGGACGCCCTTGACTACCGTGAGCAGCACTCCGCAGACAGTCGAGTATTCCGGCGTCAATGGACTCACGCTGGTCGCCGACGAATGGAACCGCGGGGTTGACGCGTCGGCCGATCGGCCGACGATCCTGATGCTGCACGGCGGCGGCCAGAACCGGTTCTCCTGGAAAAACACCGGACAGGTGCTGGCCGACGCGGGATTTCACGTCGTCGCGCTCGACAGTCGCGGGCACGGTGACAGTGATCGGGCACCCGACGCCGACTACGACGTCGAGACGTTGACCGCTGACGTCATGCAGGTGCTCGATGCGATCAGCCGGCCGGTCAACCTCATCGGGGCCAGCATGGGCGGGTTGACCGGCATCCTCGCCGCAGATCAGGCCGGACCCGACCGGGTCACGCGGTTGGTGCTGGTCGACGTGGTGCCGCGGTTCGAGAAGAACGGCAGCGCGCGCATCCGCGAGTTCATGTTCAGCGGTATGCACGGGTTCGGCTCGCTGGAGGAAGCCGCTGACGCGGTCGCCGCGTATCTGCCGCATCGGACCAGGCCGCGCAGCCCGGAGGGGCTGAAGAAGAACCTGCGGCTGCGCGACGGCCGGTGGTACTGGCATTGGGATCCGGCGTTTATGACCAAGCCTGGCGACGACCCGGAACTGCGCACCGAGAAATTCGAGCAGGCCGCCGCCGACCTGACGATCCCGGTGCTGTTGATCCGCGGCAAGCTGTCCGACGTGGTCAGCCCGGAAGGCGTGCGGCACTTTCTGGATAACGGTGCCCAACGCGGAGTTCGTCGAACTCTCCGACGCCGGACACACCGCGGCCGGCGACGACAACGACGCCTTCAGCGACGTTGTCGTCACGTTCGTGAGTCGCTAAGGCATAACCCGGGCCGCATAGGCCGCCAAGTCGGCTGGTCGCGACGTGACGGCCCCGATGTAGCCATCGGGCCGAATCAGCACCGCAGCACCATCTTTGACGTCATAAGCATCGTGGATGTGCCGATCCGAGTCGACCAGATCGACTCCGACACAATAGGATTGCACGCCGTGACGGTCGAGGGCCGGCGCGGTTGCCCCGAATCGCAGCAGTGTCCAGTGCGGCCCGGCGTAGCAGTCGAACAGGCGCACCGGCCGGCCGTCCCGGACCAGGCATGGCGCGTCGGGCGCCCGATCACCCGCCGCGAGAGTGCAACTGGAGCCGTCGTCGAACGCCAGCGGGCCGAGTCGGTAACTCACGTCGAGCTGCCGAGTTTCCTCGCCACGCTCGAACGCGTCGTCCGCCCCGCTGAGATGTTTCTCCAGCAATGCGGTGCTGATGCCGAGTACGCGGGCGGCGACCGGCAGTCGCTCGGCATGGTAACTGTCCAGCAGTTCGTCGCCCACCCCGGCGAGCGCAGCCCGTAGCTTCCAACCGAGGTTATAGGCGTCTTGCACTCCGGTGTTGAGTCCCTGGCCACCGCTGGGCGGGTGCACGTGCGCGGCGTCACCCGCCAAAAAGACGCGTCCGACCCGAAAATGTTCAACCATGCGAACATTCGGCCGCCAGATGGTGCTCCACGTCAGTTCGCGCAGCCGAATGTCGGTGCGCCCGGATGCGGCCTCGAGCGCCTGCTGCAAACCCTCCAGCGTCAGCGGCATTCCGGTCGCTTTGGTAGTGATGACATAGCAGTCGTCGCCGCCGGCCAGCGGGGTGAAACCAAAGTACGTCCGCCCCTCAAGCATCCAGCCGTGGCCGAACTCGTGGTCCAGGCCGTCGACGCGCACATCGGCCAACAGCATCGACACGTCGTCGTTGGTCTCGCCGACGAACGGCACCCCGAGTTGCTTGCGCACCGTGCTGCGTCCGCCGTCGGCGCCGACCAGATACGCCGCCCGCAGGGTCCGGCCGCCCTCCAGCTGTACCGTCACTCCACCCTCGTCCTGTTCGAACTCGATCACCCCGGCGCCGAGCGCAACCTCTACGCCGTGGGCAGCCAGCCGCGCGCGCAGGATCTGCTCGGTGCGCCACTGCGGCACGAACCACACATTCGGATAGGGCACATCGGGGCGCGGCGCCACCGGCTCGGCCATCCTGCCCTCCCAGACCACCTGATCGTCGGCATAGATCCGGTTGACCGGCGCCGGCATGCCGGCGCGCAACACCCCGTCGATAACCCCGAGATCCTCGAAGACCTCCAACGTGCGCGGTGAGATCCCGTCGCCGCGCGATCCGACCGAAAATTGACCGGCCTTATCGACCACGAGCACTTCGACGCCTCGGCGAGCCAGGTCCATCGCCAACGCCAGCCCGGTGGGCCCAGCCCCGGCGACGAGCACTTCTGCGTCCATGACGCCTCCAAAACTGAATAGAATTTCAGTGAATTTAGATTCAGTGTGAGTGATGTTAGCTTTTCCGTCAAGGAGGCCAGCAGGGTGAAACGCACCGAACAGGCCGCAAGCACCGAGGCGGCGCTCAAGGACGCAGCCCGGCGGGTTTTCGCGCGGCAGGGATACCTGAACACCAAGATCACTGACATCACCGCCGAAGCCGGCCGCGCCGCGGGGTCGTTCTACAACCACTTCACCGGCAAGGAAGAGCTGCTGACGGCATTGCTGACCGACGCCTTGGCAGAAAGCGACGCAGCGATTTTCGCGTCGGACTCCCAACACCGTGCGGACTTCAGCGACCGGGATGCCGTGCGCTGGCACGTCGAAAACTATTGGCGGTTCTCCACCCGCTACGCGGTGGAGCTAAGCGCCCTTCGTCAGGCGGCTCAGGTCAACGCGGAGTTCGGCGCCCAGCTCGAAGCGATGATTGCCGGCAACGTCGAGCATTTGAGCGATCATCTGAACCCCATCACCGAAACCGGACGCAGCTTGCCTGGAGCGCCCGAGCTGGTGCTGCCTATGTTCGAAGCGCTCCTGGACGGATTCAGGTACCGCTGGCAACTCGCTCAGGGCCGCTTCGGCGGTCGCCGTATCGACGACGATGAGGCGATCGAGACGATGACCGAGTTCATCTATCGCGCCCTCAACGGTTAGTTCGCCGGCTTTTCCGCGTGCCCGCCGAACTGCTTACGCATCGCCGACAGCGCCTGGTTGGCGAAGTCATCGAGGCTGCGCGAGGCGAAGCGGGACTGCAGCGCGGTGGTGAGCACCGGCGCGGGCACGCCCTCGTCGATCGCCGCGATGGCAGTCCACCGGCCCTCGCCGGAGTCGGAAACCCGCCCGGAGAACTCTTTCAGGTCGGGCGATTGGTGCAGCGCGATCGCGGTCAGATCCAGTAGCCAGGAGCCAATCACACTGCCGCGGCGCCATACCTCGGCCACGTCGGGAATATCGAAGTGGTACCGGTAGCACTCCGGGTTCGACAGCGGCGCGGTTTCGGCGTCGCTCTGCTGTACGCGAGTACCGATGTCCGCGTTGCGCAGGATATTCAGGCCTTCGGCGAGCGACGCCATCATCCCGTACTCGATGCCGTTGTGCACCATCTTCACGAAGTGCCCGGCCCCGGTTGGCCCGCAGTGCAGATAGCCCTTCTCGGCCTCGGCGACCTCACCGTGGCGGCCCGGTGTACGCGGCGCGGCGTCGACCCCCGGGGCGACGGTGGCGAAAATCGGCTCAGCGTGGGCAAATGCTTTGTCGTCACCGCCGATCATCAAGCAGTAGCCCCGTTCGCGACCCCACACACCACCGCTGGTGCCGCAGTCCAGAAGATGAATACCCTTCTCGGACAGTGTCTTTGAATGCTTCAAATCATCGCGGTAGTAGGAGTTGCCACCGTCGATGACGATGTCGTCGGCCTCCAGCGTCTTGGCCAGCTGGTCTATCACCCTGGTGGTGATGTCGCCGGCCGGCACCATCACCCAAACCACCCGAGGCTTGGTGAGCTTCTCGGCCAACTCCGACAAAGACTACAACGCCGGTGATCCCGTCGTCGTGGGCCATTGCCTTGACCGCGTCCGGATTATGGTCGTACACAACGGCTTCGTGCCCTGCGTCTACCACCCGACGAACGATGTTGGCGCCCATCCGGCCCAGGCCGATCATCCCTAGCTGCATGTTGTCTCGTTCTCCTTAGTGGTGGTTGCCGGCTAGCCACGGCTGCTGCCAGCCGCGATGTCCGCGTAGCAGATCCCGCGCCGCGTCCGGCCCCCAGGAGCCGGTCTCGTAGTGGTGGATCTCGCCGGGGTCGTCCAGCAAGGGCTGCACGATTCGCCAGGTCTCTTCGATGCCGTCCTCGCGAGCGAACAGCTGGTGATCCCCGGTCAGCGCCCCGCGCAGCAGGCGCTCGTAAGGCAACAACGGCTCGCCCAGGTCCTGCATGAACGACGAATCCAAGTGCAGGTCGCGCCAGCGCTCGCCGTCTAGTGCGGTCAGCTGCAGGCGCAGCCCGGGATCGGGGTCGATGCGCAGCACAATCTGGTTGGGCTCGGCGCGCCTGCGGTCCGCCAGGAAACCCAGGGACGGGACGCGATGGGTGAACAGCCGCACCTCGGTGACCCGCTTGGTCAGCGCCTTGCCGGCCCGCAGGAAGATCGGCACGCCGGCCCAGCGCCAGTTGTCGATCTCTACCCGCAGCGCGACGAAGGTCTCGGTCTGCGAATCCTTGGCCACCCCGTCGATGTCGGTGTAGCCGAGATATTGACCCCGCACGCATCGATCCGGATCCACCGCCGGTATCGCCCGCAGCACGTCGGCCTTTTTGTCGTTGAGGTCGTCTGCGCTCGGCCCAACGGGTGGCTCCATCGCCACCCCGGCGAGCACCTGCAGCAGATGGTTCTGCACGACGTCGCGCAAGGCGCCGACGCCGTCGTAAAAGCTGCCGCGATCCTCGACGCCGAAGTCCTCGGCCATGGTGATCTGAATTTCGGAGATGTTGACGCGGTTCCACAGCTCGGCCAGCGCCAGATTGCCGAAGCGCAGATACTCCAATTCGACGACCGGTTCCTTGCCCAGGAAGTGGTCCACCCGGAAGATCTGGTCTTCGTCCAGCACCGCACGCAGCCGGGCATTGAGCTCCAACGCCGACGTCAGGTCGTGGCCGAACGGCTTTTCCACCGCGACGCGGGAGTGCTTCAGCAGACTCGGCCGTGCCCAGGTTCTCCACGATCGGCGCAAACAGCGAGGGCGGCATTTCCAGGTAGTACAAGCAGCGACGCTTGGAGCCGATCTGCTTGGCCAGCGCGTCGTACAGCGCGGGGTCGGTGACGTCGCCGTGCAGATAGGACAGTCGGCGCGCGAACCTATCGAACACCTTGTCGTCGATATTTTCGCCAGTGGCTGCGATCGCCTTGCGGGCCCGGTTGACCAACTCCTCAACGGTGATGTCGTCGCTGGCGACCCCCAACACCGGACACTGCAGCAATCCCCGGCGCTCCAGGCGGTAGAGGGCTTGGAAGGTCATCTTGCGAGCCAGATCGCCGGTAATCCCGAAGATCACCAGCAGATCTGAGGCGCTATCGCCGGATTCGGCCAATCGGGACCTCCACGAGAAATCGACTAATCAGCTCGGGCTCAACACTTGCAAAACGCGCCTAACTCGATCCCGCCGCGGCCAGCTTCAACCCTAAACACTGCGGTCCGGCCCGACAACCAATAGCCGAGCCTATGTCTAACCCCTCACTGGAGCAGGCAAACACCGGCCATTCGATGAGACCGCACAGCAAGTTGTCAGAAATTTTCGGACTGTCCTCTCGCAGTTGACCTTTCGCTTTCCGACTGGCTAAACGGGAAGGTCATTCTGGACTGTTGCGCCAAAGATCCGGCACGGTTGCTAGGACAGACAACACTCGTCGGGAAAGATGCGTGGCATGCATGACCACCTGATGCTCGCGGTCTACGCGCTGGGCGGCGTCGCGGTGATCGAGGCCGTGGCGCTGACCTTCGTCTGGGCGGCGCTGACCCGCAGTCGCCGCGAGGCAGCCGAACTGCGGCAGCGCGTCGACCCGCGCAGTTGGCTGCTGACCGGCGGCCGGGAGGCGGTCAAGACCGTGTGGCAGACCGCGAACCTGGTGCGCAAGGAGGGCTTCGGCGCCGCGGTGCGCAGCTCCATCGAAGATCTCGCCGATTGGGCTGAGGTGGAACGCCCGGACCTGGCCCGGGTCACTGCCGACGGCAAGGTGGCGATTCTGTTCTCCGATATCGAGGAGTCCACCGCGCTCAACGAACGGGTCGGCGACCGGGCCTGGGTCAAATTGATCGGCGAGCACGACAAGCTGGTCCGCAAGCTGGTCAAGGAGCGCTCCGGGCATGTGGTGAAAAGCCAGGGTGACGGATTCATGATTGCCTTCGCTGCGCCGAGCAGGCGGTGCGCTGCGGTATCGACATGCAGCACGCGCTGCAGAAAGACGCACAACGCAAGCGGCACAACGGCATTCGGGTGCGGATCGGGATCCACATGGGCCGATCGGTGCGCCGCGGCGACGACCTGTTCGGCCGTAACGTCGCGATGGCGGCACGCGTCGCCGGGCAGGCCGGTGGCGGGGAGATCCTGGTCAGCGAAACCGTGCGCGACGCCCTCAGCGACTGCGACGACATCTCATTCGACGATGGCCGCGAGGCCGAGTTGAAGGGTTTCGCCGGCACCCACCGCCTGTACGCGGTCGCCGCCGCCTGAGCGGCTAGGGCCATCGCCGCCTCGGCCAGGCGCTGATGCAGCCGGGCGCGGATCTCGTCGGGCGTGTAAGCCCGCCGCCGGCGCTGGTCACGGGCCACCAACACGCCCCCGGCGGCGACCCCGACGATCCCGGCCAACCCCAGCAACTTCCAAATCGTGCGCATGGGCAAAGGTTATTCGCGACTGCATCCTGCAATGACCGATATCTGCATAAGGTGCGGTGGTGGAAACACATACGGTGGCTCTGAGCCAAGCGCTGGAGGAAACCCGGACCGGCGACATCTGGCTGTTTCGTGGTCGCTCCGGACCCGACCGCGCGATCCAGACCTTGTCGAACAGCCCGGTCAACCACGTCGGCATGACGGTGGCGATCGAGGATCTGCCGCCGTTGATTTGGCATGCCGAACTCGGCGACAAGCTGACCGATGTGTGGACCGGTACCAACCACCGCGGTGTGCAACTCAACGACGCCGGCCAAGTGGTCGAGCGCTGGATGCACCGCTACGGGCAGCGATGCTGGTTGCGGCAACTGACGCCCGACGCCGACCATCGAACAGGAGAATCGGTTGCTGCGCGTCATCGCCCGGATGGACGGCACCCCGTTCCCGACTACTACTCGGCTCACCCTGCGTTGGCTGCGCGGTCAACTTCCGACCAGCGTACGACTGGGTGCGGGGAATCCCGCTCTTGGACAGACGAGTTCGCGAGTCAACCCGACGGCGCAACGAGGAGCAGCGAAAGGGCCGCTTCGAATCCGCCTATTGCGCGGAGACAGTGGCGGTCACCTACGAAGAGATGGGACTGATCGAAACCGAGAAGCGGTCCAATTGGTTTGATCCCGGGCAGGTTTTGGAGCGGTGACGGACTTCCGCTGATGGCGCCTTATCGACTGGGCGGCGAAATCGCGGTCGTCGCAGGCTAATCGGACGGTCAGTTGTCGCTGCATAGGTTGTTTTGAGCCGCAGTCGCCATGTCCAACAAGTTCTGATAAGACGCGTTCGGGTAAGTCCAGTGCTTGGCGACATAGTCTGGCGAACGCCCGGCGTTCAATTCCCGGCACATCGCGTGGCCGCTGCCCAGCAGATACTCCCCCGACGGCGCCGTCACCAGGTATCCATGACTACTCAACTCGTCCAGGTAACCGGCCTCATCGGCGTCCGCGATCCCGGCGCTGAACAGGGCCACGACGGTGCCCGCTGCCGTACAACCCAGAACCTGGAAACATCGGGTCTTGCGCCCATCGCGGGTCCGCGCCCGTCTGCTCATTCTTTTCCTCTCGATTGGGCCGATGCTACGGCCAAATCGGAGAGTTGGCAGATCAGCATCCGAAGGTGCTACTGCCGACCCTCGAGGAGGTGAGCGTAGGGGTCGCTGTCGGAACCGACGCTCTCCGGCATCGGATAGTAGGTCTTGATGAGCAGATTCCCGTCATCGTCCCAAGCGAATGTCTCAATGCTGTAAGCCATTTGAACGTTCGGCTCGGTGCCGAAGTGATTCTCGCAGACCCATGCCATCTCGTCGCCGTTGACTTGCACGGTGATCATCTTGATCTTGAGGATGGCCTGGAACGTGTCGAACGCGTCCGACGTCGCGGTCTCGAAGCCGTGCTTCTCCTCGGTACCGACCGGGTCGAACATGCGGACCTCGCCGGGGCAGATCGTGCGCCACGACGCCACCCACTCGTCCTTCTTTCCCGCATTCCATAGCTCGGCATGCTTTGCCGCATGCGCTAAGCGAGCTTGGCGGCTCGGCACAGCACTCATCGCTCAATGAAATCATGCGGGCACCCAACCGGTCCTTGGCAAATTCATTGACGACCGTCATTGACGGGTGGCAATGAAACTTTGTAGGCTGTCCACGTGTCCTCACCGCCGACGACCGCAGCACCGACTTCGCAGGTAGTCGGGGTGCGCGAGGCGCAGCGGCTGCGGACCCGGGCGCGTGTCTTTGACGCCGCGGTTGCCGAGTTCGGCCGGTCCGGAGTGGCGGGCGCGGATGTCGCAGCGATTGCCGCGACGGCGGGGGTGGCGCGCGGCACGTTCTATTTTCACTTCCCGACCAAAGAGCACGTGCTGGTCGAGTTGGAGCGGGCCGAGGAGGCGAAAATCGTGGCGACGCTCGACACCCGCGGCGCGGCGCCGGGCGACCTGCTGTCGCTGCTGACGTTGCTCGTACGCCACGTGCTGGCCGCCGAAGAGCGGTTGGGACCCGTCGTCTTCAAAGACATGCTCGGTCTGCACTTCTCGGCGACGCGGCCCGTCGAACACCAGCTCGGCGAGCATCCGCTGGCCGGGTTCGTCATCGCCGCGATCGCCGAAGCGCAGGCTGCGGGACGAGTATCTCGGGAAGCAGACCCGGGCGAGCTCGGGGTGATTTTCCTGACCGGGCTGTTCGCGTTGCTGGCCACCGGTGCGACCGCATCACTGGATCGCTATGTGCTGACGATTGTTCAGGGAATGGAGCAGCGATGAACACCATAGGTATCGAGGGCTACCGCGAGTTCTTGACGCGCCGCGACGGCGACGCAGATTTGCTGAACCGCAGTTTGGCCACGCGCGACGAATTCTTCGGCGGCTTGGAGGCTGACCCGGTCCGCTCGAGTCGTCTCGTCGATCGGGATGTGTTCGGGCGCAACCTGCATCGCCGCCGACCCGAGCGGGGCCTGAGCCGGGAAATGCTTTTCCTGTTGGCAACCGCGAAGTTGAACCAGGCAGAACGGTTCGGCGTCGGATTGGGCGAGACGTACGGGCGCAACAGCGGCGACGACACACTTCCCGAGCGGGTGTACATGGAGCTCGAAGAGCACTATCACACCCGCTTACTGGCTTACGTGCTCGACATGTTCGGTTTGCCGTTTCAAGTCGTCCCACCGCCGTTGGTGATGCGACAATTCGTGAAGATCAACGTCTTCCTCCCGGAGCGCATCGGGTTCGGATTCGTAGGCGCCGCCGAGATGGCGGGTTGCATCATGTTCGACGAATTGCGCCGTGTCGGGGTCGAGTTGTTCGCCGGCGAACCGGACGTCGCCGCGCGCATCGAACGGCTCTACAGCGAAATCCTCACCGACGAGGTGGGTCATGTCGGCTACTGCGCGGCGCGCTGCACGTCGGCCGAGCGAGCCGTAATGCGTTGGCTCTATCCGCGTTTCGGTCGGCTGTTCGCTCGCCAGACCGCCGAGATCAGCATGCTGATCAACCCGAGGAAGCTGCGCGCGCGGCTCGACCAACCGTTCGATGTCGATCAGCTCACCGCCGGCTTGCCGAACGAGACGTTCCTTGCGGCGCACCCCTGAGGTAGCTAGGCGATTCGCTCGCGACGATCCCCGATTCGATCCCGGTCGTCAGCAATGCGATCTCTTATGGCAGCCGGCAATTCGCGTCTTCTGACCTCACCCTCACGGCGCAGCAGAGACTTCTGACGGTCAGATCGGGGTCCATATTCGGTTGTTCCAGAAGCCCCAACCATTGGCAGTCTGGTTCCACATCACCTGAGCCCCGGGCGCCCACGGCGGTGGAGGCGGCTGCGGCGGCGCCCACGGCGGCGGGACTCCCCACGGACCCGAGCCCGCCGGGCCACCTTGACCGGCGGCACGTTGCCAGTCGTGGCAGTGATTCCAGTCCCAGTCGTAGGTCGTCCCCCAGCCCGAATCCCACTGATCGCCCGGGCACCAGTGATAGCTGGGCGCAGGGGCCGGGGCCGCCTGGGCCGGCAGGCCGGGGCCGCCGGCCAGACCGAGAGCGGACAACGCCAATCCGCCACCCACCAGCACGCTCGTCGACCACCGCACCCACGCTCGCGGCCGCTTTACTGTCGCCATCTGCCAAGGATTTCCCTTAGACCGCAGTACAGGCAAGTAATGATTCCAATTCCTGCCTTTTGCGGCTGCCCCAACGGCTGGCTTTTCCTCCCACCACTTCCGATGTGTAATTGACGGAGCCGCTGACAGCAACCAAGAGCCACGAACCATGCCTCATGATTCGGTCAGTGACGAAGCTCACGGCGCCACAGCGGGGGCACACGCAGCCCAGACCGCCGGCCGCGAACGCTGCCGCCGATCATGGCAGACGCTCGCCGTTTCCTCTCCGGCGCAGGATCACCCGTGTTCGCGGCGTCGTTCGGATGCGGCCATCTCACGCGAGATTTCGGCCTGCTCTCGGGAGTAGTCGGCGAGCTCCCGCCGCTCAGCGGCTGACACACGCTCGTCGCGGTCTTCAACGCGGCGCAGTCGCTCGCGTTCACGCTCCGCGGTTGTGCCCTCGCGTTCGTCCGCGCAAAGCTGCCGCACACCCGCGGGTGGACAATGTAGAGGGGCATTCGCCGCTACTTTGTCGGTTTAGTTGTTGCGCCGTGTCGGAACTCGACCACATGACCGTTCGACGTGGTCAGACCCCGAACTTGGAGCGGGCCTCGTCCGTGACCGGGGTAAACAGATTGACGAGGTTTCCGTCGGGATCGCGGAACAATAGCGCGCGATTGCCCCACGGCATTGTTGTGGGCGCGGTCACAACTTCGTCCAAACGCCCGCTGAGACGTTCGTACTCCGCGTCCACATCACCCACGAGGAACTCGATGATCGCACTTCGATTGCTCGCGGGCTCCGCAGACCCAGCCCCGAACAGTGGGACGGTCTTGTCACTGCCGATGGCCAAAGCGCCAACCGATGTCGGGATCTCAGCGAAAAGTTCATTGCCCCAGACGGCGGCGACTTCCGTGACCGTCTCGTAGAACGAGACCAGCCGATTAACGTCGGCCGTGATGACGCGGGTGGAAACGAACTTCATGACGGCGAATCCTTAGTGCTAGGAGGATGTCTTTTCAGGTGGTGCGTTCAGTCCGCCCAGCACGCTAGACCCGCGCTCCGACAAGTCGCGCTTACTCAGTTCTTTTTCTGTTGACCGGACGTTGCCTGAAAGCGGAACTCGACGACGTCGCCGTCGGCCATCACGTAATCCTTGCCCTCGATGCGCACCTTGCCGGCCGCCTTGGCCGCGGCCATCGATCCGGCGTCGACCAGGTCGTCGAAGGACACCACCTCGGCCTTGATGAAGCCCTTCTCGAAGTCGGTGTGGATCACCCCGGCCGCCTTGGGCGCGGTATCGCCCTGATGGATCGTCCAGGCGCGCGCCTCTTTCGGGCCCGGCGGTCAGGATAGGTCTGCAGCTTCAGGGTGTGAAAACCGGCGCGCGCCAACGCATCAAGTCCGCGCTCGGTCTGACCGATCGACTCCAGCAGCTCGGCGGCCGACTCGTCGTCGAGCTCCTGAGCTCGGCCTCGATCTTGGCGTCCAGGAAAACCGCGTCCGCCGGCGCGACCAGCGCGCGCAGATCGGCGACCCTGGCCGGCGTCGGTCGAGCACCGCCTCGTCGGCGTTGAACACGTAGAGGAACGGCTTGGTGGTCAGCAGATTCAATTCCCGCAGCAGCAGGGCGTCGGCCCCCGGCGGCGAACAGTGTCGTCCCGCCGTCGAGCATCTGTCTGAGCGGCCACCGCGGCCTCGTAGAGCGGCTTGCGGTCCTTGTTGTTGCGGGCTTCCTTCTCCAGCCGCGGCACCGCCCGCTCGAGTGTCTGCAGATCGGCCAGGATCAGCTCGGTCTCGATGACCTCGATGTCGGACCTCGGATCCACCTTGCCCGGCGACGTGCGCCACATCGTCGTCGGCGAACACCCGCACCACCTGGCAGATCGCGTCGCATTCGCGGATGTTGGCCAGGAATTTGTTGCCCAGACCGGCGCCCTCGGAGGCGCCTGCGACGAGGCCGGCGATATCGACGAAGGTCACCGGCGCCGGCACGATGCGCTCGGAGTCGAACATCTCCGCCAACGTCGTCCAACCGGGGATCGGGCAGCGGCACCACGCCCTCGTTCGGCTCGATCGTCGCGAAAGGATAGTTCGCGGCCACCACGTTGTTTCTGGTCAGCGCGTTGAACAGCGTCGACTTGCCGACATTCGGCAGACCGACGATCCCGAGGCTCAGGCTCACAGGGAGGTAAGTGTAGGAGAGCTGGGTAGCGCCGAACATGGCACGCCCACCGGCTGCTAACGAGGTCTTTACAAGCCTTTCGGCGCTGAGCCGGTACGGTCGACGTGTGTCAGCAGAGCGGACGCGGTCGGCGGTGGCGGCTGATCATCGCTCGATAATCCCCAGTATTCCTGGTGTGCCGTGGTGGGCGGCCGTGGTTATCGCGGTGACCGGTACCGCCGCGGGCTTCGCCTTCGACGCCGGATCGGGCAAGGAGCTCACGTCCGTCTTCTCCGGGCTGTACGTAGTGGGTTGCCTGGCTGCGGTGCTGGCGGTTCGCCAGTCCGGTGTCTTCACCGCGGTTATCCAGCCACCGCTGATCTTGTTCTGCGCGGTGCCCGGGGCGTACTGGCTGTTTCACGGCGCTAAGTTCGACCGGCCTGAAAGACCTCCTGATCAACTGCGGTTATCCACTGATCGAACGCTTCCCGCTGATGCTGTTCACCTCGGCCGGTGTGCTGTTGATCGGTGCCGTCCGCTGGTTGACGGCGATGGTGATCCGCCCGACCGCGACGGCCGACGCCGACACGGCGGCCGGCGGCGCAGAGCCCGGCGGGCTGGTCAGCAGGCTCGCTCCGATTTTCGGGATGCTCGGGGGCCGCAAGCACGAACCTGTCGATGACGAGACAGCCGACAAAGCCGCAAAGCCCGGTTCGCGGCGCACCCACGCCGTCGGGCGCTCCGCCAAGACGGCGAGATCCGCCAGGTCGGCCGACGGCAGGAGGACGACCAAGCATCCGGCAGCCTCGCGCTCCCGGCATATCCGGCCGCCGCTGGACGACGCGGTCGACCCGACGCTCGACCGTGCCCGGCGTAGACGTCCTCCGCGGCCCCGCGAGTTCGACGCTCCCGAGCCACCCCGCCGCGGCAGGGTGCCGCGCGACCCGGACCTGCGTGAGCGCCCATCCCGGGAGATCCGCCGCGACCCGCATGCCCGCAAGGGTCGCCCGACGCGTCGCACTAGCCGCCTCGACCCCTACGAGCCGAACGAACCCTACGAGCCCTCAGCGCCGCCGGCGCCACGTCGCCGGCCCGCGCCGAACGGAATATCGGGCGCGACCGCGACACACCACCCGATCTCGCAGGTTCGCTATCGCGGCGCAACCGGGGCCGACGAGCCGCGCAACGAGCCCACGTCGCGCCCCCGGCGCCTGCGCGAGTCCCCGGCCGACTCCTGGGACTATGACGTCTGAGCGGACGTCTGAGGGGATGTCTGCAGACACCTGGCTGTCCCGCCGGCTTTCATCGTCACCGGGCGGGGCGGATCTCCCGCGGTAACGCGAACACCAGCGTCTCGTTGGCGGTCGTCACGGGCTGCACTACGTCGTAGCCGTACTCGGCCAGCCGCTCCAGCACGCCGCGCACCAGACACCTCAGGCACCGACGCGCCGGAGGTGACCCCGACTGTGGTGACACCGTCCAGCCACGCCGGGTCGATATCGTCGGCGTAGTCCACCAGATGCGCGGCCGCCGACCCGGCGCCCAGCGCGACCTCGACCAACCGCACCGAGTTCGACGAGTTGCGCGACCCGACGACGATCACCAGCTCGCACTCCGGCGCCATCGCCTTGACCGCGACCCTGCCGGTTCTGGGTGGCGTAGCAGATGTCGTCGCTGGGCGGATCCTGCAGTTTCGGGAACCGCGCCCGCAGCCGCTGCACGGTCTCCATGGTCTCGTCGACGGACAGTGTGGTCTGCGACAGCCAGATCGACCTTGTTCTCGTCGCGAACCGTCACGCCGTCGACCGCGTCGGGTCCGTCGACCAGCTGCACATGGTCGGGGGCCTCGCCGGCGGTTCCGACCACTTCCTCGTGGCCCTCATGGCCGATCAGCAGGATGTCGTAGTCGTCGCGGGCGAAGCGCTTGGCCTCGTTGTGCACCTTGGTGACCAACGGGCAGGTCGCGTCGATGACGCTGCAGCTTCCGCTCGGCCGCCGAGGCGTGCACGGTCGGCGCGACGCCGTGCGCGGAGAACACCACGATGGCACCCTCAGGGACCTCGTCGGTCTCGTCGACGAAAACCGCCCCGGCCTTGGCCAGCGTCTCGACCACGTGCCGGTTGTGCACGATCTCGTGCCGGACGTAGACCGGCGGCCCGTGCTTTTCCAGCGCGCGCTCGACGGTCTCGACGGCGCGGTCGACGCCGGCGCAGTACCCGCGTGGCTCGGCAAGCAGCACCCGCTTGCCGGTCACCGGCTCGACCGCCGAACTGGCGGCGCCCGGCCTAATCCCTATGTTCGGGCCCATGTTCACGGTCGGCGGCATGGCAACCAGGTTACGTTCTGCGGACTCAGGCTCGCCAGCTCGCGCGGTCGGCTTGGCGTTCACCGCCGGTTAAGGCAGGCTGGTCCGCATGGCTACTGCACCGTACGGGGTCCGGCTGCTGGTAGGCGCGGCGACGCTCGCCGTCGAGGAGACCATCAGGCTGCCGAAAACCATCCTGATGTATCCGATGACACTGGTCAGTCAGGCCGCACACATCGTGATGCGATTCCAGCAGAACTTGGCCGAGCTGGTGATCAAGGGCGACTCGACCCTGGAGCAGATTTTTCCGCCCAAGGACGAGCAGCCGGAATGGGCGACGTTCGACGAGGACCTCGGCGACGACGACTTGCCCGGCCTCGGCGCCGACGCGTCCGACACCGACCAGCGCGGTGAGGGACGTTTCGCGCTGTACACCGCACCCGACGCGTCGGCCGATCACCCCACGCAGCCCGTCGACCCGCAGCAGAAAGCCGGCCGCCAAGTCGGCGGTGCCTGCGCCGGAAGTGGCCGACGAGCTCGACTACGAAACGCTGACGCTGGCCCAGCTGCGGGCCAGACTGCAATCGCTGGACGTGGACGAACTCGAGGCGCTGCTGGCCTACGAGGAAGCCACCAAGGCGCGTGCGCCGTTCCAGACGCTGCTCGCCAACAGGATCACGCGCGCGACGGCGAAGTGACCCGAGCGGTGCAGGCTGAGTCGGGGAATTCGGCCGAGAACCCGTATCCGGTTCGCGCCGTAGCCATTCGGATCGCGGGCTGGATCGACAGATTGGGCACGGTCTGGGTCGAAGGCCAATTGACCCAAATCAACATCCGGCCGGGCATCAAGACGGTGTTCATGGTGCTGCGTGATCCCGCGGCCGACATGTCGCTGACCGTAACCGCCCCACGCGATTTGGTGGACAGTGCGCCGGTCAAGCTCATCGAGGGTGTGCAGGTGGTGGTCTGCGGCAAACCCAGCTTCTTCACCGGACGCGGCACACTGACGTTGCGGCTCAGCGAAATTCGTGCGGTGGGCGTCGGCGAACTGCTGGCACGCATCGAACGGTTGCGCCGGCTGCTGGACGCCGAGGGGCTGTTCGATCGCGCGGCTCAAACGGCCGATCCCCTTCCTGCCGGCCACGATCGGGCTGATCACCGGCCGGGCCAGCGCCGCCGAGCGGGATGTCACCACGGTGGCCGCCGCGCGCTGGCCCGCGGTGCGGTTCGCCTTGCGCAACACCGCCGTTCAGGGCCCCAACGCCGTCGCCCAGATCGTCGAGGCGCTGCGCGAACTGGATGCCGACCCCGACGTCGACGTGATCGTGGTGGCCCGCGGCGGCGGCAGCGTCGAGGACCTGCTGCCGTTCTCCGACGAGACGCTGTGCCGCGCGATCGCCGCCTGCCGCACCCCGGTGGTCAGTGCGGTCGGGCATGAGCCCGACAACCCGCTGTGCGACCTGGTCGCCGACCTGCGGGCCGCCACCCCAACCGATGCCGCCAAGCAGATCGTCCCGGATACCGCGGCAGAGCAACACCTGCTCGACGACCTGCGCCGGCGCAGCGCCCAGGCACTGCGCAACTGGGTGGCTCGCGAACAACGCATGCTCGCGCAGTTGCGCAGCCGCCCGGTGTTGGCCGAGCCACTGGTCGCACTGCGGGTGCGCGCCGAGGAGGTGCACCGCGCCCGGTCGGCGGTTCGTCGGGACATCACTCGAATGATCGATGTGGAAGCCGAGCGCGTCGGGCATTTGTCCGCCCGGCTGGCTACGTTGGGTCCGGCGGCCACCCTGGCCCGCGGCTACGCCGTGGTGCAGGCGGTTCCGACCGACGGACCCTCGACGGTGCTCCGGTCGGTCGAGGATGCCCCCGCGGGCACCAAGCTGCGGGTGCGAGTCGCCGACGGCGCCGTCGCGGCGATCAGTGAAGGACGAACCGATGGGGCTTGAAGAGACTGAAGGGCCTGAAGAGGCTACACCTATTAGTCACCTCGGGTATGAAAAATGCCGAGACGAGCTGATCGAAGTCGTGCGCCTTCTGGAACAGGGCGGGCTGGACCTTGATGCGTCGCTGGAACTGTGGGAAAGAGGTGAAAAGCTCGCTAAACGATGCGAAGAACACTTAGCTGGAGCACGTAAGCGGGTGTCCGACGCGCTGGCCACCGGCGACCAGGAAGATTCTTGACCACGAAACCAATTCAAGTGGTTTCATTCGGAACTGGAACACGTTTCAGTTATCCTCGTCGGCATGGCTGACACTTCTGAAACATCGCCGACCACCGAGTTGGGCCGGATCCTGGTCACCGGCGGCTCGGGATTCGTTGGCGCCAACCTGGTCACCACTCTGCTCGACCGTGGCTACCAGGTGCGGTCCTTTGACCGTGCGCCCTCGCCGCTGCCGGCCCGTCCAGGACTGGAGGTGCTCCAGGGCGACATCTGCGACCGCGACATGGTCGCGGCCGCGGTCGACGGCGTCGACACCGTCTTTCACACCGCGGCGCTCATCGAGCTGTTGGGCGGCGCGTCGGTCACCGAGGAGTACCGACAGCGCAGTTTCGCGGTCAACGTCGAGGGCACCAAGAACCTGGTGCACGCTGCGCAGGCAGCCGGGGTCAAGCGGTTCGTCTACACGTCGTCCAACAGTGTGGTGATGGGCGGCAAGCCGATCGCCGGCGGCGACGAGACGTTGCCCTACACCGACCGGTTCAATGACCTCTACACCGAGACTAAAGTCGTCGCCGAGCGATTTGTGCTGTCCCAGAACGGAATTGACGGCCTACTGACGTGTGCGGTACGCCCCAGCGGAATCTGGGGCCGTGGCGACCAGACCATGTTCCGCAAGGTGTTCGAAAGCGTGCAGGCCGGATACGTCAAGATCCTGGTCGGCCGCAAGGCTGCCCGACTGGATAACTCCTACGTGCACAACCTGATTCACGGCTTCATCCTGGCCGCCGAGCACCTGGTGCCCGGCGGCACCGCGCCCGGGCAGGCGTACTTCATCAACGACGCCGAACCGGTGAACATGTTCGAGTTCGCCCGACCGGTGGTGGCGGCGTGCGGACAACGCCTGCCCCGGCTGCGGATATCGGGCGCCGCGGTCCGCGCGGCGATGTCAGGCTGGCAGCGGCTGCACTTCCGGTTCGGGCTGCCAAAGCCCCCGCTGGAACCGCTGGCCGTCGAGCGGCTATACCTGGACAACTATTTCTCGGTAGCCAAGGCCACCCGCGACCTGGGCTATCGGCCGTTGTTCACCACCGAGCAGGCGATGGCCGACTGCCTGCCCTACTACACCGAGCTGTTCGACCAGATGAAAGCCGCCGCACCGCCGAGCAAGCCCGTTAAAGTCTCCCGCGAAAGTGCAACTGTCGACATGTTTCTCGAGTAAACCTGTCGCTGGATGCACTTTCGCGGAATGACGAGGAGGCCCAATGTCCGAGGCTGTGCTGGTCACCGGGGCGTTCGGCTTGGTCGGCTCGGCAACAGTGCGACAGCTGCGCGCCGACGGCCGCCGCGTCGTCGCCACCGACCTCGACATCCCGGCCAACCGCAAGAAGGCAGCCGCTCTGCTACCCGCCACCGACGTCCGGTGGGCCGACCTCACCGACCCGGACGCGGTCGCCGCGCTGCTGCGCGACGTCTCGCCCGCGGCGATCATCCACCTTGCCGCGATCATCCCGCCGGTGTGCTACGCGCGACCGCCGCTGGCCCGCCGTGTCAACGTCGACGCGACCGGCTTTTTGATCAACGCGGCGCAAACGCTGCCGGCGCCGCCGCGATTCATTCAAGCCTCGAGCGTCGCGGCCTACGGTGCACGTAACCCCCACCGCATCACCGACCTGCTCACCGCGGACACCCCGCTGCGGCCATCCGACATCTACGGCGCCCACAAGGTGGAAGCCGAGCAACTGGTGCGCGGCTCCGAGTTGGACTGGGTGGTGCTGCGACTGGGCGGCGTGCTCACCGCCGAGCCGCGATTCGACCTCGACCTGGACACCATCTACTTCGAGGCGTCGCTGCCGGTCGACGGCCGCATCCAGACCGTCGACGTGCGCGACGTGGCCCGCGCGTTCGTCGCCGCCACCACCGCGCCGGTGGTCGGCGAGACGTTGTTGATCGGCGGCGACGACTCGCACCGCCATGTGCAAGGCGATATCGCCCCGGCCAGCGCTGCCGCGATGGGATTAGTCGGCGGCATCCCCGCCGGACGCAAGGGCAACCCGGACAGCGACGCCGACTGGTTCGCCACCGACTGGATGGACACCGCACGCTCGGTGGAAGCCCTGAAATTCCAACGTGTTTCGTGGGCACAAATGCTGACCGAGCTGGCCGACCGGATGGGCTGGCGGCGCTATCCGGCGCGGCTGGCCGCTCCGCTGGCCCATGAGCTGCTCAAGCGTCGCTCGCCGTACTTCAACTACCCGGGCCGCTACGCCGATCCGTGGGGTGTGATTACTGCCAAGTGGAACGACCCTCGACCCGATAGGGAGCCGGCATGACCAATCGCACGGCGGTCGTCGTCGGCGGCGCCTCGGGCATCGGCCGAGCGGTGGCTTTCGCGCTGGCCGCAGATGACTGCCGGGTGACCGTCGCCGACCGCAACGCCGAGGGCGCGCGAGCCGTCGCCGCCGAACTCGGCGACCCGCACACCGCCGCGACCGTCGAAGTCACCGACGAGGACTCGGTACGAACACTTTTCGAGCAGGCCGATGCGCTGGACGTGGTGGTCAACACCGCCGGTTACAGCGGCGTCGGGCTCATCACCGAACTGCCCGTCGAAGACTTCCGCTCGGTCGTCGACGTCTGCCTCACCGGCAGCTTCCTGGTGATCAAGCACGCCGCGCCGCGGCTGCGCGACGGCGGGGCGCTGGTGTCGATCAGCTCGCTCAACGGACGCCAGCCCGCTGCGGCGATGAGCGCCTACTGCGCGGCCAAGGCCGGGCTGTCGATGCTGACGCAAGTCGCGGCGCTCGAACTCGCGCCGCGCGGTATCCGGGTCAACGCCGTCGCCCCCGGATTCGTGCACACCCCGCTCACCGAGCCGGCCGCCCAGATTCCGGGCGTCGTCGACGAATACGTGGAGAACACGCCGCTGGGTCGAGCGGGGACTCCTGAGGACATCGCCGACGCGGTGGTGTTCCTGTGCAAGGCACCGTGGCTGACCGGTGAGGTGCTCGACCTCAACGGCGGCGCGCACATGAAACGGTATCCCGACATCTTGAGCCACGTCATGAAGCTGGCGGCGCCGCAATGAATTTCACCGGCCGGCAAGCGATCGTCACCGGCGCCGGCTCGGGCATCGGCGCGGCGCTGTGCCGGGCCCTGGTCGCCGCCGGCGCCGACGTCGTCTGCACCGATGTCGACGGCGCCGCCGCGGCCCGCACCGCCGAGAGCCTGCACGGACCCGGCACCGCGACCTCGGCCACCCTCGACGTCACCGACCCGGCCGCGGTGGCGGCCGCCGTCGACGCCGTCGTCGCGCGCACCGGGCGCCTCGACCTGATGTTCAACAACGCCGGAATCGCGTGGGGCGGCGACACCGAACTGCTCACGCTGGACCAGTGGAACGCCATCATCGACGTCAACATCCGCGGCGTCGTGCACGGGGTGGCGGCCGCCTACCCGGTGATGCTGCGACAGGGGCACGGCCACATCGTCAACACCGCGTCGATGGCCGGGCTCACCGCAGCCGGGCAGATCACCAGCTACGTGATGACCAAGCACGCGATCGTGGGGTTGTCGCTGGCGCTGCGTTCGGAGGCCGTTTCCCGCGGGGTGGGCGTACTGGCGGTCTGTCCCGGCGCCGTCGAGACACCGATCCTGGACAAAGGCGCCATCGGCGGTTTCAACGGCCGCGACTACTACCTGCGCGGCCAGGGCATGAAGACCGGCTACGACCCCAACCGCTTGGCCCGCGACACCTTAAAGGCGATCGAGCGCAACAAGGCGCTGCTCGTCGCGCCGAAGCAGGCCTACGCATCATGGGTTTTCTCCCGGCTGGCGCCCGGTCTGCTGCAGCGCATGTCGGTCCGGTTCATCGCCGATCAACGCAAGCGACAGGCCGCTAGGTCAGCCGCTCGTTGAAGAACTCGACCACCCGCTTGCGCGCCTCGTAGGCCGGGTGACCGTCGACTTCGCGAACCTGGTCGGTCAGCACCGAGTGCGCCATCCGGGAAAGGCCGTGCGCGTTGCCCGGGCCGGAGTCGATCTCGATCACCTCGAACGCATCGCCGAGCCGCTCTTTGAGCGTGGTGAACCGGTCGCCCGGCGCCATCCAATCCTCGCTGAAGCGCAGGCCCAGTGCGCACACGCCCTCGTTGGCGGCACGGTCTTTGAACACGTTCAACTCCACGTCGCTGACTCCCGGATCGCGCCGCTGGCGCGGTGTCAGCGGCAGCGGCAGCGACGGCTGGCTGAGCACCGGCGCCAGCACGCTGTCGTCGACCGCGGCGGCCAACGCGAAGCCGCCGGTGAAGCACTGGCCGATCACCCCGACGCCCTTGCCCGGCGTCGACGCCTTCAGGTCGCGGGCCAGTGCCCGCAGAAAGACCGACACCGGCCGCTGCTTGTTGCGTCGCGAACGCCGCGAATTCCCTTGCCACACAGCCACGTGCGATGGTGGGGACCGCGTAGCCGACCGAAATCGGCCGGCCTGGTTCGCCGAACAGCGACGGGATCGCGACGGTGAACCCGTTGTCCACCAGGTGATTGCCCAGCGCCAGCACGCCGGGGTGGATGCCCGGCATCTCGGGGATCAGCACCACGCCGGGTCCTTCGCCCTTGCGGTAGACATCGTGGGTGTAGCCCGCCGCCGGTGAACGGCGCGGCCGACCAGCCGGTGAGGTCAGCTTCCGGTGCTGTCATGCGTGTCCCTTCTACCGCCGAGCCGGTAACGGCGGCTGCGATTGAGTGGCCGCCGCCAGCGTACGAAACTGGCCGACGTCCCCGGCACCGGTGATGGCGACCTGAGCCGGACCGGCCGCACTGTTCAGCCGAGTCGTCCACACCGGCTCGACGCCGTCGCCGCCCAGTAGACGATCCACCGGGCGCCGTCGACGTCGACGGTTCCGGTGGGATACATAGTTGATTTCGACGAAGCGTGGATCGACGCCGACCAGCTTGTCCTCGTCGGCGTTGCTTTGGGTCAGGCTCAGGTACATGCCGGTGGGGCTGATGTAGCCGACGGTAGAGGTGACCGCGCGGACCCGCTGACCGGTCGACCGGTCGGTTCGACCATCTCCGATACCGCCGCGGCTGCCGGAGTTCGGCTGCCAGCCTGCGGGCAGCCGCGGCAACCGGACCGGGAAACCCCAGCGTCTGCGCGTCGGCCCGCAGCGCGCCGGCCGCGTCGTAGGACGGCACCGGTCCGCGGTTGGTCCCGCCGGGGGCAAACGCGCACATCCCGACCAAGCCGGCCAAGACGATGCAGGCCAGCACCAGCGGCGCGATCGACCAGAACATATCCCGGCCGTCCTGCAGCAGCCGTGGCTTGGCCGGCTTGACCGTCGGCTGCGGCTGGGGCTGCGTCGTCACATCACGAGTATCCCAGCTCCCGAGCGCCAACCCGCTTCTGGGACAATCGGCGCATGCCCGATGCCGACCGCGCCGCTACCTCTCCCCCGCAAGCGGGCGGTGCCCCCACGCCCGTCGGCTCGTCGTCGCGGACGGCGGCCGTCGTGAAGCCCCGGACCGCAACCTCGCTCTGGAGCTGGTACGGGTCACCGAAGCCGGTGCCATGGCCGCCGGCCGCTGGGTGGGTCGCGGAGACAAAGAGGGCGGCGACGGCGCCGCCGTCGACGCGATCCGCGAACTGGTCAACTCGGTGTCGATGCGAGGCGTCGTGGTGATCGGCGAGGGCGAGAAAGACCACGCGCCGATGCTCTACAACGGCGAAGAGGTCGGCAACGGCGACGGACCGGACTGCGACTTCGCCGTCGACCCGATCGACGGCACCACGCTGATGGGCAAGGGCATGCCCAACGCCATCTCGGTGCTGGCGGTGGCCGACCGGGGCGCCATGTTCGACCCGTCGGCGGTGTTCTACATGAACAAGATCGCCGTCGGGCCCGACGCCGCGCACGTGCTCGACATCACCGCGCCGATCGCCGACAACATCCGGCGGTCGCCAAGGTCAAGGGCTTGTCGGTCCCCGACATGACGGTCTGCATCCTGGACCGGCCCCGGCACGAGCAGCTGATCGACGACGTCCGCGCCGCCGGCGCGCGTATCCGGCTGATCTCCGACGGCGACGTGGCCGGCGCGATCTCGGCCTGCCGGCCGCGATCGGGCACCGACCTGCTGGCCGGCATCGGCGGCACCCCGGAGGGCATCATCACCGCCGCAGCGATCCGCTGCATGGGCGGGGAGATCCAGGCGCAGCTGGCCCCCAAGGACGACGACGAACGCCAGAAGGCGCTCGACGCCGGCTACGACCTCGACCGGGTGCTGACCACCGAGGATCTGGTGTCCGGCGAGAACGTCTTCTTCTGCGCCACCGGCGTCACCGACGGCGACCTGCTCAAGGGCGTGCGCTACTTCAGCCCGGCGGCTGCACCACCCAGTCGATCGTGATGCGCTCCAAGTCCGGCACGCTGCGGATGGTCGAGGCCTATCACCGGCTGTCCAAACTCAACGAATACTCCGCGATCGACTTCACCGGCGACTCCACCGCCGCATACCCCCTGCCCTAACCACCCGCCGTAGCCACCCATAGAAGGACCCCATCCATGGCCGCTCACACCGCCGAGCACGACACCGAGTACCGGATCGAGCACGACACCATGGGCGAAGTCCGGGTGCCGGCAAAAGCATTGTGGCGGGCGCAGACCCAGCGGGCCGTGGAGAACTTCCCGATCTCCTGACGGGGACTGGAGCGCACCCAGATCCGGGCGTTGGGTCTGCTGAAAGGCGCTTGCGCGCAGGTGAACAAGGACCTCGGGCTGCTGGCGGCGGAGAAGGCCGACGCGATCATCGCCGCCGCCGCCGAGATCGCCGACGGCCAGCACGACGACCAGTTCCCGATCGACGTCTTCCAGACCGGTTCGGGCACCAGTTCCAACATGAACGCCAACGAGGTGATCGCCTCGATCTGCGGCCGCCAACGGCGTGACGGTGCATCCCAACGACGACGTCAACATGTCGCAGTCGTCCAACGACACCTTCCCGACCGCCACCCACATCGCGGCCACCGAAGCCGCTGTGCGCCAGCTGATTCCGGCGCTGGAGGTGCTGCACGACTCGCTGGCGAGCAAGGCCCACGAGTGGCGCACCGTGGTCAAGTCCGGCCGCACGCACCTGATGGACGCCGTCCCGGTCACCCTCGGCCAGGAGTTCTCCGGCTACGCCCGCCAGATCGAGGCCGGCATCGAACGGGTGCGCGCGACGCTGCCGCGGCTGGGCGAGCTGGCGATCGGCGGCACCGCGGTGGGCACCGGCCTCAACGCTCCCGACGGCTTCGGCGCCAAGGTGGTCGAGGTGCTGGTCGCCAGACACCGGTCTGACCGAATTGCGCACCGCGGTCAACTCTTTCGAGGCCCAGGCCGCCCGCGACGGGCTGGTCGAGGCGTCCGGCGCGCTGCGCACCATCGCGGTGTCGTTGACCAAGATCGCCAACGACGTCCGCTGGATGGGATCGGGCCCGCTGACCGGTCTGGGCGAAATCCACCTGCCGGATCTGCAGCCGGGCAGCTCGATCATGCCGGGCAAGGTCAATCCGGTGCTGCCCGAGGCGGTTACCCAGGTCGCCGCGCAGGTGATCGGCAACGACGCCGCCATCGCCGTGGGCGGCCAAGCGGCGCCTTCGAGCTCAACGTCTACATCCCGATGATGGCGCGTAACCTGCTGGAGTCGTTCAAGCTGCTGACCAACGTGTCCACGCTGTTCGCCGAGCGCTGCATCGTCGGACTGATGGCCAACGTCGAGCACTTGCGTGAGCTGGCCGAGTCGTCGCCGTCGATCGTGACGCCGCTGAACTCGGCGATCGGCTACGAGGAGGCCGCCGCGGTGGCCAAGCAGGCGCTCAAGGAGCGCAAGACGATTCGCCAGACGGTGATCGACCGCGGGCTGATCGGCGACAAGCTGTCCGAAGAGGAGCTCGACCGTCGCCTCGACGTGCTCGCGATGGCCAAGGTGAACGAGGACTAGCCGACATGGTCAGCGATGAACTCCGGCAACGCCGCCTGGCTGTCATCGAAGAGCACATGACCACCGAGGTGACCAAGGAATTCGACCGCACCCTGGCCACGTTCAACGGGCACCCGCACTACGAGATCATGGCCACCGGCCAAGTCTTCGACGGCGACGACGAGGTGATGGGGTACTACCTGACCACCCGGACCGCATTCCCCGACCAGCGCCACGACAATGTTCGATACCACTTCAGCGACGACGCGGTGATCACCGAATTCGACCTGCTGGGCACCAATCTCGGCGAGTTCTACGGCCTGCCGCCCACCGGCAAGGCGTTCCGGGTGCCGATCATCGCGGTGTTCTTCTTTGACGGTGATCGAATCACCAACGAGCGCATCTACTTTGACTCGGCCAGCCTGGTCAGCCAGATCGGCCGCGCCGAGCTGCTGACGCTTGCGGCCGCGGGTGAGCTACCGGATCAGCAGCCGACAAGCGGCTAGCTGCCGTTATTCGGTCCGCCCGAGTTCTGGCCCGCAACATCGGTGATCGGGAAGTTCGGCATCGGCGCCGGCGATGGCGTGTTGGGCAAGGACGGAATCTCGGCAGCCGGGATGTCGTGCAGGTCGTTGGCCGGCGGCCCGTTCTCCCGGCTGCCGTAGACGCTGCCCGGGGCCGTTGGCCGAGCAGTTGGCTGACCGTCACCAAGTGGTAGTTGTTGGCCTTCAGCACCGGGATGAACTGGTAGACCAGGTCGACCGTGCTGGAGTAGGTGTCGTGCAGCAACACCACCGAACCGGGCTTGATCTGGGTCATCAGCATGTATCGGCTGGCCGCGGTGTTCGAGTCGTTGATCCAGTCGAAAGGGATGACGTCCCAGAGGATTCCGGCCAGACCGTCCTTTGCGGCCTGCTCGTTGACCGCGTCGTCGGTCAGGCCGCCGGGCGGCCGCCACAGCTTGGGCGTCACACCGGTGGCGGCGGCGATCGCATCGCTGGCCCTGGACAACTGGGCCGGGACATCGGCGGCGGCAACGTCGTCATGTTGGGGTGTTCCCAGGTGTGGTTGCCGATCTCCATGCCCGCTTCGACGACCCGTTTGGCGCCGCGCCGGGTTGGCGGCGACCTTGTTGCCGATCTTGAAGAACGTCGCCTTGGCCTTGTTGGCGGTCAGAACGCTCAGCAGCCGGTCGGTGTAGGGGGTAGGGCCGTCGTCGAACGTCAACGCGACGCATTTGTCTTGTGCGCAGTCGACGACGTCGTTGGCGTGAGCGAACCTGACGTGCCCGGTGAACGCACCGATCGCGACGACGACGGCGGCTGCCAGCACACCGGCGACCGTGCGCCAGTACCGCCACGCAAGGGTGTCTGGTCTCCGTCTCGGCACGGCCGGTAGCTTACGGCAGCGGGCCGCCGGGTGATCTCCTCGAGCATCTCGGTGACCAGCGCGGCGATCGGCGACCGCTCGCTGCGCAGCAGCGTGATGTGCGCGAAAAGCGGATGGCCCTTGAGTTTCTCGATCACCGCGGCGACCCCGTCGTGCCGGCCCACCCGCAGGTTGTCGCGCTGGGCGACGTCGTGGGTCAGCACCACCCGCGATCCTGCGCCCAGCCGCGACAGCACGGTCAGCAGCACATTGCGTTCCAGCGACTGCGCCTCGTCGACGATGACGAACGAGTCGTGCAGCGAGCGACCGCGGATGTGGGTCAGCGGCAGCACCTCGAGCATCCCGCGGGAGAGCACCTCTTCGAGCACCGCCGGGCTGGCCAGACCTTCGAGGGTGTCGAAGACCGCCTGCGCCCACGGGCCCATTTTCTCGCTCTCGCTGCCGGGCAGATAGCCCAGCTCCTGGCCGCCGACGGCGTACAGCGGGCGGAAGACCACCACCTTGCGCTGGGTGCGTCGCTCCAGCACGGCCTCCAGGCCGGCGCACAGCGCCAGCGCCGACTTGCCGGTGCCGGCCTTGCCGCCCAGCGACACGATGCCCACCGACTCGTCGAGCAGCAGATCCAGCGCCACCCGCTGCTCGGCGGAGCGGCCCCGCAGTCCGAAGACCTCGCGGTCACCGCGGACCAGTTGGACCCGCTTGTGCGCGTTGACCCGGCCGAGCGCATGCGAGCTGCCGGCGAGCAGCCGAATACCGGTGTGGCACGGCAGGTCTCGGGCTGCCGCCAAATCCACCTCGCCGTCGGCGAATAGCGCGTCGATGTCCTCGGCCGCCGTCTCCATCTCCGTCATCCCGGTCCAGCCGGACGTGACGACGTCTTGCGCGTGGTACTCGTCGGCGGGCAGACCCACCGCGCCCGCCTTGACGCGCAGCGGAATGTCCTTGCTCACCAACGTGACTCGCTTGCCCTCGGCGGCGAGGTTGGCGGCGCAGCACAGGATGCGCGAGTCGTTGGTGTCGGTGCGGAACCCGGCCGGCAGCACGTCGGGATCGCTGTGGTTGAGCTCGACGTGCAGCGTGCCGCCTTGTGTCCCAACAGGAATCGGCTGATCCAGTCGCCCGTGCTCGAGCCGGAGATCGTCGAACAGGCGCAACGCCTGGCGGGCGAACCAGCCCAGTTCATGGTGATGGCGTTTGGCTTCCAGCTCACTGATCACCACCAGCGGGACGACCACTTCGTGTTCGGCGAAGCGGGAACAGGCCCACGGATCGGACAGCAACACGGAGGTGTCGAGCACGTACGTCCGCTTGATGTCCTGTGGAACCGCCGGGGAATCAGTCACGAGCGCTCCTCGAGCTCATCGCCCGGTTCGCTGCCGCCTGCGGGTGGTGGCCCCTTCGCCACCCATGCACGCGGGGCGTCATAACCGGGCTGAAGCCCGTGCGGCCCGCACGGACGATTCGGCGGGGGCCGCGGCGCCAGGACCGGGGCCGGCGGTCCTGTCGAAGTCGATACGAGAGGCGCCGCCCGGACAGCAGAGCATGTCGCTAGCCATCGAATGCGACGCTACTCCGGTCTGCGCATGTCCGCCGCGCAGGCGCGCCGACGTGGCTAGGTAGGGCTAGGCGCTGACGAACTGCCGCAGTGCAGGCTCGTCGGCGACTCCCCATGCGGTGATGCGGTCGGAGATCACCTGACGCAGCTGATCCGGGCCGAAAATGCCTGCGTCGGCGACGTTTCGCACCTTGTCTTGATAGGCGTCGATGTCGGCGCCGACGACCTGGAGGTCAGCCGCGCGGGCGGCGATCGCCGCGACCGTCTCGTCGCGGGTGTAGTCGAGGCAGTGCGCGACGATGTTGGAGAAGAACTCCTCGTGCCGCTCTTCGTCTCGCGCGATGTGGGCGATGAGCCCGGCCAGCACCGGCTCTTCGATCTGGGCCGCCAGGTTGTTGCAGTACACGGCGTGCGCGCGCTCGAAGAAAGCCATGAACACCAGGGTTTCGACCTGGGAGTACTGGTCGGCGCGATACCCCTTGAGCGACACGTGCTCGAAGCGGACCTGCTCGTTGGCCATCGGGTCGACTTCTCGGGTCACCACGAAGTACTCGCGCAGGGCAATGGCGTGCAGGTGTTCTTCGGCGGTCCACCGGCCGATCCACTGGCCCCACATCTCTTCGAGGATGAAGTGCTCGACGAGCTCGCGGTGATAGCCGGCCACGTTGTCTTTGGTGATCAGCAGAATCTCGCAGGCGTCGGTGATGACCTTGGGGAGCGTCACCTGCGACGGGTCCCAATCGCGTTCCGCCGAGCAAGGCGAAGTTCTCGCCCTGCTCGAACGGCACGAAGTCGTGGGCGAACCACAGCTTCTCGGTATCGAGGTGGCGGTCGAGGTTTCGGCCCACGACCGGCTCGAGTTCGAGGATCAACGCATTAGCGACAGGTTTCTGTGCCATAGGGTAACTGTAACCCGCGGACACAGGTTTCGTGAAATCTGCCGCGCCGGGCTGCGGATGACCCTAGAGCGTCAGACCCGGGGTAGAGCGGATTGGCGGCCAGCAGCTCGGCGGCGGCGGCGTGCACCCGCTCGGCGGTGCCGTCGGCCAGGGTGTACTTAGCTTTGGAGGGCCCCGCGGGCCCCGAGCCGGGTTGAGTGTTGGTCAGCACGTCGACAACCAGCTCGGCGACCCGGTCGAACTCGGCGGCCCCGAAGCCGCGGGTGGTCAGCGCCGGGGTGCCGAACCGGATGCCGCTGGTGTACCAGGCGCCGTTGGGGTCCGCGGGAATGGAGTTGCGGTTGGTGACGATGCCGGAGTCCAGCAAGGCCGATTCGGCCTGCCGGCCGGTCAGCCCGAATGACGTGCACGTCCAGCAGCACGATGTGGTTGTCGGTGCCGCCGGTGACCAGCCGCGCCCCGCGCCGCAGGAACCCGTCGGCCAGCGCCTTGGCGTTGTCGGCAACCCGCTGGGCGTAGGCCTGGAACGCGGGCTGGCGCGCCTCGGCGCAGCGCGACCGCCTTGGCGGCCATCACGTGCGACAGCGGCCCGCCCAGCACCATCGGGCAGCCCTTGTCCACGGCGTCGGCGTACTCCGGCTGCGCCAGCACCAGCCCGCCGCGCGGCCCGCGCAGCGACTTGTGTGTGGTGGTGGTCGATGACGTGGGCGTGCGGCACCGGGTCCTCGTCGCCGGTGAACACCTTGCCGGCGACCAGTCCGGCGAAGTGCGCCATGTCCACCATCAGGGTGGCGCCGACCTCGTCGGCGATCTCGCGCATCTTGGCGAAGTTGACCCGTCGCGGGTAGGCGGAGTAGCCGGCGACCAGGATCAGCGGCTTGAACTCGCGCGCCGCCGCGGCGACGGCGTCGTAGTCCAGCAGCCCGGTTTCCGGGTCGGTGCCGTAGCTGCGCTGGTGGAACATCTTGCCGGAGATGTTGGGCCGGAAGCCGTGGGTGAGGTGGCCGCCGGCGTCCAGCGACATGCCCATCAGACGCTGGTTGCCGAGCTTGGCGCGCAGCCGCTTCCCAGTCCGCCTCGGACAGGTCGTTGACGTGCTTGGCACCGGCCTCGGCCAAGCCCGGCGCCTCGACCCGGGTGGCCAGGATCGCCCAGTAGGCAACGAGGTTGGCGTCGATGCCGGAGTGCGGCTGGACGTAGGCGTACGGCGCGCCGAACAGCTCACGGGCGTGCTCGGCGGCCACACTCTCGACGGTGTCGACGTTCTGGCAGCCGGCGTAGAAGCGGTGCCCGATGGTGCCCTCGGCGTACTTGTCCGACAGCCAGCTGCCCATGGTCAGCAGCACTGCGGGCGATGCGTAGTTCTCGCTGGCGATGAGCTTGAGCGAATCGCGTTGGTCGGCAAGCTCTTTGCGTGTCGCAGCGGCGATGCGCGGTTCGACGGACTCGATGACCTGCAATGCTGCGCGGTAGGCGCTCGCTGGCAGTATCGGCGTAGTCAGCGCCGGGGGCTGCGGTCGGAGGTCGGTGGTCGCGGTCAAGTCGGCTGCCATGCAACCGACGATCTAGTCGGCCCGCAGCGCTGACGGGATCAGCGGCTCGTCGAGCAGCCGGCCGAACCGCTCGGCGAGGCCCACCCCGACCGGCCGGTCGTCCAGCCAGGCTCGCAGCAGTCGGTATCCCTCGACATAGGTGCTGGTGTAGGCGCGCCACAGCGGCGAGGACAGGAACCGCAGCATCTGCCGGGCGCGGGTGTCGTCGACCAGCAGCCAGCGGCGCAGGAAAGCCGCCACCTCCTCGGCGTCGCGGTGCTCGTCGTGCAGCATCAGCGCCGCGTCCTGGCGGACACCGGCCAGCGCCGCGGACGCCTCGGAGACCGCCTCAGCGCGCTCGCCGTCGAACCGCAGTCCCAGGTCGGCGTAGATCTCGGCCGCCCAGTGCCCCCAGCCCGGCCCGATCGCGGCGTACAGCGCCAGGTCAGCCAGGCCCTCGGCCATCAGGCACTGCGGGGTGTTCACCAGGAAAATGGTCTGCTCGGCGTGGCCTTTCCCGTTGACCAGGCCGGCCTCTTTGCGGCAGTGCTCGGTGTGGTGCCCCGGGTAGGACTCGTGGGCCACCAGCCGCGGCAGGTTCGACATCAGCTGTTTGATGTCGGCGTTGACGGCCACCGTGGAGCGGTAATCGCCCAGGTAGTAGTTGAATCCCGACCAGGGCTGGTCGGTCACCACCTGATAGTCGACGGTTTCGCTGTCGGGAAGCGGATATTCGGCGCGTACCCGGTCGCGCAGCGCGCTGGAGAACGCCTCGATGCACTCGGCCAACCGATCCGGCGGGATCTCTTCTGCTGCCGCGGTAGGCCTCCATCCGGTCGGCCAGTGGGCCGCCGCGAGCGCCCGGTCGCCGAGCACGTCGTCGAGCCGGGCATGCGCCTGCGCGGTACGTTTCCACGTCCCCCTTGGCGATGTGGACGTCGAAGTAGTCGTGCACCTCGTCGACGAAGCCGATGTCTTCTCCGGCGAACTTGCGCCCGGCGCAGGCCAACGCGCGCAGATGGGCGCCGATGTAGTCGGCGCGGCCTTGGTCGAATCCATTGCTGTGCGGGATGTCCGGCAGCGCGGCGAGCAGCCGCTGGGCCCTGCGGACCAGGCCGGCCGGATCGGGCGCGGGCTCAGCCAGCACCGTCTGACGCAGCGCGGGATCGCCGGTGAAGGCGTCGACGTAACCCTACTCGATCCGGTCGAAGCGCAAACCGAGCAGCAGGTACTCGCGGATCAACGCGGCGGATTCCTGGCTGGCCTGCACGCTCATCAACGCTATCTGCTCGCCCCAGCCGTTCACAGCGCGGCCAAGGCTGCAAGACTGACAGTCATGCCGCGGCTGAGCGAGCCGAGCCCCTATGTGGAGTTCGACCGGCGTCAGTGGCGCGCGCTACGCATGTCGACGCCGCAGCCGCTGACCGAAGAAGAAGTCGTCGGCCTGCGCGGTCTGGGCGAGCAGATCGACCTGCTCGAGGTCGAAGAGGTCTACCTGCCGCTGGCCCGGCTTCTGCACCTCCAGGTCGCCGCCCGCCAGGGGCTGTTCGCTGCCACCGCGGAGTTCCTCGGCGAACCTCAGCAGAATCCCGACCGCCCGGTGCCGTTCATCATCGGGGTGGCCGGCAGCGTGGCGGTCGGTAAGTCGACGACGGCCCGCGTGCTGCAGGCGCTGCTGGCCCGCTGGGATCACCACCCGCGGGTCGACCTGGTGACCACCGATGGTTTCCTCTACCCGAACGCCGAATTAGACCGTCGAAACCTCATGCACCGCAAGGGCTTTCCGGAAAGCTATGACCGACGGGCATTGATGCGATTCGTGACCTCGGTGAAGTCGGGTTCGGACTACGTATGCGCACCGGTGTACTCGCATCTGCACTACGACCGGGTGCCGGGCGCCAAGCAGGTGGTTCGCCACCCCGACATCCTGATCCTCGAGGGCCTCAACGTGCTGCAGACCGGGCCCACCCTGATGGTGTCGGACCTGTTCGACTTCTCGCTGTATGTGGACGCGCGGATCGAGGACATCGAGCAGTGGTACGTCTCGCGATTCCTGGCGATGCGCTCGACGGCGTTCGCCAACCCGGCCTCGCACTTCCATCACTACGCAGGCCTGACCGATCAGCAGGCCGTCGTCGCCGCCCGCGACATCTGGCGTTCGATCAACCGGCCGAACCTGATCGAGAACATCTTGCCCACCCGGCCGAGAGCAACCCTGGTGCTGCGCAAAGACGCCGATCATTCCATCAATCGGCTGCGGCTGCGCAAGCTCTAGCTCTACCCGACTGTGCCGCAAGCACTTCTGCTTCACCAACGCTCGCGGCTAATATGCCGGTGACTGTGATACCGACGCCGAGGGGGTGCAGTGGACGAGTGGCCGAGCAGTGACCCCGCGGCCGGTCGGCAGGTTGCGCATCAGCCATATCCGATACCTGCGCCGCAGCGGCGCAGCCACCGAACGCTGATCACGATCGCCGTCGTGGGCGCCGTGATCGCCGTCGTCGCCGGAGTCCTGCTACTGGTCAGATCACCGAACTCCCCGTTGGCCAACCCGGTCTACTCGCAGCAAACTTCATTGCCGTTCACCGGCCTCAAAGATCCAACGGGCGTGGCGGTAGACGCCCACGGCGACGTCTACGTCACCGACGCCGGCAACCGCCGGGTGCTGAAGCTGGCGCCGGGGTCTGAGCGCCAGACCCAATTGCCGTTCACCGGACTGCAAAACCTCACCGATGTAGCCGTCGACGGCAAGGGCAACGTGTACGTCAGCTACTACACCGACGGTTATCCCGGCGTGGGCAAGGTGGTGAAGTTGGCAGCCGGGTCGACCAGCCAGACCGAATTGCCGTTCACCGACCTCGCAGACCCACGGGCCGTGGCAGTCGATGACGGCGGCAATGTCTATGTCGCCGACCGCCGCACACAACAAGTGGTGAAGCTTTCGGCGGGGTCGAGCAGCCAAACCGTGCTGCCGTTCACCGGGCTCGAGTTCCCGCAAGGTGTGGCTGTCGACGCGGCAGACAACGTCTACGTCACCGACACCCAAAACAACGACAATAGGGTGGTGGAACTGGCGGCCGGATCCACCGACCAGGTCGTGCTGCCGTTCTCCGGGCTGAACCAGCCCTACGGCGTAGCTGTGGGCCCGACCGGCAGCGTGTTCGTCAGCGATCCGAACAGCAGACAAGTGCTGAAGCTGCCGCCGGGGTCTGCCCGCCAAAGCGCGCTGCCGTTCAACGACCTCAATTCCCCGGAGGGTGTTGCGGTGGACGCGGAAGGCAACGTCTACGTCGCCGACGCCGTGCGCGCGCGGGTGCTGAAACTAACCAAGGCATAACAAGCCGATGCGGAGGCGCACACCGCAACCTCTGACGGCGGCGCCCCGCATCGGCAGGATGGGAGTCACGCCGGAAGGCGGCGCACTCCAAGGTATTGCAGGTAGCCGATCAGGGCGGTGAAGGCACCGGTGGCCAATGTCGCGGCGATCCCCGTCTGGGTCAGCGGCAGCGCGTCGGCGGCCGCCACGACGACCGCGGCCACGGTGAAGACGACGTTGGCGATGACGACGCCAATCCCGGCGCGCCGCAGATCCATTGCCGCGGCGAGGGCGAACACCACCAGCCCGTAAAGCACGAAGAACGCGCCGATTCCATATTCGGCGAGGGAGCTCAGCCCGGTGAGCGACGAGAGCGGATCGGCGGCCGCGGCGATCAGCAGGCCGACCAGCCCGGTCAGCGTGGCGTCGAGCCGCATGGCGAACCGCAGCAGTGAGTCGGTGGAGTCGGCGAAGGGTCGGGTGGATAGTCCATAGACGGCGGTCATGTCGAGAACTCCTTGCGATGTGGGGTCGAACACCTTTCAGCGTGCCGTTCTGGGACTGCCAGATCGACGCTAGGCACTGCCAAGCACTGCCATGCGCAGGTCAACTGAGTGATCCAGACCACGTATTCCGTTGCTAGCCGGGCTAAGTCTTTTGGCCCGCTAACTCGAGACCGCTACTCGCCCGCGCAGATCGGCGGCGATCAGCCGAGCCGCGGCGTTCTGCCAGTTGTGCAGCGAACGCTGCGGCACCTCGGTGACGAACCATTGCCAGGCCTGCCGGGCGGTCGCGTCCAGGCCCGCGGCGGTTGCGTTCTGCGCGTAGGCGCGCACACCCACGACGTAGGGGAAGTACAGCGAGTTGTAGTAGCGCCACTGCTCGGTGGTGCCGAAGTCGCCGCCGTCGCGGGGTTTGAGCCGTGCGATGCGATCCGCCAGTAGGGCTTTGAGCTCGACGGCCCGCTCCAGCGGCTGGTCGGGCGCTCCGCGGGCGGCCAGCCGTTCGTCGATGGCGGGCAACGCGGTCAGCGGGCTGGCGACCAGCTTGGACAAGTCGCCATAGTGACCCAGTGCCCGACGGGTGAGCCGGGCGAACGCGTCGTCGTCGAATCCGTCGAGCGGGTCGGCCGACCGCAGCGGCAGCGCGGATTGCGTGCGCCGCAACGTGTCCCGGTCGGCGCGCAGCATCGGGGAGCGCGAGAACACCAGCCGGTCCAGCAGCCCGGCCAGCGGGTCGGCCAGCACTTGCACGGGCATCGCGATCGCCAGGCTGGTGAACAGCAGCACGGTCAGCGCGGTCTGCGCGGTGGTCTGCTGGCGGGTCAACGCGATGCCGATCAGCATCTGGCCGCCGAGCAGCGTCGCGACCGCGCCGGTGCCGGTGAATGAGCGCAGCATGTCGCCGCGCAGCGCCTGACCCTCGTCGAACGCGTCCCACAGCGCCACCGCCACGCCGAGCGCCAGCACGTCGCAACCCGTCGACGCCAACGCCAGCCAGCTGGGCACCACGCCCAGCGGAATGATCAGGATGGCGTTGGCAAGCGCGAAGAACAGCGTCGCCGTGATGACCAATCCGACCACCGGGATCTTCTGCGCCCGGCGTCGCAGCGCCGCGATCATTGCGCCCAGCGTGGACGTCGAGATCACCGCAAGCATCACCAGGTGGCCGAGCCGCAACGGCCCGCTGACGCTGCCCGCCAGCGTCGCACCGACCAGCGTCAGCGCAGCGACGACACCGACCAGCAACACCTCACCGGTGCGCGCCCGCTCCGCTGTCGCACGGCCGGGCCAGCTCGACGAGCACCGCGAACCAGGCCACGCCGGGAACGGCGACCAGGTAGATCTCGACATGGCCGAGCAGCGCGGAGTGGGTGACCAGCCGTACCGCATCCAGCGCCACCGCCGTCGCAAAGCTGCACAGTCCGATCGCCGACAACGCGAGCACCGGCTTGCGCGGGTCCCGGGCCAACAGATACAGCCCCAGCCACCAGCTCAGCGAAAACACCAACGCCGACAGCGCAGCCATGCTTTCAGTGTGGCACGCCGTCAGGTGCCGTAACGGCGATGGCGCAGGCTGTAATCGCGCAGCGCGCGCAGGAAGTCAACCCGGCGGAATGCGGGCCAGTGCGCTTCGGTGAACCACATCTCCGAGTAGGCGCTTTGCCACAGCAGAAACCCGGACAGCCGCTGCTCCCCCGACGTCCGGATGACCAAGTCGGGGTCCGGCTGCCCGGAGGTGTAGAGGTTCTCCGAGATCGCGTCGACGGTGACGGATTCGATGAGTTCCTCGCCGCTGGCTCCGTTGGCGATCTCCTTAGCCAGCAGTGCGCGGACGGCGTCGGCGATCTCCTGGCGGCCGCCGTAGCCGACCGCGACGTTGACGTGAAAGCCCGGGTTCGCGGTGGACGCGGCGCTGTGCCCTTCACGGCGTCTCGTAGCCGTCGCGCGGGCTCCTCGCCGATCAGCTCCAGATCCCCGACGGTGCGCACACTCCAGCGGTTGGCCGGCGCGCAGATCTCCTCGACGACATCGGTGATGATCTCGATGAGCGCAGCGAGCTCGGCCGGATCGCGGCGCAGGTTTTCGGTGGAAAGCAAATAGACGGTGGCCATTTCGATGCCGGCCTCTTGGCACCAGCGCAGCATCTCGGCGATCTTGGCCGCGCCCATTCGGTATCCGTAGCTGACGTCGTCGTATCCGGCGTCGCGGGCCCACCGCCGGTTGCCGTCACACAGCACCGCGATGTGGCGCGGCAGCGCGGGTTTGGATGCGGCCAGGCCTTGCCGCAGCCGCAACTCGTAGAGCCGGTAGAGCGGTTCCTTAAGACGCGGCGGAATGATCTCCACAGGGAACCAGATTACTGTGAGCGGCAGCGCTTACCAGCGACCTTGCCGCAAGTCAGGGAGGAATAGTGACCCGCGAGACCCATGTGGCCACCGACCTCGACACATCCGGGTCGGCCAACACCATCGGGGAAGCTGCCGGTCAGGTGGTGCAGTCTGCTGCCGATGCGCTGACCAAGCCGAGGGCACGCGGCTGGATCCATCTCGTGTCAGCCGTCTTCGCGGTGGCCGCCGGCGCAACGCTGATCTCGGTGTCCTGGCCGCTGGCCGGACTCAAAGCCGGTTTGGCGACCTTCGTCTACACCGGCACCGTGGTGGGGATGTTCACCGTCAGCGCCATCTATCACCGGGTCACCTGGAAATCGGCGAAGGCTCGCATTCGGATGAAGCGGCTCGACCACTCGATGATTTTCGTGCTGATCGCCGGCACCTACACGCCGTTCGCGCTGCTGGCGATGCCGCCTGAGGCGGGGATCCCGGTGCTGTGGATCGTGTGGGGCGGTGCGTTGGCCGGGGTGTTGCTCAAGATGTGCTGGCCGACCGCTCCGCGCTGGGTCGGTGTCCCGCTCTATCTGCTGCTCGGCTGGGTCGCGGCGTTCTACGTCGCGATGATCATGCACATCGCCGGAGTGGCCGCGATGGTGCTGCTGGTCGTCGGCGGCGCGCTATACAGCATCGGCGGCATCCTGTACGCGCTGCGCTGGCCCGACCCGTGGCCGAAGACGTTCGGCTATCACGAGTTCTTCCACGCGTGCACCGCGGTGGCCGCGATCTGCCACTACATCGCCGTGTGGTTCGCCGTCTTCTACGTCGGCCACCCGGCTTAAAGCGCCACCCGGCTAAAGCTGCGTGACGTTGTCGGGCGACCAGTAGGCCTTCATCGAGGTCACCTTGCCGTCGTCGTCGAACGCCATCACGTCGATCGGCTCGATCAGCATCCGGTGGTCGCCCGCGATCACGGTCAACCGGAAGTGGAAAGCGGCCTCGTTACCGGCCACCCGCAGTGTCACCAGCTCGCATTCCCGCTCGCACATTGTCGACATGCGGAGTAGAAGCCGTGGATCGCCTGTCGGCCGATGTGCACCTCGCCGCCGACCGGGTCCTCGACGGTGGCGTCGTCGGCGTACAACTCGACCAAATCGTCAGCGCTGCCCTTGGCGACCAGGCTGATATAGCGGTT
Organism: uncultured Actinomycetota bacterium; assembly: GCA_963850645.1. GTDB lineage: Bacteria > Actinomycetota > Actinomycetes > Mycobacteriales > Mycobacteriaceae > Mycobacterium. The sequence goes on along the minus strand of CAWKME010000043.1, from coordinate 119,292 downwards.
GACGGTGTCGGCGATCTGCTCAGGCACTCGGCATGACAGGCAACGCTACCGGGCAGCCCAGCGCCGTCGCCAAGTCGTCGGCGGTGGTGACCGGCAAGTCGCACACCCGACCGCGGCACACATAGGCGGCGTCAGCACCGGCCACCCGGTCGCGGCCGGCCAGCAGCTCCGACGACCCCGCTGGGCCGCCGACGACGATCGCCCCGCCGGGCGCGAGTCGGCGCGCATCGGCCAGCAGCGACGATCCCGGCGGGTCGCAGGCCACCGCGATCTGCAGCGGTCCGCGCACCGCGGCTTCGGCGACCGCCAGCCAATGCCCCGCCGAGCGCGGCGCGCGGGCCAGCAGCGGCGAGTGCGCCTGCAGCGTGTCAGCCGCCGCCTGCCGGTAGCGTCCCGGCCCGCTGGACGCCGACCAGATGCGCCGCGGTCAGCAGCGCCTCGGCGATCGAGGAGGCGCCCGACGGCGTCGCACCGTCGAAAGGGTCGGCGGGCCGCAACATCAGCTGCTCGGCGTCGTCGGCGGTGTCGAACCAGCGGCCCGGCCGGTCGGGATCGGCGAAGTGCGCCAACGCAATATCGAGCAGGTCGGTGGCCGTCGTCAGCCAGGCATCGTCGGCGGTCAACTGGTAGAGCGCCAGCAACCCGGTGGCCAGCATGCCGTGGTCTTCCAGGATCGCGGCGCTCTCGCCGACCCGACCGCCCAGGCTGGCCCGGCGCAGCCGGCCGTCTACCAGGTGCAGATCGACCAGCGCCGTCGCGCAGCGAGCGGCGGCGTCGGCCAATTCCGGCGCGGCCAGTGCGACACTGGCCTCGGCCAGCGCGGTGATCGCCAGTCCGTTCCAGGCGGTGACGACCTTGTCGTCGCGTCCCGGCTGCGGCCGGGTGAGCCGCGCGGCCAGCAGCGCGGTTCGGACGCGGTCGAACCGGGCCGGGTCATCCGGGTCGCTCGGCAACTGCAGCACCGATGCACCGGCTTCGAACGTGCCCGCCTCGCTGACCCCGAAAAGTCGAAGCGGCCCAACGCCCGTCGTCGCCTCCGAGCACCTCGGTCAGCTGCGCCGGCGTCCAGACGTAGGTCGAGCCCTCCCGGCCGTCGGCGTCGGCGTCCAACGACGAGGTGAACATGTCGGCTTCGCTCAACTCGTCGAGCAGGAAACGTCGCGGTCTCGCCGGCGACCCGGCGGGCCAACCCGTCGCCGGTGCGACGTGCCCAGTGCGCGTAGACCCGCAGCAGCAGCGCGTTGTCGTAGAGCATCTTCTCGAAATGCGGCACCACCCAGGCGTTGTCGACGCTGTAGCGGGCGAACCCGCCGGCCAGCTGGTCGTACATGCCGCCGCGGGCCATCGCGCTGCCGGTGCGGCGAACCGCATCCATTGCGCGCGTGCGAGCCGGTCCGCTCCCAGTGCCGCAGCAGCGCCTCGAGCAACGCCGACGGCGGGAATTTCGGCGCGCCGCCGAAACCGCCGCGCACGGTGTCCTCGTCACGCAGCACGCCGGCGACAGCGTCGTCGCACAGCGCCGGGGCCACCTCCGGGCCGCCACCGGGCAGCCCCCCGGCCATCGACCGCAGTTCGCCCGCGATGTGGTCGGAGGCCTGCTCGACCTCGTCGCGACGGCCGTGCCAGGTACTGGCTACCGCCGAAAGTAGTTGCAGGAAAGCAGCTTTCGGATAGTAGGTGCCGCAGAAGAACGGCCGCCCATCGGGCGTCAGGAAGCATGTCATCGGCCAGCCGCCCTGCCCGGTGAGCGCGACGGTGGCGTTCATGTAGACCGCGTCGATGTCGGGCCGCTCCTCACGGTCGACTTTGACGCAGACGAACCCCGCGTTCATCGCGGCGGCCACCTCGTCGTCCTCGAACGACTCGTGGGCCATCACGTGGCACCAGTGGCATGCGGCGTAGCCGACCGACAGCAGGATCGGCACATCACGTTCGGCGGCCTCGGCCAGCGCCTGCGGCGACCACTGCTGCCAATGCACCGGGTTGTCGGCGTGCTGGCGAAGGTAGGGACTGGCGGCCAGCGCGAGCTGGTTACCCGTCGGGCTCACGGTGCGAGCGATCGTCGGGATGGCCCTGGTCCGGCTTGTCGGCGCCGATCGTGCCATCGTCGACGGCCTGATCCGGGCCGGGGTTCTGCGGGTCGAAGGACTCCGGCAGCTTTTTGAGGTGCCGGTTCATCGAGCGCACCAAAAACACCAGGCTGATCAGCAGCAGCACGACCACGAGCAACCCGAACGGGCTGGCTTTGCCGAAATCCGGTCCGCTGTTGCTGCGGCCCGTCGGTCAGCACTCGGGTCGCGGCAAGCACAAGCAAGCTCATTGCTACGTCTCGATTCCGGCGAACAGATCGGTCTCGGGAAGACGTACCGGCACCCGCGAGCGCGCCAGCTCGAACTCTTCGGTCGGCCACAACCGCTGCTGCCATCCGATCGGCGCTGCGAAGAAATCCCCTTTGGGATCGATCTGGGTGGCGTGCGCACGCAGCGCATCGTCACGCTGACTGAAGTACGCCGAGCACTCGATCCGGGTCGTCACCCGATCGGCGTGCACGTCATGCGCGGGATCCCAGTGCGCCAGCCACTTCTCGAACGGCCCCTGCTGGCCGTGCTTGGCGAACTCGTCCTGCAGCAACTGCATCCGCTGCCGCAGGAACCCGTGGTTGTAGTACAGCTTGGGCACCGTCCACACCGGGCCGGCGTCCGGGAACCGCCGATAGTCACCGGCTGCCTCGTATGCCGCGACGGAAACCTGATGGCAGCGGATGTGGTCGGGGTGTGGGTAGCCGCCGTTCTCGTCGTAGGTCGTCATCACATGCGGACGGAACTCGCGCACCACCCGCACCAGCGCCGCGGCGGACACCTCCAGCGGCGTCAGCGCGAAGCAGTCCTCGGGCAGCGGCGGCGGCGGGTCCCCCTTCGGCAGCCCAGAGTCGACGAAGCCCAGCCAGGTGTGCTCGACGCCGAGGATTTCGGCTGCCTTGGCCATCTCGTCGCGGCGGATGTCGGCGATGCGTCCGTGCACTTCGGGCAGGTCCATCGCCGGGTTGAGGATGTCGCCGCGCTCGCCTCCGGTCAGCGTCACCACCAGCACGCGGTGGCCCTCGATCGGCGTATACGGGCAAGAGTGGCAGCGCCCTTGCTGGACTCGTCGTCCGGGTGGGCGTGCACCGCCATCAACCGCAGTTCGCTCACGTACTCCCTGTCCGTCTTGCTTCGGCCTGGCCTGTCGCCCTATAGTTCCAGTCCTAATAGTTTCATCCCGGGTGCCGGGGCCCGAAACCTGATTACCCGGCACGTACCGCCAGACACATGACCGAAGATTCACCGCAGCTGCCGCAGGCCCGCTACGGGCGTGGCCGGGTGCCCCGCGCGTCGCGAGGCCGGGTCGTCGTTGCCCTGGCTGTGCTGGGTGTTGTCGCCGGCGTCGTCATCGCCGCCATCGGCTACCAACGGCTGGGCCGCAGCGATGTCGAGGGCAAGCTGGCCGGCTATCGGCTCATCGACCCCGAGACGGTGTCGGTAACGATCAGCGTGACGCGATCCGACCCGTCACGGCCGGTTGACTGCATCGTGCGAGTGCGCACCCAAGACGGCAGTGAGTCGGGCCGGCGCGAAGTGCTGGTTCCTCCGGCATCCGAGGAAACCGTCCAGGTGACGACGATCGTCAAATCCAGCAAGCCGCCGGTGATGGGCGATATTTACGGCTGCGGCACCGACGTTCCGGGCTATCTGCGCGCTCCGTGACCACATGGGCTTGCGGCAACCCCTGGCAAACGCCGAACTGCGAAAATATGAACAACGACCGCGACGACGGTGGTAAAGTATTCGGATGCACGGTTCCAGCTGGGACCGTGTATTGCTGCATTAGCGGCCAGGTAGGCCGCGCAGGGGGTACACCCGACTACTGGGGTCGGCAGTACACGCGGTGGCACCGCCCGGCAGCAAGACGGACAACATGCGACGCGGATGCCGCGGAACCGACGCAAGGAGCACGACGAGATGATGGACACTCAGGTGACCTGGCTGACCCAGGAGTCACACGATCGACTCAAGGCTGAGCTCGATCAGTTGATTGCGAACCGTCCGGTCATCGCCGCGGAAATCAACGACCGCCGCGAAGAGGGCGACCTGCGGGAGAACGGCGGATACCACGCCGCTCGCGAGGAGCAGGGCCAGCAAGAGGCCCGCATCCGTCAGCTGCAGGACCTGCTCAACAACGCGAAGGTCGGCGAGGCGCCCAAGCAGTCCGGCGTCGCACTGCCCGGTTCGGTGGTCAAGGTTTACTACGACGGCGACAAGTCCGACACCGAGACCTTCCTGATCGGCACCCGCGAGCAGGCCGTCCACGAAGGCAAGCTCGAGGTGTACTCGCCGAACTCACCGCTGGGCGGCGCCCTGATCGACGCTAAAGAGGGTGAGACCCGCAGCTACACCGTGCCCAACGGCAACACCGTGAAGGTCACGCTGGTCAGCGCGGAGCCGTATCACGCCTGATTAGGCATCGGTGGGGGGCATAGAGCGAGATCACATCGGCTGATGGCACGCATCGCCGAGGATTTGGCCTTGTTGCTACTGGACAATGCGTCAGCGCAGCCGGCATTGGACCGGGCGCGCCGCGACCGCGTCCTGAGCGCCGCGGTGTTACTGGACTTGGCGCACGCCTGCCGGATCCGGCCGGCGGTTGACAACGAGCCGGTGGAAGCCGGACGGCTGGTCGCGCTGATCGGACCGGAGCCGATCGATCCCGTGCTGGCGCCGGCGCTGCAGATGTTGCTGCGGCGCCCGATGAGCCCGGCTGCCGCGATCGCAAAACTGCGCCGCCAGACCACCGGCATTGTGTTGTCGCAGTTGGAGCGTGGCGGTCACATCCACCGGGTTCGACTACAGGGCAACGGGTTCAGCGGCTACGGCGGCTTCAAGCGGGTACACGCGTGGCCGCTGCTCGACCGCACCCGGGTCGACGCAGATACGCGGGGCGCTGATGTCGGTGCTGTTCGGATCACAGCAGCCCAGATCCCGCGATGGCGGCGCTGATCGCGCTGCTGCATACCGTCGACGGCCTGAGCGCGGTGCTCAGCCTCAACGAGCGCGCCTGGGAATGCGCGCTCAGCCGGGCGGGTGACATCGCCAGCGGTAGTTGGGTGCGCGAGTCCGAACCAGAACTGGCCGAGGTCAACCTGGCCGTCACGGCTGCGGCCATCCGCCCTGCGTTGGAATACCGTCCGCCGACTGAGGGGCAGCTAGCCGAGCGCCTGCTCGAGATCGGCGATCAGATCGGCGACGTCTTCGATGCCGACCGACAGCCGCACCAGATCGTCCGGCACCTCCAACTGAGAACCGGCGGTCGATGCGTGGGTCATCGCGCCGGGATGCTCGATCAGCGACTCCACGCCACCGAGCGACTCGGCCAGAATGAACATCTCTGGTGCTGGCGCACAATTTCGTGCGGCCTCGGCGCCGCCGCCGCATCCGGACCGACACCATGCCGCCGAACCCGCTGCATCTGCCGCGCCGCGACTGGTGGCCGGGATGCGTGGCAGCCCCGGGTACAACACCGGGCTCATCGCCGGATGCCCGGCCAGGAATTCCGCGACCGCAGCGGCGTTTTCGCTGTGCCGCTGCATCCGCAGTACCAGTGTCTTCAGCCCGCGCATGGTCAGGTAGGCGTCGAACGGGCCCGGCACCGCCCCCGGCGCCGTTCTGCAGGAAGGCGAACTTCGGCGTCCAGCTCCTCGTCGTTGGTGACCAGCGCACCGCCGACCACGTCGGAGTGGCCGCCGATGTACTTCGTGGTCGAGTGCAGCACGATGTCGGCGCCCGAGGGTCAGCGGCTGCTGCAGCGCCGGTGAGGCAAACGTGTTGTCCACCAATACCGTTCGCGCCAGTCTCGATGACCGATCTCGGCGATCGCCGCGATGTCGGCGATCGACAGCAGCGGATTGGTCGGCGTCTCCACCCAGATCAGCCGGGTACGCGGTGTGATCGCTGCCCGAACTGCGTCGAGGTCGGCGAGATGCGACCGGGGTGTGCTTGACCCCCCACCCGGTAAACACCTTGTCGATCAGCCGGAAGGTCCCGCCGTAGGCGTCGTCGGGGATGACGATGTGGTCCCCGGGACGCAGCACCGCCCGCAGCGCGCAGTCGCTGGCCGCCATGCCGGAACTGAACGCCCGGCCGAACCGGCCGTCCTCGACGGCGGCCAACGCCGTCTCCAGCGCGGCCCGGGTCGGGTTGCCGGTGCGGGCGTACTCGAAGCCGCCGCGCAGACCACCGACGCCGTCCTGGGCGAAGGTGCTGCTGGCGTAGATCGGGGCGTTGACCGCGCCGGTCGACGGATCAGGACGGTAGCCGGCATGGATGGCCCTGGTGGCGAGCCCGGCCTTTTCGAAGTGTGGGTGGTCTGCGGGGGGCCTGCGCTGTTCGCTCATCGACGATCAGCCTAGCCAGCGGCGGCTACCGCAATTCGTCTGCGGATGGCCCATCGGGCGCGGTCTGCTCGAGCGGCAGGCACACCGTCGCCATGATCTTGTCAGCCAGCGTTTGGCGCTTGGCGGTCCACAGCGGAAACAGGTAGCCGATGTAAAAGGGGATCCCGTCGACGACATGGGCGATCTGGCGCAGCACGGACAGACCGAAACCCACTGGGAGCCCGGTGTTCTCGCTGACGACTTTGAACTTCAGCACCGACTTGCCGATGCTCGATCCGGTGGTGCCCTGACGGTAGCCGTAGTTCCAGACCAAATAGACCAGCCCGAGTACCATCGCCCCCCACATCACCGTGAGACCCACCGTGGAGTATCCGATCGAGCAGATCTGGTCGACGTCGTACTGCGTGATGTCGGTCAGACACGCGCTGTCGACCGAGTTCTGCAGAACCAGCCAACCCACACCGATGATGACCGCGAATGGCAGCGTGTCGATCAGGTACGCCCCGACCCGGGTGAGCCACGACGTATAGGCCTGCTGCGGCAGACCGCGGATCGCCGGGCCGGGAGGCGGCGGCGCATAGCCGCCGGCGGGCGGAGGCGGCGGCGGGTACTCGCCGCCGTGCGGCGGAGGCGGCGGGAACGGTTGGTCGGTCATGAACGGCTTTCTCTTTGGGCAATTTGCTGGACTGAGCGGCACTAGGTTATCCGAGAGCCGGGACGACCACACTGCGACCAGGAATGCTTCGGCGGCGCGAAAGGTGCGGCTGCGATGGCCGCCGCCGCTTGGCCGCGCTACCGCCGCGGTGGTTTGCTACCCGAAGTAATTTGCCTGTTGGCCGTCCCGCTACTTTCGTCGGGGGCCCTCGGAGAGGAAACCCAGCAAGTCGTGCCGGGTGATGACCCCGACCGGTTTGCCCTCCTCGACGACCATGACGGCGTCCACGTCCCGCAGCGTCTTGGCCAGCGAGCTGACCAGTTCGCCGGCGCCGATGATCGGCAGCGGCGGGCTCATGTGCATCGCCAACGGCGTCGGCCAGGTTGGCGCGGCCCTCGAAGACGGCGGAAAGCAGTTCACGCTCGGAGACGCTGCCGGCCACCTCGCCGGCCATCACCGGCGGCTCGGCGCCGACGACGGGCATCTGCGACACCCCGTACTCGCGCAGGATGCCGATCGCGTCGCGCACCGTCTCCGACGGGTGGGTGTGCACCAGGTCGGGCAGACGCGCCGGACTTGCCGCGCAGCACGTCGCCGACCGTGGGCTGTTCGATCGAGCCGTCCAGCCGGGTGCGCAGGAACCCGTACGACGACATCCAGGCGTCGTTGAAGATCTTCGACATGTAGCCGCGGCCGCCATCGGGCAGCAGCACCACGACCAGCGCGTCCGGCCCGGCTTGCTCGGCCACCTTCAGCGCGGCCACCACCGCCATCCCGCACGAGCCACCGACCAGCATGCCCTCCTCGCGGGCCAGCCGCCGGGTCATGTTGAACGAGTCGGCGTCGGAGACCGCGATGATCTCGTCGGGCACACGTGCGGTCGTAGGCCGCCGGCCAGAAGTCCTCGCCGACGCCCTTCGACGAGATAGGGCCGGCCGCTGCCGCCGGAGTACACCGAGCCTTCCGGGTCGGCGCCGATGACGCGCACCCGGCCCTCCGAGACCTCCTTGAGGTAGCGGCCGGCGCCGGTGATCGTGCCGCCGGTGCCGATGCCGGCGACGAAATGGGTGACCTGGCCGTCGGTGTCGGCCCAGATCTCCGGGCCGGTGGTCTCGTAGTGGCTCGCCGGGCCCTTGGGGTTGGAGTACTGGTCGGGCTTCCAGGCGCCGTCGATCTCGCGGACCAGCCGGTCGGAGACGCTGTAATAGCTGTCCGGGTGCTCGGGCGGCACCGCCGTCGGGCATACCACCACCTCGGCGCCGTAGGCGCGCAGCACGTTCTGCTTGTCCTCGCTGACCTTGTCGGGGCAGACGAACACACACCGGTAGCCGCGGTGCTGGGCCACCAGCGCCAGCCCGACGCCGGTGTTGCCGGAGGTGGGTTCGACGATGGTGCCGCCCGGCTTGAGCTGGCCGCTGGCCTCGGCGGCGTCGATCATCTTCACCGCGATCCGGTCCTTGGAACTGCTCAGCCCGGGTTGAGGTACTCGACCTTGGCGACGACCCGTGCCGGACGCCCGCCGGCACGACGGAGTTCAGCTGAACCAGTGGAGTATTGCCGATGAGTTCACTGATGTGCCGCGCGATCCGCATGCCTTCATCGTCTCAGGTGCCGGCGACGCCACGCGCGGAGCCGGGCAATCGGCTGCTAGCCGGTGGCTTCGCGGATGTACTCGCCGATCTGCCGCAGCGAGCGCGTCGCCTCCGGGATCATCGGCGCGGCCAGCTGGAAGTCGTGGATCTGGCCGGGCCAGACCCGGACCTCGGTCGGCACTCCTGCCGCCGCCAGCCGCCGGGCCGCCAACCGCGCGTCGTGCAACAGCACCTCGGAACCCGACACGTGGATCAACGTCCGCGGCAGGCCGGGCTCGATGTGGTCCAGCGGCTCGTAGAGCTCCTCGGGCTTTCCGTCGACGATGTGCTTGCGCGGCGGCCCTGGCGACCAGCGCGACCAACGCGTCGAATGCCTTGGCCGGGAACATCGCATCGGTCTTGATGTTCGGGTGCGCCTGCTTGGGCTCCTTGGCCAGTTGCAGCAGCGGCGAGATCGCCACCAGCGCAGCCGGCTCTTCGTGGACCTGCTGAAGCCGCTGCGCCAGTGCAAGAGCCAGGTAGCCGCCGGCGGAATCGCCGGCCAGCACGATCTGCTCCGGTTGGTATCCACGCAGCCGCAGCCAGCGGTAGCCGTCGTGACAGTCGTCCAGCGCCATGCCCGACCGAGTGCTTCGGGATCAGCCGGTAGTTGACCACCAGCACCGGCGAGTCGGCGTACTTCGACAGTGCGTTGACGATTCGGCTGTGCGAGTTGACCCCGCACGTCAAGAACGCGCCGCCGTGCAGATAGAGCACCACCCGTCGCTTGCCGTCGGCCGGCAGCACGCCGGGCGCGCGCACCAGCTGCGCGCGTGGCGTGCGGCAATTCGACTGTGGCGCGGACGGTTCCGGGGGCAGGAAGCAGCGCTCGTGACGCGAAGTCGATCAGGCCGAACGGCCACGGCATGTGCGGGATGAAGCTGCCCACGGCCAAGGCCGGCCGGATCGTCGAGACGACATGCCAGCGCCGCCAGCCATGGCGGGAAGGCTGGGGCCGCTCTCGACGACCTCGACGGGTGCGCCGTCGCTGACCGGAAACCTGCGTGCCCGCAACGCATCACGGGCACGAATTGCATTCCGGGGCGAGCCGGAAACCTTGCTAGGTGCGGTCATGCTCAACACTCCTACGCCGTTGTAGTGAGTCGACGAAGTAGCGGAGCATCGGGTTCAGCTGCTAAACGAAAGGTGCACCCGACCTAGCACTCAGCCAACCTCGCAAACTTAGCTTGACACGTGTAGAAACTTCAACAATCAAAGAGTCTGATTCGATACCGGAATTGCTCCGTCCCGTGATCGTGTCGCTCCTCGGCGCCGGAGAGCACCGGCGGGCGGCGACATAAACTGATCACGTGGTACTACGCGCTCCGCGGGGTTCGATGGTTGCGCTGGCCGCCGCAGGCGCGCTGGCGTCGACCGGCACCGCCTATTTGGGTGCACGCAATCTGTTGATCGGCCAAGCCGCGAAAGCGCGCAGCCTCATCCCGAAATCGTGGGACGTCCCGCCCCGGGCTGACGGCGTCTACGCCCCCGGTGGCGGTCCCGTGCAGCGCTGGGAACGCGGGTTGCCCGTCGACGTGCACCTGATGATCTTCGGCGACTCGACGGCGACCGGGTACGGCTGTCGCATCGCCGACGAAGTCCCCGGGGTGCTGATCGCGCGCGGGCTCGCCGACCACAGCGGTAAACGCATCCGGTTGAGCACCAAAGCAATCGTCGGCGCCACATCGAAGGGCTTGTCCGGCCAGGTCGACGCCATGTTCGTGGCCGGTCCGCCGCCGGACGCCGCGGTGATCTTGATCGGCGCCAACGACGTCACCGCGCTCAACGGCATCGGCGCCTCCGCGCGGCGGCTCGGCGCAGCGGTGCGGCGGCTGTGCGCGAGCGGCGCCGTGGTCGTCGTCGCCACCTGCCCCGATTTCGGCGTCGTCAAAGCGATCCCGCAGCCGCTGCGCTGGACGGTACGCACCCGGGGTCTGCGGCTGGCCCGCGCCCAGGCCGGCGCCGTCAGGTCGGCCGGCGGCGTGCCGGTGCCGCTGGCCTCATTGGTCAACGACAAGTTTCGGCGTGCGCCCGAATTGATGCTGTCCGACGACCAATTCCATCCGTCGGCCGCCGGATATGCACTGGCCGCGAGCCAGCTGCTGCCGGCGTTGTGCCAGGCGCTCGGCGAGTGGGCCGGCGAGCCGGCCCTGGCGTCGGCAACCGCCACCGAGGCCGGTCCCGGCTATTCGTGGCTCAGGCTGCTCTCGCGGCTGTGGCGGCGGCCCACCACCGGTGTGCCGGCACCGATCGTCGTACCTGCCCCCGGCTAGATCGCCGACTCTCCGCGCCGCTGCGCGGCTGGGCGTCCCCACACCGAGCCGCTCGACGGCCCGCATCGTCGCCGGGCTAGATTCGACCACCCGCACCGAGGAGCCGTCATGCCGGAAGCCGTCATCGTCTCAACCGCCCGTTCGCCGATCGGCCGCGCCATGAAGGGGTCGCTGGTCAGCATGCGGCCCGACGACCTGGCCGCGCAGATGGTGCGCGCCGCGCTGGACAAGGTGCCCGGCGCTGAACCCGCACCAGATCGACGACCTGATCTTGGGCTGCGGCCTGCCCGGCGGCGAGTCCGGGTTCAACATGGCCCGCGTCGTCGCCGTCGAACTCGGCTACGACTTCCTGCCGGGCACCACCGTCAACCGGTACTGCTCGTCGTCGCTGCAGACCACCCGGATGGCGTTCCACGCCATCAAGGCCGGCGAGGGCGACGCGTTCATCTCCGCGGGCGTGGAGACGGTGTCGCGGTTCGGCAAGGGCAACTCCGACTCCTGGCCGGACACCAAGAACCCGCTGTTCGACGAGCCGCCCAGCGAACGCGCCGACCGCCGCCGCGGCCGGTGCCGACGAGTGGCACGACCCGCGCGACGACGGGAACCTGCCCGACGTCTACATCGCGATGGGCCAGACCGCCGAGAACGTCGCGCATCATCACCGGCATCAGCCGCGAAGACCAGGACCACTGGGGCGTGCGCAGCCAGAACCGCGCCGAAGAGGCGATCAAGAGCGGGTTCTTCGAGCGCGAGATCATCCCGGTCACGCTGCCCGACGGCACCGCCGTCAGCACCGACGACGGCCCGCGCGCCGGGCACCACCTACGAGAAGATCAGCGAGCTCAAGCCGGTGTTCCGGCCCAACGGCACCGTGACCGCCGGCAACGCCTGCCCGCTGAACGACGGCGCCGCCGCGGTGGTGATCACCAGCGACGCCAAGGCCAAGGAACTGGGCCTGACGCCGCTGGCGCGCATCGTGTCCACCGGAGTCAGCGGCCTGTCGCCGGAGATCATGGGCCTGGGCCCGATCGAGGCGTGCAAGAAGGCGCTGCAGCGAGCCGGGCTGTCGGTCAAGGACATCGACCTGTTCGAGATCAACGAGGCCTTCGCGGTGCAGGTGCTCGGCTCGGCCCGCGAACTGGGCATCGACGAGGACAAGCTGAACGTCTCCGGCGGCGCGATCGCCCTGGGCCACCCGTTCGGCATGACCGGCGCCCGCATCGCCACCACGCTGCTGAACAACCTGACCACCCACGACAAGACGTTCGGCCTCGAGACCATGTGCGTCGGCGGCGGCCAGGGCATGGCGATGGTGATCGAGCGGCTGAGCTGACATCGGTCGCAGAGGCGGAAAAGGCCCCCGCACGCTGCTTGGCGTGTCGGGGGCCTTTTCTGTCTGGTCGCGGCAGCTAGTCGTTCTGTAGATAACTGAGCAGGCGCAGGATCTCGATGTAGAGCCAGACCAGCGTCACGGTCAGGCCCAGCGCGATGCCCCAGGCCGCCTTCTCGGGAGCGCCGGCGCGGATCATCTGGTCGGCAGCGTCGAAGTCGATCAGGAAGCTGAACGCCGCCAGGCCGATGCAGACCAGCGAGAAGATGATCGCCAGCGGGCCGCCGCTGCGCAGCCCCATGCCCTCGCCGTGGCCGACACCGAACATGCCCAGCACCAGGTTGCCGAGCATCAGAACCACCACACCGAAGATGCCGGCGACGATCATCCGGGTGAACTTCGGGGTGACCCGGATGGCGCCGGTCTTGTAGACGACGAGCATGCCGAAGAAGACGCCGAGCGTGCCCAGGATGGCCTGCCCGATCAGCACACCGGCGTTGGTGGTCGAGACCGCGAAATGGGCCAGCAGGAAGGAGATGGCTCCGAGGAACAGCCCCTCCAGCGCCGCGTAGGTCAGCACGATGGCCGGGTTGTCCTGCTTGCGGCCGAAGGTGGCGATCATGCACCAACGCCAGCCCACCGAAAGCACCGATGAAGGTGAACGGGCCGGCCAGCGCCAGATTGGCCTGCACCATGAAGTACGAGACGACGGCCACTGCCGACAGCACCGCCAGGGTGATGCCGGTCTTGGTGACGACGTCGTCGATGGTCAGCGGGCGCGAAACGCCTGCCCGCTGGTCGACGTACGGAGCATAGGGGTCCGCCTGATGCCCATACTGAGTCGCGGCACCTGCGACGCCAGTCCCGAACTGCGCGTATCCGCCGCGCTGCTTGGGCAGCGAGCGAAATACCGGGTTGCTAGTCTCCCGCACCGTCGGATCCTCTCTTGAGCTGTGACTTCGAGCTATGCGAACAACTGATCAACGAACCGTAGTCCAGCCAGGTTCCCAGCGGAGGCTTTACGTGATGTGCGGCCGGACCCACTCCAGATAAACCTTACCCGCGAGCGCTCCCACGAGGGTAACGATCTAGATTGCTGGTCAAGTCCTGGCCCGCAGTCGACGAGGGATTCACGTGGCATTCACCGAGGGGAGACGACGCGCGTGACGGATGATTCCGACGAAATCTTGAGCCGCGTCGAAGACGGTGTCGGTTTTGTGACGCTCAATCGGCCCAAGGCGATCAACTCGCTGAACCAGGGCATGGTCGACGAGCTGCGCGCGGTTCTGGCCGGCATGGGAGCGGGACGCGCGAGTGCGCGCGGTGGTGCTCGCCGGCGCCGGGGAGCGCGGCCTGTGCGCCGGCGGCGACGTGGTGGCGATCTATCACAGCGCCCGCGCCGACGGGGTCGCGGCGCGGCGGTTCTGGCACGACGAGTACCTGCTGAACGCCCAGATCGGCCGCTTCCCCAAGACGTATGTCGTCGCTGATGGACGGCATCGTGATGGGCGGCGGTGTCGGGCGTGGGCGCACACGCCAACACCCGGGTGGTGACCGAGACGTCGCAAGATCGCCATGCCCGAGGTCGGGTATCGGCTTCATCCCCGACGTCGGCGGCACTTACCTGCTGTCGCGCGCGCCGGGATCGCTGGGTCTGCACGCCGCGCTGACCGGTGCGCCGTTCTCCGGCGCCGATGCCATCGCGCTGGGATTCGCCGACCACTTTGTTCCGCACGCCAAACTCGACGCCTTCAGCGCAGGCCATCGTCGCCGACGGCGTCGAGCAGGCGCTTGCCGCACATGCGGTCGAGCCGCCGCCGAGTCAGCTTGCCGCAGAGCGTGATTGGATCGACCACTGCTATGCCGGTGACACCGTTGCCGACATCGTCGCCGCATTGCGCGGCCATGACGCCGGGCCGGCCAACGACGCGGCCAACCTGATCGCCACCCGCTCCCCCATCGCACTGTCGGTGACGCTGGCAGGCGGTGCGCCGCGCCGCCAAGCTGGACACGCTGGAAGATGTTCTGACGCAGGACTATCGGGTGTCGTCTGCGTCGCTGCGTTCCCATGACCTGGTGGAGGGCATCCGGGCCCAACTGGTCGACAAGGACCGCAACCCGAAGTGGTCACCGGCGTCGCTGGCGCAGGTGAGCGCGGCCGACGTCGACGCCTACTTCGCGCCGGTCGATGACGATCTGACTTTCTAGAAAGGCAGACCATGGCTGAAAGCTTACGAGACCATTCTGGTCGAGCGCGACGGGCGGGTCGGCACCATCACGCTGAACCGGCCGAAAGCGCTCAACGCGCTCAACAGCCAGGTGATGCATGAAGTCACCACCGCGGCAGCCGAATTCGACAACGACCCGGGCATCGGCGCGATCATCATCACCGGTTCGGCGAAAGCGTTCGCCGCCGGCGCCGACATCAAAGAGATGTCGCAGCCTGGCGTTCTCCGAGGTCTTCGACGGCGACTTCTTCGCCCCCTGGGCCAAGCTGGCCGCCGTCCGCACGCCGACGATCGCCGCGGTGGCCGGGCACGCGCTGGGCGGCGGCTGCGAGCTGGCGATGATGTGCGATGTGCTGATCGCCGCCGACACCGCGAAATTCGGCCAGCCGGAAATCAAACTCGGCGTGCTGCCCGGCATGGGCGGCTCGCAGCGGCTGACCCGCGCGATCGGCAAAGCCAAGGCGATGGACCTGATCCTGACCGGCCGCACCATCGACGCCGCCGAGGCCGAGCGCAGCGGCCTGGTGTCGCGGGTGGTGCCCGCCGACGACTTGCTCACCGAGGCCAAGGCCGTCGCGACCACCATCTCGCAGATGTCGCGGTCGGCGAGCCCGGATGGCCAAGGAGGCGGTCAACCGCGCCTTCGAATCCACCTTGGCCGAGGGGCTGCTCTACGAACGTCGGCTGTTCCATTCGGCTTTCGCGACCGACGACCAGTCCGAAGGCATGGCCGCGTTCATCGAGAAGCGGCCGCCGAACTTCACCCACCGCTGACGGAGCCCAAGGTGAGCGAGCCGGCGATCGCCGAACCCGCGCAAGCCGTCCAGCCGCCGGCCAAGAAACCGTGGTGGGTTCGGCACTACACCTTCACCGGCACCGCAGTCGGGTTGGTGTTCGTGTGGTTTTCGATGACGCCCTCGCTGTTGCCGCGCGGGCCGCTGTTTCAGGGTCTGGTCAGCGGCCTGTCCGGCGCTATCGGCTACGCCCTCGGGGTGTTCGCGGTATGGCTGGTCCGTTTCATGCGGTCGAAGGATTCCAGCCCGCCGGCACCGCGCCGGGCGTGGCTGATCCTGATCATCGCCGGAGCGATCGGCATGGTCGCGATGGTGATCTGGTTTCACGTCTGGCAGGACCGGGTGCGCGATCTGATGGGCGTTGCGCACCTGAAATGGATCGACTATCCGCTGGCCACCGCGCTGTCGTTGATCGTGCTGTTCGCTGTCGTCGAGCTCGGCCAGCTGATCCGCCGACTGGTCCGCTTCCTGGATCTGCGGCTCGATCGCTTTGCGCCGCCGCGGGTTTCGGCCGTCATCGTGGTGTTCTTGCTGGTGGCGCTGACGATCGCGTTGCTCAACGGCGTCGTGGTGAAATTCGCGATGCGGACGCATGAACAACACCTTCGCCATCGGTCAACAACGAAATGGATCCCGACACCGCCGCGCCGAAGACGCCGCTGCGTTCCGGCGGCCCGCAGTCGCTGGTGTCCTGGGAGTCGCTGGGACACCAGGGCCGCATCTTCGTCGAGGGCGGGCCCACCGTCGCCCAGCTCACCGCATTCAACGGCGCCCCGGCGACCGAACCGATCCGCGCCTACGCCGGACTGAACTCCGCCGACGGCATCACCGCCACCGCCGAACTGGCCGCGCGAGAGTTGCAGCGCGACCGGCGGACTGACGCCGCGCCGTCATCGCGGTCGGAACCACCACCGGCACCGGCTGGATCAACGAGGCCGAAGCCGACGCGCTGGAGTACATGTACAACGGCAACACCGCGGTCGTGAGCATGCAGTACTCGTTCCTGCCCAGCTGGCTGTCGTTCCTGGTGGACAAGGACAACGCCCGGCACGCCGGCCAGGCGCTGTTCGAGGCGGTGGACCGGCTGGTGCGCCAGCTGCCGGAGGCGCAGCGCCCCAAGATCGTCGTGTTCGGCGAAAGCCTGGGCTCGTTCGGCGGCGAGGCGCCGTTCATGAGCCTCAACAACGTCCTGGCCCGCACCGACGGCGCGTTGTTCTCCGGGCCGACGTTCCAGAACACCATCTGGACCGACCTCACCGCGACCCGCGATCGCGGGCTCACCGGAATGGCTGCCGATTTACGACGACGGGCGCCACGTACGGTTCGTGGCCCGTCCGGGCGACCTGGCTCGCCCGGACGCCGCGTGGGGCCACCCGCGGGTGGTGTATCTGCAGCACGCCTCCGATCCGATCGCCTGGTGGAATCCCGATCTGCTGTTCCGCGAGCCCGACTGGCTACGCGAAAAACGCGGCTACGACGTGCTGCCCGAGACTGAGTGGATCCCGGTGGTGACGTTCCTGCAGGTGTCGGCCGACATGGCGGTCGCCGTCCGACGTCCCGCAGGGCCACGGCCACGTCTATGTCGCCGACGTGGCCAACGGCTGGGCGGCGGTGCTGCAGCCGCCGGGCTGGACGCCGGAGAAGACCGCCAAACTGCGCCCGCTGCTGCACGCCAGTGACGGCTGACCCCGGGCAAAACGGTCGCCTGGGGCGAAACGGGTTTCGGTTGTCTGAACAACACCAACGCCGAGATGAATATCGCATCGCGATGACCGACTTCATGGCACCATCAGCAATCCGGGATCCGACGGAATTGCGATATCCGGCACCCGGTGAAGGGAGTGATCAATGACTCGGGCAAGTCATCGGCGCCCGCGGCAGCATCGCGAAGATCGCGGTGGCGGGGGTGCTTATCGGTATACCCATCGCCGCCGTCGGCGTCACCGGCGTACGCGGCGCCTACTGGGCACGCCGAGTGTGCTTCCGGCGCCGCTGCCGGCGGATCCACCCACCAGATGCGCCAGAGCCGCCCGCGCCGCCACCACCGGCCCCGGTGCAGTCGGATTACGGCTACACCGATGACTGGTGGGGTTACGGCGCGGGAGGCGGTGGCGGCGGGGGCGGCGGTTAAGACGGGCTAACGCCCGGCCAGCACTCCGGCGGCGGCCAACGCGTGATAGCCGCCGATGACGTCGGTGGCACGGTGCAGGCCGAGATCCTGCAGCGCGGCCGCCGCGAGGCTGGACGTGTAGCCCTCCGAGCAGAGAATCACCCACTCGACGTCGTCGCTGACGGCTTGCGGCAGTCGGGCGTCGCTGGTGGGGTCGCAGCGCCACTCCAGCACGTTGCGTTCGATGACCGAGGGCTTCAGCGCCTCGGGCACCTCCCCTTCGCGCGCGCGCTGCGCCTGCGGCCGGATGTCGACTAACAATGCGCCGCGACGCAGAGCGGCGGGCACCTCATCGGCCGGCAGCCGGCGCAGCCGGGCGCGGGCCGCTTCCAAAACCTGATCGATGCGACTCATAGCTTTTCCGGTTGGTCGGTCAACTCGGTATGTTTGCGGCGCAACGTGTGCTGATCGGTGACCTCGTAGTACGACATCACGGTCAGCGGCGGCGAATACGCGTGCACGCTCAGCGTGGGACCTACTACCGATGGCACGGATGCGGCGGCGGTCGGCGCCCACAGCACGTCGTGCACCCAACCCAACGGGAACCCGGCCTGGTCGCCGGCTTCGAGGCGTCGGCGCCGCAACCGCTCGCCGTCCCAGCGGAATTCGTCAAGCGACCCGGACAGCAACGTCAGCGCGCCCAGCGACCCGCCGTGATCGTGCAACTCGGTGCGATGTCCGGGCGCCCAGCTGATCAGCCAGATGTCCATCTCGTCGTCGCCGTGCAACCGAGCGAACCAGCGGTCGTCGGAAGGTACTCCACCCGGCGGGACCAGGTGGTCGTAGCGACCGCGCAGCACCTCGTCGGCGGTTTGGTCGGTGATGTGCAACAGGTCGGCCAGCCGCAGCCGGGTAGGGCCGGAAACCGACCGGACGGCCGAGGAGCGGGACAGGGCGCGGTCGGCGACAAGGTTTGCGGAAACCATGGAAGAACTCCAGAACGAACGAGCGGACGAGGGGGCGGCGGCAAATCAGCGCCGACAACACTCCCAAAATCCAGTTCGCTGCGTCACGGCAGCCAGTGTTGCATAGATTGGCGGGGTGCGCTGGCGCCCATGTCGCCCACGGGTATGGAGCGTGGTTGTCCTCGCGGCCGTCGTGCCGGCGGCGGGGTGCGGGGCCGATCACGACGCGGCCCGGGCCTCGGTGCCCCCGCCCTCCGCTGCTCGCCCCTCGGCGGCATGGCCGTCCGCCCGTCCGGGCGTCTCGCCCAGCGGGGTGACGACCCGGGTTGACGCGCCCGCGCAGTCGACCGAGGAAGAGTACTTTCAGGCCTGTCACGCTGCGAAGACGTGGATGCAGGGCCGACCCGGCGATCCGCAGTTCTTGGTCGAGGCGTACCTGGCGGCCGTTCAGGGGCCGCAGGCCAACGGGGCCAGCACCTGGAACGTCCCGTGGGGACGGCTGAGCCCGGCGCGGCAGGCGGCGGTGATTGTGGCCGCGCGGGCGGCCGCGGCCGACGAATGCGGCTGACTTGAGGTTCGGCCGGAGATCGAATCACGCCGGGCGAAATTGCGGACCGTCGGGCTCGGACCGCAGTTCGTCGGCGCCGACCGACGGCTAAAAGATGAGAACGCGCCGAGTTGCCGACCAGCCGGAAATCTATTTCTGCCGAAATTCCCAGCAGTTTTTCAGTTGTCTATCATGGTCGGCCTCCATTCGACTGCCGGATTAGGTTTCGGCTCGAAATTTTGGAATACGCTACGGAAATACGCAGCGCCTTTGCAGCTTTTTCGCTGCATAATTACCGCGCAGCAGCTTTGGGGTATGTATTACGCGAGCGGCGAGCTGACCTGCCGTATTGAAGTCGTTAAAAAGACTCCGGGCGGTTGCAAAGAGGGCTGGATATATTTACTTTCGGTGCCATGCCTACATTTAATGTGAACACCGTCGACTGGGATGAGCTCTACAACGGAGAGGCGTCCTACGCCCCCGGAACTCCCGGCTGGAATATCGGCGATTTGCAACCCGAACTCGCCGCCCTCGAACGTCAACACCGGTTCCGCAGCCCAGTTCTCGACTCCGGCTGCGGCGTCGGCGTCACGACATTGGCGCTCGCCGCAAAAGGATATGATGCTGTCGGCCTCGACCTTTCCGCGAGCGCCATCGCGCAAGCCAAGCGTGCGGCAGCCGAACGTGGTCTGGACGCCGAATTCGGTGTCGCCGACCTCTCGAGAACCACCGGCTACGACAGCTACTTCAACACCGTCATCGACGGTCTGGTCTTGCACTGCCTGCCCGAGAAGCTCCGCGAGGGATACGTCGAATCGAGCACACGGGCGCTGCGGCCCGGCGGAAGATTCTTTGCCCTGGTCTTCTCCACTGATGCATTCCCCCCAAATGCCGATTTCGGACCGAGGCCATTCACCGAGACGCAATTACGCGAGGTCGTCAGCAGGCACCTCGTCGTCGACGAGGTACGGCCCGCGCGGGCCTGGGTCAACATGCCCGGGACGCTGCCGGACGGTTTCGAATACCGGAATGTGACCATCGGGTCCGACGGCCGTGTGCAGCTGCCGTCGTTCCTGGTCAGCGCTCACCGCTGCTGATTACCGAACGGTTCGGCGGTCGGCCGTCAGCTACTTTCCGGGCGCTGCCCGCGTCTGCGGGTTCCGTGGTTTCTACCGCTGCGGGCGAACAGCGGGTAGCGCGGGGAACAATGAGCCCATGGCCGACCGCGACGCTCAACCTGCCGGCGAGTCACCGCACCCACGGGTGGCGCTGGCGCTCGGCAGCGGCGGCGCACGCGGATACGCCCACATCGGGGTGATCCACGAGCTGCGCGACCGTGGGTATCAGATCGTCGGGATCGCCGGCTCGTCGATGGGCGCACTCGTCGGCGGATTGCAGGCGGCCGGACGGCTCGACGAATTCGCCGACTGGGCACGGTCGTTGACTCAGCGCGCCATCCTGCGGCTGCTGGATCCGTCGATCAGCGCGGCCGGTGTGCTGCGAGCCGAGAAGATCCTGGACGCGGTGCGCGACATCCTCGGTGCGGTCACCATCGAGGAGCTGCCGATCCCCTACACCGCGGTGGCGACCGACTTGGTGGCCGGCAAGTCGGTGTGGTTGCAGCGCGGGCCGGTCGACGAGGCCATCCGGGCGTCGATCGCCATCCCGGGGGTGATCGCGCCGCACGTCATCGACGGGCGGCTGCTCGCCGACGGCGGAATCCTCGATCCGCTGCCGATGGCGCCGATCGCCGCGGTCAACGCCGATCTGACCATCGCGGTCAGCCTGTCCGGCAGCGAGACCATCGCCGACGCCGAGCCCGAACCCCGGCCCACGACCGAGTGGCTCAACCGCATGGTGAGCAGCACGTCCGCCCTGTTCGACACTGCTGCCGCGCGTTCGCTGCTCGACCGGCCCACCGCGCGGGCCCTGCTCAACCGGTTCGGCGTCGGCGACTCCGAATCCGACGTCGAGGCCGAAGCCGAAGAGACGAACCCACTGAACCCGACGTACCGAAGCTGGGCAGTTTCGAAGTGATGAACCGCACCATCGACATCGCCCAGGCCGCCCTGGCCCGCCACACCCTGGCCGCCTATCCGCCCGACTTGCTGATCGAGGTGCCGCGCTCGGCCTGCCGCGGCCTGGAATTCCACCGTGCCGCTGAGGTGATCGACATCGGCCGCGAGCTGGCCGCTCGAGCACTGGACACCCTGGACGCCGATCCACCCGACACCGGCGGCACCCTCTGAGCGAAGGGATCAGCTATGGCACAACCAGATTCAGCCGATACCGCGGCTGCAGATCGACCATGGAAGCGACCAGGATCGGTCCGCTACGCGCTGGAACGGCTGCGCGCCCTGCTGCACGCTCCCATCGATGTTTACCCTCCCGCGCCCGGTGCAGTAGTGGTCGACAATGACGCGGCCGTGACGACCCGGGACGGAACGGTGTTGCGCGCCAACGTATATCGGCCGGACGGCCCGGGCCCGTTCCCGGTGTTGTTATGCGCCCATCCCTACGGCAAGGACAACCTCCCCAAGAGAAAGGCCTTCGGTCGCTATTCAGTGCCGTTTCAGTACCGAATTATGCGGCAGCCGTCGCTTGTTCGGTTCTCCAGTCTCACCGGCTGGGAGGCCCCGGATCCGGTGTGGTGGACCGCGCGCGGATTCGCGGTGATGAACTGCGACCTGCGCGGTGCCGGTCGGTCCGAAGGCGTGGCCGCGCTGCTATCCGATCAGGAAGCCGAGGATGTCTACGATCTGATCGAATGGGCCGCAGACCAACCGTGGAGCACCGGCGCGGTGGGCATGATCGGCGTTTCCTACCTTGCGATCTCGCAGTGGAAGGCCGCCGCGCTGCGGCCACCGCACCTTGCGGCGATCGTGCCGTGGGAGGGATGGACCGACGCATACCGGGACCTCGCCCGCCCGGGCGGCATCAGGGAAATCGGCTTCCTGAGGATCTGGAGCCGCGGCTTGAGAGCAGCGCGGCTCAAATACACTCTGGACGAACAGAATTCAACTCACCCACTGCGCGACGAGTGGTGGCAGGCATTAGTACCCGATCTGTCCAAAATCGAAGTGCCCGCGTTGATCTGCGGCAGCTTCTCCGACAACAACCTGCACAGCCGCGGGTCGCTGCGCGGATTCGAGCAGATCAGTTCGCACGAGCGGCATCTGTACACCCATCGCGGCGGCAAATGGGCGACGTTCTATTCCCCGTCGGCGCTCGACACCCAGTTGGCCTTCCTGGACCGGCATCTGCGCGGCGGGACGGGCACACCGCAGCCGCGGGTGCGCCTGGAAGTTCGGGAGGACCGCGACCACATCGTCGAGGTCCGCGACGAAACCAGCTGGCCCCTGGAGTCCACCGACTGGACGCCACTGCACCTGGCCGACAGCGGTCTGCGCGCCGCGCCGCCACAGCAACCAGGATCCATCACTTTCGATACCCGTTCCGGCGGAACACGTTTCGGTTGGACAGCGCCCGCGGACACTGAGATCACCGGACCGATGTCGCTACGGATGTTCGTTGAGGTAGACGGCGGCGACGACGTAGATCTGTTCGTCGGCGTCGAAAAGTGGCGTGGCCGTGAGTATGTGCCGTTCGAAGGATCCTACGGCTTTGGGCACGACCGGATTACCACCGGTTGGTTGAAGGCGTCGATGCGGGCTCTCGACAACACCCGCTCCCGCCCCTTCGAGCCGGTACCGACGCTGGATGCGCCCCGTCCGCTACAGCCCGGTGAGGTGGTGCAAGTCGACATCCCGCTGGGCCCGTCAGCGACGCTGTTCCGGGCCGGCGAGCAGCTTCGGCTCGCCGTCGCGGGCCGGTGGTTGTGGCCCCGCAACCCGCTCACCGGCCAGTTCCCCGCCGCCTATGAAGTCCGGCCGCGTGCTCGATGCACACTGCATTGGGGCCCGGATCATGTTGCCCGACTGCTTGTTCCGGTGATCGGCTAGGCAGGTCCTACCCCGAGAAACGCCGCGACCCCGGCCGTCTCGCGGCGGCCCTGCACCCGTCAGCAGGTGAAGGGGCCGCCCACAGCAGCGCCGACGGCGCTACCGCGGCGGGTCATGGGCGGCAGCAGCCGCGGCGCGACTAAGCACACGATTGTCGCGTATAGCAGCCGACAGACCGCGATACTCACCGCGCACCCTTACCCGACCTCGGACGCGTTGACCCCATGCGCCGCAGAACCTTGCGCAGCGCTTCGGAGTCGTCGTCGCTGATCTGGTCGAGGAAGTGCGCGAGCACGCGATCCGACCGGCCGCCGGCGTCGAGCGCCTCGCGCATAAGCGCGGCGCTGTACTGTTCGCGGGTCATGCTCGGCCAGTACCGATACGCCTTTCCGTCGCGTTCCCGCGACAGCCAGCCCTTGTGATAAAGGTTGTCCATGGTTGACATGACGGTCGTGTACGCGATCTCGCGGTCGTGCAGCATGTCTTTAAAGACCTCCCGCACTGCTGCCGCGCGTCCCATTGCGGTCCAGATCACGTTGCCGAGCTGCTCATTTCGGTGATCCGGTCAAGATCACGTGACGCCGAGAAACGCGGCGACCCCGGCCGCCTCGCGGCGGCCCTGCGCGCGCCCGGCCTCTGCCGAGCCGATGCGGCAGCGCGGATCCAGTGCGTTGGGCCCGAACGCCGCCAGCGACGTGTGGTCGGCGAACATCCCGAACGCCGTACCACGAAACGCCGCGATCTCGGCGACGGGTCCGGCGCCGTGCGGCGATGGCGCCGACACAACCGCGGGTACCAGCACCACAGCCTTGTCGCAGTCGTCGGCGACATCTAGGTTGATGGTGCTGCCGATCCCGCCGTCCATATAGCGCCGCTCGCCGATCGTCACCGGCGGCCATGCCCCCGGTACCGCGCAACTGGCGGCCACTGCGTCGACCAACTCGACGCCCGAGTCACGTTCGAACACAACCAGTTCGCCGGTCGCGATGTCGATGGCGGTGACGCGCAGCACCCGGTCGGGCCAGCCGCGCGTCGGCAATCGCTGGGCGATCACGTAGCGCCGCACCGGTTCGGCCACGGTTTCGGCTGCCAGCGCGACCGCCCCGATCCGTTGCCGCTTTTCGGCCACCGTGCTGTCCGGTTGCGACAACGCCGCCAGGAAGAGGTCGGTGACGGCGTCAACCCCGACGCCGGGGTCGAGTTCCGCCGAGATTTCCTGGACTTGCCGCGCGAACAGGTCCTCCAGGCTCAACCCGCTGCCGATCTGTGCGACCACCGCCGAGCCGGCCGAGGTGCCCACCAGCACATCGGAATCCAGCAGCGCCCATGCCGCGGTGGGCGATTCGTCAGCGATACCTTGCAGAATGCCTGTCTCCCAGGCGATTCCAGCCACGCCTCCACCGCCGAGCACCAGCGCTCGTTTGATCGCCACCCCCGTACCCGCTACGCCGACGAGTGCTGGGCGGCCTGTGTCGCCGCACTCAAGTCCTCGCGGCGCAGCTGATGCCGTGGTGGATCCGGCAGCACCAGGCGGCGGTTGATCTGCAGCCCGGCGTCGACATGGACCAGCTCTCCCGGGTCAATCAGGTGCCAGCGCGGGTGATCGTCCATCTGCTCGGTGGCGAACACCACTGACGGCTGCGAGCGCAGATGTTCGGACTCTGCGCGAATTCGCTTGCTGCGCAGCTGGAAATGGCGGTCCGGTGAGGTTTCGCGGCGGTCCGAGACGTAGAGCTCGTGCGTCTCCGGATAGCGCAGCGCCCACATCTCGGTGGCGGTGCTCATCAGCAGATTGACCGCATAGATCGGCACGTTGGCGGCCAGCCAGCCCATCGCGTCAGTCAGGCCAGCTGTCACATCTCCGCCGCGCGCCCGGATCGAGGCGGTGATCAACGCGAATACGCGCTCAGAGTCGGTCTGTCCCAACACCAGATCAGCGGTGCCTACCTCACGCAGCCGCTCGTCGAGCACGTCAAGACCTTCCAGTACGCCGTTGTGGGCGAAGATCCGGTCGTCTTGGAGGAACGGATGGGTGTTGACCACGTCGTGGGAACCCGTCGTCGCGTAGCGGACATGGGCGATGAAGGTGGTGCCGGTCATCTCCTGCGATTCGGTGGCGAAGTCGCAGTCCTGCCACGCCGCGATCGGCTGCTTGCGCACCTGCGCGCATCCCTCGCCGTCGAAGACACCCAAGCCGGTACCGTCCGGGTTTCGTCTGCTCTGCTCGGCGAGATTATCTGGGGCGTCCAGCAGCCAAAAGGTCGCGGTGACAACGTTGTTCCCGGCATGCAGCCCGAAAAGTCGGCACATGTTCAGCCCGTCAGCACCGCGGACAGCGTTTCCAGCGATCGGCGCGCATAGCCCTTCCACAACCAGCCCAGTACCGGCAGCAACGGTGCGGCGAGCGCCGACCGGGCATGGATGTTCCAACGCCAAGTGACCGAGGTCGCGCTACCGCTCGCGGTAAAGACCCACTGGCCCTCAGCACGTCCGACCAGCAACGCCAGCGGGCCGGTGATCTCGGTCAGGACGTAGCCGAACGAGTGCGGCGGGTCCACGCTGGTCAGCTCTTCGCGCATACTTCCGCCACCGGTCAGCATCACCACCCGGGTCTGCCCCGGCGCGTGCCACTCGCCGGTCTGATCCCGTACGTCTTTGATCGGCGGGATGGGCCCATACCAGTGGCTGAAGATCGTCGGCAGCGGCAGCGGCAGGGTGCCAGCGAAAGCATCATCGAGGCCGACAGGTATCAGCCGCGACTGCTCGACGGCCAGGGAGCGTGTCATGACGGCAGGCTACCGCGACAGTTCGGGGGCGGCCCGACCGGTGATCAGCGGCAGGTCGAAGAAGCTTTGAATACCGGCTGGGGCAGCGCAGGTCGCCGGAATAGCGTTCACGCAGTGCGCCGCGGTCGCGACGATGCCGGGGTTGCTCTTCAGTCCGGCCTCAACGCTTTCCGGCTGCCAGCCCTTGACCGTGATGAAGGCATCCGGGTGGCCGCGGACTTCGATTTCGTAGCGTTCGCCGGCCGGCCCGAACGACCAAGGCGGGTCGAGGTTTTCCTCGCCCATCAACCAGTTCACCGTGATCCGCACGACCACGGTATCGCCGACCAGCGCCTCCCAGTGGAAGCGACGCCCGGCGACTTGTCCCGGCTCGATCACCCCGATCGGCGAGTCGATCGGCGCGCTGGCCACCGCGACCTCCTGCGATGTCCGGACCTCGGGCTCGGCGGCGAAACCCAACTGGTCGACGCACAGCCGCACCGATTGAATGAATCCGCCGTCAAGAATCTTCTGCATCGGTCCGGTCAATGCGCTGTCCGGTGTCCCGCCGAAACCCATCACATGGCGCAGCACATCCGGCGCGCCGTAGGTCCGCAGATCGGAAAACTCCTCGGCGCGAACGAAAGTCACACCGGTAGACATCACCGAGAGCAGCAACGGAAACAGCTCAGTCGCCGCGCCCGGACCGATACCGGCGCCGTGCAGGGTCGCGTTGCCGGCCTGCGCGGCGACCTCCAGCGGGGCGGCCTCCCGCTCGCTCGGGTAGAACCAGCCAACGGGGGTGACGACGTTCTTGCCGGAGCGCAGCAGGGCGGCGACTTCGTCGGCATTGGGCAACAACGGCGCGTAGATCACCGCATCGGCGTCCAGCGCGAGGATGTCGTCGAGGCTGTTGGTTGCGGTCACACCCAGCGCGGGTGTGCCGATGATCTCGCCGACGTCCTTGCCGCTCTTGGCCTCCGAATGCACCCAGCATCCGGCGAGTTCGAGCTCGGGGTGCTCGAGCACGCCTTTGATCGCCGCCGTACCGACCGACCCCGTTGCCCATTGCACGACCCGCAGGCTCATGGCGCTCCCTTCCCGGCGGCTAGTCGCGCGCTTCGGTGACGTGATAGGCGTCGTCGGCGTAACGAGACCGGATGGTCTTCTTGTCGTACTTGCCGACACTGGTACGGGGAATCTCGTCGACGAACGTCCAGCGTTCCGGCAGCCACCATCGAGCGACCTTGTCGACCAGGAAGTTTCGCAGATCGTCGGCGCTGACGTCGGAGCCTTCTTTGGCGACGACGACGGCCAGCGGGCGCTCCTGCCACCGCTCGTCGGGCACCCCGACCACCGCGGCCTCGACCACGTCCGGGTGCCCGACCAGGCAGTTCTCCAACTCGACCGACGAAATCCATTCTCCGCCAGACTTGATCACGTCTTTGGAGCGGTCGGTCAGCGTGATGAAGCTTTGTTCGTCCATCCGGCCTACGTCGCCGGTGCGCAACCATCCGGAGTCGAACTTCGACTCGTCGTGTCCCCGGTAGTACGAGCTGGTGATCCACGGGCCGCGGACTTCCACCTCCCCGACGGCAGTGTTGTCGTTGGGCAGCACCTGGCCGTGGTCGTCGACGATCCGCGCTTCCACCCCGCATACCGGTTGCCCTTGGGTGGCCCGGAACTTCCAGTGCTCCTCGTCCGGGGTGCCCGGCGGTGGCCAGGCCATGGTGGCCATCGGCGAGGTTTCCGTCATGCCCCACAGTTGGCGGATCTGGACGCCGTGTTTGTCCTCGAAGGTGCGCATCATCGACACCGGTACGGCTGACCCGCCGCAGGGGACGATCCGCAGCGAGGACACATCATGGCCGGGATTCTTGTCCAGGTAGTGCATGACGTCGTTCCAGATGGTGGGCACCGCGCCGGCGACGGTGGGCTTCAGTTTCTCGATGAGGTCGATCAGCGACTCGGCGTCCAGATGCCGGTCGGGCAGCACCAGGTCGGCGCCTGCCATCAGCGCCGCGTACGGCAGGCCCCATCCGTTGGCGTGGAACATCGGCACGATCGGCAGCACGCAATCGCTGGAGCCGACGCCGATCCCGTTGGTGGTACAGTTGGCCATCGTGTGCAGATAGCTCGAACGGTGGCTGTAGACAACGCCTTTGGGGTTGCCGGTGGTGCCGCTGGTGTAGCACATTGCGGCGGCGGAGTTCTCGTCGAGGTCGGGCCAGTCGAATTCGGTCGGCTCATCGGCGATCAGGTCGGCGTAGCGCAGCACCGTCTTGCCCGATTCCTCCAGTGCCGCCATGTCGCCGTCGCCGACCGCGATCACGGTGTGCACGGTGTGGAGGTCGGCCAGCATCGGCGCGAGCAGTTTGACCAGCGACTGATCGACCAGCACCACCTGGTCTTCGGCCTCGTTGGCGACGTAGACGAGCTGCTCGGGGAAGAGCCGGATGTTCAGCGTGTGCAGCACCGCCCCCATTGACGGCACGGCCATATACGCTGCGAGGTGCTCGGCGTTGTTCCACATGAAGGTGCCGACCCGCTGGTCGCCGGTGATACCGAGGCGCCGCAATCCGTTCGCCAGCTGCGCGACCTGCCGACCAAGTTCGGCGTAGCTGCAGTCGCGGTAACCGCTGCCGGTCGCGGTGGTGACCTTGCGTGCCCCATGGACGCCGGTAGGCGTGTCGCAGGATGGCGGTGATCGTCAGTGGAAAGCTCTGCATCGTGCTCTGCATCGATGAACCGCCTTATGGTTCCGCCGCTTGCTGACCCGGGGCGGCCCGCCAGCGGCCGCCCTCGGTGGCGATCATCGCACGCCCGGGCTAATCGCCTCGACGGCGATGCGGCCGGGGTGCCTTTCAGGCCAGTATCGGCTCGAGTCCGAGCAGGTTGGCGAACGCCCACTGGTTCGGAGCGGTGAGTTCGTCGTCCGGGTTCAGCACCTCCGCCGACGCGTCGGTCGGCGCGACCGCCAGCACGGTGATCGCGCCGGCGTAGTCGGCGATGTACAGCCGCTTCCCGTCCGGGCTCTCGTCGCGCAGGACGGCTGGCGCCCCGGTGACGATGCTGCCGATCACGTCGCGCGTTGCGGTGGACCACACCGTCACGCTGTGGTCACCGACCAGATATGCCCGCTGACCGTCGCGGCTCAACGTCAATTGGGTCAGGCAGCCGGCGATCTCGCCGATCTTGTAGGTGTTGGTGATGGCGCGGCTGCCCCGGATGTTCCCGATTTCCAGAACGTCGAGCACCGTGCCGAAGTCGGGACCGCAGCTGCCGACATACGCGGTGGCGCCGTCCGGGCTGAGGGCGATATCCCGGATCGGCGAACCGATTTCGATGCTGTTCACGCACGCTTTTAGAGTGCGCGTCGATGACGACGAGCTCGGCGGCGAATGGGCCATTGGCCGCGACGTACAGCTGGCGGCCGTCCGGGCTGACGCGCACGCACTCCGCAGTGGCGCCGGCGGCGGCCGCGATGCCGATGGCGTCTTCCTTGCCGGTCTCGGTGTCGAGGATCGCGACGTCGGCGCCGTCGACCGCAGTCCGGCTGGCGTAGACGTACCTGCCGTGCGGGCTGACCGCCAGATCGGTCACGCTGTAGGCCACCGGGTACGCCGCGACGACTCGGTTGGCGTCATGTCGAACGCCAACATCGAGTCGTAGGCCGCCGATACGGTGCTGACGTAGGCACGGCCTTTCGACCCGTCCGAGACGGCGACAGCGAACGGTTCGTCGATGTCGACGACCGTTTGCGCGACCACGCCATGCGCGGTGTCGATCAGCGAGCAACTGTCGTCGCCGTAGTGGGTGACCATCAGCCGCGTGCCGTCGGGACTGACGGCGATGCCGCTGATGGCACCACGCTGCACGGCGATCTCGGCCGTCACCGTGAAGCCCGGGGCCGTACCGATTTCGTTCGGAGCGGCTCCTCGGTTCACATGCCGCCCGTTCGCACGGCTCGCTCTGCTCACTGTGGTACCAGCCTCGACTCGTTCGTCCGCGGTGGGCATACGTCTGTCCGCGCAGTCGAACGCTTCCGCTAACTGCAAACCCGGAATCCTCGGATCAGGCGCGTGTGGGCGCCGCTTCCGAGCGAGTCTACCGGCCGAATTTGGGCCGAAAATAGCACAGTTCCGACCGATTGTTGCCCACGTCACGTCGGCACCTCAGGGTGCCCTTAAGCAATATTTACCGTGCGCTCAGGCCCCACCTCAATGCAGCAAACGCACACTGTCGGTTTCGCCAGCTGTTTCGCTGACTTTCGCTAACCGAGAACGGATTGCGAAGCCGATGATCGTTGAATAAGATTTTCTTAATCTCTCGCGAGTCGAAAAAGAGGTCCACATCACATTCGTCCGAAGCGACGCACGATAGGTCCTGCTGATTTTCGCGCGCAATGGAGAGGCGGCGCGCGCCCAGCGGGGCGCGTCGCCTGGCCGCAGACCCGTTGGTCGCGCCCTAGAGCGACGAGTTCGGTACCCTGACTTGATCCGACGACTCCCCCGAGGGCTGCGACAACGCCGAGCCACGCTCCTGGCGATCCTGGTCGCACTGCTCGACATCACTGCGACCACACCGGAGTTAAACCAGGCGATGAACGACAACGATGCCGAGGTGGCACGTGAGTTCGCCTCCCCTACACCACAAGGAGAGTCCGTTCTTCGCGGCAGACCGCGCCGCCTACTGGCGCCACCTTCGCGAGCTGGGCCCGGTGGTGAAAATAGACACCGGCGATCCGACGCTGCACGGCTACTACCTGACCCGCCGGGACGATGTGCGTGCGGCGTTGCTCGACCCGCAAACATTTGCGTCGCCGCCGAAAACCTTCGCGATCCAATTGTCCGGCGCACCGCTTCCGCAGGTACCGCTCTCAATCGCCACCCGAGCGGAGCATGCCCGTTTCGGCAAGGTCTTGCATCCGCTCTTCAGCCCCAGAACGTTGGCTCCCTTCGCTCCGGAGTTGCGGGCCCGCGCCGCGAAACTGGTCGACAACGTCGCTGCCAGAAGGCAGTGCGATGCTGTCAGCGTCGCCGACAACTACGCCTGCCAAGCGCTATTTTTGGTGTGCGGGCTGCCGCCCGACGACGTTCGGGCGCACGAGATGACCAGGGCCGCGGTAATCGGCGACACCACCGGGCAAGCCCAACTTGAACTCGTCACGTGGCTTAACACCAGCTTCGACGCCGGGCTGCGCGATCCCGAGCGGCCGCCCGGTATTCTGTGGCCGCTCCTGGAACAACTCGCCGGTGATAAAGATTTTCCGCTCACCAACGTCGAAGTGGCGTTGGTCATCCTTTTATTGTTCTCTGTTGCAGGCATTGAAATGGTGGCCTCAGCAATCACTTTCGCCCTTCTGCATCTCGCACGCGACCCACAACTGCGGGCCCAGCTGCGCGAGGACCCAGCACAGATCCCCGCGTTCGCCGAGGAAATCTTCCGGTTGGAGCCGCCAGGGCCGGGCATTCCCCGCATCACCACGAGAAAAGTCGAGATCGGCGGTGTCGCAATCCCGGCGCGCAGTTCGGTGTGGCTGGCTCTGGAAGCCGCGGGCAGAACAAACGGCGGCGATGAGATATCGAGGGGCAGCCACGGAGAGGTCCGGCGCCAACGGCACTGGGCATTCGGCGGCGGCATGCACAGATGCTTGGGCATGCACCTGGCTCGCCTTGAAATGGACGCGTTTTTGACCGAATGGTTGAACCGCATCCCCGACTTCGAAGTCAAACCGGGCTTCACGCCGACGGTGGTGCATAAACCTACCAGCGTGACTCACCTGCGCCGCTTAAAGCTGCGCTGGTAGGCAGGACCGACGACGTGGACAACGCCGACCTGGAGACCCACATCAACGCGTTCCTGACGGCGCTCGGTGAACGTCCAGAGGAACTGATCCCGAAGCACTTGGCAGAAATCGAACAACCGAACCCACAGGACGCGGAAGACTTCCGGCGCTACGTCAATGACCTCAAAATGCTCTACGGGCAAGGCTTGCTCGACATGTACAGGCGGATCGAGTTACACGGCAACGCCATATGTGGGTTGACTGATGAAGCCGAGATAACCGAGCGGGTCCGGAAAATTATGGCGTTAGTCGCGCTGGACGGCGAAGATGTCCCGAGAATTCTGGCGAGCTTTCAGGACGCCGCGAACCAGCTCAATCCTCTCGCGATCATACGGCTGTTCATGACAATTCAAGGCGCCAGTGCCGGCGGGGTGCCGCGTCAGGCTCAGCGAGACGCGTTGATACTTGACTTGACGACGTATTGCCTGACCCGCTTCCCGCCTTCCGAAGATGATTGAAATCGGGCACAACACCCTGACTTCGCTTGTCAGACGGCGGTGATGCAGAGTACTTCGTCGAGGCTGGCGGTGCCACCGGGTTGATCCAGTCGTGCGGTGTCGAACATCGCCGGGCCTGTGGCCTGTACGTCGGTCAGGACGTAGCGGCCGGCATCGGGTGTTCGGCGCACTGTCTGTTCGGGCGCGCTGATCCCGGTGAGGGTGGACGCGTCGTCGAGGTTGATTCCGACTTGGAACACTTGGGTTTCGGCTTCGAGGATCGCGGTGAGGCGCGCGATCAGATTTTCGGGGGCGAAAAACCGCCAGCCCTGACCCAGATGCAGCCAGTACCGCCCGTGGATGCGGTCGCGGAGCGCGGTGCCGGGGGCGCAGTCGGCAAACTCGAGGAACGTGTATCCCTCATGCAGTATCGCGCGATCTTCGGGCGACAGGCCGGCGTCGACCACCAGGAAGCGTCCGACCCGTGCCACGTCAGTGCAGCAGTGCAGAAACGAGTTCAGCGTCTGTTCGGTGGCAGCTCGATCCGCTCCGGCGACCAGGCTGACGGTGACCTCGGCGTCGGGCGGTCCAGCGATGAGTGTTGCGCACCAGCACATCTGGGTACGACGATGCCGCCTCCAGCATGGTCGGCACCGTCAAGTCTCGAATGCTCGCGATGCCTTGTCGATCACCGTCTGGGATGTCGGGGCGGGCCAGCAGGCGCCGCGACAGCGTAAACGCTTCGACTTGCTGGTCTGTGTGGTACGCGCACACCAACTGCTGAAAGGTAGTGCGCCAAGCGTAGAGGTCTGGGTGCGGAATCGTCAGGTCGTCTTCGGGCAGCGGGATTTCGGCGGCGCGCTGGGCATATAGGTAGCCGAGCTGGGCAGCGCTTCTCCGGCAATGTAATGGCGGACGATGTCGTAGAGCGGCTCCGCGCGGGTCGGTCGGAACTCCCATGCCCGCAGGTAAGCCTCGTGAACTTCTGGCCACGGTTCACCGAGCATCTCCATCGATTGCGCGACCCGCTGCATCGCCCAGAAGGTCCCCTCGTCCGAGCCGCCGATCTCAATCATCCGCGCAAACCACTTGCGCGCGTTGGCGAAATCGCCCGCTTGGAAGTAGACCTGGGCCAGCATCGACACCTGTAGCACATCTTCGGAGTTGGATGTCACCTCGGGTCGTAGTAGATCGATGAAACGCTGGTTGGGATCTACCTTGCGGGGCACGTCGGCGGATTTCATGACGCTGCCCGCAGCCGCTTTCAGTTGGGCCTCTGTCACCTCGAGGCCCAACTCGTCGGCGAGGCGGCGGATCGCATCGGCGGGCGCGGCGCGAAGCGCCTCGAAGTCAACCCTGACCGTCGCGGCGCCGGCAAGCGCTTGGTCGCGCGCGGCGATCAGATGCGCCGTTGACTCAGCCCGCTCCTGTTCGTCCTTCCACCATCCGAGTCTGTTCAGCGACGCGATCACGTTCGGTACCGGTCGGTCCACCACCACCGGCACAACCGGGCCGCAGGCTGTCACGGATGTGATCCATCGCAACGCAGAGAAGTGGGTGCTTTACGCCGGGCCGACTGCCCGCGATGCGGGCGGCGCCACGATGATTGTCGGCCCAAATGCGAAGTTGCGCCTCAAAAGAACGAGCATCCATTTGCAGCTGAGCGCCAGGTTCGGTGAAGGCCCGTACGCATAACTTGCTAAGGTGCGAGTCCTCCCAGGTCTCGTGTGGTCCGCGATAGGCCCACACGAAATCTGCGCCCATGAATACTCCGAGGTGGTGCAGCACGCCGGCAACGGCCGATGTACCGCCGCACCACGGGCCCAGCACGACAATGATCGGCTCAGCGGACGCCATGACTCCCTCCAACAGTCCCGAAATGCCTGGAACGGTACCCGATGGTTTTTGACTCCGCCTCAAGCGCGCACAGCATCACAGCGGACTGCGGAGCAGGTCATAGAACACCAACGACGAACCGCCCTCGGCCAAAACCGGGGGCGGTTCTACGTCTGCCACGTCAACGGCAGCTCCACCAGCGCCGTCCGGCCCGGGATGTATTGCGGCACAAACCCATCCGGCACCGCGCACTGGTGGATCTGTGCCAGCCATTCCTCCACCAGCACCCGCAGCACAGCCCGGACTAGATGGTTAGCGCGGCAACGATGCCGGCCCGCGCCGAACCCCCAATGCGTACGCACCCGCTCGTTCACCTGGTCGCCGCCGTCGCCCTCCCGGCTGGCCAAACCTGCCGCTATGCAGAACGTGTCACCGGCCGACAAATCGAGATCGCCGATACGAGTGTCCCGCAGGGCGACCCGCGGTATGTACTGGTTCGTCGAATGCAGCCGAACGATCTCCTCAACGAAAACCGGTATGCCGTTGGGGTTTTCGCGCAGCCTCCCCGCCAACCCGGTGTCGGACGCAAGATGCAGCAACGCCCACACGAAAGTGTCGCTGATCTGGCCGACACCGCCGCGCTCACCGCTGCCGTGCACCGACGCCGCCAACAAGAAAATCTCTTCGTCGGTGCACTGCGGCGCGGCTCGGGCCAGCCGACCGACCAGGTCATCGCCGCCGACTGGTTGGCGCTGCTGGACCACTGCCCATAGCCCGTCCTGGTTGTCCACGCCGAACAACGCCAACCGGATCGCCCGGGTCACCGCTTCGCCCACGTCAGCGCCATCCACCTGCCCACGGGCGGCGACCATCTCGAACATCGCTGCCGCGGGCGGGCGGCACCGTTCCGCCGCCCACCGTGACCAGCGCGGCGTCAACGCAGCAGCGATAACGTCACGGCCGGGCGCAGTCAACCACGGCCGCGCCACGCCATCCGCCTGGACCACCGCGCCGGCGACGTCATCGCTGCGCAACGCTGCCGCGACAGCGTCGGCGCCGCTGACGACCGGCTCGCACACCGGCGTCACCGCCGGGCAGCCGGTCACCGCTCGGCCTTCACCTGATGGGCGAAAATCGGCCGCCACCGCGGCGTTGACGGTACGCAACTGGACTCGGCCGCCATCGGCGATGGCGATCAACCGCTCCAGGTCCTGCATCGACCTGACGAGCCGGTCGGGATGCCAGCAGATCACCGCGCCGAACTCGTTATCGGCTATCGCCTTCAGCATGGCCTCGAAGCCGGGACGGATGCTACCGGAGGAGGCGGACAGGTCGTTGTCGCCGTAGCGGTGGGTGACCTCCCATCCGAGCCGATCGGCGAGTGCCTCGCAGTCCTCCAACTGGCGGGTCACACCGGCGCGCTGACCCGTGGCGTCTTGGCTGATCCTGGTGTAGACGGCTGCGCGCATGCCCTCGACTATATGCGAATCAGTCCGATTCCTCGTTGCGAAGGCTGGTGATCACGCCGAAAGCTGTTGCCGAACCTCAGATTCCGAGGGCAGCGGCGGGTATGTAGACGCCCAACAGTCCGTTGTAGGCCCAAAGGGCCGGTTTTGAGGTGGTCGATGAGAAACGATGGCGCGAACAGCAATCCGCACCAGAGACTCAGGTGGGCCGACCCAGCGAGGGAACGTTGATGGATGCGGTCGCGGTGTTCGGCGAACTGAGCCGCGATCTCGCCGGCGCTGGCAGATGGGTCGGGCACGGGAAGGAAAAGACGAGCGACGACGACCAATCGCGCCCCGTACAGTGCGCCCGTCGCCCATTCCGACATAACACAAGCCATCTGGACGCGAGATCACGATCAAAACCATCGCGACCGTGGTCACCGCCAGCAGCCGCCGATTCTTGAACTGCCGTCGCCTATTGGCTTGCCTTAAGTTCGTTTTATCTGCCCAGGCGGTTGAGTGGGGGCAGACGTTTGCCGGGTACAGGATCGAGCGGCTGCTCGGACGTTTAGGCACAACGTAAGTTAGGCTCCGCCGATGAAAGTGGTACTCGCCGGCTACGGAACTCGCGGCGACACCGAGCCTTTCGCCGCCGTTGGTCGTGAGCTGATGCGCCGAGGTCACGACGTATGCATGGCGGTTGCGCCCGAGATGGTTGAGTTCCTTGAGTTGGCGGGACTTGCTGCGGTCCCGTTCGGCCCGGAGTCGCTCGCGTCCAGCCGCAACCGGATGATCCAGGCTCCGGTCAGCGGTGTGGTCGACGAGAAGGACTACCTGTCCCGGGCCATGGAGAAGTGGGGCACGACGCTCACGGCGCTGGCAAACGGGGCCGACCTGCTCGTTACGGGCAGAATCGAGCAGGGGCTGGCCGCCAACGTCGCGGAGTATTACGACATTCCGCAGGCGACGCTGCATTTCTTTCCGGGAGCGCATGCACGGCTGAGTGGCTGGGCCGGCGACATAATGGAGAAGGCTGAAGACGCCCAACGCCGCGTACTGGGCGTGCCTGACGCAACTGGGCCCGCGACGCCATCCCTCGAGATTCAGGCCTACGACGCGCTGTGTTTTCCCGAGCTGGCAGCCGAATGGGCGGACGGAGATGGTTGGCGGCCCTTCGTCGGAGCGCTGACGCTGGAGTTGCCGACCGAAGCCGACGACGAGGTCTTGTCCTGGATCGCCGCCGGAACACCCCCGATCTACTTCGGTTTTGGCAGCGGCGTGTGGCTCCCGTACCCCGCTCAGACGTTCGGTCTGATCAGCGTGGCCTGCGCACGGCTAGGCGAGCGGGCGTTGTTTTGCTCTGGGGCAAGTGACTTCGGCGATGCCCCGCAGTCCGACCAGGTGAAGGTTGTGCGCGCGGTGAACCACTCGGCCGTTTTTCCAGCTTGCCGCGCGGTGGTTCATCAGGGCGGCACCGGTACCACGGCCGCAGGCATGCGAGCCGGAATACCCACGTTGATCCTCTGGCACCCGATCAACGATCAGCAGATCTGGGCAGATGCCGTCACGCGGCTGAAAGTCGGCTCAGGGCGGGCCTTCTCGGCCAGCAACCTGGGTTCGCTGGTCGCAGACCTGCGTTCCATCCTTGATCCGCAATGCATCACTCGAGCCCGTGAGGTCGCCGCCCGGATGACCAAACCTGCTGAAAGCGTTGCCATCGCCGCCGATCTGCTGGAAGACGCCGTCAGACGGCGGTGATGCAGAGTACTTCGTCGAGGCTGGCGGTGCAGCCGGGTTCATCCAGTCGCGCGGTGTCGAACATCGCCGGGCCTAAGGCCTGGACATCGGCCAGGACGTAGCGGCCAGCATCGGGCGTTCGGCGCGCTGTCTGTTCGGGCGCGCTGAGGCCGGTGAGCGTGACCGCGTCGTCGAGGTTGATCCCCACCTGAAAGACTTCGGTATCGGCGTCGAGCACCGCGGTGAGGCGAGTGATCAAATTTTCGGGGGCAAAAAACCGCCACCCGTAGGCCAGATGCAGCCAGTAGCGTCCGTGGATGTGGTCGCGGAGCTCGGTGTCGGGTGCGCAGTCGACAAATTCGAGGAACGTGTATCCCTCTTGCAGCATCGCGCGATCTTGGGCCGACAGGCCGACGTCGAACACCAGGAAGCGTCCGGCTCGTGACGCGTCAGTGCAGCAGTGCAGAAACGAGTTCAGCGTCTGTTCGGTGGCAGCCCGATCCGCTCCGGCGACCAAGCTGACGGTGACCTCGGCCTCGAGCGGTCCGGCGATGAGGTTGCGCGCCAGCGCATCTGGATATGATGATGCCGCCTCGAGCATGGCCGGCACCGACAAGTCGCGGTTGCGCGCAATTCTTTGCCGATCATCATCAGGGATGTCGGGGCGGGCCAGCAGCCGTCGGCGCAGCATGAAAGCCTCGACCTGCTTTCCGATGTGGAACGCGCAGATCGCCTGCACCTCGGCTGCACGCCACGTGTAAATGTCTGGGTGCAGCACATTGCTGTCGTCTTCGGGCAGCGGGATTTCGGCGGCGCGCACGGCAAATCCGTAGGCCAGCTCGTGGCGGTTCTCGTTGGCGTAACGACGGGCGAGTTCATACAACGCCTCCGCGCGGGTCGGTCGGAACTCCCACGCCCGCAGGTAGGCGTCATGAACATCGGGCCACGGTTCACCGAGCATCTCCATCGACTGC
The DNA here is from genome assembly GCA_963850645.1 of uncultured Actinomycetota bacterium. Taxonomy (GTDB): domain Bacteria; phylum Actinomycetota; class Actinomycetes; order Mycobacteriales; family Mycobacteriaceae; genus Mycobacterium. Next base: position 81,325 of record CAWKME010000043.1, on the reverse strand, counting down.
GCGACCCGCAGCATCGCCCAGTAGACCTCATCTGGCGACTCCCCGCTATCCATCTCGAGCCGCCGCGCAAACCACTTGCGCGCGTTGTCGAAATCGCCCGCATGGAAGTAGACCTGGGCCAGCGTGGACACCGAGTGCGCATCTCCGGGGTTGCGTTGCACCTCAGGGCGTAGTAGATCGATGAAACGCTGGTGAGGATCCACGTCGCGGGGCACATCGGCGGGTTTCACAACGCTCTCAGCCGCCGCCTCCAGTTGGGCCTCTGTCACCGTGAGGCCCAACTCGTCGGCGAGGCGGCCGATCACATCGGCGGGCGCAGCGCGAAGCTCCTCGAAGTCAACCCTGACCGTCGTAGTACCGGCGAGCGCTTGATCGCGCGCAGCGATCAGATGCGCCGTTGACTCAGCCCGCTCCCGTTCGTCTTGCCACCATCCGAGTCGGTTCAGCGACGCGAGCACGTTCGCGACCGGTCGGTCCACCGCCACCGGCACAACCGGACCCCAGGCTTCGCGCACAAAATCCATCGCAACGCACAGAAGTGGGTGCTTGACGCCAGCCCGACGCCCCGCAGTGCGGGCGGCACCACGATGACTATCGGCCCAACTGCGAAGATTCGCCTCCAAAGAACGAGGATCCATTTGCAGCTGAGCGCCAGGTTCGGTGAAAGCCTTGCGGCACAATTGACTTAGACTCGAGTCTTCCCACGTTTCGTGCAGTTCGCGGTAGTTCCAGTCAAATTGAGTGCCCATCAATACGCCGAGGTGGTGCAGGACGCCGGCAACGGCTGATGTGCCGCCGCACCACGGGCCTAGCACCACAATGATCGGCTCAGCGAACGCCACAGTAACTCCAGCACCTCCAGGACCAATCCCCACCTGCGCCGCACACACACCACGGCGGCCTTTTAGCCGCTGGGATTAATTTCGGATCCATCGCTTAAATTCAGCCAGTTCAGGTCAAAACGGCGGTCAAATACGTATGTACCCGCATGGCCTAGATGTACCCAGGGCGCTGCATAAATCTTGAAACCGTGGCTGCGAGCCAATCCGCAGAAATGATAATCTTCGGTTATCAGCCTGCCCGTCTCAGGGTCGGTGGTGGTGGCGTAGTACTCCTTAATTAATCTTTGGTCCGGCGCATATTCGGGGACGACTTCGGATAGCGTGTCAAACACGCGGCGCTTGATGAGCATAAATCCGGTACCTCCGGCCGCAATCTCTAGTAATTCATCAGAGTCGGCGGCGAAACTGTCAGCGGAGTCATCTATGAGTTTAACGGCGAACAAACCTGCGTGGTTGCTCAGCTCTTCCGGCGGCACGCCGGCCTCGACCGCTTGCGCCACCCGCGCCCAGTCCACTTCTTTCTTGGGATATATCCCGCACACGATATCCCTATCGGCTATCAGCATGCTTACTATGTCCATGGCATTAAACCCAATATCCGAATCAATCCACATCAAATGAGTGGCATTGGATTCTAGAAATTGATGGGCCAACACGTTTCTGGCATTCGGCACGAGGCTTTCAGTCGACGTGAAGGCGTACAATGAATCGACCCTGTTCCTCAGGAAGATCGCGGATAGTTGCACCATTGACGCGGTGTAAATTCCCGCAGCCATGCCCCCATACATGGGCGTGGCTATGAATACGGTTGGCGTGACCGCGTCGCCATCACGGTTTTGTCCAGCGGCAGCATCAGGCTCCGAAAGTCGATCAACCATCGCGCAACTATATGACGTCGACCGGCATGCCGGCGCCGACGAAGGACGCGACCTCCACGCGCAGTGCTCCGCGGGCTTACCGAGCGGGGCCCACCGGCAAGCCTTTCGCCGGCATCACCTACCAACGGCTTTCCTCGATGCTTCGGGTTCCAAGACGCCGGCCGATACCGCCGCGTGGCACAGAAGCACACTGGCGGCCCGGACCGCCTAGGCCGATTCGCCGATCCGCGGCCGGCGTCGTAAGAGCCGTTAAGAAACCGTCAAAGCGCTATGCCACGCCTCACTGGTTTTGCCAAGGTGGAGCCGTGGACCCGATGCTGGGTTCCAACACACTGAGAAAAACCTGAGACCACGCTGAGCTCGTTGCGCGGCTCCGATCGTGCCCCCAGTCGGACTCGAACCGACACTTGGCGGATTTTAAGTCCGCTGCCTCTGCCGATTGGGCTATGGGGGCCAGCGACGAATGTTACGCGTGGCAGCTGAAACGCTAACCGGGCACCCGAATCGCCCGGTCGGTTCAAGCCGTGTGTTAAAAATTCCGCTCTTCCGTTAAGAAGCCATTAACGAGGTATGCGCTCGCGCTCAGGGTACGCGAAGGTAGATCCGTGGAACCGCTGCCGGATACCCGCACTCACTGACAGTGACCATCGTTGCCGATCCCGCTGACGGGGTCGGCTTCTTGCCACCCAGGAGAAATACATGTCATATGTGACCACAGCGCCCGCCGCCATTTCCGCGGCCGCGACCCAGCTAGAAGGCGTTGGTACCTCGTTTGCCACCGAGAGTTCGGCGGCCGCGGGCCCGACCACAGCCATCGCCCCCGCGGCTGCCGATGAGGTGTCGCTCCTGCAAAGCAGCGCGTTCTCTACCTATGGCCAGCTGTACCAAACGGTCAGCGCCCAAGCTCAGGCTATTCACCAGCAGTTCGTGAACACCCTGCAGCAATCCTCGGGCTCCTACCAAGAGGCCGAGGGAGCCAACCAGGCCGGGGCCGCCGCTAACTCGCTGTCGGGCGCGGCGAACAGCGGGTCGTCGAGTGCGCAATCCGGGCCCATCACCAACCTCATCAACAGCCTGACGTCGTTCCTGACTACCGGACCTGTGGCTTCCGTCGCCAACAACAGCCTCACCAGCGCGGGGTACGACGAGGTCGGTAACTTTGCCTCCGGCTATTCGGACTTGATCGGTATGGGCGGTGGCGGTCTGCTCACCGCGCTGGCCGGTCCGTCGACCGCTTCGGCCGACCTCGGGGGCTTGGGATCCGGCCTGGTCGGCGACGTCGGTCCGGCCGCGGCCGTCGGCGGAATCGGCGGAGCCGCCGGAATTGGCGCGGCACCGGTCCTGGCCTCGGCCGGCGGGGGGTCGTCAATCGGCGCACTCTCAGTGCCGCCCAGCTGGGCCGGCGGAGCCGGAATCCCGTCGGCGAGCACGCCCGTCACGTTGGCCTCGCAGAGCTGGGCCACCCCCGCGCCGACCGCCGGCGGCATGGGACCCGGCATCGCCGGCATGCCCGCGGTCGCCAATGGCGGTCGTGGCGGCTCGAGCTTCGGTGCCCCGCGCTACGGCGTCAAGCCCAAGGTCATGCCAACCATTCCCAAGCCGATGACCACCTAAGGAATCCACAGCGGCCACCGTTGGCCGGTTAAACCTCAATCGCAAACCGATCAATTCAAGGACGGGATTAGACAAATGGCTTTCGATTTCGCAGCGCGAACCCCGGAGATCAACTCCACACTCATGTACTCCGGCTCTGGAGCGGGACCAATGATGGCCGCCTCCTCGGCGTTCAGCGCCCTCAGCTCGGAATTGGCCTCGAACGCGGCGAACTACGAGTCGATTGTTTCTCAGCTCAGCTCGGAGTGGACGGGTCCGTCGTCAACGGCCATGGCCGCGTCGGCGCAGACCTATATCGAGTGGCTGACCACCACCTCGGCGCAACTGGAGGAAGCGGCCGCGGCGGCCACCTCATCGGCGGCGGCCTACGAGGCCGCCTATGCGGCCACGATCCCGCCGGCGGTTGTCTACGCCAACCGGGCGCAGCTGGCGGCGCTGGTCGCGACGAACATCCTGGGTCAGAACACCCCGGCGATCGCGGCCAACGAGGCCATGTACGGCGAGTTCTGGGCTCAGGACGCGGCCGCGATGTACGGCTACTCCGCCGCGGCGTCAACAGCCTCGTCGGCGCTGACACCGCTGACCGACCCGACCGAAAACACCAACCCGGCCGGGCAAGGCCAACAAGCCGCCGCGGTCAGCCAGGCCGTCGGCAGCAACGGGACCTCGGCAACGCTGAACAACACGCTCAACAGCACGCAGAGCGCGGCGAGTGCGGCCGCCAACCCGGCGGCCAGTGCGGCTCAGGACACCTTCGGCTCGGTACTGTCCGCTATCAACGGTCTGTTCGGCGTGCCGATCCTCTCCAACACCATTTACAACATCGGTGTCACGCTGGCATGGAACACCGCCATGATGACGGCGACCCTGCCGCTGCTAGGGCACTTCGTTGGCGGCGCTCCATTCGGCTTCACCATCGGCGACGCCACCCCGCTCGGCGCCGGGTTGGGCTTCGGCTCGACGCTGGCGGGTGCTTCGGCACCGGTTGGCGGCCTTGGTGGCGGCGCGGCGCTGGCGGGCATGGGCGAGGCGTCCACGGTCGGCGGGCTGTCGGTGCCGGCCGGGTGGTCGGCGGCCGCCCCGCCCGCCGTCACCGACGCCACGTTGGCGGGCAGCGGCTGGACCACGCCCGTTGAAGAGGGCGCCGGCATGGGAGGTGCGCCAGGGCATCATGCCGGGAATGGCCTCCGCCGGAGGCAAATCCGGTTACGGCATGGCCGGGCCGCGCTACGGCGTCAAGCCGAAGGTGATGCCCAAACAGGTGTTCGTCTGATGACGACGAGGGGGACGATGCCGTCTGCCTGAGACCATCCATAACCAGTATCGATAACTAACGATAAGGAGAGAGATATGCCTACGCGTTTTATGACTGACCCGCACGAGATGCGGGCGATGGCGGGCCGGTTCGACATGCACGCCCAGACGGTGGAGGACGAGGCCCGCAAGATGTGGGCATCGAGCCAAAACATCGCCGGCGCCGGCTGGAGCGGCACGGCCCAGATGACGTCCTACGACACCATGGGCCAGATGAACCAGGCCTTCCGCAACATCGTCAACATGCTGCACGGGGTGCGCGACGGACTGATCCGCGACGCCAACAACTACGAGACCCAAGAGCAGGCCTCCCAGCAGATCCTGTCCAGCTAACACTCACCCGCACAAGTCTTTTAGGAGAACTGCAATGTCGATCAGCTACCAGTTCGGCGACGTGGACGCCCACGGCGCCCTGATCCGCGCCCAAGCCGCCTCCCTGGAAGCCGAGCACCAGTCCATCGTGCGCGATGTGCTGGCCGCCGGTGACTTCTGGGGCGGCTCGGGTTCGGTGGCCTGCCAGGAGTTCATCACCCAGTTGGGCCGTAACTTCCAGGTCATCTACGAACAGGCCAACCAACACGGCCAAAAGGTGCAGACGGCGGGCAACAACATGAACTCCACCGACAGCGCCGTCGGCTCCAGCTGGGCCTGACATACGCAAAACCCCTGTGGCCCGCACACCACCCGGTGTGCGGGCCACAACCTTTTTGGGACCAAAGGGTTGGGGCCTAACGGCCGGGCCCGGACGGCCGCATGACCCGGATGTCGATGAGCGACAACTTGTCACGTGTTCGAAGCCGCTTGTTCATCGCCGGGTCGTACCCTGTGCACAAGGCGGCCGGTATCGCACCGCAGCCGATGACATCAACAAGGAGATAGAGATATGCCTACGCGTTTTATGACTGACCCGCACGAGATGCGGGCGATGGCGGGCCGGTTCGACATGCACGCCCAGACCGTGGAGGACGAGGCCCGCAAGATGTGGGCATCCAGCCAAAACATCGCCGGTGCCGGCTGGAGCGGTACCGCCCAGATGACGTCCTACGACACCATGGGCCAGATGAACCAGGCCTTCCGCAACATCGTCAACATGCTGCACGGGGTGCGCGACGGACTGATCCGCGACGCCAACAACTACGAGACCCAAGAGCAGGCCTCCCAGCAGATCCTGTCCAGCTAACCCTCACCCGCACAAGTCTTTTAGGAGAACTGCAATGTCGATCAGCTACCAGTTCGGCGACGTGGACGCCCACGGCGCCCTGATCCGCGCCCAAGCCGCCTCCCTGGAAGCCGAGCACCAGTCCATCGTGCGCGATGTGCTGGCCGCCGGTGACTTCTGGGGCGGCTCGGGTTCGGTGGCCTGCCAGGAGTTCATCACCCAATTGGGCCGTAACTTCCAGGTCATCTACGAACAGGCCAACCAGCACGGCCAAAAGGTGCAAACCGCCGGCAACAACATGAACTCCACCGACAGCGCCGTCGGCTCCAGCTGGGCCTAACACACGCACAACCCCTGTGGCCCGCACACCACCCGGTGTGCGGGCCACAACCATTCAGGGGCTACCCGGCAATTGTGCGGGAGTATGTTGGAGCGCAACCCAATTCGCTGCAACACATCGCCCGATTCGCGTGCGACCTGACTCGTTATCGACGACTGAGCCATAGCAGGCGCATTGGCGGCCGCTGCTGGTGCCGCGCCAAAGCCGTTGGTGGGCACCGGCATCGGGCCGGCGGGACTCACCGACGCAGCGGCCGGGCCGACTTCCGTCCAGCTCTGCGGCACCGAGAGTGCCCCGACCGAGCTGGCCTGACCCATCATCGCCGTGGTGCTCGCGCCACCAAAGCCAAACGGCCCCATCGGCATCGAACCGCCCAGACCCGGCGCCAGAGCCAACCCGCCTAACGGTCCCATACCTGCGGACGCGGGCAGTGAATCGGCCGCAGGGAAATTCAGCCCGACGCCGGGGAGGCCCGCGCTAACACTTCCGGCGCTGGCGCCCAAGCCGCTGGAACCCATACCGGCCGCGTCCGAACCCAAGTCGGCGACGCCACTTGACGACGACGACGCGATGTCCGTCAGGCTCGACACCGCGCCGAGGCCCGAGCTGGCGCCCTTGCCCGCACTACTGCCGACGCCCGTGCCCGCCGAGCTTGCCAGACCCGTAAGTGCGCCTAGCCCTCCAGATGCTCCCGAGGTGCCGGAAGACGCGAGCGTTGAACCGTTGCCCGTCAACAGTGCCGAGAGGCCGGACCCCGACGACACGGTCTGCGTCGGCTGCGAGAGCCCCTGCAACGTCTGAGGAACCGCGGACAGCGACGTCGACGCGATGGTCTGAGCGTGGCTGCCAGCCGTTGTGCCGGCGGCCTGTGCCGCTGCCGCGGTTTGACTGGTCAGGCCTGCCGGGTTGGTGGTCGACTTCGGCGGCGTGAGCGGCGTCAACGTCGAGGCGGCTGCCGAGCTTGCCGCGTAGCCGTACATGGCTGCGGCATCCTGAGCCCACATTTCGCCGTAGTGCGCCTCGGTGGCCATGATCGCCGGGGTGTTCTGACCCAGGATGTTGGTCGCGATCAGCGCCATCAGCTGAGCCCGGTTGGCGGCAACCACCGCTGGTGGCACCGTCATCCCAAAAGCGGCCTCGTAGGCGGCGGCTGCCGACCTGGCCTGGTTCGCCACCTGCTCGAGTTGGGTTGCGGTCGCGGTCATCCAGCTCAAATACGGCGCGACCGCGGCGGCCATCGACGTCGACGCCGCACCCCGCCAGGACCCAGCGGTGAGCCCAGAAACCACCGATCCGGCGGCAGCTGCCGTCGAGTGCAGGTCAGCCGCCAGCCCGTCCCATGCGCCCGCGGCTGCCAGCATCGACCCTGCGCCCGGTCCGGCGTACATGCGAGCTGAGTTGACCTCCGGCGGCAACGCCCCGTAGTCCATTGCTGTGAACCCTCTTCCTTTCCGTTTTGCTTTGGGGTCAGCCGGCCGCGACCGCGTTGGCGGCTTCGGTGGCCGCGTAGGACGCGGCGTTGGTCTGCAGGGTGCTGACCAGCAACGAATGAATGGCGTCGGCCGCAGCGCTGATGGCCTGGTAACTGCCCGCATGCGCGGCGAACTGTGCCGCCGTCAGCGCCGACACCTCGTCGGCCGCTGCCGGAACGACCCCGCTGGTCGGGCCCGCTGCCGCCGCATTTGCGGCAGCCATCGCCGAACCGATACCAGCAAGATCGCCGGCCGCCGACGACAGCATCTCCGGATGCGTGGTCACGAAAGGCGCGAAAGACATCGATCTCTCCAAGGTTTTGTTTACAAACGCCGCGCTCATCGTCAGTGGCAGCGGCTATTTCGTTGATTTTGTTACGGCAGAGTTACGTAAAGCGTTTACATGCAATCGGTTAGCGATGTACCCTCACTTTTGGCCTGCCAGCTCCTTGTCAACGGCTCTGCTACACAGTGTTTTTGGTGTATAGCTACAACGCAAGCTGACCGATGGGATGCATAGAGAACCCATATCTGACGGCCGGCGCGAGTGCTCCCCGGGTGGCTGACACATTTGAGAAAGATATGAGCTTCGTGACAACGGCGTGTGAGCCGGGGAGAATGCAGCGGAATGGCGATAATGTCGGGTTCCGTGCGGGAACAGCGGCCACGGCCGGCCATCCTCGGTCAGCTGCCCCGGATCAGCCGCGCCGACGGGTCGCCGATCCGGGTTTTGCTGGTCGACGACGAACCGGCGTTGACCAACCTGGTCAAAATGGCGCTGCACTACGAAGGCTGGACCGTCGAGGTCGCGCACAACGGCCGGGAGGCCGTGACGAAGTTCGACGAGGTCGGCCCTGACGTGCTCGTCCTGGACATCATGCTTCCCGACGTAGACGGCCTGCAGATCCTGCAACGGATCCGCGAGGCAGACGTCTACACCCCGACCTTGTTTCTCACCGCGCGCGACTCGGTCATGGACCGGGTCACGGGCTTGACCGCGGGCGCCGACGACTACATGACCAAGCCGTTCAGCCTGGAGGAGTTGGTCGCCCGGCTGCGCGGACTACTTCGACGCTCCAATTTCCAGACCGCACCCGCGGAGGAGGGTCTCAAGGTCGGCGACCTGACGCTCGACGGCGCCAGCCACGAAGTCGCACGCGCCGGCACACCGATTCCGCTGACGTCGACCGAGTTCGAACTGCTGCGCTTCTTGATGCGCAATCCGGGCCGCGCCCTGACCCGCACCGAGATCTTGGACCGTGTCTGGAATTACGACTTTGCGGGCCGTACCAGCATCGTCGATCTGTACATCTCATATCTGCGGAAGAAAATCGACGCCGGCAGAGAGCCGATGATCCACACCGTGCGCGGTGTTGGATACATGCTGCGACCACCGAAATGACGCCGAAATGACCAGGGGCTCAACCGGACCCTGGTGGCGCCCACGTACCTTACGCGGTCAGCTGGTGCTCGGGGTGTCGGCGGTGGTCACGGTTGTCGTGCTGGTGGTCGGCCTGGTCACCACACTGAGCTTTCGCAGCTATGTCAACGCAATGAACGACGCGGAAGTCGCTGAATCGATTGATGCACTGAGCCATTCGGTTGCCAGGTACCGCCGGGGCGAACCGACACATCACGGCGATCTCGCACAGGCGATGTTGGGATTCACCGGGCAGAACGCGGGAAACGTCATCGCCGTGCTGCACAACGGCGAGGTGATCGGCTCGGCGGTGTTTTTCGAAGACGACCCTCGACCCGCCCCGCCAGACGTCATCGCCGCGATCAAGGCACAGCCCTGGCAAGACGACCGGCTAAGCACCGTGACGCTGGGCAGCCTTGGCTCATTTCGGGTGGAAAGCCAAAGCGCGGATGCCGGTGACCGCATAATCGTCGGAGTCTCACTGGACCTGGCGAATCGAACCATCGCCCACAGGATCATCAGCGCCACAATACTTTTGATCGCCGGAATGTTGGTGACGGCGGGCCTCACCACGTTGGTGGTCGGCTACGCGCTGCGCCCTTTGCGCCGGGTAGCCGCGACCGCTGCCGAGGTCGCCGGCACGCAACTCATCGGCGACGACCATCGGATCACCGCCAGAGTGCAACTGGCGGACATCGATCCGGACAACGAGGTGGCAATCGTCGGGCACACCTTGAACCGATTACTGGACAACGTGGACAGCGCGCTGGCGTACCGCGCCGAATCCGACCGGCGGATGCGGCAATTCCTCACCGACGCCAGTCACGAACTGCGCACGCCGCTGGCAGCGATCCAGGGCTACTCCGAGCTCACCCGTCAAGACAGCGCCGCGTTACCACCAACGACGGAATACGCGCTGGCCCGTATCGAGTCGGAAGCCCGACGGATGACGTCGCTCGTCGACGAGCTGTTGTTGCTCTCGCGCCTGGGCGAGGGTCAGGATCTGCGCACCGAAGACGTTGATTTGGTCGATCTGGTACTCGACGCGGTCAACGATGCCGCGGTGGCCGCACCCAGCCATCGCTGGGTCAAGGAGCTGCCCGACGAGCCGGTCTGGGTGCGCGGGGACCGCGACCGGTTGCACCAGCTGGTCAGCAATCTGCTGACCAACGGGTGGGTACATACGCCGCCCGGGGTGACCGTGACGACCGGAATCGCCCGCCACCGGTCGCCCACCGGTGAGGCATACGCCGAGCTGACGGTCACCGACGACGGGCCGGATATCGACCCGGATCTACTGCCACACCTGTTCGAGCGATTCGTGCGCGCGAAGAATGCCCGTTACGAAGGGCCGGGAAATGGATTGGGTCTCGCCATTGTCGACTCGATCGTCAAGGCCCATCAAGGCACGGTCACCGTCGAATCCGCTAACGGCCGAACCACTTTTCGGGTGCGCCTGCCCGTCGTTGAGTAGTGGATCACAGTCATCGCAGCAAACACCGCTGGTATAGCGGTTCCAGACTCGGATGCAACGTGACCTCAGACAATTGCTGGTCAACAAGCCTGCCCCGAGCGCCGAAGTTAAGGCCCGCTCCCGGACCGCAAACTCGGCCAGCCAACAGGCTGTAAAGAAAGCGTAAGGGGAAGAAGCGCCACCTGAAAACGAGGCATAGCTTCATTCCAGATCTTCACCATGAAGGTCTAGATTGCATGCCGGTACCACGACTCGATCGACCATCGAGGTGACCGGTATGTCACGAACGGAGGAGCTATGTCCGTGGTTGCCTACGTCCTACTGACGGTGGCAGTCTTCGCCGTCCTCGGCTATGTGCAAAAGCTGGTCGAAAAGCTATGAGCTACGACAACATCATCGGCCTCGCGCTGTCGGCGGTCTTGGCAGTTTACCTAGTTGCGGCCTTGTTCTTTCCGGAAAGGTTTTAGGTGAGCACATCTACTGCGGGGATCGCATTCCTCGCTTTGCTCGTGCTGGCATTGGTGGCGGTCCACGTACCGCTGGGCGACTATATGTACCGCGTCTACACCTCGCCGCGGGACTTGCGAGTCGAGAAGGCCATCTACCGCGCCATCGGCGCCGACCCCAAGGCCCAACAGCCCTGGTACGCCTACGCCCGCAGCGTGCTGGCGTTCTCGGCGGTCAGCGTGCTGTTCCTGTTCTTCTTCCAACTGGTGCAGGGCAAGTTGCCGCTGCACCTGCACGATCCGGCGACACCGATGACGCCCGCGCTGGCCTGGAACACCGCGATCAGCTTCGTCACCAACACCAACTGGCAGGCGTACTCGGGCGAGTCGACCCAGGGCCACCTGGTGCAGATGGCCGGCCTGGCCGTGCAGAACTTCGTCTCCGCCGCGGTCGGCATGGCCGTCGCGATCGCCCTGGTCCGCGGCTTTGCCCGGATCAAGAGCAATGAGCTCGGCAACTTCTGGGTGGACCTGGTCCGGGGCACGCTGCGCATCCTGCTGCCGATCTCGCTCATCGGCGCGATCGTGCTGCTCGCCGGCGGCGCGATCCAGAACTTCCACCTGCACGACCAGGTCGTGACCACGCTGAGCGGCGCGCAACAGACCATCACCGGCGGGCCGATCGCCAGCCAGGAAGTCGATCAAGGAACTCGGCACCAACGGCGGCGGCTTCTACAACGCCAACTCCTCGCATCCGTTTGAGAACCCGACCGCCTGGACCAACTGGGTCGAGATCTTCCTGCTGCTGGCTATCAGCTTCTCGCTGCCGCGCACCTTCGGCCGCATGGTCGAAAGCAAGAAGCAGGGCTACGCGATAGCCGCAATCATGGTCGACGCTCGCCGCGATCAGCTGGACGATCGCGATGTGGATGCAGTTGCAACACCACGGCACGGTGCCGACCGCGGTCGGGGCGGCGATGGAAGGCGTGGATCAACGCTTCGGTGTTCCCAACTCCGCAGTATTCGCCGTGTCGACCACGCTGACCTCTTGTGGCGCCGTCGATTCGTTTCACGACTCCTACACCAGCCTCGGCGGGATGATGGCGATCTTTAACATGCAGCTGGGTGAGGTGGCGCCCGGCGGCACCGGATCTGGCCTGTACGGCATGCTGATCCTGGCGGTGATCACGGTATTCGTCGCCGGGCTGATGGTCGGGCGCACACCGGAGTACCTCGGCAAGAAGATCAACCCCCGCGAGATCAAGTTCGCCGCAAGCTATTTCCTGGTCACACCGCTGATCGTGCTGCTTGGCACCGCCATCGCGATGGCGCTGCCCGGCGAACGCGCGAGCATGCTCAACACTGGACCGCACGGGCTGTCGGAGGTGCTGTACGCGTTCACCTCCGGCGCCAACAACAATGGCTCGGCTTTCGCGGGCCTGAACGCCAACACCGTGTGGTACAACACCGCGATCGGCCTGGCGATGGTGATTGGCCGGTTCCTACCAATCGTGTTGGCGCTCGCGTTGGCCGGCTCGCTGGCCCGCCAAGGTCATACGCCGGAGTCCCCCGGGACACTGCCCACCCATCGGCCGCAGTTCATCGGCATGGTCGCCGGCGTCACGGTGATTCTTGTTGCCCTCACATTCCTGCCCATGTGGGCACTCGGGCCCCTCGCTGAAGGAATTCACTGAAATGCCAACTTCTACGGCTTCGAAAGCCCGTTCCGCCCGTTCATCGCAACGCCACCACGGCGGCGCACGCGCCGGGCGGGCGGGTTCAGGGCGGCCGACTCGACCCCGCGCTGCTGGCCAAGTCGCTGCCCGACGCGTTGCGCAAGCTCGATCCGCGCACGCTGTGGCGCAACCCGGTGATGTTCATCGTCGAGATCGGCGCCGTCTGGTCGACGGTGCTGACGGTCCGCGACTCGTCGTGGTTCGGCTGGCTTGTCGTGTTCTGGCTCTGGCTCACAGTGCTTTTCGGCAACCTCGCCGAGGCTGTCGCGGAAGGACGGGGCAAAGCCCAGGCCGACACCCTGCGCAAATCGAAGGCCGACACCATCGCGCGCCGGTTACGAGGCTGGTCACCGGACAACCCCGGCACCGAGGAGGACGTCCGGGCTCCGGAGCTGCAGAAAGGCGACATCGTTGTCGTGGAGGCGGGCGAAATCATCCCGGGCGACGGCGAGATCGTGGAAGGCATTGCGTCGGTTAACGAATCGGCCATCACCGGCGAATCAGCGCCGGTGATCCGCGAGTCCGGCGGCGACCGCTCCGCGGTCACCGGCGGCACCACCGTGCTCTCGGACCGCATCGTGGTCAAGATCACCCAGGAGCCCGGCAAAAGCTTCATCGACCGGATGATCGCACTTGTCGAGGGCGCCAACCGGCAGAAGACACCGAACGAGATCGCGCTGAACATTCTGCTCGCAGCGCTGACCATCATCTTCGTCTTCGCGGTGGCGACGCTGCAGCCGCTGGCCATCTACTCCAAGGTCAACAACCCCGGTGTGGCGAACACCTCCGCACTCACCGACAACGGTGTCACCGGCGTTGTCCTGGTGGCCCTGTTGGTCTGTCTGATCCCCACCACCATCGGCGCGTTGCTGTCGGCGATCGGCATCGCCGGCATGGACCGGCTGGTCCAGCGCAACGTGCTGGCCATGTCGGGCCGCGCGGTCGAGGCCGCCGGCGACGTCAACACGTTGCTTCTGGACAAGACCGGCACGATCACGCTGGGCAACCGGGAAGCATCGGAATTCATCGCGGTGAAGGGGGTCACCTCCGAGGACTTGGCGGACGCCGCCCAGCTGTCCAGCCTGGCCGACGAAACCCCCGAGGGCCGCTCGATCGTCGTCTACGCCAAGCAGGCCTACGGGCTGCGCGAGCGCTCCCCCGGCGAACTCAGCCACGCCCACTGGGTCGAGTTCACCGCGACGACGAGGATGTCCGGTGTCGACCTCGACGGACGACAGCTGCGCAAAGGCGCCGCTAACTCGGTCGCCAACTGGATTCGCGAGCAGGGCGGCGACATTCCCGACAGCCTCGGCGAAATCGTCGACGGCATCTCGGCCGCCGGCGGCACCCCCCTGGTGGTCGGGTTGGTCACCACCGGCCCTGAGGGCAATGGCGGCAAGAAAGCCCAAGTGCTCGGTGTCATCCACCTCAAGGATGTGGTCAAGCACGGCATGCGGGATCGTTTCGACGAGATGCGCAAGATGGGCATCCGAACGGTGATGATCACCGGTGACAACCCGCTGACCGCCAGAGCGATCGCCGACGAGGCCGGGGTCGACGACTTCCTCGCCGAAGCCACCCCCGAAGACAAGATGATGCTGATCAAGAGTGAGCAGGAGGGTGGCCGGCTGGTCGCGATGACCGGTGACGGCACCAACGACGCACCGGCGCTGGCTCAGGCCGACGTCGGGGTGGCGATGAACAGCGGGACCAGCGCAGCCAAAGAGGCCGGCAACATGGTGGATCTGGACTCCGACCCCACCAAGCTCATCGAGATCGTGGAAATCGGAAAGCAGCTGCTGATCACGCGTGGCGCGTTGACCACGTTCTCGATCGCCAACGACATCGCCAAATATTTCGCGATCATCCCGGCCATGTTCGTGGCGCTGTTCCCGGGACTGGACCTGATCAACGTGATGCGGCTGCACAGTCCACAGTCGGCGATCCTCTCCGCGGTGATCTTCAACGCCGTGGTCATCGTCGCGCTGATTCCGTTGGCGCTACGCGGTGTTCAGTACACTCCGAGCAACGCGTCAAAACTGTTGAGCCGCAACCTCTACGTCTACGGGCTGGGCGGCATCGTCGTCCCGTTCATCGGCATCAAACTGATCGACCTGGTCGTGCAATTTATCCCCGGGATGGGCTGAAATGAACATTTCCAACCTGATTCGCCAACACTGGGCGGCACTGCGGGCGCTGCTCGTGCTGACCGTGATCACCGGCATCGGCTACCCCTTGGTCGTGTGGGGAGTCTCATTCCTTCCCGGTTTGCACGCCAAGGCAGAGGGCTCGATAGTCAACGTTTCCGGAAAGCCGGTCGGCAGCAAGCTGATTGGCCAATCGTTCACCGACAAGGACGGCAACCCGTTGCCGCAGTACTTCCAGAGCAGGCCGTCGGCAGCCGGAGCGGGCTATGACCCGCTGGCATCATCAGCCAGCAACCTGGGCCCGGAAAGCATCGTCGACACACCGGCTGACCCGAGCAAGCTGACCCCGGGCGCCGACCCATCGACGGCCGGATTCAAGCCCAGCCTGCTCACTCAGGTGTGCACGCGCAGCTTCTCGATCGGCCAGCTGGAGAAGATCGACGGCTCCCGCCCGTTCTGCACCGGTGGCGGGGTAGGGGCCGTGCTCTCGGTGATCGGACCGCGGGATTCCTCCGGCAATGTGATCCACCCGACCCAGGTGGTCAGCGTCAACGAGCCGTGCTCGAAGCCCGGGAGCCCACCGACGACAGTGTTCCAGCAGCTCTACGAGGGCGTGCGGGTGGAGTGCGCCCAGTACGGACAGGACTACTCGGCCGGTCAGATCGTCCCGATTCGCGGCGCGGCGCCTGATCACCCGGCGGTACCCGCCGACGCCGTCACCGCCAGCGCCAGCGGCCTGGATCCCAATATCTCACCGGCGTACGCCGAGATCCAGGTGGCCCGGGTGGCCAAGGCGCGCGGAATCAGTGCTGCCCAAGTGCGAGACGCGGTTCGCGACAACCAGCATGGTCGTCTGCTCGGCTTCGTCGGCGAACCGGTCGTTAACGTGCTGCAACTCAATCTCGAGCTGGACAGCAAGTATCCGGTGAAGTCTTGACGTTTCCGATGGAATGATGTCCATGTGACCTCCGCCAATGACCGCCAGCGGCACAAGCGGCAAGCCCGAACGAGCCGCTTGCCCGTAGCGCGCCAACGCAACGACGCGGCGACTTGCGCATCTACCTCGGCGCGGCCCCGGGAGTCGGAAAGACCTGCGCGATGCTCGGCGAGGCGCATCGCAGGCTGGAGCGCGGCACCGATGTTGTCGCAGCGGTAGTCGAGACTCACGGCCGCAGCAAGGTCGCCGAACTCATCAGAGGCATCGAAGTCATTCCGCCGCATTACATCTCCTACCGCGGAACCCTGTTCCCGGAACTCGATGTCGAAGCGGTGTTGCGGCGTCGGCCGGAAGTGGTGCTGGTCGACGAATATGCACACAGCAACATCCCGGGCAGCGTCAATTCCAAGCGCTGGCAGGACATCGAAACACTGCTCGACGCCGGGATCACCGTGATCTCGACGCTCAACATCCAGCACCTGGAGAGCCTCAACGACGTCGTCGCCCAGATCACCGGCGTCGAACAGCACGAAACCGTGCCCGACGAGATCGTTCGAAAAGCAGCTCAGATCGAGTTGGTCGACATCACCCCGGAGGCGTTGCGGCGCAGGCTCGCCCACGGCAACGTCTATCCGTCGGAGCGGATCGACGCGGCGCTGTCCAACTACTTTCGCACCGGCAACCTGACCGCGCTGCGCGAAATCGCGCTGCTGTGGCTTGCGGATCAGGTCGACGCGGCGCTGGCGAAATACCGTGCCGAACAGAAGATTACGGCCACCTGGGAAGCCCGCGAACGGGTGGTGGTTGCGGTGACCGGCGGCCCGGAGTCGGAGACATTGGTGCGCCGTGCTTCTCGCATCGCATCGAGGTCGGGCGCCCAGCTCATGGTGGTGCACGTCGTCCGCGGCGACGGACTGTCGGGTGTGTCCCCGCGCGAGATGGGCAAGGTGCGCGAACTCGCCGCCAGCCTGGGCGCGACGGTTCACATCGTCGTCGGCGATGACGTGCCGACCGCACTGCTCGACTTCGCACGCGAGACCAACGCCACGCAGCTGGTGCTCGGTACCTCCCGGCGGTCACGGTGGGCGCGCCTCCTCGGCGAGGGAATCGGCGCCGCGACCATCGAGGCCTCGGGGAAGATCGACGTCCACATGGTCACCCACGAGCAGGCCAATCGCGGCTTGCCGTTCGTGTCGATTTCGCCACGCGCTCGTCAAATCGTGGCCTGGCTGGCCGCCATCTCGGTGCCATGGGGCATCTTGGCGATCATCACCCGCTGGTTCGACCCGCTGCTGGACGTCGGCGGAAAGACCGCCGTCTTCTTCGCCGGGGTGATTGCCGTCGCGCTGTTCGGCGGTGTGGCACCAGCCGTGCTGGCGGGGATGCTGTCCGGGGCGCTGTTGGTCTATTTCATCGCCGAACCGCGATACTCCTTCGCCGTCGAGAATCCCAGCAACGCCGTCACCATCGTGGTGTTGTTGGGAGTCGCGATGGCGATCGCCGTGCTGGTCGATGCCGCGGCCAGCCGTGCCCGCGAGGCCAGGAGGGCGACCCAGGAAGCGGAGTTGCTGGCGCTGTTCGCCAGTTCGGTGCTGAAGGGCGCCGACCTCGACACACTGCTGGAGCGGGTCCGGGAAGCTTATTCCCAACGCGCGGTGTGCCTGATGCGTGAGGTCGACGGTCGCCCGCAGCTGGTCGCGAGTGTGGGCAAAGACCCATGCGCAACGGTGGATTCCGCTGACACGGCTGTGAAAGTGGGCGAAGAGGAATTCTGGATGCTGTTGTCCGGCCGCGCCTTGACCGGCCGCGACCGCCGGGTGCTGGGGGTCGTCGCAACGCAAGCCGCCGGTCTGGTCAAGCAGAGTGAGCTCGCACTAGAGGCCAGCAAGGTTCAATCCCTGGCTGAGGCCGACGAGCTGCGGCGTTTGCTGCTCTCTGCCCTCGGCCACGACCTGCGGACTCCGCTGACCGCGGCCAAGGCGGCAGTATCCAGCCTGCGGGCCGAAGACGTCTGGTTCTCACCGGAGGACACCGCCGAATTGCTTGCCACCGTTGAAGAGTCGATCGACCAGCTGAGCTCACTGGTGGCCAACCTGCTGGACTCGTCTCGGCTGGCGGCCGGGGTGGTCCGGCCACAGCTCTCCGAGGTCTATCTCGAGGAGGTCGTGCAGCGCGCGCTCATCAGCATCGGCAAGCGGACCACGATGTTCGGGCGGGGCAGCCTGGACCGGGTCAAGGTAGAGGTCGGCGGGACGGTCGCCATGGCCGATGCCGGTCTGCTGGAGCGGGTGCTGGCGAACCTCATCGACAACGCGCTGCGCTATGCGCCTGACAGCATGGTGCGGGTCAACGCGGGTCAGGTGGGAGACCGTGTATTGATCAACGTCGTCGACGAAGGACCGGGCGTCGCCAAAGGTGCCGCCGAGCAGATGTTCGAGCCGTTCCAGCGGCTCGGCGATACCGATAACAACACGGGCCTGGGCCTCGGCCTGTCGGTGGCCAAGGGGTTCGTCGAGGCGATGCGCGGCAGCATCCAAGCGACCGATACCCCCGGCGGCGGGCTGACCGTTCTGGTGGACCTGGAAGCGCCGCCGGAGCAGCGCTCATGACCCGCGTCCTGGTGGCCGACGACGACCAGCAGCTGCTGAGGGCGCTGCGAATCAACCTGTCAGTGCGCGGCTATGAAGTGACAACTGCCGCAAGCGGATCGGCTGCACTGCGCGCCGCCGCCGACCAGCATCCCGACGTGGTGATCCTGGACCTGGGTCTGCCCGACATATCCGGCGTCGAGGTGCTCGCCGGCCTGCGCGGCTGGATGAGCGCGCCGGTGATCGTGCTGTCGGCGCGCACCGACTCCGCGGACAAGGTGGGAGCACTGGACGCGGGCGCAGACGACTACATCACGAAGCCATTCGGCATGGACGAGCTGTTGGCACGACTACGCGCCGCGGTGCGCCGGGCCGCTGTTTCGACAGACGGTGACGAGCCGGTGGTGGAAACCAGATCATTCACCGTCGACCTGTCGGCAAAGAAGGTCATCAAGGACGGCAGGGAGGTCCATCTCACGCCGACCGAGTGGGGGATGTTGGAGATGCTCGTCCGCAATCGCGGCAAGCTGGTCGGGCGCGAGGACCTACTCAGGGAGGTGTGGGGACCCAAGTATGCAAAGGAAACTCACTACCTCCGTGTCTATCTGGCGCAGCTGCGGCGCAAACTCGAGGATGATCCGTCCCGCCCCAACCATCTGCTGACCGAGGCGGGTATGGGCTATCGCTTCGAAGCCTGATCAGCTGAGCCTGAAACGAGACTAAGTTTTCGCTAAGTAGCGCGTCGACGGGCACGACGCGCGGATCTTCGCAGTGCTTTTCGGGCGTCGTTCAATACCCTGACGGCTAAGATCCAGAGAACGCGACGCCATCGCCGCAAGCCAAAGGCCCTGTGCGAGAATGGCTTCAGGCTCTTACCAAAGTTCGCCCCGAGCGCGAGTGGTAGCCAGTCTCCTTTGCATGACGAGTGAACCTCAGCGCCAGCAAAATTCGGTGTCACGGCCCGACGCGACAAAGCCGTGGTGTAACCTGCAACAGTAACGGCATCGGCAAAGCGGGTGCCTCCCCGCGCAGAGTCCCGGACTCCATCGCGACCAGGTATTCCCGAGTGGCGGATGAGAGCATGCATCATCACATCATTGTCAGCGGTGACGATGCGCTGGCCACGACCGTCGTCGACGAACTGAAAAGGGCTGGCGCGCGGGTAGTCAAGCTGACCAACGCGGATCTTGCCGACGTCGGCGTCGCTCGCGAGCTTGCCCGCGCCGAAGTTGCGCGCGCGATCGCCGTCGTCTGCGCTGGGGACGACGACGCGACGAATCTCGAAATCGCGCTGCTGGCAAGGAGAGCCAATCCGGCGGTGCGGGTAGTGGCGCGGGTGGCCAACGACGTGTTGCGCGAAGCGGTGGCTGACGGCAACGGACCCGGCGCCATCTTCAACGTCGCCGAACTCGCGGCACCCTCGGTCGTGGAAGCCTGCCTGTCGCACGGCACCCACCCGTTCGAAGCCGCCGGCATCAAATTCGTCGCGTACAGCAGCGAAGCACCCCACGACGGGACGTTGTGGGAGCTCTACGGCGACCTGGCACCGGTAGCGGTCATACACGGCGAGAACTCCCCCACCCCCGGCGAGGTGGTGGCCTGTCCGAGCCGGGATCAGCGGGTGCACGCCGGTGACTGGACGATGATGATCGGGACCGCCGACGAGGCGGCCGAGCGCGGCGTCAAGGTTCGGCAACCGACCGGAACCCGCGCGCGGCGCCCTCGGCTGCGGCGAGTGCTCGACGCCATCCGGGTGGTGCTCAACGACTTCAACCCGGCGTTCTATCCGGCGCTGGTAGCTGCGGGCATCCTGCTCGCCACCTCGATGATCGTGTTGCACTACAACTACCAACGCCCGCGGATGTCGTGGATCGACGCGCTGTACTTCACCGTCGAAACGATCACGACAACGGGCTACGGCGACTTCAGCTTCGGTCATCAGGTGATTTGGCTGCGCCTGTTCGCCGCCATGTTGATGTTCAGCGGAGCGATGACCATCGCTTTGCTAGTCGCGTTCATCGCCGACGTGCTGCTCTCGCAGCGCTTCGTCACGGCCGTCGCGCGCCCACGGGTGCGCCATCTGCGCAACCACATCATCGTCGTGGGGCTGAGCGAGCTCGGGATCCGCGTCGTCACCGACCTGGTCACCGCTGGATTTGACGTCGCAGTAATCGAGCGCAACGAGGAGAACCGCTTCTTGTCCGTGGCGCGCGACCTCGAC
The DNA here is from genome assembly GCA_963850645.1 of uncultured Actinomycetota bacterium. Lineage (GTDB taxonomy): Bacteria > Actinomycetota > Actinomycetes > Mycobacteriales > Mycobacteriaceae > Mycobacterium. Next base: position 60,737 of record CAWKME010000043.1, on the reverse strand, counting down.
GTCCCGGTGATCTTCGGGGACGCGACGCTGCTCCAGACGTTGGAATCAGCGCGGGTGGACCGCGCCCGCGCGGTGGCGGTTGTGACTCGCGACGACATGATCAATATCGAAACCGGCATCATCCTGGCCGAGTTGCTGGGACCACGGGTGATGCCCGAAATCAACCGGCTGGCCGAAGTTCCGCTGGTACTGCGGGTATACGACCGCGCGCTGGGCTTCGCGGTCGCCCAGCGGTTCGGGTTCGACACCGTCCGGTCCACCGTCGAACTCGCCGCACCCTGGTTCATCGGCGCCGCGAGCGGCCTAGACGTGCTGGGCACGTTTTCGGTGGGGCAGAGCTCCTTCATGGTCGGCGCAATGCGGGTGGCGCCCGGCAGCGACCTCGACGGGCTGCAGATGTCCGAGTTGTCCACCCAGATCCGGGTCATCGCGTTCACCCGGCAGGACGCACCGGTCGAGCTGCGCCCACGCCGGGACGACCGGCTTCGAGCAGACGACACGCTCTACCTCGTCGGGCCGTATCGGGAGTTGCTGGGCACGTTGCGCAGGGGGCTGCCTCCCCGGCCGGCCGCCGGCGAAGAATCGCCACGCGACGGCCACAACGCTCAAGCCGTCCCCCTCGACGTCAGCCGGCAAGCCAAGACCGGTTGAACTCCGGCGGGTTGGGTCTGACCGGCTTGCGCTGACAGCTAACTCACAGGAGACCCTGCTTAAAATCGGAACCGGCTCCAGACCGGCGGGCCCAGCAGTCATCACACCGAGGTCCGATCGGCACGCGGCGCCGACAAATCGTTGAACCTGAGAAACGCAAGCGATTCACCTGAGAAACGCAAGTGATCGCTGCCACAATGGGGTGTTAAGAAAGCGTTATAGATTTGGATGCCCTCCGTTAAAAGTCAATAATGAGATTGGCCCAGCGTTCCAGACATGTGCTGGTGGGTGCCCCAAACCACAACCTGACGCCACAAAAATTTGGTGATTTGTCCGGCCTATTTTCGAAAAGGGAAAGCGATGTCTTCTGGGACCGATGAGCCCGAATGTCCGCAGCCGCGGCGGGTAATTTTGTCGAGAATCGTTGGCGCGGTGACGCCCGTGCCACTCGCCACCTGCGATGACGACGCGCCGGAGCGCGAAGCGACAAAGGCCGTAACGCATGCCACCATTCACCCGATAGCCAATGGCGCGGCCACAGCCAGGCGCGGACCGTTCCTGGCCGCCACGCTGACCAGCGTCGGGGCGCACGGCTCCATCGACTGGGCCAACTCGATCGCGGTGCATTAGAGGGGTGGCTTAGCAATGGATTTCGGGAGTTATCCGCCGGAGGCCAACTCCGCTCGAATGTATGCCGGAGCTGGGGCGGCGCCGCTGCTCAGCCGCCGCCGAGGCTTGGCAAGGACTGGCCGCCGAACTCCACTCGGCGGCCAACTCGTATCAATCCGTCGTTTCGGGATTAACCGCCGGGTCGTGGCTGGGTCCCTCGTCGGCGTCGATGGCTGCGGCCGCCGCGTCCTATGCCTCGTGGCTAACCACCACCGCCGCGCAAGCCGAGGAAACCGCCGCTCAAGCCAAAGCCGCAGCCGCCGCCTACCAGGCGGCGTTCACTCGACGGTGCCGCCGCCGATGGTCGCCGCCAACCGCAGTCAGCTGATGACGCTGATCGCGACGAACCTGTTCGGGCTGAACACGCAGGCGATCGCGGCCAACGAGGCGCAGTACGGCGAGATGTGGGCCCAGGACGCCGCGGCGATGTACGGCTACGCCGCTTCGTCAGCGTCGGCGACGTCACTGACACCGTTCACGCCACCCCAGCAGAACACCAACCCGGGCGGGTCGACCGCCCAGGCCGCCGCGGCCACCCAGGCCGCCGGCACGTCGGCCGGCAACGTGCAGAGCACGGTGTCGTCGATTCAGCAGGCATTGTCCGCGGTACCCAACGCGCTGACCAGCGCCGCGGCGCCGGCCCAGTCGCTTACCCTCTTGGACGTGCTGGACCTGATCAGCGACCTGATTTCGATTTTCCTCGACCTGCCCGCCGACTTGGCCGGCATTTTCGTCTCCGTACCACTGGGCACGCTGGGAATCGTGTCCCTTCCCTTCGACATCGGCGGTTATGGCACCGGTGTCCACACCGACGACATCGTCAGTGGCTGGAACGGGGAACAGAGCTGGCCAGACACCGGGCCCGCGCCCGTCAAACCGTTCCCGGCGCCGCTGCTCAACCTGCGCGCGGGCACGCTGCCGCCGCCGACCCTTTCGGCCGGCCTGGGCGAGGCGAACACGGTTGGGGGTCTGTCCGTTCCGCCGACATGGGCCGTCGCCACCCCGGCAGTAAAGCCCATTTCGTACACGTTGCCGGCGCTGCCGGAAACCGCTGCCACCGCCAGCGCTGGGGGGCCTGCGCAAGGCAGTTCAGGAACCACGCTCAGCGAGATGGCGCTGGCGGGCATGGCCGGGCGGGCCATGGCCGGCACCGTAGGAACCGGCGTCAGCCGTGGTGCCGGCAAGACGGCTAAAGGCGCACCCGCGGCAACTCGCGCCGGAGCAGCGGCGACCACCAAAGACAGTACGGCAAAAGCTGATCAAGACGCTGCGTCGCAAGACAAGCCTCGGGCCGTGGTCACCGGAGTCGCGGCCGAGCTACGCGAGTTCGCCAAGCTCCGCGACGAGGGAATTCTGACCGACGAGGAATACACCGAGCAGAAGAACCGCCTGCTCGGTCGCTAAGCCGCCCGCCGCCGCGCGGCGTAAGCGCCGGTCGCCTGGAAGAGGAATGCGCAGCAATGGATTTCGGGATCTATCCGCCGGAGATCAACTCCGGCCGGATGTATGCCGGTCCGGGATCAGGGCCGATGATGGCCGCTGCGCAAGCCTGGGGCAGCTTGGCTGACGAGCTGTATACCGCGGCCAGCGGATATCAGTCGGTGGTGTCGGAGCTGACTTCCGGGGCCTGGTCGGGTCCGTCGTCCACGGCGATGAGCGGCCGCGGCCGGGTCCTACGTGGAATGGCTGAGCGCCACCGCTGCGCAGGCCGAACAGACCGCCGCCCAAGCCCGGGCGGCGGCCGCCGGTTACGAGGCGGCGTTTGCGATGACGGTGCCGCCGCCGGAGATCGCCGCCAACCGCAGCCTGCTGGCGGCGCTGGTGGCGACGAACTTCCTCGGGATCAACACCCCGGCAATCGCGGCCACCGAGGCGCAGTACGCCGAGATGTGGGCGCAGGACGCGGTGGCGATGTACGGCTACGCGGGTTCGTCGGCAGCAGCGACGGTGCTGACGCCGTTCACCTCACCTGACCAAAACACCAATCCGGACGGGACGGCCAGCCAAGCTGCCGCGGTCAGCCAAGCGACTAGCACGTCCGCCGGCAACGTGCAAAGCACCGTATCGAGTGTGCCGCAAGCGCTGTCCGCTGCGTCGACAGGCACGTCGGCACAGTCGACTTCGCTCTTGGACTTGCTGAACACTGTTGAGCAACCTGATCAACAATCTTTCTTCGGCGCGCCAGGCGCTCTGAGTACCATTCCGGACGTAGGGCTGGGACTTCTGGCAATCAGTCGATCTGCCGTACGGGGTTGGCGGCACTCTGACCGGTTACAACAAGGATGACATCATCAGTGGTTGGAATGGAGAGGTGGGCTGGCCGGACGTTGGGCCGACGCCGTTAAGGCCTTTCCTGGCGCCTCTCACGAACCTGCCCTCAGGCACCGTCCCGGTGTCGGCGGGCATGGGCGAGGCCAACATGGTCGGGGGATTGTCGGTGCCGTCGGGGTGGACCGTCGCCGCTCCGGAAATACGCTCTGTCGCAAAGGTTTCGCCGATCACCAACGCCGGCGCCGCTGCGGCCGCACCGCTGGAGCCGACTCGGCGAACACGTTCAACCAGATGGGGCTCGGGGGTATGGCGGGCCAAGCCATGGCCGGCCCGCCGGCTGCCAACGCCAGCCAGGACAGCGGCAAGCCGGTGACCCACGCAAGGCTGACGGCTCGCGCCGGCGCAGCGACGGCTGACGGTGAGCCGGAAGTGTCGCCCGCGCCTCGGACGGTGGTCACCGGAGTCGCGGCCGCGATACGGGATATCGCCAAGCAGCGCGCTCAGGGATATCTGACCGAGGAAGAGTACAGCGAGCAGAAGAAGCGCCTGCTCGAAATCTCGGTCAGACACCGCCCGTTGGGATAAGCAGCGCTACAGCGCAATCGACAGCGCGATGCCGTCCAGGATGTCGTGCTCGCTGACCGTCAGCGCGTCGATGCCGGCGCGCTCGCGCAACGCGAACGCCAATTCCTCGATCACGATCGCACCGCCGCCGATCACGTCGACCCGTCCCTCGTGCATCGGCCCGAGCGCAGCGCGCTGTGCCCGAGTCATCGCCGATCAGCCCGTCGCACACCTCGAGCAGCCGGTCCACGCCGACCCGCGAAAGATGAATGGCCGCAGAGTCATAGGTCGTCATGTCCTGTGCGAGCGCGGCGATCGTCGTCATCGTGCCGGCCACGCCCACCCAGGTCCGGGCCTGTTCCACCGGGACGACGCGCAGCGCCTCGCCGAGCCGTTCGCGAACCACCTCGCGGGCGGCCGCCACCTCGGCGGCCGTCGGCGGATCCGAGTGCAGACAGCGCTCGGTCAGCCGCACGCAGCCGATGTCGGCCGAGAAGCTCGCCTACCACCGTGTCGGTCCCGAGCACGACTTCGGTCGACCCGCCGCCCAGGTCGACGATGACGAAAGGCGCTGCGGCGGAGTCTAATTCGTTGACCGCCCCGCGGAACGACAGCTCGGCCTCTTCGGCGCCGGTGATCACCTCGGCGACCGAACCGTCAACCACGGCGCCCAGCACATCGGCCGTCATCGCGAAGAAGACGTCCCGATTGCCGGCGTCGCGGGTGGCCGAGGTGGCGACCATCCGCACCGTCGACACCGTTCGCCGCGCACAGAGCGGCGTAGTCGACCAGCGCGGCGCGGGTGCGCTCCAACGCGTCCGGCGCGAATCGGCCGGTCGCGTCGACGCCCTGGCCGAGCCGCACGATGCGCATCTCGCGGTGCACGTCGCGCAGTTGCCCGTCGATGCGCATCGGCGATCAGCAGCCGAATCGAGTTGGTGCCGCAGTCGATCGCCGCGACCCGCGTTCATGTGCCACTCCCCCGGATCGAGGATGCCCGGCCATCGACGGCTCGGCGGCCAGCACCGCCAGCGCCTCGTCGCCGAGCGGGTTCACGCCGCGGCCCTTGGCCAGCGAATGCGCGATCAGCACGTGCAGGCACTTGACCCGGTCCGGCATGCCACCGGCGGAGAACGTCGTCCCCAGCGGCTCGACGGCATCCCGCTCGGCCAGGTAGGACTCGTGGGCCCGTCGATAGCCGGCGGCCAGTTCGGGATCGCAGCTCAGCCGCTGCGTCATCTCCCGCATCATCCCCGTCGACTCCAGCCTGCTTGCCGCAGCGGTCAGCGCCGGGTGGGTCAGGTAGTACAACGTCGGAAAGGGCGTGCCGTCAGGCAGTTTCGGCGCGGTCTTCACCACGCCGGGTTCACCGTTGGGGCACCGGTAGGCGATCTCGAGCACTCCACGCGGCTCGCGGCCGAGCTGGCGCGCCACCGCGTCGAGGTCGGCACGGATCAACCACCGGGCGGCAGCGGGCTCGGCGGGACGGGCGCTGGTGGCGAGGGTGCCGGCGGAGCGGGTGTCGGCGGACCGTGTGGGGTGTCGGCGATGGTGTGCCACAGCGACGTGTACCAGGGGTCGTTGGTGGCCGCGGGCGTCGGCTGGGTCCCCGGCTCTGCGGGCACGGCCGCCGACGGGGGCAGTTGGACCTGATAGGGGATGTCGCCCGGCTTCACGAAGCCCGAGCCGCTCGCGGGCCTGCGCCGCAATGTAAGCCGGGTCGCCAAGCTTGACTTTCTGCTGCTGGAGATCGGCGATCTGTTGCCGCAGTGCGGCTTCGGAGGCGGCCAGCTGTTTCATCTCGGTGCGCTGCGCGAAATAGGTGCGGACCGGGCCGGCGATGGTGAGCGTCAGCACACAGACAACGGCCGCCAGGATCGCAGCCCGCCGCGCGGTCAGCCCGAGCCGTTGCTCGGACCGCTGCTCGGCCGATTCGACGATCGCGCGTTTGATGGGTTCGACGGCCTGCGGCAGGGCACGCGAGGCATTCGGGCTGCGACGGCCTGCCGGCGACTTGCGCGGACGGCCCTGTTCCGAATCGCCGGCCCGCCCCGGGCGCGGGGCCGGTGAGCGCCGCTTCGGGTCTGGCCGTTTCGATTCGGGCATGGTTTCTGCAGGCTATCTGGCTTCCGGCGCGTATCGGGGGAACGCCAGATCACCGGCGTAGCGGGCCGCGTCGCCGAGCGCTTCTTCGATGCGCATCAGCTGGTTGTACTTGGCGACGCGTTCGCTGCGCGCGGGTGCGCCGGTCTTGATCTGCCCGCAGCCGACGGCGACCGCCAGGTCGGCGATCGTGGTGTCCTCGGTCTCACCGCTGCGGTGGCTGATCATCGTGCGGTAGCCGCTGTGGTGAGCCAGCGCGACGGCGTCGAGCGTCTCGGTCAGCGTGCCGATCTGGTTGACCTTGACCAGCAGCGCGTTTGCCACACCCTTTTCGATGCCCTCCTCGAGGCGCTCGGGATTGGTGACGAAGATGTCGTCGCCGACGATTTGCACCCGGTCGCCGATCGATGCCGTAAGGGCCACCCAGCCATCCCAATCGTCTTCGTACAGCGGGTCTTCGATGGACACCAGCGGATAGGAGCCGAGCAGATCGGCGTAGAACTCTGTCATCTGCTCAGCGGTGTGGGACTTGCCCTCGAAGGTGTAACCATTGGCGTCGTTGTGGAACTCGGTAGCCGCCGCGTCGATGGCCAACGCCACGTCGTCGCCGAGCCTGAAGCCCGCCGACTCGATGGCCAGGCTGATCACGTCCAGCGCTGCCTTGGTCCCCGGCACGTCGGGAGCGAAGCCGCCTTCGTCGCCGAGGCCGGTAGACAGGCCCTGCTTCTTCAGCACCGCCTTGAGCGCGTGATAGACCTCGGCGCCCCAGCGCAGCGCCTCGGCGAAGCTCGGCGCCCCGATCGGGGCCACCATGAACTCCTGGATGTCCACGCCGGTGTCGGCGTGCGCGCCGCCGTTGAGGATGTTCATCATCGGCACCGGCAGGATGTGCGCGTTGGGGCCGCCGAGATAGCGGAACAGCGGCAGCTCGGCGGAATCCGCGGCCGCCTTGCCGACCGCCAGGGATACCCCGAGGATGGCGTTGGCGCCCAACCGGGACTTGTCCGGGGTGCCGTCGAGGTCGAGCAGCGCCTGATCGACCAGCCGCTGGTCGTCGGCGTTGAGTCCGATGACGGCCGGCGCGATTTCGTCCAGTACGGCCTGCACGGCCTTCTTCACACCCTTACCGCCGTAGCGGTCCCCGCCGTCTCGCAGCTCGACGGCCTCATGCTCGCCGGTCGACGCACCGGAGGGCACCGCGGCCCGCGCGAATGTCCCGTCGATCAGGGCGACCTCGACCTCGACCGTCGGATTGCCGCGCGAATCCAGGATCTCGCGGGCTCCGACCTGCTCGATAATCGGCACTGGGTTCTCCTTGCGTCGTCAGGGCTGCCGTCATCACTGCCATCAGTAGCCTAGAGCCTGCTCAGAGCGGGTGGCCCGCCGCATAGGCAGTAGCCCAGTCACGCACGGCACGCGCGTACACGTCGGAGTAGTTGTACGCGCGCAGCGCCTCTATCCACCCTCGCGGTGTAGCGAGATCCTTTCCGCGCCAACATAGATAGCCCGCGGCCGACAACGCGGCATCGTCGATGTTGTCCACGCTGACCACGCCGTCGTTGTTGGCGTCCACCCCGTATTCCCGCCACGTCTCGGGGATGAACTGCATCGGCCCCATGGCCCGCACAGCGTTGGAGCCGTCGTCCATGCCGCCCGCCGCGCTGTCGATGATGCGCAAAGTGCCGTTTGACCCGTCGAGCACCACACCCCTGATCGGGGGACGCACATCTCCGTTGGGGAACAGCTTCGCGCCGTGGTAGGTGCCGTGATGGCTTTCCACCTGGCCGATGCCGGCCAGCGTGGTCCACGCGATGTGGCAGCCGGGGTTTTCCACCTCGGCCACCCGCGCGGCGTAAGCGTAGGCCTCCAGCGCGGTGACGGGGATTTTCAGTGCCGGTGCATGCGCCGCCGCCCACGCGTGCAGCTGGTCGGCGGGTCGGCCTTTGGCGTGGGTGTCGACCGGCGGCACAGCGGCGCCGGCGGGCGGCGGCACGCCCTTGGGAATGTAGGGACCGAGCTGCCAGCTACAACTCGATGCCAAGAGCAGCGCCGTCGCACCCACGACGGCGAATGCCCGCAGCCAACGGACCGGCGACACGACACTCCCTACAAGCGATTACCCGACCATGTTCCCACGCGAATCCAGTAGGTCAGCCGTCCGTCGAAGCCGCCTGTGCGGCAGACCGCAGTTGTCCAGCCAAAATGGCGTGCACCACAACTTCGATCGACCTGGCGATTTGGACGCCGGCCGGGCGTGTCGGGAGGCTCAGAGACGCCGGTTGCCCCCACCACGGCTCGGCGACCAGCGCCGACGACACGTCCAACGTTTGAACCCGTGGTTCCGGTACCGCTCGACACACGTCGACCGTCGAACCTTCCCGCTGGTGGTGGTCGGGATCGACCCTACTGCCACCAGAACGAGATCGGCGACGCGTAAACCGTGCGCGGACGCTACCGCCGCAACGATGTCACGCTTGATCGCCCGAAGTTTCTGGGTGCCCCCTTCGTCGGATCCACCACGCTCGCTGATATCTACGACAGCGACGAGGTGGTCCGGTTACCGATTTCTACTCCGACTAATTGGTAACTTCTTCCGGTTTGTCTACTGGCTCGTCGGGGACGGCCTCCTCGGACTCGCCCTCCGGCTCGTCGGCGACGGCACCCTCGGACTCACCTTCTGGCTCGCCGCCGGCATCCCCGGACTCAGGTTCCGGCTCGTCGAGCTCATCTACCTCGTGCGCGACGGCCAGCACCTCGACGGCAGGCGGCCAGTACGCGCGCCACTCGTCCTCGGTCATCACGCCGACCGGAGCGACATCCAGCTCCGCGGGGACGTCCGCCCTGCGGCGGTCAGCAGCGATCGCCTGCTCGGCGGCCCGGACAGTATCCATGAATTCCAAAACTGCTGTGCGTAAGAGATTTTCGGCATCGACATCAGTTGTCACCGTGATCGACGTGATCTCCGATGGGATCAGGTCGGCCGGTAACCCAGCCCGGATGACACGCTGAACCACCTTATGCGCCAACGCCAAAGCCGGCTGAGCGGTCGGCACATCGTCCATCACCGAGTTGTGGGCCTTTTCCAGAGCTTTGCGCTGCTCCCACTGAGCCAACTGCTCGTCGAGCGAAATCGATTCTCCAGCAAGAACTCCCGGTACCCGATTGCCCAGTTTACGCACCAACGTATCGGCGACATCGTCGATGGTGAACGGATGCTGTGGCGCGTCCTCGGCGATGCGGGCGTGGAAAAGCACCTGCAGCAAAACGTCACCCAGCTCTTCTCGCAGAGCGTCAGCGTCGCCGCTACGGACCGCGTCGAAGACCTCGTAGGTTTCTTCCAACAGGAAACGTCGCAACGAGTCGTGAGTCTGCTCACTTTCCCACGGCCCGGCAGTTCGCAGCTTGTCCATCATCGCGACCGCGTCCACCAGTCGCTCCCCCGGCTGATGGTCGGGTGCGGAGATCAGCCGCTCACCGGCAGCCAATCGCGCGGTGACCGACGGGTGCTCGCGGTCCGAGGACAGCAGCACCGGAGCGTCCTCTCCGGTGTGAGCGGGGCGCGCCGCCGGCAGCGTCCAGGGCACCGCGACCGGCATCTCTTCGGTGTATTGCACCTCGCCGGTGAGCAACTCAATGGCTTCCACCGGAACCAATGACGGGCGGCGAGGATCGACCAGGACGACAGTCATTTTGCTTGTCGCTCCCGTCTCGACGCCGGTATACCAATCTGGCCGGATTCTCCGGGTTTCCCCTCCAACGCCGATAGCAAATCGGCCACCATTTGCACCAATTCAAGATCACGAATTCGCGGTGCGCCGACGCCGCCGGCGCGCGGAATAGGCACCTGGACCGTCGCGGTCGTAGCGCGGTAGCGCGCACCCGGATACATCCGCGCCAGTCGCACCTGAGCCGAGTCCGGCAGTGTGATCGGCGCCAGCCGCACCGTGGCCGCCGAGGCGGCCGACACTTCAGTGATGCCGGCAGCGCGGCACAAAAGCCGCAGTCGCGCCACCGCCACCAATCGCTCGGCGGTCTCGGGTAGTGCGCCGTACCGGTCGGTCAGCTCTTCCACCACAGAGTCGACCGCGGCATCGTCGCCCGCCGCGGCCAGCCGTCGGTAACCCTCCAGGCGCAGCCGGTCGCTGGGGATGTAGTCCGGCGGCAGGTGCGCATCGACCGGCAAGTCGATCCGGACGTCTTTGGGCTCCTCGGCCGTCGTCACGGTCTGACCGTCGGCGGCGGCGCGGTACGCCTCGACCGCCTCGCCCACCAGGCGTACGTACAGATCGAAGCCCACCCCGGCAACGTGCCCGGACTGCTCGACGCCCAGCACATTGCCGGCGCCGCGAATCTCCAGATCCTTCATCGCCACCGCCATGCCGGCACCCAACTCGTTGTTCTGCGCGATCGTCGCCAACCGGTCGTAGGCGGTTTCGGTCAGCGGGGCGTGTTGCGGGTAGAGGAAGTAGGCATATCCGCGTTCGCGGCTGCGGCCCACCCGGCCTCGCAGCTGGTGCAGCTGGGCCAGCCCGAAGGTGTCGGCGCGCTCGACGATCAGCGTGTTGGCGTTGGAGATGTCCAGCCCCGTCTCGACGATCGTGGTGCACACCAGGATGTCGAACTCGCGGTTCCAGAATCCTTCGACGGTGGTTTCCAGCAGATCCTCATGCATTTGTCCGTGCGCAACCCCGACCTTGGCCTCCGGCACCAGCTCCCGCACCCGCGCGGCGGCCTGGTCGATGGAGCTGACCCGGTTGTGCACGTAGAAGGCCTGCCCGTCGCGCAGTAGTTCCCGACGCAGCGCCGCGCCGACTTGCTTGTCGTCGTGCGGCCCGACGTAGGTCAGCACCGGATAGCGCTCTTCGGGTGGGGTCAGGATCGTCGACATCTCCCGGATCCCGGCCAGGCTCATCTCCAGGGTGCGCGGGATCGGGGTGGCGCTCATCGTCAGCACGTCGACATGGGTGCGCAGCGACTTGATGTGCTCCTTGTGCTCGACGCCGAAGCGCTGTTCCTCGTCGACGACCACCAGGCCGAGGTCCTTCCACCGCACCCCGGTCTGCAGCAGCCGATGCGTGCCGATCACGATGTCCACCGAACCGTCAGCCATGCCGTCGATCACCGCGCGGGACTCGCGCCGGGTCGGTGAACCGGGACAGGCCCTTGATCCGGACCGGGAACCCGGCCATCCGCTCGGTGAAGGTCTGCAGATGCTGGTCGGCCAGCAGCGTGGTGGGCACCAGCACCGCGACCTGTTTGCCGTCCTGGACCGCCTTGAACGCCGCCCGGACCGCGATCTCGGTCTTGCCGTAGCCGACGTCACCGCAGATCACCCGGTCCATCGGCACCGGTTTCTCCATGTCCGCCTTGACCTCGGTGATCGCGGTGAGCTGGTCCACGGTCTCGGTGAAGCCGAACGCGTCCTCCATTTCGGCCTGCCACGGGGTGTCCGGCCCGAACGCGTGTCCCGCGGAGGCCTGCCGTTTGGCGTACAGCGACACCAGCTCGCCGGCGATCTCCCTGACCGCCTTGCGGGCCTTCGTCTTGGTGTTGGTCCAGTCGCTGCCGCCCAGCCGGCTCAGCGCCGGCGCCTGCCCGCCGACGTACCGGGACAGCTGGTCGAGAGAATCCATTGGCACGTAGAGCTTGTCGGTTTCGTTCTGGCCGCGTTTGCCCGAGGCGTACTCCAGCACCAGATACTCGCGACGGGCCCCGCCGACGGTGCGCTCGGTCATCTCCACGAACCGCCCGATGCCGTGCTGATCGTGAACCACCAGGTCGCCCGCGGTCAGCGCCAGCGGGTCGACGGTGTTGCGGCGTTTGGCGGCAAGCCTTTTGCCCGTCGGTGGCCGTCACCCGGTTGCCGGTCAGATCGGTCTCGGTGATGATCACCAGCGCGGCGTCAGGCAAGATGACGCCGTCGTGCAGCGGGCCTTTGAGCACACCGACGACGCCAGGCTTGGGTTCGGCTCCCGGGCTCCAACATCGTTGCCGGCGTGTCGGATTCGGCCAGCTGCTCGACCACGCGGTGCGCGGTTCCGGTTCCGGGCGCTACGACGGCGGCGACTCCGCCGGTCGAAACGTGCGCGCGCAGCATCGCGAAGATCTCGTCGATGTCGCGCTGATGGCCGCGGGCCGACGGGGCGGCACGGATGTCCAGCTCGACGGCCGACTCGTCGGAAAGCTGGCTCAGCGTCCACCAGGGGTGACCCGACTCCCGAGTGGCGAAACTCACGTCGTCGAGTTCGCGGAATCCCGATCCGCCGAGCTGCTCGACGTCGATCGGCGAATCACCGCCCAGGGCGGCCACCGACCAGGACGCCTCGAGGAACTCGCGGCCGGTCTTGATCAGGTCAGCGGCGCGGGTACGGACCTTTTCCGGGTCGCAGACCAGCACCGGCGTGCCGTCGGCCAGCTGGTCGGTCAGCAGGGACAAGTCGTCGGGCCTAAGCACCGGCAGCAAGGCCTCCATGCCGTCGACCGGGATGCCTTCGGCGAGTTTGGCCAGCATGTCGGCGACGCTGCCGGTGACGCCGTGCTCGGGCGGCGGCTGCTGTCCGGCCAGCTCGGCCGCGCGAGCCCGCACCTCGTCGGTCAGCAACAGCTCCCGGCAGGCGACCGCGACCAGGGTGTCGACGCTGATCTCGGGAATCGACCGCTGGTCGGCGACCGAGAACATGCGCATCTCGGTGACCTCGTCGCCCCAGAACTCCACCCGCACCGGGTGTTCGGCGGTCGGGGTGAAGATGTCGAGGATGCCGCCGCGGACAGCGAATTCGCCGCGCCGACCGACCATGTCCACCCGGGTGTAGGCCAGCTCGACCAGCCGGGCGATGACGTCCTCGAAGGCCACCTCCTCGCCGATGGCCAGGGCGAGGGGTTCCAGCAGACCCAGCTGCGGGGCCATCGGCTGCAGCAGCGAGCGGACGGCGGTGACCACCACCCGCAACGGCGGGCCCAGCCGGGTGTCGTCGGGGTGGGCCAGCCGGCGCAGCAGCATCAGTCGGGCGCCGACGGTGTCCACGCCCGGGGACAGCCGCTCGTGCGGCAGGGTCTCCCAGGACGGGAACATCGCGACGGAGTTGCCGAAGACCCCGCGCAGCTCTGCGGTCAGGTCATCGGCTTCCCGGCCGGTGGCGGTGACCACCAGCAACGGACCCTGACGGGCCAGCGCGGCGGCGACGAAAAGCCGCGCGCTGGCCGGTCCGACCAGCGTTAATTCGTCGGGTCGATCAGCGGCGAGGTCGATGAGTCGCTGCAACGTTGGCGCGCGCAACGCCAACTCCACCAGCCCCGCGATCGGGGTAACTACGCATTCCAGCCCCGGTGCGGTCATGATGCCGCCATTGTATGGGGCTGCCAGGGGCCGAGCGTCGGTGCCGAACTTCGTCAAAATTCAGGCCCGGCACCGTCAAGGATTCGTAAGGACTGCGGCGTCCGGTCCACCCGCGCGGACGCTGAAACCATGACAACAACTTTGCCGGAGGTCCTGCCGTCCATAGGCTATGCGGCTCCGCCGCGGTTCCATCCGGCGATCTGGCCGCTGACCACCCATTCCGACGACGAGGGCCGGCTGTGCATCGGCGAGGTGCCGCTGACCGACATCGCCGACGAGTTCCGCACTCCGACCTACGTGATCGACGAGGCCGACTTCCGCAACCGTGCCCGTCGCTATCGCAGTGCATTTCGTCACACCGAGGTGGTTTACGCCGGCAAATCGCTGCTGACCATCGCGGTTGCGCGCTGGGCGCGCGAAGAAGAGCTGGGCATCGACGTCTGCTCGGTCGGTGAGCTGACCACCGCCATCATGGCCGGGGTGCAACCTGCCCGCGTCGTCATGCACGGCAACGCGAAATCGCCTGATGAGTTACGCGCCGCCGTGCGTGTCGGGGTCGGACGGATCGTGCTGGACTCCTGCAGCGAAATCGTTGACCTCGCAGGTGTGGCCAGCCGACGACAGCGGGTGCTGGTCCGGGTGACGCCGGACATCGACATCCACGGCCACCGCGCCATCACCACCGGGATCAGTGATCAGAAGTTCGGGTTCACCCTGGAAGGCGGCCATGCCGCGGACGCGGTGGCGCGCGTGCTGGCGCACCCCAATCTCGACCTGATCGGGCTGCACTGTCATCTCGGCTCACAGGTCACTGATGCTGCGCTTTACGGCGAGGCGATTCGACGGATGATCGCGGCCATGGCCGACGTCCGCGCCCGGCACGGCGTCATCTTGACTGAGCTGAATATCGGTGGCGGCCATGGGATTCCGTATCTGGCCGGTGACCCGGAGCTGTCCATCGACGAGCTGGCCCGGGTGATCGAGGACGCGCTGGACGCGGCCTGCGCCGCAGAACGCTTTCCTCGGCCGGTCATCGTGGTCGAACCGGGTCGGGCTATCAGCGCGCGGGCCGGTGTCACGTTGTACGAGGTGCGCGGAGTCAAGACGCAGCCCGGCGGGCGCACCTTCGTCGCCGTCGACGGCGGAATGAGCGACAACCCGCGGGTGTCGCTGTACGGCGCGAAATACACTGTTGCGCTTGCCAATCGGCATTCCCTCGCACCGAGGCGGCGAGTCACGGTGGCGGGGCGACACTGCGAGGCCGGCGACGAGATCGCCCGCGACGTCGAGCTCCCCGTCGACCTGCACCCGGGCGACCTGCTGGCGGTGGCGTGCACCGGCGCCTACCACCACAGCATGGCGTCGAACTACAACATGGTCGGCCGGCCGCCACTGGTGGCCGTGAGAGGCGGCCGGGCCCGTGAACTGGTCCGCCGCGAAACGACCGCCGACCTGTTATCGCGTGCGACCCGCTGCGGCGCACTATCAAAGGCCAACTATTCGTCCTGCAGGTGCGGATCGGCTTCCAGATGGGTCAAGCCGTTCCACATCAGGTTGACCAGATGGGCGGCCACGACTTCCTTCTTGGGTTCGCGGGTATCGAGCCACCACTGCGCGGTCATCGACACCGAGCCGACCAGTGCCTGGGCATACAGCGGCGCCAGACCGGGGTCCAGGCCGCGACGGGCGAAGTCGCCGGCCAGGATCGAGCTGACCTGGCTGACGGCGTCGTTGAGCAGGCTGGAGTAGGTGCCCGAGCTGATGGCCGCCGGCGAATCGCGGATCATGATGCGAAAGCCGTCGGTGCGCTCCTCGACGTAGGTCAGCAATGCCAGCGCGACCCGTTCGACGCGCACCCGGGACCGGTTGTTGGTCAGCGACGACGTGATGCCGTCCAGCAGGGCGGACATCTCCCGGTCGACGACAACCGCGTACAAACCTTCCTTGCCGCCGAAGTGCTCGTAGACGACGGGTTTGGATACATTGGCGCGCTGCGCGATCTCCTCGATCGAGGTGCCCTCGTACCCGCGTTCGGCAAACAGCGACCGGGCGATATCGATGAGTTGATGCCGCCGCTCGCTGCCGGTCATCCTGGCGCGCGGCGCGCGCACCTCTTTCTCCGGCGCTGCCACGTCTATCAGATTATCGGTTGCACTACAGTCTGACGAAGGCATCGGTGCGCGCGGCCGGTCAGTAACCCTGCTCGCCGCTGGTGCGTGGTCCGTCGTGGTGTAATCGGCAGCACATCAGATTTTGGTTCTGAGAGTTCAGGTTCGAGTCCTGGCGACGGAGCTGCGGTCTAACACATCCGTCAAGTTCATCACCGCGTCCTTGACTTCGCGTCGTTAAGCAGTTGTGGGTATGCTGCGTTTTTACGCAGCCGTTAGGCGCCTCGTTCTGAGGGAGAGGAGCCATGAGGCCGCTAGACACGAAAAACGATAAGCGAGGCCCTCAACCGACTCGCTCGGAAGCGTACGGCGATGCCGCCCGCCGAACGATCGTCGACCGTTTGGACCACCACGCCCGCACGCGCCCGGATGGCCGTGTCTTTTCATTCCTCGAGGACGGCGACGGCGCACAGACTCGCAGTTGGGCCGAGCTCGCCGCGGGTGCGCGGGCCATGGCCGCAG
The DNA here is from genome assembly GCA_963850645.1 of uncultured Actinomycetota bacterium. Classification (GTDB taxonomy): domain Bacteria; phylum Actinomycetota; class Actinomycetes; order Mycobacteriales; family Mycobacteriaceae; genus Mycobacterium. Next base: position 44,513 of record CAWKME010000043.1, on the reverse strand, counting down.
TGTTGGCGGACCTCCCGCGCACGCAGGAGCAGCCGCGCGCTCTGCTGCTCCTACCCGACGACGCGACGTTTCTAGACGCGTTGTTCGGCTGCTTTTACGCCGGCGTGTGCGCGGTGCCGGCGCACATCCCGATCCCGTCGCGGCTCGAGCAGACGTTGCCGCGCCTGCTGGGGATCGTTGCCGACGCGCGACCCGACGTGGTGCTCACCACCCGCCGGATACTCCCCGCGCGAGAACTGGTCCCCGCGCTCGCCGATATCCCCTGCATCGTCGTCGACGACGTTGCCGCACCCGACGCCCTGGCCGACGCGCCTACGCCCGAGTCAACCGTCACACTGGAGGATCTCGCCATCCTCCAGTACTCATCGGGCTCCAGCGGCACGCCACGCGGCGTGATGGTCAGCCACGCGAACCTGATGGCCAATGAAGCGATGATCGAGGACGCATTCGGGCACACGTCTTCGACCGTGGCGCTGGGTTGGCTGCCGTTCCAGCATGATATGGGCCTCATCGGCTACGTCATCCAACCGGTCTACGTGGGTTTCGAGTGCGTGCTCATGTCGCCGCTGCAGTTCCTCAAGCACCCGCTGCGCTGGCTGCACGAAATCACACGCCACCGCGCTACCCGCAGTGGCGGGCCGAACTTCGCCTACGACATGTGCGTCGCCGCCGCGGAGCGCCACGGCGACGAGAGCCTGGCCGGTCTCGACTTGTCGAGCTGGGACCTCGCGTTCGTGGGCGCCGAGCCGGTGCGCGCGCCGACCCTCGATCGCTTCGCGGCGACCTTCGCCAAGGTCGGCTTTCGCCGCGAGGCGTACTACCCGTGCTACGGGCTGGCCGAGGCGACGCTGATCGTCTCGGGCGGGCGGCGTGATGAGGCGCCGACCGTGTGGCGCGACCCGAACGGCTCGACCCGCGTCAGCTGTGGTCGCGCGCGCCTCAGCACCGAACTCGCGATCGTCGACCGGGCACGCGGTGTTCGTTGCGGCGACGGTGTTGTGGGCGAGATCTGGGTCCACGGACCGAGCGTGGCGGGCGGTTACTTCAGCGACGAGCAGGCCTCGCGCGAAACGTTTGGCGCCGCGCTCGACGGCAGCAGATGGCTGCGCACCGGCGACCTCGGCTGCATCGTCGACGGCGAGCTGTACATCACCGGCCGGGCCAAAGACGTGGTCGTCAAGAACGGCGTCAACTATGCCGCCGAGGACCTGGAGACCACCGTCGAACAGCTGCGGCTTGAGTCGCTGCACGCGAACGGATGCGCGGCATTCAGCCACGATGACGGCCTACGCGAGCGGCTCGTGATCGTCAGTGAGATCGCGCGCAACGCGGAAGCGGAATGGAGCGAGGTGGCCGACCAGATCGTCGCTGCTGTCGCGACCGCACACGGGACGCCGGCCGACTCGGTCGTATTCGTCAACCGCGGCGGCATCCCGCGCACGACCAGCGGCAAGATTAGGCGCAGCGAGTGCCGCGCTCTGTACTCACGGGGTGAGCTCGTCGAGGTTCACCGTCATGTAACCGGGCGGCACACGTGACACGCGGCTACCTGCTTGCCGCGTTCGCGGTCTTCGCACCGCCGGCGGCCGTGATCGCCGCGGCAGCGTTGTGGTTCGCCGGAGTCGCACCCTCGCGAACCGACCTGATCGTGTTGGCGGTCGGTGCGACCGTGACGCTATTGGGTGTCGAGCTGGGCTTCCACCGTTATTTCACGCACCGCTCCTTCACCGCACATCCCGCGCTGATCTGGATCCTCGGCGCGCTCGGATCGAGCGCGTTTCTCGGCCCGGTGATGTGGTGGGTCGCGACGCATCGCCGCCACCACGCGCTCGCCGACCGCGAGGGTGATCCGCACTCGCCACACTGGCCGTTCAGCGGCGTGCGCGGGTTGGTGCACGCGCACGTCGGATGGCTCTTTCGTCCCGAACACACCGCGATGACGATCTCCGCGGGCGAGGTGAAGGACCTGTGGCAAAGCCCGCGCACCGTCGCGGTGCACCGCAGCTACCTGGTGTGGGGCGTGCTGGGACTGGTGATCCCGACGCTGATCGGCTTCGCCGCCGGCGGCGCGCGCGGCGCGCTCACCGGCTTCCTGTGGGGCGGGATGATACGGGTGTTCGTGGTCAGCCAACTAACCTGGGCAGTCAATTCGTTCGGCCATGCGTTCGGTGGCCGCGCGCAGTTGCCGCACTCGGGCCAGGCGCGCAACAGCCTGTGGCTAGTGCTGCCGGGCTTCGGTGGTGGATATCACGCCAACCACCACGACGCACCGGGCGCGTACACCACGCGGGTGCGCTGGTGGCAGATCGATATCGGCGGCGGGGTAATACGCGTGTTGTCGGTGTGCGGGCTGGCCAGCGACCTCAAGCAGCCGGCGCTCAGCAAAACGGAATCCTGAATGAGCGAAACATACTTCGGCGCCGGGCCGGGCGCGATTCGCCATCACTATGACGTCGGCAACGAGTTCTGGCGGATCTGGCTCGATCCGACGATGAGCTACTCGTGCGCGATGTGGGAAGACCCCGACGACGATCTCGAGCGCGCGCAACGTCGCAAGCTCGACTTCCATGTCGAACAGGCGCGCGCAGCCGGGGCAGCGCGGGTGCTCGACGTCGGCTGCGGTTGGGGCTCCATGCTGATGCATCTGGTGGGCTCGTACAACGTCGAACACGTGGTAGGGCTCACGCTCTCCGACGCGCAGGCCGAATACCTGCGCGCGATCGCACCGGAAAACGTCGAGGTTTGGGTGCGCAACTGGAGTGACTACGAACCGACTGAGCCGTTCGACGCCATCATCTCGGTCGGTGCGTTCGAGCATTTTGCGCGCCAGGGCTTGTCGCCGGAGGAGCAAATCGAGGCCTACCGCAGATTCTTCCGCTCGTGCCGCAATTGGCTCAAGCCCGGCGGGCGGCTTTCGCTCCAGACCATCGCCTACGGGGACATCCCGCGTGATCGACCACTGCGCGACCGTTTCATCGTTGACGAGGTGTTCCCGGACTCGGAGCTGCCCCGGCTCGCCGACATCGCGCGCGCCGCAGAAATGGAACTCGAGATCGAGAGGGTGCGAAACGATCGCGGCGACTACGTCAAAACACTGCGCGCGTGGTTCGACCGTTTGCGCGCCCAGCGAGCGGATGCGGTCGCGGTGTCCAGCGAAGAGGTCGTCGCGCGCTGCGAGCGTTACCTGCGCATGTTCGCGTACTCGTTTGAGCTCGGCGCGTTCACGTTGCTGCGCGTGACCATGCGGCGGATCGATCTGCCGGGACGTTGGTAGCCCGATGAGCAATCCGCAGGAGGATGAGATTAAGAGCTATGAGGAGATCGAGGCGATGGTGGCCGGATACGTCGCGCACCGGACGCAAACTCCGGCCGACGAGGTCGATCGCACCCGCCGCTTTGATCACCTCGGCCTCGATTCGGCGGACGCCGTTGCGCTGATGGGCGAGCTGGAGGATTTCGTCGGCCGCCCACTATCGGCATTTCTCCCCTACACGTTTCCGACGATCGAGCAGCTCGCGCGTGAGGTCGCCGACGGCGCCGGCTAACTTCGCCGGCCGCGCGAACCGACGGTTTGCTGGGGATCCCGGCTCGTCGTCGGACGAAAGCGCACGGCCCGTCGGCATCGTTTTTGCGGTACGCCCGCGAACCTGAGTCATTTCTTAACTGCGACTGTGTAAGTGGGCGGCTTCGTTTCAGCTACTACCACTGGCCTTCGGCGCCGAGGTACATTTCGGGCAGTGTGTTGCATCCTCGATCCGAGCTGGAACGCCTTTGCCGAACGGCACCTCGAAAGTGTGTTTTTTGTCCGCTGCCAGCACTTTCACAGTTCGACGCGGCCGACGTAGAAGTTTGTCCTTTCTTAAAATGAGCGCGAAAGTGCGTTAGAATAAAATTTGGTGCAGGAAATAAGTTGATTAATTTGAAGAAATAGATGCGATTCGTATTCAAATTGGTAAATAAGAAAAACTGGAGTTTGATGCGATGCAGCAACGGATACCAACGAGTCTTAATTCGCTAGATCCCGTGACTGCTGGTCGGTTCCAACTCGGCCAGCGCCTTAGCTGGCGTGATCCCGACATAAGTTGCACGTTGGTGTTGTCGCAGCCGACGGTTGATCCCGACTTGTGGGCCGAGTTTACCCTCGGTGCCGAGAATAGCTATCGCAAGCATGGTGTCGAGTGCGCCCTCGACATCGATGCACTGCGCAGCGGGGCCGATACCATCATGTTCTTCGCGATGATCGATGATGCCGGACGGATGGTCGGTGGGCTGCGGGCCAAAGGACCGCTGCGGTCGGCTGACGACACGCATGCGGTCGGCGAATGGGCGGGACAGCCCGGCCAGCAGGCGGTCCGCGACATGATCACCGACCGGATTCCCTTCGGTGTCCTGGAGATGAAGGCGGGCTGGGTAATCGACGACGCGGATCGGAATCGTTCTCTGATTGCCGCCTTGGCCCGCAGCGGTTGCCACATCACGGCTCTGCTCGATTGTCAGTTCATGATGGCCACCGCCGCGGCACACGTGCTGAACCGCTGGAAGTCGGCGGGTGGAGTAGTGGCACCCATTCCGGCTGCGCCCTACCCCGACCACCGCTACCAAACCAAAATGATCTGGTGGAACCGCCGCGACTTCGTTAACCACGCCGAACCGCAGCAGGCCGCCAAGATTCTCGTCGAAACCCAGCGAATAACCCACGAGTTCTACAGCCGCGATGCCACGGAGTACGCCTCGCGGAATGTGGGTTAGGTAGCCGCGCGCCGCTCCTTGGCGTTCCGAAGCCACCGCGTGCGGCCAGCATTCTCGGAGCCAGAGGCGTAAGCCCTTGAGCCGCAGCGATTCTTCAAAGCGTTGCCGCGTAGCAGGGAAAGTTCGCCAGGCGAATCATGCTTGACGATGTCCCTATTTTGAAAGATCTATTTGTATAGACCGCCGCTTGAGCAGCGACTCCATCGCCGCCGTGTCGAGCGGGCGGGACAGCAGAAAACCCTGCGCCCGATGGCAACCCAAATCAAGCAGTGCTTTAGCCGCGGCTACCGTCTCGACGCCTTCGGCGATAACGTCGAGGTCAAAGGCGTCAGCCAAGGCTACAACCTGCCGCAGGATCGCCAGATTAGCAGAGTCTGTCCCGAGCTCGAGAACAAATTCCTTGTCGATCTTGAGCGTGTCGACAGGAAGAGACTTCAAATATGTCAACGCGCTGTAGCCCGTGCCGAAGTCGTCGATCGCGACCTTAACGCCGACCTCTTTCAACCCCGCCAGAGTTTTGTGAGTGGTGTCGATATCTCGGACCACGACGTTTTCGGTGATCTCCAGGCACACCGTGCGGGGGTTGAGACCAAACTCCTCGAGGGTTGCGGCGACCATGGCGACAAAGCCGTCCGTGACAAGCTGGGCGGGCGACACGTTGATGCTCAGCACCACATCGCGCCCGAGGCCTCGGCCATGCCAATAACTGAATTGCGCGCAGGCTGAGCGCATTACCAGACGGCCGAGTTTCCCCGCCAGATTGATCGATTCGACCACACCCATGAACGAATCAGGCATCAGCAGCCCTCGAGTGGGGTGTCGCCAACGGATGAGTGCCTCAGCCCCGAGGACCTCACCGGTGCGCATATCAAACTCCGGCAGGTAATGCAGAACCAGTGCGCCGGTATCGTTCTCGATAATCCCTTCTAGGTGCAGCTCGATGTCGTTGCGGATCGCGTACTTTTCCGCCATCTCCGGGTTGAAGGCCGCAACCGCGTTACCGCCGACGCTCTTGGCAGACACGACGGCCTGATCGGCTCGGCGCAGTAAGTCCGACGCGTCATCGCGCCCGGGTACGCCCACGGCGACGCCGATACTGACGGTGCGGGTGATGGTCTCACCGTCCACTGACACCTGCTTGTGAACTCGCTTCTGCAGCTCGCCGGCCAACGCCGCGACGGCTTCGGCATCCATGGGGACAGCCGGCACGATGACGAACTCATCACCCCCGAAGCGCGCGATGACCGACGAAACGTCAGCGGCTTCTTGCAACAGCCGGGCGAAGACCTCGATGAACCGGTCGCCGGCCTTATGGCCGAGGTGGTCATTGACTGCCTTGAGCCGGTCCAAATTAAGGAACACCAGTCCGACTGGACCCGGCTGGCCCTCGACGAGCCGGTCGTCGAGGTGGGCGATCAGCGCCCTGCGGTTCAGCAGCCCCGTCAAATCGTCGTGTTCGGCGAGGTGGCGGAGTTGCTCCTCGGCGACGATGCGGGCCTGCAGCTGAGCGAACAGCGTGGCGATAGCCTGCAGTGCATTCAGCTCCTTGGGCAACCAGTCACGGTCCCCGACCTTGACGAAGCCCAAGGTGCCGGTAGTAAGGTCCCCAGACAGCAACGGCACGCACGCGATGGAACTGGTAGGAACTCCGGTGCCCTCCTCGATACCGCGCTGATAGTCGGCATTAGCCGCCTCGGGACGCAAAACGCCTGGCTCTTTGAGGTTTTCGGCCATCGCAAAGATCGGATCGGCCTCAGCGAAATACACCACACGAAGCGGGTCAGGGTCGGGAACAAATTCGCGTGGTGGCCATAGAGCGACGAGCACAGTCGCGCGGATCGTGTGGTCATTGTGGCGCAGGAAGCCGAAATCTACGCCCAAGTGGCTAACTACGTTTTCGATCACCCGTTCACTGTTCGCGACATGGTTGCTCGCGGTGGCTGCCATCAACTCAGCGGCAGCCGCCGTGACCATGTCATCCAGCGAACCGGACATCCTTATACGGTAGCCCGTATCAACGCTCTAGCAAACGAACTCGATCAAGACTGCGACGGCTCCGCACCGAAGCCGGATCGCTTACCGCGAATCGCAACACCAGGGCGGGCGTCTCGCCGGCGGGTAAGCCGACCAACTTCCGGAACTCATGTCGCAGGTCGGCCAGCTCGTCGGCGAAGGACGCCGACAGGTTGCTGAGGTCTTCGGAATCAAGCGCATAAAGGAAAGCCGGTGACACCGGCTGAACGGCCAAGCCGCGCTGCTGCGCGGCAATCCATAGCGCCTCGCCGGCGGCGCCGCCGTGCGCGTAATCGATCAAGCCGGTTCCGCTCACCGAAATAACGGCGATCGCAGAGCTCGCCAACACGCGACGGCGAGTGTCCTCGCCCAAGGCGGTCCCACCCTTCCACCGGGCCAGCTGAATCATCACGTCCGGGCGCCGCAAGATGTCCAGCACGCCCACTTCGCCGGCCGCGAGCTCGAGAGTGTTCACATCGATACCGGTGTCGAGAGAACGATCCTGCGGCCAACGCAGCTCAGAGACCATCTCGGCGTGCAGTACCGGCGTCAGGTACCGGGTGCGGTCGGCGGCAGCGATAATCGTTGCGACCTGATCGATGTCGTCGCGCTCGGTAATCAGATGCAGTCGAGCTCCTTCTCGGCGGGCCAGAGACGTCAGCAGTTCGATCGTGTCGGTGGCGATCGGCTGGGGCGTCCCGAGGCGTCGGTTGGTTTCCCGTGCCAGCATCGGTTGGTAGAGTCCGGCCAGGTCAGGATCAGCCCCGGCCCGCAGATCCAGCGTGGCCGCCAACGGCGTGCCGTCATCGTCCTCGTGCAGGCTCACCGGTCCGAGCATCTGCCGGCTGGCAGCGGCCACCCTGGCGTTGAAGAGGGCTGCTCCGAGCGCAACTGCGCTGCCGCGAAAGCCGATATCCAACATCGAGGTGTGTTGGGGCGCAAGGCGAATGGTGACGGCCTCGGATGTGGCATCAATGTGCCAGGGTTGCGCATTGCCCGCAGAGGGAGCGCGGATGGCGGCTGCAGCAATGATTCCCGGTAGGCCGGGCAGAGTTGGGTCCGAATACTGTTCTGGGAGAGGATTATCCAGAGCCATATGCGGCTCGACGAGCTGATCTAGCCGACCGCCGACGTCGATGCGCACCCGGCCCGACCGCAGGTCCTCACCAACGCCGATCCTGCGGACCGCCTCGGCAATTGCCGTCGCTCCCAACACCACATCGCCGGCCAACTGTGGCCAGGACGAAAGTCGGCGGTCGATTTCCACCGCCGACGCCGCCAGGCGGGACGACAACTGTTCCGCCTCGAGAAAACGCAGCAAGTGCGGAATCTTTTCCCGGTTACTCATGTGCGGGAGGCGGGCAAGATCCACATCCCCGAGCAGACCGTGCAGAATCGGACGGTCCGGCTCCAGGTCGAAACCGTTCCACGTCCACCTGGCCGCGATCGCTGGATGCCATCAGCACCGGAATCCGTCGCGCACGGGCGCCCTCCCGCACCACGGCTTTCATATCCAGCGAATCGCATTCCTCGACGACGATGTCGAGCCCGTCGAGGAACTCGTCGACGGTATCGACGCGTCAGCCCTGCGGCCAGAACCCGGACCGGTAAGTACGGATCGAGTTCGGCGATCCTTCGGGCCGCCACCTCGGCTTTGTTGACCCCGAGGTCGAATACGGTCGCCGGCACCCGGTTGAGGTTGGAAAGGTCGAGAAGATCGAAATCCGCCAACCGGAGTTCGCCGCACATACCCTGCGCGGCCAGGGTGTGGGCGATGACATGGCCGACGCTCAGTCCAGCGACGCCGATGCGCAGCGCGCCGAGCCGGGCCTGTTCCTCGGCCGTGATCATGTTCCGGTTGCGGTCCAACCGCACCGCCCGAAACGCGCGCGGAGCCAATACCGCCACCACTGTCCGCCGCCACGGGTAATACGCCCACCGGCAGGGTTCGTCGACAAGCTCAGGGTCGGGCGGCGGCAGCAGCTTGCGCGCTTCGTCCCGTTGAGCTTCGCTCTGGTCGATGAACTCGATGACTGGATCGGCGCGCAAGCGATCCAACACCGCGTTGTCAGCGGGGTCCTGCGGCGTCGAGCACCAGTGCCGTGCAGGCTGTGATGGTCACCCCCTCCCTTGTCGGCCACGCATGCAAGCGATACGAAGCATGACTTCGGCCGTGCATCCAAGGCTATGCCCAGCGTGACAAACGGGTTGACCGATCGCTTTCACCTCAAGTGCACATTTCTAGCCGTTAATCCACTGGTCATATCGACACCTCCCGTCGCCACCGGCCGCCTTATATACTGTTCGTTTTTCAACCGAGACACCAATGACGTAGTGGCGGCAACCGATGCGTCGCGTTGGACAACCTACTCACCGACGCTAATCAGACAACGCCATAACTGCACCACTTGACGCGACGGTCGGGTCCCGCGCGCCGTGCCCGGATCGGAGAACACCGTGTTGCCCAGCTTGAAGCTCGTGACCTCGGTCGCCACCCAGCTCATGGAAGCGACCGCATTGACCGATGTCCAAGTGAGCGAGCAGGTGCTGGCGAAGCTCGTAGAGCAACTTGACGTAGACGTGTGCTTCTTACGCCACAACGACCATCAGGCCAGGGTGTCAAAGGTGGTCGCAGAATGGCCGCCGCGACCCTATCGTCCGGACCCGGATCCGATGGCGGTGGCCGATTTCGCCAGTACCAACCCGCTCTTCGGGTTATGCGAATCTCTCAAACAACCGACTGTGATGGGAGCAAAACTTCCGTATTACGGATACCTGCCCCGGGCGGAGGAAGCACGCCTGATCACATCGCCTTCGGTCGCTGTCGCACCATTGATTTCCGGGGGCGTGACCACCGGCTTACTCGGCTTCGGGAAATTCCGCAGCATGGAGTGGAAGCCGGACGAGATCAGCCTGCTTGAAGCGATCGCCTCGCTGTTTGCACAGCTCAAGGCGCGCATCGCCGCCGAAGGCAAGCTTCGCTATCTCGCTGAACACGACGATCTGACCGGTCTGCGCAATCGTCGAGCGCTTGTCGCCCACCTATCCGACCGGCTCACCGCAGGATCAGCCCGGCCCGGTCGCGATTTTGTATATCGACCTCGACCGTCTGAAGGCGATCAACGATTGTCTCGGCCATAGCGCCGGCGATTGGTTCATCAAGCTTTTGCCGATCGGCTTCGTGAATGCGCCGGAAGCCAGAGCATGGTCGCCCGGCTCGGCGGAGACGAGTTCGTCGTCGTTCCGGATCAGCCGATGTCCGATCGACTCCGCGGCATCGTTCGCTGATCAGCTTCTGACGATGGTGCGCGATCGCCTGGCTATCAGCCGGCCAGACCATCACCCGGACGGTCAGCATCGGTGTAGCGGCCGGCGATGCCGGGCCGCGACGACAGCGCCGATTTACTGCGTCGCGCCGATGAAGCCGTCCTGGCGGCCAAGCGCGCGGGCGGCAACCAGGTCGCGGTGGCCGAGACATTTCGCTGAAAAGACTGTTCCGCAACGAGATCGAAGCTGCATCTTCAGGGCGACATCGACAGCGAAGCGCTGTTGCTGCATTACCTGCCCGAGGTCGACTTGTGGACCGGCGCCATCGTGGCCGCTGAGGCGCTCGTCCGTTGGCGGCACCCGACGCGAGGGCTGCTGCTACCGGACTCGTTCATCGGGGTAGCCGAATCGATGAATCTCGCCGACGAACTTGGCCGATGGGTGCTGCGAAACGCCTGTGCCGATTTCAGCGGGTGGCGATCGCGGGGCGTGGGGCAAGATGCGGCGTTGCGGGTCAATGTGTCGCCTCTTCAACTGGCCGACCGCGGTTTCGTCCAGATCGTCGCCGAAACCATCGAGGAGTTCGGCATTGATGCTGGATCGCTGTGCCTCGAGATCACCGAGCGCGCAGTAGTTCACGACATCGAAAGCACCGCGGCGAACGCTCGCGGAGCTGAAAGAGGTCGGGGTCCAGATCGCCATCGACGACTTCGGCACCGGCTACGCCGTCTTGTCGCATCTGAAGTCACTTCCAGTCGATACGCTCAAGATCGACGCGCGGATTCGTGCGCGACCTCGGCACCAACGCCAACGATCTCGCGATTATCCGCGCGATCATCGGACTGGCCGAAGCATTCAACCTTCAACTGGTTGCCGAGGGCGTCGAAACCCCCTCCGCCGCATTGGCTTTGATGCAGCATGGATGCCACCGGGCACAGGGGTTCTTACTCTCGCGGCCGATCCCGAGCAGCGCCATGGAGTCCTTGCTGTCCTCGCGCTGGATGTCGATGCCGTTCCTCGGGAACAAGGATGCATTGGCGGAGGCGGTGATCTAACGCCACGCCCCACACTCTCACCTATCCCACCGATGCGCCGCGCGACTGCTCATCCGCACCAACCCCAAGGCCACCGCGTTCGATCGCTTCGTGGCGGTTGTTGGACTGTGACCGACGCCTCACCAGGGTTTCCAGATGGGCTCCGCGGATTCCGGAAAAACATACCGCAAGTCCGGAATATCGGTATAATTGGTTCCTATCCGCTGATATGTACCCTGCCTGATACCGAACCTCATCTGACAGACGCCGAGTCTGGGCGACCAGAGCTACGTTTCACGCCGCGGGAGGCTACCGTGCCGCGCAACCTGGTCGCCACTGTCGCGGAAAGATTGATGGACGCGACGGCATCCAGCGCGACCCATGCAAGCGAGCAGGTGCTGGCTCAGCTCGTCGAGCACCTCAGCGCGGACGCCGGCTTCCTGCGCTACAACGACCAGGGCCGCCAGGCCTCGGTGTTGGCCGCCGAGTGGCCACCGCGACCGCATGTTGCAGGCCGTGGCCCGGTTGCAGTTATCCACTTCGCTGATGCCGACCCGGTACTGGCGGCGTGTGAACAGTGCACGGAGCCAGTCGTGATTGCGCCCAACCAGATGGAGGGCACCCACCGAAAGTGGATCGAAAGCCGCCGCTCTGCACCGCCGTCGGTGGTCGTGGTGCCCCTGGTCTCGGGAGAGCTAACCACCGGAGTGATCGGCGTCGTGAAATTCGGTCGCAAGAAGTGGAAACGGGAAGCTATCAGCACCCTCGAGGCAGTCGCCTCACTGTTTGCGCAGTTCCAGGCTCGCATTGCCGGCGAACAGCGGCTTCAATACCTCGTCGGCCATGACGATCTGACCGCTCTACACAATCGCCGGGCCCTTGTTGCGTACCTCTCCGGGAGACTGGAAGCGGGACGACCCGGACCCGTCTCGGTCTTGTATCTCGACCTCGACCGGCTGAAGTCAATCAACGATTGTTTGGGTCACACCGCCGGCGATTGGTTCATCCAGGTATTCGCCGAACGGCTCAGGATGAGCGCGGGAAAGAGCATGACTGCCCGAATCGGTGGAGACGAGTTCGTCGTCGTTCCGGACCGGGCCATGACCATCAAAACTGCAGAGGCATTTGCTCAGCAGCTCAGGACGAAGCTGTGTCCTCCCATTGCGATTGGCGACGATTCGATCATCCCCGCTGTCAGCATTGGGGTGGCGGCGGGCATCCCCGGACGTGGTGAAACGACGGATTTGCTGAACCGTGCCGACGAAGCCGTCCTGGCGGCCAAACGTGCCGGCGGCGACCAGGTCGCGGTGACCACCGGCTACAGCTCGCTCAAGAATGCGCTACGCAAAGACATCGACTTGCATTTACGGGGTGACATAGACAGTGGAGCGCTTCAGCTGCACTACCTGCCCGAGGTCGACTTGTGGAGCGGCGCGATCCTGGCCGCTGAGGCGCTGGTCCGTTGGCAACACCCGGAGCGAGGCTTGCTGCTACCGGACGCATTCCTCGGGGTGGTGGAATCGACAAACCTGGCGGCTGAACTAGGTCGATGGGTAATGCGAAGCGCCTGCGCCGATCTCAATCGCTGGCGATCACGCGGCGTGGGACAAGATGCGATGTTGCGAATCAATGTTTCGCCTGCTCAACTTGTCAGCCGCGGCTTCGCCCGTAGCGTCGCCGACACCATGGCGGAATTCGGTATCGATGGCAGTTCGGTGTGCCTGGAAATCGCCGAGCGCGCGGTTGTGCGCGACATCGAAATCACTCGGAAAGCGCTACAGGAATTGAAGGAGATCGGCGTCCAGATTGCCATCGACGACTTCGGTAGCGGCCATGCGGTTCTGTCTCACCTGACGTCCCTTCCGGTCGATGCGCTCAAGATCGACACCGCGTTCGTGCGTGACCTCGGCACTAGCCCTCGCGATCTGGCGATCGTGCGTTCGATCATCGGGCTTGGCGAGGCGTTCGACCTTGAAGTGGTCGCCGAGGGGGTGGAGACCCCCGCTGCCGCGCTGACGTTGATGCGGCATGGATGTCGCCGCGCGCAAGGTTACTTGCTGTCTCGTCCGCTCCCCGGCAATGCCACCGAATCACTGCTTTCCGCGTCCTGGATGCCCATGCCTTTCCTGGCCGACCGCGGGGCCTTGGCGGAGGCGGCAATCTAGCGCCGTGAACTCGGTGACCGCAATTCGCATTCCGGCACGGCAGCGCGGGCCTTCTCGCGTCCACCGTCATCGGTGCCGTTGACGCCGCAGACGTTGTGGTAGCGGGTGACGCGTGTCTCCCTCCTGCCACGGTCGGACAATGGGCGAGTACCGGGCAAACTCGCTACTCAGCTCGATGGCGCGCACAGTATAAGGACTCGGGGTCACTGTCGCGCCCCGGCCTGTCGTGTACGACGCGCAGTATTGATGCTCGACGTGACGCCCTCGGCGAGCCAGCTCCAGGCTGAAGTGGACCTGGCCGGGGTGGCCGGAGTAATCGTGGATAACCAGCCTTAAGCCAGCCTTCAGGCTTCGTAGGCGGTAGACCGAGGGGACGGTGCGCCCTGCACCGCCCTCGTATTTCGGTGTACCCGCCCCGGGGGCTTAGCAGTCGATGCCCTCGGTCGGTACGCGGTCTGCTCCCCGGGCACATCCCGTAGGTTGTGCATGCTTTATATGTTTAGTGGAGACTTACAGTTCTACATATGCTTTGTTTTAAGCCTGTACGTATGTATTCTACTGGTTTAGGATACCTGGAGAAGTGGTCATGCGAAGTGATTCGGCGACCGCGGTAAAGACCGCCGTCATCCGCACAATGAGGCCCCGAGCCCGTGACGCCCCACGCGCCGAGGCCTGGCAGGCGGTGGTGTGGCACCTGATTCGTCTCCCACCCCGTTCGCGGGCGGGGTCAGGGTTCTCGCTCCGAGCGGGCTCCAAGGTCGCTTGAGCGGGTGTTCGCCGGGTGGATGGAAAGACGATCTTTGGCTTGGCTTCTATAGGGAAGGGGAAGTGATGACCAACGCGGAGGACACGCCGCGGGGGCCTTATTCGCGCGTGATGAGGTCTGAAGCGAATTGAGCCTCCCGACCTGTTCTTCGACCGGTACCCCTGCAAGGGGTGCTGGCTTTGTCGCGATTTTGACAACGGTCGACCAAGTGCTATCGAGTGCCAGCAATGCGCTGATGACTTTCGCATTGGCGCAGGTGTCGTCGGCAGGACAATTTGGGATCATCGGGCTGCTGATCACCATGGCGGTTGGCTGCATGGCATTCAACAGGGGGGCGCTGGGAACACCGCTGCTGCTGACCAGCAACCTGAATAAACGACAAATAGTTGCAGAGTCAGACTATGCCGTCGCGTGGTCGCTGTATAACGGTGTTCTCGGCGGAGTTCTGATTCTTGCCACGGGCGCAGTCTTTCATCACCCGTGGATAGGGCTTGCCTTCGCCATCGGTTTACCCGCCATCCTGGCACAGGATGTCTTGCGTCTGACCGCGATAGGGCTGGGTAGGCCAGGCTTAGCTGTGGTAGCCGACGCGCTGTGGGTCGTGTCGATGCTCGGCATTTTTGTTGTCAATCTCTTCGGTGTTCGTGAACCGGCTGAATTTTCGATTTATCTGTGGGGGTTGAGCGCGCTCGTTTCTGCCGCCATATTGGCATTCAAGTTGAGAGTTGCGCCACACCACTCCGGGATCCTCGATTGGTGGCGGACCGACTGGCCGACGAGGGTCCGCTTCGGAAGCTTTTCTTCCATCGGTCAAATCGGTTACGTCTTCATGACACTTGCAGTGATGATAACTGCCGGCAGCATTGCCGCGGCGGGAATCCGAGGAGCGCTGACGCTTTTCGGCCCCATTGCGATGTTGTTATCGGCGATGCCGGTGGTGTTCATACCGCATGCGGCGCGCACCGGCAACTCTCTCGGCGACCAGTGGCGCCTGCTGAGTAGGACATCGTTGGCGACTTCTGTGCTAACCCTGGTTGCGGCCGGCTGCCTGATGGCTGTACCGGCGAGGGTGGGGGCGGCGGTGCTCGGTGCCAGCTGGCAAGAGACGCTTTCGGTGATTCCCTATATCGGTGTTGCGTGTGCGGCGATGTGCTGGGCGTTAGGTTTCTTCACCTTTTTCCAAGCTCAAGGTGCGAGCAGGACGGTCTTCTACTTCAGCATGCTGCTCAATGGTCTGCAGGTGGCGACGTGCTTCGCTGCAGGTTTGGTCTTCCACAGCGCAATCGCAATCGCCGTTTGGCTGGCGTTTTGTACCTCCGTGATTGTGCTGGCCGGGGTGCTGTGGGTGCACCGTTCTATCCACGGTGTCGCCGAGCCTTCTCGCCCATCGAAAATGACCGTTTGATTGGAGGCGCTATGTACGTTAAAACCCGGCATAAAGGGTCTTGCGAATGTCCGCGCGCGGCATAATGGTGACGGCGAGGGTTCGCCGCTTCGGCACAGCAAGGAGTGAAACCGCCAACATGGGATGCCGGAAATGTGTCGGCGAGCGCGCGAAGACGGGGGTGGGAGTTCGGTGAAGCGAGCCCTTATCACTGGGATCACCGGGCAAGACGGGTCCTATCTCGCCGAATTGCTGCTGAGCAAGGGATACGAAGTCCACGGGCTCATCCGTCGAGCCTCGACATTCAACACGTCGCGGATCGATCACCTCTACGTTGATCCGCATGAGGTCGGAGCGCGATTGTTCTTGCACTACGGCGATCTCACCGACGGTGCACGCTTGGTCACTCTGCTGAGCACCATCGAACCCGACGAGGTATACAACCTTGCGGCGCAGTCGCATGTACGGGTCAGCTTCGACGAACCGGTGCATACCGGTGACACCACGGGCATGGGATCGATCCGGTTGCTAGAGGCCGTTCGTGTTTCCCGGGTGCAATGCCGCTTTTATCAGGCGTCATCGTCGGAGATGTTCGGCGCAACCCCGCCGCCGCAGAACGAGGAAACACCGTTCTATCCGCGCTCACCATATGGCGCGGCGAAGGTGTACTCGTACTGGGTGACACGCAACTATCGAGAAGCGTACGGATTGTTCGCGGTGAACGGCATCTTGTTCAATCACGAATCACCCCGGCGTGGTGAGACTTTCGTGACCCGCAAGATCACGCGCGCGGTGGCACGTATCAAGGCCGGCGTCCAGGCCAACATGTATATGGGGAATCTGGATGCGGTGCGCGACTGGGGGTATGCACCCGAGTACGTCGAAGGAATGTGGCGGACGCTGCAAGCTCCCGAGCCCACGGACTACGTTCTCGCGACCGGGCGCGGTTTCACCGTACGCGAGTTCGCCCAAACCGCGTTCGAACACGTCGGACTTGACTGGCAAGAGTATGTGAAGTTTGACGAACGTTATCTGCGGCCAACCGAAGTGGATTCGCTGATCGGTGACGCGACCAAAGCGGGCCAAATGCTCGGGTGGAAGGCTTCGGTGCACAGCGCCGAGTTGGCCCGAATCATGGTGGACGCGGACGTCGCGGCGCTGGAGTGCGAGGGCAAGCCGTGGATCGACAAGCCGAATCTTCGCCGGTCAGCCGTGAGCACATCATTTGGCGTGCTTGACCGCTCGGCTCCGGTGTATATCGCCGGGCACCGCGGGTTGGTCGGGTCCGCCCTCCTTCGCAGGTTCCAAGCTGAGGGATTCACCAATCTCCTTGTGCGACAAAGATCCGAACTCGACCTGACGGATCGGGCCGCCACGTTTGACTTCGTTCGCGGAGCAAAGCCCGAAGTCGTCATCGACGCCGCCGCCCGAGTCGGTGGAATTCTGGCAAACAGCACCTACCCCGCCGATTTCTTGTCCGAGAACCTGCAGATCCAGGTCAACCTGCTCGACGCTGCCGTGGCCGCCCGGGTACCGCGGCTGCTGTTTCTTGGCTCCTCGTGCATCTACCCGAAGTTCGCCCCTCAGCCGATTCCCGAGAGCGCGCTGCTCACCGGGCCGCTGGAGCCGACGAACGACGCATACGCGATCGCCAAGATCGCCGGCATCCTTCAAGTACAGGCGGTCAGGCGTCAATACGGTCTGTCGTGGATCTCTGCGATGCCGACCAACCTATACGGGCCGGGTGACAACTTCTCCGCAACCGGATCGCACCTGCTGCCCGCGCTCATCCGCCGCTACGACGAGGCCAAAGCCAGTGGGGCACCGGAAGTGACGAACTGGGGCACCGGAAAACCGCGGCGCGAGTTGCTGCACGTCGACGACTTGGCGAGCGCGTCGTTATTCCTTTTAGAGCATTACGACGGGCCGGATCACATCAACGTCGGTACCGGGATCGACCACAGCATCGAGGAAATCGCCCAGATGGTGGCCTCAGCGGTGGGCTACAACGGCGAAACTCATTGGGATACCAGGAAACCGGACGGCACACCGCGGAAACTTCTCGACATCTCCGCCTTACGCGAGGCGGGATGGCAGCCCGCAATCTCACTGCTTGAGGGCATCGAATCAACAGTGGCCTGGTATCGAGCAAACGCCGGCGCGGCACGGAAATGAATGCAGCGGGCCCGGCAGTCTCGATCGGTGACGCACTGCTGGCGTGCGAAAAGTGCTGCGATAGAAAACTATTGAGGCGTAAGTCGTTCGGCCGTTCGGGTATATCCATCCCGGCGCTCCACGGCGGGAGTGTCGGGTAAGTGCGGATCTGCGTCGTCAGTATCAACTATGAGCCGGAGGAGTCTGGTATCGCCCCGTATACCACGGGAATGGCTGTCGGCCTGGCGGCTCGAGGGCACGATGTCGAGGTTCTCACTGGCCTGCCGCACTACCCGGAATGGCGTGTCGACCCCGCGTACCGCGGGTTGTCCGGGACAGCCAAAGCCGTCGACGGCGTCGTGGTGCGACGGTTCGCCCACTACGTACCCGCCAACCCGACGACGCGCAGCAGGGTGGTATTCGAGAGCACCTTCGGCGCCCGGGTGGCCTCAGCGCGCTGGGACAAGCCAGAACTCGTCCTCACGATCAGTCCCTCGTTGATCGCCAGTGCAATGGTCATCGCGCGGTCGAGGCTGGCCAACATCCCGGCGGGCCTGATCGTGCAGGACCTTTACGGCAAGGGCGTCGTCGAGACGGGCGCCATGTCGACCACCATGGCCGGGCCGGCAGTGCGGTTTGAACGTGCGGTCCTCAACCATGCGACGGGAACGGCCGTGATTCACGACCGCTTCGCGGACGCGGCGGTCAAGATGGGGGTAGACGCCAAGCGAGTCACCGTCATACGAAACTGGGCACACATCGAACCACCGACCGCCCCCGTGGACACTGCGGAAGTGCGTCTGCAGCACGGCTGGCAACCGCAGGAGCGCATCGTTCTGCATTCCGGAAACATGGGCGCCAAGCAGGGTTTGGAAAACGTTGTCGCAGCAGCACGACTCGCAGACGAGCGCGGGGTCGACATCAGGTTCGTGCTAATGGGCGACGGCAACCAAAGAAGGCTACTGCAACAGTCGGCCAAAGGTGTCCAGCGGATCGAATTCAAGGAGCCGCTAGACGCTGACGATTATCGTCAGGTGCTGGCCTGCGCCGACGTCTTGTTGGTCAACGAGCGCCCGGGCGTCGGTGAGATGGCAGTACCGAGCAAGTTGACTTCCTACTTCTCCGCCGGCCGCCCGGTCCTAGCGGCCACTGACGCCAACGGTGTCACTGCTGGGGAAATCCGCGACGCTGGGGCAGGTGTCGTGGTCCCGGCCGGCGATCCTGCGGCTCTGCTCGACACGGCGGTCGGTCTAGCCGACAACATCGAAGCCGGCAGCCGACTTGGGATGTCCGGCCAGCAGTACGCTCGCCGCCTACTGAGCCCAGAACGTGCGCTGGACGAATACGAAGACTGGTGCTACCGGTTGAGGGAAAGCCCGCGAACTGAGGAAACATCGACATTTCCACTCGCGATTCTCCGCTCCCAGTCCACACCAAACCCCCAGTCGTCTCAACGGTCCCGCCGGCGAATCGATGGCAGCGCGATCCCGGACTCAGATCGTTTTTATCTCGCGAATGAAACGCGCGGGAACTCCGCCGTAAAGGCCTGAGATGCCTGGCGACTGAGGTGCTCCTGGCCGGGGTGGGGCCGGAGTAATCGTAGAAAACAAGTCCGTCTCTGGGCCCCGTGGGCGGTAGCGCGATGGGACGGTGTGCTCTTCCCCGCCGGTGGGTGGCGCTGTCTCCGTCGACGTTCCTCGGCGGCCCGAGGTCTGCTCTGCGGCTAGTAACCCGACTCTATGGATGTGTAGAGTCTATTTAAAGACCAGCAGTATTGGAATGCCGCAGTGTGCTAACGTATAGTATGTTTATCTGCTCCATTCAAGTGCTCGGTATGCCTACATAGGGCCCGCCCAGCCGCCGTCCCTCGGCCCGTCGCCGGGTCTGCCTGCTTCCGCCAGGAGGAGCACATGTCGTTCGTGACCACAACGCCGGAGATGCTGGCGTCCGTATGGAGGGCAATCGGCGGATGGAGCGGTAGCTCGAAATGCTGAACGTCTTCCGCCGCCTGCGCTCGATACGTCTGCTGAAATCAGCGGCACTTGCGGTCTGCATTTTGCAGGCTGTTGTCATCTCGTTAGGGGAAGTTAGCAGCAGAACAATCAGCCGCGCGGACGACGTAAGTGTGTGCCCGGCGCAACGAGCAGTGGTCGATAATTTCTCTGGTCCCGCAGGTGCCCCGCCCAATCCGCAATTGTGGAATTACGAGCTGGGCGGTGGCGGCACGGACGGCCAACTCGAGGCATACACCAACAGTCCGCGCAACGCGTCACTGGATGGCGACGGCAATCTCGCGATCACCGCGATCAGAGAACCCATTAACATCCCCGGGTTCGGCACGTTTGAGTACAGCAGCGCCTCCCTTAACACGCACGGGCATCTCGACTTCTGCTATGGCACCCTCGCCGCCCGCATCAAGCTACCCGCCGCCGGGCCGGGCCTTAGGCCGGCGTTCTGGCTGCTGGGCTCTGACTTCGCGACTGTGGGTTGGCCGCAGTGCGGCGAAATTGACATTTGGGATAGTGCGTTGCCTATCGGCGGATCTTCGATTCACGGCGCCGGTGGGTACGATCTGCCGGTCTTGATGCCGTTCGATATGGGTACGGACTGGCACGAATACGTGCTGGATTGGCGGCGCGACAAGATCAGCACCAGCATCGACGGACACGTTTTCGCTTCCTGGACCCCGGGGTCGCTGCCGCCCGGCGCAACGTGGACGTTCAACGATCATCCGATGTACGTGATCCTCAACATTGCTGTCGGCCTCGGTTCGTTGGTGCCAGACGCTTCGACTCCGTTCCCCGCCACGATGCTAATCGATTCGGTGCGGTACACCCCCGCGACGTGACGCGGGGCAACGCGCCGCGGCCGAGTCGGCTGAGATCGCCACGTCGGCCGATAGCCCGAGAAGGAGGGTGAGCTGGTCACGATGGGTACAGCCGCGAGAAGTTGCAGCCAGCCTTGCTACGTCGCGGGGGTGACGTTCGGCTCATGAAGAGCGCGACGACTGCAACCGTGACGTCGAAGGATATTCCGGGCGCGTTGGCGTTTCCGCCGTGGCTGTCGAAGACGGTAGTGGGCTGCTTCCTGGTGGCTTCCTTCACGGCGACATGGGGCGGCGTTTATCTCGGCGGATTACAGATTGCAGACATTTTTCTTTTTCTTACGTTCATTGTCACCGTGGCGATGGTGGTGTTCGGAAATTTGAGATTTGCTATTCCCTGGTGGCTTTGGGCGCCCGCTGTCGCGTTATTTGTGTGCTTCACTGCACTGGTATATAGCCCTATTCCGGATACTTATTTTGTGCTGCGGTATGAGCATGATTTGTACTCACCCTTCACGGGGTGGAGCGATACCGGCCCACCGGGCGGCATCAAGACGGCGTTCTGGATTGTCGCTCTGCTGGTCGTGCCGATCGCAGCCATCGCATGTACCGCGCTGGACTCGAGGGTGCCCAAGTGGATCGTGGCTTCGTTCCTGGCCGGTGTGACCGTTTCCAGCTTGATCGCGCTGACCGATCTCACCAACCTCACCCATGTCTCGCGCAGCCTCACCCTGGCGACCGTGCGGACGGGGAATCAGTTCGACAACCACCGGGAAACGGGTTTGAGCGACCACCCCAATACGCTTGGCCTGGTCTGCACCATCGCGGTACCTTTCGCCGTGCACTTCATCAGCGTGTCGCGACGTCGCTGGCTGCCGTGTATTGCGCTGGTGCTGCTTTGCGGCGGTGTAGTGGCGTCCGGGTCGCGTGGGGCCCAAATCGCCTTTCCGGTCGCAGTGCTCGTCGCGATCCTCGTTTCGCCACATAAGAAGAAGGTCGCGGGATGGTTGGCGGCCACCCTCACGGCGGCGGTTCTCGGTGGCTTGACCGCTCTGACGCAGTTGGCGCCCGGAATTCTCGACAAGCTGTTTCGGTTCGATGGGAGCCGCGCCAGCCTTGGTAGTGATGACGAGCGCACGTTCGTTCATGCACAAGCGTGGAACGATTTCAAGGATTATCCTATTTTTGGGATCGGCATAAAGCACATCGGGGAAGCGCATAATATTTATCTTCAAATCATGTCAGCCGGCGGTAGCGTTCTTGTCGCGGGGATGCTCATATATTGGTTCGGCACGTTGCGATCGTGCTGGCTGGCGAAGCGCAGCGGCGAAGCGCTGGGGGCCTATCTGATGTTGTCGGTCATCGCGTCGCTAGTCATTGGTGTGCTGGAGAATCAACTTACCGACCGTTTCCTGTACTACACGATAGGTTGCGCGGCGGCCCTTGCGGCCACCTACCGGGTCGAGACCCTGGCGAGCCACCCAGCGGATCGAAAGACACCGGCAGGCCGTGTGACCGCGGCGGTCGGGCCGGCTCGGTTTTGGGTCGCGGATTAGGGCAAATGAGGATTCTCGCGTGCGGTTTGATGGCATCGTCTCTCACCTTTAAGCCGGTCGCGCGCCAGAATTCCAGCGGTACGAAAAATCCATGCATATACGCCCACCGTCCGTGATAGGATCCCAGAACAAACCTATTGTCACGGCTCTGCAAGGAAACGATACCGATGGATCTAGTTCGGTGTGAGAAGCAAACCGTCGACAATCGCGATCCGATTGCGCGCCCCGCCCATCAGGCACGGCTGAAGGGTTCTAACCCCCCGGCCGTCGTGGACTCGTTTACAAGGGGGCAGTAAGGATGCCAACCGTCTCGCACGCGGCCACGCGAGATGTGATCACCGTTCTGATCCGTGGCTGGAAGCTCATCGTAGGCTGCGCGGTAGCCTTCGGCTTGATTGCGCTGACTTTCTGTTTGCTGCAGAAGCCGGTATACCAGGCGACCGTCACGCTATTTGTGACGTCGGTGGGGAACGCTCAAGGCCCAACCGGCCCCTATGAAAACGCGATGGGTTCGTCGATGCTCGTCGGCTCGTACGCGAAACTGGCCTACTCGGATACGGTGCTCGTGCCCGCTGTAAAGGCGGCAGGCCTCAATATGACGCTGGGTCAGGCCAAGAGCGCCATCAGTACCCAGATCATTCCGGAAACCGTCATGTTTACGGTTAGCGCCAAAGATCGAGATCCCGACGTGGCCAAGCGATTTAGCAACGAGGTTAGCCACTCGATGATCGACGGGGTCGCCGCGCTGACAAAACCCAACGGCGATGGTCCGCCGATATCCAAGCTGACCATAGTGACCCCGGCCACCCTCAATCCGGAGCCAGCGTCGCCGACCACGATGATGAACGTCACGCTGGCGGCGTTTGGCGGCTTGTTGGCCGGCGTCGCTGCCGCACTGGGCCGCGAGCGGCTCAACAACACGGTTCGGGATGAGCGGGACATCCAGAAAGTCGCCAGCTTGCGGCCACTGGGACACATCCCTCATGACAAAACTCTCCGTGCCGGACTGACCATGGACTTCGGCGTCCCAGCCATCGCGGCGGGCGCATTCCGCCACCTCAGCACTGCATTGTCGGTCGCCTGTTCGGACCGTTCGCCTGCCACGATTCTGGTGACGAGCCCTCGCGAAGGCGAAGGGAAATCAACCGTCGCACTTAATCTCGCGGCAGCATTCGCCGCAAGCGGCAAGACGGTAGTCCTCGTGGATGCAGATATAGGAAATCCGGTGCCAGCAAGACGCGCCGGGCATGGCGAAGCGCCAGGGCTGGCTGACGTTATACACAGCGAGGTTGCTCCGCTGCAGCTGTCGGCTATGGCAATGGACAGTTTGAAGGTCATCGGCGCCGGACGGATGCGCGATAAGGATCCGGCCGACTTACTGGCCTCCAGCGCGTGTGGGAAGTTTTTCAAGCAACTCACCGAGACTTTCGACTACGTAATCGTGGACTCTCCTTCCCTTCTCGACGGTCCTGAAGCGGAGGCCGTCGCATGCTGGGCTGATGGGGTTCTCCTGGTCACCAGGCGAGGCAAGTCGAAGCTTTCCGACTGTTATGCATCTGTCACCCAGCTATCCGACATCGGCGCCGAAGTGGTGGGTGTGGTGTTGAACGACGTGAGCCCACCCAGGGAGCGACCAGGGCCACCACGTGCTATTGGGCTTGTGCGCTAGCTCTCCGCAACGGCTCTCCGCTCCGGCTACTCCAGACGAAACTTTTCGTCGTCAAACGGTATTGACGGCGTGTAGGGCTCAGCGCGATCCCACCACTGGTATTCCTTGATCTCTCGAATGAAACGCGCCGGGGCTCCGCCGTAAAGGGCGGCGATCGGCATGCTGTCGCCGTCCTTTGCCTTCGGGAGCACGGAACCCGCCGCAAGCACCGATCGCTCGGGCAGATACGAGTCCTTGAGCAGGATGCAGCCGGCTGTGGCCACCGCGTTCTTGCCCAAGACGACCCGACCGGGTTCCGTTGTGTTCTCGGCATAATCGAGCTCGTGGCTCAGAATGATATTCCTGAGGCCGCCTACGGCTGCGAACGGCCGAAGGATGACCTGCCCGGAACAATCGACGTAGTGACGGTTCGTGAAGGCCCCAAACTCACCGACGATAAGCTTGCCCACCAATGGGCTATATCGCTGATAGTCGGGGGCCGCGGTGAACTGATTGAAATTGCCGATGTTGCTTTTCGGGCCCAGCTCGATGCTGGATAGCCGTCGGAAGATGTTGAAGTTCATGATCTCCGCGCCGTCGGCGATCCAAAAGGGCCCGCAATTGAGCACGAGGTTGGGCCCGAGGGTGACATCGTGTCCGATGTGGTTGCCCAAAGACCTCAATGCCCATAGCTTGAAGCCGCAACTGGGCAAGAGCCAGGCGATCAACGAGAGCCAGTTGTTGGGTCGACGATCTGGCACTCGCGTCCTCCTATCCCGCCGGTTCGATGTGACGACCGTATCAGTACGGTGCGCGTAGTGGCGGTGGTAGCGTCCGCGGTCATCGAGACCACGCAGATCTCGGGTGAAGTCGGCCGGAACATCTCATTTCCCGCGTGCCGACGCGAGACGAACAGACCGGATGAGTGGCTTGCGTTGTATAGGCTCACCGCTGTGAGTTTTGTGATCGGCGAAGCCCATGGGGTCATCATCGACAGGCCGTTCATCCAGGAGCACCCAGTCGCCTCGGCGTGGCGATCGCGACAATACGGAAGCTGGTGACATGCGTCTGCTGCAAGTGGCGGGCACGCTCAACCCAGCTTACGGGGGCCCGTGTGTCGTCGTGAATCAACTCACCCGCAGCCTCACCGATCTGGGGCACTCGATCGACGTGGTCACTTGGGACCCTCCGTCTGCGCCGTGGCTCACCGATCTGCCCGGCCCTCCCCGCGCCTTCGGCCCCGCACTCGGAAAGTACGGATATTCCAGGCATCTGAGGCTTTGGTTGGAACGGCACGCGCCTGACTACGACGCCGTGACGGTCCATGGCATTTGGCAATACCAGAGCCAAGCGGTCCACGCGGCGTGCTGCAGAGCCGGAGTGCCGTATTTTCTTTTTGTCCACGGGGCGCTGGATCCATGGTTCAGGGAGCGCTATCCCGGCAAGCACGCCAAGAAGGCACTCTATTGGCGCCTTTTCGAGCACCGCACGCTTCGCGATGCCCAGGCCGTGCTCTATACCTGCGAGGAAGAGCGACGCCTCGCCCCGAACTCGTTCGCGCCCTACCAGGCAAGGGAGGCCATTGTCGGCTTGGGGATCGAAGAGCCGCCTGGCGACCCGGCGCTACAGTGTGAGGCTTTCCTGTCGGCGAACCCCCACCTTCGAGACAAGCGCATCCTGCTCTTCCTCGGCAGGCTGCATCCGAAGAAGGGGTGCGATCTGCTGATCGAGGCATTCTCACGCGTGTGCCATCGCGACGAGAGCTTGCACTTAGTCGTGGCGGGACCTGACGAATCAGAAACGGAGGCGGGGCTGCGAACGCTGGCCGAGTCGCTTCGAGTGGGAGACCGTATCACCTGGATCGGGATGCTGAACGAAGATGCGAAGTGGGGCGCATACCGAGCAGCCGATGCGTTCGTGTTGACGTCGCACTCCGAGAACTTCGGCATCGTCATCGCCGAGGCCCTCGCGTGCGGGCTGCCCGTCCTCATCAGCGACAAAGTGAACATCTGGCGCGAGATCGAGCGCTGCGGAGCGGGTCTCGTCGAGGGCGATACAGTCGCTGGCGCCACCTCGCTACTGGATCGTTGGATGAACCTGCCGGACTCCGACCGCGCAGAAACGCGCCGGCGTGCCCAGGCCTGCTTTTTCGAGAACTTCGAAGCGCGGAGTGCCGCACTCGGCTTCGTCGAGTCTGTAGCCGTGGCGATCGGGAAGGCCGGCGCCGCATGAGGCGCTCGGCGAAGCTGATTGCCATCCTGAGGGTGGCGCCGTATCGAGCCGCCCTGTTGCGGCATGGGGTTGCGGCGGCCGTCGAGCATGGGGAGGCGCTGGGGGCGCTGACGCTGCGCACGGTCGTCGATGTCGGCGCCAATCGTGGTCAGTTCGCGCTCTTCGCCCTGCACAGCTATCCCGCTGCGAGGATCGTCTCGCTGGAGCCTCTCGCGGTACCCGCCGCACGCTTCCGCCGTGTCTTTGCCAAGGAGCGGCGCGTCACGCTGCACCATGCCGCACTCGGGCCCGAGGCCGGACAGTCCACCATGCACGTGTCGGGCCACGATGACTCGTCGTCTCTGCTGCCCATCACCGCCACCCAGGGACGGCTCTTCCGAGGCACCGATGAAGTGCGCACCGAGACGGTTCGGACCGCCCCGCTGTCTGCGTTTCTCGACGGCGGCTCTATCGAGGAACCGGCGTTGCTGAAGCTCGACGTCCAAGGCTACGAGTTGGAGGCATTGCGGGCGTGCGGAGAGCTGCTCGACAAGTTCGCCTACGTCTGTGCGGAAGGCTCGTTCATCGAGCTATACGAAGGGCAGGTGCTGGCCGATGACCTGATCGCCTGGCTGCGTGAGCACGGCTACGAGCTTGTCCGTAGCTATGGAGCCGTCAGCGACGAGCACGGGCAGACCATCCAGACCGACATGCTGTTCAAGAGGAGTGATGACCGGCAGCGCGGCGCGCCACAGTGATGCCGTGTGGGTTGGCGCGAGTTGCTCGGCCACAAGGACTTATCCACCATCCAGGCCCTAACTCACGGTGTTCCAGGATCACCTGATCCGTTCCTATCGGGCCTCGGCGTCGGCCCCCAAGCTGCCCGCGGCATACTCGCCAACACTCGACCACCACTGAGCCCAATTCGCTTATCCAACAACCAAACTCCGTATCCCGAGGTCACCGCGGCACACTGAGCGCATCCCACCCGAGATAGCCCCTCAAGATCGCGCTAGTCGGGAAAGCTCAGGCTGCTAGTTTTGACTCAGCCCCGTTCTCGATTCGCTGAGCAGACGAGGCTGTCCGGCGCATCGACGTCACGGGAGCCTGCAAGTGAACGACCTGTTCTACAGCATCGCGGCAATGAATGCGCTCTTCTCATCAATGGCGTGGTGCGCCGCCAAGCCTAATCGGTGGTCGATTCTGACAGTCTTGACGTTTGCGCTGGTTTGGCCGTTCGTCAACGGGATCCTAGAAGGGAACCTCCTTTTCACGATCAGCCGCACCCATGGAATAACGGTATCGGACTTATTGTCGGTTCTGGCAGCAGGGATCGCCCTCATTCAGGCGATTAGGCTCCGCCGAGCCGTGCCCCGCGATCGGTCCGCCACCGAACACGGCAACATCACCGAAAAGCTCTGAGCGACATACCGCCCGGAGGATCGCACTACGAAGTCTCGACGGGCGCCCAGCTGGTAGCCGGCATGAACGTGTAGTTCCAGTCCTCGATGCGAAACACCTGCGCCAACAGTCAGTGGTAACCCACTTGCCGCGGCCAGATTGGCGCTCGGCAACGTTGTTAGGCCAACTCTTGGTTGTCTGGACGTATTGACGGGCTTTAGAGACTGTGAACTTGATACTTGGTTGTATACCGGTCAAATGGTATGTATACTCCGCTCCAGATATACAAGCGGTATGCGGATGGCAGTGGCACGAGGCACCGTCGCGGTCACCGCGGCCCGCTGCTTCGGCTAGGAGGAGCGCATGTCGTTTGTAAACGCGCGGCCAGAGTTGTCGACGGTGGCGGCGGGCAACTTACTGGGCATTGCTTCTGCAATGACCAATCGAGGGCGCCGAATCGTCTATGGCGGGAACCGGTTTGAGGCGGGAGATTCTGTGACATCGGCAGCGCATGCTGTCGGATTCCTCGGCAGATTGCGCAGCGAATTGTGATGAGCCGTTCGGGTTATCCGGTCAGCACGGTTTCGCTAGTGCTGCGTCGGATTGGACCGAGCGATTATTGGCCCAACCAGCGAAGCAACATCAAGAGCACGACTATCCGCCAGCGGCGGAAGCCGACCGTCGAGCCAGCGCAACATGCCGTTGACGACGACAGAGGTGCCGACATTTTTCGGACCGTCTGATTCGCCATTGTTTGGCGTCGTCCATCTGCCGGTCGATAACCAGATCAGGGGCGGGGTAGTGATCTGTGGTTCGCTCGGAAAGGAGGGGATGGATAGTGTCCGGCTACAACGGGTCCTCGCCGGCAGCCTGGCGCGCCGCGGTTTCGCCGTGCTGCGTTTTGACTATCTGGGCTTGGGTGATTCTGCATACGCCCAGGCCCGTGATGACGCGGTGGCGAACTGGGTGGCGAGCGTGGCCCACGCGCTCGACTACCTCACGCTGATCGGCGCGCAGTCGGCGACCGCTATCGGCATACGTGCCGGGTGCCTGATCCTCAACGAGTACCTGGGCCAATCCCACACGGTCAACCGCGTGGTCTATCTCGATCCCTATGGAACGGGCAGGCGTTACCTCCGGGAACACAGAACGCTGTTCCGGTTGTCGGTGGGCGCGGACGCTGCTACGCCCGGCGAAGTGTCAATCGTCGGGGGGCGGTTGAGCGACCACGCCGCCGCCGAATTCGCCGCGCTGCGGATGGGTGCCAATCCAGTTAGCGCCCATGGCGTCGACAACGTACTTCTGGTGGGACGACCAGCCGAGACCGACAAGCACGTCACCGCTTTGGCATCGGCCGAGGGAGTTGATTCGATCATTGCCGCCGGTCTCCCGGAATGCGCCGCGCCGACGCCGACGCCGTTACCGATCCCTTTCGCGGCGGTCGATTCGATCATCGACTGGATCGACGGGAACGTTCCCACTCGCACCCGTCGCGTCGTACCCCAATACCTGACAACCGTGACGATGCCGGCCGAAGGGCCCGACGGGGCCGATGTTTTCGAGAGCATCGAACGAATCGAGCCGAACGGCCTATTCGCCATCCGCACGGTGCCCCGACGCCGTAGTCCCGCGCCCGCGAAGACCGTGTTGTTCTTCGTGACGGCCAACGACTTGCACGTAGGACCCGCCCGGGAGTGGGTTGAATTGTCACGTCGCATTGCAGCGGCCGAGTCCCAGGCGGTGCGCTGGGACCCGGCAAGACAGGGCTTGTCGGGCCAGATCAGCCGGAACCGTTGGCGCAGAATCTATTCCAAGGCTGACATCACCGACTCGATAGCGGTGGCCAGACATGCGTGCCAAGACGCCGGCGAACTCGAGCTTGTCGGTATCTGCTCCGGCGCGTGGTACGTCGCTCAGGTCGCCCGCAATGTCGGTGCGCGCTCGGCGATTCTGGTCAACCTGCTGGTGTGGAATTGGCGCGTTACCCCCACCTTGCTGTCGCAGTGGGGCTATCGGAAGATAACGCTAAACACCAACGCGGCTGGTGACACGGGCGGCGGCGCTGGCAGGTCCAGGGCTAAGCGCCTCAGAGCATTTCTCGACCCGGCTCGGAAGCCGACGAAGAGCTTTATGCACAACCACCTCCCGCGATACGTCCTGCGGGTGTTGAGCTGGGTCGGACTCGTGTACCTGCCGGAGGTTGTTCTGACAACGCTTGCCCACCGTGGAACCGACGTGACGCTGATTGCCTCGCCCGAGGATGCCGAGCAGTTCACTGCCAAAGGCGGTCGGGCAGCCCTTGACCGGCTGCAATGGACGTCGCAGCCGCCCCGCCTGATCGCCATACCCACCGGCGATCATTCCGCCCATCACCCGGCGATATTGGCGGCGATCCGCAATGTGCTGTTGCCGGTAGCTGCCGTTTCCCCATCGGAGCACATCCCCGTATCGGACATCACGTCGATTGAGAGTCGCCGAAATCCGCTAGTGCCCCTCGCCAAAAATGCGTGACATGTTTTTGTGGAGGGAGTCAAGCTTTGTTCGGCGGGATGTTGTTCACGGGTGAGCTTCGGGCCGTCTTGTGATCTTGCGCGATCACCAAGCGCCCATACGTCGAGCAGGCGTGAACCGGACAGGCATGGAGTGGATGCCGTTGATCAGGGTCGATGGCATGCGCTCGACCGGCCCCGCCAACTCCATGTTCTTCATCCGGCTCAGCACCTCCGATACGAGGGCGGCCGCCTCCACCCGGGCCAGGTTCGCGCCGAGGCAGAAATGGGTGCCGCCGCCGCCAAATGCCAAGTGCGAGTTAGGCTTACGAGTCACATCGAAGCGGTCGGGATCGACGAAGTGGGCCTCGTCCCGATTGGCCGACGGGTAGAACATCGCCACCCGGTCGCCCTCCTGCACGGGCACCCCGCGTAGTTCGGTGTCCTTCGTGGCCGTGCGGAAGAACGCGATGAACGGCCCAACGTAGCGGAGCATTTCTTCAACCGCAGTCGGCAGCAGCGACGGATCCGCCTCCAGCTTCGCCCGCTCCTCCGGATGGTCCATCAGCGCGCACGTGCCTCCGGCGACCAGGTTACGGGTTGTGTCGCCGCCCGCATTGATCAGCAGCATGAAGAAGAAGTTGAACTCGCTTTCGGTGAGGCGCTGTCCGTCGACCTCGGCATGCAGCAGCGATGTCGCGATGTCATCGCGAGGATCCGCACGTTTGCGGGCCACGAGTTCTGTTGCGTACCCAAACATCTCGGCGCCCGCCTTGATGGCGCGCTTGTCGCCTATCAGACCGGTGTTCATGATCTCGGTCAGCTCGTAAAGCCGGTAGCCGTCTTCCAGCGGAATGCCGAGCAGTTCGGCGATGACGTATGAGGGCAGCGCCCCGGCGACGTCGGTGACGAAGTCGCACTCGCCCCGCTCGATGACGCTGTCGACCACGTCGCGCGCCATGTCCGTGATGCGCTCGTTGAGCTTCGCTACCTGGCGCGGCTTGAAGCCCTTGCTGACCAGAGCGCGCAGCGCGGTGTGCCGCGGCGGGTCCATCGTCAACATCAACACCCCCCGCTGGTCGGCGATGTCGTCGGGACCGGGCACGTCGAAGTACACCCCCGTCGCCTCCGATGACCACGTGGCGCTGTCGCGGGACACGGCAAAGACCTCGTCGCGGCCGGTGAGCGCGAGGAACCCCGGCCCATCCTTGTACGGGTGCCATGCCACTGGCGCGCGCTCGCGGAGCTTCCGGAACGCATCGAAGGGCATTCCCGCCATGTATGTGTCCGGATCGGCGAGGTCGACACCGCCGATGCTGATCGCGTCTTCGGTCACGTCCGACCTCCTCTCTGGTGATGATCGCGCTCAGGACTAGACGGTGTAGCCGGTCGAGAATATCCCGTACCGGAACCTTTCGGCAGGTGGTTTCGGTCGGCCGTTTCGAGCCGCCGCCTGAGGTCCACCGCACCAGTGGAGTCCAATTGTCCTCGTAGGCCGAATGGAACGAGTAGAAGACCAGACACTTGTAACTAACTGTCTTCTTGCGCTCGCATTTTCATTGCTAGAGCAGGTATGAAGGGTGACCCCCGCTTATCCTGGAACAAAATATGTGTTCCGAACGCAGTGCCCGCGGAAGTCACTTCGCAGACACGGAGGCAGCCATAACACCCAAGCGGCCCAAAACCCGCCGCCTCGCGGTGAAAAACGCCGTGCGTGGCGTCGGTGTCAAAGTCATGCCGTGGATTCCGCCATGGCTAAAACGCCTCCTGACTGGCGGCAGAAGGATCACCATCGACGGCAACACCCTTGACGCCACGCTTCAGTTGATACTGATCGCCCAGCGGAGCACACGTACTGGCGGTCTCTCGGCTGATGGGGATCTGGAAGTTGCCCGCGCCCTGGTGCGGAAATCGCATGCGGCGATGAATACCCACGTGGCCGTCCCCACCAGCGACCTCACGATTCCCGGCCCCGACACCCCCCTTCGAGCGCGACACTATCGACCGGCCGTCGCCGAGGCGGCCCCGCTACTTCTCTTCTTCCACGGCGGCGGTTTCGTCGTGGGCGACATCGAATCCTACGACGGACTGTGTCGGATGATTTGCAGAGACGCCGCGATACACGTGTTGTCGGTGGACTACCGGCTCGCACCTGAACACAGGGCCCCGGCTGCGGTCGATGACTGCGTTGCGGCCTATCGATGGGCACGTGGACACGCCGCCGAACTGGGCGCTGACCCGTCCCGAATCGGCGTTGGCGGTGAAAGCGCCGGTGGAAACCTGGCAGCCCTCGTCGCGCTGCGTAGCCGCGAAGAGGGTATTCCGCAGCCAACGCTGCAAATGCTGCTCTATCCGCTCCTCGACCTCTCCGCGAAGACCCGGTCGCGCACCCTGTTCTCGGACGGGTTCTTCCTGTCCAAGGTGCAGGAGGAACGGTTCGTAGACCTGTATCTGGGCGGCACGGGCCTTGCCGCCGACGATGCACGGGTATCGCCGCTGAAGGCCGCTGACCTATCTGGGTTGGCCCCCGCTTTAGTGATCACCGCAGGATTCGATCCACTGCGCGACGAGGGTAACGAATACGCCGGGGCGCTACGCTCGGCCGGCGTCACGGTCGATCACCGGCAGTTCGATGCACTTACGCACGGCTTTGCCAGTAGAGCCTCATTTGGAGGCGGCAGCGCGGACGCCACCACGGCCACCATCTCTGCCATCCGGGCCCACCTCAGCCGCGGCTGATGGGCGCCTCTCCCTTAAGCTGCGGCGCCTGCATCCTCAGCTCAGACATCAACTGCTCGACTTCTTTTCGGTATCGGGCGACATTATCGAGTTTGACATCTTC
Organism: uncultured Actinomycetota bacterium; assembly: GCA_963850645.1. Classification (GTDB taxonomy): domain Bacteria; phylum Actinomycetota; class Actinomycetes; order Mycobacteriales; family Mycobacteriaceae; genus Mycobacterium. Next base: position 12,010 of record CAWKME010000043.1, on the reverse strand, counting down.
GTATCCGCGCACGATATCCGGTAGCTCGGCGACGCGGACCGCGAGCGCGTGATTTTCCGGAGTCAGGACGACGGCGACGGCGTCCATCCACCCTCGGTACTCCACGATCAACTGCCGTTCCAAACGACGAATGTGGGTGTGGCCGAACGGATCCAAAAAGCTGCCACGGACAAACCGCAGGCTGGCAAGCGCCCGAAAGAACGGCCGCACCCATGGGCCCAAGGTGAGCTTCCGATTCATACCCATCGCACGCAGGAACGGTGGATGTAGCTTGTAGGACACCCGCGCGTCCGACCCGAACGCCTCGCGCACCCGAGCGTCGACCTCTTGGTCCAGGCAGAGTCGAGGCACCTCGTACTCATCCTTGTATGCCATGAGCTTGTGCAGATTTCGAGCGACACTCCTGGTCAGGTCGTCAACACCGGGCACCTTCGTTGCTTCTGCGACACGAATCCGCTCGACGAACTCTGCGTAGTGTTGTGCGTATCGGCGACTCTGATAGGCGATCAGATCGGAGACCCGCACCGCGACGTCCTTGGCGAGCGGCGATTTGGGCACTGCCCGAACTATCGCTGCAATGCGACGGGCATCGGGCGACATGGTCTTGGGCCGACCCTCTTTTCGCAATTGTGCGACGGCGGCGTCCAAATCGGCTGGTGCAGCCACGGCTTGCCGACCTCGGCGGAATGCTTGCAGATTCTCTTGCACCTTAACGCCGCTGCCGCGAATGGCTTCCTCGATGTGTTCGGCGCGCAGGGGCAGTCTGCCGGTTTGGTACGCCGCACCCACCAACAGCATGTTCGCGAACTGATCCTGGCCGAACAAAGTGGTGGCCAGCTTACGGGCATCGAGGATGACGGCGTGCTTGGCGCGAGTGGCCTCGAGTATCGGCGCTATCGCCTGACTTATTGCCGGGAACGTGGTGTCCGGGTCGACGACCATTTGGCCGGTTGGCACCGCCGACGAAGAGACGACCGCAACCGTGCGGCGCGGATCGGCAGCGAGCAGGTAGCGAGCCTCGGCCGCGACCAACAAATCACAGCCTAGGTACAGGTCGCATTCGCCCTCGCCGGCGCGGTTCGCCACCGCTGTCGATTGATCGAAGATCTTTATGTCGGAAACCACCGGTCCGCCTTTTTGGGCTAGGCCGGTCTCGTCCAGAGTGCGAACGTAGCGACCTGCAATCGTCGCGGCTGCGGCCAGCGTCTGGGCGACCGTGACGACACCGGATCCGCCGATGCCGGTGATTCGGGTGGTGTGCGGCTCGGCGGCCAGCTGAGGCGGTTCGGGGAGATCAGCCGTCTCGAGTTCCCTCAATGCCACCTTTGCGCGGCTCGAGGGGCGAGGCACTATCGTCATGAAGGCCGGACAATCTCCTTTGAGGCAGGAGAAGTCGAGATTGCACGATGATTGGTCGATCCGGGTCTTGCGACCGAATTCGGTATCGATCGGCTGAACCGACAGGCAATTCGACTTGGCGCCGCAGTCTCCGCAGCCCTCGCACACCCGCTCGTTGATCATGACGCGTTGAACGGGTTGAACTACTTTGCCGCGCTTGCGCTTACGACGCAGCTCGGTAGCGCACTCCTGGTCGTGGATGATGACCGTGACACCAGGTGTGGCTGCCAGCGTCCGCTGCGCCTCGTCCAGACGATCGCGATGCCAGCAGCCGACGCCGCGCGGAAGATCGCTGCGACGGTAGCGTTTCGGGTCGTCAGTGGTGACGATGACCCGCGAGACACCCTCGGCCAGCAATGCCCGCGCGAGATCATTCACGGTGAGCGCGCCTTCGGGGCGCTGACCGCCCGTCATCGCGACCGCGGAGTTGTAGAGGATTTTGTAGGTGATGTGAGAGCCAGCTGCGACGGCGGCGCGCACCGCGAGGCTGCCGGAGTGATGAAAAGTGCCATCCCCCAGGTTCTGGATCAAATGGGACTGGTGCACAAAGGGACTCATTCCGATCCACTGCGCGCCCTCGCCGCCCATCTGCGTCAACCCGGTGATGCTGCCCACCAGTTCCTCGGCCATGAGTGTGACGAGACCGTGGCACCCGATGCCAGCGCCGACCAACGAGCCTTCAGGCACCTTCGTCGACGAATTGTGCGGACACCCCGAACAGAAATAAGGGCTGCGAGTTATCAAGGGAAGTGTCAGCGGCGATTTCGGTGATTGGCGCCGGTCGAGCCACTCCCGGACCGAGCGAATCCCACTGTGGCCGAGCAGGATTTCCGCAAGCACGGGAGCGATCGTGTCGGCGGTGAGTTCGCCGTTGCTTGGGAACACCGGGCCGTCCTCGATATTCCGCTTGCCGACGATCAACGGCCCGCCCTTAGTTGTGACTGTAAAGTTGGTCGCGGACGGCGGTTTCAATGAAGGGCCGTTTGTCCTCCACCACGATGATCTTCTGCAGGCCTGAGGCGAAGCCATTCAGCGTGCGCGGCTCGATGGGGTCGATCATCCCCAGCTGAAGCAGGCGAATTCCTTGTTGCGCCAGCTCTATATCGTCGAGACCCATCCGCCGCAAAGCTTCACGGACGTGGAGGAACGTGGGTCCGGCGGCGATGATCCCGATGCGGTCGAGGGCACCGTGCGCGGTGACGAGGTCGAGTTGGTTTCGCGCGGCGTAGTCGAGTGCAGCCTGACGACGTTCGCCGTCGCGACTGCGTTCCAGAACTCCGAGCATCGGTTGCATCATCTTTGCCGTCACTGCGTGGTCCACTGCGCGTACAGGTCCCACGGGGATCACGCGGCCGGGGGCGACATCGACTGTCATAGAGCCGTTGGCAACGTCGGTCGATATCTTGAGCGCCACCCATAGGCCGCTGGCTCGTGACATGGCCGCGGCATGTAGGCCGAGGTCCAGGATCTGTTGAGGGTCCGCGGGGTACAGCGTGGGAATGCCCAAATCGGCGAGCAACCGTTCCGATGCACCGGGCACCGTCGATGACTTCGCTGACGCGTCGTCACCAACGAAGACGAGGGCTCCGCCGTTGGCGGGCACGCCCATCAGAACGTTATGCCGGAACGCATCCGACGCCCGATCCAATCCTGGCGATTTGCCGTACCAGAACCCGATGACGCCGTCGACCGTGCATTCCTGCGACGCCGACGCGAGCTGGCTCCCCTGAACGGCCGTCGCCGCAAGCTCTTCGTTGACGCCCGGCTGGAAGATGATGCCGTACCCGTCCAGTAGGGCCCGGTGGCGGTCGAGTTCCATGTCGTATCCGCCCAGCGGCGAACCTTCGTAGCCCGATATGAAGCCGGCGGTGTTGCGGCCTGCCCGCCGCTCGGCGCGCATGATCTCCACCGGTAGGCGCGCCAGAGCTTGTAAGCCTGTTAGCCGGATGAGGTCTGCCTGCGTCGGCGGCTTCACATCGGCTTTGGTCGGCGTCGACAACATGCCCCCTAAGCGAAAGGATTTGGCTCTGTTCAACTATCAGTCAGTGTCCGTCTCGCCGGCTTCGTCGAAACGGGCAACAAATCGAAGCGCTGGCGAAGAAGCGCGGCAAGGCGCAACGGGATGGCAATAAGACTCAACAGGGCGAACGGCACATATTCGACGAACAAGAGCCAATGCCGTACGTCCAGGTAAAATGCGCCCAGCACAAAATCCCGGCCGAAGGCGATCAGAATGTAAGTCGTGGCCAGGAAGAGCAGTGGCCGCCACAGACGTCCCAGGTTGCGCGTTCCGATTCCGAAGGACAGCAGCACCAGCAGATAGGTGCAGGACAGTGCGGCCAGGAAGAACAACAAGATGCCGCCCTGCAGGGGAATCTGGCCGATGATGACGCCCAGCCAGATGACCAATCCGATATGGACCTGAAGCGCGGCGGCGAAGGCCAGGCCCAAGGCTCGCGCCCGGCGCGCCAGACCGGCAAAGGCTGGGCCGAACAGGATGGCCATCGCGCCGCCGGTATAGGAAAGCCAGAAAAAAAGGAACGACCAGCGCGCCGTGTAGCGCACCGCCTGCCCGATGCCCGCGGGACCGGTGCCGTAAGCGGCCAGGACGGCCCCGGCAAGCGCGAGCGCGCCGACCAACGCGCCGATCATCCAAACCCATGCCGGATCATGTCTGCGGGTCATCGCGCCTACGCCCCGGACTCGGCCGGACTGCAGACCACGACAACGAAGGCCATTGCGTGGCAATCGGCGTGCGAAAGCGACAAAGACGAGCTAAGCCAGCCTCGGTGTTGTGCCCGCTCGGCGAGCGTTCCGCTTAGACGAAGCAAAGGCAGCGGACCGTCCCGTATTACCTCGATCTCGCGCCAGGGAAATGGCATGTCGGGTTCTGCGAATGCCTTGATCACTGCTTCCTTGGCCGCGAACCGGGCCGCCAGTCTGTGTACCTGGTTGCGGCCTCGGCAGTCGTTGATTTCGCTCGCGGTGAAAACCTTGCGCAGGTACCGGTCTCCGAACGCCGCCAGCGAGTCCTGGACATCCTCAACCTCAACGACATCGCATCCGACGCGGACGCGGCGCCCGTCAACCTCGTCTGGCAAGGTGATCATGTACTCGCCATAAGACTACTACCGCACCTTCCATCACGCAGATAACTTGACCAGGCCTTCGACTACCTGCTCGATATTGCGCACCGAAGCGAAGGTGGACTTCTTGAGCACTTCATCGGGGAACTCGATGTCGAATGCATCCTCGAGCGCAAGCATGACGTCGACCGACGCATGCGACGTCAGGCCGAGGTCGTAGAGGTCGGCCTGATCGTCCACCTCGCGTGGATCGACCGCCATACGGCCATGAGCAGCTAAGACTTCACGAATCCGATTCTGCATTATGCTTTCCCTCACCTATCTGCCGTTGTTCTCTCATTAGCCGGTGTTTCCGGGCTAAGACTTATGGGCGGGACGTAGCTCCCGGTCGCCTTGAGCCGCTTGCGAGCGGCGCGGCGGTAATCGTAGAAGTCCGACATAAAGGCCGGGCTGCCGTACAGCCAGTCCAGGGGTTCTCGCATGTCGTCCGCGTAGCCGATGGCGTAGGAGCCGCGCTGGTAGCCCATCAGCCTGAGCAGCCCCTCGGGGAGGGTGCGGGCGATCTCGGGCGGGCAGGCGAGATATTGATTTTCCTCCTGCCGCAGCCACCCGAGCGAGTAGCCCACGTTCATCCCGATCCGGCTGGTCTTGGTTTTGTTGGCGCCCCCGCCGTGGAATACCGAGCCGGTGTACAACAGCACTGAACCCTTGGTCATGACCGCTGGGGAGGACAGCGCGGGGTCCACGTCGTCGGGATCGTCCTCCCACCGGTGGCTGCCCACCACCATCCGTGTCGCACCCATCTCTTCGGTGAAGTCGGTCACGGCCCACATGGTGGCGACTTCGGCTTCGAAGCCCCTCGGGAACTGGTAGCGATCGAACGACCACTGGTCCCGATGAATCATCTGCGCCGGCTCACCGGGTCCGATGGTAACCAGCTGGGTCAGGTCGACCTGGAAGGTGCTGGCGTGGTCGCCCAACACGAGATCGAGCGTGTCGATGATCGTCGGGTGAGTAATGAGTGAGCGAGCTGTCGGCGAACGGGCGATCAGGGCGCCGGTGCGTTGGGTGGTTGCGCCCAGGAAGTCAGTGTTGCCTCCGCCGGTGGCAGCGAGGTACGGCTCGAGTTCGGCCCGTATCTGATCCATCGTTTCGGGTGGTGCGAGGTCGGCGATGACCACACACCCGTCTTCGTTGAGCAGCTTCGCAATGTCTGTCGGCGAGAAATCCGAACCGACTGTTCGTACAGCTATTGGCATAGCTTGTACTGTACGGGATGATATAAGGATGATTCAATGACTATCGGTCGGTTTTAGTCCCGGCTTTCATGACTGAGCAGTGGAGGTGCCACGACAGATGCTCCCGTTCCGATTCGGCGTGCAGGCCGCGGTCGCGCCAACCATGTCGGCGTGGCGGGACCAGGCCCGTATGGCCGAGGATCTCGGTTACTCGACCCTGTACGTCCCTGACCATCTTGACGCCCAGTTCGAGCCTCTCGTAGCAATGACCGTGGCCGCCGAAGCGACCTCCACCCTGCACGTGGGGTCCGGCGTGTTGAACAACGACCTCCGCAACCCTGTGGTCCTGGCCAAGGAGATCGCCACGCTCGGCTTGGCGGCCGAAGGGCGGGTCGAGGTGGGTCTTGGAGCGGGCTGGCTCCGGAGCGATTACGAGCAAGCGGGGATCGAGTTCGACGAACCGGCCGTCCGCGTGGACCGGCTAGCCGAGAGCCTGGCTGTCATGAAGAAGCTGTGGAGTGAGGGGGAGGCGACCTTCGCAGGAAGGTATTACGCGGTGCGCGGCGCCCAGTGTGATCCGCGCCCGGCTTCGCCACCCCGCGTCATCGTCGGTGGCGGAAGTAGGCGGATACTCACGGTTGCTGCCAAGCAAGCGGACATTGTGGGCGTGAACACCAGCCTGGCTTCGGGCGAGAAGGGTGGTGACCTGGCGAGCCAAGCCACCTTCGATCATTACGACCGTTGCCTGACCTGGATACGAGAAGCGGCGCCGGACCGGTTCGATTCGATCGAGCTCCAGATCGTGGCCTTCGCCACCAGAGTCGTCGCCAGCCAACGCGCTGCCGTGCGCACCGCAACCATGCTCGGCCTTCCGGGTGAGGACGCACTCGAGCTTCCGATCGTTCTGATCGGTACCCCGGACGAATTGTGTGAACGGCTCCTGGAGCGCCGCAAGCGGTGGGGCTTCACCAACATCGTGGTGCCGGGCGAGGCGATGGAGTCCTTCGCACCTGTGGTCGCCCAGCTCGCGGGCACCTAACTCGCGGAGTGCTTCAATGACCTCCACCGGCGAGCGAGAAATAGTGAGCATGCTGCATCTGCGAGGTGGCGTGACGGACCACGGTGTGCTCGGTGCGGTGCTGGACCACGCACTTAGTGGCCGACTTGCCCTTGAAGTCTTGCAGCAAGGTCGACGAGCGACGGCTGCTGAAAGAGGCTGGCTTGTCTCCGCCCAACAAAGCGGCCTGAGGTGAGGGTTATAGACGCCGCCTACGCGGGCCATTCCGTCGCCTATTTGGTCGGTCCACTCGACCACTTGGATGATCCAGACAGACTTCGCCTGCGGCTTAGGGCGATAGCGCAGGGTGGTCCGCCTAATCGCATTGGGCTACTCCCGGATCCGAACCGCCGCCGCTGGCGGTTTGACTCGACATGTAGTTCGGTGGCGGTCTGCGAGGGACCAGATATGGACTGCGACGATCCGGCTCGGACTCTTGAAAAGCTGACTGCTGCAGGTCCGCAAGTACCCGACGTCTCACTGCGTATCCATGTCGCCGATCCCTGGCTTTTCATCGTGTACGACCACGGCCTTGGCGGTTGGCGCCTCTTCGCTGAGATCATGGCGTCGGTGGGCGCTGCCGAACCAGGGTTCGCTCATCCGCCGCCGCTGGTCAATTGCAGCAACCCGGGGTTGCGTTCAACGATTCACGCCGTACGAACCGAACCCTGGCAGCTGTTGAAGGCGCTCAACGAACCGGTACGTAGGCTTCGGCGCGCGGGCGGCACGATGACGCCGTTCGCGGGCAGGGTGTCGGTCGCGTACGCACGCAGCGGCGCGGATTTTCTAACGCGAGCGCGAGAAATTCGCGACCGGTACTGGCCCGGGGTGTCAACCTCCGCAATCATAACTTCCTCATTTCTCCGTTCGCTCGAATCCCATGGCATTACACCGGAGGAACAACTGAGCGTCATGGTGGATCTCAATCGACACTTGCCGTCGGATGTCGGCACATTGTCGAATTTTGTTGGCACTGCGCTGGTTAGGATCAGCTCACCATACGATCCAGCCGAGATCGCGGCCTCGATAAAAGACTACACAAACGGGTTCCGGGCTCTTGTCGGCTACGGCATGGGTTACGCTAAGCGGCTCGCCTCCCGGCCAGCTATTAAGACTGCCTGGAACTCGGGCAGCTCACGCGCCCGTCTCGTGGTCAGTGACGGTTCCAATATACCCGCAGCCCAACGGATTTCATGGTCGACGTCGACGAGCCCCCATGTCTTCGTGACACGGCTTCCAGTCGGTTTGGCGAATCAGATCTCACTGGCGATAAACCGGGTGCAATCGGAACTCCACCTCACCGCTTCGTACTACGACTGCGTGTTCGACACGGCGAAACTACAGGCGTCGCTTGACTCAATTGTCGCAGCACCATACCCACTCGTCGAAAAGTAAGCCTCACCGGCGCGCTGAAATGACGAGATGTCGTCAATTCCATTAGGCCCGCAGCGATTACGAGCAAGCGGGGATCGCGTTCGACGAACTGGCTGTCCGCGTGGACCGGCTGGCCGAGAGCATCGCTGTCATGAAGAGGCTGTGGAGTGAGGGGGATGCGACATTCGCAGGGAGCTACTACACGGTGCGCGGCGCGGCTGTGATCCTCGCCCGGCTTCGCCACCTCGCGTCATGGTTGGGGGCCGGAGCCAGCGGCTGCTTACGCTCGCAGCCCGGGAGGCCGACACCGTTGGGATCAATACGAACCTGAGCGGTGCCGAGAAGAGCGCGGACACGACGAGCCAAACCATCCGCACCGCGCGCTCACGCAGGTTCACGCAGGTCAGGCGGATATCTCCGCGAGGAGCCGCCTGACAAGACCGCGCGGTCGGTTCTCCACCCACTCTTCGAGTGATGACCGATGCTTCTGCCATCCCGCAAACTCAATGTCGGCGATATGCTTTCTTTGTCGTCCAAAAGTATGTAAACTGCCCATCAGGTACATCGTCGGTATACACATCACCCTCGCACTCAAGCGTCGGCGTAACAACCCCGGCTTGGGCTGCTTCCGTTAGGAGGAGCACATGTCGTTGGTGCCCACACCGGCAGAAATGCTGGCGTTGACGGCTGTACACCCCGGGCCCCTCGCGCACGTCACTGTCGTCATTCGCTCGTTGTCGTCCGAAAGAAGCGGGCCGGGGCTGTGATCCCCATGGCGCCATATCGGTCCTTCACCAGCGACAACACCGCCGGTGGTGCACCCGAGATCATTGCAGCTGTTGCAGAAGCAGCCTCCGGGCACGCACCGCCCTATGGCACCGACAGTTGGACTTCGAGCACACGACGCCGTTTCACCGAGATCTTTGAACGCGACGTCGATCTGCTCCCCGTTTCCACCGGCTCGGCGGCGAACGCATTGAGCTTGGCCGCGCTGACCCCACCGTGGGGCGCCGTGTTATGCCACCGCGACAGCCATATCAACAATGACGAGTGCGGCGCACCGGAGTTCTTCACCGGGGGCGCCAAACTCATTGCCCTGGGCGGGGAAAACGCCAAGATCGACGCCGACGAGCTGCGGGCCGCAGTGCACCGCAAGGTCGGAGACGTGCACAGCGTGCAACCCTCCGTGTTGAGCCTCACCCAGGCAACCGAGACCGGCGCGGTTTACACCCCCGCCGAGATCGGACATCTGGCCTCCATCGCGAAGCAGGCGGGCCTGCGCGTCCACATGGATGGCGCCCGCCTCGCCAACGCCGTCGCCGCACTGGGCTGCAATCCCGCCGAGCTAACCTGGCGCGCCGGCGTGGACATGCTGTCCTTTGGCGCCATCAAGAACGGGAGCATAACCGCCGATGCGATCGTCGTCTTCGACCGCTCCCTGACCACAGAGCTCCGCTTCCGGGCTAAGCGAGCCGGACAACTCGCCGCCAAGATGCGTTTCGCCGCAACCCAACTCGACGCCTACCTCGCCGACGATCTGTGGCTGCGCAATGCCCGGCACGCCAATGCCATGACCGCGCGGCTCGAAGAGGGGCTGAAGTCCATTCCCGGCACTCGCCTTGCGGGCACGCCAGCGGCGAACATCGTCTTCTGCCGCCTGCCCCAGCAGGTCATCGACGGACTTCTGGACCAGGGTTACGGCTTTTACCACGGCCGTTGGGAGCCAGGTGTCGTCCGTTTCGTCACCTCGTTTGCCACCACGACCCACGACGTCGACGAGCTGGTACACGCGGTCCGCCGACTCACCGCGGCCGCGATCGAGGAAAGCCGGTTTAAACGGGCTCGAACGCAGAGATCAGCCAGCGGCCGCCGATCTGAGGTGGCGTGAATGGGAGGCGTCCGATGATTGAAATGGCCATTGTGGGGCTCGGCTCGTGGGGTCTATGCGTGCTGGAGCGGACGGTGAGCCGGGCCCGGCAGGTAGCGACGCCGGTGCGGGTGCACGTCGTCGAGCCCGCTCAGCTCGGAGGCGGGGTTTACTCCGCCGAGCAGCCCGACTTCCTGGTGCTTAACAACGCCTGCGGTCAGCTCTCCCTCTACGCCGCCCCCGACGGGGACGCCCTCCCCCCTACGCCGTGGGCCTGCACCAGTGGGCGGTGTGCTGCGGCTACCGCTGGGTGGGTTACGAATGCCGCATCGGCGCAGGGGGCGACCCCATCCGGCCCACCGACTACCTGCCCCGGCGGCTGATGGGCGAGTACCTGGTCTGGTTCTACGACACGCTGGTGGACTGGGCCCCGCCCAACCTCGAGATCGTCCGGCACTACGCGGCGGCCGTCGACATCTCGCCGGCGCTCGGCGGGGCGCGAGGAGGTGCTGCTCGACAACGGCGCCACCCTCACGGTCGACCACGTGGTGCTGACGTCGGGGCACACCTGGAACCACCAGCCCGGGGCCGATGGGGGCGTGCACTACCAGCAGGCCTACCCCATCGAGTGCCTGGACCAAAGCGCTCCGGCCGGATCCTCGCTGGCCGTGGCAGGCATGGGCCTGGTCGGCTACGACGTCATCACCGCCCTCACCATCGGACGCGGCGGGACCTTCGAGGACCGGTGCGACCGGGCCGACCGCTTGCGGTACGTGCCCTCGGGCCGGGAGCCGACCATCACCCTCTACTCGCGCTCGGGCGCGCCGTACTGCGCCAAGTCGGCCACCGGCGTCGACCCATACGGCCAGTACCAGCCGGTGGTGTGCACCCCCGAGGAGTTCGCGGCGCTCACCAATCCGGGCGGGTCGCCGGTGCGGCGGCACGTGGACTTCCGGGCCGAGCTGCTGCCCCTCATCTTCGCCGAGATGCAGGCGCGCTACTACATACAAGCCGCCTTGCTGGCGGGGGGCGACGTGAAGTCGACCGAGGTCCGCGCCGTGCTCCGTCAAGGCTGGGTCGACGGGTACTACGAGAAGGCCGTCGACGTTCTCGAGCCGCGCTACGGGCGCTTCGACCCGGCCACCCACCTCTTCGCCGGGTCAGAGCGCCACTACACGTCGGCCGCCGACTACCAGGGCCAGGTCTACGACATGGTCGAGGACGACCTCACCGAGGCGCTGCGACCGGGGGGGAGCCCAGTCAAGGCGGCCCAGGAGGTGCTGCGCATCCTGCGGGATCAGCTGCGTTCGGTCATCGAGTTCGGTGGTCTGTCCCTCGACTCCTACGTCGAGTTCCAGTCCAACGTCCGGGGCCGCATCAACCGGCTGGAGGCGGGCGTGCCACCCATGCGCTCCCAGCAGCTGCTGGCGTTGCTCGACGCCGGGGTTGTGCGCATCCCGCTCGGACCGAGCCCGGACCTGGCCGCCTGCCCCGACGGCGTCCGACTGAGCTCGACGGCCCTTGACGAGCCGACGGCCATGACGGCCGACGCGGTGGTGCGGGGCTATCTCGACATGCCCTCGCTGGCCCGGTCGGGCTCGCCCCTGCTCAAGCGTCTTTACGCCAAGGGAAGGCTGACCCAGCTCAGCTACGGCGACACGCCCGTGGGCAGCGTGGCCATCAACCAGGACTTCCACCCCTACGACACCGAGGGCCGGCTCCAGCCCAACCTCTCCGTGCTGGGCGTGCTCACCGAGGGGGTGCGCTACTTCACCCACTACCTGCCCTCGCCCCGCAGCCGCCTCCGGGCCGTCTACGACGCCCAGGACTGCGTCGAGGCCGTGATCGGCTGAGCACATGACGGATTCCACGACTGGACGGGCTCGGCCGCTGGTGGCGGTTGGCTACGGGCCGCGTTGCGTTCCCGCGATGCAGCTGGCCGAAGCCGCCGCCGGTCTCTGCGACCTGCTGTGGATGATCGACACGGCCG
>CAWKME010000042.1:0-15295 GCA_963850645.1 uncultured Actinomycetota bacterium | reverse complement strand
GCTGTAAAACCCGTATCGTCGGCGCATGGCGCGCAAGCTCGAAGCACGGCTCAACTCGTACTGGCCGATCGCGCTGGCGGTGTTCCGGGTGATGTTCGGGCTGCTGTTCCTGTGCCACGGTCTGTCGAGCCTGATCGGCTGGCCGGCAGCGCAGACCGCGCCGGTGGGCCAATGGCCGGACTACTACGCCGGGTGGATCGAAACAATCACCGGCGCACTGGTCGCCCTGGGCCTGTTCACCCGCGCCGCCGCCTTCGTGGCCTCCGGCGAGATGGCGTTCGCCTACTTCACCGCGCACCTGCCGCACCACCTCTCCCCGATCACAGACGCCTTCCCGATCAACAACCACGGCGAGGACTCCGTGCTGTACTGCTTCGGCTTCTTTCTGTTGATCTTCGCCGGCGGTGGCGCCTACGCCCTGGACGCCCGCCGCGGTCGATCGATCGGTGCGCGACGGCGGATGTCTATCGCACCGTCGCGAAGAACTTTCGGACGTCGTCGATGAACAGCTCCGGTTGCTCGAACGCAGCGAAGTGCCCGCCGCGCGGCATCGTCGACCAGTGGGTGATGTTGTACACCGGCTCACACCACGACCGCGGAGCGCCCAGCACCTCACCGGGGAACGCGGCGACGCCGGTGGGCAATTCAACCCGATCCATCTGTCACCATACCCGAAGCTTTCCCAGTACAGGCGGGCCGACGACGCGCCGCTGCCGGTCACCCAATAGACCATCACGTTGTCGAGAAGCTCGTCTCGGGTGAGCACGTTCTCGGGGTGACCGTCGCAATCCGTCCACGCCCAGAACTTCTCGACGATCCACGCCAGTTGTCCCACCGGCGAATCGACCAATCCGTAGCCCAGCGTTTGCGGCCGGGTGGACTGCTGCTTGGAATAGCCAGTGCCCGACTTCCGGTGCTCGGCCAGGGCGGCCAGAGCGCGTTGTTCTTCCTCGGTGGGCTTTTCCAGGGCTGCACGCGTTGGTCGGCCGATCGGCATGTTCAAGTGGATAGCCACGCAGTGTCCGCGGTTTCGGCCGATCTGCGTGGTGACCGCTGCCCCCCAGTCGCCGCCCTGAGCACCATACCGGTCGTAGCCCAGCCGGCCCATCAGCGTCTCCCACGCCTCGGCGATCTTCTCCACGCCCCATCCAGTCCGTGCGGGCTTGCCCGAGAATCCGTAGCCGGGAAGGGACGGGCACACCACGTGGAACGCATCCTCGGGGCGTCCTGACGGCGGGTTGACCAGCGGCTCGATCACCTTCTGGAACTCGGCGATCGATCCGGGCCAACCGTGGGTGATCACCAGCGGGAAAGCCTCCTGGTGCGGCGATCGCTGGTGAATGAAATGGATATCGAGGCCATCGATTTCGGTGGTGAACTGATCGAATCGGTTCAACGCGGTTTCGCGGGTGCGCCAGTCGTAACCGTCAGCCCAGTAAGCCGCCAGTTCCCGGGTGTAGGCCAACGGAATGCCCTGGCTCCAATCGTCGACACACTCGGCTTCCGGCCAACGGGTCCGCGCCAGACGGGCCTGCAGATCGTCGAGAACTTCGGATGGGACATCGATGCGAAACTGCTTGAGTTCGGACATAGGAGTTCATAATGCAGGCAAAGGTCAACGGCGGGTGTCGCCGACCCGAGGTTGTCCCTGAATTCGCCGGACGGCGGCGTTAGAGGAGGCGCCGAGGCGACCTGCCCATGTAGTAGCCGGTCGGGAAGGACATCTCGATCACTCGAAGCTGGTCGTTGGCTTTCGATTCGAGTTCGAGGACCACGCAGCTCTCGTCGAAAGCCTTCGACTCGAGGACTGTGTAATGCTGACCGCCACCGTGGACGTCGGTTATCGGGTCACCTGAGCGCAATGCCTCTACCGGCACTAATTCGGGGTTTCCGTGTAACTCCACCCTCAGTCACGTTATGCCAAACCGGCGGGCGACGGAACGGTTTGACCGTCGCGCGCCGGGTCACCCGTCGAGCGCGAGGTCCTTACGGAACTTCTTCATGCCGTCCACCTTCTCGGCCAGCGTGGCGTCCGGCCCGGCGTAGAACATCCACGGCATGGTGAGAATGCCGGTGATGCCGGCATCCTCAGCGCGCTGGTAGTCGGCGATCGTGACGGCGTCGGTCAACGGGGTCAGGATGGTGAAATCGTCTTTCGCCAAACCATTTTCGATCCGAAGTTCACGCAACCGGGCCGCGGCGGCGATCGCGCGGTCGGTTTTGATCAAGTCGCCGATCCAGCCGTCGTAGCGGGCCGCGCGGCGCAGCGCGGTCTCGCTGAGCCCACCGACGTAGATCGGTATCCGCGGCGGCGTCGGTTCCATCTCCAGCCTCGGCGTCTGATAGAACTCGCCGTCGAACTCGGTCCAGTCCGGTGACCACAGCGCTTGCATCAGCTCGAGCATCTCGTCGGTGCGTTTGCCGCGGTCGGTGAACGGCTGCTGCATCAGAGCGAACTCGTCCTCACACCAGCCGACACCGACGCCGAGCTCCACCCGCCCGTCGGCGAGATATGCCGCGGTGCCAATGGCTTTGGCCGCCGAATAGGGGTTGCGCATGGCCGGAATGTAGACCGTGGTGACGAACTCGCAGCCGCGTCGTGACCTGGGCCAGCGCGCCGACCAGGACCCACGGATCGGGCCATTCGGTGAACGGCTGCCAGCGCCGCTGGCCGTCCTTGGTGTAGGGGTACGGGGTGTTCAGGGTCTCCAGGTTGACGATGTGGTCGGGGATCCCGATGCCGTCGTAGCCGAGGTCATCGGCGGCCCTGGCGACCTCCACGATCTCTCGGGTGTTTAGGAATGCGCTGCTGATGTAGAACTTCATCCGGCGTCCCGCGCCCATGCCGGCTTGATGAAAATTCCCTCGGCTTCGACGGTGATGCCTTCGGCATCGGAAAGATGGCCGGAGACAAAGGATTTGACCCCCTCGGTGCGCTCGACGGCGGCTTCGGCGCGAAGCCTGCCCAGTGGGGTGCCACGCACGAACCGCACGGTGATGGTTCCGGTGAACAGCGGTTTGGTCAGACCCTCACTGGCCGCCTCGCCGAGGACGTGGTCGAGCACCAGCGCACATACGCCACCGTGCACCAGTCCGGGCGGGCCCTCGTATGCCGCCGTTGAGGGTGAACTCGCTCCAGCATTGCGTGCCGTCGTCGTTGTGGTGGATGGTCAGCGGCGGAGCGATCGGGTTGCGCAGGCCGATCACCGCGTTGCTCCACACGACGGGCCGCTCGCCTACCGCGTAACGCACCACCTGCGTTTCATCGCGCTGTCTGCTGCGCAACGCGTCCGTCGCCGCCTGGATCGCGGTCCTCGCGGCGCTGATGGCGTCCTCGTCGGCCTCGGTGTGGATGGTGACGTCGATGAGCTCGCGCACCGCGTCGCTCAGCGGACCGTACAGCCCGGCGAGCCGATCATGCTCGTCGACGCTCATCACCTCGTAAAGGGGCATCTCCAAGTCAACCCGCCTCCTGCGCTAGTGGCGGGCGTTCTGGACTAGCCGGCCTATGCGTCTTTACTAACACCGAGGTGTGGGGCGGATGACAGCCGGGGCCGCCTTATTCGTCGAACACCTTGTGCACGACCGCTTTTGCCCGGCGGGTCAGCCGCAGATAGTGGTCCAAGAATTCGCCGCCATCGCCGTTCTTTTCCCAGCCGGCGGCGACCGCGACGGTGTTGAGCTGGCGTCCGGGTCCGGGCAGCTGATCGGTCGGCTTACCCCGAACCAGCACCAGCGCGTTGCGGGCGCGGGTCACCATCAGCCAGGCCTGCCGCAGCAGCTCGACGTCCTCGGCGGGGATCAGTTCGGCGGCGGCGATGGCGTCCAGGGTCTCCAGCGTGGAGGTGTTGTGCAGGGCCTCGATCTCGCTCGCATACCGCAGCTGAAGCAGCTGCACGGTCCACTCGATATCGGCCAAACCCCCGCGCCCCAGCTTGGTGTGAGTCGTCGGGTCGGCGCCGCGCGGTAGCCGCTCGGAGTCCACGCGGGCCTTCATCCGCCGGATTTCGCGCACTGCCGTTGCCGACACCCCGCCGGCGGGATAACGCGTCTTATCGGCCATCAGCAGGAATCGCTGGCCCAAATCTTCGTCACCGGCTACCGGCGTCCGCCCGCAGCAAGGCCTGGATCTCCCAGGGCTCCGCCCACTGCTCGTAGTAAGCGGCATACGACGCAAGCGTGCGGACCAGTGCACCACTGCGGCCTTCGGGCCGCAGGTTGGCGTCGATCTCCAACGGCGGATCCGCGCTCGCGGTGCCCAACAGCGCCCGAACCTGCTCGGCCACCGACGCCGCCCAGCGCACCGCCACTGAATCCTCGACGCCCGCGACCGGTTCGCAGACGAACAGCACGTCGGCGTCGGACCCGTAACCCAGCTCGCGGCCGCCCAGCCGGCCCATCCCGATCACCGCAATGACAGCGGGGGCCTTGCCGTCACCGGGAAGGTTGGCGCGGATCACCGCGTTCAGGGCGGCCTGCAGCACCGCGACCCAGACCGACGTGAGCGCGGCGCAGACTTCGGTGACCTCGAGCATGCCGAGCAGATCGGCGGAGGCGACGCGGGCCAGTTCCCGCCGGCGCAGCGAGCGCGCGACGGCGATGGCCCGGACCGGGTCGGCCTGTCGGGCCGCCGAAGCCACTAAAGCACCGGCCACCGTCTCGAGATCGACGTCGAGCAGCTTGGGCCCCGAGTGCCCATCGCTGTATTGCTGGATGATCTCCGGCGCGCGCATCAGCAGCTCCGGCACATACGCCGAGGTACCGAGCACATGCATCAGCCGCTTGGCCACCGCCGGGCTGTCCCGCAGTGTGGACAGATACCAGCGGTGCACGACCATCGCCTCGCTGATCCGGCGGTAAGCCAGTAGCCCGCTATCCGGGTCGGGCGTATCGGAAAGCCAGTCCAGAAGCCGGGGCAACAGCACCGACTGCACCCGACCCGCGACGGCCGCTCTGGTTGATCAGCGCGGACAGGTGGGTCAGCGCGCTCTGCGGAGCCTCGTAGCCGAGCGCGGCCAGCTGGCGCTCCGCGGCGGCCGGCGTCATGCCCTGGGAGAACTCCAGGCCTTCCGGCGCAAGCGATTCCAGCAGCGGCTGGTAGAACAGTTTGGCGTGCAGCCGCGACACCCGCAGGTTGTGGTGTTTCAGCTCCTCGCGCAACACCCCCAGCGCGTCGCGGCTTCCGTCGGGCCGGATGTGAGCCGCTCGCGCCAACCAGCGCAGCGCCTCGTCGTCGTCGAAGGCCGGCAACATGTGGGTGCGTTTGAGGCGCTGCAACTGCAGCCGGTGTTCCAGCAGCCGAAGGAACTCGTAGGAGGCGGTCAGGTTGGCCGTGTCGTCCCGCCCGACGTAGCCGCCGGCCCCCAGTGCGGCCAGCGCGTCCACCGTCGACGCCACGTGCAGCGACTCGTCGGTGCGACCGTGCACCAGTTGCAGCAGTTGCACCGCGAACTCGACGTCGCGCAGCCCGCCGCTGCCGAGTTTGATCTCGCGACTGCGAACATCGGCGGGCACCAGCTGCTCCACCCGCCGCCGCATCGCCTGAACCTCGGGCACGAAATCTTCACGCTCGCAAGCGGTCCACACCATCGGCATCACCGCGGCGATGTACTGCTTGCCCAATTCGGCGTCGCCGACGGCGGGCCGGGCTTTCAGCAGCGCCTGGAACTCCCAGGTCTTGGCCCAGCGCTGGTAGTAGGCGACGTGCGAGTCGAGGGTGCGAACCAGTTCGCCGTGTTTGCCCTCCGGGCGCAGCCCGGCGTCCACTTGGAAGAAGGCTTCGGAAGCCACCCGCATCATCTCGCCGGCGACCCGGGTGGACACCGCGTCGGCGTGCTCGGCGACGAAGATCACGTCGACGTCGCTGACGTAGTTCAATTCGCCTGCCCCGCATTTGCCCATCGCGATGACCGCCAGCCGCGGCGGTGTGGCGTCTCCGCAGACGGTGGCCTCGGCCACGACCAGCGCGGCCGCCAGGGCGGCGTCGGCGATGTCGGTCAGATGGGCACCGACGGCGCTGAAAGACAGCACCGGCTCGTTCTCGACCGTCGGCGCCAGATCTAGGGCAGCCAGCACCAGCACCCGGTTGCGATAGAGCACGCGTAACCGCGACAGCATCGACCCTGAGCCGGCTACGGTTTCGGCGACACACTGGGTGAAGGCCTCCCGCAGCTGCTCGGCCGACGGCAGCTTCACGTTGCCACGCAGCAGCTTCCATGCCTGCGGATTGGCGACCAGGTGATCCCCCAACGCGAGCGAAGACCCGAGCACACCGAACAGCCGACCGCGCAGACCGCGGTCGCTCGCCAGTGCGGCGTTGAGCTCGTCCCAGTCGTCGCCGAGCGCCTCGCGCAGCCGGACCATCGCGCACAGCGCAGCGTCGGCGTCCGGTGCCCGCGACAGCGACCACAGCAGCTCGACATGCGCTTCGGTGTTCCAGCCCAGCGTCGCCAAGTTGGCACCCGCGCGCGGATCGACCAACCCGAGCCGGCCGAGGCTGGGGATTTTCGGCCGCTCCGTCACGGGTTGATTCACGACCACGACGGTAGCGCAGATTCCCTGAGATCTGGCTGTGCCCTCGATCGGGCGGTCGCAGATAAAGATGGCGGCCCGTTACAGCGACAGATAAGTCTTGAGCTCAAAGGGTGTGACGTGGCGGCGGTAGTTCGCCCACTCAGTGCGCTTGTTGCGCAGGAAGAAGTCGAACACGTGCTCCCCCAGGGTTTCTGCGACGAGCTCGGAACTCTCCATCGCGCGAAGCGCTTCGTCGAGGCTGGACGGCAGCTCGCGGTAACCCATCGCGCGGCGCTCCTCGGGCGTCAGATCCCAGACGTTGTCCTCTGCCTGCGGGCCCAGGACGTAACCCTTCTCCACACCGCGCAGCCCGGCAGCCAGCAGCACGGCGAACGCCAGGTACGGATTGCAGGCCGAGTCGGGGCTGCGCACCTCGACACGCCGCGATGAGGTCTTGTTCGGGCTGTACATCGGAATCCGGACCAACGCCGACCGGTTGGCCGCGCCCCACGACGCGGCAGTGGGCGCTTCGCCGCCGAGCACCAGCCGCTTGTAGGAGTTGACCCATTGGTTGGTAACCGCGCTGATCTCGCTCGCGTGCTCGAGGATGCCGGCGATGAACGACTTGGCGACATCGGAGAGTTGCAACGGGTCGTCCGGGCTGTGGAACGCGTTGACCTCGCCCTCGAACAGGCTCATGTGGGTGTGCATCGCCGAGCCGGGGTGCGGCCCGAATGGCTTGGGCATGAACGTCGCCCGCAAGCCCTCTTCCAGCGCGACCTCTTTGATGACGTAGCGGAACGTCATCACGTTGTCGGCCATCGACAGCGCGTCGGCGAAGCGAAGATCGATCTCCTGCTGACCGGGCGCGCCTTCGTGGTGGCTGAACTCCACCGAGATGCCCATGAACTCCAGGGCGTCGATCGCGTGGCGGCGAAAATCCGAGGCGGTGTGCACGGCTTGGTCGAAATAGCCGGCGTTGTCAGCCGGAATGGGTGTGGACCCATCCTCCGGTCCGGGCTCCAGCAGGAAGAACTCGATCTCGGGGTGTACGTAGCAGGAGAAGCCGAGGTCGTTGGCTTTGCCTAGCTGGCGTCGCAGCACGTGCCGCGGGTCGGCCCAAGACGGTGAACCGTCCGGCATCGTGATGTCACAGAACATCCGCGCCGAGTGGTGATGGCCGGAGCGAGTGGTCCAGGGCAGCACCTGAAAGGTCGACGGGTCAGGGTGCGCAACCGTGTCGGACTCAGACACCCGGGCAAAGCCTTCGATGGACGATCCGTCGAAGCCGATGCCTTCCTCAAAGGCGCCCTCGAGTTCGGCCGGGGCGATCGCGACCGACTTGAGGAAACCGAGGACGTCGGTGAACCACAGCCGGACGAACCGGATATCCCGTTCCTCCAGCGTGCGGAGCACGAATTCCTTTTGTCGATCCATAACTGGAACAGTATGCATTCACCGTTAAATCTGTGTTACCAGCGCGGCTTAGCACTTTAAGTTTCCCGGTGCGACCCCGTCGACGAAGTAGCTGACCACGGCGCTGTCGATGCACTCGTTGCCGTTGAACACCACGGTGTGTTGGGTGCCCTCGTACGTGATCAGCGGGGCGCCGAGCTCGCGGGCCAGGTCCACCCCGGCCTGATAGGGGGTGGCCGGGTCGTGGGTGGTGGAGACGACGACGACTTTGCCCGCAGCAACGGGGGCCGCCGGCGCCGGCGCGGACGTCGCGGGTACCGGCCACAGCGCGCACAAGTCGCGAGGCGCATACCCGGTGAACTGCCCGTAAGACAGGAACGGGGCCACTTGGCGCGTCCGGCGGTCGGCGTCCACCCAGGCCGCGGGATCCTTCGGCGCGGGCGCGTCGACGCAGCGGACCCCGTTGAATGCGTCCTGCGAGTTGTCGTAGTGGCCTTTGTCGTTGCGACCGTAATATTCGTCGGCCAGCATCAGCAGGTCACCGGGATCGGTGTGTCGCTGCAAACCGAGCAGGCCGCTGGTCAGGAATTTCCAGAACTGTGGCGTGTAGAGCGCGTTGATGGTGCCCGTGGTCGCGTCCGCGTAACCCAATCCGCGTGGGTCTGACGTCTGAGCGGGTTTGCTCACCAGCGGGTCGATCAGTTGGTGGTAGCGGTTGCCCCACTGGGCCGGGTCGGTGCCCAGCGGGCAGTCCGACGAGCGAGCGCAATCCGCTGCGTAATCGTTGAACGCCGTCTGAAACCCGGCCTGCTGGTTGATGTTCTGGTCGATCGGGCCGACGGCCGGGTCGATGGCACCATCAAGCACCATCGCCCGGACGCGATCGCCGAACCGCTCGGCGTAGGCGGTCCCCAATTCCGTGCCGTAGCTGAAGCCGAGGTAATTGATCTGCTCGTCGCCCAGCGCCTGGCGCACCATGTCCATGTCACGTGCGACCGACGCCGTCCCGACGTTCTCCAAGAACGCCGGGCCGTTGCGATTGAGGCAGCGCTGGGCCAGCTGCCGATACACGTCTTCGATGTGCGCCACCCCGGCCTGGCTGTAGTCGACCATCGGGTCACGTCGGTAGGCGTCGAACTCCGCATCGGTCTGGCAGCGCAGCGCCGGTGTGGAGTGGCCGACGCCGCGGGGGTCGAATCCGACCAAATCGAAGCGGCGGCTGATCTCGGAACCCGCCAGCCCGGCTCCCATCGCGGCGACGGAAGTCGACCGCCGAGGCCCCGGGCCCACCGGGATTGACCAGCAGCGCTCCGATCCGCGGACCGGTCGCCGGTATTCGGATGACGGCGAGCTGAGCTTGGCCGGCACCGGGGTTGTTGTAGTCGACGGGAACCGGAACGGTGGTGCACTGGGCGCTGGGAACGTCGTCGGGGTGACTGAGGAAGCGGCCGCAGCTGCCCCAGGTGAGTGTTGCGCCTGCTGTCGGCGCCGTCACCAGGGTCACCACGGAGGCCACGATCAGCAGTACCAATGAAAGCAGCGCAGAGAACAACCGTCTCATGCGCCACATGGCTGCCAATCGTCCCACGCATCGGCCACGGCTAGTGATCCCAATGGTCACACCTTGGTCTCGTTATCTCGCGCGTGGTCTTTATATTTCGAGTCCGGCTGGTCCGGAGCTAGCACTTCGCCCCGTTCGACGGGCACAGTGCCGCTGACGAGGTATTCCGTCGCGTAGTCGTCGATGCAGGTGTTGCCCTGGAAGACCACCGTGTGCTGGGTGCCGTCGAAAGTGAGCAAGGAGCCGTGCAGCTGGTTCGCCAGGTCGACGCCGGCTTGATACGGCGTCGCCGGATCACGCGTAGTTGATACCACCAGGGTCGGCGCCAGCCCGGGAGCGGAGATGGCGTGCGGCTTGCTGGTCGGCGGTACCGGCCAGAATGCACAGGTGCCCAAGCGGGGCGTCGCCGGTGAATTTCCCGTAGCTCATGAACGGTGCGACCTGGCGCGAGCGGCGGTCCTCGTCGATGACTTTGGCGCGATCCTTGACCGGCAGGTCGTCGACGCAGTCGATCGCGACCCTGGCGTCGGTGGCGTCGGTGTAGTGACCGCCCTTGTCCCGGCGCATGTACAGGTCGGCGAGGTCCAGCAGGGTGTCGCCGCGATGGTGGCTCAGCTCGGTCAATCCCTCAGTCAAGTGATGCCAGAAAGTCGGCGAATACAACGCCATGATGGTGCCCACGATGGCGTCGCTGTAGCTGAGCCCACGCGGATCTTTGGTGGGCGCCGGCCTGCCGACATTCGGGTTGTTCTTGTCGACGAGCGGATCGACCAAACTGTGGTACACGTCAACGGCTTTGGCCGGGTCGGTGCCCAGCGGACAGCTGGACGACTTAGCGCAGTCTTTCGCGAAGTCGTTGAATGCGTCCTGAAAACCCTTGGCCTGCCGCAGGTCTGCCTCGATGGAACTCATATTCGGGTCCACGGCACCGTCGAGGATCATCGCCCGGACCTTCTTCGGGTAGGCCTCGGCGTAAGCAGAGCCGATTCGGGTTCCATACGAGTAGCCCAAGAACGTCAATTTGCTGTCGCCCAGTGCTGCGCGGATGGCGTCGAGGTCACGGGCGACGTCAACGGTTCCGACGTGCGCGAGGAATTTCTTGCCCATCTTGTCAACACAGCGGCCGACGAACGCCTTGGTCTCGCCCTCGATGTGCGCCACGCCCGCGGGGCTGTAGTCGACCTGCGGCTCGGTGCGCAGCCGGTCGTTGTCGGCGTCGGAGTTGCACCAGATCGCCGGCCGGGAAGCCGCCACCCCGCGCGGGTCGAACCCGACCAGGTCGAACCGTTCTCGTACCCGCGAGCTGACCGACTGCAGCAGGCCCAGCTGCGGCCTCGATGCCGGACTCGCCGGGTCCGCCGGGGTTGATCAGCAACGACCCGATCTTGGTCCCGAGTCGCCGGAAACCTGATCAACGCCAGCGTCGCGACGTCGCCGTCGGGGTGCTTGTAGTCGACCGGTACGGCGAGCTTGCCGCATTCGGCACCACCTGGGAGCTTTATCACCGAGGTACCACCGCCGCCAGTGACGCGACACGGCCCCCACTCCACCGGCTGACCGATTCTCGGCCCGGCCAGCACCGCGCGCCCGCTGATGACGTGGGTGCAGCCGGCCACCGTCGCCACGGCTACCGCCATCACGGTCCAGATCAGCATCGAGCGCGCGATCTTGTCGCCGCGAGGGGTCCCCATGTCGATCTATGCTGCCATGCGCCGCCGCGTGGCTGCGTTTGCCGCACGGCGAGCGGGGCGCGCTATCGGGCCGCGAGCAGCAGTTCTTCCATCCCGACGGCGAAGTCGTCGGCCAACTCCCACAGGTCCGGCACCAGCTCCGGGCAGGCGATGAGGCCGACGTCCAGCTTGCCGTTCAGCGACATCACGGTGATGTTCAGACCCGAGCCGTGGAAGATCGGCCCCAGCGGATACATCGCTTTGACCTCGGTTGCCCAGGAAATACAGCGGCATCTGCGGACCCGGCACGTTGGAAACCACCAGATTGTGCACCGGCCGGCTCTTGGTCAGACTGGTGCGGGCGTAGGCCCGCATCGCCATACCGAACACCGCGGGCGCGGCGAACTGCGACCAATCCTGCAGGAGCGTGGCGCTGATCGCCGAACTATGTTCCTTGGCAACGGAATTCGCTTCGGCGATGGCCTTGATCCGTTCCGCCGGATCGGCGATCTGCGTCTCCAGGCTGGAGAACATTCCCGAAACCTGATTGCGCCCAGGCCGATCCGACTTGTCCGTGCACCGATACCGGCACCATCGCCACCAACGACGAGTCCGGCAGTTCGCCGCGGTCGAGCAGGAATTGCCGCAGCACGCCGGAGACCAGCGCCATCACCACGTCGTTGACCTTGACGCCGAAATGGTTCTTGACGGTCTTGATGTCCTCGAGGTCCAGCTGCGCGTAGGCGACGTTGCGGTGTGCGGTGATGCTGGCATTGAACGCGGTCGGCGGCGCCGCGAACGGCGCCGCCATCGTCAGGCCGCTGCGCGCCCGCAGCACGGTCTTGACCACCGACGCCACGGTTTTCGGCAGCACATTGGCCAAGCTGCAGCGGCCGGACGCGAACTTGACGCGCACCCGGCAGACCGCGATCTCGATGTGGTTGGCGCCGCCGACGCCGCTCGACCGGTTCCGGCGGCGGCGCATCGGCTTCGGTGCTGCACAGCTGCGACATCAGGTTGGCGCCGGTGACGCCGTCGACACAGGCGTGATGCACTTTGGTCATCACCGCCAGCCGGCCACCCTGCTGGGCATCGGTGCCCGCGACGCCCTCGATGACCCACATCTCCCACAGCGGCCGGGTGCGGTCCAGCGGCAAAGCGGCGATGTGACCGCAGATCTCGGCCAGCTCCATCCGCCCGCCCGGCGGCGGCAGCCCGATGCGGTGCAGATGCCGACTCACGTCGAAGTTGTTGTCCTCCACCCAGACCGGATGATCGAGGTTCAGCGGGCTGTCGGCCAGCTTCTCGCGGAACTGCGGCATCGCCTTGATCCGGACCGCCAATTCGTCGCGGAGCCGGTCGAAGGTGTAGCCGCCCGGCATCGTCGACGTGTCGAGCTCCAGAATCGAGCAGACATGCAGCGGCTGCGATGGGGTCTCCAGGTACAGGAAACTGGCGTCGAGTCCGCTGAGCCGCTGCATGCGCCGATGGTATGTCCGGTGCCGCATGGCGGAGCGGGAATCGTCGCGATGGGTGCCGGTGTGAGGAAGTCCACTGGACCTGCTGTGCACTTGCGCCGCGGCAGGTGGCAGACTGGGCAAGTCAGACGAACCCGGGGACCCTGTTGGGCCACGAGGATCGACCCGACCACAACTAGGGACAATGATGTCTGAGCACGCTGTTTACGGGGCGCCATCAGTCAGTTCCGCCACTGCGCCGCGGACCAAGGTCCGCGTCCATCATCTGCAGAAGATGAAAGCCGAAGGCCACAAGTGGGCCATGCTGACGGCCTACGACTACTCCACCGCCCGGGTCTTCGACGACGCCGGCATCCCGGTGCTGCTGGTCGGCGATTCGGCCGCCAACGTCGTCTACGGCTACGACACCACGGTGCCGGTCTCGATCGACGAGCTGATCCCGCTGGTGCGCGGCGTGGTGCGGGGCGCACCGCACGCTCTGGTGGTCGCCGACTTGCCGTTCGGCAGCTACGAAGCCGGACCCGCCGCGGCGCTGAGCGCCGCGACCCGGTTCATGAAGGAAGCCGGCGCGCACGCGGTCAAGCTGGAGGGCGGCGAGCGGGTCGCCGAGCAGATCGCCACCCTGACCGCCGCCGGCATCCCGGTGATGGCACACATCGGCTTCACCCCGCAGAGCGTCAACACCCTCGGCGGTTTCCGGGTGCAGGGCCGCGGTGACGCCGCCGAGCAGACCATCCACGACGCGATCGCCGTCGCCGAGGCCGGCGCGTTCGCCGTGGTGATGGAGATGGTGCCGGCCGAGCTGGCCACCCAGATCACCGGCAAGCTGACCATCCCGACGGTCGGAATCGGCGCCGGACCCAACTGCGACGCCCAGGTGCTGGTCTGGCAGGACATGGCCGGACTCACCAGCGGCAAGACCGCCAAGTTCGTCAAGCGGTTCGGCGACGTCGGGCGGCGAATTGCGCCGCGCGGCAACCCAGTACGCGGACGAGGTCGCCGCAGGGACGTTCCCCGCCGACGAGCACAGCTTCTAAAGCTGCCGCTTTGCGGCCACCGGTATGCAGGCACGCTAGCACGAATGTCTGTGAAGGCCCGAGCACTCGCGCTATCTGGAAGTTGAGCGCAAGTTCGACGTCGGCGAGTCGACGCAGCTCACCGTCATTCGACGGCATCGCGGACGTCGGCCGGGTCGAGCAGCTCCCAGACGCAGGCCCTGGACGCGGTGTACTTCGACACACCGGCGCGGGATCTGGCGTGCAATCGCATCACGTTGCGCCGTCGCACCGGCGGCGACGACGCCGGTTGGCACCTGAAATTGCCGGCGGGCCCCGACGCCCGCACCGAGGTCCGCGCACCGCTGGGTACCGCCGACGGCAGTCACGAAGAGGTGCCCGGCGAACTGCTGGACGTGGTGCTGGCCATCGTGCGGGACCGCCCGGTGGGCCCGGTGGCGCGGATCTGCACCACCCGGCAGGTCCACCTGCTCTACGGCGCCGACGACGCGGTGCTGGCTGAATTCTGCGACGACCAGGTCACCGCGGGGCGGGCGCCGACCGCCGAGCCCCCGAGTCGAGCAGCGGTGGCGTGAGTGGGAGCTCGAACTCGCCGACCCGGCGGCGAACGCCGAGCTGATGGACGAGCTGAGCGATCGGCTGCTCGACGCCGGTGCAACGCCCGCCGGGCACGGCTCCAAGCTGGCGCGGGTGCTCGGCACGTCGCCGAAAGACTTGGCTGCTCGCCGGCCGACCCGCTGCATCGGGCGGTGGCCGAGCAGATCGACGAGCTGCTGGTGTGGGACCGCGCGGTGCGCGCCGAGGCCGACGACGCCGTGCACCAGATGCGGGTGACCACCCGCAAGATCCGCAGCCTGCTGCAGGCCTCGCCGGATTCGTTCGGACTCTCCGACGACGCGTCGATCCTCGACGAACTGCGCGAGCTGGCCAACGTGTTGGGCGAGGCCCGCGACGCCGAAGTGCTGGCCGAGCGCTACCGCAGCGCTCTCGACAATGTTGCCACCGAAGCTGGTCCGCGGGCCTATTCGGGACCGGCTGGTCGACGGCGCCGAGCAGCGCTATCGGACCGGAGCTACGACATTCGTTGGCCGCGATGCGCTCACCGCGATACTTCCGTCTGCTCGACGCCCTGGAGGCAGTGGTCGCGACAGCTCCGCCGACCGGCCGCGGTCCGGCGCCGGTCGCCGTCGCCGCCGCCGGCAAGAAGGTGCGCAAGGCCGCCAAGGCCGCAAGACGGGCCGCCGACGGAGGACCGCGACGATGCGATACACCGAATCCGCAAGCGCGCCAAGCGGCTTCGCTACACCGCGGATGCGGTAGGCGCGAAGAAGGTGTCGAAGCGGGCGAAGAAAGTCCAGTCCTTGCTCGGCGATCACCAGGACAGCGTGGTCAGCCGCGAGCACCTGCCGAGCAGGCTGACGCCGCGCACGCCGCGAGCGAGGACACGTTCACCTATGGGCTGCTCCACCAGCAGGACTCCGACTTGGCGCGGGAGTACCGCGAGCAACTCGAGCCGGCGCTGCGGAAGCTCTTCAAAGCACTGCGCAAGCTTTCGAAGTGAGCAAGCAGGGCGGGCGAGTTGGCCTGTAGGCCGGAGATTGTGATCTGGGCGTTTAGCACTTCGAGCTGTGTTGGTAGCGG
>CAWKME010000041.1:0-8029 GCA_963850645.1 uncultured Actinomycetota bacterium | reverse complement strand
TAGGGCCGCTTCTCCGCGACGATGCGGCCCTGCGCCGGCCAGCGCTTCGCGCACCGCGACGCGGGCCTCGAACCGGTCCATCCCGTCGAATTGCGTTCCGGTGTCGGTGATCCGGCCCTTGGTGTCCATGATCGAGATCATCGGCAGGTTGTGCCGCAGTCCGATCTCGAAGTCGTTGGGGTCGTGGGCGGGCGTGACTTTGACTGCGCCGGTGCCGAATTCGGGGTCGACGTGCTCGTCGGCGACGATGGCGAGCTCGCCGGTCCATGAACGGGTGCGGCAGCGTGCGTGCCGACCAGGTGCGCGGTAGCGCTCGTCGTCGGGATGCACCGCGATCGCGGTGTCGCCGAGCATGGTCTCGACCCGGGTGGTGGCGACCACGATGTGCGGTTCGGCGTCGTCCAGCGAGCCGTACCGGAACGAGACCAGCTCGCCCTCGACGTCGTCGTAGTTGACCTCGAGGTCGGAGATGCGCCGTCTGGAGCACCGGCGACCAGTTCACCAATCGTTCGGCCTGATAGATTAGCCCGGCGTCGTAGAGGCGCTTGAAGATGGTGCGCACCGCCCGGGACAGGCCCTCGTCCATGGTGAAGCGGTCGCGGCTCCAGTCGACGCCGTCGCCGAGGCGGCGCATCTGCCCGACGATCTTCCCGCCGGACTCGTGCTTCCACGCCCACACCTTCTCGACGAACGCTCGCGGCCGAAGTCCTGTTTGCTCTTGCCCTCGGTGGCCAGTTGCTTCTCCACCACGCTCTGGGTCGCGATGCCGGCGTGGTCCATCCCGGGCAGCCACAGCACCTCGTAGCCCTGCATGCGCTTGCGCCGGGTCAGCGCGTCCATCAGCGTGTGGTCCAGCGCGTGGCCCATGTGCAGGCTGCCGGTCACGTTCGGCGGCGGCAGCACGATCGAGTACGGCGGCTTGTCGCTGGCGCGTCCGCCGTGAAGTACCCCGCATCGACCCAGCGCTGGTAGATCTGCTCTCTACCGCTCCCGGCTCCCACGATTTGGGCAGGTCGGTGGCGGAGCTGCGGCTGGCGGTCACCCGTCAATTCTAGGGAGCACCGTTTACCCCGGTGTAAGTGCCCAAATTTGCAGGTGAGCGGGGTCACTCCCCCAGCCGGTCGACCTGCAACGTCACACCCGCGCCGGGGAACCTGGCCAGCAGGGCGTCACCCATCGCGGCCGCCGGGGTGAGGACGCCGCGCAGGTCGGAGAGCTTGTCGCGGTCTAATGCGAGCGCAAGGCCGCACTCCCCAACAGCACCGAGGTCGCCTTATAGCCGGGGTCTCCCCGCTGCTCCATGCGCGCCACGTAACGGGCGCCGGTGGTCGTGGTGGTGAAGGTCTCGATCCGGTAGTAGCCGCGCTCCCGTGCCGCGACACTGGGGCCGGTCCCGGTTTGGGGACGACGCGCTCCAGCAGCCGACGCGGCAGCAGCCGGAAATAGCGGCCGCCCAATCCGAAGGTCGCGTTGGCGACGCCGCCCACCGCGGCGGACGCCAGTGGTGCCAGGGGCGACGACCCCAGGCTCATGCTTTCGCTGTAGCGGAAATTGCGGCCGTAGGCCCACTCCAGTAATGCGTTGCTGCGCCGCACAATACGGGTGTTGTACGGCGCCATCACGAATCCCGATGTCCACAAGCCGGTCAGTTCCGGCGCGATCTGATTACCACGCCGCCACGGCAGGTCGGGCTGGGGGCCAATTTCCGGCTCGGCGCTGCGGTCGGTGGTCAACGTGTACGGGTCGGCGAGCTGGCGACGCACGTCGGCATCCCTGGACGCCGTGTCCAGCACTTCCATCATCGACGCGATGGTTCCGCCGGATAGCCCGCCCGAGAAGGACCGCACCACGAGGTCGGTGTCGGCGAGTTCGCCGGCGCCGTCGTCCCGCGCGCCCCGGTAGAGTGCGAACACACTGAGATCCGAAGGGACCGAATCAAATCCGCACGCGTGCACGATGCGGGCACCGGTATCGGCGGCTTGCTTGTGGTACAGGTCGATGCTGTCGCGGACGAACATCGCCTCGCCGGTCAGGTCGGCATAGTCGGTGCCCGCCGCCGCGCATGCGGCCACCAGCGGCAGACCATAGCGGGTATAGGGCCCAACCGTCGTGATGACGACCTGGGTGCGGGCGGCCATCTCATTCAGCGTCGACGGCGACGAGGCGTCGGCGGCGACAAGCGGCCAGGACTGCGCGGCCTCGCCCAGCGTGTCGCGGACGGCCCGCAAGCGCTCCGTCGATCTGCCGGCCAGCGCCACCCGCGTGTCCGGCCCGGACCGTGCCAGGTATTGGGCGGTCAACTTCCCGACGAAGCCGGTCGCCCCGTACAACACGATGTCGAATTCGCGCGGCGTTGCGGTCACGCGCCCGACGCTACCCGACCCGCAGATAGGTAGTGCCGGGCCCATGGCCCGGCACTACCTATCTCTACGGTTACTACGTTCTGGTGGTCAGCCGCGGCGGCCGCAGACCGGCCACGCGCCGATGCCCTGCGAGTGCAGCACGTTCTCGGCCACCCGGATCTGCTCCTCACGGCTCGCGCCGGCCGGGGAACCCCTGCCGCCGTTGGCGTGCCAGGTGCTCGACGTGAACTGCAGGCCACCGGCGAAGCCGTTACCGGTGCTGATGCCCCAGTTACCACCGGACTCGCACTGCGCGATGGCGTCCCAGTTCACGCTGTACGCCCTGACCGGCGGAGGCGGCGGAACGTCCGGGCCAGGAGGCGGCGGCACGTTCGGGTCAAAGCCCGCGGGTGCCGGCGGCGGGGCGTCTGGTGCCGGCGGCGGGGCGTCCGGGTAGCCCGGCGCGGGCGCCGGGGGCGCACGTCCGGTGCCGGCGGCGGGGGCGGGACGTTCGGGGCAGGCGCGCCGGTCGGCGCGCCGGTGCGAGCCGGCGTCCGGCGCCCAGGCGGGCGCCATGTTGGGGTCAAAGCCCATCGGTTCCGCGCTGGCGGTGGCCGACGGGATGGTCACGAGGGTGCCCGTGACCGCGGCAAGCACGAGCGTCTTACGGACGTTCTTCAATATCTTTCCTTTCGCGGTGCGCGCGCGCCAAAGCAAGCCCACGGCGTGGGCTGAGGTGTTTGGTTGATGCGGAATAGCTGCTTTGGGACGTGCCGTCTTGTTCTGGCACGACAGCGGGGGCTCTAATCCGCCCGGCGGGCTGCTGCCCGCCGGCCACGGACGGCTTTCGCCGTCCGCAGCCCCGCTCACACGCGGGTCCGTGGATTCAATTTTAGTTATCTTCCGGAACCCGTTGCGGGCTAACATGGACCGTACGAGACCCGACCGCATTCGTCATCTTCAGAAATCCGATATCTCGGTCCGATAACGGCGCGATTACGGCGCGATCGCAGTCAATATTCTGGCAGGTCAGCCATGCAATTCCGGCGGGTACGCCACATCGCGATATGCCTTCAAATCGTGAGCCTAATCACGCCCATTTTGTGAACTGGCGCACGTATTTGCGCGGCACGTTGAGGCCGTTGCAGCCCTTACGGACCCGGGTCCGCCGTCGCGAGCGGGGTAGTCTACAACAAGTTAGCCGGGCGTTCGTCACACGCTTCAAGCCCGACGGTGTCGGCGAATTACGTTGTGCTGCTGGCTTACTTGCGCCGTTCAAATAGCGCACACGACGCCTGGTACTCATCGGCGCATCGCCCGTGTATCGACGTGCGGCCTTTATCGAAATATCCGGTCTGTACAATGTGTTTCATCGCAGACCGCCCGATGCGGCGGCCGGCCATGACTATAGCCAGAGCGTCACCGACGAACGCACCGAGCGTGCTCGCGATTCAGCCAAGCCGATTTGCCCGTGGCATCTGGCATTCCGGCTGAAGCCAAGTGCAACGGCGCCACGTGCCTCCGACCAAGCGGCGATCATTCGAGTCCGAAATCCCGGGTACGCCAACAGATCATTCGATCCGCGGCCAATATCACCTACTCCACTAACGGCGCGTCGCCTAGCCATTACCGTGAGCGGAAAGAAGAACTTATCTTATGTCGAATAGACTTGCGGATTCTCACGCATGATTCGTCGGACGCCCGATGATTACCCAGAATTTATCCGACGCGGTTTCTTGCGACCGGCTTGCGGGGACGGCCGTCAGCTGCGGGGCTGGGCGAGGGCGCGCAGCTCGGCCGTCGGTGTTGACATTGGTCAGCGGCCGCGAATCCGACGTCACGATCCGCTGGGCATCCGACGCGTCGACCAACGCGCGCATCTTGCGCTCGCCGGCGGCCACCAGCGCGTCGACCCGGTCGGCCAGGTCGGTTCGGTACACCGCGGCAAGGTAGTGGTCCTGGCCGTCCCACGGCAGCACCACGTCCGCGCCGGTCTCCAACGGCTCGGCGAGCGAGCTCGTCGATCAGTTCGACTGCCAGGAACGGCATGTCGACGGCGCAGACGAAGGCCAGCCGGGCGCCGGCCTCGGCGGCCGCGCGCAACCCCCGCCCGGTCGCCAGCAGCGGCCCCAGCCCGCGCACCTCGTCGCGCATCACCCGAGCCTGCAGTTCCGGCAGCGGCTGACCCGGCGCGGCGACGACGAGCACCGGCGCGCAGCGCTGCCCGACGATGCAGACGACGTGCTCGACCATCGTGGTGCGCCGCCCTGGACCCAGGCTGAGCCCGGTGACCGGGGAGGCTGGCCTTGTCCCGGCCCATCCGGCGCGATGCGCCGCCGGCCAGCACCACCCCGGCCAGTGAACCGGCTTCGGGCACGAGCGCCACGTCAGTCGACGGTCCAGGTGTCGCGGCCGCGCAGCAGCGATTGCAGGGCGGCGCGGTCGACGCGGGCCGGCGTCTGCGCGGCGCGGCATCTGTTAGCGCGCCGCGTCGTCGTAGGCGGGCCGGCTGACCTGGCGGAAGACGCCCATCACGGTGTGCTCGAGGTTCTGATCGCTACAGCCGGGACAGCGCGAAGGCGTAGGCCGAGTCGTCGGCGTGCGCGTCGTGCACCACGATCTCGTCCACGGACACGTCGGCGGTCTTGGCCACGTCCAGCCCGAAGCCGGATCTGCACCACGCAGTACTCGCCGTTGGCACCGAAGACGATCGGCTCGCCGTGGTGGACGTTGATCACCCGCTCCTCGGCGCCCTCCTTGCGCAGCACGTCGAAAGAGCCGTCGTTGAAGATCGGGCAGTCCTGCAGGATCTCGACCACGCGCGGCCCCGCGATGCTCGGCCGCGGCGCGCAGCACCTCGGAGAGGCCCTTGCGGTCGGAGTCCAGGGCGCGGCCGACGAACGTCGCCTCGGCACCCAGCGCCACCGACACCGGGTTGAACGGCTGGTCCAGCGATCCCATCGGCGTCGACTTGGTGACCTTGCCGACCTCCGAGGTCGGCGAGTACTGCCCCTTGGTCAGCCCGTAGATCCGGTTGTTGAACAGCAGGATCGTGATGTTGACGTTGCGGCGCAGCGCGTGGATCAGGTGGTTCCCACCGATCGACAGCGCGTCACCGTCGCCGGTGACGACCCACACCGACAGGTCCTCGCGGGCCAGCGCCAGACCCGGTCGCGATCGCGGGCGCGCGGCCGTGGATGGAGTGGAAACCGTAGGTCTCCAAGTAGTACGGGAACCGGCTCGAGCAACCGATGCCGCTGATGAACACGATGTTCTCGCGACGTAATCCCAACTCGGGCAAGAAGTTCCGGATGGTGTTGAGGATGACGTAGTCACCGCAGCCCGGGCACCAACGCACCTCCTGGTCGCTGGCGAAGTCCTTGGCCTTCTGCGGCTGATCCGTGGTGGGCACCCCGTCGTTCTTGGTGCAATCTCGGGGTCAGCCCGAGGTCCGTGCCCGCCAGATCTCCCGATCAGGTCAGTCATGCACTTGCTCCCGCTCCCACCGTGGCCGCCGCAAGCTTCGCGAATTTCGTCTTGTCTTGCTCGATTTCGGCCAGCGTCCCGTCCAGGGCGGCACCGATGACGCGCCCGATCTCGTCGGCGAGGAACGCCATACCCTGGACCTTGGTGACCGACTGCACGTCGACCAGGTACTTGCCGCGCAGCAGCAGCGCCAGCTGGCCGAGGTTCATCTCCGGGCACACCACCTTGGGGTAGCGCCGCAGCACCTCGCCGAGGTTCGCCGGGAACGGGTTCAGGTGGCGCAGGTGTGCATGCGCCACCTTGACGCCCTTGCGCCGCGCCCGCCGGCAGGCCTCGCCGATCGGGCCGAACGAGCTGCCCCAGCCGATCAGCAGCAACTCGGCGTCGCCGGTCGGGTCGTCGACCTCGAGGTCGGCAACCGAGATGCCGTCGATCTTGGCCTGGCGCAACCGGACCATGAGGTCGTGGTTGACTGGCTCGTAGGAGATCTCGCCGCGATCCGTTCGCCTCTTCCAGACCACCGATGCGGTGCTCCAGGCCGGGAGTGCCCGGAACGGCGAACTGGCGGGCAAGCGTTTCCGGGTCGCGGGCGTACGGCTGGAACGGCTCGTCCGGTTTGGCGAAGGTGTGTTCGATCGGCGGCAGCGAGCCGACGTCCGGGATTCGCCACGGCTCCGAGCCGTTGGCGATCGCGCCGTCGGACAACACGATCACCGGCGTGTGGTACGACACCGCGATGCGCACCGCCTCGATCGCGATCTCGAAACAGTCGGACGGCGAGCGTGGCGCCAGCACCGCAACCGGCGACTCGCCGTTGCGGCCGTACATCGCCTGCAGCAGGTCGGCCTGCTCGGTCTTGGTCGGCAGGCCGGTCGAGGGCCCGCCGCGCTGAACGTCGATGACCAGCAACGGCAGTTCGGTCATCACCGCGAGGCCGATGCGCTTCGGACTTCAGCGAGACACCCGGACCCGACGTGCTCGTCACGCCCAGCGCGCCACCGTAGGAGGCGCCGAGCGCGGCACCGATGCCGCCGATCTCGTCCTCGGCCTGGAAGGTCATGCACGTTGAAGTTCTTGTGCTTGGACAGCTCGTGCAGGATGTCCGATGCCGGCGTGATCGGGTAGCTGCCGAGCACCACCTGGAATGTCGGCGAGCTGGCCCGCCGCGATGATCCCGTAGGCCAGCGCGGTGTTGCCGGAGATCTGGCGGTACTCGCCGGCGGGCAGCTTCGCCGGCGCCACCTCGTAGATGGTGCGCGAACGCCTCGGTGGTCTCGCCGTAGTTCCAGCCCGCCCTGCAGCGCCAGCACGTTGGCCTCGGCGACGTCGGGCTTGCGGGCGAACTTCTCCCGGATGAACGTCTCGCTGGGCTCGATCGGCCGGCCGTACATCCAGGACAGCAGCCCGAGGGCGAACATGTTCTTGGCGCGCTCGCCGTCCTTCTTCGAGGCGCCGATCGCCTCGACCGCACCCAGGGTCAGTGCCGTCATCGGCACGCCCTGCACCACGTAGTCCGACAGTTCTCCGGTCTCCAGCGGATTGGCCTCGTAGCCGACCTTGGCGAGGTTGCGCTTGGTGAACTCGTCGGTGTTGGCGATCACCAGTCCCGCCGCGCGGCAGTTCGCCGACGTTGGCCTTCAGCGCAGCCGGGTTCATCGCCACGAGCACGTCCGGGCGGTCACCGGCGGTCAGGATGTCGAAGTCGGCGATCTGGATCTGGAACGAGGAGACTCCGGGCAGCGTGCCCTGGGGTGCGCGGATCTCGGCGGGGTAATTCGGTTGTGTCGCAAGGTCGTTGCCGAAAAGCGCCGCCTCGGTGGTGAAGCGGTCCCCGGTGAGCTGCATACCGTCACCGGAGTCCCCGGCGAACCGGATCACGACTTTTTCCAGGCGCTGACGGTCGGAGCCGCCACCGGAAGGGGACCCATTCGAGCCGTTATGAGAATCAGACCCGGCTCCGCTGCCGTTCGGATCCACGTATCCGCCTTCCATTCGTCTTCGCATAGGCACTTCGTGGAGCTTTAGGTTACGCGCCATTGAGGCGACTCCCGCGCCCTCGGCTGTGTGTCACTGGCAGTACCAATTATGGCACTACTTTTGCGGAATGGGCAAGTCGAACCATTACATGCAGCGGGTTTGCGCCCAAAAGCCGATGTCAGCAGGGACGGTGGTGAGGCCGTTCAAAACTGTGGTATTGGTCA
>CAWKME010000040.1:0-83315 GCA_963850645.1 uncultured Actinomycetota bacterium | reverse complement strand
GACGACAAGGACAAGGCCGCCGTCTACCTGGCCGACTGCCGCAAGCTCGGCATCACCGTGCTGCCGCCGGACGTCAACGAGTCCGGATTGAACTTCGCCTCGGTCGGCACCGACATCCGCTACGGGCTGGGCGCGGTGCGCAACGTCGGCGCCAATGTCGTTGCGTCGCTGATCAACACCCGCACCGATAAAGGCAAGTTCACCGACTTCTCCGACTACCTGAACAAGGTCGACATCGCGGCGTGCAACAAGAAGGTCACCGAATCGCTGATCAAAGCCGGCGCATTCGATTCGCTGAAGCACCCCCGCAAGGGTCTGTTCCTGGTGCACACCGACGCGGTCGATTCGGTGCTGGGCACCAAGAAGGCCGAGGCGATGGGGCAGTTCGACCTGTTCGGCGGCGACCCGAATGACGGGGGAGCAGGCGCTGACGCGGTATTCACCATCCGGGTCCCCGACGACGAATGGGACGATAAGCACAAACTCGCACTCGAGCGCGAGATGCTGGGCTTGTATGTCTCCGGACATCCGCTCAACGGGGTGGCGCACCTGCTGGCAACCCAAGTCGATACGGCCATCCCGGCAGTACTC
Organism: uncultured Actinomycetota bacterium; assembly: GCA_963850645.1. Lineage (GTDB taxonomy): Bacteria > Actinomycetota > Actinomycetes > Mycobacteriales > Mycobacteriaceae > Mycobacterium. The sequence continues at coordinate 82,724 of CAWKME010000040.1, read as the reverse complement.
GACGGCGACATCCCCAACGACACCATGGTGAAGGTGGGCGGCATCCTGGCGTCGGTGAACCGGCGGGTCAACAAGAACGGAATGCCCTGGGCCTCAGCGCAGCTGGAAGACCTCACCGGTGGTATAGAAGTGATGTTCTTCCCGCACACCTACTCCGCTTTCGGTGCTGACGTCGTCGATGACGCGGTGGTGCTCGTCACCGCCAAGGTCGCCATCCGCGATGACAGGACCACGCTGATCGCCAACGATCTTGTGGTGCCGGACTTTTCCAATGCGCAGGTGAACCGGCCGCTGGCGGTCAGCCTGCCCACGCGGCAGTGCACCATCGACAAGGTCAGCGCGCTCAAACAGGTGCTGGCACAGCACCCCGGTACGTCGCAGGTGCATCTGCGGCTGGTCAGCGGGGACCGGATCACCACGCTCGAGTTGGACGCGTCGCTGCGGGTGACGCCGTCTCCGGCGCTGATGGGTGAGCTCAAGGCGCTGCTCGGTCCCGGCTGCCTGGGCGGGTAGCCCGGCGCGTCGAGGGTGCGGCTGGCCGCACCCTGGCGACCGACGGTGCGGCTGGCTTCACTCTCGAGGGCCGGTGTGCGCCGAGTCCTTGTAGATCACACCGGCTTTCATGACGAAATCCACCTGCCCGGTGACGTCGATGTCGGCGAACGGATCGCCCGGCATGGCGATCAGGTCGGCGATCTTGCCCTCGGCGATCACCCCGAGATCGTCGAGGCGCAGCAGTTCGGCCGCCACGCTGGTGGCAGCGCGCAGAGCGCGCAACGGGCTGATCCCGTTGGACACCATCATCGGGAACTCGCGCCAATTGTCTTGGTGCGGGAACATTCCGGCGTCGGTTCCGAACGCGATCCGAACGTCGCTGGCGGCCAGATGCTCCGCGGCGTCCAGTAACGGGCCGCGGTATTTCTGCATTTTGCGGCGCGAGTGCTCCGGCATGGCGGCCCATATGCGCGTCGCCTTCGTCGCGGCGGGCGCCGGACAGGATCGTGTACTGGGTGGGCACCATGAACACCCCGGCGTCGGTCATCATTCGCAGCGTCTCGGGCGACGCGAGGTTGCCGTGTTCGATGCTGCGGACCCCGGCCCGCACGGCGCGCTGGATGCCTTCGTCGCCGTAACTGTGCGGGGTGACCGGGATGTCGAGGTCGGTGGCCGTCGCGACCAGAACATTCATCTCCTCCTGGCTGTAGGTGGCGTGCCCGGGGTCGTCCGACGGTGAGGCGAAGCCGCCGGTGGCGGCGAACTTGATCCAGTCGGCGCCGGCGCGGATTTCCTGTCTGACGCGGGTGCGGATCTCGTCGCCGCCGTCGGCTGCCGCCAATTCCAGTGGCCTGCAACATCCTTGATATTCGTCGGCGACCATTCCGCTGAAGTCGCCGTGACCGCCGCGCGCAGAAATCATGTGCGGCGCCACCATCATCCGCGGGCCCTCGACGATGCCGGCCGCCACCGCGTTGCGCAGGTCGATCGTGGGGTAATCGACATCGCCGCAACCCAAGTCACGCACCGTGGTGAACCCGTTCATCAGCAGCGCGCGCAGCACCGGCAACGCCTTCAACGTCTTCGCGGTGCTCGACTCGAGCACGAGCGTCACGCCGACCGGCGGCGCCAACGTCACGTGGACGTGGCAGTCGATGAAGCCCGGCGTCACGGTGTGCCCGGCGAGGTCCACTACCCGTCGCGTCGGCCGGCGCCTCGATCGCGTCGGCGACGCGCTGGATACGGCCGTCGACGACCAGCACCTGTCGCGGCGCCGCTTGGGCCGAGATCCCGTCCCATACGTTCGCGCCGGTGATCAGCGTCTGAGACGTCGAAGCCATCGTCGTCACCTTTCTGATGCCGGTTCAGAAGCGGTAGCGCAAGATCCGCGCTGTGCGGGCGCCGGACTTGGTCATCCCCATCAATCGGGTAGACACGCGGGCCGCGGACGGATACAGGTCGACCTCGGGAGCGTGCGACAGGCTGGTCTTCTCGACCAGCGTCAGGCGTGGACTCCAGCGTCTCGGGCACGTGGGCGTCCTTGAAACCCCGGTAGGCCCATTGGTTTCCGACCGCGCTGAACACGACCTTCATCGCGGCAGGCTTGAGCCGGCTGACGCGCCCATAGTCGTTGAGCGCCAGTTCGCCGGACCGGAAATGCTCGGGAATGTGGCGGAACAGGTTGATGATCACCGGTTCGGGCAGGAACGCCAGCAGGCCGTCGGCGATCAGCATGGTGGGCCGGTCGGCCGGGATCGGTCGGTCCAATCATCGTCGGCCAGCGATGCGGCCACCGAATGCGCGTGGTCGTCGGCGGGTACCAGCTCGTCGCGCAACGCGATGACGTTCGGCAGATCGACGTTGTACCAGTCCGACGCCTGCCGGCGGCGCGACCCTGCAGCATGCCGGTGCTCAGGCCTGCGCCGAGGTCGACGACGACGGCGTCGGGATGCTCGGAGATGAAGCCTCGCACCCGATCGTCGAGCATCTTCGCACGCAGCACGGTCTGGCGAACCGCGCTTGATGGCACGCGCAAAGCCGTCGAAGTCGTAGTCGATCTTGGCCACGATCTCGTCCGCCAGCGTGTCGCCGAGTATCGGCCTGGGCCAACGGCTGTCGAGTGCACGGGCGTACTGGGTCACAAACGCCGTCCGCTCGACGGGTGTCAAGTCGGTGATCGCAATTCCCATACCGGCAAGGTACCCCCGGACTAGCCTCGGCTAGCGTGACCGATTCGAAAACCACCTCCGCGCAGCCGACCACGCTGTGTGAGGCGTTCCAGCGCAACGCGGCGATCGACCCGGACGCTGTCGCGCTACGCACCCCCGGCGACACCCAGACGATGACCTGGCGGGAGTATGCGGCCGACGTGCGGCGGGTCGCGGCCGGCTTGGCCGGCCTCGGGATCCGCCGCGGCGACACGGTGTCGCTGATGATGGCCAACCGCATCGAGTTCTACCCGCTGGAAGTCGGTGCGCAGCATCTCGGCGCCACCTCGTTCTCGGTCTACAACACGCTGCCCGCCGAACAACTGACCTACGTTTTCGACAACGCCGGCACCAAAGTGGTGATCTGCGAGCAGCAATACGTCGACCGGATCCGCGCCAGTGGCGCGAAGCTGGAGCACATCGTGTGCATCGACGGTTCCCCCGAGGGCACGCTCTCGCTGGATGATCTTTACGCCGCCGGTTCCGACGACTTTGATTTCGAGTCCACCTGGCGGGCGGTGCAGCCCGACGATGTGGTGACTCTCATTTACACCTCCGGGACGACGGGAAATCCCAAAGGGGTGGAGATGACGCACGCCCACCTGCTGTTCGAGGCCCAGGCCCTCGAAGCTGTTCTGGGTGTTCAGTTCGGTGATCGTGCCACGTCCTTTTTGCCGACGGCCCACATCGCCGACCGCACGATGGCGTTGTACAACCAGGAGGTGTTCGGCGCCCAGGTCACCGTGGTCTCCGATGCGCGCGCGATTGCGGCGGCGTTGGCCGACGCCCGCCCAACCATCTGGGGCGCCGTGCCCCGGGTCTGGGAAAAGCTCAAAGCGGCAATCGAATTCGCCGTCACTCACGAGCAGGACGAGGCGAAGCGCCAGGCTCTGCAATGGGCCATGTCGGTGGCCGAGAAACGTGCCGCGGCGCTGGTCGCCGGCGAGCCGCTTCCAGATGACGTGGCCGCCGAGTATGCGAAGGCCGACGAGCTGGTGCTGTCGCAGCTGCGTGCCAAGTTGGGACTGGATCAGCTGCGGTGGGCGGTGTCGGGTGCGGCGCCGATCCCCAACGAAACGCTGGCCTTCTTCGCCGGAATCGGCATCCCGATCGCCGAGGTGTGGGGCATGTCCGAGCTGAGCTGCGTTGCCAGCGTGAGTCATCCGGCCGATGCCCGGCTGGGCAGCGTCGGCAAGCTGCTGCCCGGCCTGGAGGGCAAGATCGCCGAGGACGGCGAATATCTGGTGCGCGGACCGCTGGTGATGAAGGGCTATCGCGGCGAGCCGGCCAAGACCGCCGAGGCTATCGACCCCGACGGCTGGCTGCACACCGGCGACATCTTGGACGTCGACACCGACGGCTATCTGCGGATCGTCGACCGCAAGAAGGAGCTGATCATCAACGCGGCCGGAAAGAACATGTCGCCGGCCAACATCGAGACCACCGTGATGGCCGCCTGCCCGATGGTCGGCGCAATGCTCGCCATCGGTGACGGCCGCCCGTACAACACCGCGCTGTTGGTGTTCGACGCCGATTCGGTCGGCCCGTACGCCGCCCAGCACGGAATCGCCGACGCCTCTGCCGAGGCGCTGGCCGCCGACCCGGAGGTGATCGCGCGGATCGCCGCGGGCGTGGCCGAAGGCAACGCCAAACTGTCGCGGGTCGAGCAGATCAAACGCTTCCGCGTGCTGCCCAACGTGTGGGAGCCCGGTGGTGACGAGATCACCCTGACGATGAAACTCAAGCGCCGGCCGATCATGGCCAAGTACGCCACCGAGATCGAGGAGTTATACGCAGGCGAGCCGGGTCCTGACGTTCACGAGCCCGGGGCCGCGTCGACGACCCAACCGGCGTGACGGCCTAAAGGAGCTTTCCGGGCTGGTGTTGGTTCCGGTGGGCAAGGAGTGCTGTCGCCAACCCGCTTCGCGGCACACCGTCCCTGACGCGTGACAAGTCCGATCGCTTCTTGATATTCCGGAACTTGTTCTCGGAAGCCGTTTCTGGTGCGTCGTCGGCGGTTGCCAAAAGAAACCGGGCCGGCAGCGCCAATTTGCAGATCGTGCGTACCGTTAGTAGGTACTGGCGAATCAAGGAACCGGTCGTGTAGGGCAAGTCATAGCTGGCGCACAGTGCGCGGACCCGTTCGGCGATCTCGGGCAAGCGATTGCTCGGCAGGTCAGGGAACAGGTGATGTTCGATCTGGTAGCAAAGGTTTCCGCTCATGAACGCCAGCACCCGCCCGGCCCGGAAGTTCGCGGTACCCAGCATTTGCCGCAGATACCACTCCGGTTTTGTCTCGTCCTCCAAGACCGACGCGGTGAACTTCTCCGCGCCGTCGGCGAAGTGCCCGCAGACGATGACGATGTAGGCCCACCCATTGCGAAGCCCGTTGGCCACCACGTTGGCTCCGAGTGCGCGGCGCCACCGTCGGCGGCTCAACGCAGGAAAGACAACATAATCCTTAGCGGCCTGGCGGACCATCTTGCGGATCATCGCTTTGGTATGGGCTGATTTACCGGCCTCTGTGTTCTCGCGAGCCTGCACCGAGTACAGGCCGTGCATTGCCACACCCCATTCGAAGGCGATCGCCAGCAGCACTGCGCGCAACGGCTGCAATAGGTTGCTCGGCCGCCACTCCTGGTCGCGGGTGACCCGCATCACTCCGAAGCCGAGGTCGTCGTCCATGCCGACGACGTTGGTGAACTTATGGTGCCGGTGGTTGTGGGACGACCGCCAGTGCGACGAGGGACCGACCATGTCCCATTCCCAGGTAGCGGAATGGATTTCCGGGTCGTTCATCCAATCCCACTGGCCGTGGCTGATGTTATGGGAGAGTTCCATGTTCTCGATGCACTTGGCCACAGCCAGCACGACGGTTCCGGTAGTCCAGCCCACCTTGGTTTTGCTGGCGAGGATGGTCAGCCGTGCTGCGATCTCGAGGCTTCGCTGAAAGGCGATGGCGCGCCGAATGTATTCACGGTCCTTGGAGCCGCGCGACTCCTCGATGTCGCAACGAATCGTGTCCAACTCGGTAGCGAGCGCCTCGACATCGGCATCGCTCAGATGGGCGTATTCCGGTACTTCGGTGATGGCCATCGACGCTTACCGGAACTGCGCCGAGCTGGCGTGCGGCTCTCTTCGCATGACGGCGCGCAACGGTCCGCGGTACGGCTGGGGCATTGCTTGAGCACCTGCTTCATTGGCTCTACGCCGTACGTCTGACCGTGGATGGTCGGAATCGTTCGCAGACTCTACACGGCAGGCGTCACGGTGCGGTGACGGCGTGAGCGGGGTCACTACAACCGCAGAGATGGTCGATGCAGGCGGCCCCGGCGACCCTCATCGCGGCGCGTTTAAGGTGGTGGCATGCCACTCGAAGGTGAATACGCCCCAGTCCCCTGGGACTGGTCCCGTGAACAAGCCGACAAATATGCCGAATCCGGTGGAACCGAGGCCGCGGATATGAAGGGCATGCCCATCATCCTGCTGACCACGGTGGGCGCCAAGACCGGCAAGCTGCGCAAGACTCCGCTGATGCGGGTCGAGCACGACGGCGAGTACGCGATCGTCGCGTCGCTGGGCGGGGCGCCGAAGAACCCGGTCTGGTACTACAACGTCGCCAAGAACCCGCGCGTCGAGCTGCAGGACGGCGCCGTCACCCGCGACTACGACGCCCGCGAGGTATTCGGCGACGAGAAGGCCGTCTGGTGGGAGCGGGCGGTGCAGGCCTACGCCGGACTACGCCGACTACCAGACAGAACACCGATCGGCAAATTCCGGTCTTCGTGCTCACCCCTGTGCACTGAATTTGCAGCTGGGTGGCACCATTATCGGTGTCCGCCGAACTGAGCCAAAGCCCCGGCACCCCGGGTAGTGGGCCGCTGTCCTGCGGCCGACGTCGAAGCCGCGGCGAAGCGAATTGCCGGGGTGGTGACGCCCACACCGCTGCAGTTCAGCGACCGGCTGTCCGCGACGACCGGGGCCAGTGTCTACCTGAAGCGCGAAGACCTGCAGATGGTGCGCTCATACAAGCTGCGCGGTGCCTACAACCTGCTGGTGCAGCTATCGGACGAGGAGCTGGCTGCAGGCGTGGTGTGCTCGTCGGCGGGCAACCACGCGCAGGGCTTCGCATTCGCCTGCCGGACGCTGGGGGTGCACGGCCGCGTGTACGTGCCGGCCAAGACCCCGAAGCAAAAGCGTGACCGCATCCGCTACCACGGCGGCGAGTTCATCGAGCTGATCGTCGGCGGGATCGACCTACGATCTGGCGGCCGAGGCCGCGCTCGCCGACGTGGCCCGCACCGGCGCCACGCTGGTCCCGCCGTTCGACGACCCGCGGACCATCGCCGGGCAGGGCACCATCGCGGTCGAGATGCTCGACAACTCGATGCCGAGCCGGACCTGGTGGTGGTCCCGGTCGGCGGCGGCGGGTGCATCGCCGGTATCACCACCTACCTGGCCGAGCGGACGAACAACACCTCGGTGCTGGGTGTCGAGCCCGCCGGCGCCGCGGCGATGATGGCCGCGCTGGCCGCCGGGGAGCCGGTGAGTCCTGGACCACGTTGACCAGTTCGTCGACGGCGCGGCGGTACGACGGGCGGGAACGCTGACCTACGCTGCGCTCGCTGCCGCCGGCGACATGGTGTCGATCACCACGGTCGACGAGGGTGCGGTGTGCACGGCGATGCTCGACCTGTACCAAAACGAAGGCATCATCGCCGAGCCCGCGGGTGCGCTGGCGGTCGCGGGCCTGTTGGAAACCGACGTCGAGCCGGACACCACCGTGGTGTGCCTGGTGTCCGGCGGCAACAACGACGTGTCCCGGTACGGCGAAGTGTTGGAGCGCTCGCTGGTTCACCTGGGTCTCAAGCACTATTTCCTGGTCGATTTCCCGCAGGAGCCCGGGGCGCTGCGCCGGTTCCTGGACGACGTGCTGGGACCCAACGACGACATCACGCTGTTCGAGTACGTCAAGCGCAACAACCGGGAGACCGGTGAGGCGCTGGTGGGTATCGAGCTGGGCTCGGCCGCGGACTTCGACGGCCTGTTGCAGCGGATGCGGGCCACCGACATGCAGATCGAAACCATCGAGCCGGGCTCGGCGGCCTACCGCTATCTGCTGTAGCCGTATCTGCTGTAGCCGTATCTGCTGTAGCCGCGCGGCGGTGACCCGTCCAGTGTCCTCAGGGGTGCTGAGGACTCACATGTGGCCGCCCGGCGCCATCTTATGGTGGTCCATTCCCGGATGGTCGCAACAGGGCATGGCGGCCGAACCCACGTGATGGCCAGGCCCATGCCCATCGGTCGTCCAGCTCAACAGGAATCCCGAAAAGAAGACCGCTGCAGCGATAAACACCGCTCCGGCAGTAATGCCTACCCAGGCCGCAGCCCTGCTCAATACGGTCGGTCCGGGAGTGCCTGATGCCACAGTCGCCGGGCTTGATTCAGATGCGTCCGTCATGATGATGTCCACCTTCCAGAGTCGTTAACCAAACAAGTGCACGGATACTATACCCCCGTAGGGTATATCGCCAACAGTAGACGCGGCCGCATGAGGTCGACTCACCGAATGGATTCGACGGCCGCTTTCGCCTCCGCCAACCCGGCACCGGTAGCGTTGCGGTATTCCTGGATCGCGGCGATCGTCTTGCCGGCGCGGACAAGCTCGACCACCCCGGTGGCATTCCCGCGGCGCCGGCCACCGCGAAGGGGACGTAGCGACCGGGGAACAGGGCTTCGAGCTGCTGTTCGATGTAGTCGAGGCGGGCTCTGGCGCCGTAGTCAATTTCGCTCACTGTGCGAGTCTCGCTTTCCGGGTGGTTTCTGTTTGCACGTGTCAGCCCAGTGCTGAACTAACCCACCAGCTCGAGCGATTCGTCGTTGGCGCGGAAGATCGGTTCCAACGGAACGGCGAACCTTTCGGCCATGTCGGTCAACGATTTCGACCACACCCGGTCGGCCGGCGAGATCGGACCGCGCCCGGGCCGGGTCAGCAGCAGTGCCACCGTGGTTCCCGGTCCCAGGTCGTCGAGCAGTGTGCGCATCGCTGACATCAGGTTCCACAGAATTCGGCCCTGCGGCCGCGGGCGCACCGGCACGTGGCTCAGCTTCTTGGCAAAGCAACGATCCGGCCCGATGAGGCCGAACCACAGCAGCCGTTCCTCGAATCCCAGCGGTCCCATCAGCGCGCGCCACCGCTGGCGCAGATCGGCGGCCGAGTGAACGGGATCGCCGGCGGTCTCGATGGGCGGAATCGGCAACAGTTCATGATGGCTCATCCGCGCATCATCAGCGGCCCGGCGGCGCCGCCGGTAGTCAGTTATCCACAGTCGCGCAGGATCGCGAACGAATACGGCTGCAGTTCGGTGGTGGTGGCGGCCACGCTGGGCGAAGCGGAGCACAACACCACCTCGCCGGCGAACGGAACACCCACCGCCTCGTCGCCCAGATTGCAGGCGACCGCCAAGCGGCCGCGGTGCATGACGATCCAGCGGCTGGTCCTCGTCGTAGTCGATCACCAGGTGGTCCAGCCACGGATCGGCCAGGTCGGTTTCACTGCGCCGCAGCGCGATCAGGTCGTGATAGAGCCGACGCAGTCGCGCGTGTTCACCGGCGTCGACCTCGTCCCAGTCCAGTTTCGAGCGCTGGAAGGTCTGCGGGTCCTGCGGGTCGGGAATCTCGTCGGCGTCCCATCCGTGGTCGGCGAACTCCTTCTTGCGTCCCTCGGCGGTGGCGCGCGCCAGCTCGGGCTCGGGGTGGGAGCTGAAGAATTGGAACGGGGTCGACGCGCCCCATTCCTCGCCCATGAAAAGCATTGCGGTGTAGGGAGACCCGAGCACCAGCGCGGCCTTGACCGCCAGCTGACCGTAGGTCAGGTTCTGCGACGGGCGATCTCCGAGCGCACGATTGCCGACCTGGTCGTGAGTGCAGGTGTAGGCCAGCAGCCGGGTGGCCGGAATCCCTGAGCCCTCCGCCGTGTTCAACGGCCGGCCGTGTCGCCTCTTTCGGAACGACGAATAGGTGGCCGCGTGGAAGAAGCCGTTGCGCAACGTCTTTGCCAGCGTGGCCAGCGAACCGAAGTCGGCGTAGTAGCCCTGGCGCTCCCCGGACACCGCGGTGTGGATGGCGTGGTGGATGTCGTCGTCCCACTGCGCGGTCATCCCGTAGCCGCCGCTGCGACCGCGCGTGATCATCCGTGGGTCGTTCAGGTCGCTCTCGGCGACCAGCGACAGCGGACGGCCCAGTTCCTCGGCCAGTAGCTCGGTTTCGGCCGACAGCTCTTCGAGAATGTGGATCGCGGTGGTGTCGACCAGCGCGTGCACGGCGTCCAGTCGCAGACCGTCGGCGTGGAAGTCACGCATCCAGCGCAGCGCACAGTCGATGATGTAGCGGCGCACTTCGTCGGAGTCGGCGTCGGCGATGTTGATGCCTTCGCCCCACGGATTGCTCGCAGACGACAGGTACGGACCGAACCGGGGCAGGTAGTTGCCCGACGGGCCGAGGTGGTTGAACACCGCGTCGATCAGCACCCCCAGACCGCGGCGGTGGCAGGCGTCGACGAACCGGACCAGCCCGTCGGGTCCGCCGTAAGGTTCGTGCACGGCATACCACAGCACGCCGTCGTAACCCCAGCCGTGCGTGCCGGAGAACGCATTGACCGGCATCACCTCGACGAAATCGACGCCGAGATCCACCAGGTAGTCCAGCTTTTCGATCGCCGAGTCGAAGGTGCCCGCCGGCGTGAAGGTGCCGATGTGCAGCTCGTAGATCACCGCGCCCTGCACGGAACGGCCGGCCCAGTCGCCGTCCGTCCATGCCTGCGCCGCCGGCTCCCACAGCTGCGAAGAGCCCGTGTACGCCGTCGGGCTGGCGGGGCGATCGCGGGTCGGGCAGCACCTTCGGGTCGTCGTCGAGCAGATACCCGTAGCGGGCGGTTGATGCCGCGTCGACGGTGGCCCGCCACCAGCCGTCGCGGCCCCGCGTCATCGGATACACCTGGCCGTCGACGTCGAGGCGGACCTGCTCGGGTTTGGGTGCCCACACGGCGAATTCCCGGAATTGCGCCATCATGTGCGCTCCAGCAGAGCCACCGGCAGCTCGGCGAACAACGTCGGCGGCCGGCACCGTCCCGGTGAGCACCGCGCCGGTCAGCGCGTCGGTCCACGACCCGTCCGGCAGCGCGACGACGGTGTCGCCCCAGCCGGCTTGTTCGAGCTGCACCGTCCAGCGGGTCACCGCGACCAGCACGTCGTCGCCGCGCCGGAACGCCACCACATGGTCGGCGGCAGCTCCCGCGGCAAGCACCGGGTGGTAGCCACCCCGCAGGAAGGTGTCCGGCCGGGCGCGGCGCAACTGCAAGGCCGCTTTGACGACACGAATCTTGCTATGCTGCAGGGACTTCAGTGCCTGCCGTCGGGCAGCGTAGTCCACCGGGCGCCGGTTGTCCGGGTCGACCAGGCTGTCGTCCCACAACTCGGTGCCCTGATAGATGTCGGGCACGCCGGGCACAGTCAGCGCGAGCAGCTTCTGGCCCAGCGCGTCGTTTTCGGCGTGCGGTTGGAGCTGGTTGACAAGCTCGGTCAGCTGCACGGCCACCGGTCCGTCCAGCACCGAGTCCAGCCAGCTGTGCACCGCGGACTCGAACTCGGTGTCCGGGTCGTTCCAGGTGGTGTGCGATGCCGCTTCGCGGATCGCCTTCTCGGTGTAGCCGTGCAACCGCTCCCGCAGTTCGTCGGTGACTTCGCCGTCGGCCGGCCACACCCCGAAAATGTTCTGCCACAGGAACAATCCGGTCGCGTTGTCGGGGGAAGGAGCCAGGACTTCCCAACGGGTGACGAATTCCACCCACAGCGACGGCACCTGCGACAGCACCCCGATGCGGGCCCGGACGTCTTCGCCGCGTTTGGTGTCGTGGGTGGTCAGCGTCGTCATCGCTTGGGGCCACAGTCGCGCGCGGGTGGCGGCGGCCTGGTGGAACTCCGCGGCGCCGACGCCGAACCGCTGCGGCTTACCGCCGACTTCGTTGAGCGAGACCAGGCGGGCGTCGCGATAAAACAGGCAGTCCTCCACCGACTTGGCGGTCACCGCGCCACACAGCTGCTGCAACCGGGTGCCCGGTTCGCCGCCGGCGGCGAGAGCGGCGGCCAGTACTTGCAGCGGCGCACGCAATTGCGGTGCGGCGGCTTCGGTTTCGGCCAGCGCATTGGGCATCAGCGCCGCCAGCCCTCGGTAATCGCTGCGGTAGACGTCGATGTGACCGAGCAGTGCGGCCACCGCCGTCGGGAAGTTGCGGGTGGTCGGTGCCCGCCGCCGCGGCGATGGACCGGCGCAGCCGGCCCATTTCGCTGTCCAGCGTGCCGGTGGCCACGGTCGCCTTGAGGTCGCGCAGCAGCGCGGGCATGGCGTGGTAGTCGACGCCGGTCGATTCGTAAAGTGCTGTCAGAGCTGGTTCCCCGGTCGGATCGATGAACAGTCCGCCGACCTCGCGCAACACGTCGTACCCCGTGGTCCCCGCTACCGGCAACGTCGGCTCCAACGCCTCGTCGACGGCGAGGATCTTCTCGATCACGATCTAGGCGTCCGGCCGACCAGCTCTCGCAGCCAGCTCAGATACCCGGCCGGGTCGGATAAGCCGTCGGGATGGTCGATGCGCACGCCGTCGACCAGTCCCTCGGCGAACCAGCGGGCCACCTCGGCGTGGCTGGTGTCGAACACCAAATGATCTTCTTGGCGCAACCCGGCCAGCGAGGTGATCGAGAAAAACCGCCGGTAACCGCACACGCCGCGCTTCCACCCGACCAGCTGGTAATGCTGACGGTCATGCACTTGCGCGCCGGTGCCGTCACCGGTGCCGGGCGCGATCGGGAACGCCAGATCACCCAGCCGCAGCAGGTCGCCATCGACGGTCAAGTCGGCGGCGTCGTCATCGGAACCCAATACCGGCAACACTATTCGGCCATCGGCCAGGTCCCAGTCGATGTCGAAGAACGGTGCATAGGCCGATGACCGGCCGTGCCGCAGCACATCCCACCACCATGGGTTCTGTTCCGGCTTGTCCACCCCGACGTGATTGGGGACGATGTCGACCAGCAGCCCCATGCCGCGCGCCCGGGCCGCCGCCGAGAGCCGCTGCAGACCTTCGGCGCCGCCGAGTTCGGCTGACACCGTCGTCGGGTCGACGACGTCGTAGCCGTGCGCCGACCCGCGCGACCGGGGTCAGGATCGGCGACAGGTACAGATGCGACACCCCGAGTTCGGCGAGATAGTCGAGCAGGTTCTCGGCGTCGGCGAAGGTGAACCCGAAACCGCTCGACTCACCCCGCAGCTGTAACCGATAGGTGGACAGGACCGGAAATGGCATGCGCTACTGCGTCTTACGGAACACGAGCAGCGCCCGTCCCGGAAGCGAGACTTGGTCGCCGTCGTGCACGACCAGATTCACCGCACCGGTGGGATCGGTGGTGTCCAGTTCCGCGGTCCACTCCTTGGCGTAGTCGTCATGGGGTATGACGAAGTCCACCACGTGGTCATGAGCGTTGAAGCACAGCAGAAACGAGTCGTCGACCACCCGCTCGCCGCGCGCGTCCGGCTCGGGCAGGGCTTCGCCGTTGAGGAACACCGCAACGCACTTGCCGAAGTCGCTGTCCCAGTCCTGATGTGTCATTTCCTTGCCCGCAGACGTCAGCCAGGCAATGTCACGGACTTCGTCGCCGCTCCTGATGGGCTCTCCCTCGAAGAAGCGGCGGCGGCGAAACACCGGATGGCTCTTGCGCAAAGCGGTGACTTTGCGGGTGAATGCCAGCTGGTCGCTGTTTTTGTCGGCCAGCGACCAGTCCATCCACGACAACTCGGAGTCCTGGCAGTAGACGTTGTTGTTGCCGTGTTGGCGTGCGTCCCATCTCGTCGCCGTGCGCGATCATCGGAGTTCCCTGGCTGAGCATCAGCGTGGCGATGATGTTGCGCATCTGCTTGCGACGCAGATCCAGGATTTCCGGATCGTCGGTCGGGCCCTCGACGCCGCAGTTCCAGGACCGGTTGTGGCTTTCGCCGTCCTGGTTGTCTTCACCGTTGGCCTCGTTGTGCTTCTCGTTGTAGGACACCAGATCGTTGAGGGTGAAGCCGTCATGGGCGGTGACGAAATTGATGCTGGCGCTGGGACGCCGACCGGTCGCCTCGTAGAGGTCCGACGACCCGGTCAGCCGGGACGCAAATTCGCCAAGGGTCGCGGGTTCGCCCCGCCAGTAGTCACGCACGGTATCGCGATACTTCCCGTTCCATTCGGTCCACAAACCCGGGAAGTTGCCGACCTGGTAGCCGCCCTCGCCGACATCCCACGGCTCGGCGATCAGCTTGACCTGGCTGACCACCGGATCCTGCTGCACCAGATCGAAGAACGCGCTCAGTCGGTCGACGTCGTAAAACTCACGGGCCAGCGTGGACGCCAGGTCGAAGCGGAAGCCGTCGACGTGCATCTCGGTCACCCAATACCGCAGCGAGTCCATGATCAGCTGCAAGGTGTGCGGCATGCGGGCGTTGAGGCTGTTGCCCGTCCCGGTGAAATCCTTGTAGAAGCGCAGATCCTCGTCGAGCAGCCGGTAATAAGCGGCGTTGTCGATGCCGCGGAAGTTGATCGTCGGGCCGAGGTGGTTGCCCTCGGCGGTGTGGTTGTACACCACGTCGAGAATCACTTCGATGCCCTGCTCATGGAATGCCCGGACCATGGTCTTGAATTCGGCCACCGCACCGCCGGCCCGGCGGTTCGCCGCGTACTGGTTATGCGGGGCGAAGAACCCGAAGGTGTTGTACCCCCAGTAATTCCGTAACCCCAGCTCCAGTAGCCGGCTGATCGTGCAGAAATTGGTGTACCGGCATCAGTTCGATCGCGGTGACATTCAGCGATTTGAGGTGATCGATGATCGCCGGATGAGCCAGGCCGGCATAGGTGCCGCGCAGTGCTTCCGGGATGCCGGGATGAGTCTCGGTCATGCCCTTGACATGTGCTTCGTAGATGACCGTCTCGTGGTACGGGGTGCGCGGTGACCGGTCGGTCGCCCAGTCGAAGAACGGATTGATCACCACGCTGGTCATGGTGTGCCCGAGCGAGTCGACCATCGGGGGAGTGCCGGTCTCGGCCGGGTCTTTGGCCGCGACGTCCAGGTCGTAGGAGTACAGCGCCTGGCCGAACTTGAACTCGCCGTCGAACGCCTTCCCGTACGGGTCGAGCAACAGCTTGCTGGGGTCGCAGCGGTGACCGGCGGCCGGGTCGAACGGCCCGTGCACCCGAAACCCGTAGCGCTGGCCGGGGCTGACGGTCGGCAGGTAGGCGTGCCACACGTAGCCGTCGACCTCGTCGAGGGGAATCCGAGTCTCGTCGCCGTCCTTACTCGATCAGGCACAACTCGACCTTTTCCGCGATTTCGGAGAACACCGAGAAGTTGGTGCCGCCGCCGTCGAAACTGGCGCCCAGCGGATAGCTGCTGCCGGGCCAGACGGTGACCAGCGCGGGCGGAGTTCCAGCAGCACCACTGGTTGGGTCTGACGCAGGCATCCTTCGACCTTATCGGCGGTCGGATCTGGATGCTCTGCTGCCTCTGGCGGTTGCACGGCCCGCATCGTCGTCGGGCGGGATTTGATGGCCCGGTTCCGCACCGGTTCGTCAGCGGGCCGCTGCGCGGCCCCGTATCGTCACCGGGCGGTCACCACCAGCCGGTGGCCGCTCCGACCTGCCGACCCAGCTCATTGGTCATCGTGCGCATGTAGGTGGCGGACAGGTGATGAGCGTCGTGATATACCAACACGTTTCCCTCGACGGCGGGGCAGATGTCGGGGCGGCAGACGGCGTCGCTCATGTCCAGCGGTTTGAGCAACGGGAATTGCTCGACCCAATCGAGGGTGGGGTTGTGGTCAGCCAGCACGTCGGAGCGCTTGATGCCGCATGATATTGCGTCGCCGCCCTTGGCCAGGCAGTCCGAGGGATTGAAGGGTTGACCGTCTTTGACCAGCCACGGGGTGTCACGCATGGCGAGGATCGGAATGTTGTTGTCGGAGAACGTTTGCCAGATCCCGACATAGGTTCCCGGCATCACGTCTCCGGGCTTGATGTTCCAGGGTCGGGTCGACGTGGTGAACACGAAGTCCGGATGGTCAGCCACCACCTTGGCCATCGCCTTGGGCACCCAGTCGCGGCACTCCGGGTATGGCACATTGTTGCCCATCACCAGCGGCATCTTCTCGGTGGACAGCGGGCAGCCCATCTTCAGGTAGGTCGTCACCTTGAAGTGGTATCTGCGGCCCAGGATGTCCAATGCGGTCAGCCAATGCTCGGCATGCGAGCCGCCGGCGAGGGCGATGGTCCGGGTGGCGTTCTTGTCGCCGTAGGTGCAGGTGATCACTGACGTGTTGGCGAAGTCGCCGATGCAGCCGTCGCGGGTGGACGGCGGGTAGTCCGTCTGGGCCTCCAGCACGGTGGGCCGCGTCCGGAGCTTGGGCACTCGCACGTGTTTGACGAGGGCGCGGGCGCCGGGATAGTCGTGGGAATTGAGCCCGCTCAGCTCCTTGCCGCTGGCGCGCTCCACGTTGACATGCTCGACCCAGGTGAACGCGGTGGCGGTGAGGGTCACGCCCAGCAGCGCCACCACCGATCCCAGCACCATCGTGGGACGGCGAAGCCTTGCCCGCCAGGGGATAACCGGGACCGACTCGGACGCGGTGTTGGCCGGTGTGCGGTGTCGCAGCGGGTCTTCGACGAACCGGTGTGGTCAGATAGGCCAGCACCCCGGAGATCAGCAGCACCGCGGTGCCGTCGACGAAGTTGGCGTGCCGGTGACCGGTATAGGCGAGCCAGAAGATCAGCAGCGGCCAGTGCCAGAGGTACAGGGAGTAGGCCATCGCGCCGAGCTTCACCAACGGCTCAGCGGCCAGCAGCCGGTTCGGCAGCGGCAGCTTGTCACTCGTGGTGGGATCGGCGTGCCGGTTGGCGCCGGCCAGGATGAACAGCACCGTTGCGCCGACGGGGACCAACGCCCATGGTCCGGGGAACTCCTTGACGCCGTCGATCAGCGCGCCGCAGGACAACACCGCTGCCAACGCGACGGTGGCGAGCACCGTCCGCAGCCACATCGGCCACCGGATGTAGGGGACCAGCGCGCCGACGAGCACCCCCAGCAGCAATTCCCAGGCTCGCGCAAAGCTGTTGTAGTAGGCCGTCGCCTGGTTGGCCTGGTGGGCAAAGATCGCGTAGACGAACGACGCCACCGCCAGCGCGCTGAGCAGCAGCACGAACGTCGTCCGCAGCCGGTTGCCGAGGCGGCGCCGGAACAGAAACGCGAACCCGAAAACCAGCGCCAGGAACGCGATATAGAACTGCCCCTGCACCGACATCGACCAGATGTGCTGCAACGGGCTGACCGCCTCGCCCGCCCGCAGATAATCGGCCACCGTGCTGGCCAGCTCCCAGTTCTGGTAGTAGCCGAGGCTGGCCAGACTCTGGTCGGCGAAGGTCTCCCAGCGCGTCTCCGGCTGGACCAGAATGGTCAGCAGCGCGCAGCCCGGCCAGCACCACCACCAGAGCCGGAAGCAACCTGCGGACCAGTCGAATCACCTCGGGCACCGGCGACAGCGACGATCGCCGGGTTCAGCGCCGCACGAAGCAGTTTGCCGCCGAAGAAGAAGCCGGACAGCGCCAAGAACACGTCCACCCCGCCGGAAACCCGGCCGAACCACACGTGGAACATCGCGACCAGCGCGATGGCAATGCCGCGCAGCCCGTCGAGATCGTGGCGGTAGAACCCTGCTTTCCGGTCTCCCATGGCGGACTGGGCGGATTCCGCGATGGTGGCGTCGGCCGGACGGGTCGGGTAGACGGTCAACATGATTGACAGACAATCTACCTAACCCGCCGACCGCCGACACTGCGCTAACAGCGCGTCGGCAAGCTGCCGGTCAGGACTCGATGATTCGGGTCAAGTACGGAACCATCCCGCTGGTGCGCGCCGCCGACACCGTGACGGCAGGCTCGGTGGCCTCGATCATCTGGCCGTTGCCCAGGTACATCGCGACGCTTTGCGTGCCGTTGGGGCCGTAGCACAGCAGGTCGCCGGGGCGTGCCTGTGAGGGCGCCACTTTGCGGCCCACGTTGCACTGCTCGCCGGAGGTCCGCGGCATCTTGAGCCCGGCGCCGGCATAGGCGTACTGAATCAGACCGGATGCGTCGAAGCCGACGATGTTCGCTTTGAGTCCGGTTCCGCGGGTGGGGCCGGCGGCGTTGCCGCCACCGTACAGAAACGGCACTCCGCGCTGTGCAAGCGCGCGCTGAATCACGTAACTGGTCGACTGCTGGTAGCCGACCAGTGACGGTCCCGTGACTGACGGCGCCGCTACTGACGGTCCCGTGACTGACGGTCCCGCGACTGACGGCCCCGCGACTGACGGCCCCGCCGCCAAGGGTCCAGGCACTGCCGGTCCTACCAGTGACGGTCCGGGCACCGGGTCCGGGCACCGAGGTCGGACGACGGGTCCGGGCACCGAAGGTCCGGGCAATAACGGTCCCGGGTCAGCGATTGCGAAGTGGGGGTTGATCATCGGTAGCGCCAGCAACAGGGCCAGACTGGCCGGGACGGCGTAGCTGCGTCTCATGTGGATCACCTCTCTGTGGCCTCAGCGCGGTGACTTCGCGCATCGGCCGCCATTCCTGCCGGTTCACCACAGAGACTCATGCGCTGGCCCGCCCCGTTGGGGGCCGCACGCCGCCACCTAAACGCCGGTGCCGACGTGGACCCACGGTGAACCGCTGAATTCACAACAGTCACTACAGACACTTTGGCAACAAATGCCCACGGCGGCCATATCGAACGCGCTATCCGAAGGATTCTTTGTCGTACCGTGACCGAACGGTGACCGCCTACAGGCCTGCGGCTCAATTCTCAGCGGGCTGTTGTGATTTCGGTCGCATTCCTCAGTGCCAATACTGGCTGCAAAAGGCGGTCAACGCCGAGCCGGCCACCGAGCTCACGACGACGAGGGCGACGGCCAGCAGGGGCCAGAAGGACAGGTACCAGCCCTTCAGCAGGGACACCACCGGGCCGACCACGGCCGCAGCAATCGCGGCACCGATACCGCCCCACACCAGCGGGTAGATGTAGAAGTCAACGCCGTAAGGCACCGGCGGGCAGTCGTCACCCGTGCAGACGTCCTTCAGGAAGCCGAAGAGCCGTGATCCCCAATCCGTCGCGGTGGCCGCGACCAGGAGGCCCACCAGCAGCACGATGGCGCTGGTGACATCCCATGGAACCAGCCGTAGCCGCAGTACCGGGGGTGGGGAGGGGGCTGGGGAACGGACACCGTCGCCCGCGGACGGGTCGTCGAACTGTTGCGGCGCAGCCATGGTGGCTTAATGCTGCCGGATGGTCGGCGTTTCTGCGACCGAGGCCTTGCGCCGAAGGCGTATCAATCGGCTGCTTTACCCTCGTTCTCTATGGCTTCTGCGGCCGCAGGGACGTCCGGGCTCACACCTGAGCAGATCAGCGCGATCGACGCGGCGCATCTATGGCATCCCTACAGCACGATCGGAGCCGAAACGGTGCCCCCGGTGGTCGCGGTCGGCGCCCGCGGTGCCTGGCTGACGCTCATCCGGGACGGTGAGCCGGTCGAGGTGCTCGACGCGATGAGCTCCTGGTGGACGGCCATCCACGGGCACGGCCACCCGGTTCTGGACAAAGCGATGGCCGCGCAGTTGGCGACCATGAATCACGTCATGTTCGGCGGGCTGACCCATGAGCCCGCCGCCCGGTTGGCGCAGCTGCTGGTCGACATCACGCCATCTGGTCTGGAGACGGTGTTCTTCAGCGACTCCGGATCGGTGTCGGTGGAGGTCGCGGTGAAGATGGCGCTGCAGTACTGGCGCAGCCGCGGCCAACCCGGCAAACGCCGGCTGATGACCTGGCGCGGCGGCTACCACGGCGACACCTTCACACCGATGAGCATCTGCGACCCCGACGGCGGCATGCACTCGCTGTGGACCGACATCCTGGCTCGGCAAGAGTTCGCCCCGCAGGTGCCCCGCGACTACGACGCCGGCCTACGTCGCGGCGTTCGAGGCGCAACTGGCCGAGCACGCCGACGAACTGGCGGCCGTCGTCGTCGAGCCGGTGGTCCAAGGCGCGGGCGGGATGCGTTTCCACGATCCGCGCTACCTGACCGACCTGCGGGAGATCTGCCGGCGGCACGACGTGCTGCTGGTGTTCGACGAGATCGCCACCGGATTCGGCCGGACCGGCGAGCTGTTCGCCGCCGACCACGCCGGCGTCAGCCCCGACATCATGTGCGTCGGCAAAGCGCTCACGGGCGGATATCTCAGCCTGGCCGCGACCCTGTGCACCACCGACGTCGCGCATACCATCAGCTCAGGTGAGGCCGGGGCGCTGATGCACGGGCCCACCTTCATGGCCAACCCGCTGGCCTGCGCCGTCTCGGTGGCCAGCGTGGAGCTGCTGCTCGGCCAGGACTGGCGGTCGGCCGTTGCCCAGATCAGTGCCGGGCTGACCGCAGGTCTGGCACCGGCGCAGGCATTGCCGTCGGTGACCGACGTCCGGGTCTGCGGGGCCATCGGCGTCATCGAGTGCGACCGCCCGGTCGACCTGGCGATCGCCACTCCGGCGGCCCTCGACCACGGGGTGTGGCTGCGGCCGTTTCGCAACCTGGTCTACGCGATGCCGCCGTTCATCTGTACGCCCAACGAGATCGCGCGGGTGACCTCGGCGATGGTCGAGGTGGCCCGGCTGACCGGCTCTCGTAGGCTCTAGTGCGATGACCCAGACCGAAACCTCACCGCTGGCATGGCTGGAGGCGGTGGAACAGCAACGCCGGCAGGCCGGGCTGCGACGCGCGTTGCGCCCGCGCCCGGCAGTGGCCACCGAACTCGACCTGGCGTCCAACGACTATCTGGGCCTTTCGCAACATCCCGACGTCATCGACGGCGGAGTCGACGCGCTGCGCACCTGGGGTGCCGGCGCCACCGGCTCGCGGCTGGTCACCGGCAACACCGAGCTGCACGAGCAATTCGAATCGGCTCTCGCTGAATTCGTCGGCGCCGCAGCCGGTTTGGTGTTCTCCTCCGGATACGCCGCCAACCTGGGGGCGGTCGTCGGATTGTCCGGCCCGGGCGCGCTGCTGGTGTCCGATGCCTACTCGCACGCCTCGCTGGTCGACGCCTGCCGGCTGTCGAGAGCCCGAGTGGTGGTGACGCCGCACCGCGACGTCGACGCCGTGGACGCGGCGTTGGCGTCGCGGGAAGAGGAGCGGGCCGTCGTCATCACCGAGTCGGTGTTTTCCACCGACGGCGCGCTGGCTCCGGTGCGGCAGCTGCATGAGGTGTGCCGTCGGCATCGGCGCGCTGCTGCTCGTCGACGAGGCCCACGGCCTGGGTGTGCGCGGCGCCGGCGGGCGCGGGCTGCTGCACGAGCTGGGACTGGCCGGTGCGCCCGACGTGGTGATGACGACGACACTGTCCAAGGCGCTCGGCAGCCAGGGCGGCGCGGTGCTTGCCTCGGCGGCCGTGCGCGACCACCTGATCGACGCCGCGCGTCCGTTCATCTTCGACACCGGTTTGGCGCCGGCGGCCGTCGGCGCCGCGCTCGCCGCGCTGCGCGTGCTGGGCGACGAGCCGTGGCGGCCCGAGGCGGTGCTGCGGCACGCGGGCACGTTGGCGCAGATCTGCGAGTTGACCGAGGTGCCGCAGTCGGCGGTGGTGTCGGTGATCCTCGGCGCGCCGGAGGTGGCGCTGGCCGCGGCCACCGCCTGCCTCGACGCCGGGGTTCGGGTCGGCTGCTTCCGGCCGCCGACCGTGCCGGCCGGCACGTCGCGGTTGCGGCTCACCGCGCGCGCCGCACTGGGTGCCGACGACCTCGAGCTGGCCCGGACCGGTGCTGACCGACGTGCTCTGCGCGGCACGGCGTTGACGGTCCTGGTCGTCACCGGGACGGGGACCGGGGTCGGCAAGACCATCGCGACCGCGGCCCTGACGTCGGCCGCGCGCCAGGCCGGGATCGACGTCGCGGTGTGCAAACCGGTGCAGACCGGGACCGACGCCGGTGACGACGACCTGGCTGAGGTGACCCGATTGTCCGGGCTGAACAAGGTGGTCGGACTGGCGCGCTACCCGCAGCCGCTGGCGCCGTTGGCCGCCGCCGAGCAGGCCGGGACGTCACTGCCCTCCCGCAAAAACGTGCTGAAACTCATTCGCACCATTGACCGCCCCGGACAGCTGACCCTAGTCGAGGGCGCCGGCGGCTTGCTGGTCGAACTCGCCGACTCGGGCGTGACGTTGCGGGATCTCGCCGCCGATTTGGGGGCCGCGGCGCTGGTGGTGGCCACCGCCGAGCTCGGCACCCTCAACCACACCGCGCTGACGGTGGAATCCCTTACCGCACATGGAATTTCCTGTGCCGGGCTGGTGATCGGCACCTGGCCGGTGCAGCCGGGTGTGGTGGAGACCTCCAACCGTTCGGCGCTGGCACGCCTGGCGCCGCTACGCGCTGCGCTGCCCGCCGGTGCGGCAGGGATGCACGCCGGTGAGTTCGCCTCGATGAGCGCGCACGCTTTCGACCGGGACTGGGTAACCGCGCTGGTCGGCTGATGGTTCATTCGATCGAGCTGCTCTTCGACCGGGACACCGAGGCGGCGCTCCGTCGCATCTGGGACGACCTGGCCACGGCGGACATCCCCAGCCAGGCGCCGGCCGGTCGTCCACACGTGACGCTGGCGGTGGCCGAGCGGATCGCGCCCGAGGTCGACGCGCTGCTGCGGCCGGCGGCGCAGCGACTGCCATTGGGGTGCACCGTCGGGGCGTCGCTGTTGTTCGGCAGATCCAACGCCGTGTTGGCCCGGCTGATCGTGCCGACGGCCGAACTGCTCGCGTTGCACGCCGAGGTGCACCGCATCTGCGGCCCGTATCTGGCTACCCGGCCTCGATGCCGAACAGCCTGCCCGGTCAGTGGACGGCGCATGTCACGCTGGCCCGCCGAGTCGGGGGAGCCCAACTCGGGCGGGCCTTGCGTATCGCCGGCCGACCGGCAGAGCTGCGTGGCACTCTGGCCGGTTTGCGCCGCTGGGACGGCAGCAAACGCGTCGACTACCTGATCAGCTGACCTACTGACCGCTGCTGCCTGGGCTGACGCCACCGCCCGCGGTGTAGGACGCCTTGCCGGTGCCGGCCAACGCTCCGCCGGCCACGATCAGGTATTCGTCGCGGATGGGTTTGTCGGCGAAGAAATCCTCGAGAATCTCTCGAGTGCCGGCTGCGTAACGGGCTTGGGCCGACAGTGAGGTGCCCGAGATGTGCGGGGTCATCGCGTTGTGCGGCATGGTCCGCCACGGGTGGTCGGCCGGCGGCGGCTGGGGTACCACACGTCGCCGGCGTAACCGGCGAGCTGACCGCTCTTGAGCGCCGCCACCACCGCGTCGCGCACGCAGATTTCGGCGCGAGCCGTGTTGACGATGTAGGAGCCGCGCCGCATCGACGCCAGCAGCTTCTCGTCGAACAGGTGATAGGTCTGCGGGTGCAGCGGAGCGTGGATGGACACCACGTCGACGGCGCGCACCAGCGACGCAGCGTCGGGATGGTAGGTGACGCCGAGTTCCTTTTCGAGGTTCTCGGGCAGCCGGCGGGTGTCGGTGTAATGCAAGCTGACGTCGAAGGGGGCCATCCGGCGCAGCACGGCTTGGCCGATGCGGCCGGCGGCGATCACGCCGACGTCCATGCCCTCGACGTCGTAGGAGTGCTCGACGCAGTCGGCGATGTTCCAGCCGCCGTCGGTCGCCCACTTGTGCGACGGGACGAAGTTGCGCACCAGCGCCAGGATCTGCATGACGGCGTGCTCGGCGACGCTGATGCTGTTGCAGAAGGTGACCTCGGCGACCGTGATCCCGCGGGCAATCGCGGCGTCGAGATCGACGTGGTCCGAGCCGATCCCTGCGGTGAGGGCCAGCTTGAGCTTCTTGGCTTTGGCGATCCGCTCCGCGGTCAGATATGCCGGCCAAAATGGTTGGGAGATCACGACGTCGGCGTCGGGCAGCTCGCGTTCGAATTCCGAGTCCGGGCCTTCCTTGTCCGATGTCACCACCAACTGATGGCCGCCGTCTTCGAGGAATTTACGCAGGCCGAGCTCGCCAGACACGCACCCCAGCAACTCACCCGGAGTGAAATCGATCGCCGACGGGCTCGGCAAAGTCTGACCGCCTGGGTAGCCGTGCAACACCGGGATGCTGTCGCGCGCGTACACCGGGGGATAGCCGGTGACCGGGTCTGGATACAAAACGAGCAGAACTTTTGCCATGACATTCTCCTTTTGTTGAGGCCGCTCCGTTGGACTCAACCTGATGGGGTAGCAAGCCCAAAACCTTGCAGCCCAGTAGATCATCAGGTGTCTCGCTTGCGTCTAGGGCGGCGGCTCAGCCGGCGACCAAATCGCGGCGCTGGGTGAACTTGATGTCGAGACTGCGCAGGTAAGTCTGCAGCCCGGCGTCCTGGACCGGGATCAGGTGCGCGGCGGTATCGGTCTCGTTGTAGTGGGCATGCCACATGCCCGGCGGGGTGGTGAAGGCACCGCCGGCCTGCCACTCCACCCGGATCGGGTCGACGATCTCGCCGCGCTCGTCGAGCCGGGTGCCCAACAGGGTGTAACAGCCGCCGGGAGGCGCATCGAGGATCAGATCCAACGCGACCGACTGGTGCCGGTGTGGGCGCTGCACTTGGCCTGCCGGAAGCACGCCGAACATGGCCCACAGCACGTGGGTGATCGTCAGCGTCTGCTCCTGGTCGGCATTGGCTAACAGCACACTGACCCGGCTCTTGTCGTTGGCGCCGGGGCGGGAGGCGATGTGCTCGAGCTTGGCGACGGCGTCGGCGCGGCGAAACTTGGTGGGCCGGAACCTGGGCCGCGTCGCGTCGACACCCAGGTAGCGCAGCAGCGGCTCGTCATGCACCCAGTAGATGGCCGCGTCCGCGTCGGCGTAGAACATCGAGTGGGCTCCGGCGGGCAGCGTCAGAAAGTCGCCTTTCTCCCACTTCACCAGGTGGCCGTTGATGGCCGCGAAGCCCCTCCCGTAGAGCACGTAATACAGCTGGCTGGTGGCGTTAGGGGCGGTGTCTACCTGTTCACCGGCGCGGATGCGCACAAAGTTGGCCAACAGCGCCGGGCTGGTCGCCGCACCGTCGCTGACGCCCAGCTCCTTGGACAGGTCCAACGGAACCACACCGGTCGGCTGGTCGCGGTAAATCTCGGGACCGAACCGGACGATCGGCAGCTGCGGCGCGTGCCCGGAGCCAATGGGGTTGGCGGCCTTGGAGTATTCGAACAAGCGAGCGTCGTCAGCCCACTCTTCGAACCGGCCCTCGAACCCGTACTCCGCGACATTGGTCAACGGCGCCGGGATTGTCGGATCCAAGTTGACTGCTGTTTCTGGACTCGCGGTGGACATCGCCGGCCTTTCTGAGAACGCGTCGCCTAAGTGTACGCAAATAGTATCTATCTTGTATCTCAGTTGTCAACCGCGGCAGCGGCGGCTCGGGCGGCGCGAGGTCAGTCGGGGATGTAGTCGAACTCGTCGGGGTTGGGACCGGTACGGCCCGATTCGCCACGGTCGAGGCCGGTGATGGCGTCCATCTCGTCGCCGGTGAGGCTGAAGTTGAAGATGTCGAAGTTCGACTCCATCCGCTCGCGGTGCACTGACTTCGGGAACACGATGTCGCCGCGCTGAATGTGCCAGCGCAGCACCACCTGCGCTGCAGTTTTGCCATGCGCATCGGCGACCCCGGTGATGACCGGGTCGTCGAGCACCTTGCCCTGCGCGATCGGCGACCAGGCTTCGGTCGCGATGTGATGCTCACGGTCGTAGCCGCGCACCTGTTCGTTGCCGAAGTACGGGTGCACCTCGATCTGATTGACCGCCGGCACGGTCTGCGATCCTTCGGCGAGCTGGTTCAGGTGCGCGACCTGGAAGTTGGAAACGCCGATGCTGCGGGCCCGGCCGTCCTTAGCGAATTCCTCCAACACGTTCCAGGTAGAGACGAAGTCGCCGTCGTACAGCGTCGGCAGCGGCCAATGGATCAGGAATAGGTCGACGTAGTCAGAGCCCAGCGCGCTCAATGTGCCCTCGAAGGCGCGGCGCGCGTCGTCTGGCCGGTGATACCCGTTGTTGAGCTTGCTGGTGATGAA
The DNA here is from genome assembly GCA_963850645.1 of uncultured Actinomycetota bacterium. Lineage (GTDB taxonomy): Bacteria > Actinomycetota > Actinomycetes > Mycobacteriales > Mycobacteriaceae > Mycobacterium. Next base: position 56,812 of record CAWKME010000040.1, on the reverse strand, counting down.
GACCTCGCCGCGGTCCAGGCCCGCATCGCGGATGCCTTGACCGACTTCCTTTTCGTTGCCGTACATCTCGGCGGTGTCGATGTGGCGATAGCCGACCTCCAGCGCCGAACGCACCGCCGCGGCGGTCTCGTCCGGTTTGATCTGGAAGACGCCGAAACCCAACTGCGGGATGGTGTTGCCGTCGTTGAGCGTGATCGATGGGACAGAACTCATCTGGATGACCTCCTGGCGATCGCCGTGGTTGCGGTCGTGGTTGCGATCGTGAATGTGGCTGCCCGTCACCGCGGCAGAACAAACTCGGCTCGGGAACCACTTTGCGCCGATTGTTGACCGATGTCTCGGTGTACCGTCATGTACACATGTGAGATACGGCTTAGCTGCAAGGAGGTGTGGTGCCGACCAAGCCGACCGGTAGCAGCCGGGGCGCGGCCAAGGACCGCGCGCATGACTACGTGAAGCGCCAGGTGCTGACCGGGGCGTTCCCAGGCGGGGAGCTGATCAGCGAGGGCGAGGTCGCGGCGGCCCTGGGCATGTCGCGCACTCCGGTTCGGGAAGCCTTTTTGCGCCTGGAGGCCGAGGGACTGCTTCGGCTGTATCCGCAGCGCGGTGCGCTCGTCGTGCCGGTGTCCTCGGAAGAAGCCCGCGCGGTCATCGAGGCAAGGCTGGTTCTCGAACAGTTCGCCGCAGGCAAAGTCATCGCACGTGGCCCCGCAGCGTGTGCCGCGGTATTCGAGCGGCTTTCGGCAGAACTGCAACGGCAGCGCGACGCCGCGGCCAAATCCGATTTGCCCGGATTCTCCGACGCCGACCGCGCCTTTCACAATGTGATCCTCCAGGAGTCGGGTAACGCCATCGTGGCCGGTTTCTATTCGTCACTGCGCGACCGTCAGACGCGAATGAACCGTGAATTGGTGATGCACGACGAGCGGACCACGACGATCATCGACGAGCATCGCGTCATCGCCGAAGCGGTGCGCGACGGCGATCTTCAACGCACCGAGGAGGCAGTGCAGGCGCATCTGGCGAGCACGATGCGCGCGCTGGGTCTCGCCGTCGAGCATCCTGCGTCACCTCGGACGCGATCGTTCTAGAGCGCAGCGGGCGCGAGCCGCACGAAACACCCTTGGATGCCCGGCGGGACCGCATCACCGGTTAGCGCCCTCGCAGCGCGTCAAGCCGGGCTGCCTTTAAGTCGGCATGCGGAATGTGAGTGGCGCGGCTCTGGTTCCCGCCGGCGCGTTTGGCGGCGTACATGGCGGTGTCGGCGAGGTCGACCAGGTCGTCGATGAGTTCACGCTGGGCGGGGTGGAAGCTTGCGGCCAGCGGCGCGGTCGCGATACCGATGCTGGCCGTAACCGGGTAGTCAATGGCGGCGATGGCTGTGCGCAATTGTTCGGCGAGGCCGTGTAGGTCGTTGGTGCGATATGTGTCGGCGACGACGAATTCCTCGCCGCCGAAGCGCGCGATCAACGAGGTGGATGAGCTGGCGAGGCGAAGTGCACCGCCGACCGCGACCAAGGCCCTATCCCCGGTGGAATGGCCATGGGTGTCGTTGAGGCGCTTGAAGTTGTCCAGATCGATCATCGCCACGCCTAGATAGCTCGGACCTTCCCTGCGGCGCAGCAGCAGCGCATATGCCGACTGATAAAAGGCCCGCCGAATCAACAGACCCGTGAGCGTGTCGCGGCTGGAATGCCGCAAGTCGCTGCCGAGCGCATGCACCAGCCAATACACCGCAAACGGAAACGCCACATTGAGCGCCAGGACGAGCAGGAACCCGCAGCCCGCCACGACGGTGTCGTAGTAGCGGATCAAGCGCACCGCGAGCACCGCGCCGGTGGTTATGGCGATCGAGAGGTTGATCATCATGTCCCGGGCGCTGTGGAAGAAGGCGATGTAGCCGCCGAGCACCGCAAACGCGCTACAGCCCAGCAACCCCACGCGCGGATCGCCTTGTACGAGGCACGCGGCTGCGATGCAGACGCTGCCTACAAGGGAGAACAGCACCGATTGACCGCGGGTGGGCCAGCGAATTAACCAAAACAGCGCCACCAGCACGCCAAAGCCGCTGGCAATCGGTGACACGATGACCGCTGCCGGGTAGTGCGGCACGGTCGGCCTGACCAATACCACAACCGGAACCATGGCAATCGAGGCGATCACCGCGGCAACCATCGCCCGCCATATCAGCCGGATACCCCGGGTGTTCAAATAAAGACTCAACCAGTCAAAGTGATCGCTCTGGTGCCAACGGCGCCCCATAGCGTTCACGGGTACATTCCCTCCGCCTCGCCATACATCCCGGCTATTTAGGCATCTATACACGACTCGACAGTTATCCCATGCTGTCAGACGCTCTGCAGCCCAGGCCAAGAATCTGCCTTGGGGGAGCGCTAGAAAACTGGCCCGAAGCACCATCGAGGCGCCATCCTGTCGGTGATCACCGGTCCGGACCAGGCCGTCGGGAACGGATAGTAGGGCCGCCGCGAATTCATAGGACAGCGGTTGACGGCGTTGGGGATGCGCGCAACGATTCTCGTGCACAGCAATACCGGGTGTCGACGACCGTCCGTGGTGACCGCGAGAACCGCAACGGGTCGCGACGATGTGGTGAATGACCGATCAGAGAAGGTGGCAGCATGCACGGCTGCGTCGACCGTGGCCTTTGACCCGGCCGAGTCCGCAGCGAGCGTCCTGCGCGGTTGGGCACGCGCGATGCTCGCCCATCGCCATGGCAGCGAGGTCTACCAGACCTCGACGATGGGGGCGTTGCTCGACGGCGTCTACGACGGCGATGTCACTATCCGGGAGCTGTTGCGGCACGGCGACTTTGGTCTGGGCACCTTCAACGGCCTCGACGGCGAAATGCTGGTGCTCGACGGAGTCTGTTATCAGTTGCGCGGCGACGGTAGCGCGCGCGTCGCCGATCCCGATCAACGCACCCCGTTCGCGGTCGTCACCTGGTTCGCCGCCGACCGCACATTCGACGTGTCCGCGCCAGTCGACCGTGCCGAGCTCAAAGCGCGCATCGACGAGTCGCTGCCGAGCACCAACCTCATCGTCGCTGTGCGTGTCACCGGTGATTTCCGCGTGATTCGTACCCGCACGGTGACCGAGCAACATCAGCCCTACCGACCGTTCACCGAGGCCACCGAAGACCAGCAGGAGCTCACCTTCACCGACGTGACCGGCACGCTGGCCGGATTCCGGATGCCCGACTACGAGCAAGGTATCTCGGTGGCCGGCTACCACTCCCATTTCGTCGACGCCGAGCGTCAGCACGGCGGACACGCCCTCGATTACCGGTTGACCCGGGGCACCGTCGAGATCGGTCTCCGTTCCGATTTGCACTTGAGTCTGCCCCGCACGCCGGAATTCCTTGCCGCCGAATTGAATAAAGCCGACCTCGACACCCAGATCCGTCGCACCGAGGGAGAATGACGTGAGCGAAAGCGACGTGCGATCCGCCCAGCGCGTGCTCGAGACGTTGACTGCCTACGGCATCCAATTCATCTTCGGCGTGCCCGGAGCCAAGATCGACCCGGTCTACGACGCTCTGGTCGACGGCGGTCCGGAGTTGGTGGTTTGCCGCCACGAGCAGAACGCGGCGTTCATGGCGGCCGCGGTTGGCCGGCTCACCGGAACACCCGGCGTTGCCCTGGTGACATCGGGGCCGGGCACCACCAACTTGGCCACCGGCCTGGTCACTGCGACCACCGAGCAGGACCCGATGGTGGCCATTTGCGGGGCCGTCGCCCGCACCGACCGACTCAAGCGCACCCACCAATCGATGGATGCCGTCGCGGCGCTGAAACCCTTCACGAAGTACACCGGGGAGGTCAACGACCCCGATAACGTGCCGGAAGCGGTCGCCAACGCCATCCGCGCCGCACTCGCCCCACCTCGGGGTGCCGCCGCGGTGGTGCTTCCCGCTGATGTTTCGGCGGCTACCACCTCGGCGGCGATCGTGCAGCCGTCGCCGGTGCCGGCTCTGGGCGCGGCGCCGGCAGAACGAATTGCGCAAGCCGCCAACTTGATTCGGGCAGCGCAACGCCCGGTCCTGTTTGTCGGTGTTCGCGCCGGTGATCCGGAACCATGCGCGGCGCTGCGTGAGTTGCTGGCGGTCACCGAACTGCCGGTCGTGGAGACATTTCAGGCCGCCGGCGTGGTGTCGCGTGAACTCGAGGATCACTTCGTCGGGCGCGTCGGGTTGTTCCGCAACCAGCCCGGCGACATTTTGATCAGCCACGCAGATGTATTGGTGACGGTCGGGTTTGACCCGGTGGAATACGATCCGCGGTTTTGGAATTGGGGTCCGACCCGCACGCTGATCCACATCGACGAGGTCCCGGCCGAGATCGACAACCACTATCAGCCGACGCTAGAACTGCGCGGCGACATCGCCGCGACCCTCACCGAATTGGTGGCGTCGCTGTCGGGGCAACGACTGTCAGCGGAGGCCCGCGCCGCGATCGCCGAACAGCGCACAGCGCTGCTCGAGATCAACGACGAAGCACGCGTCCACCCCAACACCGAGGTCGGTGTGAACCCGGCGGCGCTTGTACTCAAGATCCGCGACCTGATCGACGACGACGCCACCATCGCGTGCGACGTTGGATCCCACTACATCTACATGGCCAGGCACTTTCGCGTATACCAACCGCGGCGGCTGCTGTTCTCCGATGGCCAGCAGACTCTGGGCGTGGCGTTGCCGTGGGCCATGGCCGCCGCGATGGTTCGCCCGGGCACGCAGGTGGTGTCGGTGTCCGGTGACGGCGGATTCCTTTTCAGCGCACAAGAATTGGAGACGGCGACTCGGTTAGGGCTCAGTTTCACCCACGTGATCATGCGTGACAACTCCTACGACATGGTCGCGTTTCAGGAGCAGCTCAAGTACGGGCGCACGTCGGGAGTGGAACTAGGCGACTATGACATCGCACACTACGCTGCGGCGTTCGGCGCCAAAGGCATTCGAGTCAGCGGCATGGCCGAGTTCGAGGCCGCGCTCAAGCAATCTTTGAACGAACCCGGAATCACCATCATCGACGTGCTCGTCGACTACACGCGCAACACCGAACTGTTCGCGGAGCTGCACGACGGCATAGTGCAGTGAGGTCGGAATGACGTCCAGCATGGTTTCGTCCTGCGGGTGGCATGCCCTCACGTTGACTGGTGCGGGAGTTGACCGCCGGGAAATGCACGCCCAGAACCGGAATAGATTCTGCGCCGAAAGACGTCGCCGTCGGCCATAACAAGTTCGTGTGGCTTCATCCGAGAACGGTACCAACAGAAGGGCTGCCAAATGAACAAGATAGATCCAGAAGCAGTCGTAAGACAATATATAGCAGCCAAGGACAACCATCGCTGGGACGAAGTAGTCTCATTGCTCGACCCCGAGTACACCAGCACCGATCCCGCAATTCCGGAGCCCGTCAAGGGTATCGAGGCTGTATCTCAATTCTTCCCGATGTTGCAGCACGTCTGTATGACAACCGAGATCCTGATGATGGCATCGAAGGGTGGGGATGTGGCTGCGGAACTCGCTGTCACTTGCACGTTCCAGAAACCAAGTGACCCTGTAGCACCCCTGCCTACCGGCCCGTCAATCGTTGTTAAAATGGCAAAATTCTACAAAGTCAATTCCCACGGACTCCTGGTGGAAGAGCGTGAATACTCTGACCCAGCCGCCAAATCTGCGTTGCTTGGGTCCGAGGCTGCTGCTCAATTCCAGGGTCTCGGGGAGGAAGCGGCGACGAACTTTTAGGCCTTAGCTGACGTCCCAGATGAAGCCGAACAGGGCGCAGATGATCGAGGTGGTGAAGACCAGGATCGTCAGTGCCACCCATGGCGGACGGTTGAACTTCTGCCCAGTTTCTCTGCCACTGTGCGAAGCCAGGTGATCCGATGGGTCCGATGAGCCCAGCCGACACAGAGCATCAGCAGGGTTATCACCATCGCGGCTATCGACAGGCCGATGACTTGGTTGAGGCCGGCGCCGCGCGCCGGCGGCTCTGCAAGAACCCAAGATCCAATGGTGTGCCAGGTAATGGACGTGTGGATCAGTCAATTGCGTGCACTTCCCGGGGCTCGACTTCGCGCATCTGTGGCGTACCCCACGGCGGCCGCTGCAACCCATCACGTTTGTGCAGGTGCACACGGCTAGCCTAGCCTTGGCACCGTTCAACGCAGGCTGCGATGAGCCCGGGGGTGATTTCCTCCCGGGTGTGCACGACACGGCCGTGGTTCAACGGACATGATTCGACAGACATAAAGGAGTAGCTGGTGACTCAGGCGGCGACTCGGCCAACCCCCGGCACCGACAGCACCGACATCCTGACCGAAGCCCGTCTGCAGGTGCTCGAACGCGGAGAGGGACTCAGTCAGGAGCAGGTGCTGCAGGTGCTGCAACTGCCCGATGCGCGGCTCGAGGAACTTCTGGCCTTGGCCCATGAGGTGCGGATGGCCTGGTGCGGGCCCGAGGTCGAGGTCGAAGGCATCATCAGCCTGAAAACCGGCGGCTGCCCAGAGGATTGTCACTTCTGCTCGCAGTCAGGTCTGTTCGCGTCGCCGGTGCGCAGCGCCTGGCTCGACGTTCCCAGCTTGGTGGAGGCGGCCAAGCAGACCGCGAAGACCGGTGCCACCGAGTTCTGCATCGTGGCCGCGGTCCGCGGGCCCGACGAGCGGTTGATGGCCCAGGTGGCCGCCGGCATCGAGGCGATCCGCGATGCCGTCGACATCCAGATCGCCTGCTCGCTGGGGATGCTGACCGCCGAGCAGGTGGACCGGTTGTCGGCGATGGGGGTGCATCGCTACAACCACAACCTGGAGACCGCCCGCTCGTTCTTCCCCAATGTCGTGACCACGCACAGCTGGGAAGAACGCTGGCAGACGCTGTCGATGGTGCGCGAGGCCGGCATGGAGGTGTGCTGCGGCGGAATCCTCGGCATGGGTGAGACGGTCGAGCAGCGCGCCGAGTTCGCCGCCAACCTGGCCGAGCTGGACCCCGATGAGGTGCCGCTGAACTTCCTCAACCCGCGTCCTGGCACCCCGTTCGGCGACCTCGAGGTGCTGCCGGCCAGCGAAGCGCTCAAGGCGGTGGCCGCGTTCCGGCTGGCATTGCCGCGCACCATGCTGCGCTTCGCCGGTGGCCGCGAGATCACGCTCGGCGACCTCGGCGCCAAACAGGGCATCTTGGGCGGCATCAACGCGGTGATCGTCGGCAACTACCTGACGACGCTGGGCCGTCCCGCCGAGGCCGATCTCGAGCTGCTCGACGACCTGCAGATGCCGATCAAGGCTCTCAACGCGAGCCTGTAGAACGCAGTCGATGGTGCGCGACGATTTGCCCGCGCCGGTCGGTGCGGGCGTCTACTGCGTCTATACCGGCGTCAACCGCCGCGATGATCCGGCCGCCGGCGCCGTGCCGACGGCGGCCCAGCTCGGCCTCGAGCCGCCCCGATTCTGCGCCGAGTGCGGCCGCCGGATGGTGGTCCAGGTCCGACCCGACGGCTGGTGGGCCAAGTGCTCGCGGCACGGGCTGGTGGACTCGACCGACCTGGACGCGCGCCGATGACCGGGCCGGCAGCCCGGCGACGCGCCACGGACTTCGCGACGGCGGGCGTTCTTGGCGATGGCGGCAGGGCTGTTCATCGCAGGGGCGGTCGTCGGTGGGCTGTGGGCCTGGGTAGCCCCGCCGATCCACGGCGTGGTGGCGTTGACCCACGACGGTCAGCGGCTGCGCGACTATCTGGGCGATGAATCCGAGCACTTCTTCGTCGCGGCGTTCCTGATGCTCGGGCTGTTGAACGTTGTCGCCGCCGTGGCGGCTGTGCTGGCGTGGCAGTGGCGTGCCCACCGCGGGCCGGGAATGGTGACCGGGCTGTGCGCCGGTGTGGTGATCGCCGCGGGAGCCGCCGTCGGGGTGGGCGCGCTGCTGGTCCACCTGCGTTATGGCGCAGTGAATTTCGCCGCAGCGCCGGTGAGCCACGACCATCCGGTGTACTACTTCACCGAAGCGCCGCCGGTGTTCTTCGGTCGCACGCCGTGGCAGATCGCCTGCACCCTGCTGCTGCCTGCCAGCACCGCCGCGCTGGTCTACGCGGTACCGGTCGCAGCGACCGCGCGCGATGATCTTGGCGGCTATCCGGCCGTCGAGCCTTCTTATCCGCAGCCGGCGGGGGCTTCAACTTCAGCGACGTCCGGGACGTCCGAGCGCGCGCTCATAGCGGGCGACGGTGCACCGCCTTTCCGGTGATCACCTTGGCTGCGATCACGGCCAGCCGCGCCATGCCGACGTATGTCGCCGGGTTGAACATGGTCGGCCACGTTGTCCTGATCCAGGTGTTCGGCTCAGCGGTCGACGCGCGAACCGGTCCTGCAGCCAGCGCAGCGCCATCGGCGCGGACAGCGGGTGCAGCAGCAGGTGCTCATTGAACGCGTCGCGGTGATAGGTGACGTTCGCGCCGCCGGCCGTGTAGGTCTCGGCCAGCTCGTCGATGTCCTCGACAGCGATGAGGTAGTCGTGCACGGCCTGCACCAGCAGCACCGGCGGTTTGGGCGCCGTCTTACCCAACTTGATGTTGTCGAAGACGTACTGCACCTCGGGCATGGCCAGGATCTCCTCGAGCGGCCGGTCAAGATAGACGTCGACGTCCTTCTTCACCATCCGCAGACACGCACCCACCGTGGTCATCCGCTCCGCCCGGTCCAGCAGATCGCGTCCTGTCGGGGGTGGCGTGCTCCTTGATCACCCGGTCCAGATCGGGGTAGAGGTGCGCCAGCGCGGCGATCACCATGGCGGGCAGACCGGCCAGGACGCCGCCGTTGAGTCGACGGAAGGTGTGGCCGAGGTCGCCGACCGGTGATCCGAGCACGGCGCCGACGATGTTGAGTTCGGGCGCGTAGTCGGCGCACAGTTCGGCGGCCCATGCGCTGGCCAGTCCGCCGCCGGAGTACCCCCACAACGCCACCGGCGCCGACGGGGACAACCCCAGCCGCTCGGAGTTCAGGGCGGCGCGGATCCCGTCGAGAATGCAGTACCCGGGCTCGTACGGCGCGCCCCAGATCCCGTCCGGACCTTCATGGTCGGGCACCGACACCGCCCAGCCTTCGGCGAGGGCAGGCGTTGATCAACAGGAACTCCAGCTGAGCCAGCGAGCCGACGGCCTTGGCGCGTCGTCGCAGCGCGTAGGACGGAAAACAGCGCGATGTCACGGCGTCGATCGCGCACTGATACGACAACACCGGGCAGGGTCGTTCGGGTGTGACGTCGGCGGGAACGATCACCGTGGTCGCGGCCGCTGTCGGCAAGCCGTTCATGTCCGTTGTCCGGTACAGCAGCTGGGTGGCCCATGGTCCGCTGCGGTATCAGGCCCATAAATGCCAGCTCGACGTCGCGCGAACGCAGCACGGTGCCGGGCAGGGCGTGCTGGTAACCAGGTGGCGGCTGGTAGAACGGGTCATCCGATGGCAGCAGCGGGCGGTCGTTGGGCCGCAACTCCTCGTGAGGTGCGCGACCGATCCATTCCGCGCCGGTGGTGCTCGCAAGGCTGCCAATGTCCATTGGGGCATTGTTGCTTAAGAGGGCATTAAGAATCCAGTCGGCCCGCCGGGCGGGCGCAGGGCGGCGAACTCGTCGGTGACCCGTAGTCGGGAGTCGGTGAAGCGGTACAGCGCCGCCGGACGGCCGCCGCTGCGCCCGGATTGCGCGACGGTGCCGGTCGGGGTGATCACGCCGCGACGGGCCAGCACGCGCTGCAGGTTGGTGGTGTCGACCTGATGCCCGAGCGCGGCACTGTAAATGTCGCGCAGCGTCGACAGCGCGAATTCGGTTGGCGCCAAGGCGAATCCGATGTTGGTGTAGGACATCTTGGCGACCAGCCGGGTGCGGGCGTGCGGCCACCATCGGGCCGTGGTCGAACGCCATCGGCGGCAGTGCGGTGACCGGATGCCAGCGGGTGTCGGGCGGCAGTTCCGGGGTGGCGGGGGAGGGCACCAGCCCCAGAAAGGTCGACGCGATCGTGCGGGTGCCGGGCACCCGGTCGGGATCGGAGAACACCGCGAGTTGCTCCAGATGAGCGACTTCCCGCAGGTCGACCTTCTCGGCGAGCTGGCGGCGCACCGAAGTCGTCATGTCCTCGTCGTGGCGCAGCCGGCCGCCGGGCAGCGACCACGCACCGCGCTGCGGATCGCGGGCGCGCTGCCACAGCAGGACGCTGAGCTGCGGCTTCTGGCTCTTGGGGCCGGTTCCGAGTCCGCGAACCTGGAATACGACGGCGAGCACTTCGTGTGCAGTGCTACCATGTGGCCATGTTTTCGATTATAAGTCGAAAACCGGGTCGGGGGCGAAAGGAACGGCCATGACGGTCCTGAATCGCACGGATCCGGTGGCAAGAGCTGGAAGACCTGGCCGCGGCTATCACCAGCACGCCCACCGGTTACGCCGGCGTCGAGGGCGACGAGCGATGGGCGGCCGAGATCCGGCGGCTGGCCGAGCTGCGCAACGCCACGATTCTGGCGCACAACTACCAGCTGCCGGCCATCCAGGATGTCGCCGATCACGTCGGCGACTCGCTGGCGCTGTCCCGGATCGCCGCCGAGGCGCCCGAGGACACCATCGTGTTCTGCGGCGTGCACTTCATGGCCGAGACCGCGAAAATCCTCAGCCCGGAGAAGACCGTGCTGATCCCCGACCAGCGGGCCGGCTGCTCGCTGGCCGACTCGATCACCGCCGACGACCTGCAGGCCTGGAAGGACGAGCACCCCGGCGCCGTCGTCGTCTCCTACGTCAACACCACCGCCGCGGTGAAGGCGCTCACCGACATCTGCTGCACCTCGTCCAACGCCGTCGACGTGGTCGCCTCCATCGACGCCGACCGCGAGGTGCTGTTCTGCCCCGACCAGTTCCTCGGCGCGCATGTGCGCCGGATGACCGGCCGGGAGAACCTGCACGTGTGGGCCGGCGAATGCCACGTGCACGCCGGGATCAACGGCGACGAGCTCACCGACCAGGCCCGCAGGCACCCGGACGCCGAGTTGTTCGTCCACCCGGAGTGCGGCTGCGCCACCTCGGCGCTGTACCTGGCCGGCGAGGGCGCCTTCCCGCGAGGACCGGGTCAAGATCTTGTCGACCGGCGGCATGCTGGACGCCGCGCGGGCCACCCACGCCCGCCAGGTGCTGGTGGCCACCGAGGTCGGGATGCTGTACCAGCTGCGCAACGCCGCACCGGGCGTCGATTTCCGCGCGGTCAACGATCGCGCGTCGTGCAAGTACATGAAGATGATCACGCCCGCAGCGCTGTTGCGCTGCCTGGTCGAGGGCGCCGACGAAGTCCACGTCGATCCCCGGACCGCTGAGCTGGCGCGGCACAGCGTGCAGCGGATGATCGCCATCGGCCAGCCCGGCGGCGGCGAATGAGCATTCGTCCGGCGTGGCAGCAACGGGCCGACGTCGTGGTCATCGGCACCGGCGTGGCCGGCCTGGCCGCCGCGCTGGCCGCCCATCGTGCGGGGCGCAGGGTGGTGGTGCTCAGCAAGGCGCGCCGCAGATCGGGTGTCACGGCCACGCATTACGCCCAGGGCGGGATCGCGGTGGTGCTGCCGGATACCGACGACTCGGTCGACGCCCATGTCGCCGACACGTTGGCGGCCGGCGCCGGCCTCTGCGACGCCGAGGCCGTCACGTCGATAGTCGCCGACGGTTACCGGGCGGTGGCCGAATTGGTCAGCGACGGAGCACGATTCGACGAGGCCGCAGCCGGCGGATGGGCGCTGAGCCGGGAGGGCGGGCATTCGCGGCGGCGTATCGTGCACGCCGGCGGCGACGCCACCGGCGCCGAGGTGCAACGCGCGCTCGACCATGCGGCGGCCACACTGGACATCCGCACCGACCACAGCCGCCCTGCGCTTGCTGCACGACGGTGATGCGGTGACCGGCGTGCTGGTGGCCAATCCCGAGGGCGTCGGTATCGTCCACGCGCGCGTCGGTGATCCTCGCCACCGGCGGACTGGGACACCTCTACGGCGCGACCACCAATCCCGAAGGCTCGACCGGCGACGGAATCGCGTTGGCGCTGTGGGCCGGTGTCGCGGTGAGCGACATCGAGTTCATCCAGTTCCACCCCACCATGTTGTACAACGGCGACCGTGGCGGCCGTCGGCCGCTGGTCACCGAAGCGATCCGCGGTGAAGGCGCGGTTTTGGTTGACAGTCAAGGCAATTCGGTTACCGCGGGCGTGCATCCGATGGGCGACTTGGCACCCCGCGATGTGGTGGCGGCCGCTGTCGACGCCCGGCTGCGCGCGACCGGCGACCCGTGCGTTTACCTCGACGCCCGCAGCATCGTGGACTTCGAAGACCGCTTCCCGACCGTCACCGCCGCCTGCCGGAAAGTCGGCGTCGACCCGGTCCGCGAACCGATCCCGGTGGTCCCGGGGGCGCACTACAGCTGCGGCGGCGTGGTCACCGATGTGCACGGACAAACCGAGCTGCCCGGGCTGTTCGCCGCGGGCGAGGTCGCTCGAACCGGGATGCACGGCGCCAACCGGCTGGCCTCCAACAGCCTGCTGGAGGGGCTGGTCGTCGGGGGCCGGGCGGGCAGGGCCGCGGCCGCGCACGCGGTGTTGGTCGGACGTCCCCACGCGACGGCGCCGGAACCGGTCGGCCGCGCCGCGCTCGGCCCGCGCCGACCTGCAACGGGCGATGAGCCGCGACGCATCTGTGGTCCGCGACGCCGATGGTTTGCGCGGGCTGACCGGCACGCTGGCGGCGGCGCCGGTCCGGGCCATGTTCACCGACGTCGATCTCGAAGACGCGGCCCTGACCGTGACCGCCCGCGCGGTCGCGGCCGCCGCGCTGGCCCGCGACGAGAGCCGCGGCTGTCACCACCGCGCCGAATACCCTGACGCCGGCCTCGCCCAGGCGCGCAGCGTCGTCATCCGGCTGGCCGATGACGACAGCGCGCAGGTCGAGGAGCCGGTGGCGGTGTGCTGATGGCCCCCACGCAATGTGAGCTCGCCGAGGCTCGCGTCACGATCAGCCGCGCGCTCGACGAGGACCTGCGCTACGGGCCCGACGTCACGACGCTGGCGACGGTGCCCGACGGCGCCACCACCACCGCGTCGCTGATCACCCGCGAGCCCGGCGTGATCGCCGGTGTGGACATCGCATTGCTGGTGCTCGACGAGGTGCTCGGCGCGCGGCGGCTACCGGGTGCTCGACCGCGTCGAGGACGGCGCGCGGCTGCAGCCGGGGGCCTCGGCGTTGACGGTGGAGGCCCAGATGCTCGGCCTGTTGACCGCCGAGCGCACCCTGCTCAACCTGGTCTGCCACCTGTCCGGGATCGCCACCGCAACGGCCGCCTGGGTCGACGCCGTGCACGGCACCAAGGCGAAGATCCGCGACACCCGCAAGACGCTGCCGGGCCTACGGGCATTGCAGAAGTACGCGGTCCGGGTCGGCGGTGGCGTCAACCATCGGCTCGGCTTGGGCGATGCGGCGCTGATCAAGGACAACCACGTCGCCGCGGCGGGATCGGTGGTCGCGGCGCTGCGCGCGGTGCGGGCGGCCGCACCCGATCTGCCGTGCGAGGTCGAAGTCGACTCGCTCGAGCAGCTCGACGAGGTGTTGGACGAGGGCGCCGAACTGGTGCTGCTCGACAACTTTCCGGTCTGGCAGACCCAGATCGCGGTGCAACGCCGCGACGCCCGCGCGCCGGCAACCAAACTGGAGTCATCCGGCGGGCTTTCACTGGACACCGCCGCGGACTACGCCGGGACGGGCGTGGACTACCTGGCCGTCGGCGCGCTCACCCATTCGGTGCGGGTGCTCGACATCGGCTTAGACATCTGAGACATCTGACCGTCAGGCCTTGACGCAGTCCAGCAGGATGAAACTCGGATACTTCAGGAAGTCGTCCCAGTAGTCAGGTTCGTCGTCCGGTCCGATCGCCACTTCGGGCGTGTGCACGGCAAAGTCCCGAAATCCAGTCTGATTCAGCGCTGACTCGTAGGCCGCGACAGGCATGTAATAGTTTTCCAGCTCCAGCGTCGAATCCTGCAGCAGCAGAGAGACTTTGGTTGGCGCACCTTCGACGGCGCGATCGGCAAGCGACAACTCGAAGCCGTACTTACGGTAGTCGGGCAGCGGGTCGAAGCTATACACCGCGGGGTTGTTGACTACCGTGACGAGGCGCCCGCCCGATTTGAGCCGGCTCGCCAACCCGCGGCACATTTGCACGAGTTCGGCTCGGGTTTGCGCGTACACCAGCAGCCAGGCGCCGACCACCAGGTCGAAATCTGCCTGCGCCGCCTCGGTCCGAGCGTCTTCGACGCGGTATTCGATACCGAGCGGCTGACCCGCTTCCTGCTCGACGGGCCAAGTCGATCATCCGCTCGGAGATGTCGATGCCGACCACCTCGGCGGCACCGGCCTTGCGCAGCAATCGGGTGAAATGCCCTTCGCCGCAGGCGACGTCGAGCACCCTTTTGCCCTCGACGTCCCCGATGAGCTTCATGAAGGAATAGGTTTCGGCGTGCGCAGCGCCAGGAATGCGCCTTGGCTTGCCGATACTGCTCTGCGATCCGATTTTCGTCGTAATCGGTGACCATGAGGACTCAGACTAGCGCGCAGCCTCCTACCACCGTGGCGGCGCTGCTCCCCGGCCGAAGCCCCATGTCGACTGACCCAATCTGGGCTTCGGCGGTGTGTCGGGTGGTCGCCGAAAATCGGCCTGCAGCAACGTTTCCGCATCGGCGCCCACGGTGATCGCCGAACACGGCGCGCGGAATTCACAGTCACGACAATGCGCGGCGAACGTAGGGTAGATGGTTGGCCAACTGGACATCTCGACCGCCTCGGCGGCGATCATCGACCCGACCGAGGTGATCTCGTGACGGCTGCGACGGATTCGGGTACGACGCAGCACACCGGCGGTGTGCTGCTCGGTCCGGTCGGTGGCCGTGCGGCGTGCGGCCTGCGCCGACACCCGCTGGTGCTGCGGGAGCAATCGACCACCACCGCTGGCATCGCTTTGGGCTACCGATTTGGGCAGGCGCTTCGTCGTCGACCCCGCGGGCGGGAATTTCAGCGGGCCGGCGACGCGCACCTCGTTGTGAATGGTTCCGGCGATCTGCACCCCGAGGTAGTCATGCTCGAACGCCCAACACGACGCCACCGCCTCCTCGTCGCGGACCAACGTGTCGACGTCCTGCCAGTCGTCGACAATGCGATGGCAAACGACCCAGTACTCATCGGTGGCGTCCACGGCCACCAAATCGATCCGGCACGGGTAGATCACCGGCGATCCGTCGTGCACCAGCAATCCGCGCTCGGGGTCGTCGGGATCGGGGACTAGCGCGTCGACGTCGAGGTTGATCTTGACCGGTGCGAAGTCATCGACAGCGTTTGCCCAGGCGTCGTAGCAGTCCAGCAGCGCTGCGGCCCGGTTAAGGAGGTCGGTGGCCTCGGCATCATCCAATGACCGTTCCAGCGCCTTATGCACCAGCGGCTGGGTCACCTCGTGTTGCCAGTCCCAGGTGCCGGGGTAGTAGTAAACGGCCAACGCGTCCTTAAGCGCGGCGGGCAGGGCGGGCTCGACGAGCCCGTTCGGTCGCAGATTGCGACGATGCGGTGACGCGAAATCCCATTGCCGTCGGCAGCGCTTGAACCAGGTGCGTTCCTGTCCGGTGATCCGATAGTCGACCATGGTTCAGCCCTTAATGATGGTGCGCGTGCCGGTGCGGCCAGGGCTCGTCGACCGGCCACCGACACCGGTCCGCGGTGTCGGCCATCGACTCGAGTTCGGCGAGCAGATCGTCGAAGAACGCGCGCAGCCGCGCCGGTTCGTCGAGGGGCCAACTGGCCGTAAACGACATCCACACGTCGGGTGTGGCCTTCGGAGAGGGGATTTCGGCACCCGTCAGCAGCCGCCAGTGATAGGCATCGCCGCAGCGCTCGAGGTACACGAGGTCATCGCGACCGGGGCGTGCCGCCACGATCGAGGCGAACAGTTCATCCCGGGTCATTGCCGCGCCCCAACTGTCCAGCATAGGCGCGCTGGCGGCGACGATCTAGCGGCTGAAGTAAGCGACGTGCTGCCGGTTTGGCGGCGACCAGCGCACCCGCATCGCCGGCGATGCGGGACAAGATCAGCGCTCCCTCGATCAATGAAATAACCGCAACGGCAACGCTTTCCGCTTCTGCCGTCGACCAGCCTTCGGCGACCAGCCGCTCCTCGATCGCGCTGCACCAGCCGGAAAACGCGCGGGCCGACGCCTCACGCACCAACGGGCTGGCATTCACCGACTCGGTGGCGATCGGCTCGATGGGGCAGCCGTCGCGTCGATCGGCCGCCAGCCCGCCGACCAACAAGTCCACCCAGCGATCAACGATGTCCGCAACCGGCAGGCCACCGGCCAGGAACCTGCGCAGCAGTTGCTCGATGGCGGCCCCGCTGTGATCGACGACGGCGGCGGCCAACTGCTGTTTGCCCTGCGGAAAGTGGTGATACAGCGAGCCGGGCTTGACCGCCTGCCTCCTCGAGGATCTGGTTGAGTCCGGTCGCGGCGTAGCCCTGACGCCGGAACAGCGTGGCGGCAGTGTCGATCAGCGCGGCGCGGCTGCGGTCCGGTCGGGGCACCGTATTGACAATACTTGAGTGATCACTCAAGAATGCTGAAATGAGGCAGCTGACGTTCGAAGAGCCCGGCCGATACGCATGGCGCGAGGTGCCCGACCCGACGATCACGGCACCCGGACAAGCGCTGGTCAGACCCTTGCTGGTGGCCTGCTGCGACCTCGACGTCGCGGTCGCACGCGGCGCCGCACCGCTGCCGCCCGGGTATGCGGTCGGACACGAGGGCCTGGCTGAGGTGGTCGCGGTCGGCGACGATGTCTCGGGTGTGCAGGTGGGCGATCGGGTCGTGGTGCCGTTCCAGATCAGCTGCGGCAGCTGCCGCGAATGCCGCCGAGGTGTGACCGGTTCCTGCGGCTCGGTGCCGCTGATGGCGATGTATGGGCTGGGCCCGCTCGCGGGTCTGGATGGCGGCGGGTTCATGTCCGACCTGGTCCTGGTGCCCTACGCCGACGCGATGCTGCTTCCCGTCCCGCCGACCGTCGACCCGGTCGCCGTCGCCTCGCTCTCGGACAACATCCCCGACGGCTGGCGCGCGGTGGGCCCGTTCAGAGCGGAACTGGCGGCTCTGGATCCGGCCGATCGTCGGGTGCTGGTGGTCGGTCGGCTGTCGATCGGGCTGTATGCGGCGGCATTCGCCGCTGCACTCGGCTGGCACGTCGACTACGTCGACACCGAGCGCACATCGCCTTGCCGCCGCGGAGAAACTCGGCGCCGCCGTGCACGATGCCGCCAAGCCGGACAAATCCTGGGAGCCCTACCCCATCACCGTGCACACCTCCGCCGAGCCGGCGCTGCTGGCCGCCACGCTGCGGGCGACCTGGCCGGACGGGGTGTGCACCGACACCGGGATCTACTACCAGGCCGGCGTGGAGATGCCGTTGCTGCCGATGTACACCCGCGGTGTGCGATTCATCACCGGGCGGGTCAGCGCGCGGGCCGTCCTCCCGGACATCCTGGAGTTGCTGGCCGGCGGGTGCGACCTGTCGCCGGTCGTCGAGCGCGTCGTGGAGTGGGAGGACGCACCGTCGGCCTGGCCGACGATGGCCGGCAAGACCGTGTTCAGCCGGGCTTAGGCGATATCGGCGACGAAGACCGCGACCCGGCCGATCTGCTGGCGGGCGAAGAAGGGCAGCCCCGTGCCGTCGCTGCCGGCGGGCAGCACCCGCGGGTTGGTGATGTGGACATCCTTGCGGATGAAGTGCAGGTCGGCTTCACCGGCCGCCAGCACGTTTTTCACCCAATCGGTTTTGCCGTGGGCCAGCCCGATGGCCAGCACGTTGCCTTTGCGGTACGCGGTCACGATGGTCTCGTATTGCTTGCCGGACGTGCGGCCACGGTGCTTGATCACCGAGAACGTCGGAAGATAGCGCGCGAACGGCTTCACCGCCGGGTTGAAGTACTTGGTTTGGAAGTTCTCGAACCAGACCGGGAAGAGCATCGGCACGCCCGGGGCGTTGTTGGGATGGTCCTTTCGGGACATGGCGGCTCCGTTTTTCGTGGTGTGCGGTCAGCTGTACCGGTCCGATATGCAGTTGCTGTTCTCTGGGACAATGGTCGATGTGAACGTGATGGCGCGCATCGACCTGCGGGGCGCAGGAGCTCTCCGCCGCCCGGCTGCGTGCCGCGCTGCCGCGCGGCGGGGTCGACGTGGATGCCGTGCTGCCCATCGGTCCGCCCGATCGTCGACGACGTCGCCGAGCGCGGCGCGGACGCCGCGCTGGAGTACGGCGAATCGTTCGACGGCGTGCGCCCGCCGACGGTCCGGGTGCCCGGCCGCCGAGCTGGACGCCGCGCTGGCCGGCCTGGACCGCGATGTCCGGGCCGCGCTCGAGGTGGCGATCGAGCGCACCCGCGCGGTGCACGCCGATCAGCGCCGCACCGACACCACGACGACGCTGGGCCCGGGCGCCACCGTCACCGAGCGCTGGGTGCCGGTCGAGCGCGTCGGCCTCTACGTTCCGGGCGGCAATGCGGTCTACCCGTCCAGCGTGGTGATGAACGTGGTGCCGGCCCAGGCTGCCGGCGTCGACTCGCTGGTGGTCGCCAGCCCGCCGCAGGCGCAATCGCGGCCGGTTTCAGGGCCTGCCGCACCCGACCATCCTGGCCGCGGCCCGCACTGCTCGGCGTCGACGAGGTGTGGGCGGTCGGCGGCGCGCAGGCGGTCGCGCTGCTGGCCTACGGCGGAGTCGACACCGACGGCGCCGAGCTGGCACCGGTCGACATGATCACCGGGCCCGGCAACATCTACGTCACCGCGGCCAAACGGATCTGCCGCTCGCGGGTCGGCATCGACGCCGAAGCCGGGCCGACCGAGATCGCCATCCTGGCCGACCACACCGCCGACCCGGCGCACGTCGCCGCCGACCTGATCAGCCAGGCCGAGCACGACGTGATGGCCGCCAGCGTGCTGGTACACCGACAGCGCCGAACTGGCCGATGCCACCGACGCCGAGCTGGCCGCCCAGCTGGAGACCACCGTGCACCGCCAGCGGGTGACGACCGCGCTGCGCCGGGCGGCAGTCGGCGATCATCCTGGTCGACGACATCGACGCCGGCATTCGCGTCGTCAACGCCTACGCCGCCGAACACCTGGAGATCCAGACCGCCGACGCGGACGAGGTCGCGGCCCAGATCCGTTCGGCCGGCGCCATCTTCGTCGGCGCCTACTCGCCGGTCAGCCTCGGCGACTACTGCGCCGGCTCCAACCACGTGCTGCCCACGGCGGGCTGCGCCCGGCACTCCAGCGGCCTGTCGGTGCAGACCTTCCTGCGCGGCATCCACGTCGTCGACTACACCGAGGCGGCGCTGAAAGATGTCTCAGGACACGTGATCACGCTGGCCAAGGCCGAGGACCTGCCCGCGCACGGCGAGGCGGTCCGGCGGAGGTTCGAGCGATGACCGAACAGCCCGGTCGCTCGACGACCTGCCGCTGCGCGACGACCTGCGCGGCAAATCGCCCTACGGCGCACCGCAGCTGGCGGTTCCGGTGCGGCTGAACACCAACGAGAACCCGCACCCGCCCACCAAGGCGCTGGTCGACGACGTCGTCGCCTCGGTGCGCGACGCGGCCGCCGACCTGCACCGCTACCCCGACCGCGACGCAGTGGCTCTGCGCCGCGATCTGGCCGCCTACCTCAGCGCGCAGACCGGTGTCGGCTCGGGGTGGAAAACCTCTGGGCGGCAAACGGTTCCAACGAGATTCTGCAGCAGTTGCTGCAGGCCTTCGGCGGTCCGGGCGCAGCGCGATCGGGTTCGTCCCGTCGTACTCGATGCACCCGATCATCTCCGACGGCACCCAGACCGAATGGGTCCAGACGGTGCGCGCCGCGGACTTCAGCCTCGACGTCGACACCGCCGTCGCCGCGATCGCCGACCGTGCGCCCGACGTGGTCTTCGTCGCCAGCCCGAACAACCCGTCGGGACAGAGCATTTCGCTGCCCGACCTGCGGCGGCTGCTGGACGCGACGCCGGGGATCCTGATCGTCGACGAGGCCTACGGCGAGTTCTCCTCGCAGCCCAGCGCCGTGGCGCTGGTCGACGAGTACCCGACCAAGCTCATCGTGACCCGCACCATGAGCAAGGCGTTCGCCTTCGCCGGCGGCCGGCTGGGCTACCTGGTCGCCACTCCGGCGGTGATCGACGCGATGCTGTTGGTGCGGCTGCCCTATCACCTGTCCTGCATCACCCAGGCCGCCGCGCGAGCCGCGCTGCGGCACGCCGACGACACCTTGGGCAGCGTCGCGACGCTGATCGCCGAACGCGAGCGGGTCAGTGCGGCGTTGAGCGGCATGGGTTTTCGCGTCGTCCCCAGCGACGCCAACTTCGTGCTGTTCGGCCAGTTCGCCGATGCGCCGGCGGCCTGGCAGCACTATCTGGACGACGGCGTCCTGATCCGCGACGTCGGGATCCCGGGGTACTCTGCGCGTCACCACCGGACTGGCCGAAGAGAACGACGCCTTCCTGCAGACCAGCGCCCAGATCGCCGCCACCGAACTGGCCCAGCCCTTAGGAGCGTCATGAGCCTGCAGCGCCACGCCCGCGTGGAACGCACCACCAAGGAGTGCGACATCGTCGTCGAGCTCGACCTCGACGGCACCGGCCAGGTCCACGTCGACACCGGAATCCCGTTCTACGACCACATGCTGACCGCGCTGGGCACCCACGCCAGCTTCGACCTGACGGTGCGCGCCAAGGGCGACGTCGAGATCGAGGCGCATCACACCATCGAGGACACCGCGATCGTGCTCGGTCAGGCGCTGGGGCAGGCACTCGGCGACAAAACGGGCATCCGCCGGTTCGGCGACGCGTTCATCCCGATGGACGAGGCGCTGGCCCACGCCATCGTCGACGTGTCCGGCCGGCCTTACTGCGTGCACACCGGCGAGCCGGATCACCTGCGGCACTTCACTATCGCCGGTAACACCGTGCCGTACCACACCGTCGTCAACCGGCACGTGTTCGAAACGCTGGCGAACAACGCCCGCATCGCCTTGCATGTGCGGGTGCTCTACGGCCGCGACCCGCACCACATCACCGAGGCCGAGTACAAGGCCGTCGCCCGCGCGTTGCGCCAAGCCGTCGAGCTCGACCCGCGGGTGTCAGGGGTGCCGTCCACCAAAGGCACCCTGTGAAGTCAGTTGTCGTGGTTCTGGACTACGGCTCAGGCAATCTGCGTTCGGCGCAGCGTGCGCTGCAGCGGGTGGGCGCCGCCGTGGACGTGACCGCCGACCTCGACGCCGCCGCGGCCGCCGACGGATTGGTGGTCCCCGGCGTCGGCGCTTTCGAGGCGTGCATGACCGGGCTGCGCGGGATCGGCGGTGAGCGGGTGATCGCCGAGCGGGTTGCCGGCGGGCGACCGGTGCTGGGTGTGTGTGTCGGCATGCAGATCTTGTTCGCCCGCGGCGTCGAGTTCGGGGTGGAGACCAGCGGCTGCGGCCAATGGCCCGGCGCCGTAACCCGATTGGACGCACCGGTGATCCCGCACATGGGATGGAACGTGGTCGCGGGCGCGCCGGGCACCGCGCTGTTCAAAGGCCTGGACGCCGACGCCCGGTTCTACTTCGTGCACTCCTACGCGGCCCAGCGGTGGGAAGGCCCGCCCGACGCGCTGCTGACCTGGGCCACCCACGGGGTGCCGTTTCTGGCCGCCGTCGAGGACGGGCCGCTGGCTGCCACCCAGTTTCATCCGGAAAAGAGCGGAGACGCCGGGGCGGCGGTGCTGAGCAATTGGGTTGAGGGGTTATAGACGTGCCGTTGATTTTGTTGCCCGCTGTCGACGTGGTCGAGGGTCGGGCAGTGCGGTTGGTGCAGGGCCGGGCCGGCAGCGAAACCGAGTACGGCTCAGCGCTGGACGCCGCGCTGGGCTGGCAACGCGACGGTGCCGAATGGGTTCACCTGGTCGACTTGGACGCAGCGTTCGGCCGCGGCTCCAACCGTGAACTGCTGGCCGAGGTGGTCGGCAAGCTCGACGTGCAGGTCGAACTTTCCGGCGGTATCCGCGACGACGACTCGCTGACGGCCGCACTGGCGACCGGATGCGCGCGGGTCAACCTCGGCACCGCCGCGCTGGAGAATCCGCAGTGGTGCGCTCAGGTGATCGCCGAGCACGGCGACAAGGTCGCTGTCGGGCTGGACGTGCAGATCGTCGACGGCGATCACCGGCTGCGCGGCCGCGGCTGGGAGACCGACGGCGGCGATCTGTGGGAAGTGCTGGAACGCCTTGACAGCGAAGGGTGTTCGCGGTTCGTTGTCACCGACGTCACCAAGGACGGCACGCTGACCGGGCCCAACCTCGATCTGCTTCGCGCGGTCGCCGAGCGCACCGACGCCCCGGTGATCGCCTCCGGCGGCGTGTCCAGCCTCGACGATCTTGCGCGCCATCGCCACGCTGACCGGCAGCGGCGTCGAGGGCGCGATTGTCGGCAAGGCGCTGTACGCCGGACGATTCAGCCTGCCGCAGGCGCTGGCCGCGGTGGCAGGGTAGGGCTGCAATGGATCTCGACGCGCTGGTAGCCGAGGCGTCGGCGATCCTGGACGCCGCCGCGGAGCCGTTCATCGCCGGTCACCGCGCAGATTCCGCGGTCAGCAAGCGGGGCGACGACTTCGCCACCCAGGTCGATCTGGAGATCGAGCGGCAGGTCGTCGACGCGCTGGTGAAGAGCACCGGAATCGAAGTGCACGGCGAGGAGTTCGGCGGCGCGGAGCTCGATTCGCCGTGGGTGTGGGTGCTGGATCCGATCGACGGAACGTTCAACTACGCCGCCGGGTCGCCGATGGCCGCGATTCTGCTGGGTCTGCTGCACGACGGAGATCCGGTGGCGGGCCTGACCTGGTTGCCGTTCACCGGCGAGCGCTACGCCGCGGTCTCGGGCGGTCCGCTGATGAAAAACGGTGTGCCACAAGCGCCGTTGGCCAAGGCCAAACTCACCGATTCGGTCATCGGTGTCGGAACGTTCAATGCCGATTCGCGGGGCCGCTTTCCGGGCCGGTATCGGCTGGCGGTGCTCGAAGAGCTCAGCCGGGTGTCGTCGCGACTGCGGATGCACGGCGCCACCGGCATCGACCTCGCCTATGTTGCCGACGGGATTCTCGGCGGCGCAATCAGTTTCGGCGACCACGTGTGGGACCACGCCGCGGGCGTGGCGCTGGTACGGGCCGCCGGTGGCGTCGTCACCAACCTGGCCGGCGAAGAGTGGACCCCCGATTCGCGGTCCGCGTTGGCCGCCGCGCCCGGTGTGCACGCCCAGATACTCGAGATGCTGCGCAGGGTAGGACGACCGGATGAGTACTGAATCCTGATGAGTACAAAAGCCTACAGCGGCACCAACCTCGCGGTGCGGGTGATCCCGTGCCTGGACGTCGACGACGGTCGGGTGGTCAAGGGCGTCAACTTCGAGAACCTGCGGGACGCGGGCGATCCGGTAGAACTCGCCGCCGCCTATGACGCCGAAGGCGCCGACGAGCTGACCTTTCTCGACGTGACCGCTTCGTCGTCGGGGCGGGCCACCATGCTGGAGGTGGTGCGTCGCACCGCCGAACAGGTTTTCATCCCGCTCACCGTGGGCGGCGGGGTGCGTACGGTCGCCGACGTCGACGTGTTGCTGCGGGCCGGAGCGGACAAGGTATCGATCAACACCGCCGCCATCGCACGGCCCGAGCTGCTGGCCGAGATGGCCAACCAGTTCGGCTCGCAGTGCATCGTGTTGTCCGTCGACGCCCGCACCGTGCCCGCCGGCTCGGCCCCGACGCCATCGGGTTGGGAGGTCACCACCCACGGTGGGCGGCGCGGCACCGGCATCGACGCCGTCGAATGGGCGGCCCGCGGTGCCGAGCTCGGGGTGGGGGAGATCCTGCTCAATTCGATGGATGCCGACGGCACTCAGGCCGGCTTCGATTTGCCGATGCTGCGGGCGGTCCGCGCGGCGGTGACGGTGCCGGTGATCGCCAGCGGCGGCGCGGGCGCGGCCGAACATTTCGCACCCGCGGTCGCCGCGGGTGCTGATGCGGTATTGGCCGCCAGCGTCTTTCACTTCCGGCAGCTGACGATCGGCCAGGTGAAGGCGGCCATGGCCGCAGAAGGGATCACCGTGCGATGACGCTCGATCCCGCCATCGCCGCGCGCCTCAAGCGCAACGCCGACGGACTGTTCACCGCCGTCGTGCAGGAGCGCAGCACCGGCGACGTGTTGATGGTCGCCTGGATGGACGACGAAGCGCTGGCCCGCACCCTGGAAACCCGTGAAGGGACCTATTTTTCGCGGTCCCGCGGCGAGCAGTGGGTCAAGGGAGCGACGTCCGGCCACACCCAACACGTGCATTCGGTGCGTCTGGACTGCGACGGCGACGCGGTGCTGCTACTGGTCGACCAGGTTGGCGGCGCCTGCCATACCGGCGACCACAGCTGCTTCGACGCCGACGTGCTGCTGGAGCCGGACGGCGACTGACCGCCTGCATGTCGGTTGCTGCGCGGATGCGACACCCGGCAGCCGCAGTATTGACGGCAACGTCAGCGCCAAACTCTGAATCGCGTTGGATGTGACCCTGTTTCGGTATCTGTGTCCGGAGAATCGGCCAGGCAGTCCGATGCTGGGACCACCTGTGCAGTCGACCGCTTTCTTCGCTGGTCGGCGTCGTGGCAAACGGACCCACGATCTGCGTAAATGTCGCGGCGAAGCGACAGCACTGTTGCTAGCGTGTCGTCAAAGGCCGCCTATCCGGGGGGCGCCGATTTACCGCGGAGATAGGCCATGGGTGCAATGGCACGATCACCGACGGCGTTTCGACGCCTGCTCTATATCGCGGCGATCCCTACCGCGGCGTTCGTCGTGTTCGCGATCTGGTTGCTCGCGGGATGGGGCAGCCCGCCGGAGATCCGCCTGGTGGATTTCGTGGGCGCGCTCGGACCCTCAGTATTCGCGGCAGTGAGCACCGGAGAAGCTACGCGACGAACTCGCGGCAGGCAGCGGCAGGCGTGGCTGTTGATGACCATCGGGCTTGCTGGCTGGGTGTTCGCCGAGGTAATGGTGATTTACCACCGATACTGGCGCGCCAGTCTGCATCCGTTGTACCCATCGGCGGCGAACATCGGGTTCTTGCTCTTTCCGGTGGCCGCCTGCATAGCGATGCTGGTCTTCCCGGTCGGTTATCCGGGTGGTGCTCGGTTCCGGATGGTGTTGGACGGCGCGATCGTTGCCGCGTCGCTGTTCGTCGTGGCCTGGGTGGTAGTGCTTCGCCAGACGTACGCCTCGACAGGAGTGAAAAACTCCGCCGCGATCGTTGTCGCTGGCCTATCCGGCGTCGGAGATCATGACCGTTACCGTTGCGGTTTTAGTGCTCGCCCGCGCCCACTCTCGTTGGCGTGCTGACGATGACTCTGCTGACGGTCGGCTTGACCCTGATCGCCGCGTCCGGCTGCGGCTACGAGTACCTGTTTGCCCGTAACACCTACGTCTTCGACAACCCGATGGCTCTCGGCTGGCTGGGTGGGCTGCTGATTCGTGGGAATCGCTGCGCTGACTTGTCCGACGGAGGCGACTTATGCGCCGGCGGAGCCGCCGGCATCGTCGATCGCGCCGGCCTCGTTGTGGCTGCCCTACCTCCCGCTGGCGATCGCCGGTGGCCTTGAATTCGTCGCGTTCCGCAACATCTTGAAATCCGATCCCGCGTTCGCCGTGGTGCCCTGGCTGGTCATCGCGGTGCTGGCCCGCCAGTTTCTGGTCGTCGCCGAGAACCGTCGGCTGTTACACAGCGTGTCCGATCGCGCACTGCGTGACCCGCTGACCAACCTGGCTAACCGGGTCTTATTCCACGACCGGCTCGAGCACGCAATCCAGCTCTATCACCGCGACAAGCGCTCGGTCGCGGTGCTGTCGATGGATCTCGACGACTTCAAACTCATCAACGACAACTTGGGCCACCTCGCCGGCGATGCGCTGCTGATCCAAGCCGGACAACGACTGCTGGGCTGCGCACGAACTGGTGACACCGTTGCCCGACTCGGCGGTGACGAATTTGCCGTGCTCATCGAAGATGCCGGGGAGAACGCCCATCTCATCGTCTACCAGATCATGGAAGCGTTCGAGCGACCGTTCAGCACCGACGGCGAAATCATCTTCATGAGACCCAGCGCCGGCCTGGCGGTGGCCAGCCCCGACGATTCCGATCT
Organism: uncultured Actinomycetota bacterium; assembly: GCA_963850645.1. GTDB lineage: Bacteria > Actinomycetota > Actinomycetes > Mycobacteriales > Mycobacteriaceae > Mycobacterium. The sequence continues at coordinate 30,516 of CAWKME010000040.1, read as the reverse complement.
TTGCGCCGCCGAACTGCTCAAATACGCTGATATGGCGATGTATTCGGCCAAACGGCTGCGCGGTGGCCTGCAAACTTACAGCCCCGACATGCATCTGCGCGACGACGCCCCTGCAGCTCTTGCTCCATCCGATGTCCTGCCATCTCGCGCCGGCTTGATCGAGGTCCGCCTGCTCAGCGATCTGCGTCAGGCCATCAGCCGCCACGCCCTGACCGTGCTGTATCAGGCGAAGGTCGATCTCCGCAGCGCCGACGTTGTAGGCGCCGAAGCACTGGTGCGGTGGCCACATCCCATCTTCGGACTTGTACGCCCCCAGCAGTTCCTGCCCCTGGTGCGCCAGCACGGCCTGATGCGCACGGTCACCGACCTGGTGCTGGACCAAGCTCTCGGTGATGCCGCCCAATGGCGACTGCGCGGGGCTGCGGTGCCGGTCGCCGTCAACCTGTTTCCCCCGCTGGTCGGAGACGTCAACCTGCCTGGTCGAATCTTCGACGCACTGGCACGACACGACTTGCCGGGGGAGTCGTTGATCATCGAGATCACCGAAGACCTGCTCCTGGATAACATCGACCGAACCCGAAACGTCCTTGAGGCATTGCGGGAGAAGAATATTCACGTCGCGCTCGACGATTTCGGCAGCGGCTACTCGGCATTGACCTACCTCCGCAAGCTGCCCATCGATGAAGTCAAAGTCGACCACGACTTGATCGGCCACGTGTTGACCGACCCGCGCGCCGACGCCATCGTGCGAGCCGTCGTCGACCTGGCGCACGCTCTGAACGTGACAACTGTTGCCGAGGGCGTGGAGAACGCCGAAACCGCAGCATGGCTGCGCAACTGTGGATGCGAAGTGGCGCAAGGCATCTACTACAGCCCACCCATCACCGCCGCTGCGATGATGGAACTAATGGCGGCTCCGGCACCACGGTGACTCAGCCGGCGGCCGCCAGACCGTTGGCCGCCCCCACCGCCGCGCGGGCCCATTCGTCGTGTCGCACAGCGGGCGCGATCCGGTCTTTTCGAATGAGCTCGGCGTTGACGCGAGTCCCGTTGGTTCCATTGGTCATTGCGGCCGGCGGTCGAAACGTGAAGGTCCGGTTCGCGGTGGCGATGGCCAAAAGCCCGTCGGTGTCGCTGAACCCGTTGGCGCGCATGGTGTTCTCAGCCCATCGGAAAGGGGTGAGCCCGGCGAAATCGTTGACGTAGGCCACCCACAGGTGAACGTTGCGCTGGGTGTACAGCTTCGAGATCGCACCCTCGACCGCGGTGCGGCCGGCGGGTGTCAAAACGCCTGAGGGATCGGTGAGGTACCGGGTGAGTTGGACTGGTGGCGGTGCCGCGGTGGCGTTGGTGTCCGGCTGGCTCGGGCCGGGGTTGGCGCCGTCGACCGGCTGGTTGGTGGCGGTGTGGGGGCCGCTGCCCGGCAAGTGCGCGTTGCGACGCATCAGGTCTAGGCCCACCACTGCGGCCACCGCGAGGAGCAGAAGCGTCGCGACAACGGATATCACCACCACCGCCGGCCGCAGTCCGCGGCTGGGCGGTTTCGAATGCGTGGGCTGCTGCGGCGGGGTAGCCCGCGTCGTCGGGACCGCGGTTGCGGGGGCAGCAAGCGTGCGTGCCGCGCCGACGGCGGGCTGGCCGGTGAGTGCGGTGGCGAAATCCGAACAGGACCCGTAGCGATCACCGGGGTCCTTGGCCAGCACCCGGGTCATCACGTCGTTCAGCCCAGCAAGGTCGGGCCGCCGTTCGCCGATCTGCGGGGGCGGCGCGGATAGGTGTTGGCTGATGACCACTGCCGCATTGGAATTCTGATACGGCGCCACCCCGGTCAGCAGTTGAAAAGCTGTGCAACCAAGCGCGTATTGGTCGGCCCGCCCGTCGATGTCTGAGCCCATGAGTTGTTCGGGCGCCGAGTAGCCGGTGGTTCCGACCACCATGTTGGTGGCGGTCAGACCGCTGATATCACCGATCTCTCGGGCGATTCCGAAGTCGGCCAGCAAGATCCGTCGTGTCCGGGGATCGGCTTCGGTCAGCAAGATGTTGGCGGGCTTGACGTCTCTGTGCAGCAATCCTCGGAGGTGCGCGTAATCGAGCGCGTCGGCGACGGCGGTGATGATCGCGAACGCCTCGGCCTTCGGCATGCCGGATGGATACCGGGTGCGCAGCAACTCGGCGGCATCGGTTCCCTCGACGTAGTCCATCGAAAGCCACAGCTGTCCCTCGAACTCGCCGCGGTCGTGGATGCCGACAATGTGGGGATGCCACAGCTCCGCGGCGATGTCGGCCTCGCGGCTGAATCGCTGCCGGTACTCCTGGTCCCCGGTCAGGGTGGCGGGTAGCACCTTGAGGGCGTCGCGGCGGGGCAGGCGCGGATGTTGAGCCAGATAGACCTCGCCCATCCCGCCGGAACCCAACCGCCGCACGATCGTATATCCGGCGAACACATCTCCCGGGCTCATCGGCATGCCAGCATGCTACAAAGGCGACCCGCCCGGAGGCCCACCTGCTGCCAGTCGGGCTAATTGAACGTAGCTAGCGTCCCGTCGGCGACGATTCGGCGTGCTCAGGCAGGCCTTGAGTCTGAGGCTGGTAGTCGCAGTGGGCACGGATGCTCTGACCGTCCACGCTGCTCCAATCAATATTTGCGGCATGGGTACGGTCGCAGGTCAGCGTGAAATAGGTTGCGGTTTCGCTGTTGCTCTCGGAAGTGGCGACGGGTCCCCGCACGGTGACGGTGGCGCTCTGAAACTGCGGATCGGCGAATAACGCTTTCCACATCTGCGCGGTCGGCAAGAACAATTGCTCATCCGCAGCGATTTCCTTGTGGAAAACCGTTCCACTCGGTGCTCGGACCGTATAGCTGATGGTGCAGGTCGTTCGCCCGGTGCACGTGACAACCGGAGCGCCCTCGATGGGCGCAGCAAATCGGTCAGCTCCGACTGATTCTTGGACAAGCTGCGTCACCGCGATGTTGTCGACGGTGAACGATTCGGGCGCGGAGTATTGAGCCGGCGACGAGCACCCGACCAGGAAGCCGAGGGCCGCAACGGGGAGCGATACTTTGCGGACGGCGTGGTTTGCCATCCTGAGAGATTAGGGATTCTTCGGATGGCGGAGAAGAAATGCAAAGAGGTAGTTACGTGATTTTAGCGTGGCAAACCTAGGTTACTTACGGGATTTTAACGTGGCCAACGCCTTGTCGGCGTGAGTGTCCATGCTCAGTTCGCTGGAGATCACGTCGATCACCTTGCGATCGGTGCCGATGACGAACGTTGTGCGTTTGACCGGAAGCAGCTTGCCCAACAGTCCTCGCTTGACACCGAACTGGGCGGCGACCGCGCCGTCGGTGTCGGACAGCAACGGGTAGTCGAAACGTTGTGTGTCGGCGAATTTGGCTTGCTTTGCAACCGGGTCGACGCTGATGCCGACCCGGCTGGCCCCGACGGCGGCGAATTCTCCGGCCAAATCGCGGAAGTGGCAGGCTTCCTTGGTGCAGCCGGGTGTCATCGCGGCGGGGTAGAAGAACAGCACCACAGGTCCGTCGGACAGCAGGGCGCTCAGCGTGCGCGGAGTGCCGGTCTGGTCGGGAAGCTCGAAGTCGGCCACGGTGTCACCGGTTTTCATGGCCACCTACGCTACGCCGGGGGTCAATGCGGCATCTGCCAAGACGGCTTGGAAGATGGACGGGTGCACGCCAACCTCGCCGCCGCCACCACCTCGCGGGATGACTTCCGCGGGCTGGCGGCCGAGCACCGCGTGGTGCCGGTGACGCGCAAAGTCCTGGCAGATGCCGAGACGCCGCTGTCGGCCTACCGCAAGCTGGCCGCCGACCGGCCGGGCACCTTCCTGCTGGAGTCGGCCGAGAATGGCCGGTCTTGGTCGCGGTGGTCATTCATCGGTGCCGGCGCGCCGTCGGCGTTGACGGTGCGCGACGGCGAGGCCGTATGGCTCGGGACGGTGCCCCAGGACGCGCCCACTGGCGGCGATCCGCTGCAAGCCCTGCGCGCCACGTGCGAGTTGCTGGCCACCGCTCCGCCGCCTGGGCTGCCGCCGTTGTCGGGCGGCATGGTGGGCTTCTTCGCCTACGACCTGGTGCGGCGGCTGGAGCGGCTGCCCGAGTTGGTCGTCGATGACCTCAATCTGCCGGACATGCTGCTGCTGCTGGCCACCGACATGGCGGCCGTCGACCACCACGAGGGCACGATCACGTTGATCGCCAATGCGGTGAACTGGAACGGCACCGACGAGCGGGTCGACGAGGCCTACGACGACGCGATCGCGCGACTCGACGTGATGACCGCCGCGCTGAGTCAGCCGCTGCCCTCGACGGTCGCCACGTTCACCCGACCCGAGCCGCGGCACCGCGCGCAGCGCACCGTCGAGGAGTACGGGGCGATCGTCGAGCACCTGGTCCATGAAATCGAGCGCGGCGAGGCATTTCAGGTGGTGCCGTCGCAGCGTTTCGAGATGGACACCGACGTCGCGCCGATCGACGTCTACCGGATGCTGCGGGTGTCCAATCCCAGCCCGTACATGTATCTGCTGCACGTCCCGAATGATGCTGGCGGAACAGCGTTTTCGATTGTCGGATCCAGTCCCGAAGCGTTGGTGACTGTGCAGGACCGGTGGGCGACGACGCACCCGATCGCCGGAACGCGGTGGCGTGGGCAGACCGAAGAAGAGGACCAGCTGCTGGAAAAGGAGTTGCTGCACGACGAGAAAGAGCTCGCCGAGCATCTCATGCTGGTCGACTTGGGCCGCAACGACCTTGGTCGGGTCTGTGTACCGGGCACGGTGCGGGTCGAGGATTACAGCCACATCGAGCGCTACAGCCACGTCATGCACCTGGTGTCCACGGTGACCGGAATGCTCGCCGACGGCCGCACCGCCCTGGACGCCGTGACCGCCTGCTTCCCGGCCGGAACCTTGTCCGGCGCCCCGAAGGTGCGGGCGATGGAACTGATCGAAGAGGTGGAGAAGACCCGCCGTGGCCTCTACGGCGGTGTGATCGGCTACCTCGACTTCGCCGGGAACGCCGACTTCGCGATCGCGATTCGCACCGCCCTGATGCGCGACGGCAAAGCCTACGTTCAGGCCGGCGGCGGCGTGGTGGCCGACTCCAACGGGCCCTATGAGCACACCGAGGCGACGAACAAGGCGCGGGCGGTGCTCAATGCGATCGCCGCGGCCGAGACGCTGACCGCCCCGGATACGGGCCGCGATGGCTGACACCCCGCCCGACCGCCCGGCCCGGCGGACCATCCGGACAGCGCAGGCCCTGCTGGTGGTCGCCGCCGCCGGATTGTGGGCGGCATCGCGGCTGACCTGGGTCGACCTGCGGACATTCGACGGGCTGAGCCCGCCAAAGCTTGTCACACTGTCCGGCGGCCAATGGTCGTCGGCATTGCTCCCGGTGGCGATGGTGCTGCTGGCCACCGCTGTCGCCGCGTTGGCCGTGCGCGGCTGGCCGCTGCGGGTGCTCGCACTGCTGGTGGCTGTCGCCAGCCTGGCCACGGGCTATCTGGCGATCAGCCTGTGGGTGATCCCGGACGTGGCCGTGCGCGCAGCCGACCTCGCGCATGTCCCGGTGCTGTCATTGGTTGGCAGCCAGCGGCATTACCCGGGTCCGACGACCGCCCTGGCGGCCGCGATATGCACATTGGTCGGTGCCGTGCTGTTGATGCGAGCGGCCGCCTCGGCTCGCGACACAGCCACGAAATACCTGACGCCCGCTGCCCGCCGTTCACAGGTGCAGGACGACGAGAAGACCATGTCGGAGCGAATGATCTGGGATGCGCTCGACGAAGGCGAGGACCCGACCCAGGACCCAACCGATCAGCCGCATAAGTCGGCGGCACAATCACCAGAGTTGGGTCATGAAGCCGACACCGAGGGTCGGTGACGAACTGCGCGCCGACGGTCGCTACCCTTCGAAGGACGCCATTGATCTGTTGGCAGCCGTGGGGCCAAAAGGAGAAGCACCGACATGAGTTCGGCAAACGTGCTCGACTCCATCATCGAAGGAGTCCGCGCCGACGTTGCCGCTCGTGAGGCCGCCGTGAGCATGTCCGAGATCAAGGCAGCCGCCGAGGCCATGCCGTCACCGCGGGACGTTCTGGCGGCTTTGCGTGAGCCCGGCATCGGCGTCATCGCGGAGGTCAAGCGCGCCAGCCCTTCGGCGGGACAACTCGCGTCGATCTCCGACCCGGCCAAGTTGGCGTGCGCGTACGAGGACGGCGGTGCGCGGATCATCAGTGTGCTGACCGAACAGCGGCGCTTCAACGGGTCGTTGGACGATCTCGACGCGGTGCGCGCAGCGGTTTCAATCCCGGTACTGCGCAAGGACTTTGTGGTCGGGCCGTATCAGATTCACGAGGCACGCGCGCACGGTGCCGACATGCTGTTGCTGATCGTCGCGGCGCTGAATCAGTCTGCGCTGGAGTCGATGCTGGAGCGCGTCGAGTCGCTGGGTATGACCGCGCTGGTCGAGGTGCACACCGAGGAGGAAGCGGACCGGGCCCTGCAGGCCGGGGCACGGGTGATTGGCGTGAACGCCCGCGACCTGCGAACGCTGCAAGTCGATCGGGACTGCTTCGCGCGCATCGCCCCCGGGCTGCCCAGCGACGTGATCAGGATCGCCGAATCCGGGGTGCGTGGCACCGCCGACCTGCTGGCCTACGCCGGCGCTGGCGCTGACGCTGTGCTGGTGGGCGAGGGCCTCGTCACCAGCGGCGATCCACGCGCAGCTGTCGCCGACCTCGTCACCGCGGGCAGGCATCCATCGTGTCCGAAGCCGGCCCGCTAGCCCGGCGACGATGCAGAGCGCGTGGGAAATGGTTGAACCCTATGAGCCGCTTGCGCGTTGAGCCTTCGTGATGGCAGACATCTTGCGCCCGGAACTTCCGCGTTCCAGTGCGGCGATCGCCGAGCCCACCCACCACGACCCCGACTCCCGGGGTCATTTCGGTGTGTACGGCGGCCGGTATGTCCCCGAGGCGCTGATGGCAGTGATCGAAGAGGTCACCGCCGCTTACGAGAAGGCCCGCACTGACCAGGCATACCTGGACGCCCTCGACAAGCTGCAGGTGCACTACACCGGCAGGCCGTCCCCGCTCTACGAGGCAGCTCGGCTCACCGAGCACGCCGGCGGCGCGCGGATATTCCTCAAACGAGAAGACCTGAACCACACCGGTTCTCACAAGATCAACAACGTACTGGGCCAAGCCTTGCTGGCCCGCCAGATGGGCAAGACGCGGGTGATCGCCGAGACCGGTGCGGGCCAGCACGGGGTGGCGACCGCGACCGCCTGCGCGCTGCTCGGTTTGGATTGCGTCATCTACATGGGCGCGGTCGACACCGCGCGGCAAGCCCTCAACGTGGCGCGAATGCGACTGCTGGGCGCCGAGGTGGTATCGGTCGAGTCGGGTTCGCGGACACTCAAAGACGCGATCAACGAGGCGTTCCGCGACTGGGTCACCAACGCTGACAGCACCTACTACTGTTTCGGCACTGCCGCCGGGCCGCATCCCTTTCCGACGATGGTCCGTGATTTCCAGCGGGTCATCGGCCTCGAGACCCGTGTGCAGATCCAGGATCAGGCCGGCCGACTGCCTGACGCCGTCACCGCCTGTGTAGGCGGAGGATCCAACGCTATCGGCATCTTCCACGCCTTCCTCGACGATCCCGGGGTTCGGCTGGTCGGCTTCGAGGCTGCCGGCGACGGCGTTGACACCGGTCGCCACGCCGCGACCTTCACCGGCGGTTCGCCCGGAGCGTTTCAGGGATCGTTTTCCTTCCTGCTGCAGGACGAGGACGGGCAGACCATCGAATCGCATTCGATTTCGGCCGGCTTGGACTACCCGGGGGTGGGTCCCGAACACGCGTGGCTGCGGGATACCGGTCGCGCCGAATACCGGCCGATCACCGACAGCGAGGCGATGGATGCGTTTCGGCTGTTGTGTCGCACGGAAGGCATCATCCCGGCGATCGAATCAGCGCACGCGGTGGCCGGCGCGCTCAAGTTGGGCGTCGAGATGGGCAGCGGTGCGGTCATCGTCGTGAATCTGTCCGGCCGCGGTGACAAAGACGTTGAGACAGCCGCGAAGTGGTTCGGCCTGCTCGACCATGATGCGGGCGACGGCCAATCATGACTGTCGAGCAGAGCGAAACGAGTAGTCTGACCGAGCTTTTCAGTTCATGTCAGCGCGACAACCGGGCGGCCCTGATCGGCTACCTTCCGACCGGATATCCCGATGTGCCGACGTCGATTGACGCGATGAGGGCGTTGATCGAAGCCGGGTGCGACCTCGTCGAGGTCGGCGTGCCCTATTCGGATCCGGGTATGGACGGCCCGACCATCGCGACAGCGTCCGAGGTTGCGTTGCGCGGGGGTGTACGAGTTCGGGATACGCTGACCGCCGTTGAGGCGATCAGTGCAGCCGGCGGCCGTGCCGTCGTGATGACGTACTGGAACCCGGTGTTGCGCTACGGGGTTGAGGCATTCGCGCGGGACCTCGCCGCAGCTGGTGGGCATGGGTTGATTACGCCGGACCTGATTCCCGATGAGGCTGACGAGTGGTTGGCGGCATCCGATCACCACCACTTGGATCGCATCTTTCTGGTAGCGCCGTCGTCGACGCCGCAGCGGTTGGCGGCGACGGTCGAGGCATCGCGCGGATTCGTTTACGCCGCGTCGACCATGGGTGTGACCGGCGCCCGCGATGCGGTGTCGCAGGCGGCGCCTGAATTGGTAGCCAGGGTGAAGGCGGTTTCCGACATACCGGTCGGCGTCGGTCTGGGCGTGCGGTCGCGCGAACAGGCGGCTCAGATCGCGGGCTACGCCGACGGTGTCATCGTGGGGTCGGCGTTGGTTTCTGCGCTGGCCAGCGGGATGCCGGCACTCAAGGCGCTGACAATGGAATTGGCAGCCGGTGTGCGCCAAAGGATTTCCGACTTATGACGACGACCGTCATCGCATACTTCCCCAGTCCGCCCCAGGGAGTGTGGCATCTCGGGCCAGTGCCGATCCGCGCGTACGCGCTGTTCATCATCATCGGCATCATCGCCGCACTGGTCATCGGCGACCGACGCTGGGAGGCGCGTGGTGGCGAGCGCGGTGTGATTTATGACATCGCGCTATGGGCTGTGCCTTTCGGGCTTATCGGAGGCCGGCTGTACCACCTGGCAACCGACTGGCGGACCTACTTCGGTGAAGGTGGTGCGGGACCGGCTGCGGCGCTGCGGATCTGGGACGGCGGCCTGGGCATCTGGGGTGCGGTCGCCCTGGGCGGTGTGGGTGCGTGGATCGCCTGCCGTCGTCGCGGCATTCCGCTTCCCGCCTTCGGCGACGCGATAGCACCCGGTATCGTTCTCGCCCAGGCGATTGGCCGGCTGGGCAACTACTTCAACCAGGAGCTCTTCGGCCGCGAGACCACGATGCCGTGGGGTCTGGAGATCTTCTACCGGCGCGACCCGGCCGGATATGTGGATGTGCATTCGCTTGACGGCGTGTCGACCGGCCAGCTTGCGATGGTTGTGCAGCCGACCTTCCTTTACGAATTGCTTTGGAATCTTTTGGTTTTCGCCGTGCTGATTTACCTGGATCGGCGTTTCGCGATCGGGCATGGTCGGCTGTTCGCGCTTTATGTAGCCGGGTACTGCATCGGACGCTTCTGCATCGAGCTGTTGCGCGACGATGCCGCCACCCATATCGCGGGAATCCGGATCAACTCCTTCACATCGACTTTCGTCTTCATCGGCGCGGTGGTGTATCTGATCCTGGCGCCTAAGGGCCGTGAAGACCCGGCGTCGCTCAGTGGCTCCGCGGCTGACCGGCTGGTACCGGACTCGGTTGAAGTGGACACAGCGACTTCTTCGGCCGCTTCGGGCTCGCCGGCGCCTGTCGCCGTCGCCGCTGACGAGCCGGCTGGCGTGCCGGAACCGGCAGCGACGGCCGCGGTGGACACGGCGGCGGTCGACAAACCCGACACCGAAGCTGAGGCGATCGCGGCGGGGGCCGACGCGGCAGAAGTCGACGCCCCTGAGGTCGAGGTAGCCGAGGCGGCTGAGGTATCCGGCGCTGACGAGGCCACGGGCGAGGAGCCTGAAACCGAGGCGGCTGAGGTATCCGGCACTGACGAGGCCACGGGCGAGGAGCCTGAAACCGAGGCGGCCGAGGTATCCGGTACGGACGAGGCCGCGGGCGAGGTGGAGGATTCCGAGGCGGAGGGCGCTGAGGGGGAGGAAGCCGAGGCCGGCTGACGAGGTATCCGAGACCGACGAGGCCACGGGCGCTGACGAGGCCGCGGGCGAGGTGGAGGATTCCGAGGCGGAGGGCGCTGAGGGGGAGGAAGCCGAGGCGGCCGATGCATCCGACACCGAAAGCTCCGCGCCAAAAGCGACCGAAGCGGTGGAACTCACCGAATCGGCCGGCGACGAGAGCACATCAGCGGAGGAGCCGGCCTCAAGTCTGCAACCGGAGCCGACCGATTTGACCGCGACGCGGTGGGGCTCGCGGCTACGGCGGCTCAATCCCAGGTCGCGGCGATAACGAACACGACGCGGTGCCGGATGGCATGCTGACATGCGTGACCTATCCGGCTCGGCGCAGTAACCCGGGGGTTGGCCGTCTGTCGGTCGCGCTGGGTTCGGGCGCGCTCTTGGCAGGCGCGCTTGGTTACGTCGGCCTAGTGGATCCGCACAAGCCGGACTCGGTCTTCCCTGTTTGCCCGTTCCGGCTCCTCACCGGGTGGAACTGTCCCGCCTGCGGAGGCCTGCGGATGGTGCATGACGTCCTGCACGGGAACCTGGCCGCAGCGCTCAGCGACAACGTTTTCCTGCTCGTCGGCATCCCGGTGTTGGTCGGGTGTGTTCTGCTGCGTCGCCGGTCCGGGAAAACGCCGTTACCGCTACCGGCGGCGGCGACTGTCGTGATTGCGATGCTGGCCTGGACAGTGGTGCGCAATATGCCGGGTTTTCCGTTGGTTCCGACGTTACTCACCAGTTAGCCCGCTGCCGGATCGGTGTGTGTCGGGAGATGATCAGCTAGCGCGACTATGCTGATTTGTCGTGGTGAGGCGCGGCAAGATCGTCTGTACTCTCGGTCCGGCCACCAGCACTGACGAATCGGTCAGGGCGCTGGTCGAAGCCGGAATGGACGTCGCCAGAATGAACTTCAGCCACGGCGACTACAGCGATCACAAAGCGTCCTACGACCGGGTGCGTGCCGCCTCTGATGCGACCGGGCGCGCGGTGGGTGTGCTCGCCGATCTGCAAGGCCCGAAGATCAGGCTCGGCCGTTTCGCTGACGGGCCGACCTACTGGGCCGACGGCGAAACCGTGCGGATCACCGTCGCCGACTGCGCGGGCAACCACGACCGGGTCTCGACCACCTACAAGCAGTTGGCCCAAGATGCCCTGCCCGGCGACCGTGTTCTGGTCGACGACGGCAACGTCGGTTTGGTGGTCGAGAACATCGACGGCGACGACGTCGTATGCACGGTTACTCGAAGGCGGCCCGGTCAGCAACAACAAGGGAATGTCGCTGCCCGGGATGAGCGTGTCGGCTCCCGCCTTGTCCGAGAAGGACGTCGACGATCTCGAGTTCGCACTGCACTTGGGCGTCGACATGGTGGCGCTCTCGTTCGTGCGCTCGCCATCCGATGTCGAGCTGGTCCACGAGGTGATGGATCGGGTCGGCCGGCGAGTACCGGTCATCGCCAAACTCGAGAAGCCGGAAGCCATCGACAACCTCGAAGCGGTTGTGCTGGCATTCGATGCGGTGATGGTCGCCCGCGGTGACCTGGGTGTCGAGCTGCCGCTGGAAGAGGTTCCGCTGGTCCAGAAGCGAGCCATCCAAATGGCCAGGGAGAACGCGAAACCCGTCATCGTGGCGACGCAGATGCTCGAATCGATGATCGACCACTCGCGGCCGACCAGGGCCGAGGCTTCCGACGTCGCCAATGCCGTGCTCGACGGCGCCGACGCGGTGATGCTGTCTGGGGAAACCTCCGTCGGCAAGCATCCGTTGGCCGCGGTCCAGACGATGGCCCGGATCATCTGCGCGGTGGAAGAGAATTCGACCGCCGCCCCGCCGCTGACCCACGTGCCGCGCACCAAGCGCGGAGTGATCAGTTACGCCGCGCGTGATATCGGTGAACGGCTCGATGCCAAGGCGCTGGTCGCATTCACCCAGTCCGGAGACACCGTTCGGCGGCTGGCCCGACTGCATACGCCGCTGCCGCTGCTGGCGTTCACCCCACTGCCTGAAGTGCGCAGCCAACTGGCCATGACGTGGGGCACCGAGACGTTCATCGTCCCGATCATCCAGACCACCGACGGCATGATCCGCCAAGTCGACAAGTCGCTGCTGGCGCTCGGCCGCTACAAGCGCGGCGACCTGGTGGTGATCGTCGCGGGCGCACCGCCGGGCACCGTCGGATCGACCAACCTGATCCACGTGCACCGAATCGGCGAGGAAGACGTCTAAGCGGGACCGTCCGCACCGAAGCCGGCGGGCTGTGCGGGTACCCCCAGCCGCGCAGCGGCGAGGGGGAGAGGCGGGCCACTAGGCTAAGCCGGTGTCTGACTTCGACGAGCTGATGGCTGTGCTCGACCTCCATCGTCTGAGCGACGACGTCTTCATCGGATCGCATCCCAGCAAGAACCCGCCTCGGACATTTGGCGGACTGATGATGGCGCAATCGTTTGTGGCGGCCAGCCGCACGCTGACCCGCGACTTGCCGCCCAACGCGCTTTCCGTGCACTTCATCAACGGCGGTGACATCACCAAAGACATCGAATTTCAGGTGGTGCGGTTGCGCGACGAGCGTCGCTTCGCGAACCGGCGCATCGAGGTGACTCAGGACGGCACGCTGCTGGCGACGGTGATGATCTCCTACCTGTCCGGCGGTCGCGGCCTCGAGCACAACGTCGAAGCCGCCCGACGTCGCCGATCCGGAGACGTTGCCTCCGCTCAAGGAGCTGCTGCGCGGGTACGAGGACACCGTTCCGTTGTTCGTCAAAGCGTTGCAACCCATCGAATGGCGCTTACACCAACGACCCGTCGTGGGTGATGCGGGACAAAGGCGACCGGCTCGACTACAACCGAGTCTGGGTCAAAGCCGACGGTGTGCTGCCCGACGACCCCGTGCTGCACACCGCCACGATGCTCTATTGCTCGGATACCACCGTGCTGGACTCGATCATCACCACCCACGGCCTCTCCTGGGGATTCGACCGCATCTTCGCTGCGACCGTCAATCACTCGGTCTGGTTTCACCGCCAGGTCAAATTCGACGAGTGGGTGTTGTATTCCACCTCTTCGCCGGTGGCCGCCGATTCACGCGGGCTAGGCGACCGGCCACTTTTTCGACCGTTCCGGGCGGCCGGTCGCCACCGTGGTGCAAGAAGGCGTGGTGAAGTATTTCCCCGCTGCAGCGGAAGTAGCGCCGCCGGCAACGATTCGATTGCGGCGCGCCCAGTGTTCCTATAGCGGAACCGGTTCAAAGCGTACCGTTTCAGGTGGTTGGGTAATCGAACGCTAGCGGCGTACCGGCGACGAGCGCTCTGACGCAGCCGCCCATTCTGCCGCAGATTTTGTTGCCGAACGACCGGAGGTGGGCGTGCACGAGTCGTCAATCGGCATCGCGCCCGGGATCCGCGCAAGCGAGCGGGTTGTCGTCCACGTCAACTCGCCGACGGCCCGTTGGGTGGCAGCATTGGCGCTGCTCAGCGCGGCGTGTTGGCTGATGAAAGTGATCGCGCGCGGCCCCACTGACCGGCTGGAATGGTCGTTGACGGTATTGGCCGCGGTGGCGTTGATCGCCCGGGGTATCTTTCTGGGTCGCCCGGTCACGGCCCGGCATGCGATCGCCGCTGTGCTTGTCCTGTTCGCCGGAATCGGTGCCCACGTCCTGTTTTTCGATCTGCTCGGCGACGTGCTGATCGCCGGGTCCGGTCTGGCGCTGATGTGGCCCACTTCTGCGCGTCGGCATCCAGGCGACCTGTCCCGGGTGTGGGCGTTGATCAAAGCCACCAGCGGTGACCCGTTGGCGCCGTTCGCCATGCAGGCGGGCAAGTGCTACCTGTTCAGCGCGGACGGGACGGCGGCGCTGGCATACCGGACGCGAGTCGGCTACGCGGTGGTGAGCGGCGACCCGGTCGGTGACGAGGCGCAATTCCCTCAGCTGGTCGCCGACTTCGCCAACATTGCCACACCCACGGCTGGCGGATCGTGGTGCTGGCGTGCAGTGAGCGGCGGCTTCACGCTGTGGACCGACCCGAATGTGCTGGGCCAATCGCTGCGTCCGGTACCGATCGGCCGGGATGTCGTCATCGACGTGTCCGGCTTCGACATGATTGGGCGCACGTTCCGCAACTTGCGTCAGGCGGTCAAACGCACGCACAACTGCGGTATCACCACCGAGATCGTCGCCGAGCAGAAACTCGACGGCCGGCTGCGGGCCGAGCTGACTGAGGTGCTTGCGGGCGTCGTCCAGCGGAGCGCACACCGATCGCGGCTTCTGCATGAATCTGGACGGCGTGCTGGAGGGCCGGTATCCGGGAATACTGCTGATCATCGCGAGGGACAAATCCGGGCGGGTGCAGGGCTTTCACCGGTACGCCACCGCCGGCGGCGGCAGCGATATCACCCTGGACGTGCCCTGGCGTCGCCGCGGTGCGCCCAACGGAATCGACGAACGGCTCAGCGTCGACATGATCAATGCAGCCAAAGATGCTGGCGCACAACGGATATCATTGTCTTTCGCGGCCTTCCCGGAGATCTTCGACGAGAAGCGGCGCGGACGGATGCAAAGCCTGTTTTATTGGCTGATCCATCTACTGGACCCGTTGATCGCGCTTGAATCGCTATATCGATACTTGCGCAAATTCCACTCGCCGGACCAACGGCGGTATGCGCTGGTGTCGCTGACGCAGCTGGTGCCGCTGATCTACGTGTTGCTGTCGCTGGAGTTCATGCCGCGTCGCCGTGGCCTTTACGATCTAGGGCGCGGGTCTGGGCGTCAGCGTGACACTCAACCGGTCTTGGACGTTTTGCCGAAACTGATCTGCGCAGCGCTGCTGCTGGACCTGGTCGGAGCCGGCTTTCTGCATGCAGTCGATGTAATCGCCGCCGCCGACGTCCTTCCAGACCGCCGTCCAGATCGCGATGAACGCCAAGCCGACGACGATCGCCAGGGCGCCCAGCACGATGCCGGCGATCGCGACTCCGCCATTGTTGGCGGCGCCGCGCTTGACCCGTCGGCGTCCGAGGAACCCGACGACCACCGCGACAATCCCCAGCACAATGCTGACGACGTTGACGACGGGCACCCAGACACTGAGCAACCCGATGATCGCCAGCACCAGCGAGGCGATACCCAGCCCATTTTTAAGCTCGACCGGGGGCGGTGGGTAACCGTAGTAGGGCGGCGGTAGATAGCCACCGGGGTAGGGGCCGGGCCGATATTGATACGGGTAGGGATACGGATATGGCGGTGCCGTTTGCGGTGTTCCCTCGGGGTTCTGGCGTCTGTCCGACGGCCTGTCCGGAGGTTCGGTCATGGCTCGCTTCCTAAATCGGGTGTCCGGGAAGGCTGTTTGCCAGAGTACTCGCCGGGTCGATTCGTAGTTCGGGACACTGAATCTCATTGGACAGGTGATGAGTAGCCACGACCACCGTCCGCTCGGCAGATATCAGACCACCGTGCGCGCTGAGCAGGCTGCGCAGAATGGGTTCGGCGTCAGCGGCATCGAGATGCTCGGTCGGTTCGTCGAGCAGCACGATCCGCGCAGGCGAGATCAGCACCCGGGCCAGCAGCAGCCTCCTGCGCTGGCCCGCCGACAGCGCCTGCGCGCCGCCGGTCAACACGGTGTCAAGGCCATTCGGTAGACCGGCCAGCCAGGCGTCCAGGCCGACTTGGCGCAGTGCGGCGCGCAGTTGATGATCCGCGCAATCGCCGCGTGCCACCAGCAGGTTGTCCCGTACAGTAGTCGCAAAGATATGCGCATCTTCCGCGAAAAAACCTATAGCACTGCGTATCTCGTCTTCGTCGAGAAATTGCAGCGGTACTTCGCCCAGGGTGACGTCGCCACTCAGCGGCGTCAGCAGACCTGCGAGGGTCATCAGCAGCGTCGTCTTACCGGAGCCGCTGGGGCCGGTGACCGCCAGCCGGGCGCCCGGCGGCAGGTCGACCGTCACTGCGGCTGGCGCCCGGCACCCCGGATGCGCAGCAACCAAGTCCGCGCTGCGCAGCCGCCCCTCAGGCGACGACGCGGGGAGTGGTCCGGCTGCCGCGGTCGGCTCCGCTGTGTCAGCCGGAGTCAGGTCGAGCAGACGCCGCGCAGCCAACCGTGAACGTGTCAACTGGATGGCAGCGGCGGGCAACGGAGTCGTCGCCTCGAACGCCGACAGCGGCAACAGCATCAGGATCGCCAGCGTGGTGGGTGCAACCGAGCCCGCCATCCCGATGCCCGCCACCGCCGCACCCAACACGCTGACGCCGATCGCTGCGGTGGGAATGGCTTCCGCGAAGGCGGCCGGTCGGGCCGCAGCGTCGAGGGCGTCACCCCAATCGCGTTGTCGACGTTGTGAATCCACGATGACGTCGGGTAACCTGCCGGCGACTCGCAGCTCGGGCGCATGCTCCAGCGCCAGGATCGCCGACACGTCACGCGCGGAATGGTATTGGCGGGCAATCACTTCCTGGGCGGCGGCGGCCCTCGACGCCAGCCATGGCGCGACCATGCCGGCAACCAGGAGGCAGATCGCCAGGATCGCCGCAGCGAGAGGTGAGATAACCCCGACGACCGCAATCGCCGCCACGGCGAGCACTGCCGCGACGCTGAACGGCAGCACGGCGCGGACCAGAACGTCGGCCAACTGATCGACATCAGCGCCGACCCGCGAGACCAGCTCGCCGCTGTGCAACCCAGTGGCGACCTCGGCAGGACCGTGCGCCAACCGGGAATAGATCACCGCGCGGGCGGTGCCGGCGGCCCGCAATGCGGTGTCGTGGCTGGCCAGCCGTTCGCAATAGTGCAGCACGCCACGGGAAATCGCGAAGGTCCGGACCGCCACCACCGCGATCGATAGATCCAGTACCGGTGGCATTTGCCAGGCGCGGGTGATCAACCAGGCCGACACTCCGGCCAGCGCCAGCGCGCTGCCCAGCGACAACACCCCGAACGCAATCGCCAGCAACAGACGTGGGACTCGCGGGTGCAGCAGCCGCACCGCGGCCGGCAAGGGGTCAGACGCGCGCATGATGCGCGTCACCTGCCCCCGCCACCTCGATGACGTGATCACCGATTCCAACCACATGTTCGCGGTGACCGACGAGCACCACGGTGGCACCGGCGTGGGCCCTTTCGACAATGGCTTGCAGCACCCGGGCTTCGGTTGCGGCGTCCAGGTGAGCGGTGGGCTCATCGAGCAGCAGCACCGGCGCCGGTGAGCCGAGCGCGCGGGCCAAGCCGAGGCGTTGCCGCTGACCCAGCGACAGCCCCACGCCGCCGCTTCCGATGACGGTGTTGATCCCGTCAGGCAGCTCGGCCATCACATGATCGAATCCAGATGCGGCACAGGCATTGTCGAGATCAGCAAGGGTGCCGAACAGAGCCAAGTTGTCGGCGACGGTACCGGGTATGAGCACAGGGCGCTGCGGCAGCCAGGACACCTGCCGCCACCACGCGGTGGGCTCGAGATCGGTCATCGCGACGCCGGCCACCGTGACACCACCGCTGGTGGCCGCCGTGATTCCGGCGATGACCTGCAGGGTGGTGCTCTTTCCTGCGCCATTGGCGCCGGTGAGCACTGTTACCTCAGCTGGCTGGATCGCCGCGCTGAGGTCGTGCGGCCACAGCCCGTCGCGACCCGCGACGCTGAGCCGATCGAGAACAATTGCGGCGCCGCGGCCCGAGACCGTCCGGGTACCCGGGACCGCGACTGCGAAGTCCTCGATCAGCGCGAACGCTTTGTCCGCGGCCGCCCGCCCGTCCTGGGCGGCATGGAATTCGACGCCGATGCGGCGCAGCGGCGAGTAGACGTCAGGCGCGAGCAGCAGCACGGTCAAACCCGTGGCCAGGCTGATTTCGCCGAATACCAGGCGCAGGCCGATGCTGACCGCGACCAGGGCGACGCCCAGGGTTGCGAGAAGTTCTAAAACCAGCGCCGACAGGAAGGCGATTCGCAGCGTCGCCATGGCCGAGCGCCGGTGGGCGGCAGCCAATTCGGAAATGCGGTGCTCGGGCCCGGTGGCGCGGCCGAGGGCCCGCAGCGTGGGAATTCCGGCGATCAGGTCCAGCAGCCGGGCCTGCAGGGTGGCCATGGCGGCCAGCGAAGCCGCAGACCGGTCAGCAGTCGCCAGGCCGACCAGCACCATAAAGATCGGGATCAACGGCAGCGTGATCAGCACGATCACAGCCGATTTCAGGTCGTAGAGCCCAATCACGGCCGCGCTCAACGGGGTCAGGATCGCGGCCAGCAGCAATGCCGGCAGGTAAGCGGTGAAATAAGGCCGCAGCGCGTCGAGTCCGCGGGTCACCACCGTGGCCGCGGCTTCGCGCTGGGCTGCCAACTGCCGGGGTTGGCGAGTCGTGACGGCTGCGAGCACCTGGCCGCTGAGATCGGCGATCACCGCGCTGGCCCCATGTTGGCTCAGCCGCGCCTGTAGCCAGTGCGCCACGGCGCGTACCACCCACACTGCCAACAGGATCGACAGCATCGGCACCCACCGGCTCAAGCTGCGCGCGGCTGGGTCGGTGATGACCCGGGCAGCGATGTGCGCCAGTAGGATCGCCGAGCCGATCGCGCAACCGGAGATCGTCACACCGCAAACCGTTGTCGCGGCAAGGAAGTGGCGCAGCGCCCGCGATGCCCGCCACAGCCGCGGATCGATCGGCCCCCGGCTGCCGGCGCTCAGGACGCTCGCCTCGCGAGCCCGATTGCCGGTGGCATACATGTCGCTGGCGACAGGGGCTAATCCGCTATCACATCCGGCCCGGTCAGGCCGCGCCGTGCGTTCCACCCGTCAGGGCGTGGTCCACCCTCTTGGACGCGCTGCGGATGCCGAACGATGAGACGATCTCGAACGTGCCGATGACCACCAGCCAGATGCCGACGATCAGCGTCAGGATCGCGAGTGATTCGAAGGGCGATCCGATCATTACGACGCCCGCCAGAAGGCTGATCACGCCGAGGAATATCTGCCAGCCCCGACCGGGCAGGGTGGGGTCGCTGATCGCTGAGATCGATGTTGCCACACCACGAAAGATGAAGCCGACGCCAATCCAGATGGCCAGCAGCAGAATCGCGTAGCCCTGGCCGAAGTGTCGGAAGCACAGCACTGCCAACACCAGGGAGGCTGCGCCGCTGATGAACAACAGCACGCGCCCGCCGGCGGAGACGTGCAGGCTGAACGCGAAGATGACTTGTGCGATACCGGTGACGAGCAGGTAGATGCCGAAGAGGATCGCGGCGATCACGATGGAATCTCCGGGCAACAGCAGCACCAGGACGCCCAGGGTCAACGCCAGGAGTCCGGATATCAGCGTCGACTTCCACAGATGCGGCAACAACTTTGGGACAGCAGTGGTTTCCATTCTTGAAGTTTCCCACAAACAGCGATCACGGTGGGAGATTTGCGCTACGAGTCAGACGCCGACGCTTTGTGGCGCCTCGGCACGCACATCGCCGGAGCCGGTGTCCGGTTTGCGGCCGACGAGATACCAGGTGCGCATGAGGCCTTTCCCTTTGACCTCCACGGCACCTCGTTCCTGGAGCACGAAGTCGTTTTTCAGCCGTTGATAGACATCTTCGGGTACCTGGATCCGGCCTACCGAATCGGTAGATTCCATCCGGGATGCGACATTGACCGCGTCGCCCCACACGTCATAGAAGAACCGATGAGAACCCACCACGCCTGCGACGACGGGGCCGGAAGCGAGCCCGATCCGTAGCGGCAGCACGTTGCCGCGCGAATCTGTCAGTCCGCTCACGGTTTCGGCCATGTCGAGCGCAAAGTCGGCCAGCGCCTCGACGTGGTCGGGCCGGGGTTGGGGCACTCCACTGACCACCATGTAGGAGTCACCACTGACTTTGATCTTCTCCAGGCCGTGTTTGTCCACCAGCGCGTCGAAGTCGCTGTAAAGCCGATCCAGGAATCGGATCAGCTTGTCGGGTGCGATGTCGCTGGCACGTTCGGTGAAGCCGGCGATGTCGGCGAACAGGACAGAGGCGTCGTCGTATTTGTCGGCAATGATGTTGCGCCCCGGGTCTTTTAGCCGTTCTGCGACGCTTGCCGGCAAGATGTTGGCCAGCAGCGTCTCGGACCGCTCGTACTCCAGCTCCATGGCCGCTTCGGCGCGGACGATTTCGCGCACCGCGTACCAAACCGTCGTGACCACCATCACGCACGCGGACGTGGTGGTGATGACGAACCCCAGCCGCAACGACCACAGCTGGCTGAACACCGGTGTCGAAGGGGACGAGGAACTGCAGTGTGATCACCAGTCCGGCGGCAATCGCGGCGAGCGTGGCCGCCAAGACGATGCGGTCGACGCCCAGCTGCAACACCACCAGGCAGGCTGCGACCAGGAAATAGAGCTGCAGACCCGAGCCGGTGCCCAGGATCGAACAGATGACGAAGATCGACGCATAAGCGGTGCCGATGAAAGTCAGCGGCGGAACCAGTTCCCCGAAGCGGTAAAGCCACGGGACCATTGCGTAGATGGCGGCGCCGACCAGGTTGATCACACCGGTCCACCACAGCTCGGGTGCGACCACAAGTTGCATGACCCCGAACCCTGCGCTGATCACCATCGCCAGAGATGTGTTCAGGCGGAGGATGCGGCGCCGGCGCGTGCTGCGGTCGGCGTAGTGCTGACTACGGACGCGCGGTTGCTCCCGCACTGCTGCTACACAGTCCGGCGTTCGCCGCGGACCCGCCGCTTGTGTGGCACCGCACCTCTTCGCCACCACAGCAAAAGCCTAATGGGTGAGCTCGACATTGCGGAACGCAGCATCACGTCTTGTCCGGCAAATCATCCGGGACGCGAGTAGGTCCACTGCCGACATGTGTTCGCGCTCATCCGAGAAATCCAGTGCGCCAGTCACTTTCCGCTGTCGACAACCGGGCCAGGTCGCGCCGCAGACGCATGCGGCCTTTCCGGGGCTCAGTACAGCTGAGACGAAATGTCCGGATATCCGGAGGACTCACAGCGAAATGCAACGCTTAGGCCAGCGGCGGCATTCCTCGACCTCGTCATTTCCGACGGTTACGTAGGAGTCGTGGCGGGCCCCGCAACGATGGCCGCGCACCCGGCGGCGACGGCGCTATAGCTACGGCACGATGTCGACCAGGTCGCCGCCGCCGGTAGCCGTCGCGTGGAGCGTGTCGCCGAAGACGGCGGCGAGATCGAAAATGTTAGGGAGGTACAGGGGCATGTCACCAGGCCCCGGGAAGGGGCTTATGGAGCCGAGGCCGGCCTCGGCGGTGCTGTTGGCGCCGAACACCACGGCGGAGTCGAAGTCGCCGATGGAGCCGGCCTCGGCGGTGCTGTTGGCGCCGAACACCACGGCGGAGTCGAAGCCGCCGATGAAGCCGGCCTCGGCGGTGCTGTTGGCGCCGTCGGCGAATGCGAAGTCGACAATGCCGCCGGTGGCGTTGGCATCGGCGCCGTTGCCGATGGCGATCGCGATGTCCCCGCTGTCCGAGGTGGCGGTCGCGGTGTTGCCCGCGGTGGGAAACAAATCAGACCCGTCGATGGAGACCTGCATATCCAGACTTGATGTCGTCGCGGGGGCTGACAGACCACCCAGCAGTTGATCGATCGACGACAACCAGTCGGTCGACGAGTCGGCCGAGGCGACCGCCGGGGTGGAAGCCAGCGCCGCCCCAATACCCAACCCCATGGCCAGCAGTCCACCGGCGGCGGTGCCGAGTGTCCGCGTCATCCGATGAGCGTTCATCATGGGCTCCGATCAGCATGTTGCGACCGGCTCACACGAGACGGTCGACATGGAGCTTAATTCAACATGAGCGCAACATGTGAAAACCCTGACAAAGCCTTAACGGTCAGGTGCCACTGCGTGACGGCCCATGATTTGCGCCACGCCGCTGCGTCGTTGGCTATCGCTTCGAGCGCGAATCCGAAGGTGGTCAACGGATGCTCGGCCTTGCCTCGGCCGCGATGACCCTCGACGATCTGCGTAGATGCCAGTCGTCCGCCGGCTTCACCCCTCAGGAGAACCGGTAAGCAGCCGTCCGAATCGCTGCCACGCGCTCATCGGTAAACGACTCGGGGTCGCTATGGTACTCGGCCTGGAAATCCCACACTGCGAGTGCCAATTTCTCGGCAGCCTGCTTCGCATCGGTCGATATCGGCTCCAAAATCAATTCTGGGGCACTTTAGCGTCCGGGTAGGGCGGGGGGAATCTGCCGCGAGCGTTTTCATCGCGCCTCTGCGG
Organism: uncultured Actinomycetota bacterium; assembly: GCA_963850645.1. Lineage (GTDB taxonomy): Bacteria > Actinomycetota > Actinomycetes > Mycobacteriales > Mycobacteriaceae > Mycobacterium. Next base: position 8,048 of record CAWKME010000040.1, on the reverse strand, counting down.
CTCTCAGGACCTCGAACCGCTGGCGGGCGAACCGAAGCGCCGCGCTAAGCGAATCTCACGAACTAGCACCGGTATCGAAAAACTACGGTGAACGCAATACCCGCGAACATGGCGCTCATTTCGTCCCACCTAACCGCGCGATAGCTTCGCCGACGATTCGTCGATCGATGGTCAAAACAAAGAAGGAATTTTATCAATGAGCATCCAGATGCCCGGGTCCAGCGTCTGCCCGAGGCCGCTGGCAAACAACGTGTAGTCCAGGCCCACGGCGAGGTCACCAATGGCGTTGTCCGGAACGAGACCGACGCCCGGGTCGTCGGTAAACGCGCTGGTGTCCAACACGTTGTAGATCAGGAAAGTGAAGGGGTCGTCAAGGTGAAGTCGAATCCTAGCTTGGTGTTGGCAGTCCACTCACGCAGCGTTTGGGCCAGCAGTGACAGTGACGGCACCAGCACCAGCGTGCGTTCGGCGGCGAGCTTCTCGTGAATGAACAACGCGGCCAGGGTCTTTCCGGTCCCGCAAGCCATGATCAACTGGCCGCGGTCGCCCCGCACAAAACCCTTCACCACAGCGTTCATCGCTTCGCGCTGATGAGGCCGGGGTCGTTTTGGTGGCAGCCGCTGCGAACGCAAATCCGATGGGGAGGCGGGCCAGTCGACCTCGGCGGCTTCCAAGTCACCGCGAAGCACCACGCTCGATTGCTTCTCCTGCGCCTCGATCGTGCGCTTGGCGGTGCGCCCAATCCAGTTAGTGGTCGCGATCAACAGCCGGAACGAGAACTCAGACCGCCCCGCCTCGGACAAGAAGGTGTCCACGTCGCGCTTGGTGATCCGGTAGGCAGCGTCGTACGCCTTCGCCTGGATCGCCCATAGGCGTCCGTCATGGTCTTCGGCGACGAGGTCGATGCCGGCATCAATGCCCCACCGGCCGGGCCACTCATTCCAAAGCCACACCCGGCGAAGCTGGCGCGCATAGACCGGGTCGTGCGTCAGGAACCATTTGCAGATGCGCTCAAACTGCCTGCCCCGCCGGACTGGGTCGAGGTCCAATCCGGCCAAGAAATCAGCTAGCGCCGCCATGGGAACGACAGTAGAGGTCTCGGCCTCGTCACCCCATACATCGCTGTTATGCGGTCGGTGAACCAGGGCCGGGGCTTTTGCGTCGCTGGTTCTATCATCAACAAGATGTCAAAGGATCGGCGGCTGACGCTGGTGTTGCTGCTCGACCTGCTGCTCATCGTGGCCCTGGTGATCGTTGGGCTAGCCGCGCACTCGCTGGGGTTGTTGGCTGCCGGGGTCGACTACCTCGGCGACGGCGCCGCGATCGGCGTGTCGTTATTCGCCATCCGACTCTCGCATCGAGCGGTTAGCGATCACCTGAGCAGACACCCAAACCCGACCCACATTGCGGCATTGGTCAACGCCGGATCGCTGCTGGCCCTCAACATCGGCGTCGTCGCGGCCGCGATCCGGCGACTAGCATCGGGCACCGCCGAGGTACGCGGCGCACCCGTGCTGATTGTCAGCACGGTCGCCGCGGTAGTCATGCTGCTCTGCACGGTCATCGTGGGGGCAGACCGCAACGCCCGTGATAGCGGGGAGGACCTGAACCTCAGGGCTGTGTCGCTCAATACTGCCACCAACGCGGCGGCTGCCGCCGGCCTCGCCGCCAGTGGCGCGGTCATCATGATTACCGGCGACTGGTACTGGCTCGATCCCACGGTGGCCCTGATCATCGCCGCGGTGATCGGCTACCGCGCCGTCAACCTGATCTCGCGAGTCCTTACGGCGCTTAGGATTCCATGGCACCCTGCTAAAAAAGGCGCCACCTAGACCGCGCGCGCAGAGCTGGCCCGCAGCGGCGCCGGCTGGCCATTGAGTCGGGGCGCTATCGGTCGCTGGTGCTGCTACTCGGGACCGTAGGCGTCCGTTGGGGTGAGGCCGCCGCCTTGAGGGTGTCCGATGTGAATTTTCTACGGCGCCGTGTCGTCTTGCATGAGAACGCCGTGGACGTCGGCGGCCGCACTCACGTGGGCACTCTCAAAAGCGGGCGCCATCGGTCGGTTGCGTTGCCTGCGTTCGTAGTAGACGAGCTCGCGGCGACATGCGCGGGTAAGGATCGCGATGAACTGATCTGGCTAGCCCACGACGGTGGGTATCTCGCCCCGCCGACAAATAAGTCGTGGCTGGCCGGTGCGGTCGAACGCTGCCAGAAGGCCGACCCGACGTTTCCGCGCGTAACGGCCCATGACTTGCGTCACACCGCGGCGTCGCTAGCGATCGCTTCGGGCGCGAATCCGAAGGTAGTTCAGCGGATGCTCGGGCACGCCTCGGCCGCGATGACCCTAGACGTTTATGCCGATCTGTTCGACTCAGACTTCACTGCCGTTGCCGACAAGTTATCTGAAACTGTGGGCAAAATGTGGGCACGGGGAGGTGATGCGGCAATCTAGCAAACGCAAAAAAACGCCTCTACCTGCGCTAACGCTTCCACAGATTCGGTGCCCTCGGTGAGATTCGAACTCACACTGGACGGGTTTTGAATCCGTTTCCTCTGCCAGTTGGGATACGAGGGCTCGTGACTACGGCCTCCCACCATAGAGGATGGCGATCGTCACACGGACGTCACAACCCCGCGGTCGAGGATCACGGCGGGTCACGACAGAATGTCCGTCATGACCGGCTCCACGACCGACGTCGAAAACCAAGCCTCGCACCGGGTGCTGATCGCCGAGGATGAGGCGCTCATTCGCCTCGACTTGGCCGAAATGCTCCGCGAAGAGGGCTACGAGATCGTCGGCGAGGCCGGCGACGGCCAGGAAGCCGTCGAGCTGGCCGAAAAGCTCACCCCCGACTTGGTGATCATGGACGTGAAGATGCCGCGCCGCGACGGCATTGACGCCGCGTCGGAGATCGCCCGCAAGCGCATCGCACCAATCGTGGTGCTGACCGCGTTCAGTCAGCGCGACCTCGTCGAACGAGCTCGGGATGCCGGTGCGATGGCATACCTGGTCAAGCCGTTCACCATCTCCGACCTGATCCCGGCGATCGAATTGGCGCTGAGCCGGTTCAGCGAAATCAGAGCGCTGGAGCGCGAGGTCGAGACGCTGTCTGACCGGCTGGAGACCCGCAAGCTCGTCGAACGGGCGAAAGGCTTGCTACAGGCCAACCAGGGCATGACCGAGCCTGAGGCATTCAAGTGGATTCAGCGCGCCGCGATGGACCGCCGGACCACGATGAAGCACGTCGCCGAGGTGGTTCTGGAGACGCTCGACACCCCCAAGGATGCGCCGCCGCCGAAGTAGCCGCGGCTAGCGCGCGACGATCACCGAGGAGCCGTGCCCGAACAGGCCCTGATTCGCGGTGATTCCGGCCGTGGCGCCCTCGACCTGACGACCGGTGGCCTGGCCGCGCAGTTGCCAGTTGAGCTCGCAGACCTGCGCGATCGCCTGGGCGGGAATCGCCTCGCCGAAGCAGGCCAGTCCACCTGACGGGTTGACCGGAACCTTGCCGCCGATGGTGGTGGCGCCGCTGCGCAACAGCGCCTCGGCGTCGCCCCTGGGGCAAAGGCCAAGGTGCTCATACCAATCCAGCTCCAGCGCGGTGGACAGGTCGTAAACCTCGGCCAGGCTCAGGTCTTCCGGCCCGAGACCGGCCTCGGCGTAGGCGGCGTCGATGATCTGGTCCTTGAACACCCGCTCCGGTGCGGCCACCACCGCAGTGGAATCCGTTGCAATATCAGGTAATTCGGGCAGATGCTGTGGGTAGCGCGGGGTGACCGTGCTGACCGCGCGCACTGAAGGGACACCGTTCAGCGAGCCCAAGTGTTCGCGAGCGAACTTGGCGCTGGCCACGATCAGCGCCGCGGCACCGTCTGAGGTAGCGCAGATGTCCAGCAGCCGCAGCGGGTCCGCCACCACCGGGCTGGCCAGCACGTCTTCGACGGACGCCTCCTTGCGGAACCGGGCGTTGGGGTTCTGCAGGCCGTGGCGCGCGTTTTTGACCTTCACCTGCGCGAAATCCTCCAGTGTGGCGCCGTAGAGGTCCATCCGGCGCCGCGCCAGCAGCGCGAAGTACACCGGGTTGGTCGCGCCGATCAAATGAAACCGCTGCCAATCCGGGTCGTTTTTGCGCTCGCCGCCGACCGGAGCGAAGAAGCCTTTCGGCGTGGTGTCCGCGCCGATCACCAGCGCGACGTCGCAGAAGCCGGCCAGGATTTGTGCACGGGCGCTTTGCAGCGCCTGCGAGCCGCTGGCGCAGGCCGCATAACTGGAGCTGACCGGTACACCGTTCCAGCCGAGCTTCTGCGCGAACGTGGCTCCAGCGACGAAACCCGGATAGCCGTTGCGAATAGTGTCCGCGCCGGCCACCAACTGGATCTGGCGCCAGTCCAGGCCGGCTTCGCCCAGTGCGGCGCCGGCGGCGGCCACCCCGTATTCGGTGAAGTCGTTACCCCATTTGCCCCAGGGGTGCATCCCGGCGCCGAGGATGTAGACCGGTTCCGGGCTCATGCGATCCTCCAGGCGTACACGATGCGTTCGACGCCGTCGTCGTCGACGAACAGCGGCATGGTGGTCAGTTCCATCTCCTGTCCGACTGTCAGGTCGGCGGCCAGGGTGCCCTCCACCACCTTGCCCAGCACGATCAGACCCTCGTCGGCCAACTCCACCGCGGCAACGGCGAACGGCTCGAAAGGATCGGGGGACGGGTAGGGCGGCGGCGGTGCGTACCGGTTTTCGGTGTAGCTCCACAGCTTCCCGCGCCGCGACAGCGGCACCTGCTCGAGCTGGTCTCCGTCGCAGCCGGGGTTGGGGCAGTTGTTGGCCCGCGGCGGGAAGACGTAGGTGCCGCATTGCGGACATTTGGCGCCGATCAGATGCGGCGCGCCGGTGTCGCTGGCGGCGAACCAGCCGTCGATCGCCGGTTCTTGACGGGTAGCTCCTGGCATTCGGCCAGCGTACCGACAACGCGAACAAAACTGAAACGTGTTGCAGTTTTGCCGCGGCGGGCGCAGCCGCTACTCGGGGTCAGACCCAATGCCTAGAGTTAGGGCCGTGAGCCCAGCGAGGACCGCCAGCAAGAAAACCGAAGCCGGCCAGGCCGCTGACGACAAGCCGACGTTGATGCTGCTGGATGGCAATTCGCTGGCGTTTCGGGCCTTCTACGCACTGCCTGCCGAGAATTTCAAGACCCAGGGCGGTTTGACCACCAACGCGGTGTATGGGTTCACCGCCATGCTGATCAACCTGTTGCGCGACGAATCGCCTACCCATGTGGCCGCAGCGTTCGATGTGTCGCGGCAGACCTTTCGCTCCGAGCGCTACCCGGAGTACAAGGCCAACCGGTCATCCACCCCCGACGAATTCCACGGCCAGATCGACGTCACCAAGGAAGTCCTTGCGGCGCTGGGCATTACGGTGCTGGCCGAGCCGGGCTTCGAAGCCGACGACTTGATCGCGACGTTGGCGACCCAGGCCGAGAAGGAGGGCTACCGGGTACTGGTGGTCACCGGTGACCGGGATTCGCTGCAGCTGGTCTCCGACGACGTGACGGTGCTTGTACCCGCGCAAAGGCGTCAGCGAGCTGACTCGCTTCACTCCGGCCGCCGTGGTCGAGAAGTACGGGCTCACCCCCGAGCAGTACCCCGACTTCGCCGCGTTGCGCGGCGATCCCGAGCGACAACTTGCCCGGCATCCCGGGGGTGGGCGAGAAGACGGCGTCGAAGTGGATCAGCGAATACGGCTCGCTGCAAGCGCTGGTCGACAACGCCGACTCGGTGCGAGGCAAGGTCGGTGACGCGCTGCGGGAGCATCTGGCCAGCGTGGTGCTCAACCGGGAGCTCACCGACCTGGTCAAGGATGTGCCGCTGGCGCAGACGCCCGACACGCTGCGGATGCAACCGTGGGATCGCGACCAGATTCACCAGTTGTTCGACCAGCTGGAATTCCGGGTGCTGCGGGACCGGCTGTTCGACACGCTGGCTGCTGTCGAACCCGAGGTCGACGAGGGATTCGACGTGCGCGGGGGAGCGCTGGAGCCCGGCACGGTCGCGCAGTGGCTGAACGAGCATGTCGCCGACGGGCGCCGATCGGGGCTGGCGGTGGTGGGGACGCATCTGCCCTACGACGGCGACGCGACCGCGCTGGCCATCGCCGCCGCGGACGGCGACGGCGGCTATATCGACACCACGACCTTGACACCCGAGGACGACTCCGCGCTGGCGGCGTGGCTGGCCGACTCCGAGAAGCCGAAGGCGCTGCACGAGGCGAAGTTGGCCATCCACGACCTCGCCGGGCGCGGCTGGACGCTGGACGGGGTCAGCTCCGATACCGCGCTGGCCGCCTACCTGGTCCGCCCGGGGCAGCGCAGCTTCACTCTCGACGACCTGTCGCTGCGCTACCTCCGTCGCGAGCTGCGTGCGGAAACATCTGAGCAGCAGCAACTTTCACTGCTAGACGACAGCGACGGGATCGATGACCAAGCCGTGCAAACCGCGGTCCTGCGTGCCCGTGCCGTGGTCGACCTGGCTGACGCACTGGATACCGAACTGGCCCGGATCGACTCCACCTCGCTGCTGGCTGAGATGGAACTGCCGGTCCAATGTGTGTTGGCGGGCATGGAGGCCGCGGGTATCGCCGTCGACCTGGACCAATTGTCCGCGCTGCAAAGCCAATTCGGCGATCAGATCCGTGATGCCGCAGAGGCGGCGTACGCGGTGATCGGCAAGCAGATCAACCTCGGCTCGCCAAAACAGTTGCAGGTAGTGCTGTTTGACGAACTGGAGATGCCGAAGACCAAGCGGACGAAGACCGGATACACCACCGACGCGGATGCGCTGCAGTCGCTGTTCGACAAGACCGGGCATCCGTTCCTGCAGCATCTGCTCGCGCACCGCGACGTCACCAGGTTGAAGGTGACCGTTGACGGGTTGCTGAACTCGGTGGCCGGTGACGGCCGCATTCACACCACGTTCAACCAGACGATCGCGGCGACCGGCCGGCTGTCCTCCACCGAGCCCAACCTGCAGAACATTCCGATCCGCACCGACGCCGGCCGCCAGATCCGCGACGCGTTCGTGGTCGGTGGCGGCTACGCGGAGTTGATGACGGCCGACTACAGCCAGATCGAGATGCGGATCATGGCACATCTGTCCCGTGACGAGGGCCTCATCGAGGCGTTCAACACCGGCGAGGACCTGCATTCGTTCGTCGCCTCCCGGGCGTTCGGGGTGCCGATCGAAGAGGTGACCGGCGAGCTGCGGCGCCGGGTCAAGGCGATGTCGTACGGGCTGGCCTACGGCTTGAGCGCGTACGGACTCTCACAGCAGCTGAAAATCTCCACCGAGGACGCGAAAGTGCAAATGGACGCCTACTTCGCGAGGTTCGGCGGCGTGCGCGACTATCTGCAGGACGTCGTCGAACAGGCCCGTAAGGACGGCTACACCTCGACGGTGCTGGGCCGGCGCCGCTACCTGCCCGAACTGGACAGCACCAATCGCCAGGTGCGCGAGGCGGCCGAGCGGGCGGCGCTCAACGCGCCGATCCAGGGCAGCGCGGCCGACATCATCAAGGTCGCCATGATCGACGTCGACAAGGCGCTGAAAGCGGCCGGGCTGGCGTCGCGGATGCTGCTGCAGGTCCACGACGAACTGTTGTTCGAGGTGGCCGACGGTGAGCGGGAGCGGCTTGAGGCGTTGGTGCGCGAGAAAATGGGCGGCGCATACCCGCTTGACGTGCCGCTGGAGGTCTCCGTGGGCTACGGCCGCAGCTGGGACACGGCCGCGCACTAGCCGCCCATTGCGACTTGCGTGAACCCGCGGCGGGAAATTCCGTGAATTTTTCGCGGTGATTTGACGGTCTGCCCAGATGGGGCGAGTTTGGCCAGCGTGTACACAGTCGAGTAACCTCAAGGGGAAACCCGATTTGTCCCTACGACCCAACCTGTCCGGAGCAACCCAACAATATGCCGAGTCCCACCGTCACCTCGCCGCAAGTAGCCGTCAACGACATAGGCTCGAGCGAGGATTTTCTCGCCGCCATCGACAAAACA